>CAWAKR010000001.1:0-87428 GCA_963782755.1 Candidatus Acidiferrales bacterium
TGAAACTGTTGCGCGAGCAGGGCTTCGAGGTGGAAGAAGGCACGGCGACCATGCCCACCGCCTTCCGCGCTACATACGGCAAAGGCAAGCCGGTTGTCGCCACTTATGCGGAATACGACGCCGTTCCCGGCAACAGCCAGGATCCTGTGCCCTTTGAGAAGCCGCGCGACGGCGTTCACAAATATGCCGCCGGCCATACCGATCCCCATTCGGCGTTGGGGCTCGGCGCACTGGGCGGCCTGCTCGCCGCCAAAGCGGCGATGGAGAAACACGGCCTGCCCGGCAAGCTCGTCTTCTTCGGCGAGCCGGCGGAAAAGGTGTGCGGCTCAAAGCCGGTGCATGCCGCCCACGGCTATTACGACGATCTCGACGCCACCGTCGCCTTTCACCCGGCATTCAGCACCGCGCACGCCAACACGGTGATCTGGGACACCCATTGTGGCAGCTATTGGAGCCGGATGTACAGCTTCGAGTGCCCGCGCCCCGAAGAATGGTCCGGCATGGGCGCAGGAGAGGGCGCTTCGGCCCATACGATGGCGCGAGCCCCCGGCGCGATCGACGCTGTCTGCCTCATGTATATGACGAGCAAGATGACCAAGGAGTCGATGCTGCCGCATACCGGCACTTGGACCATCAACGAGGCGATTCTCGCCGCCGGTCAGGCCACGGCCGACAATCTCGCTCCCAATTTCAGTCAGATTCAATATTCGAGCCGCTGCCCGACCCTGGAAATGCAGGAGCGCATCTACGCCGTCCTCGACAACAACGCCGACAATGTCGCTCGGATCACCCATTGCATCGTGCGCAAGGAATGGGTGACCAAGACCCGTCCGGGCCTACCCAACCATGCGCTGGCGGCGCTCGCCTACGGCAATCTCGCGCTTGGCGGAACGCCTCGCTGGGGAGAGGAGGCCAGGCGGTTTGGCCGCGAGGTCCAGAAGAACCTGGGCCTTGAGCCGATGGAGGACCCGATTCATCCCGCGATGACGGCGCTGACGACGCCGGAAGAGGATGAGGGCCGCCTGCGCGCCATCCTGCCGCCCTGGCAAAAGAACTACACGTCGGACGACTACACGGAGTACACTTGGCACTGTCCGACAGCGCACGTCTATGTTGGGCGTGCGATGCTCGCGTCGCCGCGGCCGGGCTACCAATACCCGGCCTGGGCGTGGAACGCGCTCGGAGGTTTCCCCGCGACGATCGACCCAACCGTGGAGGCCGCCGCTCGCGCCATCGCAGGCAGCCTCATCGACCTGATGACCGATCCGCAGGCCCTCGCGGCCGCGCAGGCCGAATTTCGCGAGCGCACAGGCGGGGGCCTCGGAGGCAAGACGTGGCTCGCGCCTCTCCTGCCTAAGGATTTCCACGCGCCGATTCATTACCGCTGGCCCGAATATGTCAGCACGCCGCGCGGCGCGGAATGGTGGCTGCCGCGGGGCGCCTGACGCGCCATAGCCTCGAAGAGGGCCCTCGATGCGCTGCTGGTTCGCGTGATTACGCGCCGATGGTCCTTATCAGGCGACCGTACGCCAGTCTCGCGGTCACGCCGATGGGCCAAAGTCGGTGCAGCCGGATCGGGTCCAGAGCCGACTTTACTGGCATATCCAGGTCCGCCGGCTGCGTTCCGGTGATGCGGCGGGCTATTTCAGCCCCCATTGCAGTCGCCATCGCGACGCCGCGGCCATTGTACCCAAGGCAAGCGATGACCTTGTCGGCCGGGGTGATCGCTCGTGATAGATGTTGTCGCCCTTGGGACGGTTGCTTGTCGATTCCGAAGTGATCGTAATGCGCGGTGTAGAGTACAGCCTCGCCTTTGCGGCGCGGATCAGAACCTTCCAGCTTGGCCACCACGTTGCGCGAATCGAACGGGCGGATGTCGCTGGCGATATGGGCCTTCAATCTAACCGATAGTTCGATGGGCTTGAAATCGCGCGATTGCGCTTGCTGATAGAGCTTATCAAGGATCGAGACCGGCGAGTGCGACTAGTTTCTTGGCGACATCGAGTTGGATCCACGAGGCAGCCTGCAGTTTCGGCGTACCATCGCGCCTCAGGTAGGATCGTTCACCCCCCCACGAGTTGCGCACCACTTCCCACGGATAGCTGGCGATATCGGTGCGATGAATGATCAACGTGGCGACGGCGCCGTGGCGGGCAGTCTCCTCATACTTGTAAACCCACCGTCCGTTGTAGGTAAGCGCTTTGCCTTTGAAAAAATTGGGGTCGTTGGACTCCGGCTCGCTGACGAACAGCAGTGCGACCTTGCCCTTCATGTCGTAACGCTTGTAGTCGTCCCATTTTTCCTCTGGCGCGTTAATGCCGTACCCGACGAAAACGATGGGCGCATCGATGTCGGCAACGGGAGTTTGCGTTTCATTGCTGGTGACGTAGTCGTCAAGATTTTTCAGCGCGATGGGGGAGCCGGTGGCGGGAACAAACGCGAAGGTTGTGGAAGGAAGCGTCTTCACGCCAACCATCGGAACTTGCTGGAAGTACGTACCGTTGTCGCCGGCCGGCTTCAGGCCATAGCTCTTGAATTGCGCGGCGATGTAGTCGGCCGCAACGTCGCCACCTTTTTGCCCGGTGCCGCGGCCTTCGAGTTCGTCGCTGGAAAGGTACTTGACGGCGTCACGAATTTTATCGGCTTCGATCCTGGGCATTTGCGCTTTCTGCGCCACCAGGACCGACGAACCAACAGCGATAACTGCAACAGCAAACCAAAATTTACGCATGCGCATCTCCCAATCTGTTTACTCTAGCCCACAATACGAAAAAAGCGGTGCCGGTTACAAACCAAAATGGAATTGAGTTCCATCGCCCAAGCCGCAATTGGTGCGGGGTCACACGTCGCGCGGTTGACGGCATGTCAGGATTCGGAATGTGGTTGCCAACGACGGTTTGCTGCGTCTAAAGTGGCAGAAATTCAGGGAGCCCTTTCGATGAACCTTTCAAAGAGTTTATTGGGAATCGCGCTGACTTGCGCGGCGTTTGTGGCATTTAGTCTTCCGTTTTTGATGGTGCATGCCCAGGAAACGCCGAAAGAGACGCACGGCATTGCCGTCGCCAACATGGATGCTTCGGTGAAACCGGGCGACAATTTTTATCTCTACGCCAATGGGGATTGGATCAAGCGGACGGAGATTCCAGCTGATCGGGCGGCCATCGGCGTTTTGCAAAACTGGACGCGGTATCGAGGGGCAGAAGGCCTTTGACGACCGAATGACAAAGTACCGCGAGCACTTCCGGAGCGCGGCAAAGAAGAACTCGCTCAATGCGACGACTCCCATCGCGGAGTATGGAAAAGAAGAGCTCGGCGAGAATTCGTATCCGAAAGGCGCGTGGTCGCTGTATGTCCTGCACCAGATTGTCGGTGACGAACGATTCAACCGGATTATTCGGACATTTCTGGCAGAATTTTCGGACCGCCCCGCCGATTTCAGTGATTTCCAGGGGGTCGCCGAGCGCGTCTCGAAGCGCGATTTATCTCGCTTCTTCAAAGAATGGGTTTTCGGAGCGGTATCCTCGGTGCTTTTGATGGGCAACGCCTCCGATCAGGAAATCGTCGAAAAATGTCGCGAACCCGCTGCGGGGAACTGAGATTTCGATAGCGCAAGAGCAGAGGGGGCCGACGCGTTTCAGCGCTTCTGGTACGGGTGGAAGATGTAGTCTTTCGCCTTCACCGCCGAATGGCACGCATTTCCGCAGTCTGAGGGGCTGGGATCGGCCGTGAACTTGTCCGCTGCGGCCTCGTAGTTGAACAGCGCGTATCTCCATCCGCCGCTTTTCGGAAATCTCTTGCTGTCCTTTTCCATGACGAAATCCTGGGCAAAAACGTCTGGCACATCCACTTTGAACGGCGCCTCCGTGTTCTGCCTCGGCTTCCATTGAAGCTTCGCGATCTTGGAACCATCCGGGAAGGGCTGGCCGTTGCCCGGCACTCCGGCCTTGTATGCATTGATCATGGTCGGGTTGGCGACGAACACTTTGAGCACTTCATCGGTCCGCGCTGAGGAGACCACCGCCCAGTCCTCGTATCCCTTGAAGTCGGAAAACGCGATTCCGCTTGGCGATTTCAGGGAGTATTTGTCCTTCGCATAAAGAGCCCTAGCTAGAACTGCCGTAGCGATCGCAATCGCGAGCTTGCGTTTGCGGTCCATGATTGATCCTTTCCTCCTTGAAACAACAGTGATGATGCACATCAGATTTCTCTTCTGATTCAGAGCACAGGCCAATGGATACAAAATTTCGGCGAGCTGGACTAGGCACTGCATCCCACACAACCAATTTCAGAGAGCGCATGTACGACTAGCTGCGGTTTCGCTTTCATGTTCGTTTACCTTGCGGAATGAAACCAGGAATGCCGGTGCTCACCACCTGATTCAGCCGCTGTCTGGTCTGAATTCGATTGATTTCGTCAAGCGCGCTCTGCCGGAAGGGTAGAGATGTCAAAATTCTCTCTCGCGCGGGCCGCAGTCTTAGGCGTGGTAAGCAGAGCCGTGCCGCGCTGCACCGCCCAAGCCAGCAGCACCTGCGCGGGCGTCTTTCCAACTCGCGTGGCGATAGCCGAAATGACTGGATCTTCGAGCGGCCCCGGGCTGATCCCGTGACCTAATGGTGCAAACGCCAAAAAGACAATTTCTCTCTCGTTGCAATATTGCAGCAGCTCCGTCTCGGGCAGATACGGATGTGCTTCTACTTGGACCACGGCTGGCTTGATTCTTGCAGATTCATAGATAGGCTTCAGCTTGTCTAAAGTGATGTCTGAAACTCCGATGGCCCGACACTTGCCGGTGATCCACGAGACTTTCCATCGCTCTCCAGGTGTCGAGCAACGTCACGTCGTGGTCGTACAGGACATTGCCGTTTTGATCCCGCGGATCCTGCTCGTCCCCGGGTCGAAATGCAAATGGAGTGTGAATGAGATAAAGATCCAGATACTTGAGGCCGAGTCTGTCCAGACTCGCCTCAAAAGCCGGCTCGACGCGCTCGGGCCGGTGATTGGTGTTCCACAACTTTGTGGTAACAAAAATTTCTTCGCGCCTGAGCCCTCCAGCGGCAAGTCCCGCCTGCAACGCCCTGCCTACTTCGCGTTCGTTCTTGTATCGTTCCGCGCAATCGAAATGTCGAAATCCGGCTTCCAGTGCGGCTGTGGTCGCAGCTTATCGTCACGGCGGCGTCGGGGATTAAGGTGCCAAATCCGAGTGCGGGCAAATGGCCGGCTCCGTGGCTGAGTGGAATTCTCGTCATCCGAAGATCAGGAGATTCAATCATTAGTTACCCCTCCAAGCTGTTTTGCGTCCGGGATCACAGCCGGATTCAAAAATTAGATGCCGGGTGCCGCAGAGCGGCTTCATTCAAGTCGGGTAATCGGACCGGTATCCACTTGGACGGTTTGTTCGCTTGCCGGGCCTGTGTGTTACTTCCGAGTAGCCCGTAACCCCGAAGCATCCAAAAACCGGGTTCGGGAAGAACAAGGACGAGAGCAAGGTAGCCACGCTAAGTTTCCCCCAAGGGGACTGAACTGGAGTTGTAACCGAGTGATCTGCAATCTGTAATCCTCGCCACGAGGTAATGGCCTCGAAGAAGTCCTGGTGCAGGACTTCTTTTACGTGTGCCCGGCTAGAAGAGGCTGGCGCTACCCAATGATGAAGTCTTCAGATATTATGGCCAGCCGTGACCATGACGAGGGAATCCGAACAGGGCTCGCGCCGCCGCGCGGTGCGCGACATCTTGCTCTACGGCGTGTGCGGCGGCCTGCTTATCGTAGTGCTGAAACTTACGGAGTACCGCTTCCTGGTCGTGGAGCATTCGGTGGAGATCTACGGCGCGCTGGTGGCGGCGCTGTTTGCGGGACTGGGCATCTGGCTGGGGCAGACGCTCACAAGAAAGAAGCCGGCAGTGATCATGAAGGAAGTCCCGGTGCCGACCGCAGGTCCCTTCGCCACCGACGAGATGCGCGTGAGGCAACTCGGCATCACCCCGCGCGAACTGGAGATTCTCGGGCTGATATCCACCGGGTTGAGCAATCGCGAGATTGCCGGCCGGCTGTTCGTCAGCGAAAACACCGTGAAGACCCATTCGAGCCGGCTGTTTGATAAGCTGGGCGCCAAGCGGCGCACCCAGGCCGTGCAGATCGGCAAGACCACCCGGCTGATCCCGTGAGGCGTATGCCTGCCCGGAGGCGCCCCACCTGAAAGCGTGATTTTCCGTCCAGGAATGCAGAATCGCCCAAAAGGGTGACGACAACATTTACGTCACCCGATACACTTCTGGCTCGTGAGGTCTGGTGAAGGAGGATTATGAAGCGCGTAACCGGTATTGGTGGAATTTTCTTCAAATCAGAGAACCCGCCACAGCTCTATGACTGGTATGAGAAGCATCTTGGGATTAAGCGCGAGCCGCACGGACAGGGCGCTACATTTGCGTGGCGCGAGTTGCAGGCGCCGGACGGAACTGAGCCGGGTGCAGAGGGGGCGACGGCTTGGTGCATCTTTCCAGGAAGCACGAAGTATTTTGGGGCGAGCAATGCCAGCTTCATGGTGAACTATCGTGTAGATGACCTGGACGGGTTGCTGGAGGAGTTGAAGAAGGCGGGAGTTGAGATTGACCCGCATCGCGAGGATGCCGATTACGGGCGCTTTGCATGGATCATGGATCCCGATGGAAACCGAATTGAATTATGGGAACCGCCAAAGCCAAAGGTAGACTGACCTCGACGTCGACTGCTCCCGCCAAATTTCAGGTCACGTTAAACCAAGTTTCACGGAATTGAGGGAGCAGGAGGTTTAAATCGATGAAAAAGACGGTGCTGACTTTCGGGCTGATTTCTGGCGCGCTTTCCTCGCTGATGATGTTGGCCACGGTGCCGTTCTTGCACAACATGGGCTTTACCAAGGGCTTGGTCATCGGCTACACGGCCATCGTGCTCTCGTTTTTGCTGGTATTCTTCGGGATTCGCTCGTACCGCGACAACGTCGGCAACGGCCGGATCACCTTTACGAAGGCTTTTGCCGTGGGGATCTCGATTACCCTGATCACATGCATTTTTTATGTCGCCACTTGGGAAATTCTCTACTTTAATTTCCTCCCCCGCGATTTCATGGACAAATATGGCACCCAAACGATCGAGAAGCTCAGGGCCTCGGGTGCGAGTCCTGCAGCCGTCCAAGTGCAAGTTGAGAAGCTGAAGAAATTCAAGGAGCAGTACGAAAACCCGCTCTTCAACTCACTGATGACGTTCATCGAGCCCTTCCCGATTGGCCTCGCCATCACACTGCTTTCCGCGGCGGCCCTGAGGAAAAAGGCGCAATCGCAATCGGCACAATCGCCCTTACCAGCATCTTGATTGAACCTGTTCCCGCGAGTCTGTGAAAAGCGTTGAATTTGCTGGTGTCACTTCCCGGGGATGGGCAGACGGCTGATCACGTAGTCGGCCGCATGAGTTGCTGCCGGAGGATCCAGGTTGGCCAGAACGGCAATGATATAGCCCGTGTCTGGGCAGAAAGTTAATTCGCCGTTCATGCCTGGCGCGCCGCCACCGTGGCCGTAGCAGTGAACTCCATTCGTTTCTTCGTCTCCGAATCCGTAAGCATATTTACCGCCGCCAGGGCGATCGACCTTGCCGGTGAGCAGGAGTTTGGTGTGTTCAGCATCGAGGAGTTTGTTGTTCTCGAGCGCCAGGGCAAAGCGCATGAGGTCGCCGACTGTGGAATATCCGCCACCAGCGGAACTGCCCCGGTAGGGCAGCGTATCGGTGTTCGGTGTCCACGACGAATCAGGGTTTTCTTTCATGTAGCCGACGGAACGTTGCGCGACAGATTCATTTTCAGGAAGCGAGTCGGTGGAGGTCATGCCGGCAGGCTTAAACACGTGTTCGCGGACATACTGATAGTAATCCTGGCCGCTGGCCTTTTCGATCACCACGCCCAGTAGAAGGAAGCCGAAGTTGCTGTATTCCCACTTACTGCCGGGCTCGAATTGCAGGGGACGCTTTTCATAAAGCTTCACGTAATCGTTCAGGGTTTTGAGTTCCAGACGATGGGCATCGAATTCGGGGCCGAAGAAATCGCCGGTGCCGCCGGTGTGGGTCAGGAGGTGGTGAATGGTGACTTTGGCGGCGAGGTCCTTGTTGGCGTAATCGGGCAGAAACTTCGCGAGTGGATCGGTGAGTTTTATTTTTCCTGACTGCACCAATTGCATGATAGCGACGGCGGTGAACATTTTGTTCATCGAGCCAATGCGGAATTGCGTATTGAGTTCATTGGATGTTTTCCGGGCGCGGTCGGCGAGGCCGTAGGCTTGTTCGAAGACAGTTTTGCCGTCGTGGGCGACCAGAGCGGTGCCGGAGAATTTGTCGGCGGCGGTGGCCTGCTCGAGGTAGGTGCGCAGGGCGGCCAGGGCTTCGGATTCCGACATGCGGGCGACAGCAAATTCGGGCGGCGTCGGGATGGCGCGAATTTCTATTTTGGAGATGTGATACGGCGGGTCGGATTCGACTTCCAGAACAATTCTGCCGAATCGTTCGCTGTCTGCTCCTTCAGACAGGGCGGTGAAGGTGGTGGCGGTGGTGGCTTCAGTCTTCTTGAGTTCGAAGCCGCCGGTCTCCTGACGAAACTCGAGTAGGCTGTCCAACCGTTCCATGGCGGAGGGGCGGTACTTCTCCAGGAACTCCTTCAGGTGGAGCGATCTCCCGAATTGAAAGCAACCAGCCAACGTTGAAACTGTTTGGCAGCTGGAGTATCGAGCGAGACTGACTGAGCGGACGCGGCGAATGTGGCGGAGAGAGAGATGAGTAAAAGCAGAAGCTACTTTCTTCATGGCGATTGGCCCCCATCAGGCAGACGGCGTAGAAGCAAAAACGTTATCGTGGATATTACATTTCATTCGATCGGATATCGCAGAGATGTGGCCACGTGAAGTTCACGGAAACGGTGTCTAGCCGGGCTGAAGCCCGGCGCCTACACGGGCGAAACTTACTTCTTGATGCCACGGTCCTTCAGGAGATTCTTAAGCTCGGACATGAATTCCTGGACGTCTTTGAAGTCCATATAGACGCTGGCGAAGCGGACGTAGGCCACTTTGTCGAGTTTCTTGAGGCGATGCATGATCATTTCGCCGATTTCGGTGGTGGTCAATTCGCTTTCGGTCGCTTCGTGGACGACGCCTTCGATTTCGTCGACGATGGCCTCGAGCTTGGGCGTCGGGACGGGGCGCTTCTCGCAAGCCTTCAGCAAGCCCTGCAGAATTTTCTGGCGCTCGAAGCGTTCGCGGCGGCCATCCTTCTTGATGACCATGTAGGGAATTTCGTCGATACGTTCGTAGGTGGTGAAACGGCGGCTGCACTTCAGGCATTCGCGGCGGCGGCGAATGGTATCGCCGGTACGGCCTTCGCGGGAATCGATTACCTTGTCATCCAGATGCGCGCAAAAGGGACACTTCACTCTTGGGATTCTCCTGTTGCAAGAGAGAATAGCAGAAAACAGATACCAGAAATCAGATATCAGGAATCGACAATGAGGATTTAGAGGCGAACTAGGAGAGCGGGCGCTCGGGATGCTCGGCCATTTCCGCGTCGAGTTCTTCCTCTTCCTGCGCGCGCATTTTACGCAATTCGCCGAGCGACCAACCTTCGCGGAACAAGATCGGCAGACCAGTAAAGATGCAGGAAGCGAAGGTGATGAGCCAGAGCACCATCGCGGCGGCAACGGCCGATTCTCGTGGAACTCCGAATAAGCTCGTATAGGCTCCGGTCATCACCAATTGTGGACCGCCGCCGACTCCGGGGAGCTGAAAGATGGAACCCACAAGCGTCATTGCAAGTACCAGGATCGAGTCTTGAAACCGCAGCGTAGCCAACTGCCCGCCGAACGCCAGCGGCACCAGATAATAAATCAGGATGATCAGCAGCCAATGCACGGCAGAGATTGCCGCTGCAATAAAAAGGTCGCTCCAAGACCGAATTGTCTTGAGGCCCCGGGCAACGCCCAAGACGATTCTCGCGACACTGGCCCGCCAACCGTGAATGGCTAGCCATTCCTGCATTCGACCTTCAAGCGCAGAAGCCCCATGCGTGCGGATATACACAATCATGGCAACCATGCCGATGGTTCCAAAAGTCAGGATGGTACCAGCGGTCTTACGCGCACCCTCAAGAACCGGAGAGGAGACTTCCGCGTAGATGTATTTTTGGATGGTGGTGGTCAGGAACCACGACGCGAGTATCAGGATGGCGAATGCCAGGTCAAGGAGCCGTTCGAGCGCGTAGAGACCAAAGGAATCCGCCAGAGGTATCTTGTCCTTGCGCGAAATAAGCACTGGCCGGACTGGCTCACCGAGACGGCCCATAACGAAAACGGCAGAAAAACCGGCAATCGTCGAAGTTAGAATATTCCAGAAGTGCGCCTGTCCAAGATGTTTTTGGAAGTTCTGCCAACGGCGGGCGCGGAGTGCGTAGCAGACGTAAATGAGGATGACACAGACCAGAATGTACCAGGGATTGACGCCTTGAACGGCTTGCCAGAGCGAGCTCCAATTGAACTCCTTGACACTCACCAGAACATGTCGAAATCGATAGGCTAGTGAGCCCAAGATTAAGAATCCCAGGCCGGCCAGCCACCATTTCCTCGACTTTACTCGCATGAGGGGCGAGAGTACTGGGATGAAGGGGTATCCGTCAAGCGCAGCTAAACATTTTGCTTACAATACCTTGTATCGAGGGGTCGGGGTAGGTAATATGCGGGGCATAGGGTCGGTCCAGCTCAACCGTACAAAGGGAACATTTTTGCCACATTTTGCGTTCCACTGTTTGGCAGGCAATGCAGAGTACCAGCAAGCCGTGCCAGAGCAGGCTTATGGAAATCGGGGCTAAGCAGCTTGGAGCAGGATGCCCAACTGGTCCAGCAATGCCTCCAGGGAGATGGTTCGGCCTGGGAGGAACTGGTGCGTCGACATACGCGCCGGATCTTCAACCTGTGCTACCGGTTTACCGGGAACGGCACAGAAGCCGAGGATTTGTCTCAAGAGGTATTTCTGCGGGTGTACCGTACGCTAGGGAGCTATCGCTCAGCGCACGGTGGATTCGCCACGTGGATGACCAGCGTTACCAGAAACCTGCTGATCGATCATTACCGGCGAACGAAGCGGGATCGCATTACGGATTCGCTGGACGATGCTATGCCGGTGGTGGAGAACAAAGAGTCGTCGGGGCGGCGTCCGGACGAACAAGCGCTGCTCCGAGAGTTGAGCGCGCAGGTACAGACGGCGCTAACCAAGCTTTCGCCGGAGTTGCGCGAGGCAGTGATTCTGCGAGACTTGCAACAACTGGACTACGCGGAAATTCAGCAGAGCCTGGCGGTACCGGAAGGTACGGTAAAGTCGCGCATCAACCGGGGACGAATCGAACTTGCCAAGATTTTGCAGCAAATGGGAGTAAGGCCATCATGAGCAAGAGAAGATTGGTGATGGCCGGGGTTGAACTAGATAGGAATTACAGGAAGTTGGTTGGGGGTTGGTTATGATCTGGACTTGCGATCAAATTGAAGCGAGGCTAAGCGACTACCTCGATGGACTGCTGCAGGCGCCGGATCGGGCGGCGTTTGAAGAGCATGTGGCGCAGTGCGCGCAGTGTGCTCCGCTGCTGGCGAGTGTGCAGAGCCTCGTGGTTGGCATGCACAAGATGGAGCAACTGGAGACGCCGCCGCGTTTGGTCTACAACATCCTCGACAAGACACTCGGGCCACGGGAAACCGTTTCAATCTGGCAGTCACTGAACAATCTGCTTCGCGGATTCGGATCACCGAAATTTGCGTACGGGGTGGCGAGTCTGGTGGCGACTTTTGCGATCCTGATCAGCGCAACCGGCTTCTCCTTGCGCAAACCGAAATTGGCAGACCTGCGACCCGCGAATGTTTACCGCAGCGCGGACCGCCAGGTGCATCTTGTATATGCGCGCAGCGTAAAGTACGTCAGCGATTTGAGAGTGGTATACGAAATTCAATCGCGGCTGCGTTCGGATCAGAATGATCTGCAGAGCGCCCCTGATGAATCATTGCCGAAACCAGCACCCGACAAGAATCCCGGCCAAACGGATGATCAGAAACCAGCGCAACCACGCCAGCAGAATCGAGCGAATGAAGTTGCGCACCAGCTGGAACTTTTGGCCGCACAGTGTCCCGTGTTTTATGAGAGGAGCCTTCGATGAAATGTGCAGTCCATCCTGAGGTGGATGCAACCGGGTTCTGCCGGAATTGCGGGAGAGCTATGTGCCCGGCGTGCGTGCGACCCGTGCGCGACCTGCTGTATTGCGAGGATTGCTTGGGCGCCATGATGGGATTACCTCCAACGCCCACCGTGGCGACTGGAGTTCCGCCGGGTGCACCGGGCTTGACGGCAAGCATTCCGGTGCCCTTGCCACCTGTTCCGCCTGCTTCCGTCCCGAATCCCGGGATTGCCTTCATTCTTGGGTTTGCGCCGGGACTTGGCGCGATTTACAACGGCGAGTACAAAAAGGCGATGGTTCACATTCTGATCATGGGTGGGATTATCGTCGGAGTAAGCGGTGGATTGGGAGACACGCTTCAACCGTTCTGGATTCTGGCGCTGGTGTCCTTCGTTTTCTACATGGCGATCGATGCGCTGCGAACAGCCCGGGCGCGGCAAACTGGGCAGACCGTCGTGGATCCGTTTGAGAACTGGACCAAGAATCGTTCCATGGGTCCGTTCATACTAATCGGAATTGGCGGCTTGTTCCTGCTGCACAACTTTGGGTTCTTTGACATGTTTCGGGTGCGAGAATTTATTGTGCCCGTTGTGTTGATCGGAATCGGCGTATTGATGCTGCGCAATCGAGTTGGCAGGCAGGATTGAAAGGAGTAGCGCGATGAGCGTTCAAACACGATGCCATTGCCAGAGTTGCACGATTAAGAACCTCATGGTTCCCGCCCTTGTTATCACGCTGGGAGTTCTCTTTCTGATCAGCGAGATGAGCGGGGGCCGATTCTACTTTGGAAACACATGGCCGATGTTGATTCTGGTGATTGGTGTAATTCAGCTTGCGTCCGCAATGGTGCCACGCGACGGACATATTGATGTTCCACCTCCCGGCACACTTCCACCAATCCCGCCACCCGCTCCTCCGGCCGTTCCCCCGCAAACCCCATTTTCGGCGCAAGGACAATAGAAGCTATGGCGAATACCCAGTCGCGCAGCAGCGGGCTCTTCACAGGATTAGTTCTCATCACCGTAGGGCTGCTGCTTTTGGTTCGTAACTACGGACACATCGATCTAGGGCACCTGTTCTGGCACTGGTGGCCCCTGCTGATTATTTTCTGGGGCGCGGTGAAGCTTTACGAACGTACCGCAGGCCGGAGATTCGGCGGGAGTGGTGGAGCAATTACCGCAGGCGAAGTCTTTCTGGTTTTTGGGATGCTGGCCCTGTTGAGCGCGGTTGCGGCGTTTGATTATGGCAAACGAGAGCTGGGCGACAAATTGGGAGTGGAGATGCAAGGGGACAGCTTCTCCTTCGATGATCTGGACGTGCCGCCACAGACGATTCCAGCAGGAGCGCGCGTGAATGTGCGCTTGGGGCGAGGTGACATTACGCTGCGCGGCTCCGATGACCAACAACTGCGCGTGAGCGTCAAGAAAAATGTGCACGCGTGGAGTGAAACCGAGGCGGGGAAAATCGCGAAGCCAGTAAAGCTGGTGGTGGTGAAGAACGGCGACGGATACGAAATTCACCCGGATGGCTACGACCTTTCGGACTCACGAATCAGCCTGGACCTGGAAATTGCGATACCCAAGAAATCTGCGTTGAGCGTGAAGACGGACAAGGGCGATGTCACGATTTCCGACCAGATCGCGGATATCGAAGTGAGTGTGCAGAATGGCGACGTGGAGATTCGCAGCACCACTGGCGATGTTTCCATCGAGACGCGCAAAGGCGACGTAAAAGTTACCGATACCGCCGGGAATGTGAAAGTGACCGGCAAGGGCGGCGAAGTTGAAGTGATTAACGCAACGGGAAGCTTCACGCTGGACGGTGATTTTTACGGGCCGGTGCGCGCGGACAAGGTGATCAAGGGGATCCGCCTGATCACCGTGAAGACGGATATGACGCTATCTTCGCTCAATGGACACATGGAGGCGGGCACAGGAAATCTGGACATCGTGGGTAGTCCGGGGAATTTGAGCCTTCGGACGCGCGATACCGAAGTAAACCTGGAAAATCCCGGCGGCAAGGTAAACATCGACAACCGCAATGCTGCGGTGAACGTGCGATTCTCTGTCGTTCCGAAGGACGATGTTTCAATTACCAACTCTTCGTCCGAGATTTCCTTGACGCTGCCTGGAAGTTCAAACTTTGATCTGGACGCGGAATGCCGCAATTGCGACATTGAATCCGAATTCACAAACCTGACGCCAGTGAAGTCGCCATCCGGAGATGCCCAGATTGTGGGAAAGTATGGGACGGGTCGCGGACCAAAAATTATTTTGAAGACCAGCTACGGAAACATTGGATTGCGAAGAAGTGCGATGTCCGTCCCGGCCAAGCCGCCTTCGCCAAACGTCCCCACGCCACCGGCGCCGATCGAGCCGCCCACGGAGCAGTAAGTCGACTGGATATCTGAAAGCAACGATCAGAGATCGGACACGCTCGCGGGAATCATCCCTGTGACAATCGGCGCAACTCAGCGAAAAAACCTGGATACGAAACCCCGGCGCAATCCGCGTCGTGGATAACCGTCTCGCCCTCGGCAGCTAAGCCAGCGACGGCGAAGGCCATAGCGATGCGGTGATCCCCGTGCGGCTCAATTTCGGCCCCATGGAGTTTTCCCGCGTTCCGGCCCGCTACACGCAATCCGTCGGGGCGTTCCTCAACCGTAGCACCCATGCGCTTCAGGTTTTCAGCAAGCGCTGCAATGCGGTCGCTTTCCTTTACGCGGAGCTCTGCGGCATCGCGAATCTCAATTCCCTGCTCAGTGAATGGGCCGAGCGCGGCAAGCATTGGCAATTCATCGATCAGCAGCGGCACCAGATCGCCTGAAACCACCCCACCTCTTAGCGCGGAACCTCTCACGGCAATGTCGCCAACTACTTCACCCTGCCTGCTCTGCAGATTCACCACGGAAATAGCCGCGCCCATGGAATGAAAGAAATCGAGAATGGCAGAGCGCGTGGGATTCATTCCGACGTTGCTGATGAAGAGGTTGGAATCGGGGAGCAAGGACGCCGCAGCCAAAAAAAACACGGCGGAGGAAAGATCGCCGGGAACGTCCAGAGAACGTGCTTGCAGATTTGAGTTGTTCGAATCGTTGGCCATGCCGCGAATCACGATGGTGCGGCCCTGTTTTTGAATGTGCGCGCCAAATTCCGTGAGCGCCAGTTCTGTATGGTCCCGCGTAGATGCCGGCTCCGTGACACGTGTTTCACCAACGGCGTAAAGTCCGGCGAGCAGCACGGCAGATTTCACTTGGGCGCTGGCCATGGGCATTTCGTAGTGGATCGCGCGGAGCTTACCTCCGTGAATCTCAAGCGGTGGGAAATTGTCGTCTTTGGCACGTATGTCTGCGCCCATTTGCCGCAGAGGAGTGACCACGCGCTTCATGGGGCGCTTTTGCAGAGAGGCATCGCCGGTAATTTTCGTGTTGAACGATTGGCCACTGAGGATGCCGCTGAGCAGACGAATCGTGGTGCCGGAGTTTTCAGCGTCGAGGGTGCGCCAACTGCTTTTGAGTCCACGAAGGCCGCGACCAGTGATTTTCACGGTGGTCTTGTCGACGCTAACGTCCGCGCCCAACGATTTCATGCAGCCGAGCGTGCTATGGCAGTCGCGTGCTGCCGCAAAGTTGCGCAACTCGCTGGTGCCTTCCGCCAGCGCAGCGATCATCGCGTATCGATGAGAGATGGACTTGTCGCCGGGGAATTCGAGGCCGCCGGTCAATGCGTTTGCAGGATGAATGGTCTCTTTATCCACAAAAGAAGTTTAGCATGCGGGCGAAGAAGGACGATGCAGCTGCGGAATGGGCAAAGATCTCAGCGGGCAGCGAACAGATTTCATCAATCAAGAGTTTCGCGAGCAGCGCGTCGTTAGCAACCTGTTCACCGGCAGGCAAGCGTATCTTTTGAGTATTGATCACAAGCCCCTGATTTGCGTTGAGCTAACTCTCATTCCTGCAACGCACTACGCCCTGTACTCGTGGCCAGTTTATTAGAGGCACCTGTTGAGAAATCCGGCGAAACAGATCGCCAACCCACTTCGTATCATTAAGTGAGTAGAAAACATCACGCGAAGGCGTCCCTGGGAGTTTGTATGTCTGGCGGTAGAGCGATACTTCATCTTTTGACCAAGGCGGCCATCGGCCTCGGAGCCCTGTTCGTGGTTGGCGTTTTGCTTGCGGCCATACCAAACCACCGCACGCCAGTGGTTGCGTCTGTCGCCGGCGAAGCCATACAAGAAGCGCAGCAGCCTGGCTCGACGATGGAAACTACCGGCATGCCAGATATGGATATGGCCGATGTGCATGCCAGCGAACACACCGCGATGGCGGATATGGCCACGATGCATCCTGGGAATACGGCGCACATGCGCATGACGGCGCACCGTGCTCCCGCACCCGGAGATGAACAGCGGGCGATCGAAATTGAAGGAAAGCTGCGCTCCGGAATCGAAAAGTACAAGGATTATCACGTCGCGTTGAGCGAGGGGTTCAGAGTTTTCCTGCCCAACGTGCCGCAGGCTGAATATCACTTCACGAATTATGCCAATGGGTTCCTGGAAGCCTTCACGTTTGATCCGGCCCGGCCGACTTCTCTGCTCTATAAGAAGACTTCGAGCGGCTACGAATTGGTCGGCGCGATGTACACGATGCCGAACCGAGCCACCCAGGAAGAACTGAATGAACGTGTCCCTCTGAGCATGGCCACCTGGCATCTGCACACGAACTTGTGCATGCCGCCAAAAGGGCAAGCGCGGCGCACGGACTGGACAAAGTTTGGACTGAGGGGATCGATCTCAACGCAGGCTGCTTGCGATGCGGCTGGCGGGCGATTCTCTCCGGTGGTCTTCGGCTGGATGGTGCACGTGTATCCGTACGAATCTTCACCGAACAAGATTTTCGCGATGCATCATCCGGACTGATTGGCAATCTTCAGCAAGAGGCTAAAATTCAAGAGAATCAAGAGATTCCTCAACGGCTAAAGCCTCATCCTCTTGGAAACTTCGATGTCGGAGCAGAAGCTCCGACCCCCTGCAAGGCTCACTGATCTTTCAGCTTGAGTTTGTGCTTGTTCTCTTCGAGGAATTCGCGCAGATCCTTGGCCATGTCGAGCAGGCGAACCCACTGTTCGTAGTAGAGCGTGACGGGGAAGCGGCCCAGTCCGTAGACACTGACGCCGCCTTTTTCGCCGACGCGAAATTCGAGCGCGCCTTTCTTGCGGCCTTCGGCCTTTTGTTCCAGTTCGGCGATGCGCGCCAGCAATTCTTCTTTTGTAGGTTCAGACATTGCGGCCTCCTGTAATGAAACATCTTAACGCAGTTCTAGGACGTATGAGGCTATAGTCCTGGGCCGGCTACCGCAGCGGTTCAATTGCCTCGCTGTGGCGCTCCCGGTATCATAGTCGTTCATTCCGGGGGAATTTGTCTCTTTCCATGGCTCGCCGATTCCACGCAATCCTTCTAACTTTTATTGTAGTCAAGCTCGCATGCGCGTCAGTGCGGTTGGGCCGCGCCGCAGGAATCGAACGCAATTATTCCATTATCCGAAGTGCGTCCGGGTATGCAGGGTTACGCTTACACGATTTTTGCGGGTGACCAGATCGAAAAATTTGACCTGGAAGTAATTGGCGTAATGCCTAATTTTCTGGGGCCAAAGCAATCCATCATTCTGGTGGAATTGAAGGGGCCGAAAGTAGAACACACTGGCGTGGTTGCCGGGATGAGCGGCAGTCCGGTCTATCTCGATGGCCGACTGGCGGGCGCACTTTCACTAAAATTGGGGATCTTCACCAAAGAAGCGATTGCCGGGGTGACGCCGATTGAAGACGTGCTTCGGCCACCGACGCACACCGCCGATGTGCGAATCGGCGCCGCAACAACTGACGTTGCCGAACGACACCTTGGCGCGCAATTCCCTTCCAAGCGGGTCGTCCCTGGAGCGGATTGAAACACCACTGGTGTTTTCGGGATTTCAGCCCGCTGCCGTGCAGCAATTTGCTGCGCAATTGCAAGGCTATGGATTTGTCGCTGCGCAGGGCGGAACGGTGGAAGCCAAGCCAGACGATCGTAGACTGGTGCCGGGGGATATGGCGGGCATGGTCCTGGTTTCCGGTGACGCTTCAATCAATTCGGCGTGCACGGTAACAGCGGTGCAAGGCGACAAAGTGTTTTTGTGCGGCCACCCGTTTCTGAGCTTGGGCGATGTGCAGATGCCAATGTCGCGCAGCCGCGTGGTGACGACACTTTCTTCGAGCCTGGCTTCGACAAAGATCGTGAATGTGGGCGGGCCAATCGGCACCATCACGGGCGACCATCTGACTGCGGTTACGGGACAAGCTGGGTACCACCGCCAACAATGGTGCCGCTGGACCTGAGTTTCGTCACGGGTTCAATCGAAAAGAAATTGCATTTTGAGATTCTCAATCATCCTAAGCTGACACCGCTGCTGGTGGCGGTCACCACATTCAATGGACTGACACAGAATTCGCTCTACGGCGAAGGAACCACGTTGCACCTCACCGGCGAGATCCGACTTCATGGGCACAACGCGGTGCAGATCGAGAGCACATTTGCTCCAGGCGATTCTATGTCGCCGGATAGTTTGCCGATTGCCCTGGCGATTCAGAATGTGTTTGGGCGGCTGTTCACGAACAATTACGAAATTCCTGCTGTGGACCACATCACGCTGCACGTGGAAAGCCAGCCCGGGCGGAAGTCGTACACCATCGAAAGCGCGTGGCTGGAAAAGGGCGAGGCGGCCCCGGGAGAGACGGTGCGGGTGCGCGTGATGTTGCGGCCTTATCGCGGGGAATCGCGGGTGGAAGAGACGACCGTGCAGGTACCTGACCAGGCTGTGCGCGGGATGACATTGCGTGTTTTGGTGAGCGACGCGGACTGGCTGAATCGCGCTTCCCGCGGGTTCGGCTTCCCCGGCATGCCAAGCGGCTCTGGGCCAGCCGGACTTGATCAATTGATTGCACTGCTAAATCGCGAACGGCGAAATGACCGGCTGTATGTGGGGTTGTTTGCCCCTGCGCCAACGCTGGTATGGGATGACAAGGAAATGCCCAACGTACCGCTTTCCGCCATCAACGTGATTGATGGCCGGCCTACGCCAGGTAGCGTGCAGGTGTTACGCGAGTCTTTGGCCAGCGAGTCGTCGATTCCACTCGGCGGGCCCGTCGCGGGAATTATCTCCTTGAATTTGCAGATCCGGTGACCACGTTTATGTCGAAACATGTAGCGAAACAGTTTGTACGCGCCAACAATGGCAAATCGTTGGTAAGAACAATCACCCTTGGGATGTCGCTTGCGGTTTGCCTGCTGACGGTCAGTGTCGTCAGCAACGCGGAGCACACGCGTCGCTGGCGTCAATCAACCTACGAAGAGTTTTTGAGGGGCACGGCGAAAGGCGTGGCGGTGCGCAGCGATGGGCATCTGGAACTTGCGCCGAAGTTCACACTGCTTTCCGACGCAGACGCTTCGTATTTGTGGTCTTTGAAAACCGATGGCTCAGGAGCGTTGTACGCGGCAGGAGGTTCGCCAGCCAAAGTATTTCGCTTTGAAGGAACTGGCAAACCGAAGACAGTTTTTGAGTCGACGGAATTGTTGGCACAAACCATCGCGTTTGATAGCAAAGGTGCGCTCTACGTAGGCACCAGTCCCGATGGGAAGGTTTATAAAGTATCGGCTAGCGGCGAAAAATCGGTATTCTTCGACCCCAAGACGAAATACATCTGGAATCTGGCATTCGCTCCGGACGGAACGCTGTATGTGGCCACCGGCGACAAAGGGCAGATTTTCGCTGTGACCCCCGATGCAACGGGAAAGCTGTTTTATGCCAGTGATGAAGCCCACATCAAGATCCTGGGCTTCGACGCAAAGGGCAATCTGCTGGCCGGTACGGAGCCAAACGGCCGGGTGTTGCGGGTCACCAGAAAGAGTGGCAAGCCGTCATCTGCGGATGAAGCTGCGGCCGAGGGATTCGTACTGTATGAGACCGCCAAGCGCGAAGTGACCGCATTGACGGCAGCGAATGACGGATCGATCTACGTGGCGGCGATCGGCGATAAGCAACGTGCCGCAACTTCTGCGCCGACGGCAATCATTGCCACCTCGCAAGGCACAACGACGATAACCAACACTGCCTCGTCCATGTCACCACAGGGCTCTGTGCCGTTCCTGAATTTTCCGCCATCGATTTCCAGTAGCATCTACAAACTGGCGCCGGAAGGCGCGCCAGAGGAGATCTGGTCGTCACGCGATGACGTTGTCTATGCTCTGGGCTTAAATGCCGATGGCCGACTTTTGGCCGGCACGGGAAACACCGGATCATTGCTGGTAATTGACGGCCGCGGCGTTTACGCACAACTGGCGAAGTCTGGCGCGGCGCAGATAACCGGCATCACGCGCAACCCGGCGGGAAAAATGTTTTTGTGCACGGCGAACCCCGGAAAAGTATTCTCGGTCGGACCGGAGTTTGAAGGGGAAGGCACATTCGAATCCCAATCATTCGACGCGAAATTGTTTTCGCAGTGGGGACGTCTGGAATGGTGGGGCCCTGCCGCAGCAAGCACACCGATCGGCAAGCCTGCTCCTAAAATGGATTCAAAAGAGCCACGTCTGGAATTTTTTGTGCGCAGCGGAAATACGGAAGACCCTGGCAAGGAGTGGTCGAAATGGTTTGGACCATACAGCAAGAGCGGGACCCAGGTGGAAGCGCCTGCAGCTCGCTTTTTTCAGTGGAAGGCAATTATTCACGATGGCCGGGCGGGGGATGGAATTGATTGGGTGAGCGAAGCGTACCAGCCTCGGAATGTCGCGCCGGTTATTGACGGGATCGCCGTTCAGGATCCGGGCGTGCGTGCACAGGCTCCCCAGGTGATCTCCGGGCTGACCGCGAATGTGAATCTGCGACAGCCGCAAGCGCCCAACCCGAGCGGTGTGGTTATCACCACGACGTCATCAACAAAATTTGAGCAGCAACCGCAAGGTACGCAGCAGAAGGGCTATCAATCCGTGTTGTGGACGGCTCACGACGACAATGACGATGAACTTCGCTACGCGGTCTACTTCCGAGGAGAAAATGAACACGAGTGGCGTTTGCTGAAAGACAACCTGGATCAGCGGTTCTACTCGTGGGACACCACAAGCATGGCGGACGGAGCGTACTACTTGAAAATTACCGCAACCGATGCCCCGTCAAATCCTCCCTCAATTGCGCGGAAGACAGAACGCGAGAGCGAACGAATGGAAGTGGACAACACCCCTCCGACGATCGAAAAACTGCAAGGTACTCCTGCAGGGATGAATGCCGATCGGTCTCTTGGCGTGGCATACGATTTTGAGTTCACGGCGGTCGATAACTCGACCAGCGTGGAACGTGCGCAATACAGCCTAGATGGTGGCGACTGGGTTCTACTGGCTCCCGTGAATGGGATCAGCGACAGTCGCACGCTGCAGTATTCGTTCACAGTGCGGGGCCTGGCAGCGGGAGAACATACGATTGCCGTTCGCGCCTACGATAAGTTTGAAAACGTTGGTTCTGGGAAAATAACGATCAACGTCACCGCGGGGAAAAACTAAGGCTTCAGCTTCGCCGAGACCGGGGGAGCTTTCACCAGCTCAGGCCGAGGAACCTTCGGCTTCACTGGATCGATGTAACTTTCTATTTCCGCACCGAACCCCATTCGTCCATCACTGAAGGCATCCGGCTTGGCATGCACGACACGAGCCTTGCAGTGGGTCTCTTCGGATTGAGTCCCCGTAACTTCTATCGGCATTCTCAAAGTGACTTCGATCGGCATACCCACCTGCAACGGCGCCGAAGTTACAAAAAAGAATCCACCGCGGGAGAGGTTGACGGCTTCCGTGAAGTGCTCGGTCGTGTCAGAAGCCAGTCCGGTTGGCCGAAAGCGCAGAGGTACCCTGAGGCGAAAACGCTCGAGATGTCGTCGTTCAGAGGGAGCCATGGAAGTTTACTCCGCAGGCGCGAAGGGGGGCGACTCGCGACTGCACCAACTTGAAGCCTCATTCTATCAGAGCGTTAGCAAGGGGCAAAGAGGTAAAGGCGGGATACACCCACCTGGCAGGCGGAAGCCCCTCCCTGAGGGTGACTGCTAGAGTTCGATCGCGAAACGAAAACGCATGTCTTCGCCAAACCACATAATGTAGTTCGTACCCCAGGCGTTATTGAATAGATTGAAGTGGATGCCGTCAGTGAGATTGGCCTCCGCACGGGAAAAATAGAGTGGCGACTGTACGCCCAGAGCAACCAGAGGAGCGTCCCGCGTGATAAATGAAATACCGCCTTGCGCGTCTTTGTAGGACACACGGTCGGAGACAGCGTGAAGGTGGCGGTTGCCCGAATCCACTACGTCGAACGGTGAAACGTCCTGGCCAGTCTTGCGTAGTAACCAGCCCTTGTTACTCGCAGTCACCGGATTGAAGCTGAACCAGAGGGCCTCGGGCATACGCGATGGCTCTTTTCCCGACCAATAGACATTTATTTCCAGCGCCGGCTTGTTTTTCGGTAGCAGGTATTCGACGGTAATTTGTTTGGGGTAGGCCGCACGACCGGACGCGTAGGCTTCTGCATCACGAATTTCCAATCGCACCAGGATGCGATGCGCATCGGAGGTTTCTTGCGAATCACATCGAAGCACTGAGGGTTTCCAGATCTGGCTCTGTGCACCAAATCGCTCGATATTTGGCTTCCCAAAATCCTTCTTCGCCCAGTCTTCTTCGCTGACCACGTATTCCTTGAAGAAACTTGCATAGTCCGTTCTGGGAAAGCGTCTGGTAGGAAAATAGCGCAAGCGGATGTTGGGGCGAAGCCCATTGGCGTCCGGTCTTCTGGTTCTGCAGTTTCGCAATCGCCCCGGTCTGTTCATCCAGCTTAAGAATGTAGTGAGCGGTATCAACCTCGTGGCTCGCGTCAAAAGAATTCTTGAGAGAGGCTGGCTGGTGAACTTCGAGCGAAGCGACAGCGCGAGTGGCCTCGGCGCGAAGATCACTGGGCAGCGTCTCAATCCCCGCGAATAGGTCGCGGCGCTTCTCTTGCCAACTCGAGAGCACAACCTGGTAGTTCCTTGTGTCCAGCATTTTCTTCAAGTCTCTGGGGATATAGTTGTCGAAGTCCAGCCAGGTTTTGGTATCGGTTCCCCATGTATGCTCGGCTTCCAACAATAAGTGTCGCAGCAGATTCAGATCAGTCTCGTCGCCCAACTGAAACTTTCCCTGTTGAATCCACATTTCACGAAGCCGGCAAACCTCGCGGTATCTCGATACTTTCAGCGGGTCGCTGGCGATGCCGTGGATCCAGGTGTCGCCAATTTCCTGGGTGACGACGGGCAACAATTGGGCATGCGAGGCCACGGCTTCCGCGACTGTTGTCAAATTGGTGGGAACAATCTCGGCTGCCGGGAAGCGCTTCTTGAGCTCGGTAGTGATCTTTGAGATTTCCTCTACCGTATGGGGTCCCTCGTTGTCGTCCTTCACTACAATAGCGATGGCGACATCGCTGCCTGGCACGACTGTGACGCCACCATATCCAGCGTGATACATCACCGACAGGCTCGCTCCCGCGCCGTCTTGCCAACTAAACAGTGGCGGCAGAATCGCGGGCCTGCTGGCGTCGTTCACGCCGATGTCAAGAAAAGTGACTCCGTGGGCCGCAAGCGGCGAAACGATGCCGCGGGTGTGGCCTGGCACGTCAGTCATTTTCGCGCCGGTAGTTTTGAGCCCGAACCGCTTGTCCAGCGATTTTGACAAAGCAAGGGCGCCAGAAATTAGAGTGGGATCCATCAACTCGGTTTGCCAGCTGAACGGTAACGCATGCCACGCGATGAATCCGGATTGGATCGCATGCTCCATTTTCTTGCGTTGCTCGGGATCAGCCTGTTCTAAATATTCGTAGAGCAACCAGGATCCGGTGGTCCACACATAGCCAGTAGAACCGGAACGACTGAGCAGATTGGCAGTCTCGATGGCTTTGGGAAAGAAGTCATCGAAGTAGCGCTTGACGACAACCGCTTGAGTGTCGATAAATCCGGCGTCAAAATGGCATTTAAAAACCGTGAGGACGCGCTTAACTTCGGCGTCAGCGGGGGACGCAGGGCCGAATAACCCCTTAGAAAGAGAGTCCGCATTATTGCCCAACAACGAGGCGCTGCCCGTAGCAATCAGTGTTCCCAGAAATTCACGACGTTTCATGCGCGCTCCCCGCTTCCGGATTATCGGTCGTGCGCAAATTGTACACGAACAGGCAGAGAGCCCGCGAGAGTCAGAAGAGTGCTCGCACGCGGCGGCTGTAGATGGAATAAACTGTAAAAATGGCAACCTTGAAACCGAGTCTTAACGGCGGCGTGACACACATCGACGCAAAAATGATTAGCGAGGCGCACGAGCGAATCAGGCCGCGCATCCATCGCACACCGGTGCTGACCAGCCAATCTCTGAACAAGTGGGCGGGAGCGCAGCTTTTCTTCAAGTGCGAGAATTTGCAGAAAACCGGTTCGTTCAAGATTCGCGGAGCGTCGAACGCAATCCTTGCTTTGACGGACGATGCAGCGGCGAAGGGAGTACTGACGCACTCCAGCGGAAATCATGGAGCCGCGGTTGCTTGCGCTGCGGGCTGGCGTGGCGTGCCCGCGTGGGTTGTAATGCCGCACAACACGCCCTCGGTGAAGGTGCGAGCCGTGGAATCGTACGGTGGCAAAATCACATTCTGCGAGGCGAAGGTTTCGGCTCGGGCTGCCGCTGCGGCAAAGATTCAGGCGGAAACCGGAGCGGCCATGATTCACCCTTACGACGATGACCGGATCATCGCGGGACAGGCTACCGCTGCGAAAGAGTTGCTGGAAGAAGTGCCCGACCTGGACGCCGTGCTGGTCCCGGCGAGCGGCGGAGGTTTGTTGAGCGGGACATGCCTCGGCGCAAAGGGCCTTAGACCGGAAGTGTGCGTGTTCGGCTGCGAGCCAGAACGCGCGGACGATGCCTATCGGTCGTTGAAGACCGGAGTGCTACAGACTCAAGAGTCCAGCGACACGATCGCCGATGGATTGCGCGCTTCCCTTTCTGATCGCACGTTCAACATCATTCGCAATTTTGTGGAGGCGATCCTGTTGGTGAGCGAGAAAGAAATTGTCGACACAAAACTGTTGATCGCGCAGCGCATGAAAATTGTGATTGAACCTTCCAGCGCAGTGGCCGCGGCTCCGTTGTTGCGTGAAGGGGGCCTGGCAGCACTTCACCTGCCGCCTCGCGCCGATGGACGGCCGCCGAAAATCGGGGTGATTCTCTCTGGTGGGAATGTCGAGCTTACCTAGTCAGTCACGTACTTAATTCCCGAGAAAAAGCTGCTCGATTGTCATGACGCCGGGCGGCGTGTAAACTGATTTTGCGGAACAAGTCCTCTCACGTCAAAGAAACTTGGGGTTCCAGGGGTTACGAAGCCGCAAGGTCTCGCCCAGCCTGTCTTGCGGAATACTACGTACCCGGAAACTGAAAAGGTGGGCAGCGTTGTCAGTCTCGATCAAGCGAACTTGTCTGGTCTTTTTTATATTTTTTTCGTTATCGTTTCTCGCTCCCGCTTCTCATTCGCAAACCCCGTCGCAGTCCCTCCCCGGCGCCGAGGCAGAGTCATCGGTTCGACTGGAACATTCCGTCTCCGCATGGACGAGCTTAGGTACAGAGACGGGGCGGGTGGAATCCGGCAAACCTATCGAGAGAATGCTGCTGATGGTTTCTCCCTCTACGCAAACACAGCAAGCTCTGAATAAATTTCTGGAAGAGCAGCAGAACCCCGCTTCCGCCAACTACCATCGCTGGCTTTCGCCCACGGAATACGGGGCGCGTTTCGGGCCACGAGTTGAAGACATCCAGCAAGTCCGGGCATGGCTGGAGTCGAATGGGATTTATGGTGAGCAGCGTGGCAAAGGGCGGCCGCTGGATCGAATTTTCGGGTACATCCAGCCAGGTCGAAAACGCATTTCATACGGAACTCCGCTATTTTCGCATCGCTGGAAAACAATATCTGGCCAACGCTACGGACATTTCTCTTCCCCCGTCGATCGCGCAGTTTTCCAAAGGCTTGGTTTCGCTGAACGACTTTCCAAAGCGGCCGCCAACGCATCAATTCCATGGCATCGCTGGTGTAAATGAGAACGGGCAGAAAGTCCAACTCACTCCGAATCTCACGGCAGCCGGAAACACAAACACGTACTACGTTGCACCCGGCGATTTTGCTGCAATCTATAACACCAAGTCTCTGCTGGCAGGCGGAACCGATGGGACGGGCATCACCATCGCGGTCACAGCCCAGTCACAGATCGAGCTTACGGATGTTCAGCAGTTTCGAAAAATATTTGGCCTGAAGGTCAACGATCCGAATGTGATCGTCACTGGTCCGGACCCGGGCGTCACCACGCCAACGGATCAGCAGGAAGCTACGCTTGATGTTGAGTGGGCCGGTGCCACGGCTCCCGGTGCGACGATTGATCTGGTGATTGCCGGCTCAACAAGTTCCACCAATGGCGTGGATCTGGCCGCTGCCTATGCCATTGATAATCAGATCGCGCCCATACTTAGCTACACCTATGGCAGTTGCGAACAGCTTCTCACCACTTCTGGAAATGCTTTCTATAACACGCTCTGGCAGCAGGCCGCCGCAGAAGGGATTACCGTATTGGTGGCCACTGGTGACAATGGCTCGGCAGCCTGCGATGCTCCCGGCACATCCGCCACATTGGGAAAATCCGTGAATGGCGCAGCCAGCACACCATTTAATTTGGCAGTTGGCGGAACGCAATTTAGCGACACTGGCAAGGAATCGACTTACTGGAGTGCGACCAACAGTGCCAACTATGCATCGGCACTCGGTTACATTCCGGAAGCAGTATGGAACGAAAGCTGCGATGGCTCGCAAACGCCCGGGCCGACCAACTGCATATTTTTCCCCGGCGGCAATTTCAGTACGCTTGCAACCGGCGGTGGCGCAAGCACGGTTTATCCCAAACCGGTTTGGCAAACGGGGTCGGGCGTTCCTGCAGATGGTTTCCGCGACATTCCCGACGTTTCCTTAGCCGCGGCTTCCGGTCACGACGACCTGGTGTACTGCAATAGCCTGGGCGGCACGCCTTGCGAAATCAATTCTCAAAATCAAGTTGTCGGCCTCTCCCTGATCGGTGGCACGTCCGCTTCGACGCCGGCGATGGCGGGAATTCTCGCGCTTGTGGAACAGAAGAATGGCGCGTTCCAAGGCCAGATAAACTCCACCCTCTATCGGCTGGCACAAAATGCCGGCGCCAGTTGCGATTCTTCGAAGCAAACCAATCCGACGGCACAAAACGCCTGTATTTTTTATGACGTCACGACCGGCAGCAACGCCGTTCCCTGTGCAGGCGGCACACCCGATTGCTCTTCAACACAAGGTGGCGTGGATGGATTTCTCACAGGCCAGACGGCTGGTGCAGGCTACGATTTGGCCAGCGGACTCGGCTCCGTGAATGCCGCGAATCTTGCAAACAACTGGAACGACGTCACCTTCCTTCCGTCGCAAACGCAACTGCAGTTGCCAACCACGACGTTTGTACACGGCACAGCGGTTGGCGTGTCCGGCACCGTAGCTGCCATTTCTGGAACTGGCATGCCGACCGGATCGGTGGTACTCAAAGCAGGTTCGTCACAGAATGCCGACGTTCTTGCCCTCACGGGTGGCACTTTTTCAAATTCTGCCGTGCAGGATCTGCCGGGCGGCCAGTACACCCTGGTTGCCCACTACGGCGGAGACGCAACTTTTGCGCCCAGTGATTCGAATGCAGTCGCACTGGTTGTTACACCCGAAAACAGCACCACCGCACTCACTGCCAATGGATTGCAAGGGAGTGCAACGCCGTATGGAACTCCTCTTCAGTTGATTGCGAAGGTCCAGGGTCTTTCACTAGCAGGTAGCGCGACGGGCACAGTCACAATTCAGGATGGTTCCACAACAATTGGAACGTATCCACTGACTGTCGATGGAAGCGCGTTTATCACTACGGGATCGGGATCGCCCTACTCGTTCCCGGTTGGCGCACATTCATTGACTGCAACCTACAGCGGCGACAATAGTTTCAACGGCAGCAATTCGTCCGCGCTCTCGTTCAGCATCGGCAAGAGCAGTCCGACCGTGATTGTCGGTGTAAACGACAACACTGTCTCCACGACGCAGCCCATTGGTGCTCACGTGAACGTCGTCGGGTTTGGCACGACACTGGCTACCGGCTCGGTGCAATTTGCGGTTGACGGCCACGCCTATGGGGCTAGCATTCCTCTCCAGGCGGGCGGCTTGTTCAACACATCGGCGCAAGCATCCATTCTGATCACCGGCCTCAGCGCTGGTACGCACAAAATCGCGGCAAGCTACAACGCAAGCGGCGATCCAAACTATTCGAGCGTGGGCATCGCAGACCCGAATGAATTCACGCAGATAGTAGACGTGACCTCATCTTCGGGTGCGGCAACGACGACGAGCCTCACGCCGCTGACACTTCCCACAAATATCGGCGACACAGGAAAGTTCACCGTAACTGTTTCACCCGCCGCCGCAACGGGAACGGTTACCTTGTGGGATGCCGTGGGCCCACGCACCAGCGCCACTCCAATCGCCAATGGACCTACGACGATTCAGTTTCCGTGGACACAGGGTGGAAACATCACGCTCTACGCAGTCTATTCCGGCGACAGCACCTACGCGCCTTCGTCGAGCATTTCCGTTCCCTTCACGGTGAATCCGGGAACACCAGTCGTCACGCTATCAGCCCCCGCGCAAATCACGGCGAATCAGCAGGCAAGCCTGATTGCCAGCGTGACCGGCGTTCCCAACAACGCATCGCTCCCCTATCCCACGGGCGTGGTGGAGTTTTGGGATTCGTTAAATGGCGGCGCAATGCAACTGCTGACAACGCAGGTGCTGACGGCCGGTCCGGGACACACGGCCATCTACGGACTGCGCACAAAACTGCCTGCCGGGACGCACACACTTAAAGTGCGCTATCGCGGAGACAATAATTGGAAGGCAGTGGATTCATCCTCGGTGACGGTGACCTCGGGCGCGTCTCCAGATTTTGTCATCGGCGTGGCCCCCAACCCGCTTTCGTTCACGGCAGGTACTACGGGAGCGGCCACCGTGACGTTAACACCCAGCGGTGGATTTACCGGCGACATTGCGCTCAGTTGCCCGGTGGGCGGCGCGTCTCCCATCGCAGGCTATACCTGCGGATTCCCTGTCGCTTCCACGGTCACCGTAAGCATTCCAGACGCGAACCCAGTGACTGCGAGCTTTAACCTGACTCCTTCGGCCACCAGCACGGCTGTGATCATTCCATCGTCTCCTCACGCACCAGTTGCCTAACCTGTGGAGAATTTCACTTGTCCTTGGAATCCTGCTTCTGGCGGCCGTTGCTCTCAACTGGAGCGGCCCGCGCGCCAGACGACAATTGGGATTCGCCACCGGTTGCGTCCTCTGCGTCGCCAGCCTGGTAACGGGTTGTGGTGGCGGGGGAGGAGGTGGAGGAGGAGGGGGACCGGTTCCTTCCACCACGACGCTAACCTCATCGAATCTGCACTCGATTTCGGGGACTACGGTTACATTTAACGTGCGCATCACTGCGAACAGCACACCCGGCGGCAGCGTGCAATTGCTGGACAACGGAACACTCTACAGCTCTGGCACGGTTACCGCCGGAGTAGCTACTTTCCAGACGGCCACCCTGCCCGTCGGCATTCACAAGCTCACGGCACAATACTCTGGCGACGCCAGCACCCAGTCTTCCCACTCCGCCCCGATCACACAGATCATCGTAGGCACCGTGCCATTCACGGTTACCGGTACGGCGGCCAGCGGCGCGCACACGACCACCTTTACAGTGTCTGTAAATTGATAAATGATTGTAAACAGCCCGCCCTCAGCAATGTTGCCGGTAAACCGTTTTCTTGTCACCGGCATCTCTTTAAGGAATGCAAGACGCATGACTCTGATGTGGGGATCAGAGACTCGCAGTCCCTGCCAGAAGCAGTTAGAGCATTTGAGATATCCAGTACGAATTGGGAGTCAACAGATCATGTCAATTGCGAAGCGAGTGTATCCGGCAATCCTGTCTGCACTGTTGCTGTTCGGTGGTGCACAAGCGGCCAAGGCGCAGAGCACGCAAGTTCGTTCGCGCGTGGTGGCGGAAGTAAACGATGCGCGCACCGTGCAGACCAAAGGGAATATCCACCCGCTCGCACGCGCTGAATTTGATCGCGGCACGGTGGCCGATTCGCAGCCGATGACGCGCATGCTCTTGTTGCTGCAACGCAGCCCTGAGCAGGAGGCCGCACTGCAGCAATTGCTGGAAGCACAGCAGATGAAAGGGACGTCGAGCTATCACGCGTGGTTGACACCGCAACAGTTCGGCGCGCAGTTTGGGCCCTCCGACGCGGACTTGCAGAAAGTGACGGACTGGCTGACGCGCCAGGGCTTCCAGATTTCCAAAGTCTCCAATGGACGCACCACGATCGAATTTAGCGGCGACGTGGCACAGGTCCGCAACGCCTTTCAAACGGAGATTCACAAATATACCGTGAATGGCGCCGAGCATTTCGCGAATGTCAGCAATCCCGCGATTCCTGAAGCGCTCTCGCCGGTCGTGAAGGGTGTTGTTGCGCTGCACAATTTCAAAAAGAAAGCGGCCATCCATACGACGGGAAGATTCCGGCAGAATGTGGCCACCGGACAGATCACGCCACTCTTCACGTTCACCGATGTCAATGGAACGTTCTATGCCGTGGGTCCGACGGATTTCGCCACAATTTACCACATACCAAATTACAATCAGGGCGGTGTCGCAGCCGGTGCTGGTCAATCGATCGGGATCGTTGGCAGATCCAATATCAACATTCAGGATGTTCGCGATTTTCGCAGCATTTTTGGACTACCTCCGAATGATCCCCAAATTATCTTGAATGGCCCGGACCCCGGCCTTGTGGATGGAGATGAAGGCGAATCGGATCTCGACGTGGAATGGGCCGGAGCGGTGGCGCCAGCGGCGAAGGTGATATTCGTTACCACCCAGGACACGCAGACGGATGCTGGAGACGGCGTCGATGCCTCCGCGATTTATATCGTGGACAACAACGTAGCGCCGATCTTGAGCGAGAGCTATGGCGCGTGCGAGTCCGGCCTTGGAGCAAATGGCAATGCGTTCTTTAACTCCCTCTGGCAACAGGCAGCAGCCGAAGGCATCACGGTCGTCGTCGCTGCCGGCGACAACGGTTCCGCAGGTTGCGACAATCCATCCACAGCGCAGACGGCAGCGGCAGGACTCGCGGTCAGCGGCATCGCCTCTACGCCATACAACATCGCCATGGGTGGTACGGACTTCGACTATACCGCTGGCGTAACCACGTACTGGAACAACACGAACATGGCCGGCACGGCGAATTCTGCCAAGGGTTACATTCCGGAGGTGCCTTGGAATGACTCCTGCGCGGCAACCGGCTTGACTGGGTGCAATACGGCCACGACTGCTTCTTCCACATTGAATATCGCTGCCGGGAGTGGAGGCGCCAGCAGTGTTTACACAAAGCCGTCTTGGCAAGTAGCTACGGGCGTACCGACGGACGGTCATCGCGACCTGCCAGATGTTTCCCTGTTTTCGGGTGATGGCGTGAATGGAACATCGAACGCGGGAACGTTCTACGTGGTTTGCCAATCCAGCCAGAATATTCCCGGTGACGTCGGTTGCAACCTTACGAAATTCAGCACCACCTCTCCCTTCCACGATTTTCAGGGTGTCGGTGGAACCTCAGCCGCTACGCCAACCTTCGGGGCGATCATCGCTCTGATCAACGCGGCTACCGGACAGCGGCAGGGCGTCGCGAATTACGCGCTATATAAACTTGCCAGCACTGCCGGCGTCTTCCACGACATCACGACGGGAAACAATTCCGTGCCTTGTGCCGGGCAGTCGACAAATTGCAGCAAGAACACAAGTGGCGGATTCGGAATACTGACGACCACAGCGGGAGGTACAACCATCGCGTATCCGGCCGGTACCGGATACGACCTGGCCACGGGTTTGGGAACCGTAGATGTCACCAACTTGCTCGCACACTGGGCAAATGCAACCTTTGCCGGAACGACCACGACGTTGAGCACGCTCTCTCCAGCTTCAATTACTGTCGATGCCACTGTCACTGTCAGCGGTTCAGTGGCGAAAACCTCCGGTACGGGCACACCCTCGGGATTTGTCATTCTGGAAAATGCGACGACTCACGCTCCGATTGATACATTCACTCTGGACAGTTCAGGAAACTTCAGCGGCTCGACGACGTTTCTTCCGGGATGCTCGGGGGCTTCCTGCAATGTCATCGCATCACTATGGCGGGGATGGCACGTTCGGGCCGAGCGATTCGGCGCCGAAGGCTGTGACAGTAGGCAAGCAAAACAGCCAGGCCATTGTGAGCTGGGTCAGCTTCAACGGAGCGACTCCCGTTCTTTCAATTGCCGCGCAATCCGTACCGTATGGCTCTCCTTACATCCTACGAATCGACGTGACGAACAATACCGGCACGCCTTGTCAGAATCTTTCGACCGGAGCGATAGGCTACGTTTGTCCCACGGGTCAAATCAGTCTGTTCAAGAATACGGGGACGCCGCTTAACGACTTCCCCAATGCGCAGACTCCCAGCGCGACGAACAAAGCCAATCTGAATGACCGCGGCTTCGCCGAAGACCAGCCCATCCAGTTGGACACCGGCACCTACAGCATCACCGCCACGTATGTCGGCGACAATAGCTACAATGCACAGGCAGCGTCGAACGCGCTCAGCGTGACCGTCACCAAGGCCGCCACCACAACGGCAGTCACCAGCAGCCTAACGACAATTACTTCTGGCGCCAGCGTGACGCTTACCGCCGTAATCTCTACACAGAGCAATGGAAACGGTCCCACCGGATCGGTAACGTTTACCAACGGCACCGCAATGTTGGGCACTGGCACTTGCACTCCGGCGGCGGCCTCGGCATCCGCGGCGGCATCTTGCACCGCGACTCTCACCACCGCGATTTCAACTTTGTACCCCGCGCCGCAGAATCAGCCGAGGACACCTCTGCTGCCCTTCGTTCTCTTCGCAATGGCTCTGGTTATTTTCCTTGGACTTGTCCGCTGGATGCCGCAGCACCGTCGCCGCGCGTATGCTTATGCCGGGCTCATCGCGTTTGCCCTGCTGGCCACGGCGATCGTCGGTTGCGGCGGCGGTGGAGGCGGTGGCGGAACTACTGGCAAGACTGTGACCATCAACGCTGCCTATCCCGGAGATACCAACTACACCAATTCGACGGGAAGCACTTCGATTCACGTCAACTGACGCAGCACATCTTCCATTACCCGGAAAGGCGCTCGGTCGTCTTGTGGGCGCCTTTCTGATTGCTCGCGAGCAATCAGCCGTTTCTTGACGGTTCCTGAACATAACGCCACCCGTACTTCATATCCTAGACACGTTGCAGCTAAGGTGATACGCTCACCGCGAAATTATTGCATTCGCTCCAAAACTCTAAATCTCTGCACGCCAGGACGTGTATGCTCCGCCACTTGGGTTTGCGTTTGCAGTGTGTCCTTCTGCTTTCCTTCTTTTTTCTGATCAACAGTCCAACGCTGCGAGCACAGGCTCAGCCACGCATCACGCAAGCGGTCGACCCTCATCAGCAGGTGACACTTGAGGGCAATATTCATCCCATGGCGCGGACCGAGTTTGATCGTGGCACGGCGGGCGGCGGTCAGCCCATGCCACGCATGCTGCTCCTCTTGAAACGCAGCGATGCGCAACAGGCGGCGCTGCTCACTTTAATGGAGCAGCAACAGGACAAGAGTTCCGCAAATTATCACGCCTGGCTAACTCCGCAGGAGTTTGGCGCCAGATTCGGGCCGGCTGATTCCGACGTTCAGGCGGTGACCGATTGGTTGACTTCGCAAGGATTTTCCGTCGACAAGGTCTACAGCGGCCGCACGGTACTCGAGTTTTCTGGCAACGCAGGTCAGGTGCAGCAAGCCTTTGGCGCGGACATTCGCAAATACGAAGTGGACGGCAAGTTTTATCTGGCCAATGCTCAGAACCCACAGATTCCGGCGGCACTCGCGCCGGTGGTAGCGGGCATCGTCTCGTTAAATAATTTCCCACGCGTCTCTCATGCCCGTTACCGCGGCATTGCGCGAAAGATCGCCGGCCATGCTGGACTGCAACCGCTCTACACATTTCCGCGCCCCAACGGCACTGGTGATTTTTACGGCCTCGGCCCCGGAGATTTCGCGACGATTTATAACTCCAGCACTCTGATCAGTGGCGGGAACGACGGGACCGGCCAGACTATTGCTGTCGTTGGGGAAACGAACATCAATATTCAGGATGTGAAGGACTTCCGGACGATGTTCGGGTTATCGGCTAATTTCACGGCCACGAATATCATCTTGAATGGAGAAGATCCGGGAATCACCTCAACGGATGAAGAAGGAGAGGCGGATCTGGACGTTCAGTGGTCCGGAGCAGCGGCGCCAGGAGCCACAATCAAATTCGTTGTTTCGGCCTCAACGCCTGCATCCGCCGGTATTGATCTTTCCGCGCTCTACATCATTGAACACAACCTCGCGGGTGTGATGAGCGAGAGCTACGGCGCCTGTGAACATAATCTGGGTACCGCGGGTAATGCCTTTTACAACTCGATGTGGGAGCAAGCCGCCGCGCAAGGCATCACCGTCGTTGTCTCTTCCGGCGACGGCGGCTCCGCGGGTTGCGACAATTTCAACGCTGAAAATACCGCCACCCTGGGCTTGGCCGTCAGCGGCCTTGCCGGAACTCCCTACAATGTTTCCGTCGGCGGGACGGATTTCGATCAGCGTGCTAATCCCCTGCTCTACTGGAACCCCAGTAGCGGCAATTCGCCGACCGGCACTTCCGCAAAAAGTTATATTCCCGAAATCCCTTGGAATGAAAGCTGCGCGCAAATCAGCTTGACCGGATGTGGCGCGAATGCGCCCAACGGTTCGCTAAACATCGTTGCCGGCAGTGGCGGCCAGAGCACCATCTATCACAAACCCTTCTGGCAGACCGGCGTAACGGGAGTGCCCAGCGGCGATCACCGTTATCAGCCGGACATTTCTCTCTTCGCCAGTCCGGGATTTAATAATTCGGGTTACATCGTGTGTGAACAGGATCGCAATATCAATGGATTACCGGCCTGCGATCTCAATACAAACTCGGGCTACCTCGACTTCCATGTTTTCGGGGGTACTTCAGCTTCCGCCCCGGCTTTCGCCGGTGTGATGGCCCTGGTGAATCAGTATCAGGCCGCACATGGAGGCTCGAACCGCCAGGGAAATGCCAACTACATTTTATATGCGCTGGCGAAAAAGACAGGAGCCAGTTGCACCTCAAGCGCTTCCGAGGCGGCAGGCTGCATCTTCAACGATGTGACCAAAGGCAGCAGCGACCTGCCGACGGGCGGCGTAGGACTTGGCACCAACAGTGTGCCATGCACAGGCGGCACGCTGAATTGCAGCGCTGCGCTGGCCAGCACCACGGGGGTACTGGTTGATCCAGCACACGTCACCACGGAAGCATGGACCACGACAGCCGGTTACGACCTGGCGACAGGACTTGGCACGGTGAACATCGGGAATCTCGCGACCAACTGGAAGAATGTCTCCACTGTCGCGACAACGACCACATTGACGCTCTCTCCGACGACTGGAATCACTCACGGGACGGGCGAAAATGTCACTGTAAACGTCACGGTGAAACCGACGACGGGAACGGCTACCGGCGATGTGGCACTAATTGCCAAATTTTCCGACGGAACCACGCAGGGTCTCGATCAGTTCACGCTAACTAGCGGCGCCATCACCGGTTTAAAGACGCAGAGTCTTCCCGGGGGATCCTATACCGTGATCGCGCACTATGCCGGTGACGGCACGAATGCTCCGAGCGACTCCACTCCGGTCTCTGTGAGTGTTGCCAAGGAAAACAGCCGGGTATTTATCTTGATCCCGACCTTCGATAACAGCGGAAATTCTACCAGCGCAAATGCGAGTTCGGTGCCGTACGGTAGCCAGTTTTTCATTCGCATGTATGCGGCAAACATGGCCGCCTCTTTGGATGCCAACGGATTCCCCTCACCGTTCTGTTCTGACGTGGACATTGTCACATGCCCAACGGGGACGATCGCTCTCACGGACAATGGCGCCGTGGTGGATCAAGGCACATTCAACCTGAACAATGCCGGGTATACGCGTAATCTTTCACCCAGCATCAGCACGTTCGCAGGTGGAACACACAAGATCAAAGCGGTCTACAGCGGCGACAATAGTTTCGTCACCAGCATCGGTAACAACACCATCACGGTGACGCCCGCAGTTACGCAGACTAGCCTTGCCACTCCCCCGGACAACGCTGTCGCCGGTCGGGGGTTCCTGCTTCAGGCCAGTGTGAATGCTACCGTTTCGTCTGGAGCTGCGTCACTCGGTGGCACGGTGACATTTTACGATGGAGCGACCGTGCTGCCGGGAACAGTAAATTTTGCTGCATTTCCAGGGGTGGGCTACGCAGATATTTCACCGATCATTCAGTCGCCGGGGGTGCACACGCTGAGCGTAAAATACAGTGGCGATTCGAACTACGCTCCATCAACGAGCAACCCTGCGACTATAACTGTCTTGAATCCGGTTTCGATCTCTCAGAGCGAATCGTCGAATAGTATCAATTACGGGCAGAGCATAACGGTAACAGCTAAAGTGATCAGTACTATCAAAAGTCCCCCAATTTCCGGACAAATTCAATTCAATGGCTCTTCTTCATCGTTTACAGACATCACGAATACGCCCGGAACGGATGCTAACGGCAATCAGATTCTGACGGGGACCGCCACAATTGCTCCTCAATTCACCGGGTACATCAGCGTTTACTATCCGGGCGACTCCACCTATGGTGGCGCCGCAACGAATGGCGACCTCATTACGGTCTTCACTCCGGATTTCAGTACCACCAGCAACATAAACATTTCCACGCCTGCCGGACAAACGGGGACTTCTTCCATTCAAGTTACGCCGGCTTCCAACATTCCGAGCACGGTTAGCCTCAGCCTGGTTGGGGGAGCAGCGCCCATTGGCACCACGTTAACTTTGTCGCCCACGACTGTAAACCTCAACGGAGCGCCTGCCACTGTGGGACTCACCTGGACAACCACCGGGACTAACGGCGTGCAATCCAATGTCAGAGCGCAAGCCAAAAGGGCCGCGTTGTTCGGCCTCGCCAAGGATGGGTGGTTCTCGATCAGCCTGACTTTTGCCGCCCTTGCCCTGTTCTTGGCAGCCATGCCTCGTAGGCGCAAATACTATCGAGCGGTGTTCTTCAGTGTGATCCTTGGCATCTTCGCCTTCGCCATGGGTTGCGGCGGCGGGGGAGGGGGTGGTGGTGGAAGCGGGGGCGGTGGAGGTGGAGGCGGGGGCGGCGGCGGTCAGGCAGTCACGACCACGACGCTATCTGTCGACAATTCAAAGATCGGACCCGGTATGTCGGCCACCTTGACGGCCTCAGTGACTTCTTCCAAGGCGCTCAGCGGCAGCGTGACTTTTTATCAGTCAAATTCGCCAATCACTCAGCCCATTCCTCTGGTTGCAGGCAAAGCTACGTTTGTGCTGCCGTATAACGGCGTCGGCGTGCTTCCGTTCACGGCAACGTACAGCGGGGATACACAGAACTTTGCTTCAAGTTCGTCTGCCGTGACCGTGGTTTATACCGGGTCAACACAGTTGCTGGTGCGCGGACAGACGGGATCTATCCTCCACGATACGACTGTAACCCTCAATCTGCAGTAGGGGGTTAAAGCTGAATCTTGGATTGGCAGGAGTTTCAACTAGCTTGCCGCTGGATTTGGCGGGAAGAAAATATTCCAGAAGTTTGGGCTCGCGGCCAAAAACTCAATGGGAATCAATGAACCTTCGGCATTGAGCTGCGGCGGACGCACCACGTGCGCCTCGACTTTTTTCTGCGTCTTCTGATTTTCAATCGTCAGTTTTGTGCCCTGCGACAGGCCTTCCGGCAAAATAATCATCGCCCCGTTCGCGCTGACCGTGTGCGTCACGCCATGGAGCGGATTCGCCTTGCCCGGCAGATGCACCAGGATCTGCATCCTCAGCAGCACCCGCTGCGCGCGCCGCCGCTCTTCGGCAGTCTGCGGACGCACGGCGTTCGGGCTGCGCTTTACATGCGCTACGGGGGCTGGCGCGGGGGAACTCGTTTTCAGGGGCGGCGTCATAGTTCAATATCCCAGAAGTTCATCTCCGGAGCGACAAGTTCGACTCCGTACTCCCAACCATCCGGCTGTGGATTGCCTTTCCAGACCACAACTGCCGCGTTACTGGATTGCGTGGAGAGATTGGTCAGCGCCACGCGATGATTCACGTCCAGCGAATGTCGCAAGATCAGCATGCATCCGTACGGGTTGACGATACGCGTCACCGTTTCGACAGCGACACGTCCGCTACCCGCAGAATCCCATTCCAGGCGCACCGGAACACGGGAATTCATCCGGCGGCCGCGGCGCTTTTCACCGTATTTCGCGCCTACTTCCCTCAATTCGCGCAACTTAACAGTCATCTGCCCCTCGTTTCGCCATGCTAAAGTTAGTGGGAAGCACGGTCAATGGTACGAATTGGCACAATGAGGCAAAAGAGTAGCTGTACAAGGGGACAGGTCGTTTGAGAAACCTGATTGTGAATGCGGATGATCTGGGCTGGACAGCCGGCGTGAACCGCGGAATTGTGGAAGGCCACCGCCAGGGGTTGATTACCAGCACTTCCCTACTGGCAAACGGTCCCGCGTTCTCCGAGGCTGCTTCCATAGCCAGCACAAATCCCGATCTGGGCATCGGCGTTCACTTGAATTTGAGCAACGGTGCACCGACTTCTTCGCCGTCCAGTGTGAAAGGCCTGATAAACGCTAAAGGAACATTCGAGGGCGGCCCGGAAAATCTGTTACTCCGATTGGCGCGAAGAAGTCTGCGCCCAGAAGAAGTTGAGCTCGAGTGGGACGCGCAAATTCAGAAAATCCGCGACGCCGGGATTCAACCCACACATCTCGATGGCCACAAACACGTCCACATGTTGCCTGGTCTGTTCGAAGCCGCGCTGCGCCTGGCAAAGAAACATGGCGTTGGAGCGATTCGCGTTTCACACGAGGATTCCAAGCTGCGCGAAGTCCTTTCTGCAGGCAAAGAACAGAAAACCAGCGTCGTGCTGAAGCAGGGTGTGCAAGCGCGCGGATTGAAATTGCTGGCTCATGATGCAAAGGATCTGGCGCATCGAGCCGGGATTGCCACCACCGATTATTTTTGCGGTATCGCGCAAACCGGCGTGCTGATGCGCGAAGGAGTTGAACAATTATTGGAAATCCTCCCGGAGGGATACACGGAGCTGATGTGCCACCCGGGTTATTTCGACGATGAATTGCGCAAATCCAGCACCCGATTGCAACAATCTAGGGCGACAGAGCTAGCTATCTTGACGGACCCGGGCATCAGAAAACTTGTCGCCACGCAGGGTATCCGCCTGATAAGCTTTAAGGATATGGCGGCAGAAGGCTGATAGCCTAGACTGCGCCAGAAGGTTCGCTGGTCCAGAAATTCAGGGTCCTTTGGGAAACGTATAGCACGGCTTGCTTGAGCGCACGGGCGCCACGAAATCGAGTTTGAGAGGCACATAAGAAGCATGCGAAGCGACGCAGCCATCCGATATTCGCTGGTTGTTCCTTTCTTCAACGAACAGGAAAATATTCCACAGCTCTACATGAAGCTGACGGAAGTCATGGATGCCATTGGCGAACCCTACGAAATGGTGTTCGTCGATGACGGCAGCAAAGATAACACCTACCGCGTGCTTTCCGACATCTACGAACACGACCGCCGTGTGAATGTGGTTCGGCTGCGCCGCAACTTCGGGCAGACCCCTGCGTTGAAGGCTGGCTTTGATTTCGCGCGCGGCGAAGTGGTCATCTCCATGGACGGAGATTTGCAGCACGACCCCGAAGAGATTCCAAGATTCCTCGAAAAGATTGAAGAGGGCTACGATCTGGTAAGTGGTTGGCGCGCGCAGCGCAAAGACCACTGGTTAATGCGCCAGGTGCCCAGCCGCATCGCTAATTGGATGATGGCCAAGCTGAGCGGCATCGAACTTCACGACTTTGGCACCACGTTCAAGGCCTACCGCCGAGAGATCCTTCAGGAAATTCAGCTTTACGGCGAATTGCACCGTTTCATTCCGGCGCTGGCCAGTTCCACGGGTGCGCGCATCGCGGAAGTACCCATCTCGAATCCCGAACGCAAGAATGGCAAATCCAACTACGGCATCGGCCGCAGCGTTCGCGTATTTTTCGATCTGATCATGATCAAGTTTCTGCTGGACTATTCCACACGGCCGCTGCAGTTTTTTGGCTTGCTGGGGCTGGCAGGGTCTGGCACAGGCCTCTTGCTCGCCGTGTTCCTGGCCGTAGATAAATTTATTTTCCACCAGGACATCATGCAGCAGCATGGGCCGTTGCTGCTGCTTTCGATCGCTCTCTTCGTCAGCGGAATTCAGTTCATCTCCATGGGCTTGCTCGGAGAGATCAGTTCGCGCACGTACTACGAATCGCAGAACAAATCCATTTATGCCCTTCGCGAAGTAAAAAGTCACCGCAAGGAACTGGGCGACTCTGCCGAGCCTGCGCGCCCCTCCGGCAACTCCGAGCGCTAGCATCACACACAACTTTTTTCTGGAGGTCGAGCACTTCAGGATTTCGTCGGGAGGCCAGCCCTCATGGCTTGAATCAAACTCTGCGTTGGCTTTGTAGCGACCGCCTGCGGAAGCGGGCGATGTTTGGCAAGATCAGCTCTGCAAGTTCCTGTATTTCCCCATGTGATAGAGAAGCGGCTCCCCGTCACCAAAATCCATCGTCTCCACTTCCCCAACAAATAAAGTGTGGTCGCCGGCAGGGTGCTCCGCAACAACGTTGCACGCAAGATGCGCTAACGAATCTGCCAGGAGTGGTATGCCGCTATCGGTCCAACGAAAACGTATGCCAAGACTCTCCGTCGCAGATTCCTCCTGCAACGGCTTGGCAAAATGTTCCGACGTGGACTGTTGGGTATCCTTCAGGATATTTACACCAAATCGCCGCTGGATGGTCAGGTAAGACAGCAATCGAGCGTTGTGATCCACGCTGATCAGAATCAGCAATGGGTCCAGCGACACCGACGTAAAGGAATTGGCGGTCATCCCGTGGACCCGGCCGGGTTCTCGCTCCACGGTAACCACGGTAATGCCCGTGGCAAAGTGGCCGACGACCCTACGAAACTGTTGTGGTGTCAATATTGAAGTGCCCATACAGAATAATTTGAAGATAGCACAAGAGATGGAAAAGAAAAGAGCCGCAAAAGCAAAGCGCCCCGCAGCAACCGGGGCGCTTTGCCATCCCATTTAGGCCCGAGCGATTTTAGCGATGCGGTTTATCTTCGCTCGGTTTCGGTTTTGGCTGGGGCGGAGGCGGCGCCTGATGGTGCTCTGATTTGTTGTGTTCTACTTCCTGTTTTTGTTGCAACTGTTGCTGTTGTTGATTGTGCTTCTGCTCCATCTGCTGCAACTGTTGCTGTTGTTTCTGTTCCACTTGCTGTTGCCTGGCCTCATCGGCATTTTTCTTCTGCAGCTGTTGCTCCTGCTGATAGCGCTTTTCGTCCAGTTTCTGGCGTTCCTGATCCTGCTTCTGTTGCAGTTGCTGGATCTGCTGTTGGTGTTTCTGCTCAAGCTGGGGATCAACCGCCGGATTTGCATTCGGCCGGGAAGAGGGTGGACGGTCGTGCATCTGCTGCTGGTTCACCGGTTGTTGGACGTTCGTCTGTGGCCGGTTTGCGTTTGGTTGTGCGTTCTGATTCACCACAGGCGGATTGTTGTTCGCATTCGGCGGACGATTCGTATTTGCCGGCGTGTTTGGATTCACCTGTTGAACGTTCGCATTCGGGTTGGTATTCACCGGGCGATTCGTATTCATGGGTCCGGGCTGATTCTCGCGCATGTTTCGACGCACGTTGCTTACGGGCGGCGCAACGGGGTTGCAACCGGCGCCATCTTGACGGGCGCGACCGTGGCGTGCGTGCGTTCCGGTTCCAATTGATGTGCTTGCGTAACGGAAATCGGGCGGCCTTCGTTCGCTTGAATGGCAGCCTGCTGCCTCGCGAATGTCGGAGGTGGTGGCGGAGGCGCAACCTTCGCCACGACCGCCCGGTTTTGCAGGGCTGCGGGTGGATGATAATTCGTCGGCGCTCCCGAACCCATCACGGCTTGCTTTGGCGGCGCCACCCGTGGAGCACCCACGGCAACGGGGGCGGAGGCGATCTCGCGCTGGTCCACTCGCATCTGGTTGGTGCCGACGGGCCGCGCAGAAGTGAAGTTCTGTCCGGAGGTTGCGGTAACGCCCCCAACAACATTCTGGTTTACATAGCGCACGTTATTGACGTTCACATTCTTGTTCACGACCGTGGTGTTGTAATAGTTGTTGATCACCGTCTGATTCACGGTGGTGTTGGAAATATTCACGTTGTTCACGTATGCGCGGCTGACGTGATAGGACGGCACATAAACTTCACGCGGACCCAGCGGGAACCAGCCCACATTGACTCCCACTCCCCCGCCGATCCCGATTCCAACTCCAAAATGTGGTCCACCGACCCACGCTACCAGCGCGGGTGCGTAGACTGGCCGCACATAACCAACGGCAACAACCGGCGGCGGGCACGGAACCCAACCCCACGCGCCTCTCACCGAGACCCATCTGCCGTAGTGGAATGGCGCGAATCCCCAGGGCGCATCGTCAACCCAAGTCCATCCCCACGGTGAAATCCATGCCCAATGCCCGTAGCGATACGGCGCCCAGTTCACTACCGTGACATGCGGAAACCATACCGTTCCGTACTCTCTTTCGGTGCGCCAGCCGCCATAGTCGTCGAGATCTTCGTAGCCGATCACATCATCGGAAACGTAGCGTCGAGAAGCAGCGTGCTCTTCGCGCAAATCTCGCTCGTTACACCACTGGTCAAAACCGTCTTCCTCTGCAAGCGGCTCCACATCCGCGTTCAACTGGTCGGTGCCCGAAAGGAATGCCTGCTCTCCTGCGTGAATCGTGTACGCTGAACCGCCACCACTTACTTCGCCCTGTCCGTCACGCACGTTGATAATCGTCGTATCACCGGCTTCATTTACGTTTACGCGATAGTGGCCGGGACGCAAAACGGTAAACGCCAGATTTGGCGTATCAATTTCAACCGTCTCATCGTCTCCCAGGCGGCGCACATGAAAATTGATCGTGCCTTCCGTCATGCGAACCTGAATCATGCGATCCGTCAAGTTTAGGAAAGAAAAACCTGTCATTCCCGACAGACGGAAAGCGGCAGATCCCGCGTGCAATTCCACCCGGCCGTCACGGTCCGTCCAGAGCTTGTCGCCGGTCGTCAGTGGGCGGTTAACAACCGCGGAAACCCAATCCTCCGTGCCTGCGGGACTGAACGACACTTCGCCCTGCGCGAGACTGAGCCGCGCCACGCGCCCTGGCGGGTCATCGTCATCGGCAACAACGGACTTGACCGTGAATAAGCTGAAGGTGAGCAAGAAGGCTGCGAACGAAAGCCAGTGAAGCGCACGTACTTTCATTGTGTTTTCTCTCCTGACGCATTCCTCATTTCTTCCCGTGCTGCACTTAGAAATGAGGAGCCGTTTGACGCCACCAGAGCGCTGGATCGTCTGGTGCCCCGTGATAACTAGCTCTCGGTCCGGAATACCCTGCGTCACTATGTGTAACACGCCAGGAGTGGAAGAGTTGTAGGGTAAACAGGTTAGACGCGAATCAGGTACTGAGCAGTCCGCAAATGGATGAGGCCCGAGCCACTTACGCGGCATCGGGGCTCTCGTTCAACGAATTAGGAATGCAGATTAGCGATGTGGATGGGAACCGCCGCCTCCACCACTGCTAGGGTGAGATCCACCCCCACCTCCGCTACTCGGGTGCGAACCACCACCTCCACCGCCGCTTGGGTGAGCTCCGCCTCCTCCACTCGGATGCGATGATCCGCCGCTTCCACCACCGCCGCCATAGCTGCGTGGCGAGGTAGGAGGACTATAGGAATGCGGCGCAGATGTTCCGCGGCTTCCGTTATACGAAGGTGGCGGCGAGTAACTGTGATTTTGTTGCGGTGCCGAGTAACCGCGATTCCCGTTGTTGTTCACGGTGGGCGGCCGGTACGTCCGGTTGTTGTTATTCGAAGTTGGCGGACGATTCACGTTGCCGTTGTAGCCGCCTGAATCATTTCCCGGCCTGGAAGGCGGCCGATTAGCCGGATTCATTTGCGTTGTGCGAACCGGAGCCGTTGGCCGATTGTTGCCACCGAACCCCTGGGGCCCGCGACCAGAATCTGTGGCATTCCCTTGCGCGTGCCAGGTGCGAGTTTGTGTCGATTCCGGTCGGGCCGCACTTGGACGATTCACGGAGTTGTTTGTGGAATTACCATTCATGCCGCCTTGCGGCCGATAGGACGGCGGGCGGTCCGCATAAGAAGGCGTTCGATTATTCGACACGGAGGCATTTCCGCCAAATCCACCCGGACGGTTGTTGACCGCTCCCACGGAAGCGCCGCGCACATTGCTCGTCGTTGTAGGCGCGTTGTAGTGCCCAGGTCTAAGCGTGGAGGTATTCATCGTATGAACTGGCAAATGCGAAGCGCTCGCCGCTGGGACGGTGCGCGCCACGACCGCGCGGTTCTGAATGTTGTTGGACGGCGTGGCCACGCGGCCGTGCATGTTTGTCGCACCCATATAGCTTGCATGCGTCGGTGTCGCATTCACTCCATTGGTTACATGCGCACCGCGCAATGCCGATTCGTTCACGCGCATATTGTTGCGGTTAATGGCTTGCCCATTGGCAAACGCGCTGTGAGAAGCCACCGTGACTGCATGCGTCTCGTGAGCGTAGCGGTAGTTGAAATTGTTGTTGTGGTTGTTCACGTTCACATTGTTGACGTACGTGTTGTGAATGTTGACGCGGTTCCAGTAGCCATTGCCGCAGTGATACCACGGATGGTACGGCTCTCCCCATCCCAAAGGAAACCATCCAACTCCTGCGCCGAAACCAAGTCCAAAACCAACGTGGAAGCCGCCGAGAAATCCGACAAAAGCCGGACCATAGACTGCGCCTCCGTAATACGGGCCCGGGCACCAACCCCACCGGCCACCACCATAGATCCAACGGCCGTAGTGGAACGGTGCGAATCCCCAAGGCGAATAGTCAACCCACGTCCAGCCCCATGGTCCGACGTAACTCCAATACCCGTTGCTGTACGGCGCCCAATCCGTTGGCTCATTGTTCGGATACCACACGTGGCCGTAGGTGGGCTCTTCGTTCCACGTGCCGTAGTCATCGAGATCGCTGTAACCCACAACATCACGAGGAACATACTTCGCTGATGCGGAATTCTCTTCCTTCAAATCCCGCTTCTCTGCCCACTGATCCAATTCGTCCGGATTCAGCGGCGCAGCGTTTACATTGTATTGAACCGCATTGTCCGCGCCTGTTACGTTCGCCCGTTCACCCGCGTGAACCGTATACGTCTGTCCGCCGGCGGCGACTTCACCTTCGCCGCGAATCACCGTCACGCCAGTTGTATCTCCATTTTCGTTCACGTCAATGCGAAACGCTCCTGCCTCTTTGACCGTGAACGCCAGATTCGGCGTGTCGACTTCGTACAGGTCGCCTTCACGCATTTCGCGAACGCGAAAATTAAGGTGCCCTTCCGTCAGGCGCATCTGCGTTGCATTTCCATCCAGATTCAAAAAGGACAACGCGGTCATTGCGCCGAGGTGGATCGAGGCCTCACCGGCCTGCAATTCCAATCGCGAATTCTGGTCGGTCCACAATTTATCGCCGATCGTCACGGGGCGATTGATCGAAGCCGTACCCCAATCGCCTGTTCCGCCGGGCTGCATCGAAACGGATCCATCCAAAAAGCTGACACGTGCCACGCGGGTTGGTGGATCCCCGTTCTCAATATTTTGCGCCGGGCTCTGCCCTGGGTCTTGCGCGCGACCTGCTGGCGCCACCGAAAACAGCAATGCCACCAGCGAAATTGCAAACAGCAGGCTGCTTTTCCGGTTCCATTTGATCGTCATAACATTTCCCCTGAAGCGGTCCGGAACAGTTGACCGGACCCTGGAATATCCCCATTATAGGCGCTAGTGGATGTCCCGGTCTGTAGAACCCCCGGATGGGAAAAAAGTTGCTCCTATTGGAAGGGGGAAGAAGAGGTGGCCACTCGCTACGGGTACTAGGACTAACGGTAACTTGTTCGGAATCTGTACTTATGGCCAGCACCCATTCTCTTGACTCTTCCGTAGACTAGCACCTTGTAGACGAACCCTCACGTCTGGGAGAATGACACATATGAAGCGAATGATTTTGGGGTTAGCCGCACTTGGATTAGCGTCCGTTGTTAGCGCGCAGGCTCAGACTTGGCATCAGGTTGGACCATCCGGCGGAACCGTCATTTCCCTTTCCACGGATCCCAACAACGTAAAACAGCTCTATTTGGGCACCGCCGACGGACACGTCTTCAGCTCTAGCGATGAAGGCGCCCACTGGCAGTTGCTCAGCCGTATCAGCGGCGCACAGGACGATGTCATCACGCACATCATCGTCGATCCGCGCGACGCCAAGCGCCTCTACGCCAGCACCTGGGCCCTCTACTCCAACGGCGGCGGCGTATTTCGCAGCGACGACGGCGGGCACACATGGAACATCATTGGCCTCGCGCATGAAACCGTGCGCGCCCTCGCGCAGTCTCCAACGGATCCCAAGCTTCTCCTCGCCGGCTCACTGACTGGTGTCTATCGCTCCAAGGACGAAGGCGCAAGCTGGGAAAAGATCACGCCAGACAATCACTCGGACTTAAAGAACTTTGACTCCGTTGCGTTCGACGTGAAGGACAACAACATTCTTTACGCCGGCACGTATCACTTGCCATGGAAAACCACGGATGGCGGCAAGAACTGGTTCCCGGTTGTGAAGGGCATGATTGATGACTCTGACGTGATGAGCATCATCGTGGATCCGGCCAATCCGGATAACGTTCACGCCACCGCCTGCTCTGGTATCTATCACAGCACCAACGGCGCGCAGCAGTGGGTGAAATACCAGGGCATTCCCAACACCTTCCGCCGCACACAACTGATTCGCATGGACCCCTCGAACCCCAACACGCTGTACGCGGGAACCACCAGCGGTCTGTGGAAGACAGTTAACGAAAAAGACTTCAAGCGCGTTACCCCGGGCGACTGGATCATCAATGCTCTGGTTATCGATCCTAAGAACACCGAGCGCATCATCATCGGCACCGAACGCCAGGGCGTACAAATCAGCAACGATGGCGGCGCAACCTTTACTTCCGCCAACAACGGCTTCCAGCACCAGCACATCACCGACGTCGCCATGGACCGCGATCATCCGGAACGCGCACTTGTCGTGCTCACCTTCGACAACGATGCTTTCCTTGCGACCAAGGATGGTGGCGCTTCCTGGACCACACTCGGCCCGGGACTCAAGCGGACGGATCTTCGCCACGTTTATGCTTCGCCCAGCGGTTGGTGGGCTTCGCTCACCAACGGTGGGTGGTCGAAATATGATGAGACCACCAAGAAGTGGACGCGCGCCGGATTGTACGTAGCCGATCCTGTCGCTCCCGCAGCCGCACCTGCAACCAGTAAGACCAAAAAGGGTGCCGCACCTATGAAGCGCCCCGTTGCAAAGCAAGCGGTTCCCGCACTCTCCGCCTATCTCGTCAACGACATGATTTTTGGCAATGATGCCTGGTATGCTGCGACGGCAGGCGGCGTCCTCGTCTCGCGCGACAAGGGTACTAGCTGGAAGTCTGCCAGCACCGATCCTCTGACGCGCAAGCCTTCGCAGTCCGTGGAAATTTCTTCGGATGGCACGCAGGTCTGGGCGATCGCCGAACGCAATCTTCTCTATTCCGCTGACAAGGGCGCGAACTGGGAAGCCAAAGAACTCTCCTTCGCCGCGGCTGGCAATCTGCACTTGCACCGTCTTGACGATACTTCCCTGTTCATCACCACTAATATGGGGTTGTATGGTTCGAAGGATGCCGGTCGCAATTGGAACCGCAGCGACATCCGCGAGCTTTCTTTCCAGTCGGTTGCCGGCAATGGCAACGCGCTTGTCGTTTCACTGCACAAACAGGGCTTGTTGGCCTCGTTTGACAATGGAAAGACCTGGCAGCGCCTGGATGACCCACTTTCGCAGGGCTACTTCCCCGTTGTGCGTACACGTCGCGATGGTTCACTCGTCGCCGTTTCCGCCACCGAAGGTATGTTGAGCCTGGACCCAAACGCTAAGTCGGCGAGCACATCAACCGGCTCGTCCATGCGTTAATTGATTTAGCTTCCCTTCTGCTTCACGGGCGCCATGAGAGAGCATGGCGCCCTTCCTTTTTTGTGCGCTAATTGTGTTTCGCGATCTTCGCTGGCTTTGCGCCTGCTGGGTCTCTGCTCTGCATCGTCGCAGTCAGTTCCTCATCCAAACCGTCTGAATTTCTTCCAGAACTCCGGCCAAGGCTCTTTCAAATCCCGGCACGTCAGAATGCGCTGATGATCCCGCGACTCCTCATTCTCTACACCGAATCGATTGGAATTCCTCGCGCTCACGACGCAACTTTCGAAAAGCTCCTGACCTTCATCTGGATCGAACCCCACCAGAATCACGATTTGCGGCTGCCGTTCGTCGTACCCGCGATACCAGAATGAATTCGTTCCACTCATCGCACGCGGCAGCCCCAGGCCGGGCCCATAGAGGTTCAATGCGCCCGCTTCACCGTAGTTTCCAGTGAGAATGCCAGTCTTCGCCCGCTCGTCTGCGGGAAGCGCGTTGTAGACCTGGGCCACGGTGTTCGCCAAGTCATCCCATCCAATTTCCTCGCGAAACTGATCGTGCACTTTGCTGGTCATCTTCCAGATTGCCGATCCAAAAGGCGCCACCGGTATGACTACGGACAGCGAACAAGGCGCCAAACAGAACCATCGCGGTCCACTGGCTGACTAAGAGCGAATCTGGCCCATGCAGGTTTGGCACTGTACCAGCCGCTGTCCGAACAGAACGCTGCCGGCAGCAATCAACACGGGATACAACGGCACAGCATAATAGAATCGCGCCTTCGCGATAACAAACAGTGCGAGCGTAACCAGGAACGTCCATCCCACGAGCCGATACTTCTTTCCTTCTTCGCGCACGAGGTAAAACCAGAGACCCAGCAACGTCAACGGAACCGTCGCGATATTTGCGCAAAGCAGGACTTGCTGCAGCAGGAATCCATCGGTGCGGCCCTGTCGTACGTCTCTCGCGTGAATGTGCGCCAGACAATCTAGCGAGATAAATTGATGCTGCGCCTGCCAAATCAGATTCGGTAAGAAGATCAGGACCGACAGCCCGACACCGCTCCAAAGCCACTTGTTCAATAAAAATCGTCTCGCGCTCGTGAGCAATACACCGCCGACAATTCCCAGCGCCAGAAATCCCATGGTGTAGCGCGTTTCCATTCCGAGCCCGAGCATCGCGCCAATTGCCAGCCACCATCGCGGGTCTTCGGACTTAAGCAGTTTCACAAGAAGATAGGTGACCGCCACACCCCACAAATAGTCGAAGGATACGTACTGGAATACGGCGCCCTGTGCTAGGGAAACCGGCGATACACCGACTGCTACCGCCGTCAAAACCAGTTCCCGCCGGCCTCCACCCAACTCGCGAGCGATCAATCCCGCCACCACCATCGCCGCACTGACCGCGACTGCGGCCATTAGCCGGAATCCCACCAGTGAAGTTCCAAACAGAATCAGTTCCAGCCGCGCGAACAGCGGCGTAATTGGCGGGTAGACGACGAAACCCCAATCGAGGTGTCTCGCATCATCCAGGGTCTGCAATTCATCCCGATGAAAACCATATTGCCCATTGGTCAGGCAGTGCAGAATCACGCGCACAACTGCCAGGAGCACCAGAACTCCAAGGTCAGTCCGAAAAAAATTGATGAATCGTTTCCCCAACGATTGTTCCCCTTTGATCGACGGCACAGATGGCTCCGCCACGGGCGGAGCAACTTCTGAAGCTCAGGTTTTCTTGAGGGCAAGATAGTAACTTAGAACGAATCGAGGAACGATAAAAATGTCACGCTGAGGAAGCGGCTACCGCGCCATTGCCGGCGCACTCAACACTCCGGCTTCACAACCGTCGTCGCTTGGCAATTGAGAGGAGAGGGCCCGTTCACGTATCGCGAAGCAGGCGGAATGAATCTCGCGAATGATTTCCGCGCCGTAGGCATAGTCTGCTGATTTTTTCTCCACGCATGCCCGAATTAATGTCTCAAAGACGCGCGCCATCGAATTGTTTCCATGCTCGTGGCTTCCCAGCGCCAGGAATTCGCGGGTACTCGTGTCAAACACGAACGGGCGAATCTCCGGTCGCCTCAGGAAGTTCACCACCAGTCGCACGGGTCTGCCAGCTTCTACGCCTTCGGCAATCAGAATCCGCGCTTCCTGCTGTTCAAACGAGCCATTCTCCCCGCCATCCACAACTCCACGCGAGAGCCACTTCGCTTCCTCGAGTCCGAACGCCGAGAGCAATCCCCGCAACCGCGGCCTGCCCGCCTCAGCGCAGAGATCGTCGAATCGTCCAACTCCAACCCATCCGTAACTGAACTCAGTTTCGACAGGCGTGGGAGTCATCCAATTGCAGCTTTGCAAATCCAGCCACGTCCGCTGCGCCTTCCGTCCGATGCGCACTGAAGGCTGCCGCGGCTTCAGCAAAGGGCGGCATGTACGCGAGGTTTACCGCTTCCTCGACAATCGACTCACACCCGAACGCACCCTGGCCGTGCAGCAATAGAGATGTTAGCGCCAAGTCGTGGATACTCTTATCAAGTAGGGCGCCTTCCGTGATCCCCACACGCTTCTGCCCGGCAAACACTCTTAACAGTGCCACCGAATTGATTCGCCAGAAACGCAGTCTGCGAAAGCGCAGACCGTTGCGCTGCATCTCCGCCAGCTTCAGAGTCACCTCATTCTGGCTTTCCACCAGATTGCAGAACACACGTCCGGGAAACCTTTCAAGTGCGGGCAACTGGCCCTCTTCAGTGAAGATTGGTTTCTCCCCTACATACACGGCCTGGGGGAAATTTTCGCAAATGTCTTCCAGATGGCCATAGTGCGTGGCACTACATGTCGCGTCGTACACCAGAAACTCGTCTTTCGGCCCCAGCCCGACTTCCCGCCGCAGGATGACGCTGATCGGTATCGGCGTGAATCCATTCTCCGGAACCAGGACGGCCTTCGGGCCCGCCTGCGACCTTTAACGACTTGATCAGTCGGCGATCCGAATCCAGAATCGCCACCACCTGAACCTGGATCCCCTCACTCTCAAATTTTCCGGTAATTTCTTTCAGCGCGGAATGAGCCGCTTTTCCCATGCGGCCATAGCCAAGCAGTACAACTCCCAATGTGCGCATCCGGGTCCCCTGGGGGTCTCGTCACGGTCCTTGTTCTTGTTCCGATGGGAGCAAGAATTGGGAACGATCACAGGAGGTGCTCGGGTTAGCCACCTTCTGTCAGGATGTAACGTGTAGGTTATTCAGCCTACTAGGTGCAATTTAGCACTTCGCGGGCGACCGCACTGTGATGGCTGAACATCGCAAACCGAGAGATATTTGGGGATTGGACAGCAGCCTGCGCACACCCCGAGAGCCTCATATGGGATTATTCTATGTGAATTGCCAAAAAAGATGAAATGCTGTTTTCTACTCGAAAAAGTGCGCGATCTTCTTCCCGGTTTCTTCTGTGTAATAGACCGTTACCTTCGCACCCTTTTCGGTGCCTGCTCCCACGGCACTACCCATGTCCTTGGCAGCGTTATCGGTATATTCGAAGGTCTTTTCGGTTCCATCCGCCGTTTTCACCACAACCGTCTTGGTACCCTTGTCGACCTTTTCAATCGTTCCCTTGGTCATCTTCATGCTGCCCTTGCCGACTTTCCCAATCGCATCTCCGGTCTCTTCGGCGCCTTTGCCCGTGGTGCGCACGACAACTTCTGTTCCTGTCTTAAGCCCGTCAACTCCTTCTTTCGTGCCCTTGACCGTAGCATCACCAGCCACCTTTACCGTGTGCTCCGTGCCATCAGCCGTCTTCACGACAACCGTCTTTGTAGCCTTATCCACCTTCTTGACTGTGCCGTGGATAATGCTGCTCACGTCCTGCGCCATGCAAAGCGTTGTACCCAGAGCCAAGCAGATTGCCAGTTTTCCTAGATTCTTCATTTCCAATCCTCCATAGTTTCTATTCACAACTAAACTCAAGTTCCTATACAGGCGAACGACATTCTCTCCAGCCACCGCAAACTTCGTCCACCGTGCATCCCATCAATTGGCGAGCAATGTTTGCGTCACTTGATGTTAAACGTCGCACCCGCCACTAAACCAGGCATATTCACATCGTACACAAACTGGCGGTACCCATTCGGTCGGTAGTTCACGCTGAGATAGCGATAACCAGCCAGCAACACCCAGCGGCGACTGATCTTATATCCAAGAGCCCCTGCAACCTGATAATCCGATCGTGCCGACCCTCCACCCGCATCGCCGAGAACCGTTAGTGAGAGTTTCGGCGTGAGTCCAAACTCAATTCTTCCTCCACCGACACCATCAACCCAATTTGCAGAGTCCGAGAAATTGCCTCCCTCAATCGTTGGTTGCAGCTTAAGATCGGTAGACATATGCCAGTAACGGAATCCCATAAGTGCGTCGACTTTCAATCTTTTCTTGTCCACGACTCGATATCCAATTTTCGGAGTAATCATGGTTTCGGTCATTTTTGCTTTAATGGATTCTGATTCCTCGTCGACGGGAAGAGCTTTGTCGTCAGACAACTTCATCCACATGAAATCGACGGGCATGATAATACGTTTGCGCCGAACTTCCATCCCACCCATAAGACCGATATTGAGGTAATGGAAAATGTCACTGAAATCCGCATGCACACTCGCGTCGTGCCCCAAGGCTCCCACCGTTCCATTCACGCCTGCAAACCAGATATAAGGAGTAATGGACACATGCCAGCCGTCATCCGAGGTCATTTCCTTCGGCTGAGGTGAAGTTGTGCTCGTCGGCGATTGCGTCTGACCGTTCGCCTGGGTAGCGAAGAATAGAACCCCTACTGTCGCCATCAAGAAAGCTGTCTTTGCTGCTTTTTGGAACCAATTCATTTCAATACCCCTTCTTTCGTTGATAAATTTCTCTTCCTACCCCATTCTCAAGCAAAAGCCTTTACTTACGTTCAAATCCCTAGGGTTGCCAGCCCTGATAACGACACACAAGCACCCTTCCCAAGCGGGAAGGCACACCGCTGGATTCTTATTAATTGTGGCGTCCGCCTTTCGTCGCTTCCATTGTCAAAAGTGACATGTACGCAAACTAGAGAGATAAAGTCTTTGTTTTGAGAAGGGACCTGTCAAGACTGGCTTGTCAGACTTGGTTTGCCTGCGAATGGCCTACGCCCCACGCAATTGCTCTCCCCGGGCCAGTCGCTTGCAGATGTCCTTGACGTCTTGATCGATATGCTTCCAGTACTTTTGCAGTCCGCTGCACAGGTAGTTCAGACCCGGCTCTCCGTCGCGCGTGCGGATCAACCGATTCTTCGGGCACTCCCCATTGCACGCAAACAAATAAGCGCATTCCAGGCACTGTTTGGGCAGCGAGCTGAATTTAGCCATCCCAAATTTCCGCTGCTCTTCCGAGAAGACCATTCGCGAACTGGAGGTTTCCAGGATGTTGCCGAGCTTATACTCCGGGTACACATAGTGGTCGCACGAATACAGGCTACCATCGTGCTCCATCGCGACACCTTTGCCGCAGAACTCGTGGTAAATGCACAACTGTGAGTCCATACCCTTCCACTGCGCCACTGCTGTTTCAAAGTGGTTGACGAAGACTTTCCCGATATCGCGGTGATACCAGTCGTCCCAGATCTTGCACAGGAAATAGCCCCAATCATCGGGGTCGATCGACCAGTCCGTCACCACGGAGTCCGGGTGCCCGGGATGCGCTGCAGTTGAGTCTTGCACTGGTAGAGTCGCTGGATCCCATTTTTGCGGCGCGATCTGATGGAACACTTTCGGCTCCACGCACGGAATAAACTGCATCTGCCGTGGCCGCACTTCATTCTTCAAAAACCTGTACACGTCCAGTGGTTTTTTGGCGTTCAACCGATTCACCACGCAGAGCGCGTTGAACGGTACCCCATGCTGGTGCAACATCTGCGAAGCAGCAAATACCTTCTTGAATGTGGGACTTCCGTCTTTTGCCACGCGATACGCGTCGTGGAGTTCCTTCGGTCCGTCAATGCTCAGCCCCACGAGGAAGCCGTGCTTTTTGAGCAAGACACCCCAAGCGTCATCGAGCAGAGTGCCATTCGTCTGCAGGTCGTTTTCGACCCGTTGATGCGGCTTCTTGTACTTCTGCTCCAACTCCACAACTTTCTCGAAAAACTCCAATCCCAGAAGTGTCGGCTCTCCTCCCTGCCAGGAAAAGACCACTTCGCTGCGGTCTTGTCCCTCGATGTACTGGCGGATATGCGTTTCCAGGATTTCGTCGGTAATCCGGAACTTGCTGTTGCTGCCGAGCAGATCTTTCTTGTGGAGATAGTAGCAATAGGTGCAGTCCAGATTGCAGATCGCCCCGACGGGCTTGATCATCGCGTGATAGGCGCGCGTCGCCCCGTCCGGCGCCGTCCACGGCGTCAACGGCGAAATGTCCACTTCTCTGTTCATCGCGGCCTCGGGCGATTGCACTGGGGTAATCTGCCGCGCGCGGATGAGATGAATGCGCTGACAGGTATGGAGAGAATGACAGCCCCATCACATAGCGGCTGTGACAGCCGTCACTGCCTCAACCTTAGCTCCATTTTCCGTGGCAGATTCCTCGCATCCCGGAATCGCTCCGCAGATTATCGGACTTCTTTCGTCTAACTGCGCTAGAATCTCTCGCGTTGACCCGGTAAACGATTTTGTACAGACAAAACCGCTGGGTTTCCCGGCGCCAGAAGTGACAGGAGCACCATGAGCTACGCCACCCGCAAGACCTCGACCGCAGCCCTCACGCTGTTCACTTCGATCTTCCTTTTTCTGATTTGCCTGGCCATGACTGCACCCCCCGGCAAATCCGGTGAGTCTGGCAAGTTTTTTGAAGGCAGTCAGGACCTCGGAACTGTGCTGCATCCGGGCTCCATCAAGTACGACGCCGTAGCCCGCACCTACACCATCTCTGCCAGTGGCGAAAACATGTGGCTCAGGAAAGATGCCTTCTATTTCGCGTGGAAGAGAGCCTCCGGCGATGTCTCCCTCAGTGCGGATATCTCCTTTCTTGGCGAGGGCAAAAACCCTCATCGCAAAGCCATCTTGATGATTCGCCAGTCGCTCGAACCGGATTCGCCTTATGTCGATATCGCGCTGCACGGCAACGGCATGACCGCCATCCAGTACCGCGAGGGATCCGGCGAACTAACCCATGAAATCGAGGCCGCAAACTGGTCGCCGAAAAAACTGCTCCTCGAGAAACGCGGCGATTACTTCTATATGTCGCTGGCCTATGATCAAGACGCGCCGCAGATTTCCGGCGGCTCCATTCGCATTCCGATCAAAGGTGATTTCTACATCGGCATCGGAGTCTGCTCTCACGAAAAGGACCTCATCGAAACCGCGATCTTCTCGAATGTGAAAATCGCCGTCCCTCCACCGGTTCCCCAATCAAAACTCTATAGCGCGCTCGAGACAATCGCGATCGATTCCACGGACCGTCGTGTCGTCTATGTCGCACCCGAACACTTTGAAGCGCCCAACTGGTCGCGCGACGGCAGCTATCTGTTGTTCAACCGGGATGGCCTGATTCAAAAAATTCCCGCCACAGGTGGAACCATCGAAAAGATCGACACCGGATTCGCCACGCAGTGCAACAACGACCACGGCATTTCACCGGATGGTAATTCTCTTGTCATCAGCGATCAATCGCAAGAAAATCACAATTCGCTTGTCTACACGCTTCCCATCTCCGGCGGCAAGCCATTCCGAATCACCAAAAATTCTCCCTCGTACTGGCATGGATGGTCACCGGACGGTAAAACGCTCGCCTTTGTCGGCGAGCGCAATGGCGATTTCGATATCTATTCAATTCCCGTCACAGGCGGCGATGAGATCCGGCTCACCACAGCCAAGGGCCTCGACGACGGACCCGAGTATTCGCCGGACGGTAAATACATCTACTTTAATTCCGAACGAACCGGTCAAATGCAGATCTGGCGCATGCATTCGGATGGCAGCCGGCAGGAACAGGTCACCAAAGACGAGTACAACAACTGGTTCCCGCACCTTTCTCCAGACGGCAAATGGATGGTGATCCTCTCCTACGACAAATCCGTCACGGGGCATCCGGGCAACAAAGATGTGCTGCTGCGGCTGATGTCACTCGGCGATGGCAAAATCACGGTAGTTGCCAGTTTGTTTGGCGGCCAAGGGACGATCAACGTTCCCTCCTGGTCGCCAGACAGCAAACGCTTCGCGTTCGTCAGCTACCAACTGGGGCCCTAAAGGGCATCGCCCAACTCATCATAGTGGGCCGCTTCAGGCCTTTTTCTTACTATTGCCGGGCCTGCCAAAACTCAAGCTGTTCCCCATATCGGAAATCAACGAATTAGATCGAGCGGTGTCTCTATCTGAACAGCTTTCGCTCTTCCTCTCTCTTATAGTGAAGCTTCCGATAGTGCATACAGACAGGGTTCTTCGGAAACGTCAACTGGATTTCAAGCGGAACTCAATGAAATTCAGAGAGGGGAAACAGCATGAAACCGAGTACCAAGAATGAAATAGCAGGGAAGGTTCACGAAGTGAAGGGCCAGATCAAGCAGAAGGTTGGTCACCTGACAAAAGACAAACGACTCGAAGCCGAAGGAATTGGCGAAGAGCTAGCCGGCAAAATCCAATCGAAAATCGGACAAGCAGAAAAAGTCCTCGAAAAGCGCTGACGATTCGAGGAATTTCTTGGGGAGCTCGGTCAAGCAATCTAGAGACTAATGGAGACTGATCATGAATTTTTCAGAGCTAAGCGCTACACAAATTACCATTTTCGTTGCGGTTGTCCTCCTGATTGTCGCTGGAATCGCTTTCTGGCTGATGGCGCGCAAACGCCGGACTGCCAAACTGCGCACGCAATTCGGTACTGCGGAATACTCTCGCGCGGTGAAAGTAGGTGGTAGTCAGCGCCGTGCCGAGGCCGCACTTGCTGGCCGCGCCGAGCGAGTGGAGGGAATGAACATCCGGCCCCTCGCTCCCGGTGACCGCGCTCGCTTTGTTGATTGCTGGAGCAAAATCCAGTTGCACTTTGTCGATGGGCCCGGCGGCGCCGTAACCGAAGCCGACCAACTCCTTGGCGATGTAATGTCCACCCGCGGCTATCCAGTTGGCGACTTTGAACAACGCGCCGCGGACATCTCCGTTGATCACCCACTTGTCTTAGAAAACTATCGTGTGGCACATCAGAGCGCGCTTCGACAGGCCCAGGGTCAAGCCAGCACGGAGGACTTGCGTCAGGCCATGATCCACTACCGCACTCTTTTCGAGGAGTTGGTGGGTGAGCCGGAGCCCATACGCTCCTGAGGGGCGCAACATTTCGCCGGACAACAGCCCTAAGGCCACAGTAAGTCAGTTGCAAGAAATTCTCTGGCCAGAACTCTGGAAGCAACGTCTCCCCGATAGCGATGGTGCGGCCAGTCCCGCTCGGCAAGCGGTAATCATGCGGCTGCCTGAATGGCGTCCGCCGAAGGTCAATCATCCGGCTCCTGGCAGAAGTTTTGCATCTTAAAGAAAGTTGGAATCTTATGTCATTCGCGCTTTACTCCGCTGGATTCGCAATTGTGATTGGCGGTTTGATTTATGCCGCTTATTTGCTGCACATGCCCGCCCATTGGATCGCCGTGGGCGCAGTTGTGCTATTGGGTATAGGGATTCTGACCGGGGTAAAAGCGACTCGACAAAGAGATCCTGCTGCTTAACTGCTTCACCAAGATTCCCAGAGGCTCAGTAACTGAAGGGCATCCAGAAAAATGAGTTATCCGGCACACAGCGGACCCACCGTTAGAAATCAAGACAACACCCTAACAACACAAGCAGCGCACAACTACCCCGAAAAACGGTTCCCGCCGATCTGATATCCCACCCCGCGAATCGTGCAAATCAGCAAGCGGTCCGACCCCGCATCGATCTTCCGCCGCAGCTAATTCACATCGACATCCACCACGTGCGTGATGGAGTCAGAATGCATGCGCCAGACCTGTTCGATAATCGTTGCGCGAGAGACGGGGCGGCCCGGATTCCGCAACAGGAATTCCAGCAGTGCATATTCCTTCGCGCTTAGTTCGATGAAACGGCCGCCGCGATTCACCTGGTGAGTGATGCGGTTGATCTCCAGATCGTCAAACGTATATAGGTCATGAACGGGCCGGTTGCGTCGCCGCAGAATAGCCTGCACGCGTGCCACGAGTTCGGCGAGTGCAGACGGTTTCGTAACAAAGTCGTCCGCGCCGGAATTGAACGCCATGACGCGATCTTCCACGGTGTTTACGGTCGATAGCAGCACAATCGGCGCTTCCGGCCATCGTTGCTGCAGGTTGCCCAACGCCTCCAAACCCCTGAACTCTGGGAGGTTCGGATCCACTAGCAGCAAATCAAATTGCGCATCGGCCATCAGGGCATTTAGGCCAGCGCCAGTACCAATCACGTGAACAGCGAAACTTTCTTGCCGAAAACGATCGCCAAGCAAAACTGCCAGAGACACATCGGCCTCGGCAACAAGTACACGCATGGTCGCTCATTTCTTACACGAATTTTTTGGAAGGGTTATTCGAGCTCGTTGACAGGCGCGTGCCCCACAGACCCGCATCCCCCCAGGCGGACCCTGTTACTTACGGAGCTTGAGGCTCGGCTCTGGCCTGCGGAGCAGCAGGCGCGTCGGGACTCAGTACTGGCGGAGAGTTCACCGCCGGAGAGCTTGCACCAGATGGCGATTTCTCGCTCAGAACTGGGTTCAGAATGACAAAGTCAATGCGGCAATTGATGGCCCGGCCTGCCATCGTGGTGTTGCCACCTACCGCGTGAAACTCAGCAAATCCTGACACTGGAAGCCAGGCAGGATCGATGTGGTAGGTATAGATGAACTGTTTAACCAATTCGGTTGCCCGAGCCGTTGCTAGCTCCCGATTGGAATCGAAAGATCGATTGTGGATGGGGACATTGACCGCGTGCCCTCAATTCTCAAATTCTCCGTGCCCCAAGACAGCACTGCCGCCAAGCGATCTTGAAGCAATCCACGACGCTATGTGCAAACCAACCGGAAATCGGCCCGTATCTTGCGCTTTATAACTCGCTTCTCATGCAGCTTCAGACCACACTGGACCAACTTCGCATCATGCTCCTCGCACGCCAAGCCAAAGTGCTCGCCGGCCGAACACAGCTGGACGCAGCCACGCACTGGTTAGCGGCGTTTCAGGCTACCCGCGAGGTAGAACTCATTCCCTCGCGTCTTTAATTGAAAAACAAGTAACCGGCAAATCTAGATGTGGCAACTTTCCACGCCGCGTTTTTCCAGATAACGTTGGTGATATTCCTCCGCGCGCCAGAATGTTGAAGCCGGGGAGATTTCTGTGGCAATCGGCCGATTGAAAGCCTTGCTCGCTTCCAGTTCCGTCTTCACCTTGCGCGCCGTGGCCTCTTGTTCAGGTGAGTGATAGAAAATCGCCGTCCGATACTGTTTACCGAAATCCGGTCCCTGCCGGTTTACCTGCGTGGGATCGTGCAGGTTGAAGAACACGCCCAACAATTGTTCGTAGCTTAGCTTCTCCGAATCAAACGTTACCTGCACAACTTCCGCATGTCCCGTGGTATCGGTGCAGACATCTTTATACGTGGGAGCCTGCAACTTCCCACCGCTGTACCCCACGGCTGTTTCCAGCACTCCTGGCACGCGCCGAAATCCCGCTTCCACTCCCCAGAAGCAACCTGCGCCAAACGTGGCGATCTCTTGCATAATTCCCCCTCCACTCTTGCCCAAAGATGACGTAGTTTACCTCAGGTTTGATGCACGAAAGCCCGGTTTCGACTCAACTGTGTGCATGGTGCCGCGGCGGCAATCGGTTTCCGAAGCGGGTAGGGCACCATACGTCGGGCCTTCTGGGAAGGGGCTTAGCCCATGTAGCGGCCAATCTTCAGATCGGCCACTTTTGATCTGCGCAAGTACTTAGTTCAATTGCCCTTCTTCGCTGCAGGTTTGGCAGCCGCTAACGACTTCAGCTTCTCTTGTGCCGGCCCCTTATAAGGGCTATCCACCGACGCCGCTTCCGTCAACGCTTGCTTTGCTTCAGGGCCTCTCTTCAAATTGAGATATGCAAATCCCAATCGGTACTGATTCCGCGCATACGTTGTCGCATTTGATTTCAGCAACGGTGCCGCCGCCGACAGATTCTTTACCGCGGAAAGATTATCTTTCTTCACGATATCCACCTGGCCCAGCGCGCTCAGGGCCAAGCCTTTTTGCAACGTGATCTGCTTCTGCCAGTCCGCATCAGAAACCCCTTCGGGCTTTTTGGCTGTCTCGCAAAGCGATGCGGCCTTTTTTGCATACGCTTCTGCCTTGGCCAGTTGCTCACTCTTCTCCCCATAATCATCCGAGAGCAGCAACAGCATCCCAATATCGTTGGGATATTTGTCCAAGGTGCTCGTAGCCGCCGCCAGCATCTTGGTTCGGTTCTGCGCCGCCTGGTAGGCAAACGCGGACATGCTCATCGCCTGCTCGGCGTTGGGCGAATCCGGAAAGGTCTTGGCGAAACGCTGCAGATACTCGGCCTTCTTCGCCGGATCCTTCTGCTGGTAAGCCGCGTTCAACAGCGAGGCCTCGATGTACGCCTGATCCTCTTTGATGCCATCTAGTTTCTGCGCTTTCAGCTGTTGCCAGGCATCCGCCGTCGTTCCCTCGGGTGCAGGCGCCGCCTTGAAACGCTGCACGATGCCCGCGGCCTTTTCGCCGTACACAAACAGTTTGTCGGTGTCTCCCTTTTCGTTTGCCGCACGAATCATGTTCACTGCATTGCTGTAATTATCGGGGTCGAGCACAAAGAGCTTGTCGCCGTACTCGAATGCTTTGTCGTATTGTTTGACGCCCAGAAAGTAGTTGACCATCTGCTCGTCCGCAACAATCCCCATATCTCCGTCAGAATGGGCCTGCGCGAATACCGTAAGCAGCGTTAATTTTTCCGCAGGATCTGTCGCGTCATTGATCGCTTTCAGCTGATGATCCTCGTCAGATCCAGCAGGTATCGATACGTTTTTGCCGAGTTGGGCCTGACAGGCGGGAGCGGATAACACCAGGAGGAGCAACAGGGAAATTCGGGGGCGGAACATAAAACCTCCAGTCAAATTTCCAGGAATGGAATCACTGCCTTCTTGCCTGCATCTTAGTGCGCCCAGCCCGTTCCTGCAATCGCTTTTGCATCAGCCATCGGATTCCGTGACTTCTAGCGCATCGATATTCCATGGTGTACCCTGCCAGGAATTCCCACTCGTTTCAGATCGACTAGACTGTCAGTTTTGACAATTACACCATGGCGATAAGATTGTGCATGCTGGGGCAATCTCAAATGCCCAGCGGGATTGCTTCAACATTGCAATCGTCCACTCAACCGGGGGTATCACCAGTACGAGACACCTTAGAGGCGCCACAAATCCATGCGAGCACTCACACCCTTTTGCTCAACGAATAGCCTGCTCCTCAGTTTCTGCGGCTTCGCATTACTCGTCACTGGTTGCACCCGCGCGATTGGCCCCCGCTCCATGGTTCGCGATCGCGCCCTCTACAGCGAATCACTTTCCGACTCCTGGAAAGACCAAACCCTATTGAATATCGTCAAACTCCGCTACATGGACCCACCCACGTTCGTGGACATCGGCAGCATCGTGGCCAGCTACAGCCTGCAGCAGAACGCCAGCGTCGGCGGCACCATCCAAAGCCCCAATGGCAGCGGCGTACTGGGCGCTTCCGGTTCTTTCTCGAATAGCCCGACGATCACTTACACTCCCTTGACCGGCAGCAAATTCATCCGCAGCATGATGACTCCGCTTCCGCCGCAATCGATATTCTTCAGCATTGAGTCTGGAACGCCTGCCGACGCCATTCTGTTCGCGACTCTCGCCTCCATCAATGGCCTTCGCAACCAGGAACCAACGTTTGAGGGCATGGTGCCTGCAGATGGAGACTTCCATCGCATGCGGCAGTTAGTCCGCAAAATTCAGCTTTCTGGTGCGGTTCGCACGTATGTAAAAGAAGATGAAAAGAAGCAGACCACCAATCTCCTCACGTTCCGCACCGAAGACGTTCCGCCCGAAACTCTTGCCGATATCAAAGAACTTCGGCTTCTTCTGCACCTCGATCCCAACGCCAGCGAATTCAAACTGGTATTCGCCCCGATTTCTTCAAACGATAAGGAGATTGCGGTCATGACTCGCTCGGTCCTCAGTTTGATGAAAGTCATGGCGGCGCAAGTGGAAGTGCCCGATGTGGATCTCGCCCAACACCGCGCCTATCCTGGCTTTGAGCGGGGGCAGGGGAAGAAGGATGTGGTTCGCTTGATTCGGATTCAAAGCTCGAAATCAAAGCCCACCAACTCGTTTGTGACTGTGGCCTATCGCGGTAACTATTTCTGGATCGACGACAGCGACCTCGAATCCAAACACATGTTTTCCCTGATGATGATGTTCTTCACTCTCGCCGACACCAGTGAACGGGAAAACTTGCCGCTAATCACCATTCCCGCGCGCTAGCCTTTGAAAAGCAACCCTGCTTACAGTGTCGTTCAATTGACGCACCCTCGCTTTTCAAGAGAACATTAAAGTTCTGACGCGGAGGTTCTCATGGATCTGGGATTGCGCGGTCGCGTCGCCATCGTCGCGGCGGCCAGCAAAGGTCTAGGACGTGCCGTCGCCGAGGAGTTGGCACGTGAGGGAGCCGACGTCGCTATTTGTGCGCGCACCGCGGCCGACCTGGAAAAAGCCGCCGAGCGCATCCGTACCGTCGGTGGCCGCGACATCCTCTGGCAAGCGCTCGACGTCAGCGATCCTCAGGCCGTCTCCAGCTTCGTTGCCGCCGTCGAACACCGCTTCGGCCGCGTCGATATCTGCATAACCAATACCGGTGGCCCGCCGTCTAAGCTGTTCATGGCCACCACCCAGGAAGACTGGCGCACCTGGACCGACCAACTCCTGATGAGCACTGTCTATTTTGCAAAAGAAGTCTTGCCGCGCATGCAGAAAAATAGCTGGGGGCGCTTCGTGACCATCACCTCCTATTCCGTGAAACAGCCCGTTGAAGGCCTGCTCCTCTCCAATTCCCTGCGCGCTGGTGTAACCGGGATGGTAAAAACCCTCGCCAACGAGTTTGGCCAGTTCGGAATCACTGTCAACAACGTTTGCCCCGGCTACACCCGCACGGATCGACTGGACGATCTCGCCGGAATGATGGCCGAACGCACCGGCGCCACTCCTGAAGAAGTATTTGCCGGTTGGAAAAAGCTGATCCCCGCAGGTCGCTTGGGTAAACCCGAGGAGTTCGCCGCTGTCGTCACCTTCCTGGCTTCAGAGCGCGCGAGTTACATCAATGGAGTTTCACTCGCCATCGATGGTGGTACCACTCGGAGCCTCTTCTAGCACGCATGACCTCTCCCCTTCGCTCCCTGACCCTCTCTTTGCTCCGCGACCGCTATGCAGTTTTGCGCGTTCCACCAGATTCAGCCGTCCCTGCATGGGCTAGCCGAGGCGAATTCTTCTCGATCACACATGCCCACGATGAACTCTCGATCGTTTGCCCCATCGAGCCTGTTCCCGTCGCGCAGCGGCCCGCCGCTGAATGGCATGCCCTGAAGGTCCGTGGCCCATTCCAGTTTGATGAAATCGGTGTCCTCGCGTGTCTCGCAACTCCGCTTGCCGCTGCCCAGATCGGCATTTTTGTCGTGTCCACATTCGACACCGACTATCTTTTGATCCAAGCCAAAGACACTCGCCGAGCCATTGCCGTCCTGCAATCCGCCGGGCACACGATCATTGAAAACGATTCTAATTCGCAAGAAGTGAAGGAGAACGAAGAATGACTTCGACGAAGTCCGCCGTGCGAACGGTGCGGCAGGAATTGCGCTTCACGTGCGGAATAATCCTGCTCGCCTGTTTATGCGCGATTCCCGCGAAAGCGGATGAACCCTACGCGCGTAGCAAAAGCTACGATCTTCAGCACTCGAAAGTGGTTCTGCGGTTTGACCTCGAAAACCGGAAAGTAATAGGTGACGTTACCCACACGGTCACCATCCTGCAGCCCGCAGAAACAATTTCCTTCGACTCCGTCGCCCTGCACATTCAATCTGTAAGCGTAAACAAGTCGCCCGCAAAATTCGCTACCACCGACGCGAAACTGAATGTTTCCCTGCCCCACGCCGCCAAACCCGGCGAGAAATTCGACATCGAAATCAAATACGATGGCCAGCCAAAAAAGGGCCTCTACTTCATCCTACCCGATACGAATTATCCCAATCGTCCGAAGCAGGTCTGGACACAGGGCGAATCTGAAGATACCCGCTACTATCTCCCCACCTACGACTATCCCAACGCCCGCTTGACGACGGAAACTGTGGTCACCGTTCCCTCCGACTGGCTCACCGTTTCCAACGGTAAACTGCAAAGTGTTACCGATGCGGGCAACGGTCAGAAAACCTGGACATGGCGCGAGTCCCTGCCCAGTTCTACCTACCTCTTCACCGTTGTCGCTGGCGAACTCGCGGAAGTGAAAGACACCTGGCGAAATATCCCCGTCACCTACTACGCCCCGAAGGATCGTGGCGATCGCCTGACACCCGACTATGGCCGCACTCCCGCCATGCTGGAGCACTTCAGCACCACTCTTGGCGTCGACTATCCCTGGGAAAAATACGCACAATCGATGGTCGACGATTTCGTTGCTGGCGGTATGGAAAATTCCAGCGCCACCACCAACACCGCTGGCTCCCTGCGCCATCCGCAACTCGAAGTCGAATACCTCGAAGGAGAAGACGGCCTCATCTCTCACGAACTCGGCCACCAGTGGTTCGGCGACCTGGTCACCTGCAAAGATTGGGGCAATATCTGGCTCAACGAGGGTTTCGCCACCTTCACGGAAACCATGTGGATCGAGCAGCACTTCGGCAAAGAGCAAGCCGATTACGATCGATGGGAGGCCTCAAAATCTTGGAATGCCAGTCCCCACTTATACGCCAAGCCCATCGTTCGCCACGATTTTGACGATTCCAGCGAGTTCGATGGAAACGCCTATAACAAGGGCGGTTGGGTCTTGTACATGCTGCGGCAGCAACTTGGTCCTCAAAAGTTTTACGCCGGCCTGAGACACTACCTGGAAGTGAATCGCGGCAAGAACGTTGTCACCGCGGACTTGACGAAAGCTATCGAAGAAGCCACGCACACAAACGTAGACCAGTTCTTCGACCAGTGGATTTACGGTGCTGGGGCGCCTAAATTCGATGTCAGCTATACCTATGACGAAACGAAGAAGCAGGTCGCGCTGACAGTCAAGGAGACGCAAAAAATCGAGGGACGCATCGGACTCTTCCGCGTTCCACTCGAAGTAGAAATCACCAACGGCACTGGCCCCAAGCTCTACCCTGTGGTCATCACGAAGGCCTCGGAAATGTTCACGTTTCCTTCTGAATCCACGCCCCAAATGGTTCTCTTCGACAAGGGCAATCAGGTCTTGAAGTCGGTGTCCTTCAAAAAAGAAAAGAAGGATTGGCTCTACCAACTGAAGAATGCTACCGAAGTTGCTGATCGCGCCGACGCCGCCAGCGAACTTGGCAAATTGAAGAAAGAGGAAGATGTCGCCGCAGCGCTGGGCGATGCGCTGAAGAACGACAAAACCTACGGGGTGCGTATCGTTGCGGCCCGCTCGCTGGGCGAACTCGGCACTCCGGCCGCCGCGAAACAATTGCTCGATGCGCTGAATTCCGCGAAAGAACCATGGGTCCGAAATCAAATTGTGCAGGCACTGGGCAATTTCAAAGACGATTCCGCGGCCATCGCAAAGCTGGAATCCGTTGTTAAGGAGGACTCCTCCTGGCGCGCTCGTGCTGCCGCATTGCAAACTCTCGGCCGCATGAAACCGCCCAAAGCCTTCGACACCCTCACCGCCATGTTGAACAGCGAGTCTCCCGACGGCTTCCTGCGCAATGCCTCGCTGCGTGGACTTGGCGCCCTCGGCGACGACAAGGCCGTGCCCCTGCTGCTGGATTGGTCCCAGCCCGGCAAGGATCTCGATTCGCGTCAGGCCGCCATCAGCAGCCTGGCGAAACTCCAAAAGGACAATAAGGAAATCACCGCACAGATCGCCAGTTATCTGCCCGAGAACCATTCACAGATTCGCTTCACCGCCATCTTCGCGCTCGGCTCACGCGGCGATGCTTCCGCGATTCCGGCGCTGGAAGCCCTGCTTAAGCAGGACGATTTAAGTATCGAAGTCGCACCGATGATCAAGCAGCAGATCGATTCACTTAAAAAACCGGTACCGAAAGGGACGCCCCACCAAGAGAGTGCAGAACAGGGCGAAGGCGGAGAAGAAGGCGGTGCCCCCAATCAGGGAGTGGAAGATTCAAAAATCAATCGATTGGAGCAACTGGTCGAGGAGATGAATGAACGTTTGAAAGCCATCGAGGCCCGTCTGCCCGCAAAGCCATAGCCATGGCGATTTCGCCATCTGGCCGGAATGCTTACGGCTCCGAAAGTAAAATTCGCAAGTCGCGCAAATTGTTGTTTGTGGGTCCGGTAACAATTGCATCCTCTAATTTGCTGAAAAAAGTGAAAGCATCGCTCTGCCGAAAATAATCTGCCACGCCTAGTCCAAGCGACTTGGCGCGCTCCAACGTTCCGCCATCCGCCACCGCGCCTGCCGCCGGGCTATTGCCGTCGATTCCATCCGTTCCCGCGCTCAATACCGCGATCTTGCGCCCCGCAATTCTTTCCACGCACGCCAATACGAAGGCGGAATTTCTTCCGCCGGTGCCATTCCCTGTCACGGGTGAAGCAACTTCGCCGTCTGCTATCAATGCCACTCGCTGACCTGGATGGTCCCTTTGCCACTCGTCCAATTGAGCGAGCAGCGAATCCACGGCTTTCTCAATCGGCCAGTCATCTGTCGAATTGTCGCAACGCGTCACGTAACCATGCGCCTCCGCGGCATGGTGTGCCGCATGAAAAAGATCGGGCATCCCCAGAATCAACGCAAAATGCGCATTGCTGAACGCCTCGTGCGGAGCTTTCGGCGTCTCTGGCATTGTCCCCTCATCCAGCCACTCCAAGACCACCTCGGGAAGTTTCTTCCGCAACTCATATTCGGTCAAAATCTTCATCACATCAGCTATCGTGGTTGGATCAGGAAGTGTTGGCCCCGACGCCAACGCCCATTCCTTGCCGGCCGGAACATCCGTAACCGCCATGGTTATTTTGTTTGCCGCGCCCGCTGCCACCGCCAGTCTTCCGCCTTTTACTGCCGAAAGATGTTTCCTCACGGTGTTGATCGCATCTATCGGCGCGCCACACCCAACCAGCGCTCGATTCAGCAACTGCAAATCTTCCAGTCTCATTCCCGGAACCAGCGGCATTTCCAGCAGCGCCGAACCTCCGCCAGACAACAAGAAGAACACCAGCGTGCGTTCATCGCAGGAACGCAACAATTCCAATATCGTTTCTGCTGCCTTCCAGCTATCTGCGTTTGGAATGGGATGACCCGCAGCAAAATACTTCAGCCCCGGCAACGGTTTACTGGGCTGTTGTCGGCGCAGCAACTACGCCGCTATATGGACCACTCGTGGGAAGGATTGCCGCCAGTCCATCCACCATCGCGTGCGCCGCCTTGCCAATCGCGACTATATGGAATTGGTTTACCTTTGCGGTGTCGACGGATGTTTGGGCCACAATCAGCCGAGAACCTTCGAACTGGAGCTTGCTCCCCATGACGCGAGGAATGTCGATGGAAGCGAGCGTCTGCTGAAATATTTCGCGGGCAGACTTTTTTGCATCTGGCATGACGGCATAACCTATGAGCTAGGATTTCTTCAGAACCGTCGGGTTGAGCATGTTCGGCGGCATCTGTCCTTTGAAAATCGCTACAACGTTGTTCGCCGCCATTACCGCCATCTTCGTGCGCGTTTCCAGCGACGCCGATGCCAGGTGCGGCGCCAGCACAACGTTCGGACGCTTCAGTCCTGGCAGGATGAATGGCTCATTCTCGTACACGTCCAGAGCTGCGCCGGCAATTTTTTTATTTTCCAGCGCGGCTACCAGCGCAGCCTCATCCACCACCGGCCCACGCGAGGTGTTGATCAAAAATGCGGTTGGCTTCATTCGATAGAACTTAGGCGCATCAAACAGTCCTCGCGTCTCCGGCAGCAGCGGCACGTGCACGCTGATGAAATCCGATTCAGCCAGCAAACCATTCATGTCGCGATATTCCGCGTTCACCGATCTTTCGGCCTCTTCCGAAGCTCGCACGGCATCGGTATAAATCACTTTCATCTGAAAGCCGCTCGCGCGCCTTGCGACCGCCCGCCCGATTCGTCCGAAGCCGACGATGCCCAGCGTCTTTCCCCACACATCCGCGCCACACAATTGGTCCAGGTTCCAGCCCTTCCAGTTGCCCGAACGCGCCAGTTGCTCGCCCTCAACCAACCTCCGCGCCACGGCCATCAACAGGGTCCATGCAAAGTCTGCCGTAGTTTCATCCAACACACCAGGCGTATTCGTTGCCACTACGCCCCGTTTGGTGCATGCATCGACATCAATATTGTCGTAGCCGACCGCCACATTCGACGACAATCCGCAGCTTCGACGCCACCCGCAACATCTCCTCGTTTATTTTCTCCGTCAACAGGCAGACCAGTCCCTCTTTGTCTTTTACCTTTCGCAAGAATTCGTCCCGGCTCGGCCTCTCTGCGTCCGTCCAATACTCGACGTCGCACGCGGTGTCCAGCATCTTTCGGGCATCAGGAAACAGCTCGTGGGTAGAAAACACTTTCGGTTTGGCCATCTAGTCCTCTACGTTCTCCGGTCATCTACACTAACACAGGAAAAAGTCCACTCGCAGGCTCGATATCGCATCGTGGCGTGACGCTCACTATAGTAAGATGACGAAGGTATACCGCCGACGATGAACTCTTCTCTTCTCCGTGAACTGACGTCGTTACTGGGCCCAGCCAACGTGCTCCACCAGCACGACGACCTTCTACTGTTTGAGTACGATGGCTCGGTAGAAAAAGCCTTGCCTGATCTGGTTGTTTTTCCCCGCACCACCCAGGAAGTCTCCGCCATCGTGAAACTGGCGGTGAAGCACAACGTCCCGATCGTGGGGCGTGGAGCTGGAACGGGACTTTCCGGCGGCGCGCTGGCCCTCACGGGCGGCCTGATGCTTGTCTTCGCGCGCATGAATCGCATCCTGGAAATTGATCTGGAGAACCGTCGCGCGGTCGTCCAACCCGGAGTCGTAAATCTCGATATCACGCGCGCGGTCGAGCACGCGGGCTTGTACTATGCCCCTGACCCTTCCAGTCAAAAGGCCTGCACCATCGGCGGCAACGTGGCGGAAAACGCCGGCGGACCTCACACCCTCGCCTACGGCGTCACGGTAAATCACATTACTTCTCTCGAGATGGTACTTCCGAGCGGTGAAATCGTTCGCATCGGCAGCCGGCATGGCGACGCAACCGGTTACGATCTCTGTGGTCTCTTCGTCGGCAGCGAAGGCACACTCGCTTTGGTCACGGAAATCACCGTCAAACTCTCGCGCAAAGCGGAAGCCGTTAAAACGCTCCTCGCCATCTTCGATTCCGTCGACGACGCATCCCAAGCCGTCGTGGAGATTACCGCTAAAGGAATTACTCCCGCCGCCTGCGAAATGGTTGACGGGTGGACCCTATGCGTCATCGAAGACTACATCCACGCTGGATTTCCACGAGACAGTGCCGCCATTCTGCTGCTCGAAGTGGAAGGCTTGCGGGAGTCCATCGCCGAACAAGCTTCGGCGATTAATGAAGTCTGCATGGCCCACCATGCCAGGGAAGTGCGCACCGCAAAGGATGCCAAGGAGCGCGATCTGCTCTGGAAGGGCCGCAAAAACGCCTTTGGCGCACTCGGCCGCCTCGCTCCCAGCAATTATGTTCTCGACGGCGTAATCCCGCGCTCAAAATTGCCCCAGGCTCTCCATCGCATTCAGGAAATCGGCAAGCAATACAATTTCGGCATTGGAAATATTTTTCACGCTGGGGATGGAAATCTCCACCCGATCGTGCTGTATGACCCACGTGACCCAAAGGCCTTTGACAACGCCATTCTCGCTTCCGAAGAAATCATCCGCTATTGCGTGGAGCTTGGCGGCGCACTCACCGGCGAACACGGTGTCGGAATGGAAAAAAGTGAGCTGATGACTCTCCTGTTCAGCGACGCCGATTTTGATTTGATGCGCCGCGTACACGATGCCTTCAACCCAGCCTGCTCTCTCAATCCCGGAAAGATTTTTCCAGCGAATAAAGGCTGCGGCGAAATCCGCATCAAAACTGACAACGCAGAAGCGGGTCCCGTCCGGTGAGCGCAACGACCAACATAGCGACTCGACTGGAGAGTATTCTCGGCGCAAACCGCATCGTTGCCGCTGAAGAAGAGTTGCGCGAGTACGCGGTGGATGGCTCTGTCCCTTCGGCCATCGTTCGCCCTACTTCGCAGGAGCAGGTAGTCGAACTTGTCCGCTACGCACTCGCCGATGGCCTTAGCCTGATTGCCGGCGGTTCACGCAGCAAGATGGATTTCGGCATGCCACCCTCCCGCTACGACATTGCCCTCGACATGAAATCCATGCAAGCAATCGCTCATTTTGATCCCGGTGATCTCACCCTGAGCGTCGACGCCGGTATGCCCTTGCGCTTACTTGAAAGCGTGCTCGACAAAAAGCAGCAATTTCTGCCGCTCGCCGTTCCCTGCTACGAATCGTCCACCATCGGCGGCGCCGTTGCCTCCGGTATCGATTCCGTTCTCCGTCAGCAATACGGCACCGTTCGCGACTATCTCATTGGCGCTGAATTCGTCGATGGCACCGGTAATCTCTGCAAGAGCGGCGGCCGCGTCGTCAAAAACGTTACCGGCTACGACCTTCACAAATTGCTGGTGGGTTCACTCGGCACCCTCGGCGTCATCACTCGCTTGAATTTCCGCACCTTTCCGATGCCCCACGCGTTTGGCGGATACATCGCAACATTTTCCGATGCGCCGTCGGCGCTCGCTTTTCGTTCCTCCGTCGATCGCAAAGGCCTTCCCATCGCCAATGGCGAACTGCTCGATCCCCAGGCCACCGAACTTCTGCGCACCATGCTCGACAAATCCAGCGTTTCTCTCCCCATTCAGTCGGCCCCTAACCGCTGGAGCGTCTGTATCGCCTGTGAGGGCAACGAATCCGTTGTCCAACGAATCACGCGTGAACTCGAAATACTGGCGAAAGCTGCGGGCGCACTCGAAAATATTGAACTGGATGCCGCCACCGATGCGGCCCTCAGTGGCGCTTTCCGTGAATCGTTCGACTGGTTACGCACGTCCGCACCGGCCGTCGCGCTTTTCCGTATCGTCCTCCCGAGTGTTTCAGGTCCGGATCTTTTGGCGCTAAACCAGATTGCCACTGCGGCCTCTTTGCGCAGCGCAACATTCTTCCGCGCCGGCGGGGTTCTCTATTTCCTCGTCCTCGCGGAACACGAGCAACTTTCCTTCATCGACGCCATCAGCAACGTTGCCGAATCCATCTTCACCTCCATTGCCAAACTGAAAGGCTCCGCCACGCTTCTCCACGCTCCCCAGACTCTCAAGCAACGCATCAACATATGGGGCCCGAAACGCCTCGATTTTTCTCTGATGGAGCGCATCAAACGCGCTTTCGACCCCAAGAACATTTTCTCTCCCGGCCGATTTGTGGGAGGTCTCTGAGGCGTGTCGACTCCTCACACTGTTCCTGGCACACCACTCGTCTACGAGGACTTCGCGCGTTGCGTTCACTGCGGCTTGTGCCTTAATGATTGCCCCACCTATCGCCTCTGGCATTTTGAAGGAGATTCACCTCGCGGCCGCATCCGGCAGATCGTCCTGGTTGAGCAAGGCCAGTTAGCGATCTCCGATTCGTTTGTCGGGCACATCGACAAATGTCTCGACTGCCGCGCTTGCGAAACTGCCTGCCCTTCCGGCGTTGAATACGGCAAACTTGTCGAACACGCTCGCGCGCGCATCGAACAGGAATACAAACGCCCGTTCTTTACACGAATGGCCCGCAATTTCGTTTTTCGACGGCTGCTTCCCTATCCCGCGCGCATTCGGATGGCCGCAAACTTATTAAAGATTTACCAGCGTTCCGGCCTGCAATCCGTCGCCCGCGCATCCGGTATCCTGAAATTACTGGGCCTGGCCGACCGCGAACGGTTGCTTCCGAAAATTGACTCCAATTATTTCTATCAACATATAGGCAAGACGTTCCCCGCACAGGGCCAGCAGCGCGCACGCGTGGCTTTTTTTGCAGGGTGCATCGCCAATGTCACTTTCACCAAGCTGAACGAAGCAACCATCCGCGTACTCACTGCCAATGGTTGCGAAGTGGTCGTCCCCAGCGAGCAATTCTGCTGCGGGGCATTGGCGGCCCATGCAGGAGTGCGCGAGACGGCGCGGCAATTGGCCCGCAAAAATATTGCCGCATTCGCTTCTGGTCAGTTCGATGCCATCATCACCAACGCCGCCGGATGCGGTTCCACCCTCAAAGAATACGACCATCTTTTCTCTGCCGACGAGCCAGAGCATCCGGCCGCTGTCTCCTTCGTCAGCAAAATGCGCGACGTCACTGAATATCTCGCCTCTCTTGGTCTGACCGCACCATTAAAGCCCATGCCTGTCCGCGTAACTTACCAGGACTCCTGCCACCTCTTGCATGGGCAAAAGGTTCGTGAAGCTCCCAGAAAATTGATCACTGCGATTCCTGGTCTCGATCTTGTCGAACTGCCCTACTCTGACATTTGCTGTGGCTCAGCCGGCGTCTACAACGTCACGCAGACCGAAGCCTCTCTCGAATTGCTCAGCGAAAAGATGAAGTTCACCCAGGGAACCCGCGCCTCAATCATTGTTACCGCGAATCCTGGCTGCCTGCTGCAATTGCGCGCCGGCGCCGAAATTCACAACACCGGGCAGGAAGTGGTTCACGTTATGGAATTGCTAGACCGCGCACAGAGTGCCCACGTCGATTCCGATCGCTAACGCCAACTCGGTTTCTCGTGCACCAACAGGAGCCATCCGCATGGGGAAAATCACACGAAGAAATCTCCTGGGACAATCCGCCTTGCTGATGGGCAGTGCGGGTGCACTGCTGCCTTTGCCTGGCCTCGAAGCGCAGACGAAATCCGCGTCAGACAAGAAGTTGAAGATTGTAATCGTCGGCGGGCACCCCGACGATCCTGAATCCGGTTGTGGAGGAACCGCGGCCCTGTACGCCGATCACGGCCACGAGGTTGTGCTGCTCTACCTGACGCGCGGCGAACGTGGCATCGACAGCAAGACCCTGGAGCAGGCTGCTACAATTCGAACCGCGGAAGCCGAAAAAGCCTGCGCCATCCTGAAAGCCCGGCCCGCTTTTGCTGGGCAGATTGATGGTGACACGGAGTTAAACCCGTCCCGCTACGACGCTTTCCGCAAGGTCTTAGACAACGAACACCCCAACCTGGTCCTCACGCACTGGCCCGTCGACACACATCGCGATCACCGCGCGGCTTCCTTGCTGGTTTACGATGCCTGGTTGCACAGTGGCAGGAAATTCGATCTCTACTACTACGAAGTTATGCTCGGCGAGCAATCCCAAATCTTTCAGCCAACTCATTACGTCGATATCGCCGCCACAGAAGGCCGCAAACGCGCCGCAAATTTCGCCCACACCAGCCAACTTCCCGAAACCAGTTTCTATCCGTTACATGAAATCATGCATCGGTTTCGTGGAATGGAGTCCGGCGTCAAGCTGGCCGAAGCATTCATTCGCCATCCCCAAAATCGCGAAACGAAGCTTCTTGAACTCTGACCCCTCTCTCTCCACAAACGACTACGCCCTTCCTGCAGCAATGGGGGTAGCTACAGAAAGGGCGCGCCGTCTTCAGGAGAGAAGCTCGTTCTAACTAATTCTGGTCAGCCGGAGGCGGTGGAGTAACGGATCCTGGATTTGCTCCCGTCGGTGGAGGTCCGCCTGGGCCATGCTTCCCTCTCCCGTGCATCGGCATCTTCGCCGCTTGCACTGTGTAGTCGGATGGCACCGTGAACAGCGCTGCGGCGGGTTCTGTCCGCTGCAGGCTCGTTATCGTATAGGTGGTTTCACCGAAGCGCGGATCGTTGCGCGTTGTCTTCACCACAATCTGCAGGTCGGGTGAATACCACCGCTCACTTGTAACTACAATGGCTTTTTCATTTCCCATCTGTCCGGCGGCAATCGTATGTGTATAGCGAGTTCCCTGCGCGCTGATTCCGTTGATCGTCTGCACGCCCAAGTCATCCTTCTTCAGCGACCCGTCGGCGATCTCCTTCTGCATATGCGCTTCAAACTTGCTCTGGACATCTCCGCCGGCCTGCTTCGCGCCCTTATGCGGAGGCATCTGCTCCGCAATTTTTGTGTCGGGATGCAGAACATAGGCCGTGGATGCAACCGGATCGAAAATCATGATGAAACTCTTCGGCTGCCCGGATGCGGCAAGCGGCCCAACCGCTGGAAGTGTGGTCTCGCGCCGGGTGCGCCCCTGCGCGTCGCGATAAATATTCGTTTGCGTCCTGCGATTGATGGTATTGCCGTCTGCCAGGGATTGTTTCGATTCCAACACGGCCACAGCGGTGTACGGCGCTCCCGTAACGACTGATCCCGGATGCATCTCGCCAAATCCCAGGATTTCCATGCGGCCACCCATGGGTCCGCCGGGAACCATGGCATCAGGAGGTGGAGGACCGCCCGGCCCACCCGGTCCTTCCTGTGCGTGCACACGAACGGTTGCCGCGTTCAGCAGCGCGGCTCCGAAAAGCACGGAATATATCCACTTGTTACTTCTCATCTTTCATCTCCTCTTCTTCTCTCCGCTTGTGCAGGTTCTTCCTGCAGAAAGTCGAAACTTAATTCCCTGTCTGCGGCAACCGAACCGCCTGTGGCTGGCCATCATCTCCCAGCAGTAGGTCCACCTGAATCCAGTCGCCCGCGTGCTCTTCATTCACCGTCAACCCGAGGGCTCCCAGAGCGCCACGTTGCATTTGCACATGAACCACCGTCGCGTCGCCCAGAAACCCCGGCATGCTCGCGGGCAACAACGTAAAGTCACTCGTATCGTTCGACGCCACCAAAACTTCACCCAACTCCGGGCCTGCAGGCTGTACCTTTTGCGAATTTATACCTGCGCGCGAATTTGCCGGTTGTGTGGTTTCATTCCGGTTCGCAACCGGGATGTTCCGCTCGTGCCGCCAATCGACCCATCCAATCGCTCCCACCACCACTGCAGCCGCTGCAAGCGCCCAGGTAGCAATCAGCGCAGTTCGCCGCCCCTTCAGCGATTTATGCTTTGTCCTGAATTCCTGACGCAAACGCATCTCCACGCGCGAAGGAGCCTGCTCATTTTCATCTTCCGCTCCCAGCGCCCTCAGATCTCCACGCAATTCCATCCAACTCTGTTGGTACGCCGCGCACTGCGGACATTCTCGCGAATGTTCGAGCGCCTCTTCCCGCAGCGAACCATCCTGTCCGGCCGCTTCAAGTTCCAGCGCCGCCAGTTGAAATTCCTCACACGTCATCGAATGTTTTTCCATCTCCATTACCTGCTCGCTCCGGCGCGTTTTGGCGCCTCGCGCAAAATCTCCAGCTTGGCCAGCAACAGTGCCCTTCCACGATGCAACCGCGACCGGATCGTACCCACGGGGCAATCCAGCAATTTCGCCGCTTCCTCATAACTCATCTCTTCCAACAAGCACAGCACCACGGCTTCACGAAACTCCCAAGGCAGTTCCAAAACCGCTTCTCGCACCCGCGCGCGCCGTTCTCCGAGCTCTGCCACGTGTGCCGGTGTCACCATCTCAATCGTCTTCGGATGAGCCGCGTGCCCTTCATCTTCGCTCTCGATCAACGGCAAATCCTTTGGGGTGCGCTCCAGGTGTTTCATCACGCGATTCCGCGTCACTCCGTACAAAAACGCACCGAGCGTCCCGCGTCCCGCGTCATATTTTTTTGGGTCGCGGATCAGCGTCATGAACACATCCTGCACAATCTCTTCTGCTGCCCACGTATTGCCCGTCATGCGCAGCGCAAAGCGGTACAGCGGCGCCTGGTGCCGGCGATAAATCTCCGTGAAGGAGTCTTCGTCGCCTTTCGCCGAGCGTCTCAGCAGGACATCGTCCCGTTCGATAGAATCGATTTGCATCTCTCCTGGTCAGACGCCCTGCCTACACTGATAATTCCCCGGAACTCGCAAAAAGTTCCCAGATTGCAGTTGGCAGTGCAACCCCTTTACAGTCAATAATATACAGAATGCGTCTATTAGATTGGATGTGTTTCTAGAACGAACGGTTTCAATGCGGGGCCCTTAGTTCGTTTCTAGCTTCTCCGGTCGAAACATCTTCGCCGCTATTTTTGTGACCGTTCGCCGTGGCACCAGTCGTTGCGACTGTGCGCCCATGAAATTGCGCATTCCGGAAATCACATAGCTCTTACCGTCGGCCAGAGCTTCCAAACCGGTTCGCGCCACTTTCTCCGCCGTCTCTTGCTTCTTGCTGCTGAATTTCTCTTGCCCGGCAATCACGTGAAATTCCGATTCCGTCGACCCCGGGCAAAGCGCGCACACGCGAATCCCGTAGGGCTTCATCTCTTCTGCAAGCCCTTCGGCAAACAACAGATCAAACGCCTTCGTCGCCGCATAGGTCGAAATATACGGAACCGCCTGGAACGATGCCGTCGATGCCAGTATCAAAACATCTCCGCGCCGCCGCGCCACCATCTCCGCCAGATACAGTCGCGTCAGGTGTACTACCGCCAAACAATTCACCTGCACCATGTCCAGCAACCGTTGCGTTTCCACCTTCGTCAGTTCGCCATACTGGCCGAACCCCGCATTATTAATCAGCAGGTCAATTTCGATCTTTTTATGTTTCGTGAAATCGTAAATCTCTTGCGGACCTTCTGGCCGGGCCAGATCTGCAGCAACAACTTCCGTCCGAATGCCGTGTGCCAGTTGCAGCTTTGCGGCTAATTCTTCAAGCCGGTCACGCCTCCGCGCCGTCAGCACCAGATGCGTCCCTTCAGACGCCAACTGCGATGCGAATGCAACGCCTATGCCGGCGCTCGCACCAGTGATCAGCGCCCACTTCCCCGCCCACTCCCTGGCCATTTGCGAATTTCCCCTCGCGCGTCACTCTCGCCCGAACTTCAGCACGGACTCCTTCAATCGATTGCCTTCATGCTTCATACGATCCACCAGTCTCTTAGCCCACACAAATTCCGCCGCAAGCAACGTGAGCCCGAAGAAGATCACCACCCAGCCGGGACCAGGCGTGAAGAACATGATGAAACCGATTAGCAGCAGAGTGAAACCGCCAAGCACACGAAAAAATCGGCGAACCTGCTCAATGGAACGAAAAAACATAGGGCCTCTGTGGGCGGAGGGGCGAGAACCTCTATTGTGCGGTCAATTTCATTCGGAGGCAATAGGCCCCGGAATCTCGCGTCAGCCAAGTGACATCAGGCCCGCGTATAATCACTCTCGTTGAGAATTAGTCATCGAAATTCCGCTTGGGGAGACACCATGCCTGTCGATTACCTGTTGAAGACCGAGCCGAGTGAATATTCCTTCGCCGATCTGCAGAAAGACAAAGAAACCGTCTGGGAAGGCGTTGCGAATCCAACCGCCGTTATGCATATGCGTGCGATGAAACCCGGCGATCGCGTCATTATTTACGAGACGGGCGGCGTGCGCAGCGCCGTAGGCACGGGCACAGTTGTTTCCGCTGACGCTTCCGATCCGAAGAAACCAGTTGTCAAAATCAAAGCCGGACAGCCCATTGCGAAGCCAATCGCGCTCGAGCGCAATCAAGCACAACAAGCTCTTCGCCAATTCTCCACTGGTCAAGATCGGCAGGCTCTCCGTCGTTCCGCTCACTACCGCCCAATACAAATCCCTCGTCGGAGAATGAGCAGTGGAAGCTAGCTATTCTTGAGTTCCGATTACCTGTCTTGAATGGAGAATCCCGTTAGAACGTGACCAGTAACACTCGGCGGAGTTTGGGCAGTCTTTACGTCGTTGAGCGTTTGCAGTAATCAGCCGTTTTGAGTGCCGGCGTCTACGCCACGCAAGGCTTCTGCGGCGATAATTTTCCGAGGTGGGCGACTACCCGGAGAGGCGCACTTTACTTTACCCCTGCCCCCGCAGGGCCTGGTCCGTGGTGATGCCACCAGCCGGTTGATTTCGGCACAGAATAGAGTGGCGGAGTTTTGGCTTTCTTCTCGCGCTTCGGCCAATGCCACCAGTGCCAGTGGCCCTTGATTCTATTAGACTTACCGTCGGTGCCAGCACCCTGAGGTGCTTGCGCCCTTGCCACTTGGGGCCCCATGCTGCTCAACATTAGAGCGCAGAAAATCACCAGGATGATCCGTTTCATAGGCGCTGCTCCGTTCATCCTTTTGTCCCATGTCCATACGTCCGGGCGCTACTGTACCAAAGTACCTTTGTACCCAGATTGCAACGGGGCAAACGCCACTCACTTCCGCTCCGTGAACCCTCCGTTGTAATTGTGGATTTCAAAAAAATGGCGGAGAGAGTGGGATTCGAACCCACGGTAGGGGTTAACCTACACACGCTTTCCAAGCGTGCGCCTTAAACCGCTCGGCCATCTCTCCGTCGTCAAAACAGCCATCAAATTTTAGCAGAAACGTCGAACTCCTGCCTAACAACACCAATCCTGTTTCTTCCTGCACTCATCCTAAAAACTTTTCCAACGCCTCCCAGTAATTTCCTCTCCACCCCTCCGCCAGATGTTCTGCGAGTCCCTTGGGAAACCCCGTGTGATTGAATTTGATTCTCGTCCCGGCGCCTTCCTCAACCAATTCATATCTCGCGATGGAGTAAATCCCCGGACTCCAGTCCACCACCCGCCACGCCTGCACAATCCTCTCGTTCGGCAAAAGCTCAAGCTGCCTTCCGATGATGTGCCCTCCAAATATCGTGAATGTTCCCCCGACTTTCGCGCTCACCTCTGTCGGTATCTTGTCCAAAGGCGCTCCTGCCTTTGCCGCTGCGCCCATGTGAGTCACTTTGTCGAACTGTTTCGCATCGGTCAGCGCCTCGTACACCCGTTTTCGACTCGCCTTGAACACAGCCTCTTGATGAATCGCCTCTGCAGAGTGCGATATTTCCTCCTCGATCGCGGCCAATGCCCTGCCGGGACTGAGAACGACTCCTCCTATCGTGAGGACAGCCCCTACGATTACTTGACGCCGTGTGGCGGTCTTACTTAGTTCTCCTCGACTTAAGCTCTCGTGCATTTTCCCTCCCGATAACTTTTGTCAGAAGTTGCAGTTTGCAGTCATTCCAGTCTCAAGTAAACTAGTAGGGTTGCGCATCCACTCCGGGATGGTGCAATTGGTAGCACGTGGGCCTTTGGAGCCTAAAATCCTGGTTCGAGTCCAGGTCCCGGAGCCATTCTTTACGATTCTGCGAACTTGGGCAGAATTCACCTAATTCGAAGACTTCCAAAGTAAGTTTGCCTGGATTAACCGTTACGGCTTTAAGCACACATTGCACGGCCTGGGCTTGCTCTGGTGGGCTCAAGGTCTCGAAGCAAGCTCGAAAATCCTGAAGAGTTCTGCGCAAGAGATCAGCATTGAACTCGTGGTTTGCTGACTCGTTTATCTTGCGTTCGCACAGAAACAACTCATTTTGTAATGCCCGCTTGTCGGTTTCCAGAATGCCAATTTGTGTTTCCAGTCGCGCCAAGGAAAGTTTCCCTTGTCCCAGGGCTTTAACAAACTGCCCGATTTCATCTTCGATTCCCATTAAGCGCTTCCGAATCTGCTGGGCCTCTTTTTCCAGGGGCTCCACTCTTCTCAACAGATCGCCGTTTAGCTGCTCGACGGCTGTTCTCAGATAAGTTTCATTCTGGCTTAGCTCAGAAAGCTTCCCAATCACTAGACCCTCAAGGTGGTCCGCATTTAAGTGTTTTATCGTGCACACCGTATTGTCAAAGTGCATCGTCTTGGTGCATCGATAGTACGGGATGCGATATACGGACCCCTCCTTGTTTCGTTTCTGGGTGTAGTGAGGAGTCATAAATGAGCCACACACAGAACAACGAACTAATCCCTTAAGTAAGAACGGGCGAGCTAACTTCGTTGAGCCGTGGCTTCGATCTCTCCTGACAGATTGAACTTTCTGGAAGAGCGTCTCAGCCACAATCGCCGCATGATCGCCCTTGTATAGCTGTTCATTGAACCGGACATATCCGGAATAGAGAGGATTCCGGAGTATTTGATCAATCGCTGTCTTGCTCCAGGGCCTGTTCGAACGGGCATTCCAACCACGAACGCGAAGTTCATCTCGCAACCGAGCGAGAGAGGGAGACTCTGCAAAGCGCTCGAACATGAATCGAAGTCGCTCAGCTTCTCCGGGATTGATAACGAGTCGTTTATTTTCTGCGGAATAGCCATAGGGGACGTTGCCGCCGTTCCATAGACCCTTCTGCGCACGTTGAAGCATTTTGTCGCGGGTTCGATCCGCTGTCATTTCCCGTTCAAATTGTGCGAAGTCGAGCAATACGTTGCGCAGGAGACGGCCCATCGGATTCTGGGTGTCGATGCTCTGAGTCACCGAAACAAACTTCACTTCTGTTCGGTCAAATACCTCCATGAGGATATGGAAGTCTTTTACCGAACGCGTCAGGCGATCAATCTTGTAAGCCAAGACGCAGTTCAGCTTTCCTTCGCGTATATCACGGAGCATTTCTTTCAGCGCAGGCCGGTTCAGAGAGTCAGCAGAATACCCTCCGTCCTCATACACGCGATAAATCGTAAAGTCTTCTTGGCTCTTGCAGTATGCTTCGAGTCGCTCCCGTTGGGTTTCCAGGGAGCTGTAATCGGCTTCTGCCTGGTTGCGACTGGAGACGCGGGTATAAAGACCGCAGACGGTAGGTTTGGGATTCATATTGGTTCGGGTAATGGAAGAGGCTTCGGGCTAAGCTTGGCGCACACCCCGAAAATCAATACTCCTACTACGGCTGCAACCATAAGCACCAACCACATGACAATGGCGGCGGATGAATGAGGATTTTCCTCCAATAGCCGGTCGCGCTGAGCCTTGTTTCCGACGAACAGAGTCCAGTTAACCGCAAAGAGGTCAGCTTCTATCTCACGCGGTAGTATTTCCGAAAATTCCGAATTTGTTTTCTCAAGCGCGGCATCCAGGTGAAGAACGCAATGACCCAACTCATGGGCAAGGGTGTAATCCAGTATGCCTGGAGAATGGGCGCGATTTAACACGATGTGTGGCTTATTTCCGATGATCCCAGCGAATCCGCTTACTTGTTCGGGAAGGTCCACATGGCTAATCTCATACCCAAGATTCGCCACGACTTGATCAGTCTCATCCAATGAGCGGACGCCATGCTCTTGCTGAAGCCTTGCCGCCGCTATGCCCGGAGAGCAAAGCGGAGTCAGAACATCACAGAGCAATGTAAAAATTGGGAATTCGTTTTGAGGTCTCATGGCTTTTTCTTACCGCGATGTTTAAGTTCTAACGCTTTTACTTGATTCAGAATGACTTGCTTATCGGCCTCATTCAATTTTCCAAAGGATCGTAACAATTCTGGGGCGCGCAATTCGGTCAGCCCAGGTTTTAGTTCCTCCGGGATGCGATCGGCTTCAATGAGCAACCGTTCACGCGGCTGCAAATCCAGGACCTCAGCAAGTCGTAGGATCGCTTTATCCGTGGGTAGCCCTCGCTGCTTGTTCATGATTCTGCTTAAGAAGGCCGGGGACATGCTGGCCTGCTCGGCGAGCTGATTCAGAGATATCTTGCGCTTGTCCATACCATCGCGCAACAGCCTGATGAAACCCTCAGAAGCCTTCTGTTTGGGAGCTCTTTGCATAAGCCAAAGTCTATCCATCGATTGCCAAAGAGTCAACGTTGACCACAAGGCAACGACAATGTTAATCTTTGCCTTGCATTGCCATATAGGCAACGAATGACCAAGGCCAACCAACTCGCTATCGAGGTCCTATACGTCCCACTTCCCCAGAACGAACTGGAGGAACGGAGAACCCGCCTACTTCTCCTGTTACTTGGTGGTGCGCTGCGCATACTAAGAGCGCAAGTTCCCGACGATCCTGCCGTTTCTACGGAAGTTCTTAAACTTGTTCAGAAATGAAAACAAATAAGCATAAAACGCTCCTGTTGGCGAAGAAGACTAATCCACTGCATGCGCGGCACCTAGTGGGGCATTTTCAATATGCCCCGGGGACGGCACGATCCTACCTATCTCACCTCGGGCGACAAGGACTGTTGGAACGGACACGAGGTGGACACCGCCTAACGAAAAAGGGGGTCGATCGCTTACGGTTCTTCGATATTTTCGGATGTCCACGCCCGGGGTGCCCGTTCTGCAACGGTAAGCATGGATTCATAACCTGTCCTGATTGTGGACATCGGGCGTCGAAGCAAGAAATGAGCATAAGTAAGGCGAAGGACTACCTTGTGGCGCTAAGGCAAGCAGGGGTCTACTGCAACCTGTGCACAGCATTTATTCTGGACGAGCTTCAGGCCCAGCGGCTTGGTATCAAGCGGGAGGAATAGAGTGAACGGAACCGGGTGGGAGATACTGCCAATAGGTTGGCTGTTCTTGTTTACTCTCGGGATTCTTCTGCTTGCGAAGCTACTGTCGGTTGCGCGCAACAATCCTCTACAAAAGAGCGAAGATAAACAATCCATCTAAATGTCGTAGTTTTGACTCCCACTTTTCTAAACTTCGACACTTTATGCAAAACAATTCTGAATAGTTGAACGCAAATGTATTTATTGCATTTCTATTTGTTTACGGAAAAGCAGCCATTGAAACCTAGAAGATTAGCTAGCTTACTCAGATCTGACGGAGCGGGCGACCGAGTTCGGCGAGTTTCAGTAATTTACATCATCCTAGTTTGACCGCCATCTAAAAGTTCAGTTTCAAACCGAACTGCAGGTTGCGCGGCGGGGCGGTGCCGCCAGCCTGTCCAAACACAGGATCATGCAGAGCCCTGTTGTTGCCGATCAAGAAATTCGTATGGTTAAAGACGTTAAAAGCTTCCGCGCGGAATTGCAGACTGAGCCTGTCCGAAAGCTTGAAATTCCTGAAGATCGAAATATCCGCCTGCCAAAAGCCCGGGCCGACAAACGTATTTCTACCAAGATTTCCAACACAGCCCAGACAGGGCGCGGTGAAAAAGTCCGTGGGCAAATTAAAGCCATCGGCCCACTGAGAATGCGTGGGATGAAGATTGTTGGTGACCGCGTTGGGGCGATCATTGGATTCGCCGTCGAGGTTGTAGTCCCCGCCGATGTTCACGCAATTCGCAAGATCAAACGAAGCAGATTCACAGGCCAGAGGAAAACCCTCACGAGGTTGTAAGTCTGCCGGCGCGGGATTGTAAGGTGACCAGTGCGTGCCAGTCTGGAAGGACCAAATACCATTTAACTGCCATCCGCGTAGCAGTACGCCGACGAAATCATTGCGGCTCGCGAAAAATGGTATCTCCCAGATGTAGTTAAACGTCAGGCGGTGTCGAACATCGAAAATGGAATTTCCCCTGTCGAGATCTGGTTGCGTCTGATCGGTAGTATATGCGTCGCCGGCGGCCGCGCCGTTTACGGTGGCGGTTGACCAGCTCGACCCGTCGTCTATTGAGTGACTGTAGGTGTAATTCAAGTTGAACTGAAGGCCATGAGCGAGTTGCTTGTTCACAGAAATTTGCAGAGCGTTATACGAGGAGCTGCCGGAGTTTTCCCAAACCCGCAACGCACCATAGTTGGGATTCAAGAATCTTCCATCCGGGTTGAACGTGAGTCCGTTAGCAGCCGTGCCACTGTCGATCTGGCTGCAAAGCTTGCGGCTAAAATTGTCGGTGATACAGACGCCTTCCGGCAGCCGACCTCCCGGGATGCGATTCACGTTTTCCGCGCGGAAGAGTTTGTGCCCAGCGGTGCCCACGTAATTTATTTCCACGGTGAGCTTGGGAACAATCTCTCTCTGGACGCCAACAATCCAATTTTCCACATAGGGATCATGCTGCGCATCGGGAAAAATGATGGCGTTTAAGAGTGACGTCTGCGGGTTGGCCGGATCCCAGCCCGAGATATTTCCAGTCGCCTGTGCTCCTGTTCCAGAATGTTGTGCGGGCGGAGCGGCTCCGAGAAAAGTGGGCTTCCCCCCATTTACCGGACCGTAGACAACAGTTGCATTGGAATTGCCGTCTAGAAAATTAGTGATTCTATTCACAGGATCGAACGGAAGATTCCAGCGCGTAAGGTTGAGCCGCTGTTGCAGCGTTGCTTGATAAGAGATTGCATATCCACCACGCAACGAGGTTTTGCCATTGCCGAATACGTCCCAGGCAAAACCTACCCGAGGACCAAAGTTATTGTGATCGCCGCCACCAAGACTCGGCGTAGCGGCAAAGCCTCCGGGGCCGCACTCCCCGGCAAGTGTGGCCCGCGGATCACCGGGGCAAGGCTGGCTCGCGGCTTTGACCCGTCCTGCACCTGTAGTTATGTTATCGATGAAATCTGCGCCTGGCCCTAGCCGGAAACTGGCGGCCAAACCATTGGCTTCCGTTACGTCGGTATAAACGTCGTAGCGGAGTCCCAGATTTAAAGTGAGCCGCCGCGAAACTTTCCAATCATCCTTGATAAAAGTTCCAATATTCCAGTTCCGCCAATGACGCAGATTGGTTTCCAGGTGGGCCGGAGTGTTGCCGGAAAAACCGGGATCTATGCCGGCGCTTTCGCCATACGGAGCATCAATGGCGAAGAAAAGAGAATCGAAGAATGAATACGAAGGGCGGCCTACATCTACTTCATTGCTTTCAAGATTACGACGCAGTTCTCCGCCGAATTTAAAGCTGTGTTTGCCATGAAGAGTGGAGAACATTTCATTGAAAATTAGAATGTTTTCCTTGGTGCGTCCCGGATCACCAAGGTTAGCGCCAAAGCCCAGCACATCCATGCCGACAAGTGGCACCCCCGGCAGCGGTACTTTTATGCCACCTTCGCTGCCAACATACCCGACGCGAAACTCGTTTGAAGATGTCGGAGTAAACGTATGCAGGAAACTGACTTGAAAGACGGGAGTTGTGAAGTTTCCAGGGCCTGCGAATCCGCGCAGCGTGCGATTGATGTATTGGTCCCTGGACTCGGCCCAGCTGAGCTGAGTGAAAATGCGGTCATTCTGACCGGGAATATAGTCCATGCGCAGGGAGAGCTCATTGCCGTCAAAAAGATTTTCAGACGACTGAACAGGTCCTGTATCAATGAGCAGATCTAGAAAATCAGCATCGCGGTTAAAGCTTCCTGGTCTTGGGGAAGAGTAAGGCGAGCCACCTGGACAGCTGGCGTTCAGCTGATCGATATCCCCTTGCTCTACTCCGAACAAAGTGGCGAATTTTTGGACATTCCCCCTGGGGTACGAGTTAGACCGTCAGTGGCGGCCGGACAGAGATAGTCCGCAAAACTGAAGAAATGAATAAATTGCGAGTCCATCGCTTCGCGCAGCGTTACCTGAGGAGTGACTGGGCCAGCGGGAGGAAATGATGAATACAGCAACGCGGCAACTGAATTTGGAAACGCCGCGATCGTCGCGGCGCGGGACTCCGCGGATTCGGCGAGGACGGGCGTGGGAGACGAAATCACAAAATTCTCGTGTTGATAGCCGGCAAAGAAAAATAGCTTGTCTCGCTTTATGGGTCCGCCAACAGTAGCGCCGAACTGGTTCAATCGAAGTGGCAGCCGCTTGCGGTCCGCGGGATCTTCAAAACGATTGGCAAAAAAAGGATTCGCGTCGAAGGCCTCATTGCGCAGAAACTCCCACGCGCTGCCGTGAAGTTGATTGGTGCCGGACTTGGTGGTGACATTGGTAATCGCTCCGGCGTTCGAGCCGAATTCCGGAAAATTATTCAATGTTGAGACCTGCAGTTCCTGCACGGTGTCGAGAATGGGCGTATTCACGGCCCTGCCATTTAGATCGGTGTTGGAGTTCCGTTTATTAGAAATCCGTTGAAGGTGTCGCGCGCACCATTCACCACGTTCAGCGAAATATTGCTAGCCCCACTCTGATGAATGGTTCCGTCCACGTTAATCGCGCCAGGCTGATATTGGATCAGGTCGTAGACGTTGCGGCCGTTGAGCGGCAGGTTAGCGACCTGATTGGTATCCATGGTATAAGACAAGCGAAAATTTTCGGTATTCACGAGATTGGCGGCGTCTTTGACTTCAATGGTTTCCGAGCGCAGGCCGATAACCAATTTGAAATCGACTCGCATCACCGTTCCGGCATGCAAATCCAACTTCTTGGCGTTTATGGTCTTGAAACCCTGCACAACGATGCTGATGGTATACGAACCAGGAATCAATTGTGTGGAGCGGTAGACTCCTGTTCTGTCGCTTTCAAAACTGGCTTCGTAACCCGTTAGGGGGTTTCTAATTTCCACCGTGGCGTTCACTACGACTGCGCCGGAAGGGTCGGTGATCACGCCGGTGATTTGTCCGTTTTCTACTTGTGCCCCGGCGTTGCGCACGAGCAGCAAATAAAAAAAAGCGAATACAGGCCGACGCCCTTCCAAAGCGGGCGTAGCCGGTTCGCGTGGTTCAGTTCCT
>CAWAKR010000002.1:0-123604 GCA_963782755.1 Candidatus Acidiferrales bacterium
AGCCCTTCGAGGCCGTCCGCTGATGACTCGAACGCCTGGCGGCTGGCCCTGGAAAGACATTCTGCATTCATTCACTCTGTGAGCCGCGGTTCGAAGAGTTCGTCCAAAAGCACAGAAAGGCGGAGGGTGCCCCTCGCCTTTCAACCTGGGTCTTGGCGATTCCTTCTCCATAACAGTTCTTCCCGTCCCCACTCCCCGTTCGTCAAGCTGCCAATCCCAAATTACCCACCAACACGTTCATCCCGAGCGAAGTCGAGGGATCGCGGCACAATCCATCCCCACAGTAGTCATCGGCACATGCAAAACTCCAATCGTTATCCTGGCTTTTCAGGGGGTCTGAACTTCCGCTTGTCTGCAGCAGGCAGGCTCCGACATTTTGCCTTCCCCTAACACGGGCTTCAGCTTGCTACGGGAGGCGGGCCAAGCAATCCTTCCGAAAAAATCTCTTGATGAAGGTTGTGCCTTCCGGGTGGCGCAGTCTGTGCCGTTCAGGGTGCGGGTTAACATTCAGCAAATCCCAAATCCCCCTAGCCCTTTAATATCCACCGGGTGCCACAAACGCCAGCGGGGCGACACGAGATAGCCCACTTCGCAACTGGTGGGCGGTGTAAGGCACCAACGCAAGCGCCACATATGGGACGCATCAACTCAATTTCTATTGCCGACCAGTGGACATGGAACAAAATGTTCGACCCACACTCGCGTTGTGTGGCCGCCACTACGAATACTTAGATCGAAACACAGAAACGTGGTACTTCCACGCCTGGGTTGGTACAATCCCCTCCCATCATGGAGGACCGTAATGAAATGCCCTTCTTCCCGTTTCCCAATCTACGCGCTGTTTCTCTTCCTCGTCTGCGCAACCTCCTTACCGGCCCAGGATGACCTCAAGTTCAATGTCCCCTACGCGTGCAATGACGGGAAGACTTACGTAGTCCACAAATGCCTTGTGGGTCCAAAGGGCGAAATGTGCTATTACCAGACCGAAGGGCAATCGGAGCGCTACAATACCCGTGCCGCCGTCGTCTATCAGATGACCAAGATGTGCAAACTCAAAGACCCCTCTTCCTCTTCCCCTTCCCCTGGATCTACTGCGACTCCGTCATCATCTTCCGATCTGCTTCTCGATACACCGTATGAATGTGCCGGTGGTGTTTCGCTCACTGTCTTTCAGTGCCAGAAGCAAAACGGCCAGGACTACTGTGTTGTCAAGGCCGAACAAAACGGCAAGTTTCTTGCTACAGGTCCCCAAGCTTCGACCCGAAATCGTCACCCAGGTTAAAGCCTGCAAGGCCGGCGCACCGTTCAATCCACCTTATCTCGCCGAGTTTCCCAACTACGGCTACGTCGTCCAGGTCATGGCCGACGGCACCCCCAAGGGCAACATCACGCGGGCCATCGGTGCTCTTTATCAGCTCTCCGAAATCATTACCGCTCTCGCCGGCTCGCGCGCGCCTTCCGGCTACTCCCCCGACGAAAAAAAACTCCTAGATAACTACAGCAAAATGCAATCGGTACTCATACAAACTGCAACGAAAAATCTTCCCGGTGAACAATTCACTCTGGCCACAAATCCCTACCACTTCGGCCGCTCTGATCCGAAATTTGGATTTGAAGGTATTCCTGTGTGGACCACTTTTCTTACGCCAGCCCTGCATGGGCAATTTGCCCAAATCGTTGGTGGGAACGACGCGCATTACTCCGCTGCGGTCGAGCAGCAGAAGCGCGCAGCGATGCAGCAACTCCAGACCAACGCCGCCATCGCACAATCCGAGCAGAGCGCGAAAAAGGATCCCGGTTCCGTTGCCACGCGTCGCTGCCTCGAGTCCGGACGAAGCGAAACGGAATGCCTTGGCGAAGGCATGAAAGTCGGTCTGGTCGATTTAATTGGCGGAAATCCCGCCGCCTCCATCGGACTTCCTGGCGGGGATCCGGGATTGCGCCTGACCGGCGTCTATTCCGCCGGAAATTTCAGCCTTTCTTTTGATCAAACCACGTCATCCGTTTCCTGCGGAACGCTCATCCCGATGCAACTTCCCTATTCCGTGGAGCGATCCTCCAACCAGTTGCTCGTAAAAGTTCTCATTCAGCCCAAGCCAATTGTTTTGTCCCTTAAACCTGACGGCAAATTGTCCGGTCCAGGGCCCACCGATGTCGCTGGCAGAGTCGTCTCTGGCCACGCTACAGACCACACCTCAACCAGTTACGACGCGCAGACGCAAACCACCACCACGCAACGCCAGATCGATGCGAACGACGTGCCCAACTATAGTGCCGATCAGGTCCAGCGCAACGGCATGGAATATTCCGTAAACGATCAATCCACTTCCACCACCATGGTTCCCACCACTGTCCACAATTACGTTGTGCCTACCGCTCCCAAAACCGAGCGTTGCAATGTCGGACTCCTTCCCCCCACTGGCGAATCCGGCAGCGTATCGGGCGCATTGACGCAGGTCCTCGGCAGCAAAGCCAGCAAGTCTGCCAACTCCACTCCCGGTTTGCGCCTCAACGGAAATTACGCGGTTGCGGGTGGCCTTAAAATTGAGTTCCGCTCCGATTCCGCGACTTTGGAATGCGGCGCTGTAACCAGCTCGGAAGGTTATTCTGTCATGCCCGAAGGCGCTCAGCTGATCGTCAAATTCCAGCACGGCGCCGGGCCACTCTCCTTTATTCTTCAGCCCAATGGAACTCTCACCGCCGCCGGTTCGGTAACTGTCAACGGCCGCAAAATCTACCGTGCGCCGAATGGCGACATCGCCTACACTCCACAGAACGCCAGCTGCACACTAGGCACCCTCTCCCCGGCTAAATAATCCATCACGACTTGCGCTGCAGGCCTCAACAATTCGCCGGTGGGCCACAGACTTGCGGTTGACGGGTGGGGCACCCAATCTCGTGGGTTATTGAAATTTTCCTCGGTTCGACATGAGACCGGAAACCAAATTGTTTAACTTCATAGCAAACAACGAGGGGGGCCGGGTGCCGCACCCTACGCCTCCCAGGGTGCGGGTTTCGAATTATAAATCTCCAAATCCATCCGAAACATCACCGCCCAAGCGCCCGCGACGCGACACAAGATAGCCCACGGCGCAAGCCGTGGGTGCGACGCAACACACCAATCCCCTTCACCCGTCAAGCAGAGTGCCCCTCGTCGTTCAACCCGCGTCGCAGTTTTCTCTTTTCTCTTGAATTTTCCCCGTCAGGCAAATTAACTCTTGTCACTGTTTACTGCTGGTGTGACTTTCTCATATGTACTGTCTCTTGATCTTCGAACACTCACCTCATTCCTTTTCCTCTTCCACGCATAATCCTCACTCGATCCATTTTCCCGCCCTTTGTTATCACAGACTCGCGCACACTTGATTCCGCATACCCTTTCCTTTGACAGACTTTCACAAATTACCCAGGGGAGGGGTGGATACTCTCTCGCCAACATCGACTCCTTGCATTCAAACCCTGTTTGTCCCCTAACTCCTGTCCCTGCCACTGTTACAAGCAATCGCGCCATCCGGATAGAACACGCCTCAGTAACTCCTTTAGATGCCCTTACAGACACCCCTTCCCGTAAGTCTTGTGTCTACCACTCTTAGGAGATACATGGGGGGGGTATCGCGTTCGTCCGTCACTACTCGGCCGAGGCACACGACGACTCAGACGCCGTCGCTTCGGCTCCGAAACTTCAAACAGATTACTTTTAACTTAGGACTGGTTTTCCAACTACCGGTGGCCGCCGTGCCCGGCTTTCTGGTGCTCTTCGGGCGCGGAAGAGATGCCCATGCGGCGAAGCTCGTCGCTGTAGTATTTGCGGAACAGCACGTCCCACTCTTCGCTGCCTTCGATAATCTCTTTTTTCTGAGAAGTGATGCGCTTGCGGACTTCCACTTCGACTTTTTCTTCTTCGCGCAAAACGTTCGTGATGGTCTGGACTATGTGCTGGCGGATGGTGTCGCGGTCTTCGATGAACTCCACATCGTTGCTCTGCACCAGCAGGTCGGTGACCTGGTGAGAGATTCTGACTATCTTTTCGCGGCTCAATCGCATGGTTCCGGTGCGCCCCTGTCTTCTTCCCTACCGCAGAATCAGCTTTCGATCGCGGGCAATCTGGCCTTTGACCTTTTTGAACATGTCCTGGTACGAGATTCCGGCGCGGCGCATCTCGTCCTGATGCTGCACGAGGATGGTGCGCGCTTCTTCGTTGACTTTGTCTTCCACGGTGATTTCTTCCATCATGCGCATGCGCATGCGGGCGATGACGGGCTCGACGTCTTTCTCTTTGACCTCGATGAGTTCGCCCTCGATGAGCTTTTTGATCACTTCGGAGGCCATGTGGCCGACATAATCGCGGTTCAACAGCATCTAGGCAGCGTCCTTTGGTTAACCAGTAAGTATTCGAGTGTAACGGCTGAGCGGAAAAATCGCAAGAAAAGTGCGCAAAAACCCGCATCCCACGCAAATTTAGCCGAACAGTATCGCCAAGAATCTGCGGCACTTGCGTTGACGCAACTTGCCGCTTCCTGTAGGATGGAAAAATGTGAGCAGGAAGGGCGGTTAGCTCAGTCGGTTAGAGCGCCTGCCTTACAAGCAGGAGGTCGCAGGTTCGAGCCCTGCACTGCCCACCATCTAATTCCCACTCTCACATCAAGTTAGGCTGCTTTTACTTTCTCAACATCTTGCTGCGTGTTCGGTACATTCGAGACAACAGAATCGCTCGACACAGGAAGAACGAATCCGTATCCGACTCGCTCCGATTCATTGAGGCGCAATTGCAACTCCTCATGAAGATGCGAGTACAGTTCCGACATTGTCTGCGGTGCGTGCGCCATCCAGAAGTTGTTAATGTCCTCTAAACAGCGATTGCCTCGCAGCCAGGTCTTACGGAACCGCTTGAATGCGTGCCAACCCATTCCCTTCTGATCCACTCCCCTCTTGGCGAGTTTGGGCGTGAGCCAACGGTCTGAGAGGTTGCCGTAAAGATGGGGCTTCCTATTTGCCGTGTGAAACAGCAGGCCCATCTTTCCAACAGAATACTGCCGCAGGTACTCTGCGATGTCTGGATGCAAATCGATCTCACGCTTTGCAGCGTCAGTCTTGAGGTGAGTGACGATGCGAGGAGCGTTCTTTTCGACTTACTGGTCCACCACGATGGTTCGGCCGCCATTGATAAAGTGACGAGCTTCAAGTGCAAGAGCCTCGGAGACTCTCATCCCAGTAGCCGCCAGCAAGACATACAATGCTTGCTCCTGCCCGACGGCCTCCTGAATGAGTTCTGTGACTGTACCCGCCTTGATTGAAGGACGCTTCTGTGCGGCTCGCTCAACTAGGGGCAAGTCCATCGTTTCGGCATCCCAGACTCTTTTGTGAATGGGCTCTCCGTTTCTTTGCTTCAACGACGCCACGATCTGTTTGACGTGCTCAATATACTTGTTCACAGTGCGTGGGCTGAGTCCTGACTTGGCCATCTTGTCGATGAGGGGTTTGACGGAAAGATTGTCAATGCCACCCAGCGGAAGATCACCGATGGCAGGAAGGATCCACTTATCCAACGCTCCCTGAATCGTGATCGCATAGCTCTCGCCAATTGAATTGCGCTTGCGGGTTTGTGCATGTTCTATCCATTGTTCAGATTGCTCACGGAAGGTGACCACGCCTAAAGTCGGTACAACGACTTCGTTGAAATGACCTGGCGAATCTGCTCCGCTGGCTTGAATGATTTCCCTCGCTTTCCGTTTGCGCTCGCTCTTAGAAAGAAGACTCGGTCCAGAAATCGGGCAGATGCGTTCCCGCATGTGCATTCGCTTCTCTTGACCCTCAACATCTTTCCAGAATCGAACCACGTACCACTTCCCAGATTTTTCTATATGACCATCTTGACCAGTTCTGCGGCTCAAGGATTTTCCTCGTTTCCGCTTCGCTGGCGTCGCCTGAGGGAGGATGGTAGCAAGCAGTTCTGCTGTGGTCACGTCAGTTGCCTTACTAGCTGTGGAAAATTGGACTTCAGAATTGCTGGAAGTGGGCGAAAACAGTTGATGGCCTGCTTAACGTGTGCGCGATGTGCAAGGCACTCGTGCGGCTCAACCCTCCGAGGGCATCAGAGGATGGGTCGCGGAAGTTTGAGTTGAGGAAATTGCCCTCTATATATACCTATAGCCAAAAAGTTGGCAAAACTCCGCAAACTAAATTCCCTCGCCATTGTGGAAAAATAATTGAGAAATATCGAGGATCTTCTATTCTGAATGCTGGAACGATTTGCCAGGCAGTTACGCACTTGGATAACGCATAAATAAAGGGCGGTAGCGATCCCCGAAGCCCGAAGGGACCGGAGGTGGGGTCGCTACCGCCCTTTATGTGTTTTCTCCTCCGCCCCCATTCTGATGCCTTTGGTTCGCATCTGATTGGGTCTGTTGGGCTAACGAGAAATGGGAGTGGAAAACAAACCAGCAAACCGTACCGATTTCCGATTTACAGGGTTTCTGGTGCTGAATTGCGAGTTCTGCTCGAAGAGAGAGTAGTCACGAGGTAGCTCGTAAGTCTTGAATTCGACATCCTGCTTGGGTTGAAATTGATTTTGAATCACTGCGCTTAGGTCTGTTTCAGTGAGCCGACCCGCTTTCCATTCCGCGAAGGTCCGCTCATAGGTTTCCTCCGAAAAACGCTTCTTTGCCAGGTACAGGTACTCGAGGTCGGGGTTTTTGAATAATCCGTATCGCTTGGCTTCCCAATCCGTACGCAGCTTGAAGTAGCGCGCCACTTGCTCGGAAAACTTCGGCGGCGCACTCTCCATCGCGTCTCGAAATAGCTCCTCAGCTTTTGTGAAGGTCCGGGCATCAGGGCTCGCAAAAAAGAATGTAAAGCGGGAGATGCGGCACAGGAACAAGGCATATGCCTCGAGATGAGTCTTGAAGGCGTTGAAGTTTCCCGTGCCTGGATCAATGAAGGTCAGAGTGATGCGCGGCTCACCGTTTTGTGTTGCGTCGAGAAAGAGGGGGAACTTGTCAACGAAATGCCGAATCGTGTCAGGGTCTTTTAGTGCTCCGCGATAGGTACGGCCGGGCATATCCTTTCGTCGAATCTCAAACCTTTCCTCGAAGTACTGGACCTTCTCGGCCTCATCTTCGAGATACTGATGATCGCGGTGCTGAACCACAAAGTCGAGGATCGCAAGACGGGACTTCATATAGTCAAGACTGTGAGCACGGTGATTGCGGAGGTCCTCTCGATCAATCGCCGAGTACATTCCCTTGTAGTGGAAATGAAAAACGTGCGCATTGTTCTGGTACCGTTGCTCGGATGGCATGCCCCCGAGCAACGAGCTTGTTGGTAAAGGCGGTGACGATGCCCCCTGGTTTTATGGATGCAAATGCGGCGAACTGGCGCTGGGTAAAGTAGCCAGAATGGATGGCGACCAGGTAGAGGAATCCGGCTTCACGCTCGGTATAGCCAAATCTTTTCAGGATCGAGATAGCTTCCGTTTTGATTTTCATAGTGAGTAGTTCTCCGAGAGGAAGTTGGGAATTCTTGTGACGCAGGATTCCACAGCAGCTTGGGATACAGGACACCGGAAGAATAGGCCGACGAAGTCGCCGCGCGACCGGCGCCCCCCCACCCCGCTCGTCTCGATAAGACCCGCGTGCGCCCCACAAGATGTGCAAGAATTCCAGATTATCTACTTATGACTGGATGAAAACGGGGTGCAGGTCAGATTGTGGAGGTAGGTAATCAAGCATGTGAAAAAACATCACTGAGCCATCGCGTCCGCAAACCAAAGCAGCAGATTGAAAATCGAGATTACAGCTACGTGGGGCCGCAATTTTCCTTTACCTACAATTGCAGCTACGAGTCCAACCAAAGCCGTTTGAAATCCGAACCGGATGCAAAACAACTCAACTGGATGATAAAAGGGATAGCCACCTGTAAAGGCGGCGTGGATGAAGAGGAAGAGTGAAAGCACCATCGAGACCGTGGCAAAACAAAAGCCAGCGAAGGCGGTACGTGACCGCCATTTTGGCGTTACTACTTCTCCCGACTTGACGCACCTGACCCATTCCCAAATGACATAGGCACAAAGCGACAGGACTACGAGGGAAGGAATCACTCTCAAGTATAGGTGCCTAGAAGAAGACTATACACGCACCGCTGAAATTTAAAGGACCTAGACTCAACTGTGTAGTCGGGTAACCGGACAGCTGTCCGGTTAGTGTTTATCAGCTTGACCGCGCCTATTCAGAATATGCTTACATTAACCCTTGGCTTGTGGAAGTTCGGAGCGGGCCACCGAGCACAAAAACGTCTCCTTGCATTTGACGGATTCGCCGTGTAAATTCCGGTCAACCAGTGGAGGTCAAAATGCGCATCAAATTCGTACTTCTGGCGCTACTCACCGTAGTATTCGCACTTCCAAGCCTCGCCGACAGCATCGACTACACTCTCAACTTCGACAACAATCTTGATCTACTGACTTTTTCCCTTCCTGCTAAACCGGCCCCTTCGGGCGCGGACAGCACAGGCTTCGGAATTCAAATGGTGACCGGGATTCTGAACGGCAGTGCGCACAATATCGACATCGGGATTGAGGGAACGAATTTAATAGTGTTGCTGGATGATTTTCCTAATTTGCCCGTATTTCTCGCTAACCTAAACGGCAACAGTATGCCCTTATTCTCGGGTGCGCCTACACACCCGACTCTGCTGCCAGGAACTTTCCTATTTTCCGGAGCAGGAGCTACTCAGTCAATCTTGACCGCGAAGTTTGTTTCTTCCACAAGCCCAGTGCCCGAGCCCAACTCGCTGCAATTGCTCGCGGCAGGAATGTTGTTTGCGCTGTTTTTCAAACTTCATCGGTAAAGCCGAACTGGTCCATTTCTTTTTCTCTGGCAACCTTTTCGTCTCGTCGAACACTTTGTTCGTTTTTCCGTCCTTGCCCTATACCGTCACATTACGGACATGGACCGTTGGTGCATTAATCAGGAGATTGAGGGATTGAATGGTTTCCGGACTGGAAAGGACAGAGGAGTAGGTTGTGATTTTCGTGGAGCTAGCGTGTCCAGAGTCGGAATAGAGAACGATTCGGTCATGGTGCGTTCCGGGGGGCGAATTCCTTGCTGAATGGCTTTTGCAAGAATCTCGATCGCCGTTCCCGCAAGCGGTGGCAAATAAATCGTCGCGGCTAACCATCCTTGGCGCACCCACGTTTGGCCTGTCTTTAGCTGGCCATCACAACCGGTGAACGGCAGGCCGAGCCATCGGGTGCGTTCTTCCTCGTTGGTAACCTTCTCAAAGGCTTTGCGCGCACCCATTGCCATAGCGTCATCTTGTGCACCAACGAGATCAATTGCTTTGCTTTGCGACGTGGCGAGCCTTAGCCAGGAAACTACGGCTCGTTCAGCGCTCTCCTCCGTCCACCGTCCCTTTAACATGACAACTTGTATGTTCGAAGGTTTCCTCTCAAGCATTCCCGCTGTACGTTTCTGAGCTGATGCACTTTGCGACGGTCCTTCCAGGTAAAGGATCGAACCACCTTGCGGAAGCAGGGCGGCAAATTGTTTTCCCTGGATGCGCCCGATCTCAACATGATCGGAGCTAACCCCAAAAGTAGGCGCGGTGGCTAGCCTGTGTAGCTCCGGCATGTACTCTGGATCTCGATTCAATACCACCCAGCCGATCCCGGCTGCGCTGGCAGCGCGGGCCACCTGAGGCAGTGCGGTGCCGCTCACTGGTTCCAACACAATCGCGTCCGGCCTGGACTCGGGACGATTCTGGATCGCCTGCAGAATCTGTGTACTTTGATTCACTGCATTGTTGTCGGCGAAAGTGATTTCCGCATCGACGCCAAATTTGTGCGCGGCCTCTTCTGCGGCCAAGGCCTGTGCTATTTGGAAATCGTTGTCCTGCGTATGGAGAGAAACCAGAAATTTGAGTTTTTTCATCACACGCCATAATTAACTTCGGTTGCCTCAACGATACGCGCCACCCGAGCAAAAGTCTTTAGGTTTTTCGGAGAGTATTCCACGTCCTCTGCGGGAGGCCCACCTTGAAAGCCTTGCGTGTGCGTAAGTGAACATGAATATTGCCGTGGATCGGCGACAATGATAAAGGCATTCACATGTGTCATCGGACTTAAATCTCGGCGTTCTGAGAATCCCTGTTCGGCAAGTGAAAATTCCATGACTTCTCTGCTTTGATCGATTGAATGGGCCTCACGACACCAGCATTCGCGACTAATAGGAAGGGTTTGCGAAAGGCCTATCTTTGGGTCACTGCCTGGCTAATCGCGGGCGCAGTCTTGGCAATCCTACTGCTCGCGAACTCAATAAGAGATTACCAGCTCGTATCCAAAATAATCGATACGGAACAAGTCAGGCACGAAACGAATCAACATGTCGCTGCGCTTGAGCAGAGATTGCGACTCGATGCACTCGGAACAGGTCCTCGATTGAAGTCGCTAATGGATGATTTCGCGGAGTCCGGTGACAAACCGGCATGGATGGAACTGCGCGCGATTGACGGAAGCCTACTAGAGAGTTCGGGAAAAACGGGAGGGCCATCGTTTTCCAAAAACGAGGCGGCCACGCACTTCCGGAACCATGAGTCACTCTTCAAAGTTGTGGCCACTTCTCTCGGCGACATGGTCGTGGAAGTTTTTCCAGTTCATCTTCCCACAATTCCAATTCCAGATGATCTGGCGGCACCGCCAATCCATGTCCCTCCCGGGCCAGTCACTCTACTGGCATTGGAAATTGCGATGCCATTGGACACTGTTGTCCATCCTGTATTTTGGCCGATCCTACTAAATCTCATCATTAACTGCGCGGTGGCGTTGGCTTTGATTGCCACTGTGGTTCTCGCAGGCCTCGGGTTCCGATCTTACGATAGCGGTAAGCATTTGGAGGAACAGCTCGAGATTGCGCGTCAGGTTCAGTGCGAACTACTACCCGCACTGGGAGAATCATTCACGGGAGTTCAACTCGCTACAGAGTACAGACCGGCTGGACAGGTTGGCGGCGATTTCTATGATGTCTTTCGGGTTCAGAACAGCGCCATCGCCCTTGTGATGGGCGATGTTTCTGGCAAAGGCGTGCCTGCCGCGCTATTAATGGGAGTAATTCACGGCGTTGTTCGCGCAGGCTGGTGGTCAGAATCGTCTTCGCACCACGAGCGGGAATCAGGGCAATTGAATCGTTTCCTGTGCGAACGTTCCTCAGGAGACCGCTTTGCCAGCATGTTCTGGTGCTATTACGACCCCATTGCTCGGCTTCTTCGCTACGTAAATTGCGGGCACTGTCCACCACTCTTGGCACGAAAGAAGAATGGTGAGCTTGGTGTGGAGCGCCTCGAAGCGGGCGGCCCAGTGCTCGGAATGTTGCCGGCTGCCAATTATGAGCAGACTAGCCTTGAGCTGAGCCCCGGGGATTTGCTGGTAATGTATTCGGACGGCCTTGTCGAGGCCACAAATTCCCGCAGCGAGGAATATGGTGAGAAGAGATTGCGTGATCTACTTACAAACAGTGCCGAGAAGAGCCCTGCCGAGATCCGGCAGGTCATTCTAACTTCGCTGGCTGATTTTTCTGCTACCTCACTGTTGAGAGATGATTTGACATTTGTCGTGGTGCAGTTTGGATCGATCGAGAAACCAACATGAACTTGTTCGCAAACGCCAATTAAATAGATCTTGAGATGATAAGTACGCCCCGGCCTATTTCACACCATTACTTTTCAAGCTTTCGCTACGGCTCACCTATGGCTCGGGGGAGTTAAAAATTAGGAGTGAATTTGATGCTTACGCAATTCCGGGTTCGCTCCGGCTACTTGTCGAGCGTCGCAGTAGCATCACTACTGTCCGGTTGTCGAATTCTCATATCGACGTAACTGTTTGTAATGCAGCGGCTTAATTGACATTTCAACTTTTTTCGATTTGAAAATGCAAACGGGCGTTTTTGGCTCTCCGGCTCGGTCTGATTCTGCGAAACAATGGGTTGTGAATACCGGACGAACTGTTTTCTCGCAGCTAATGGATTTTCTGCCCGCCTACGAGTTTCAGAAATGTGTCAGCCGCTACCGTGGCGATCACAAGGTACAAAACTTTTCCTGCCGAGACCAGTTTCTCTCGATGGCTTTCGCGCAACTAACGTATCGAGAGAGTCTCCGCGACATCGAAACGTGCCTACAGTCTATAGGCAGTAAGCTCTACCACATGGGGTTTAGAAGCAAGGTGGCACGATCCACTCTTGCCGACGCAAACGAATCACGCGACTGGCGGATCTATGCCGACTTTGCGCAAGTCTTGATCGCTATCGCGCGCCCGCTCTATGCCAGCGATCCGATCCATGTCGATCTGGACCAGAGTCTGTATGCTTTGGACTCCACCACCATCGATCTTTGTCTCTCGCTCTTTCCTTGGGCCAAGTTTCGTAAGCACAAGGCGGCGGTGAAGATGCATACGCTGCTGGATCTGCACGGCAATATCCCCACGTTTATCCACATTACTGAAGGCAGAGTGCATGACGTGAACATTCTGGATGAGTTTTTTCCCGAGGCCGGTGCCTTCTATGTGATGGACCGCGGCTACATCGATTTTGAAAGACTATTCGTGTTCACGCTCTGCTCGGCATTCTTCGTCGTACGCACCAAAGAGAATGTTTTGTTGCAGCGGCGCTACTCCCATCCAGTGGACAAGACCACTGGCGTGCGATCCAATCACACCGTGATTCTGACCGCGATCGATTCCGCGAAAGCCTATCCCGATGCCTTGCGCCGAGTCAGCTATCTCGATATCGAAACCAAGAAGCGACTCAAGTTCTTGACCAACAACTTTGTGCTGCCAGCATTGACCATTGCCCAGATCTATAAGTGCCGTTGGCAGGTGGAATTATTTTTCAAATGGATCAAACAGCATCTTCGCATCAAAGCGTTCTACGGCACCAGTGAGAACGCCGTGAAGACTCAAATTTGGATCGCCGTCTCGATTTATGTACTGGTGGCCATCGCTCGCAAGCGTCTTGGACTGGAGAAGAGTCTTTACCAAATTCTACAGATTTTCAGCACCACGAGCCTTGAAAAAGTGCCCATTTTACAGGTATTCGAAGCATTCGACTCCCAATGGGAGTTAGCCGATAACGCTAACCAGCTGATCCTCTTCGATTTATAACCGGACACCCATGCAGTAGCATAATTGATATCACGAGAATGAGGATTAAGAGTCCCAGTAATGCAAGCTCGATCATACTGGCGCGGAAGTGGTTTGCGTTTTCCAGCGACCACGCAACCCCGGGTGTCGTCGAAGGCCCCTCCAGGGTAATCACGAGAATTCGCCGAATGGATGCAATCAACCCGATTACTAAGAATGGCTCGGTCACCAGAATATGCGAGCGGATCGAGATGCTCACAGTATGTAGAACCTCGACCAGCATCAACACCAGAAGTAATTGATCAAGTACGTTTAGCGTGCCCGACAAGAGTGTCCAGTGGCGGATGTCGGACCAGAGGATCGCGCTTGCATTCACTGAAGCTGCGAGCGCTGTGATGAACAGCAGGACTCCCGTCATGGCATAGATCGCCACTTCGGCATTGCTCAGATAATCGCTTTATTTTGCGCGGAACGTCCGGTCAGCCATATTTGCGCGGTATCAACGGCTCTTCCCTGTTTCAACTACCCAACCGACAAACCTTATCGAGTTTGTGCTCGGTGTTTGGTAACTGGGACGCGTTTAGTCCGCCTAGCGCTTGTGGATATTTTCAGGATTTACTTTCCCGTCTTCGCCCGTTGCCAACTCTTCCGCAAGAGACTTTTTCTTCTGTGTCAGAATCAAGACCATACCTGCCAGTAGTGTCACCCCACCTACCATTCCGAAAATTGGCAAGTAGTGGAAACTGGAGCCGCTCCGCGCTTCAGACGCCCGAGTTTGGCCTTCATGCGGCAGGGTGTGTCTCATCGACACGACCCCTTGCGCGATTAAGTATATGAGGCCTAGTACGCACAACAATTGGCCATGAAATCTCCCGAACTTCATTTCACCCTCCCCCTTGTACAACATGGCGCGATCATATTCAGCGATCGCGAAATCGATGGAGGTTCAACTGGATTAGATACCGTGGCCATCAATCATCACTCCGAATTCCCACGCACGCTCCCTGACTTCAACAGGCGAACGGCCATTTCGAGACTAGCCCATGCGCGAAACAATAGCTGTACCATTTGGGACATCAACTCCCTGTGGCCTATGCCACGATGTCAAGTCAGCTTTATCCTCATCATTTCAGTTTTTGTTTGCCAGGTTGCTCCGATTGATCGAGAGTCGCATAACGCGTCGGGTCGAACTGCGGGTTGAAAGGATTGGATCTCTGTTCAGATCGAAGCAACCTGGAAGATTGTGAGGTCCAGCTCATCGTGCAATGGTTTGCGCGTGCAACCCGAGTTCTAGTAAGTCGAGGTGATATCAGATGATTGCGGCCCCTATTGAAGACCACCTCAGAACATCCACCCGCCAACGACTCGGAGAAGTGCGAAGCCGAAGCCACAACTGAGTCAAGGCCGTTGGCCCATCGTCCTCCTGGAATTCGCTGTCCGGTCTCTGGCACCGCAAGACCACAATCATCGCAGTGTTTTCCATCGTGGCCATCCTTCTGCATCTGGTGCTCCGCTTCGGCTTTCACACCACTCCGGGCACTTACCAGATTCCCCTGCTGGCCACGCTCGCTCTCGGCGGCCTGCCGCTTCTCTATGACCTACTTCGGAAGACTCCTGAAGCGGGAATTTGGTTCCGATCTGCTGGGCGGTATTTCCATCATTACTTCCCTCCTGCTGGGCGAGTACCTGGCCGGCTCGATCATCGTCTTGATGCTCTCCGGAGGTGAAGCGTTGGAGAAGTTACGCGTTGCGCAGCGCCTCTTCGGTGCTGGCCGCGCTGGCTAAACGGATGCCTTCGATTGCCCACCGGAAACGTGCGACGGAAATGCTGGATGTGGCGATGGCGGAGATTGCAGTGGGTGATACCCTCGTGATTTATCCGCATGAGATTTGTCCGGCGGATGGCGTGGTGATCGAGGGCCACGGGGTGATGGATGAGTCCTATCTCACGGGCGAGCCGTTCAAGATTACCAAGACCTGCGGCTCGACGGTGATCTCGGGCGCGATCAACGGCGAGTCGGCCCTAACCATTCGCACGACCCAGCGCGCGGCCGATTCGCGCTACGCGAAGATCATGGAAGTCATGCGCGAGTCCGAGGCCAAGCGGCCGCAGTTGCGGCGGCTGGGCGATCAACTGGGGGCCATTTACACTCCGGTGGCCTTGGCCGTGGCCCTTTTGGCCTGGGTGATCAGTGGCGAATCGATTCGTTTCCTTGCGGTGTTGGTCATCGCCACGCCTTGCCCTTTGCTTCTCGCCATCCCAATCGCCATCATCGGTTCGATTTCCCTCTGCGCTCGCCGGGCGATTATCGTCAAGAGTCCGGTCGTGCTCGAGCAGATCGCCGGATGTCGGACCGCGATTTTCGACAAGACCGGGACGCTCACGTATGGCGAGCCAAAGCTGACGGAGCAGCTCATTGCCCCTGGCTTTGCGCAAGCGGGAGGTGCTGACTCTCGTGGCGAGTCTGGAGCGCTACTCCAAGCATCCGCTGGCCCGAGCCATCCTCGCGGCGGCGAGGGAGGATGACGCTCCGATCTCCCGGAGGCCACGGAGGTGAGACGAACAACCCGGCCAGGGGCTGCGCGGAACCGTTTCCGGCCATCAATTGCAGATCACGAGCCGCGGCAAGCTCGTGGCACAAAAGCTCGCTGGCACCGATCAGCTCCCACCAGTCGGCGGCGGACTCGAGTGCGTGGTGGCGATCGACGATCGCTACGCGGCGGCCTTGCGCTTTCGCGATGCGCCCCGAGCGGAGAGCCTTTCCTTCGTGAAGCATCTGGGTCCCAAGCACCAATTCCAGCGGGTCATGATCGTGTCGGGAGATCGCGAGTCGGAGGCTCGTTACCTGGCCGAGCAAGTGGGTATCACCGAAATCTACGCCCAGAAGAGTCCTGAAGATAAGCTTGCCATCGTCCGCAAGGAAACCGCCGCCGCCAAAACGCTCTACGTGGGGGATGGCATCAATGACGCCCCGGCCATGATGGCCGCCACGGTCGGCATGGCGATCGGACAGAACAGCGACGTGACCGCGGAAGCGGCTGGCGTCGTGGTCATGGATAACTCACTCAAGAAGGTGGACGAGTTCATGCACATCAGCCGCCGGATGCGATTCATCGCCCTCCAGAGCGCGGTGGGTGGCATGGCACTGAGCGTCATCGGCATGGTCTTCGCAGCCACCGGTCATTTAAGTCCGGTGAGCGGTGCCATCACCCAGGAAGTCATCGACATTCTGGCCGTGCTGAACGCCTTGCGGGCCGCTTTCGCTCCTAAAGTGATTCATGATCTCGAATCAATAGTGTCCTAACGTTTGATCTGATATTCCTTTTAACCATCGACGCTACAAGGAGTTGCGTGCGAAGACGGTCATAATCGATTTGAAATTTCCTTTACCCTACAGCCATTCCGCGTACGCGAAAGGAATGGTCAATGAACGAGGGGCGAACGGTCTTTTCCCAGCTCATGGATTTTCTGCCATTGCACCAATTTCGCCAGTGTGTGGAGCGCTACGGGGGCAACTACAAGATTCAAAGCTTCACTTGTCTGGATCAGTTCCTCTGCTTGGCCTTTGCACAGCTTACCTTCCGGGAAAGTCTCCGCGACATCGAAGCCTGTCTTCGTGCCCAGCAACCCAAGCTCTATCACATGGGTTTCCGAGGCGCGGTTTCACGCAGCAACCTAGGCTACGCTAACGAGCATCGCGACTGGCGGATCTACGCCGATTTCGCCCAGGTTCTGATTGGTACGGCCCGCGACCTCTACCACGATGAACCTTTCGGAGTGGAATTGTCCGAGACCGTGTATGCCCTGGACTCGACGACCATCGATCTATGTTTGTCGCTGTTTCCGTGGGGGAAATTCCGTCGGCGCAAGAGTGCGGTAAAACTGCACACGCTATTGGATCTGCGAGGCAGCATTCCGACCAATGTTTATGTGACCGGAGGCCAAGTCCACGACGTCAACATTCTGGACCAACTGCTTCCCGAAGCCGGAGCGTTTTACTTGCTCGATCGCGGTTATGTGGACTTTGCCCGCCTGCATTTCTTCACCCAAGCTTGTGCCTTCTTCATTACTCGCGCCAAAAAGAATATGCAGTTCTACCGTCGCTACTCGCACACCGTCGAACGGTCCACAGGCCTGCGGTGCGATCAGACGATTCTGCTGACCGGAGTCCGTACCGCGCAGCGTTATCCCGATCCCTTGCGACGTATACACTTTTTCGATGCCGAGAAGGACTCCCGACTGACCTTCCTGACCAACAATTTTCTCCTGCCCGCCTTGACCATCGCCCAACTGTACCGGGCACGTTGGCAGGTGGAATTGTTTTTTCGCTGGATCAAACAGCACCTGCACATCAAGGCTTTCTACGGCACCAGCGAGAACGCGGTAAAGACTCAAGTTTGGGTCGCCCTCTCCGTTTACGTCCTGGTGGCGATAGTCAAAAAGCAACTCGGGCTCGAGCTAAGCCTCTACAAAATTCTGCAAATTCTCAGTGTGACGATTTTCGAAAAAACCCCGATATTAGATGGGTTTTCCAACTTCAGCGACGAGTCCCCGACCGCCGAGCAATGTATTCAATTGAGTCTGTTCGACTTACAATAGGACACTATTGATCTCGAATAATGAATTGAAGATAGCCCGTGAGGCCCTTCCTTGCATATGACTCAACCACCCCAAATCGACTGAGGAAAGCGAAGCAATGTTTCGGCGCAAGTAGAGGACATGGTAGAGGATTCCCTCTCCAACGCCGCGGACAGAGGTTTACAAAGCCGTCGTAGGCATAAACCGTCTCCCACAGGGACTTAATTCCTGACCTCTATTTTGTTAACCCAAGTTCCGCAGTTTGAAGAATAAACACCTGTGTTTTCAACACGGACATGCCCGAGTCTTCACTACACTTGGGTCATTTCTAGCGAGTTGGGGAGGTGCAGATTCAGGTGTTGCAACAGTATCGCCTGGTGCTCGGTCGGTCGACTGATGCAGCGCTTGCGGATGATGACTCCGTTGCGCGTTGGTAACACCACGTCGACCAGGGTGATGTCCGCCAACTCCTGGAATACTTTTCGTGGTTCGTTGCCCAACCCAGCGCGTTGGCAGAGCTGCGCCAGCGTCTTCCACAACACAAAGGCCAGAAAGCACACCAGGATGTGCGCTTCCACCCGCTCTTGTTTCTGGTGCCAGATCGGTCGTAGTTGCAAATCCGTCTTCTGGATGCGAAACGCGGCCTCGGCCTCGGTCAGCTGCATGTAGGCACGCCAGAGTTCTTCTGGGCTCCAGTCCGCCACATTGCTGCGCAACACATAACAACCCTCACTGAGTCGGGCCCACTCCCGCCAGCGATCGATTCTTTTCCACTGACACTTTGCAAAGCCAGCTGTATCGGGATCGATCTTGACCTCAAACGCTCCCGCGGCCCGAGAGTTCTTGCCCAATAATCGCCCCACCCGCTGCCCCACAGCGGCCGGCAGTTGTTTGCGCTTTGCGCAACTGGCCACGATCTTTTCCAGCCCCTCCTCGATGCGTTTCTCAAAGCGCTCATGCATAGCCTGCTCTTTCTCTTTCCTCTGCGCACTCCGGCACAGAAGAAATACTTCTTCCCCACCAGGGGCCGGACACAAACGCACCTCCAACCCTTCCCGCACTTGATTCCAGTCTTTGGCGCGCAGTTCTCCCTCGAACCGTTTCAGCATGCCCTTCGGCGTCCCCACGATGTAACGCCGCTTTCCTTCCTTCAAAAACCGCATGTTCTCTTCGCTCACCATGCCGCGATCTAGCACCCAGATACGGTTCGCTCTCCCGTACAGTCGTTCGATCCGCTTCACGATCTCTTCCAGCGTAGTCCCGTCGTTGCGGTTCCCGGTAAACAACTGGTAGCCCAAGGGCACTCCCTCACGGCTTACCACCAGAGCGATGTTCACCTGCTTGCAGTCGGGGCGGTGATCACGCGAATAACCCCGCTGAGCCAGCTCATTCCGGCTCGCCTGGCCTTCAAAGTACGTGCTGGTGACGTCGTACAACAACAGGTCGTAGTCCAGATCGAACAGTTCTCCGAGGCGATTCTTCAGATGTTTTTCCAGTTCTTCCTTGTGCGGCAGTAGTCGATCGAGAGAACGGTACAGCCGGTCTTCATTTACCTTGTTGTTCGGCACACCCAGCAGATCGCTTAACGCGCTGGCATCATAGAAACGTTCCGCAATATGCAGCTCGCTCGAGGGATCACAGAGCCGCGCCAAGATCAGAATCTGCGCCATCACCGGCCAGGGAATCTCTTCTCGCCCCGCAGGGATGGCTCGTTCCAGAAAATCGACCAGTCCCACTTGGCGGCACAACTCGAGTCCGATCCAAGGACCACCAAAAGCGCGCTTCCGCTCGATGGCGATGCGCTTCAGATCGACTTCCACCCACTGCGGTTCAACGTCCCGGAATAGTCCCCGCTGAGCAACAGCGGCAGCACCTGCGGCTTGTTGGTGAATGCCCAGACGCCCGGCCGCATCCATCTCACCGAGGTAGGCCACCACGCGCTGCCGCGGGCCTCGCGACGAACGATAGCTCTCAACCAGCGCCCAGTAGCCGTGGCGCTTGCCATCCTTATTGCGATAACAGCGACGCAGGTACATGCTTCGATCCTACGCATCGCTACTTCACTTTCAAGAGGGTTGGTCTTCACTACAAAGACTTTTTCGCAGGACCCGCAATACTTCCCGAGGACTCGTGCTGAGGATAGGAAGGTTAGGAAATCTCGAGATTCGAATTACTCCGAAAATGTGCTCAAAAAATATTCAAATTGCCTCGGACCGCGGAAGCTGGGGTAAGGTAGCGATGACTGCCGGGCAAATTACGCAGTCAAGGTCACGCGGGCTGTTTCGAGGCTTTTCGAACTTTGCCAATGTAATGTAAAAAAGCAGCCGCAACGAACCAACGGTTTTCCATACCGTTGTCGGAATGCTCAATGCATCAATCGTAGGGCGTTCCGCCCACGATCGCTTTCCACGTTGATGTATCGCATTAGTTTCGACTCGTGAAGATTCCAGGCGTCGATCTTTGCGCAAACGAGTTTTAGGCGCGTTTCCCACCGCCCTGCAGTCATTTTGAGAAATCACAAGGAAGAATCAGGAATCCGAAGGAAAGAATTGTCACGTTAAGGCATTCTGGGGAACTTTGGGCCAGCGCTTAATGCGCCCTCGACATTTTTCAACCGATTCGTGCGCCTGCCTGTACCCTATCGCGTATTCTTGACATTAGCGCCCCCTCAGATACGATGAAAAGGGAGTGCGATCCCCCTCTGGAGGATTAACCCGTGAATATCGAAATCCACGATGCGGCCCTTGAGGCGAGAATTCAAAAACAGCTCCAGGCGACTGGCTCTGGCAGCGTCGAGGAAGTATTGCTCCGCTTGCTGGAGACCCAGGAAGAACAGGACCGCTGGCTTTTGGAAAATCGTGAAACTATCAACGCAAAGATCAGACGCGGCATCGAGCAACTCGACCGCGGCGAAGGAATCCCGGACGATCAATTAGATGCTCACCTGGCGAAACTGAAAAGCCAAGTCTAAATGAGCTTGCGCTAGATTCTTGCGCCCCAGGCCGGGCTCGATCTCATCGAAATCTGGCGTTACATAAAAGAACAGACCAGCGTCACGATAGCGGATCGCGTTGAATCCACCATTCGCGAACGTATGGCTTTTCTCGCAGGAACCCCGAGTGCTGGACACCGCCGCAAGGATTTGACGGAGCAGACTGTGAAATTTTTCCCTGTCTACTCTTACTTGATCGTGTATCGACCTGACACGAAGCCCTTACAAATCGCTTCCATACTTCACGGCCGCCGGGAGGTCGAACAGATCCTCAAAGACCGCTTGTGAACGGCAGCTCCTCTGCCCCCGGCTGGCCAGCACAGGAAGTCCGCCTCCAATAGTTCTCCGTCCCACTTGCGACAAAATCCCGAGTCTGTGGTAAATTACTTAAGGCATGAGCGCACGAATTCTTATTAGCGGTTTATTAGCGGTTTTGGCAGGGACAGCTGCTACCGTATGCACCGCAAGCAAAACGTGCGTTGTATGCCAAACTTGCAACAGCCTTATTCCTTAAGGTTTTACGGCAAGTTGTTGATTCCACGGTTGGGGACGTAGTTCAGTTGGTTAGAACGCTGCCCTGTCACGGCAGAGGTCGCGAGTTCGAGTCTCGTCGTCCCCGCCATTCTTTCTTAAGGAGTTATCGGACGTGACACCGAAAACTCCTACCCACAATCCCACCCACAGCCTCTACTGAACGCTCCCGGATTCGAATCCCACGGCATCGAGAAACTTTTCCTGAGCCGCGATCATCTCGTCGAGGTCTTCTTCCGTGTAGAGGTCAAGCGTGGTTTGGATACGCGCATGACCCAAGATGCCCTGCACCGTCTTCGGGTTTTCCTTCGCCTTGTTGACCAGCCAGTTGCTTAAGCTGTGCCGCAAGTTGTGGAGACCCCAGCGATGTCCATCCGGTATGACCACTCCGGCTTTCTTCGCCGCAGGGCGCAAATGGTCGGCGCAAAATACCGATGCGCAGATTGGTACTCTGCCGCTCTCCTTTATCGACGGAAAAACGAAATTCGTGGGCTTGGCGTATGGCGTTTGCTTGTGCCATTCGCGCAAGAAGTGGGTCAACGCCTTGCCCATCGGTACGTCGCGTTCCGAAGATGGTGTCTTGGTGCTTCCGTCCACGCCCGTTTTCTTCCATGACTTGACGATCCTGATCTTCCGCTCTTCCCAGAGAATGTCAGCCCAGCGGAGCGAAAGTACTTCTGAGCTTCGAAGTGCTGTCGCCGCCACCACAAACACAAGAGTGAAGTGGAGCATGTTCCCCATCACAGAACGCAGGATCAAGAGCGTCTGAGCCGGGGTGATCTTGATCGCCTTGTACATGGTCTTGGTACTGGTTGCCAGCCCCTCTACCGGGTTCTTCGAGACCTTCTTGTGGATGATGCCGATCTTGAAAATTCGGTTCATGATACCCCGAATCTTCGAGACCGTAGTCCACCCATACTCGTCCGTGTTGTGCAGCCGATTGAACCACCTCTGGATTTCAAGCGGTTCGATGTTCTCTGCAATCTGACCGCCCCATTTCGCAATAAGGGTGTCGCGAACGTAGTGCGCAAGGATGGGCTTTGTGTTCTCAGACTTCGGACTGGCGGTGACCTCTGGGTCGAACTCGACCTTGAGGTAGTATTCCGCAAGTTCGTTGAATCTGATCCTGCCTATTTGTGCGTTGCCGGAGTTGATCCTGACCCGCAGCCCAAGACGATCAGCCTCGACGTTCGCATCATCTTCTGAAGGAAAATCCGAAACCAGACCGACTACGAGCGGCGTCTGCTCTACACCGTTGATGCGGTATCGAAGCACCCAAGTCAACCCCTTCTTCTTTTTCACCTTCTTAAAACTGCCCCGCTGGTACGCCATTAACGGCCTCCCTTGCGGGGGCTGCCGCCAGCCATTCTACGAGCAGATGTACCGTTCTCTGCAACATTTACCGGGGCACGGTTGCCGAGCACCCATGCATGTAGCTCGCTGAGGAGGTAGCGCCACGTTACGCGCCGACCAAAGCTGATCGGGTGGGCTGGAATGACCCCAAGCCGAGAGAGCCTGAGGACGTGCTTCCGCGAGCAGTGGAGGTATTTGGCTGCGTCGCTCGCATCCACGAAATACTCCTGCTCAAGCTGGGAGGCTGGGCTGCTGGCGCGGAGAGTATCGTGATGCTCCGCTGCCGGAGACTGAGGAGCAGACTCGCTTTGCGTCGTGAACGAGTCCGACTCGCGTACGTGTTGTGCTTTGCTTTTCACGTTGTTCCGTGTTTCGTCTCCTTTGTCCGAAACGTTTCGTATCCAAAAACAAAAAAAGCTCCGCAACCCTTTCGGGTCACGGAGCTTGGTCAGAAGACTTGACTTGGGTCAGCTTGTTCTCGCCGGACTGATCGAGCTTACCTTTGTTAAGGGTATTGCCCTCACTGCTCAGTACGACGGTGGCGCACTCGCCACCGGGATAAGCGCCCTTCACTCGGCAGGGTCTTCCACCCCACGACGGTTAGATGCAGCGTTCGGACAAAAAGCCGCTGTTAGCTGGTGGTGGCGAACGGACAGTGATCCGCAACCGCCGCTCAGATCGGCGGCGGGCGCGGGTCGGGCGTAATTGCATGTTGATCGAAGTCAAATTAGACGCGTATGACAAAATTTGTCGGCAGGTCGTGGAACGGAGGATCGAAACTCCTCAAGTTACGCGAACGCTGATTTGGCTGGGCTGTGCCAGCGCAAGTCGTACGGAAGCCTCGCGTCAAATCCCTCGAACCCGGCATCTTATTAGTTGAATCGGGAAGCTGCCTGACGCACGAAGAAGGCGATTCTCCCGAGAGTACATCAGCAGTACACCTTCAGCACCAAGCCCCTAAGACGGGCACAGCTAAGACGCGGACTACAGCCGCAGGCTGAGAACCTTGAAGGAGCCGGAGCCTGATGACCCGAAATGGGTCGTCAGGCTTTTTCTTTTTTCGGGCAGTACAGAAGTACCAAGAAGAACGTGACCAAAGTTCATCATTTTTTCGCGTCGGAGCCGGAATCAAAGAGACAGGAGGAGACAAATGAACGAACCGATGTCTAACGACATTTCCAAAATCGGAGTCGAGGCAGTCGCGGCTCTCAAGGCGCTGAACGCTGCCAAGGCGGCGAAGAAGTCAAAAGCCGCCAAGGCGACTGAACTAATAGAGGAGCGCAACGAGGCTGCTCGTCCGCTCCTACAACAAGTCCACGACGCCATCGCCGCTGGAAAGTCCGTCAACGGTCACACCACGTGGAGTGGCTGGGCGAAGTACGCGGGCTGGTCGAAGCGTGCGCTCAACTACATTCTTAATGGGCGCAAGAAGCAGAAGGGTGGGAACAGCAGTTCCCGCAAGCTGCTCAAGGAACTGCTGGACGTGATCAACTGCGCCCCAGACATTCATGTGATCCGTGTAGCGGCGGCGATGATCGCAGGTGAGGAGCTTGGCGGCTACGAACCCAAGACCAAGGTTGAAGTGGACGGCATCGAGTATGAGACCGATGCGGATCGCACCATCTCCTCGAAACAGTTCACGAAGTTAAATGATACGGTTCACATCCGGTACAGCCCGCGCAAGGCGCTGTGCCAGACCCGCTTCATCAACCGCAAACTCAAGCATCCGCTCTACGCCACGAAAGGCGAGGAACCCACATGCGAAGACTGTATCAAAGTTCGCGACAAGGTTCCCACCAAGGGAACGTTGCAAGAGGCTCGTGAACGTGCGCTGGCGAAGAAGCCGCCCGTGGACTACACCAAGCCCGCCATCGTCACGCACCGCTACGGCGGTGTAACGGCTGGTGGTGGTCAGAACACTAGGATGAGGGACTACGCGCTATGCGGAGCGAGATTCAGCGGGTCGTCGTGGACGACCAAGCAGAAGCACGTGAGCGCCGATAAAGACGAGACGCCGACCTGCGAGAAGTGCAGGAAGCTGATTGCTGAGCAGCAGGTCTCTGAACCAGCGCAGGCTCTCGCGGCTGCGATGGATGCTGCGCCAGTACCGCAATACGACAGAGAGGCTTATGCGAAGGCAGAGACGGTTGGACAGAAGCGGTGCATCATCGGCTCCCCGGAGAATCTGAAATGGCACGCCGATCTTGAGTATCGCCGAAATAATCCGGTGGTCGATCCGAACGCCGACGACGAGTTCGCCGGAGAAAGAGACTAACTATGAAACAGAGTACTGGAGGAAATCAACCGATGAGCGTCAGACTGTACCGCCGAAGTTCCAAAGACGGGACGCAGTGTGGGGCGGCGGTCACATTTCGCAGCCCGGTTACTCTTCCTCCCAACCAGCGGGTGCGGGTCTCCAGCCGAGGAGCTTTCCGATCCAGTAAGCGTTCTTCCAGCGCTCCACGTGAGAGTCGCACGAATGCCACCAGCGACGCGAGCCTTGGAAGCAAACCACGTAGGTCGCTGGGCGGGCGCAGCCGCCGCTGCCACCGTACTCGCATGTCGGTCGTTCCAGTGTTGGCATGTGTCACCTCTAACCACGGATCGCGAAGTTCGGCAATACGGAATCAAAAACAGAATTTCGACTTCATAGGTATGAACGCACCGAGGTACTACGAGGGGTTGCAACGGGAATTCACGCGACTGCACGGGCTGGGGTGGACGTTCCGCCGAATGGCTGAAGTGCTCGGGATCAGCGAGCGCACGGTGACGGCATGGCGCAAGGAATTGGATTTGTCACGGCGACCACGGGGAAGACGCCCGCGAAAACCTCGCGGATGAGTATTAAGTCTATGTCAGGTCGCGAAAGCGATTTTGCCGGGGAGTGGTTCCAGCCTAAGGCTGTATCCCACCACTCCCCACTAAGGCAACTGACCGCCCTTTGACAAGGCGAGGAACAAGGGGTCAGCCGAAGTGGATACAGCTATGAGCAAGACTAAGAAACCAAAAATTGAAGCCAAGTTTTTCCCATTCGCGGTGAGACAACCGCTATGGGAAATGGCTAAGAAGTACGGCAGGCAGAAGTACGCCATCGTCGCGATCTGGGACTACATGTGGTGGAGATCGGGCAAGGGCGGGCTGTTTGAGCTTGCCGAGGACATCGTGTGCTGGGACTTGGATTGTGACCCCACAACCCTACGCGCCGTGCGCAAGATTCTCATCGCCGAGGGTTGGCTTAGAAAGGAAACCCTCCGCGACAAGGGTGGCAAGTGGATGACCCGTGGGTTCACCGTGATTGCCAAGGGAGCCACAGTGCCCAAATCCCTAGGTGGTGAAGAACAACCACCGAGCCATGAACCAGCGGTGGCTGAACCCACCGTGGACTCAACCAGCGGTGGTGGAACCCCCCACACTGTATTAGTACATGAACTGGACGCTAACGCTTCTACACCCAACTGTCTTCCTTCGGAAGGTACATCTTCTGGTTTTATAGTTAGTGAGTTAGTGAGTGAGTCACAGGCTTCCGACTTCGTCGAAAACAAAAACCAAAACCTGTTTGGTTTAAACCTTTCAAGCGAAGAACCAACCCAAAACCAAAAGCAACCCCAAGAGCCAGTCACGCTCACGCCCGAGGCGCAGGCTATCTGCGACATCCTCTACCCCGTGGGTATCACCGGGGACTACTACGCTGTCATGGCTAAGCTCAATGCCGTTGCGGAATACAACTACTCGCTGGAGTACCTCAAGTGGAACCGTGGACACAAGTCAGGGGCGCTGTACATCCGCACCCCGGAGCAGCTTGAGAAGGCAATGCTCTCAGGCTACGGCGTGACGGACATGGTCGCTCACAAAGAAACCAAGGCTGACAAATGCCCTGTGTGTATCGCCGAAACCAAGAAGGCTGAGGATGAGAAAGCCGCCAAGACACCCTGCGTTCATTGCGGCAAGATGGGAGCCAAGTGGGACTGGTTCGACCAGTGCGCTGAATGCTGGAATGAAGCCAACAGGCTTAGCCGCGCCGAGATCGAGCAAGAGAAAGCACGCTCGAAGACCGGGTGGACTCCACCTCAACCCAAGGGCAATCCCAACTGCTCACGGTGCAAAGGCTCTACCTACGCCAACCCGACTTACGAGGACGGCGAGCCGTTCTGCGGTGACTGCATGAAGCTGCCTAAGTACCGTCGTCATTCGCGGGCGGATGAAATCATTGGGAAAGGTGAAATCGGCAGCATGGAAGCGGTCATGGCGCAGAACCGCGCCAAGGCTGCTGGGGCGAAACCCGGCTCCATAGCCGCAGCTTTCCAAGATGTTCTCGGCAGCTTGAATGCACCCGCTGGGTTTGGCGATGAGGAAGCATGAGGAAGAAAGGTGATAAGCAAATGAAGGCGGTGTAGCCGTCCCGCCCTTCACTCCCGTCTCGCCGTCACTTCTACCGCGTGCTCCCTACCGTGCGAGTCCGTGACATGCACTTGCACGCTGCCGCCGCGTGAAAGATGTCGTAAAGATCGGCGACGACCTGTTGCGCTGCTTGCCTGTGGCGTCGCATTCCACGCATGGGCGCACCATGAAACCTGTGCGATGAGCACGGTGCTCTTCTGGTTGACACCTTCGGACTCTAAGCCTTCGTTCTTGGCTAGTTCTTCCACAGTCGTCTCCTGAGTTGAGAAATCATTCAGCACTCACATAGGGAAATATGCACGCGTACCTACCAGATTGGGAGGGGAGAGAGAAACGACTCCAGAGTCTCACGCAGCGGCGAGGCGCTGCCTAGGCACGCCAGCAGCAGCGCAAAGGCAGCCTTGTACCGCTACGCTCCTACCCGTTCAAGATATTCCATCACCGCTTGTTTCAATATCTCTTGTTTTGACCGCTTTTGGGTGACTCGCAGGTCACACAAGCGAAGGAAGGTTGCTTTTTCAACCTTGAGAGTCAACGCTACGGTAGCATTCTCCGTCGTCTCGCCTGCCTTCGGAGCCTTAACCGAGCGCCTCCCGGTACTTCGCCTCTTCTGGGTCGCCATGGGCTTCTTCCTCTCTCTCGGATCGCAGTATACCGCGTAAGTGCGTATCTACGTTCCTCCGCAGGCGACCAACGTCTCAGAATCTAGCATCCCCCAGTCTTGGGACAGTTGGGGGTCGTACCTAAAACGTTATCCAAATTGACGCCCTGCTCCGACGAAGAATCAACGACTTAGCCGGACGTCTTTCCTCATCCCAAAAACGACCGTTTGGGTACGACCGTACTCTACGCATGTACGTAAATACGTATTAGAATGACATTCATGAAAATCGCCCTCTACTCGCGAGTCTCCACGAAGGACAGAGGACAGGACGTCGAAAATCAGCAACGCCAGTTAAGGGACTTCGCTGCGAAGCAGGACGGTTGGACAATCATTTATGAATTCAGCGACAACATCAGCGGCAAGACGAGCGACCGAGAGCAGTTCAAAAGGATGTTTATCGCGGCTTCAAAGCGGGAGTTCGATCTTCTACTCTTCTGGTCACTATCGCGACTCTCCCGCGAGGGTGCGCTTGAAACTCTCCAACACTTGCAACGGCTAACGTCCTATGGGGTCGCGTACCGCTCCCTTACCGAGCCGTATCTCGATAGCCTCGGGCCTTTTCGTGACGGAGTTATCTCGATCCTCGCATGTCTGGCGCGACAGGAGCGTGAAAGGCTGAGCCTGACGACGATTGCCGGACTTGAACGCGCTCGCGCACAGGGGCGCATTGGCGGACGTCCGCGACTGTCATGCGACAAAAACAAAGTTCTCAGGCTTCACGCTGCCGGACAAAGCCTCGCCGCAATCGCCAAAGAACTGGGCGTCAGTAAGACGTCGGTACATCGGATTGTACAGCGATCCGCAACAAAGGAGACCCGATGAAGTGGCTTTTGATGGCGCTGCTGCAACGCGTGCTGATCCTGATCGCGCTGGTCGTCGTTTCGTTCATTTTGCCCGTAGCGAGCTTCCGGCTGGTTCGCGATCCCATCGGGGCGCAGGTCGTCTTTTGGGCTTCGCCGTGGGTGGTCGCCTTTTGGAGCGTAGTCGCCTATGTCCTCGTCGGTTCACGGTTCTGGAGAGGCAAGAGCAGCGTGGAAGAGTGGAAGTTACGCCACGGCTCCTTCCTTTGGAGGCACGCCAAGACGACGGCATGGATGTTCGCCTCGCTCGCGTTTTCCTACACCGCTGAGTTTGCCGTCGTCCTTCTGGTGCCGCCGTCCGCGAACGCAATGCGTCTATTCCCGCTCGCAACATACTCGCCATTGGCGTTCACGCTCCTGTGGAGCGCAACCCGTGGGTAAGCTGATCAAGTTCCGCAAGCCCCGCAGGCTCACGCCTGAGATCGTGGGCGAACTTATTCGCATCCACTCAAGCTGCGTCCACGATCAAGAGGGTCGCTGTAATTTGCAGCTATCGGTCAGCAGCCTTTGCTGGGAATTGAATCAGGCGGCGGGCATCGGCAACGAGGAAGACAACGCTTTCAAGCGCCACGATCCAATGTGTGCTGCCCGCCCGCTGTCGGATCACGACATTGAACGAGCATCAGAAGGACGGCGTCTCGCCGACTCGATGATAGAGGAGCCTGAGGAATGAAGACCGAAGCTGAATTGGATGCGAATATCGCGAAACTGTTCGACGAAGATACGACCACGAAGGTGGAGCAGGTCAACGGCAAGCCCTACGTCACGGACGAGCAGACGCTCCGCGAGATGCAATTCGCCGAGGCATGCGAAGAACTAGTGGCAGCCGAGGGGAAGTTCGCCGAGTGGGATGCTAAGGCTACGCAGAAGTGGGCGCACCCAGATGCCGACCCGGCGAACCTGTGCCACTGGTTCGACAGCCTTGAGCGACGGTACAAAGCTGACCGGAATCTGTGGCTGCTCTTCACCGGGGGCGACCGCTCCATGCGTAGCAACTGCCTTTACAATTCGTTCCGCCGTCACCTGCTGCGAAGCGACGGCACGAAGCTACGGGCAAACGCGTGAGAAGTCTGCGGCGGCAGCCCTGAACGTGTAGCGGTCTTGCATGCTCGCCGCGTCCCGCAACCGCAGGCTAGTTCGCCGAACCTACGGCTTTCACGTAGATCGTTTCTTTTGCTCCTTCTGGCAGTTGCCCTTGATACGAATGCGGAATCGTGACCAAAAATCCATGGCTACGAGGCATCACAGCCATTTTGTACTTGGCGTCAATAATTCTGAAAAGACCCTCGCAGTAGCCTGAGACATGATCGCAGTATGATTGAAACTTCTTATTGAGTTCCCGTTCTTCCATGCCCTTTCGTATCTCCTGATCATTGATCGCAGCCTGCTGCGCAGGTGCTTGCACATCCAACGGCGGCAAGACATGTGCGATAAACGCATCAGTTGTACCATCGTGGAGCGTCACGACGACCCCGGCAAACTGGTGCGACGAGTTTCGGTAATCTCGAATCTCTTTGAGCAATGGGTCGTCGTCTAGTGCTTTGACAAGCTCATCGTACCGATCCTTCGTTACGATGCCCTCTTGATAGCAGCGTCTATACGCCAGCCGAACGAGTTCATCAGCAAGGTGGTGAAGCTGCCAAAGGACGCCTGCAAAGTGCGCACGAAATACAAGCACATCTTCCTGAAGAAAGTCGCGGTCAGCCTGTGACATCTGCTGCAAGATTGTTTCACGCCGCCTGCTACCCGCTAACCGCATCGCGGTCGAGTCGGCGTAAGTCCGAACATACGCCGCGTGGTAAAGGCAGATGTCCAACCCCGACCAGATTTCGCAGACCATGCCCTCGAAGTCCTGCTTCGGGAACGAGCTTGTCCGATCCATGCTGGTGTCACCTCCGCCGACCGTGAATGCCTAAAAGTTTGGACGGGTCTATGTTTCTACAACGAGCCGCGTTACGATTAGGGGCTAATGTACATGAAGCTATTAGGGTGCGCATCTATAATGCTGGTGCTGGGAGCACTTGCGAGTGCCCAGACACCAGTTCCCGGAGTGGCTGCCGCTGAGGAGCAGCCTGCGGCGGTGACGATTTGCCAGCTTAAGAGTGACCCAGCGGCATACAACCACAAACTGGTGGAAGTCACTGGGTTCGTGTCGCACGCCTTCGAAGATTTCACGGTATTCGATCCGACCTGCCCATCATATCCCGGCGTTTGGCTTGAGTACGGTGGGAAGGCGAAGTCAGGAACAATGTACTGCTGCGGGGTCACGGCTGATAGGCACCGTCCGAAGGAACTGAAGGTTGAGGACATCTCAATCCCGCTAGTCGATAACGATCAATTCCGCGAATTCGACAAACTCATCCAGCCGCCGTTCCGCTCGGGGAGTTCATGGCTCGATAGTGCATACGACATTGGTCGGGCGATTTTTCTCTGGGCGGCTGATCAAGTATCCGAAAGCAACCTTCTGGGGCGGCTACGGGCACATGGGCTGCTGTACACTTCTTGCGATTCAGGAAGTCAAATCCTTTGACGCTCAGAATCGCGATGACCTTGACTATGGTGCAGCTTCCGACCAGCCTGAGATCGGGAAGGTAGGATGCGGCTATCGTGACCTCGTACCGCTTGATCCAACTGTTGATTTGATCAAAGCGCAACGGGAAGCTGACGCGGGGCAGCGAGATTGGGTCTTCGACGACCCGCAGCGAGTCGCATCCGAAGCCATCGCCCGGTTCGCGAATGTGGAAGGAAGCTCAGTCGCCCTGAAAGAAAAGCGCAAAGCCCAAGGGCGACATGTGTATGAATGGGAGCCAGCCGACAAACGTGAGACCTACATGGTCGTTGTCAGCCGCCCATACCTGCTGGCTTTCTATGCACATGACCCAAAGCGGGTAGCGTGGGTAGTTGCCGCCGCGTATGTTTCCTCCTGCGAGAAAACCAACTCAGTCACTCGTCTTAAATAGGCGCAAGTCTTACCCACAAATTTACAACTGGCGCAGTACCGCCTGAACGGCGAGCTTTTAGGTGTAAGCTGTTGACCGTGAGACTGAAAGTGATTGCATTCGCTACTACTCTACTGGGTTTCTGCGCTGTTCTGTCCAGCCAGCAAAAGAACGAACTCGTTCAGCACCAGTACGAAGGCAAGCTAGGAACTTCAAGGATAGGTCTGACGGTCATACGGGAAGGCAAGAACATCAAAGGCGGGCATTATTTCTACCAAAAATTCCTGCGCGATATTCCAATCACGGGGTCAACTCAGGGTTCACACGTCGCCCTCGTAGAGGAGGGCGGAGGCACCTTCAGTCTTGATTTTGTTGGTAACGGCAGCGAAGGGAGCAAACCTCTCGACTTTGAAAATAGTGTCGGCATGAACGGAACTTGGACGAGCAAAGATGGCAGCCACAACTATGCGGTGTCTTTGCGAGGAACGACAATTCGGGAAGCAGACAACCGCCCCCGCTATGCGGACGTAACCAAGGAAAGTGATGCCGAGTTTGAGAAGCGCGTCCAATCGTTAATAGGCGCAGTTTTGCATGGCGACAAAGCTGCGGCGGTTCGCCTGATTAGCTACCCTCTTGCTGTTAATGGATCAAAGCGCGAGCACTGGCGGTTGCGCACTTCTGGCGAGGTACTAGCCGCTTGGGATGACCTCTTCACGCCCGCTATGACTGGCAAATTTGAGTCGGCGCTGCCGCACGACATGTTCGTTCATCAAGGCATGGCGATGATTGGGGATGGAGAGGCTTGGTTCGATGACAAGGGTCTCGCAGTTCTGAATACCCCGACCGAGCCGCACGAGGCAGCGGCTCGCAGTAGTTCCGTAGAAATCGAAAATTTGACAAAGTTCCTTCGCGAGTACGAAGGACATTCGGTTTCTTCCGAGGAAAAGACGACGCGGTACGCAGCCGCCCTCGTTGACCTCAAAGATGATGGCAAGCAAGAAGCAATCGTGTACTTCATCGGCGCGAACTGGTGCGGGAGTGGCGGCTGCTCGTGCCTGATCCTCGCTCCTGACGGCTCCTCCTACGACGTAATCACGCAGACCTCTGTTACTCAGCTTCCAATCCGCGTACTCTCAACGAAGACAAACGGCTGGCACGACTTGGCGGTTGGCGTGGCGGGAGGTGGCATCCAACCCGGCTATGAAGCGAGGCTAAGATTCGACGGCAGCACGTATCCAACCAATCCCGACCGTGCCGCCAGCACAAGAGCTACGAACGAAAGTTGAAGGCAAGATTGTTATTCCTGCCGACGCAACCGGAATACCCCTTTACGGAAGCGAGTGAGCGCTCTTCAGTAGCGCGGTTATCTGGCGCACGTCGTCCTCGTCAAGGTGATCGCACTTACCGCCGCTCACAAACGTGCTCCACTCTGGAACCGGACTTTTGCCGCAGTTTGCGAGCCGCAAGTAATCGAGCGCAGTTCGCCCTTTCGCATCCTTAAGAAAACCGTTCGCTCCCGTTTTTAGTGCCGAAGCGACCTCGTCTGCATCCCCCTTAGCGGCGAGGATCATGAGGGAGGACATCCCTGCACCGTTCTGCGCATTGACATCCGCGCCCGCCCGCACCAAGTCATCATCGAAGGAACCCGAAATCGCGGAAGCCATAAGTGCGGTATCACCCGCGAACGATTTATGGTTCGGGTTGGCACCCGCTGCAAGTAGCAGTTTTATTGACTCTGAGTGGGAGCTTGCAGCCGCATACATCAGAGCCGTCCAACCGCTGGAGTCAGCCGCGTCCACATCCTTGGTCGTGGCAAGCAGTCTTTTCACCGACTCTATATCGGCGTTTACGGCTGCCTTCATCAAAGGTGTGACGCCCGGTTTGGGCATGTACGCATCTTGAAAGATGTTGCTCAACGGCTCGCTTTGCGGGTCGCCATGACGCCAAACGTGAGTGTTTGCCGCTGCGTCAACGGTATCTTCGAGCGATCTCTCGAATTCGGGTGCCGAATCCGCATAGTTCCAAACTTTCTTCGACTGACCTCCGATTCGCGCCTCAATTTGCATTGTGGGGTTGTCCGTAACGCTGGCATCGTAGCCGTCGCAAAGTGCCCAGAAGTTCGGCGATAAGAACTCACGCATAACCGCATGAGCCGCTTCTGGGGCAATGGTAGAGTGCGTTTCCCCACGAACAGCGACGAACGCCCCGCCGCTCCAGCTTACGTTCCCATCTTCTGACACTCGCACCTTGTATGAAGGGCAGGTTCCGTAGCAGCCGGATCGCGAAAGCTCGACGAAATCTCCCGGTGCTATGGATGTTGGGGACTTAACCTCCTCCGGGGTGGGGCAGTCATGCGCGAACTTGGTGGACGGGGGATTAGTCACAACTTCGACGTATCGGTACGAGTCGAGAGTGACCGTGAGCTTCGGATTTTCGTATGGCTGCGCATCGCTTGAAATCTTGAAATGGAAAACGGTGCTGTACTTCCAGTCGGTGCGGTACAGATTCTTTGGAAGCTCAAACTTCCACGTCTTGACGTTTTCTTCCGCCACCCCCTTGAGCATCGGGTGACCGGAAACAGCCGTAGCGCTGGCAACTTCGCCGTTCGAATTCAGAGTGAAATCAACTTTGACCTCGCCCTGAATTTTCGCTAAACGTGCTATCGGTGGGTATCTCGGCAATCCGGCAGACACAAGAGTTGGTTCGGGGAGCGCCTGTGCGAGGGCAAACGCAACCGAAGCAAGAACCACGACGACAGCGAAGAGCAAGTTTCTCACACCAGAAATCTACTCCGTAAAGAGTCGCTGTGTCAGCGAGAATTCTTACCCACGAATTTTACCCACAGGAAACGGTTCCTACAGTCCTTTTCAGCGACTTGGCAGCCCCCGTTGAGAACGTAAGTCGCTGATAATACGTGTATGCCTAGACTGTCACGGCAGAGGTCGCGAGTTCGAGTCTCGTCGTCCCCGCCATCCTTTCACACAATTTTGAGGAAAGTTTAGCTCTCCCGCACGGATCCCAAAAAACACGAAGCCGAATCGAGTTGCTGCTTCCGCCGCTGCCCTTTGAATCCTCATCGGCAAAATCATTCTGACAATTTTTATTTGTGTTTGTCTCTTCGCCAACGTATTGGTTTGAGTCTAAGTGTCGAGTGTGATTCGGTTGTTAGCATGGCGCAAAGATTCTTGCACCACCTTGACGTCTTCACCCTTCGATTTCAACTGCGTTGCGTAGCTGTGGCGAAACGTGTGCCAGGCAAAGGTGACCGCCCCATCCACCAAGTTGTTCCCAAGATACGCGGCAGAACAGGTGAGAACCGCGCTCTCGGACACGCCCGAGCTAGTGATCAAGGGACCGAGACAATGCTGCAAGACTACTCTGTATTGCATGGTGCGTATTGCCTCCATAAACAATGGCAATCGAGGTCGCGTTTGCACTTTCCACTCGTCAAAAGTGCAGAAGCTCTCCCAATTAAGTTGTTATTTTTAAAAATCAACAACCCAATCCGCCGTTACTTGTGCGTTGGACGCTGTGTGCGCATCTGCGACAAATAGAGTGGCGGCCGGAATTCAATCGTGACGTCCTGTTCAACTTGGACAGGCCTTTTGTTCAAGAGAGTGGGCTTGTAACGCCACTGGCGAATGGCGCTCATTGCAGCAGGAAAGAGAGAGATCGAACCGCTCACGAGTTTTATATCTAGCACCTGGCCTAGTGGCCCGATGGTGGTGCGGACTTTCACGGTTTCTGCCGATCCATTTCGATTCCCTGCCCTTGTATAGCGAGGCCAAACGAAAGAGATAAGCTCACCAGCTTCCAATCGAGCGGGTTTATGAGCCACGGCAGGTCCGGGCTGAGGAGTTACAAGGACAGAAAGTTCCGAAGTCATCGCGAACGATGAAGACGCGGCGATCGATTTCCCCGGGAAAGTCACCCTGAACGGTTTCCTGCCATAGGCTGGGGTAGTAACGAGGATTGTGGAATGCGGTGAAGGGTGTGGCGCTGCGCCCGTCACAGGCGTTGCCCTGGGTGGGGCGCGATATCCCGGCGGGCGACTTGTCGGGCCGACAGCCTTGGGTGAATGTGCGGGTTTGGGACTCGTGGGTGGCGGCGCGTTTCGGGCGATTAGGCCGGCCGGGCCGTTGCGCCCTGGAGTGGGTAGGGCATCAACAGACGGTTTGGATTCTGTTGTAGTTGGTAGATTTGATTCAGGAGAAGCCACGTTCGCGAAAGACTCAAAGTCCGGGGTTCTTTCCTTGGACTTCTCTTCGAGAGGCACGACTCCATCGAGTTTATTGGCACCCGAGGAGTGATCGGAATCAATGGGGGAACGGCTCGCCACTGTCGAAACTGGTCCGGTGGGACTTACGTAAGTAGCTGTTTCTTCCGGCAGTCCCTTGAGAGATTGAGCCCAGGGACTTTCTGAGCGCGATTCTTCCGCCTCTGGCGCCGACGAATTAACTCCAGATGTGTTGGAGATATTTGCTGCCAGGGAAGTGGAAGCTTGCGAAGTCGTTTCGCCAGGCCGATTAGGCAGTGCTGGCGAGGTGGTATCAACAGCCGATATTGATTTCTGGACGTCTCGGAGGCGTATTCCGAGTGGGCCGCGTCCCATTGTGAGCCCAACGGTGAGACCAATCACCGAGAACAAGAACGCGAGTACGAATGCGCCGACCTGAGACCCGGATATTTCAAGAACACGCGAGTGTGAGAAACCGTGCTCGACACGTCCAGCTGAGGACTTGACTCTGGTTTTTCGAAATTGTGGGGCGAAACTGACGACTGGACCGTGGTGAGGCACTTTTTGCGGGAGTTCTTCGGCAAACGATGGCGGTTTCACGTCCAGCATTTCAGGCGCAACGATTTCCGATGCCTGGGACGGAGTGTCCACGATCAATTCGGGCGATGAGGATGGTACTTGCTCAGCGCAAACACTCCCCATTGGCCGTTCTGGGAATCGTTCGAACGTTGCGGGGATTCTGCTCTCAACCGGGACCTGCGTTATGCCTTCAAATTCCGGCACTGGCTTTTCGGACGCGATCCAATTTGAAATTTGCTTGCGGGACTCGGCAGTGAGTTCAACAAATCGGATGCCTGCGCTTTTTCTCGATTCCGCTAGCCATACAATCTGCGCGGAGACTTCGATACTCTGCCCAGAACTGGCCAGTTGAATCCGAATGCTTGGGAGGTAGTCATCTACTACAAGCGGATCGGCTGCGGCGACGGCCATGCCCGTCTCACTTATATTGAGGACCGTGCCGCCATTGGTACCGACGAGCTCGACATACGCGCGGAAGCCAGGAGTGGTGCGTCTCTGAAGGCGGCGTTCGGCCGTGGGATGAACCGCTTCAACCGACACATCGCTTTCGGCGTCGGGTGCGGCTGTTTCCGCGCTTGCCGGTATTTTCGTTCCTTGCTCAGTCTTCCTCCGCTGCGCGATTTCTATGAGTGTTGCTAGCCTGCCACCCGCCTTCGAAAGTGCTTCAAAGACGGACGCGAGATTCTTCGAGTTGAACTGAAGCTGCCGAGCCGTAAGAGTCAGTCGAATGCTGTCGTCGATTTCATTTTTCTGGCTTTCGGAAAGATATTCCTGCAGGCCAGAATACACTTCGCCATTCTCGTAATTCTCTCTCCACTCAAGAATTGCCTGGAAACGACGACTGGCGTCCTTCTCCAATTCTTGTTCTTGTTGTTCTGCTGCGGCACTTTCGACGAATACTTTTGCTTGGCCATGGGGTAATGCCATGGTTATTTCTGTCAATCCACCACGAAGTTCCTGAACCTTGTTAGACGGTAATGCTATTTTGCGACAGACCCACTCTCCGCGCGTCTTGTCGAATTCAATCGAGGCGCGATACTCTTCTGCTTCATACTTGAATATCGGCAACGGCTTGAGCGGTGGCCATCTAGCGGCCAAGAGTAATTTCATCTCGGCCTGTTGCACTGAAGACGTGAGTCCAGCAACGTTGGGCCTGGTTCGTTCGTGTTCGTTCGATTTCATGATTCGGCCCGAAAAGTTCTACTCCTCACACCATTTTGCGGGTGTGCGGCCAGCAATCTCTTGAAAGCGGTCCTTGCGTTGGGGATTTGAACGACGAATATTCCGAAGGACAACGAGTGCGCCGAACTATGACTATAGATTCGACATGTCCCCATCCTGCCGCTTCGTCCAGTAAGCGTTGTCTGCCTTGTTCCCTTCGTGGTCGAGGACTCTACAGGAAATTCCGGACCACCGCTCCCGAGCAAAAAACAGCAGAATTGTACACGTTTGTCAGTCTGGAAGCACCATTCTTCGTAGGCCAGAGAGACCTTTTTGAGATCTCCGTATTTGCGACTAGGGCAGCTCACGTCCACTTCGTCACCCCTTGCAGCCCCACCTCTACGTGGGAAGTGTCGCTTCTAATCGACTTCCCTCGTCTGCTGTTATAACGTTGCTCAAACCCGGACCGGCGGTATTAGTTGCATGCCTCCATTCGAAAAGACGTCGTTCCGTTGATTTTTCCTGGCAACGGGAAGCGGCAGCTTGCAATTCGCTTCGTGCGTCCTGACCAAAAGTCGTTGGAACTTGCTCAAATAAAGCGCGCCTTTGCCTCTTCTGCCCCTCTTGATGTCGTCAAACTCTCCACGCAAGACAAACCCAGTTCCAGACGCATAGGCTCTCGGGCAGTGCTCCTGTCTCCTTCAAGCTCCTCCTTTTGAATCACATACGATGGTTTCGCACCAGGGCCATCCGCGTCATGCCTAATGAACGCAATATGAAAGGGTGCCCGTTTGGAGTAGGTCTTGATCGGTCTCATCCCTACCTACAACAAGGTGTCGGGCCTGTCCGAGCTCATCCCCTCCTGGATTCTTCGCGCAGCGAGGGGTCCCATCTCATTAACTGCGAATGGCGTTTTTGGCATTTGACCCGACGGTTCAGGGATGAACACCACTAGATTCCGAAATGGAAACCTGCGGGCTGAAGAGGCTGTGCAATAGTGAACAGTCTCCACTGTTCGTAGGGCGTAAACTGTGGAAACTATTAAAGCAATACAATCGGCTGGATATAGGGAGTAATCACTTGAAATTCAAACAGGGCTCGTTATTCTTGGCATTGGTGCTGGCTACCGCCGGGCCGGCCTTTGCCGATCACATCGCGGTCGATTCCAAGGCCGGAAACGGAAGTTTTAATTCGACTGAGGGGACTTTACAGAATGGATCTTTTACCCGCACCTCAGATATGCGCATTTTCAAAGAGGGCAACGGCGGGACTGCAGGGCATGGTGCGGTGCAATTCCGCATTTTCAATGAAAATAGGACCAATTCAGGGGCTGGTATGCCCTTGAACGTTGGAACGGACTCAGCGGACGACAATGAAAGCCGTGCTAAGTTCGGCTCGAAGTACGGAACCAGTTTTGGAAAGCACAATGACAAAGATTGGGATGATTACGAAACGTCCGCGGTTGCCGTTCCAGAACCCGGCTCCCAACTGCTCTTACTTGCGGGTTTGATAGGTTTGGGAATGAGTGTATACCTGCGGCATTTACTGAGGATCGCAGTCTAGGCACAGAGCGAAACACGATTGAGGCTAAGGAAAGAGTGGATCATGAGTCTGGCTCCGGGCAGGAGTCACGGGGGGTTCGCTGTGTACCGGCAAGAATTTGACACCATGCAGACGTTCTTGACCGGCGAGGAGCAGTTGCTTGATTTAGTATCAACCGGCGCAACGCTCTCCTACGTGCTGGACAAGGTTTGCAGAGCGCTGGACGTACAGCTAGGCAACATCGTGTCGGTGGCATTGCTCCTGCATGATGAGGAACACTCCTCGCACGAACTTGCCCGAAATGCTGTTCTGTTTGGACTCACCAGCTTTTGTTCCACGGCCATTCTCTCCCCAAGCGGCGAACTTCTCGGGACCCTCGAGACTTACTGCTGCTGCCCTAAAAGTCCAAGCAGGGTTGAACAGAATCTGTTTGAACGAGCGGCGCAAATCGCTTCTCTTGCGATTCAATTCCACATCCACGCTGACGATTCCCGAACTTACACACTTCCATGGAACAGCTTGTTGAGAAGGAATGCCCACAGAAGGGCGCTTCCCAGAAACTGAGTGCGTGTGAGTTTTGGAGTTCAAAAGCAACGATCGGTGCTTCGCCGGGAATCATGACTGGGTGGCCATGTATAAGAACTTTTTCGGACTACGCGAAAATCCGTTCAACAACAACCCCGACCCTCGATTTCTGTACGTAACTCCTCAAGTTCAAGAAGCACGGGAAGAGCTGATCTACGGAGTGCAAAACCGCAAGGGCTTGATTCTTCTTACAGGTGAGGTTGGTACCGGAAAGACCACGCTAATCAACTATCTTTTGGATTGGCTGCACCAGCAGCAGATGCCCTCAGCATTCATTTTCAATTCACGCCTGAGCGTGAACCACCTTTTTGATTTCATACTTACTGATTTTGGCATCCCACTTGAATCCAGGCTTAAAACCAACATGCTCCTGCTGTTGAACCAGTGGCTGATGGGACGTTTCCGCGCTGGTAGGACACCGGTATTGATCGTCGATGAAGCGCAAGGTCTGTCGTTCGAGTTATTGGAAGAAATTCGACTTTTGCTGAACCTGGAGACTGCGTCGGAGAAACTGCTTCAGATCGTTCTTGTGGGTCAGCCAGAACTGGAAGACAAGCTGAAATGCCCCGAGATGAAGCAACTCCGGCAACGCATTGCCCTACGGTGCAATACCGCACCACTTACGCTGGAGGAGTCTCATGCGTATATTGCAGATCGGCTGCGCATCGGGGGAGCAACGGGCGACCCTATCTTCGAGTCCGATGCTGTGGAGGCTGTGCACTTCTATTCGCGCGGGATCCCCCGCGTGATGAATCTCCTCTGTGAGCACTCGCTGATCAATGGGTTTGTTGAGCAGCTCAATCCTGTGCCTGCACCGATGGTTGACAAAGCCGCTCGGGAATTCTGGATGGAAGACGTCCGTCCTGTCACACAGCACTCTGGTCTCTGGAATCAGAGCAATAACAGTTTTGGGCTGCGCCACTCGATTTTCACGAACGAGTCAATCTCCCCCGTTGCATTGGCAGAAACTAGTCTGCCTCAAAGTCACCGAATCACATTTGCTCCCGCAGCGGCAGCATTCGCCGTTGAGGGGTCTGAGTTCGTCGAACGAGACACCTCCGTTACAGATGTACCTCACCTCATGGCAGCTACGGTCCCCCTAGAGGGACTGGACCTGTCCATTGCTTTGAATGATTTGACGCCATCTGCGCAACGGCTTGAGTCGAAGCAAACCGATACGGGACTGGGGTGGGAATCGGAATCCTCGCGCGCTGAGGCTGTCGCTGAATTCATTGCAGAACTGAAACGAAATCTGGAAGCGGGCTCTCACAATCCCAAACTTCAGCTGATGTCCCTAAATGGCGGGAAAGAAGCGGCATCATCGGCGAATCGTACTCACACAACCGATTCGAATAAGTCAGTATTCTCCCTCGACAGCATGAATCGTCTACCCAGTCGTCCCATTCGGACGAAGAATCATGGATTGCTCTCCTCTCGGGAACTGTGGGGGGGTATTCCCTGGGAGACAGTCATCGGCAAGGTCCTGTCACCGGCATCATGGGGACGCGTGTCAGCAGGTGTGATTGCGAAGTTCAGGAAATCGATCTGTTCGTGCCAGGTAATATTGCGCCAGTGGAGATTCGAGTTCGGGCGTGATTGGACCACAATGACCCATGCAATTGTATTCTCGCAGACGAACAAATCTCTGTTGCAGTGGTTGCGCCAGCCACTATCGTTTAAGCCCAAGAACTCAATCTAACAACTATAACGAGGTAGAGCCCAACCAAATTTTGCTTGATCTGCCAATGCAATTCTTGACCGGCGCCAAGAAAGCTAGTGCACACCCTGGGCTTTTGGGGCTCAGGGTTAAGGTGGTTGAGGGGTGTTGAAGTGAAGAGTACTGAATTATCTGGCAGCATATTCCCTCCGGGCTGACATTTCTGTGCAGAATTGCACAGGTCCTAGCCGGAGCAAGATCTTTGATCCGAGTTGTGCCGTGGGACGGGCAATCCCCTATTTGCGCGGCCGCGTGGGAATATTTCTGTGCGCATTAACCCTGGCGTTCACTGAACCTCACACTTTGTCATGACCGCAAAAGTCAAATCGGGAAATCCTTCCGAAGATTCTTGAGGCGACAATAAGAACGGTCGATTAGGAGAAGGCGACCAGTTAGGGTGATGGGTTCGCACTTCGGAGGACTTGCCGTTGGATCACCCCGGAATCTATGGACTGTCCTGTACGCGAAATGGTCTGAAAATTCATCTGATTACCGGCAAATTCTACCAACATGAAGCTGTTGTCCGAATCATACCCCTTAGCAGGAATCCCATTCTGATTTAGATCGCCGCTACGCAATTCTCCAGAAGCACCTTCAATAAAATAGTAGATTCCGTTCTGTGGTTTGACGCGCTCGTACACGTGGTCATGACCCGCGAATACCATATCCACATGATACTTGACGAACAGAGGCTCAAGCACCTTCCGCAAGTCGGTGCTCGATCCATGTGTTTTTCCGGAGGAATAGAGTGGGTGATGAAAGTAGCAAATCTTCCAGTCGCCGTCTCCGGCTTCTTTTAATTCGTTTTCCAGCCACTCGAGCTGTTTTGGATCCATGGAGACACTATTCAAGACGAAGAAGCACACATTTCCTTTCTTAAGCTATGCGCTTCGCAGAGGGGAGAGTCGTGCGCTGTTCACTTCGATACAGAAAATGCCGCTATCGTCATTGAGAGCGACTAGCAAAGGAGTACGCCGCACCGGTCAGATCGGGTGGCTACGCGTCGCGGTGTAAGGTGCGAACGATGGCATCCCTTCCACATCTAGTTTTGTGCTTGGAGCCGTGGCGCGCATGGAACTCACAGCAGCGTGGCAATCGCCGGGGTGGCCGGGCTGGGGCCCGGGGCCATGTCGATGGCAGAGGGTGAGCACGTGTCTGTTCATTCGCAAGCGGACACGAAAGCGGCCGAACTAGCTTTCGAGCGTGCCGAATGGAACGCAGGCAACCAGGGCGAGCAAGTGGAGTTGATGGCAATTAATGTGGCACGCGAACTTGCTTCATCTCTCGCGAAGCAGGTCGCCGCACAACTGATGAAACGCGACGCTTTGGGCGCGCATTCCTAGGACGAACTTGGCATCTCCGACACTTTCCGGGCGCGTCCGATCCAATCGGCCTTTGCCTCGGTGGGGAGCTTTGCTTTCGGAGCAGCTAAGCCGCTCGAGGCGACTGTTTTGTCGCCGAGGGGAGGGATGCTCCCTCCTGTCTCGGGAACATCCTTGGCGTTCCTCGCTCGGTTAGGCGGATTGGCGGCGCGCGTAGGTGGAGCAGGCGCGACGATCGGAGCAATCCGAGTCACGTTCTGAGGGGCACTCGCTATGGCGGTGACGGCGGGCATCGGATGGCGGATTGGAACAGTCGTGTGAATCGCACAAAGGGCGGTTGGTTTCGGGGAGGTTCTGCAGTTTCTTCGCACCCTACCGTCAGAGCAACGCGTGCCTTCGATAGAACCAGGACTTTACAGCCTGTACAAGGAAGAGATAGGTCACCGCAAGAATTGCAATGGTGGCCAACAGCGAGAGTGGAAGTGGAGTGAACCTCAGCAAGCCGCCGAGCGGCGTATACGGCAACACGGTTGCAACAGCAACGACAGTCAATACGCTTATCAGCAACGGCCTACTAGGCCGGCTCTTGAAAGGATTAGCGGCCGTTCGGATTACAAACACGACGAGTGTTTGCGTGGCGAGAGACTCCACGAACCATCCGGTGTGAAAAAGCGATTCTTTAGTGGAAGCGTGAAACACCCACAGCAGTACGCCAAACGTGAGGAAATCATAAATGGAACTGATCGGGCCGATGATTGTCATGAACTGCCGGATAAACCCAATTTGCCATCGCTTAGGCCGCTGCTCCATGGCAGCATCCACGTTGTCGGTTGGGATGCTAACTTGCGAAATATCATAAAGAAAATTGTTCAACAGGATTTGGCTTGGGAGCATGGGCAGGAATGGCAGAAAGAGCGAAGCGGCGGCCATACTGAACATATTTCCGAAATTTGAACTGGTTCCCATGATGATGTACTTCATGATGTTGGCGAAGGAGCGCCGCCCCTCGAGTACTCCGTCGTTTACAACGGCAAGGTCCTTTTCCAACAGGATAATCTTGGCCGCGTCCTTGGCCACGTTCACTCCGTTCATTACGGAAATGCCGACATCCGCGGTGTGCAGGGATGGAGCGTCGTTGATTCCATCACCCATGTAGCCGACAACATGTCCGCGGGCCTTCAGAGCCAGAATTATGCGGTTCTTTTGTTCCGGGGAGACACGGGCGAAGATAGCGCCGTTCTCCGCCTGAATAGCGATCGAGGAATCATCCAGGGCATCGAGTTGATTTCCGATCAGGATGCGTTCTGCGTCCAGGCCTACGTCGTGCGCTATTTTTTGCGTCACGTACTGGTTGTCCCCGGTCATAACGACCACAGAAATACCATTCTGTTTGAGCGCGTTCAGGACAGAAAGGACGCCCTCTTTCGGCGGATCAAGAAATGCAGCGAAGCCAACCAGGGTCATAGACTTTTCGGCGGCGACAGTGAATACATCTTGTTTCTCCACCTTCCGGACGGATACACCGAGTGCCCGGTACCCGTCCGCGCTCAGCTTTTTTAGAGTCTCCTGTGCCTGCGCGCGGCGGCTTTCGTCAAACGGCTGCGGAATGCCATCGATGGCCACCTGTTCGCAGATTACAAAGACGCTTTCGGCCTCGCCCTTGGTTATGAGAAGTTCGCCGTCAGCATGTCGGACCGCTACAGAAAGTCGTTTGCGGTTGAAGTCGAACGGTATCTCGTCCACCTTCTCATACCCCGCAATGGACGGAGCCTCGTGCTTGAGAACTGCATCATCGAGAGGACTTTTGATGCCGGCCTCAAAGTGGCTGTTGAGGTAAATCATCTGCAAGACGTTGTCGTTATCCTTACCTTGGAAATCGACGTGGCGGTCAAGCACAATCTCGCCTTCGGTGAGTGTTCCGGTCTTGTCGGTACAGAGAATGTCCACGCTGCCGAAATCCTCGATGGCCGCGAGTTGTTTCACCAGAACTTTCTTTTTGGTCATGCGCTTCGCACCTTGTGCCAATGTTACGGTGATGATCATCGGCATCATTTCAGGCGTCATCCCAACGGCCAGCGCGACCGAGAAAAGGAAAGACTCCAAGATCGGGCGATGGAAGACGATGTTGACCAGCAAGACGAATAAGACCAGCAACATGGTCACCCAGGTCAGCATCATTCCGAAACGGCGCACGCCTCGGCCGAATTCCGTCTCAGGAGGGCGCATTGCCAGACGATGTGCAATCTCACCGCAGGCAGTGTCTTTGCCAGTGCAGACGACAACGGCAGTACCAATTCCAGACTGAACAGCGGTTCCGAGAAAAACACTATTGCTGGCGTCCGCGACACCGTGCTTCTCCTTTGCGAGATCAGTTGCTGTTTTTTCGACTGGTAAAGACTCCCCAGTGAGGACGGATTCACTCACGTGCAGGTCCTTTACCTCCAACAAGCGGGCATCCGCTGGCACGAGGTCCCCTGCGTTGAGCCGGATAATATCTCCGGGGACGAGTTGGTCGGTCGGAAGTTCCTGTTCTCGTCCATCCCGAACTACGGCGGCTGTGATCGCGATCTGTTTCTGAATGTCCTCGACGGCGTGGCGAGCCTGGAATTCCATCAGGAAGTTCAGAAGAACGCTGAACAGCACGATTGCTATGATAATTAGCCCACCAACGTGTTCTCCCAGAGCGAGAGATATGCCGCTGGCAATAACAAGGATGATGACGAGTGGATTTGCGAAGAAACCGAAGAAGCTAAGGAGTCCCGCAAAGCGCGACTCCCGGACCATGCTGTTGGGGCCGTAGCGACGAAGTCTGCGGCTGACTTCATCCGACGTCAGCCCGGCAGGAGTTGCTTCTAGCTCTTGGAACAGGTCCGGCAACGCCCGATCCCAGAAACCATCGAAAGCCGTTGTCTGGCTATTCACCCCCGGCCCCTCCGCTAACTAACGAATTTCCTCACCAGCATATTGCTCAGGAATGTGACCGGCCTGATTTGTTAGTCCAGGAGAAGTGAGCGTTTTATACCACAGCCATAGGCTGCGAATTTGGCGACTATCTCTTTCGACGAGTTCAGACTAAGTCAAAGCGATCGTGGTCCATCACTTTGGTCCACGCCGCAAAAAAATCCTTCACGAACTTCTCCTTGGAATCCACACACGCATAGACTTCCGCCAGAGCGCGCAACTGGGAGTTCGAACCGAAGATCAGGTCGACACGGGTGCCGGTCCACTTGACTTCGTTCGTCTTCCTGTCGCGCCCCTCATATACATCTTCCGAACCAGCGCCTAAGAGCCATTGCGTGCCCATGTCGAGCAAGTTGACGAAGAAGTCGTTCGTCAGCGTCTCCGTTCGCTTTGTGAAGACGCCATGCGGCGACTTCCCTGCATTTGCACCCAGGACGCGCAGGCCACCAACGAGAACCGTCATCTCCGGTGCCGTCAGCTTCAGCAATTGGGCTCGATCGATCAGGAGTTCCTCAGGTGATAGGCGCTGCTTGCCATGGATATAGTTACGGAATCCATCCGCCTTCGGTTCGAGCGGCGCGAAGGAATCAACGTCGGTTTGCTCTGGCGACGCATCCATGCGTCCCGGCACGAACGGGACTTCCATGTTGTGCCCTGCGGCCTTTGCGGCTTTCTCGATTGCCGCATCACCGCCGAGCACGATCAGGTCCGCGAGCGAAACCTTTTTCCCGCCCGTCTGTGAAGCGTTGAACTCCTTCTGGATCCCTTCGAGCTTCTGCAGCACCTTCGCCAGTTGAGCCGGCTGGTTCACTGCCCAGTCCTGTTGCGGCGCCAAGCGAATGCGCGCACCGTTCGCTCCACCGCGCTTATCAGAACCGCGGAAGGTCGACGCCGAAGCCCAAGCTGTCGACACCAGCTCGGAAACGGACAGCCCTGACGCGAGAATTTTCCCTTTCAGGGCGGCAACGTCTTGCGCCCCGATCAGCGGATGATTCGCTACGGGAATTGGGTCTTGCCAAGGCAACGTCTCCTTCGGAACGAGTGGGCCGAGATAGCGCACGATCGGGCCCATGTCACGGTGGGTCAGCTTGAACCACGCCCGGGCAAAGACATCCGCAAACTGATCCGCATGCTCGTGGAAGCGCCGTGAGATCTTCTCGTAAGCAGGGTCAAGCCGCAGCGCTAGGTCCGTGGTTAGCATGGTTGGCGCGTGACGTTTTGACGGATCGTGCGCGTCCGGCATCTTGCCGGCACCTGCGCCATTCTTAGGAGTCCACTGATGCGCACCGGCCGGGCTTTTGGTGAGTTCCCATTCATAGCCGAAGAGGTTCTCAAAGAAGTTGTTGCTCCACTTGGTGGGCGTCTCGGTCCAAATGACTTCCAGGCCGCTGGTGATGGCGTCGCCTCCGATGCCGGAGCGGAACTTGCTCTTCCAGCCGAGGCCCTGTTGCTCGATGTTGGCCGCCTCGGGCTCCGCGCCAACGTTTACCGCTTCGCCGGCGCCGTGAGTTTTGCCAAAGGAGTGACCACCGGCAATCAGCGCGACGGTTTCTTCGTCGTCCATGGCCATGCGGCGGAAAGTCTCGCGGATATCTTTGGCCGCCGCGACAGGATCCGGTTTGCCGTTCGGTCCTTCCGGATTCACGTAGATCAGACCCATTTGCACGGCACCGAGCGGATTCTGAAGATCACGGTCGCCCGAGTAGCGCTCGTCGCCAAGCCACTTGCTTTCCGGGCCCCAGTTGACTTGTTCGGGCTCCCACACATCGGCACGACCGCCGCCAAACCCGAACGTCTTGAAGCCCATGGACTCGAGGGCGACGTTGCCGGCGAGAATCATCAGGTCGGCCCAGGAGATTTTACGGCCGTACTTTTGTTTGATGGGCCATAGCAAGCGTCGCGCCTTGTCGAGGTTGACGTTGTCTGGCCAGCTATTCAGAGGAGCGAAGCGCTGCAGGCCCGCCCCAGCACCACCGCGACCATCGGCGATGCGGTAGGTGCCAGCGCTATGCCAGGCCATGCGAATGAACAGCCCGCCGTAGTGGCCAAAGTCAGCCGGCCACCAATCCTGCGAGTCGGTCATCAAGAAATGGAGGTCCTTGATCACGGCATTCAGGTCGAGACTCTTGAATTCCTTAGCGTAGTCGAACTCCTCGCCCATCGGATCGGACAGAGGGGAATGCTGATGGAGAATCGATAGGTCCAACTGATTCGGCCACCACTCGCGGTTCGTGGGTGCGGCGGTTCCGTGAGAAAACGGGCACTTGGATTCGGCTGGAGCTCCTGCTGCGGTGTTGAGTTCTTTGTCCATTTGTTCACCTTCCCTCGAATTAGTCAAAACTTGTGGCAAATTGCGAGACTCTTATTTGTTTTGCATTCTCGCAATCGCCTTGGCGATCCTCGGTGTTGCGCGAAATGCTTTCGAATCCTAACGGAAAGCGCGCCGTGGAGCGCACTTCGTGCAGAGCCCGCGGAAAATAAGTTCGCATTCGCGAAAAATCCGCTTTCCAAGCGTGCGCGGTGCAGGCCTGGGCACGTCGTACCACTTCACATCCTCTACATTGCCACAGCGATCGCAGATGAAGTGGTGATGGCGGACACCTTTCGCATCAAATCGCGCGGCGCGGCCCTCCACGGCCACTTCACGCACCAAACCCGCCTCCACCAAGTCCCGCAAATTGTTATAAGTAGTAGCCCTCGAAGAGCGCGGATCGATTCGATTCACGGCTTCGAAGACTTCCGCAGCGGTAGGATGAGAGTTCTGTTCCAGCAAGAACGCCATCACGGCCTGCCGCTGCGGAGTGCAGCGCAAGCCGCTGCCGTCGAAGGGCCGTTTAATCGTTATTGCGTCCATCCGCTAATTAGAATATGTCTAAAGTGAGATTATATCAAGACTCAGGCTTTTATATCGATGCCGCGTTCAAAAAAGTCGGAGGGTGGAGTATTGCTTAGGGCTCGAATCGTGCCGGCCTAGCAAAGCAAAGGAAACGCCATCTCCTAGTCGTTTCCACTGCGGGGCTTTGGCCGTGTAAATGAATCCAGAAGCATGTGAGCTCGTTGTGTTCTCTAGCACTCGGTTATATGTTATCGATTGGGCCGAAGGTCGAGAGTGCAGGTCCCGGAAAACGTGAGATCTCAATGCATCCCAGGAATCCAACCAACGCTGAACATAGACAGGACATGGAGCGTGTCTTGCGCATTATTGAAGATACGCAGGCCATCGATCGAACCCTGGCCGTCTCCAAGGAGGAGTTTCAGGCCCGTACAAGGAACATCAATGCGGCACTTGAGCGACAAGGTCACAAAGTGGGGATTGTGTTTTCCGACGAACACTACTGCGGCGACGTTCCCTACCTCGGCGGGAACATCAACGTTTCTATTGAGCAGGTGGCAGGAGTTGTCGGGCCGACAGGATTTCATATTGTTGCTGGACTGGAAGGAGGCTATGTCGCCGAACAATTGGCCCAACGCGCGGGCGCAATGGTACACAAAGTGGAGCTGCTGCAATTGGCCGACGAGAAATATCCCATCGCCGCGGAACGCTTCGAAGATGTGATTACCCAGGCAGCGGGTGGGCCGGTGGATCACGTTGCGCTGCTGACGCCACGCCAAGTTGTCCCGGCGGGACTCGTGAGCTATCTTGAAGCGCTTTTTGGCGCAGAGGGCGTCGTCGACGCACAAGAGCTCTATTTCAAGGTTAAATACGAGAAGAGCGAACGCGAAATGCAGTTAATAGCCGATGCCGCCCGCGTTGGCGACGCTATGTTGCACGCTATGCTGGCGGTATTACGTCCCGGCCGCTTGGAGAGTGAAGTGGCGGCATGGGGCGCCTGGACCGGTCGCATGCTCGGCTCCGAAGATGACGGCTTCAAAATTATGGTGGGTGCCAATGAGGCCAACCGCACGCTAATTGGCCCGGCTCTTAATCGTCCGATCGGAGAAGGCGAATGGGTGCACCTCGGCGTCGCTCCGAAACGTGACGGCCTGACCGCGTGTGTCCGCCGCTCTGTGATTGCTGTCGATCGCCCTTCGAAGGTAACCGCCGACCAGCGCTACTGGTTCAACCTTGTTGAAGGCGGTTACCAAGTTGGCGAGAAATGGTATCGAAAAGTGGCTGCAGAGAATCTTCCTGCGCGCTTGCAGGAGCAGGCTCTGGTGGACTATTTCAGCGCGCACTCCGAAGAAGTATCAAAGCGAATCGATAAACAGATCAATCTGGCCGAGCTGAAACCATATACGGGAACGCATAATTCCGGTTACACCGAATGCCAGGAATTCTTCGGCGCCATCACGCTCGATAGTCACGAGCCGCTCGGTTCACGGATCGTGACCATGCTGGACGTCGCCTTGCGCGGCATCGGTAATCACTGGAACGAAGTTGTCATCCCGGGTTTTGACTTCTGCGTTGTGGAAAACACTCTTGGTAAATTTGGGACGCGTGTGGAACAGCTTTCGAAATTGCCGGTAAACGTCCAAGAATTGGTATGGGACTAGCGGTGATTCGCATTCTGCGATTCTTTATGGTCTGCTTCTGTACTTGCCTGATGGCTTCTACCATCGCCTTGGCCAATTCGCCCGAGAAAAGCGGCTCGATCCTTTTGCTCCGCGAGGGTTGGTCGATACAATCCTCCACTAACGTGCGCGAAACTGGTAACGCCATTTCTACCCCCGGTTTCAAACCACGCGATTGGTATCCCGCAACTCTTCCATCGACGGTGCTCAGCACGCTCGTGAAGAATCGCGTCTATCCAGATCCCTACATCGGCATGAATCTGCGCTCGATTCCTGGAACCAGCTATCCCATCTTCAGTGATTTTATGGAACTCATGATGCCACCGGGAAGCCCGTTCCTGCACTCCTGGTGGTTTCGCACGGACTTTCAACTTCCTGCCGATTATCGGGGGCAAACACTGTGGTTGAATTTCGATGGCATCAATTACCGCGCAAACGTCTGGATGAATGGTCGCGAAATCGCATCCGCCGACAAGGTGGTCGGGACGTGGCGACTATTTAGTCTGGATGTTTCCGCCATCGCGCGGCCAGGCGAGACGAACTCACTTGCCGTCGAGATTTTGCCACCTCAGCCGCAAGACCTCGCCATCACCCTTGTGGATTGGGCGCCCATGCCTCCCGACAAAGAAATGGGCATTTGGCGTGACGTGCACATCGACGCCACCGGCCCAGTAGCCCTTCGTTTTCCGGCGGTGCTCACCAAGCTCAATCTGCCTTCGACGGACCTGGCTGAATTGACCGTCAGAGTTGACTTGCAGAACTCTTCCGATCACGTCATTGAGGGAACATTGAAGGGGAGAATCGAGAACATCGACTTTTCGCAATCCGTGCATCTGGGCCCGAGCGAAACAAAGGTCATTCGCTTCACGCCGGAGAATTTCTCGCAACTCAAAATCAAGAACCCGCTCCTGTGGTGGCCGGCCCAGGTGGGTCCACAAAATCTTTACCCACTGGAACTTCAATTTGAAACTGGCGGAAAGATCTCCGACTCCAGCCAGATACAATTCGGTGTTCGCCAGATCACTTCGGAGATTGATGATAAGGGTCATCGCATCTACCGCATCAACGGAAGAAGCATTCTCATTCGCGGTGCGGGGTACAGCTTTGACCTCCTTCTTCGTTCCTCGCCAGAACGCCAACTCGCCGAGCTTAACTACGTTCGCGATCTCAACCTGAACGCCATCCGTCTGGAGGGCAAGCTGGAAAATGATCATTTCCTCGAACTCTGCGACCGCATGGGGATTCTGATCATGGCGGGGTGGTGCTGCTGCGATCAGTGGGAGAAATGGGGAGACTGGGATACGGAGAATGAACTAGTTGCTCGTGCGTCCTTGCGCGATCAGATTCTTCGCCTCGAGAGGCATCCCGCTGTATTCACCTGGCTGAACGGCAGCGACTTCCCTCCTCCACCCAAAGTTGAAAATGTTTATCTTCAGATCCTCAAGGACGCTGATTGGCCTAACCCAACCGTGTCATCGGCCTCCGGTCGGTCCACACTCGTCGGGCAGAGCGGCGTGAAAATGACTGGCCCCTACGAATACGTCGCGCCCGCTTTCTGGTATTTAGACACAAAATACGGCGGGGCGTTCGGCTTCAACACCGAGACCAGTCCCGGCCCGGCCATCCCACCCATCGAAAGTTTGCGACTGATGCTACCCGAGGACCATCTTTGGCCGCTCAACTCGGTGTGGGACTATCACGCCGGTGGAATGTCCGACACGCTTGGTGTATTTACGGAAGCACTGAACAAGCGCTACGGCCCTTCAAATTCCGCGGAGGAGTTTTCCCGCAAGGCGCAAATGCAAGCCTATGAGGGGCACCGCGCCATGATGGAAGCATACGGGCGGAACAAGTACAACTCTACCGGCGTGATCCAGTGGATGTTGAACAATGCATGGCCAAGTATGATCTGGCATCTTTACGACTGGTATCTTCGTCCCGGGGGCTCTTACTTCGGCGTAAAGCGCGCCTGCGAACCCCTGCATGTCCAGTATTCCTATGACGATCGATCCATCGTCGTTGTGAATTCCTATTACAAAAACTTTCCTGGCCTCAAAGTCGTGGCCAAAGTATACAACCTCGACATGACCGAGAAATTCTCGCGAGAAGTCACACTTGATGTGGTTTCCGATAGCAGTGTTCGCGCGTTTGTGTTGCCCGAGCTCGATGGACTGAGCACAACCTATTTCGTCAGCCTTCGGATTGAGTCCTCAGGGGAGCTAATGAGCACAAATTTCTACTGGCTCTCCACGAAAAAGGAGACCCTCGACTGGGAGCGTTCCGACCGGGATGACAGTGGTCAATACGCGATTTCGACCTGGACGCCCACGAAAGCTTTTGCTGATTTCACGACGTTGAATACTCTGCCAGAGGTGGACCTGGCCGTCACCGCGAAGTCAGTGCGGGGCCCGGTCGAAGGTTCCACCAGCGTAACTTTGCACAATCCCAGCCGCACGCTTGCCTTTGGGATTAGGCTGAAGGTCATGCGCCCACCAAGCAGTCATGTCAGTCGGTACGTCCTCAAGGATGACGAAGTGCTGCCTATCTTGTGGCAGGATAACTATTTCTCGTTGCTACCCGGCGAAACCCGTCAGATAAGTGGACGCTACAGATCGGAAGACCTGGGCGAGTCCTCGCCGGTCATTGAAGTCCAAGGCTGGAACGTGAACACGAAGCTGGTCCAGCCCTGAGAATGTCCGCGTCAAAACCGAAGATCTAACTAAAATATTAGGGTCAGATTTTCACAGATCTGGACAAACCAAGGAAATCTCAATCGACTTGAATTGAAATCTCCGTTCCGATTGGCCAGCTATGAGCCAAAAAATAGAGGTTAGTCCCTTTCGAGACTCCAGCCTAACCGAATCGACTTGAGTTCACGTGTGCCGTGTATTTTAATCGCTCGAGTAGCACAGCTATTGCCCAGATCAGGATCTCGAGTGCCACATTCGCAACGTCGGTGCCAATCCGTGCGCCGATTTTGGTTTCGGAAATCCGACGCTGCAACGTGGAAACAATTCGGGAACATCAAGAGTTCCGTGTCCTTCTTTTCCGGTACTTGCTGTTCCCTCGTGTTCCCGTAAGTGCTTGACAATCCACCTCATATTGCACTCTCACGGCAGAGGTCGCGAATTCGAGTCTCCTCGTCCCCGCCATTGTTTCCAGAAACTTGAGGAAATACCAGCTCTCCTGCGCGGATCCCAAAAAACACGAATCCGAATCGATTCCCCCCTTCCTCCGCTGCCTCTTGAATCCGCTCCGGCCACCTCATGCTCTCAATTTTTGTTTGAGCTGGTCGCATGGAGAATTTCCTAGTGGACATGTTCCCGCACAAGAATTAACTTGTACTCACCACACATCAGTCGGTACTCGCCGGATCTCCCAGGTGGGATCTGGCTGTCAAGGATTCGACTCGCAGGTGCGTTTTAAGAAGAAGGCTAAGGAGAAAACGATGACAGGTAACAATGGATTCAAATCCCAGATGCGCAAATTTGGCTACGGTAGCGTTCTGCTAGCTGCCCTGATTGTCTCGGCGGTCACGATCGCTATTTCGGCGGATGAGCGAGGCGTGGAAACGATTGACGCAACGGCCATGGGGACAAGCACGCAGTTGGGAAAGAACGTAAGCGTCAAGGTAACGATCTACGAGTACTCGACGGATGAGGATAGACAGTTCCTGGTCGATGCGTTCAAGAAGGGACAGAATCAGGGACTGGTGAATGCACTGACCAAGATGAAGTCCGTTGGCCGGATCGCCATAACGGGCACTCTTGGCTACGACCTCAGCTACATTCGATTGGTAACCACGCCTACCGGCCGCAAGATTCGCTTCGTAACCAACCGCGTCCTGAGATTCGGTGAAGTGTATGCCAACAGCCAAACCACCGCGTACAACCTAACCGCGGGCGAGATCGAAATTAATGATGCCGAGAAAAATAAGAGCGCAGGCGTTCTCTACCCGGCGGCACAACTGGTCATCAACAAAGAGGGGCAGCTCGAATTCCAGCTCAATAAAAATCCCTGGAAGCTTGTCAACATCATCGATTGGAATAAAGCGGGACAGCTGAAGTAGCTACGATGGGAACGCTCGGGCAGGCGTGGGCCCTTCCGGCAGCGCCCGCCCGAGAAAATACGTAGCAGAGTGTCTTCGCCCGCACTGGAGTGCATTGCGGTTTTCGTGCTCTACCAGGAAAGCTTCAACCCGAGTTGAACCTGCCGCGAACTGGTAGACGTGGAAGTGATCACCCCGGCCGTAGGCGATGGATCTCCCGTAGCCGAGGCATAGACAACCGGGTTCGGTGTGTTGAAATTCGTGTGATTGAAGAGATTGAAAAATTCCGCGCGGAACTGCAGTCCAACGCGTTCCGTCCGCGCGAATTTTCTTGCCAGCGAAAAATCCGTTTGCGTCAAACGTGGACCTTGCAGAATATTGCGCCCCACATTTCCGTAGGTTCCAGGGAGCGGTTGTAGGAATGCCCGCGGATCAAAATACTGCTCCGGCCCACCTGCGATCACTTGACCAGAAAAATTGGGATTCCAGCTGGGGCGAACGGGATTGCGCGTGTCGCCGTCGTTGGATGGGTTGTAGGAAAGCTGCGGAGTGAGCGGCAATCCGGATTGCAGCGTGACGATTGCGCTGACTTGCCAGGATTCCACCAATTTGTCGAGCCAGGGCTTTGCGGAATCTGAACCACCTCGCCCAAACGGCAAATCGTAGATCGCCTGAAGGACGGCCGAATGGCGGAGGTCAAAGGAAGCACGGCCATAATCAAGCTTTGGCTGGAGCGGATTGGCGACAAACGCGGGAGAGTTGGTGGCCACGCTGGTGTTCATGTTGTCGCCATCATCGAGCGTCTTCGAAAAGGTATAGACGCCGCGGAACTGCAGCCCACGTGCCCAGTGATGCTCCAAGTCAAATTCGAGACCGTTGTAGGAACTGATGCCCTGCGAAAACCAGTGCGTTGTATTCCACACCGCGCTGTTCTGTAGCGCTGCGCCTGCGGGATAGTAGAACGCGCCGTCGGGATATCCCGCGGGGCATGGCAACGCAGGGCAAATTGTCGGTGAAGGCAAATTCGCGTCGAGCGAAAGCAATTCGTGATAGCCGTGCGAACCGCTGTAGCCAACGCTAACCGAAGTGTTGGGAGAGAGCTGTTGCTCTACTTTCAGGCTCCAGGACAGGACAGCCGGAGTTTTCAGATCCGGCTGAACGCCGCTGGGAATCACTTTCGAGCCGGGGTAGGTTGCTTCGGGAGTAATGGCAGAGAAGGAAATATTTTTCGCCGCAAAGACCGGATTGTAAGGACCATTTTGATCGAGTCGGTAGCTAAGATTATCTAAGAGCGCGTAGTACAAACCGAAGCCGGAGCGAATTACTGTTTTGTGAGAGGCGAAAGGAGACCACGCGACGGCAACACGAGGAGCTGGCAGGAATTTGGCGTTGTTGATCGCGAATGCAGAGGAGCCAACGACCGGTTTCGTGAGAATGACTCCGTTTGCATCGAATGCATAGTTCGACGCACGGCCATGCGCTTCATTCCATCCATTTGTGGATTCTGCGCGAAGCCCGACGCGCAATTCCAAAAAAGAACTAAATTTGATCGCGTCCTGGAGAAAAAATGCACCCTCCGTGGAGCGCCACGATAATGGTGTGTAGCCGGGTGCATAGGTGTAGGTGCTGACTTTGCCCTGCAGAAAAGGTTTGCAGGTTGGTGAACGAGATTTGCCCGTACTGATCCTGGACCAACGTGTCGTTGGCTTGCAGGCGTTGTATCCACGCGCCCACGTTGACGGTGTGGCGGCCGTGCGTGTACGACAATTGATCGGACAAGGTGTATAAATTGCGGACCGCAGTGAGATTGCTGCCGGCGTTGGTGCCACCGTTGGTAATCTGCGATGCCCCATTGAGCGTGGTTCCACCGCCAACAACGACGGCGCCGACGGGCTGTCCATTGTGAATCCAGCCAGGAAGATCGACCGTGGTGCCGCTGTTGAAATAGAAAGCCCCGCGGGAAAAGCCAAACGTCACTTTGTTGAGCAGGTTGGGAGTAAAGACATGAGTTTCACTGAGGCTGGCGACCTGTTCGCGCAAAGAGATATCGGTGCGGGTGATGGGATTCGTGGTGGGGGAATTTGCCTCGCTATCGTCAACGGTGAAGACGCCGGACAAGGAATCGAAGTTGGAGAATATCTGGTCGAGGCGCGCGGTTCCAAACTCTTCGCGAATGTCCTGCACGGGATTGCTGAACGCCTTGGCGATTCCGCTGGGAGATCCCGAAGCAGTAAGAATCTCTGGTCCGTTGGCGACGGGCCACAAGGCCAACAAGGGTTGAATGCTGGCAACGGCGCTGGCACGGGAAGCATCGTCCGGGACCAGTGAAACATCGCTGAGCCCGAGCGATTGCCGGAAACCTTCGTAGTTTCCGAAGATAAACGTTTTGTCTTTGCGGATAGGGCCGCCGAGAGAGCCGCCGAACACGTTTCGCTGGAAGGGTGGGATGCTGGACTGGTCAAAGAAATTACGCGCGTCGAGAGCGCTGTTCCGGACGAACTCATACGCCGAACCGTGAAACTGATTTGTGCCGCTGGCTGTGACGACGTTTACTTGTGCGCCGGGACGCTTGCCGTATTCCGCGCCGTAGGTATCTTTCACAACAGCAAACTCTCTGACAGCGTCGACACCGAGAAGTTGCCCACTGACTCCCCCGGGCGTGTTGTTGATTTCCGAAGCGCCGGTGTACTCCACACCATTCAGGAGAAAGAGATTTTCCTGCGGGCGATGTCCAGAGGCGGAAAACATATTCCCAAGAACGGAGTTGGACGTGCCGATGCCACCCGCGCGCTGGGAAGTGTAGTTCACGATTCCGGGATTTAGCGTGAGCAGTTGATCGTAGCTGCGGCCGTTTAGCGGAAGATCTTTCACCTCTCGTTCGCCAACCAGGCCGGACGTGTCCTCGGTGGATACAACCACTACAGTGAGTTGAGAGCTAACCTCGACGGTTTGACGAACATCGGCCACCTGCAGAACCAGAGGGACTTCCAGGTGTTGCCCGACTACGAGCGTTAGACCCGTCCTCCGTTCGGAGCGGAAGCCGGACTTTTCGACTGTCACTTCGTATGGCCCTACGGGCAAAGCTACCGCGTGAAAACGGCCCGCTGCGTCGGATTCGAGTTCACGTCGTGCGCCCGTCTCAACGTTCTTGATGGTTACAGTGGCTGCCTGAATTTCTGCGCCAGAAGAGTCGGTTACGTTGCCACCCACCGAGGCGTCGCCTTGTGCATAGATAGACGGAACGACAAACGCGAGAGCGCAGAGCAGAGACAGTAAAGCGTAGCGACTTGTTCTCGCGGCATATTGAGTTAACACCTTATAAGAAATCATGGAGCGACTCCTAGAGATGAAGTATTTCTGCGTCCGGCCATTTGGCTCGGGATGGAAGTTGAGATTCGAGAGAAGTCAGGGACTGCTTGGGAAAACGGAGGGATCAACAACAACAGGAAAAGCGGAACGACGGGTGTGAACTAACCAGGGAGAAAACTCGAGAGGGCCGGTTTGCGCGGTGCAAGCTCATTGCCGCACCAGTTTTGTATCGGGGTTATGAAACTTCGCGGCGTCGGTTACGCTGCGTGTGGATAGCGTGTGCACGCCGGACCAGACCAATTGGAGCCCAGCTCCAATGGCGATGATGGCCACGACGGCCCTTAATTTTCGGGCAGGAACCACGCGAGACAGGAAGCATCCAGCGAGAACCCCTGGAATACCACCAGCCAGAAGTTGCAGCAATACCGTGGTGCTGATGGAACCAAAAGTCCAGTGCACGGCGCTGCCGATGACGGCAAGAACAAGCCCAAAGAGCAGATCCGTGCCGACAACTTGCGTTGGGGTCATCTCCGAATAGTTCAACAACAGAACGGTTCCGAGTGCACCGGCACCCGCAGACGAGAACCCGGATTCGACGCCAATGGGAAAGGCCAGCCAGGGTAACCAACGGGAGTTTTTTAAGGCGAAACCCTGGTTTTGCACGCGTGGGACGAATGTGACACTCGAGGAGAGGGCGAGCAATATGCCCAGCACAATGATGACAAATGGACTGCTCTCCTTCTTCGAGAGTATATGAAGGAAATACATGCCAAGGACGAGGCCAGGAACGGCGCCCTGTACCAAGAGCCGGAAGTAGCGCGTGTGGACTTGCTTTGCGGCCAGATAGAACGGCGCAGCAATCAGGCGGAGAACTCCTGCGAAAACAAATGCGGTACCGACGGCTTCACCCGCGGGGAGGCCCACAATCAACAAGAGAGCGGGCACGGTGAAACTGCCGCCCCCAATTCCTGTGAGCCCTACGGCGAAAGCAATGACAAAACCGAGAAGCAGGTGCGTCACTGTGAGCGCTCCGAGAAGGTGTGAATACCGCATTCCAGTTTTTGCCCACCCCAGCGGCCTGACCGGGGATTGTTCGGGTCATCGGGGATGGCGGTGCAGGGCTCACAACCAATGCTGAGGTAGCCACGGTTGTATTGAGGCAGATAGGGCAATCGGTTTGCGCCGGTGAATTCCCAGACCTGCGTCCACGTCCAATCGGCAAGAGGGCTGACTTTCAACAATGTTTTGCCAACGGGCAACTGATGCTCTTCAATTATCTTGAGATTTTTGCGCGTGGGGGACTGTTCGCGGCGAAGGCCGGTGAACCAGATGTCAAAAGGTTCCAAGGCTTGCAGGAGCGGTTCCACCTTGCGTAATTGGCAGCATTTTGTCGGCTCAGCGCGATAGAGGATGCCGAATTCGGATTCCTGCTGACTCACGGTTTTTTGCGGAATTACATTGACAAGATTCAATTTCCAATCGCGCGCGAGCTTATCGCGGAATTCATACGTCTCGGCAAAGTGGTAGCCGGTTTCAAGAAACAGAACCGGGATGTTGGGTCGGTGCTTTCGCAACAGGTCGAGGACGATGACGTCTTCCGCCTGGAAGCTGCACGTGAAGCAGGCAAGTGTGCTGGGGTTGTTGATCAGGATATTTTCAACAATTTCTGTGGAGCTGCCAGAGTCAGAATACAAAATATGCTTCGAAATAGACATTTCAGTTCACCGTTCCTTCAACTGAACTTGCCCTGGCGATGCGCAGTGTTTCCGCGAGGGCCAGCGCGCGCTGCCACGATTTCGCCAGATCTGCTTCCAACTCATCGGCAGTAATTGTGAAAAGGAATTTATCGGCAATGGTACCCAGCACGGCATCCAGTTGCGGGGAAACGGACTCACTGGAAAGGATGATTACCTGCGCCCGCGCGCCAGAGCGAGGAGAGTAGCAGAGGAAGCGCAGGAGCGGAAATATCCCCGGCCCTTACAAGCAGAGCTTCAAAGCCCTGCTGGAAGAGTGTGCGCTCCAGACTCTCAGCCGCTGCCCGGTGACCGACGACAGAGAAGATGGCAGGTCGATGGCCATGGCGTTGGTAGCGCTCCTCGGGAGTGACCAACTGCAAAGATTTATTGCCGACGGGCTGGAGTTCCCGGTGAGAAGCTGGAGTGAGAGCCAGGTCTTCGCGAATCATGGCAGCGCCGACCGTGGCGTTGGAAATGGGATCAATCAGGATAAAACTACCGGTGGTTCGGTTGCGCCCGTAGGGGTCGAAAAATAACGGAGCGCTGGTTTCAAATTCAACGGACGCGATGCCGTTCAGCTCCAATTCGTCGGCAGGATGCTCCGTGAGGGTATTCACATTGATGCGAAACCGGATGCGCGTTGCTTTTGCTTTGACCTGCCGCGTGGAATGTTTCAGGAGGTAGGAATGATCTAGCTGGAGGCTCTTGGCATTGAGCCAGACGACCATGGCCGAAAAGCGGTTGGATACATGCGGCGGATTCACTGGCGAAACCAGCATGTCTCCCCGGCTGAGATCGATTTCATGAGCAAGTTTTAGCGTTATCGACTGCGATGGGACGGCCTCATCCTGATCGCCATCAAAACTGACGATGGACTCCACAGTAGTTTGTTGTCCTGAAGGCAGAGCGAGGACGGAATCGCCGGGGCGAATGGTGCCGCTGGCGACACGGCCAGAAAAACCGCGGAAGGTGCGGTCTGGGCGATTGACGAGTTGAATGGGGAGGCGCAAGGCATCGCTGCGATCGTCCAGGCGGAGAGGCACCGTTTCCAGATGATGAAGAAGTGTTGGGCCGGAATACCAGGGAGTTTTGTCACTACGGGACACGATGTTGTCACCCTCCAGCGCGCTGATCGGGATGCACTGGACGAAGGGGATTCCCAGGTGACGAGCCAGCGCAGCGAATTCCCTTTCCAATTTCAAAAAGACTTCCTCCTGATAATCGATGAGATCCATCTTGTTGACGGCAGCGAGCACCTGAGGGATTCCGAGGAGAGAAGAGATGTAAGCGTGACGATGGGTCTGAGCAAGAAGCCCCTTGCTGGCATCGATCAGGATAATCGCGAGATCCGCGGTAGAAGCGCCGGTAGCCATATTGCGCGTGTACTGTTCATGGCCGGGAGTATCGGCAATGATGAATTTTCTATGCGCAGTGCTGAAGTAGCGGTACGCAACATCGATGGTAATTCCCTGCTCGCGCTCGGCACGCAGTCCATCGGTAAGCAAAGAGAAATCGATGGGGCCAGTCGAGCGGTTTAGCCGGCTCTTCTTGATCGAGGCAAGCTGGTCTTCATAAACGGCCTTGGAGTCGTGCAAAAGCCGGCCGATCAGAGTGGACTTGCCGTCGTCGACGCTGCCGGCGGTCGTGAATCGAAGGAGCTCCTTGTCCAGATTCTGCGCCAGGAATTCGTCCAAGCTTGCAAAGCGTTCGGTGTGCTCGGCGGCTAACATCAGAAATAACCCTCGCGCTTCTTGAGCTCCATCGAACCTTCTTCGTCGTGATCGATGGCACGGTTCTCGCGTTCAGACCGGCGAAACGAAATCATCTCTGCGATGATTTTGGGAACCGTGTCGGCGTCGGACCGAATCGCGCCGGTGCAGGGCACGCAGCCAAGGGACCGCATGCGGCAGTTGATACGTTTAGTGTGCTCGCCCGGAAGGAGGCGGTCGTTGGGATAGACAAGGACGATCGAGCCATTTCGCTCTACGACTTCACGTTCGGCAGCGTAATACAGGGGCACGATGGGGATGTTCTCCACGTGGATGTACAGCCAGATGTCGAGCTCCGTCCAGTTCGACAAGGGGAACACACGGATGCTCTCGCCCTTATCGATGCGCGCATTGAAGTTGTTCCAAAGCTCTGGGCGCTGATTTTTGGGATCCCATTGCCCCTGGGAATCGCGGAAGGAATAGATGCGTTCCTTGGCGCGCGACTTTTCTTCATCGCGGCGAGCGCCGCCGAAGGCTGCGTCGAATCCACCTGCCAGGAGAGCGTCGAGCAGCGATTTCGTTTTCAAAAGCCCGCAACACTTCTGCGTACCGAGCGTAAAGGGATTGGTTCCCTTCTCGATGGCATCGCGGTTCTGGTGGACTATGAGTTCCGCACCAATTTCACGGGCATAGCGATCGCGAAACTCGATCATCTCCGGAAACTTGTAGCTGGTATCGATGTGCAGCAAAGGAAATGGGATTTTTCCTGGATAAAAGGCCTTTTCGGCCAGGCGCAACATCACCGAGGAATCCTTGCCAATGGAATAGAGCATGACGGGGCGGGCAAATTCTGCAACGGCTTCGCGAAGGATGTAGATGCTCTCGGCTTCAAGAGCCTGGAGATGGCTGAGCTGCTTCTGCGAGGTCGCTGCAGGTGGACGGAATGCAGCGTTTCAGAGGCGGAACGCTAGTGGCTAAGCTCAGTTGTCAGCTGCGTCATTGAATTTCCCTCAGTACTTTCAGGCGGCCCTAAAAACAAAAAACCCACCTTCCAGAAATCTCTGGAGGTGGGAATCGAAGCGACTCAACTAGAACTAAAATCCTAGACTAAGAGCCTCCCAGCGCCAGAGCACACGAGTGCGCAACAAAGACAACACGTACAACACTTGTCTGTGTACTGGCCCAAATGGGAGTTCAATTGCATGTCCCTTAGAGTAGGGGAGAATGGGGTCGGTCACAAGAAGAGTATCAAACCAATTTTTGGATGCTGAGTAGCAGGATTTTAGATGGGTGCCGGATTGGCGCTAGTGCGTGGATGCTGGATTCAGTCATCGTGGGCGTTTACACTTACGGCGTAGATATTTGCGAAATGAAGGAATAACGGAGCTGCATTGACTACCCGAGGCGAGAAAATTATCAAACTTCTCCCCATGTTCCTGAAAGTTTCTGGCAAACAGTGCCTGGTGGTGGGCGCTGGTACGGAGGGGGAGTCGAAGATCGCGCATCTACTGCAGGCGGGGGCGAAGGTTCGTGTGGTGGCGCCGGAAGCGACCGAGACGGTGCAGGCGTGGGCGCGGGGCAGGAAAATCAAATGGCAGAAGCGAAAATACCAGCATAGCGATCTGGATGGGATCTATCTGGTTGTAGCGGCGACTTCGTCACCAAAAACACATCGAGAGATTTTTCGAGAAGCGCGACGCAGCGAGATACTGTGCAACGTAGCGGATGTGCCGCAAATGTGCGATTTCTATTTTCCGGCAGTGGTGCGGCGCGGACCACTGGTGATTGCCGTTTCTACCAGCGGGCAAAGTCCCGCGCTGGCACAGCGCATCAGGAAGCAACTCGAAACGCAGTTTGGCAGAGAGTATGAGCGATGGATCAAGGATTTAGGCAAGGCCCGGAAGAAGCTTCTGGCCCGTGTAATGGATTTGAATGAGCGCAAGGCCTTGTTGCACGAGATGGCGTCGCAACAGGCGTTCGAGCGCTACGTTCGCAGGCAAGTGGCCCGCATAAACGCGTACAAGCGTGGATAGGCAGGAGTGCAAAAGACTACTGTCGGCTCCACCAGACTATCGTGACGCCGATGCACACAACGGCGATGCCCAGCCAACGATTCCGGTTCACGTGTTCACCAAGGAAAGCTCTTGCTCCGAAGGCGCCCGCGGCATAGCTTAGCGCGCTGACCGGAACGACGAAGCTGACGTCCTGGAAGGAAAGAATCGCGAGAAGCGAAAAGAAGCCAAGGGCCATAAGGGCGATGCCAATCCACATCCAGGGCATGCGGAAGGCGCGCCAGATAAATAGGAAAAGAGACTTGGGGCGGAAGTCGTGGATTTCGCCGATAGTGCGCATGGCGCGGCTGACGCACAATTCCCCGCCAGTACCTGCGGCAATGATGAAGAAGAACAGGATAAGGGCCAGGATGTTCACTCTGCCACCGTATGGCGAGGGGATGTCCGGCCAACGATAAAAACTCCCATGCAGATCACGGCGATGCCGAACCAGCGCAGAGCAGAAATACGTTCAGCCAGGAGAAAATGGCTGAGGATGGCGACACTCGCATAGGAGAGAGAGGTGGAAGGCTGGACATAGCTGTAATCGGCCCAGCTTAAGACCACCATGTAGGCCACAAAAAAAGTGAGCAGCGAGGCGATGCCCATCCAGATATAGGGATTTGACAGAATGCGCGCGAAGACGGGCAGAAGGTCGTGGAGTTTCCAGTCCGTTGCCGAGCCAACGCCCTTCATGCCTTTCCCGAGCAATACGCTGCCGAGAGGGGCGAAAATCACAATGACCAGAATGGCCAGGAAGGTTTTAAGATGAACCGGGTGTTTTTCGCTCATGTGATAACCGATTCGGTCGAGAAAATCCCGCGGTCTTGTCGACGAAATAGAAGCAAATGTTTCATTCGGTGTATTTTTTAATGTTACTCTACTCTTGGCACTCCTCCAAATTCACTCCTAAACGAGTGCCGTTCATTCGCCAGGGTATCGACGTGCGGGAGGTGCAGAATGGCCGTCACCGCCAAGAAAACTAACCTTCGCGCTCCCTTTGAGCTATAGAGCCGGGGCAGGCGCGATGGAGCCTACAAGGCCAAGGTAGAGGCATATTGAGCGTCGCAAGTTACGTTTTGCTGGGCATCGCTGCTGTCCCCGCCATTTACTATTTTTTGGCCATCTTCAGTACCGTGAAGTATTTCGCACAAGCGCGGCGTCCGCAAACGGACTCATCTCCTTTTACTCCCCCCGTCAGCTGTCTTAAACCCATCAAGGGTCTGGATGTCGACGCCTACGAAAATTATGCGAGTTTCTGCAGGCAGGACTATCCCGATTACGAAATTGTTTTTTGTGTCGATGAAGACGATCCCGCGATACCGGTCTTGCAGAAATTGATGCGAGATTTTCCGAAGAGACAGATTCGCCTGCTCTATGGGCCGGATCATGTCGCGATCAACGATAAGGTTGCCCGGCTGGATCGACTCGCAAAAGAAGCGCGGCACGAAGTACTGGTGATTACCGACGGGGACGTTCGGGTGCAGCCCGATTATCTGCGCACCGTGGTTGCGCCACTGAAGAATCCAAAGACGGGCGGAGTGATCTGCTTTTACTCGGCGGCGTCGGTGTCGAGCTTCATCGAGAAGTTGCAGGAAATAGGAATGATGTGCGATTTCTACCCGGGCATTCTGGTGGCGTGGCTGCTGGATGGTGTGAAATTTGGGTTTGGGCAAACGATCGTGACGACCCGCGCCCGGGTGGAAGGATTTGGCGGCTTTAAAACCATTGAAAATCGCCCGGCCGATGATTTGCTGACGGGAAGATTTATTGCCGAAGCCGGGTACGAAGTGAAGATGATTCCCTATCTCGTACACACGACACCGGATTTTCATTCCGTGAAGGATTTGCTCTACAAGCGAACGAGATGGATGACGGTGATGCGCCATATGCGCCCCTGGGGGCATTTCGGCCTGATTTTTACATTCGGGCTGCCATGGGCGCTCCTCGCGGTTGCTGTCCAGCCAACTTGGTCGGTGGCACTTGCCTATCTGGGTGGGTATTTATTTTCCCGCGTCGCAATGACGTGGCTGGTGGGCGTACGCGGACTTAGGCAGAAGGGTTTATGGTCGAAGATGGCGCTGATCCCAATCTGGGATGCGACCGCTTTCCTGATCTGGATGGCGAGCTTCCTGCGCAGATCCATACGTTGGCGCGGGGTGGATTACTTGCTGCGGAATGGCATGCTCGCCCCGATGGATGCAGTGAGCGAACATAATGCGGCGCCAGAGCCCGGATCGTGAGCGCAAAAATCGCTGTGGCGGGCGCGGGAATTTATGGCGCCTATTCCGCTATTCGATTGGCAGAGCATGGCCACGCCGTAGAGCTTTTTGACCCCCTGGGAATTCTTCGGGCCGCTTCCGACATCAATCAATTTCGTATACACGCTGGCTATCACTATCCGCGAAGCGCGGAAACGATCGAAGAGACGCAGGTGGCGCGCAATGAATTTATCGCCGCCTTCACTCCCGCCATGGTGAAAGACACAAAGCACTATTACGCAATTCCGAAAGAGGGGTCACTGACGAAGCCCGCGGAATATGAAGAAGTGATGGCCCGTCACGGCTTGAGCCTGCGGTCGTGCAAGCCAGCATGGATGGATTTTGGATTTATCGACAGATGTTACCAAGTGGAAGAGTATATTTACGATCCGCAGGCGTTGCGTCAAATGCTCGAAGCACAGATCAACTCGCTGGGAATAACATTCCGGCAGGAAAGCTACAATTCCGCAGAGCGCGACCGGTTTGATTTTGTCATTTTTGCGACGTATGGGCTTGGACCAAGCCGTGGAATGTTTGCTTCAGCAAAATACCAGGTGGCCGAAAAGATCCGAATCGAGTTGCCCGGGGCGTTGCGCAAAGTTGCGTTGGTTGTTGTAGACGGACCGTTCACGGGTTTCGATCCCTATGGCCATTCGACATTCTCGCAATTCGGATCGGCAAAACATACAAACCATTGGACCACTACGACTGCGGAAGACCCAATCCCGGAGCCATATGTTGCCCTGCTGAATGCACCCTCATTCGAACCAGTGGAGTTCACCCGTTTTGAGGCGATGCGCAAGGATGCGTGCCTGTCGGTTCCCCTGGCCAAAGATGCGGTGTATGCAGGGTCGCGCTTCACAATCCGCGTGGTGGAAAATAACCCAGAGCAGGACCGCCGGACGTTATACCTGGAAGAAAGAACACCGGGGGAGATTCACGTATTTTCGGGAAAAGTGGTCAGTGCCGCCAAGGCAGCGCGACTGCTTTGTGAACGGGTTGCGAAACATGGCTAAGCAAGCAAACTACGCGATCATCGGACGGGGTCGATGGGCCGGTCGGATGAAAACAATTCTCGAAGGTGAGAACCGGCGGGTAGTTGGTATCGAGGGGGCACGACGACGAACGGGGGAAAATGACGAAGGGTATCAGGAACGACTGCGTAATTGTTTTGCCGCCTCCGGCGCGCAGATCGCCTGGCTCTGCGTGCCACCGGGTGATCACGTTCCGGCAATGATCCGCGCGGCGGTCGACGCCGGACTGCATGCAGTGGTCGAAAAGCCGTGGCTTTGCCCGGCAGAAGAGACGCATCACCTGCAGACATTCGTCAGGGCCAGGCAACGGGTGGTGGCGGTCCACTACGAATACTGCCTGCTGACGGAGGTGGGCGCCTGGCGGCGAGAGTGGAATAGCGGCAGGGGTCTGCGATTTGGCGGACGATTGAACATCCAGCGACCCGACCATCTGGGGCTTTCAGCCCTCGACAACTTAGGGTCGCATCTGTTTTCGCTTCATGAGTATTGCGCAGGGGATGCGGAGATCGTCGAGATTGAATGTGAGTATGAAAGGCGGGATGAGCGGCGAGTGTGGCTAGCGAGAGAGGACGCTCGCGTAGCCGAAATAGACCTGCTGGCCAACAAAGAGCCTATCATTCAACGATTTATTGCGAGCGTCGAAGCGGCAATCGCAGGAGAGGAATTTCCATTTGGGTTGGATTTTGCGTTGCGTGTTGCAGAACGTGCGGCGGCATGGAAGAAGACCCACACGCAGCGCTGAGTCTGGCAAAAGAATGGCCTACCCTCGCGAGAACGAAACTTGCAAGAGCAGGCCACCCGAAGGGAGCTAGCGGTCTTGCTTCTTGCCGGATGCGACTGTCGTGCCTTCCGCGTGAGCTCCACCTGCAGCGCTCTTTGCAACAACACCAACCGAAATGTGGCGTTCATTCCGCGTCTGGCGCCAATTGACTTGCGGGAGCATCAGCGCCGGATCAACACGATCACGATATTGGATGGCGATGTTCACGAGGGAGTCCAGCAACGAATCGGAAAGAAGATGCGGTTGGAGTCCCAAGTCGATGAGCTTTGAATGTTTCGCATTGTAATAGTGCTGTTCGGCTTCGACACGCGGATCGGGAATGTGATCGATCTCGACGTTCAAGCCAAGCTGTTTTCCGGCAGCCTGCACCTTGTGAGCAAGCTCCAGAACTGAGAAATGTTCGGTGAACTGGTTGTAGACGCGGCACTCTCCCCGGCCTGCCGGATTTAGACATGCCAATTCCACGCAGCGAACGGTATCGCGAATGTCGAGGAAACCGCGGGTCTGTCCGCCCTTACCGTAGACGGTGAGAGGCGTTCCGATGGCCGCCTGCACGCAGAAACGGTTGAGCACGGTGCCAAATACGTCGTCGTAATCGAAGCGATTGATCAACGACTCATCGAGCGAGGTCTCGTCGGTGGTAGTACCGTAGACAACGCCCTGATTCAAATCGGTGGCGCGAAGTCCCCAGATTTTGCAGGTAAACATCATGTTGTGGCTATCGTGGACCTTGGAGAGGTGATAAAAGGAACCCGGCTGTTTGGGATACGGAAGGATATCCTTACGGCCGTTGTGGTCGATGGTGATGTAACCCTCTTCGATATCAATGTTCGGCGTGCCGTATTCACCCATGGTTCCAAGTTTGACGAGATGACAATCCGGAAGAACTTCACGCATGGCGAACAAAACGTTGAGTGTACCGACGACGTTGTTCACCTGGGTAAAGACGGCGTGCTTGCGATCGATCATCGAATAGGGGGCGGAACGCTGTTCGGCAAAATGAATAATGGCTTCCGGCTCGTAAGATTTGAGCGTGGAAAGAAGAAAGTCATAATCGGTGACATCGCCGATAAAAAAATCGATCACCTTGCCGGTGATGTGATTCCAGGAGCGCAGGCGGTCACTGAGGGGCTGAATCGGAGTAAGGGTCTGGGCGCTTAGCTCGTGGTCCCACTGGCGGCGAACGAAATTATCAACAACCGCGACGGAATGTCCTTTGGCGGATAAATAGAGAGCTGTCGCCCAACCACAATAACCGTCTCCCCCCAGAACAATGATTTTCATAGCTTCCTTTCGATTCAAGACCACGCCGGACAATTGCGTCCGAAATAAGTCGAAGTAAAGTTGTATTCATCAGCAAAGCAAAAAAGTTCCTGCGAATCAATAACACTCACCAGAAAGCTATTGGTTGTCGGAAACTGCAAGCCGCCATTCGAGGTTCAAATCAATCGGACAACTCCGCCCCGACATAGCCAGACTCAGCTTCGGCCAAATCCTCAGCAAACGGATGAACGATACGAGCAACCCCAAAGAGGTATACCAACAGGCCCAGCAATCCTACAAGAAAATTCCAGAGCCGAACACATAGTAAGGCCTCGGCTCCGCCATCCATGCCGGCGAGTTCGAAAAGTGCGTTAAAGGCAGTTTCACCGACGCCAATTCCACCCGGAGTAAGAGGCAGGCTATTCACGAGATGGCCCATCGGAGCGACCAAGGTTAACCGCAACGAAAAGGAATTCGGATCCACGGCGTACAAGCCCAGCCCGGTAACAACGATCAGTGCGAGATTAGCGAGCAGCGAAAGCAGAAGCGCATAAAACAGCGTGCCGCGGTCTTTGCCATGAGCGACCAGACCATCGATGACGCGAAGTGCAAGGCTTTTGACTCCTGGCCATCGGCCGAGCAGCCAGGCAAGCCAGGAACGGGTGGGCGGAAAATACATAAGCAGAGCAGCGCACAGAAGCATACCCACACCGAGGAGTGCGTCAAAATACAGAATTTCCCTTAGGACGGGAACCGAACGGAGCAGGTCAGAAAAAAATGGAGCAAATAGAATTGGCAGCAAAATCAACGAGAAGAGTCCGACGAGACGATCCAATATCAGGACTGTGGCCACTTCCGCGCGCCGGCCGTGGTTTTCCCTGGTGGCGTACACAAGTTTTGCGATGTCTCCTCCGGCAGCGCCGGGAAGGAATGTTGAGAAAAAGAAGCCGATGAGATTGAGTTGGATGGAATTGGAGAAGGAGAGTGTGAGCCGGGCACTTCGGAACAGTAACGATGCTCGTATGGACATGAACAAGATATCGAGGAACAGGAAGCCAACTGCGGCGAGGGTGATCGTCCAGGCGTGAGTTAGCCGGCCCAGTGAAGCTAGTTCGATTCGGCCGGATTTGGACAGGTAGAAAATAATCCCAATGCCGATGGCCAACCGCATCAGCAGGAAAATTAGCTTTCGCAGAAATATGTGGCGCGAAGGCTGGGCGGGGTTCGAGTTGGTGTCAGTAGGGAGCATTGGTCCCAGGAAAAATGGGTTGTCGACAATTGGCATCAGATTGCTGTGCGTTGTTTTGCGAAGAAACTGTGTATTTGAAGAAAAGTGAAAGTGAGAAGAAGAGCTGATTTCCGCCAATAGAAATGGTGCAGAACGGCCCGAGGCTAATAAGAGGTTCGATGCGATTAACTACCTTTCGAAGTGCCGGAACGTGAGATTCAGACCTGAACGCGCAAGGCAATATATTTAGTATGGCGCAGATTTTAAGTAGAAGCGAGCGCGAAGTGGCTACTTGGAGGGAGATTCGGGCACAGCCACAGTCTGGTTGACGTTGGTTAGAAGCAGGTGGCCTCCGCTGCTGAGGATCATTTGAAAATGCTCGCTGCCGATGAGATTTTCCAGGCGGTTCACCTCTTTCTGGTAGGCCACGAGATAGTATCGGTCTCCACTCAACCACAGTGTGGTGAATTCCGCATCGTTCAGGAATACGTTGGGAGCGCCCGGAGCAGCCGCGCCATATTCGAGGTTCAGACGTTTCCCGTTTAAGAGTAAGGGATCGATTCCGGTATAAAAAGCGACCGAAGAAAATGGGTAGAAGTGGCGCTCAACGATGAGTTTGCCGGGCGGTTGAGCCAATACTGCCGTGGCAATAGAACGAGAAGTGAGAAACGGATCGAAGACAATCAGGGCGAGCCGGGCGGCGTGGAAGAATATCACCATCATCAGTGCGGTTGAGACAAAGGCACGAAGGCCAGACCAGCGGAAATTGGCGACGGCGCCAATGAGGAAAGCGAATGCGGCCAAATAGAGAGGAAATCGCAGATACGCAAAGGAATCGATGGTGAGGTCGAGCATATGCCCGAGAGACAAGCTATATGCCGACGGATGACTGGAAAGTGCGCTGGAGATATCGCCGGGTGCGGGCACATGGCGAACGATGAAAAGAATTGCGAGGCAAGCCACGGCGGCGACTGCCGTCAGCACTCCAAGCCCACGAGTGCCTCCGCGTACCCACCTCCCTTCCGCCGCCATGGCAGAACCCAGAAGGACGGCCATCGCCGGGTAGCATGGCATTGAGTAGTATTCCTGCGTCGTGGAAAAGGTGAAGAAGACGAGGATGAATCCGATCCAGCAAAGGGCCAGAAGGCGGGTCCGCCCGGCACGATCGGCAGGTTTGAACGAGAGCTTGGCGATAGCGGGAAAGTAGACGCTCCAGGGAAAAAGCCATATGAGATGGGAAAACCAAAAAAAAGTGCGCGGAACGGTATTGTAATCGCGGGGGTATCGGAGATTGAGAAAACGCAGTAACTGTTCGTTAATAAAAAAGAACCACAGAAATCCGTGATACACGCCTGGGCCACTCTTCAGCGTCCACACGAAATAGGGGGGATTGCGGAGCATGGCCAGCACGTGCCATGGAACGGCAATGGCCAGAATTATGATCGTTCCACTGATAGGCCGCAGACGTTGCCAGGTTCGGCGCAGGAACAACTGCCTCGAGAAGAGGAGATAGAGCAGTGCCGCGGCGATGGGAAAGATCAAGGCGATGAGGCTCTTAAGGAGAAGCCCCGTGCCCAGACTGGCCGCAAGAATGCCGGCCCATACTCGAGGGCGCTTTTCTTCTTCATCGAGAGCACGGAGAAATGCCCACATCGCGAGCGTGATGGTGAAGGTGAGCATCACGTCGGGAATCTGGATGCGTGTGAATAGAAAAAGGCCGACACAGGTGGACATGCACAAACCTGCGTACAAGCCGGCGCGCCTGCCGAAGGCCCACATGGCGAAGTAAGCGCAAAGCAGCGCGAGACCGATGGACGCGATGGCAACCGGCAAACGAGCTGCCCAATCCACAACACCGAAAATCTTATAAGAGATGGCCATCAACCAATAGATCAAAGGCGCTTTTTCCAGGTAGAGGACACCATCGAGGCGGGCGGTTACCCAATCTCCGCTGGTCAACATGTTCTTAGCGATCTGCGCCTGGACGGCGTCGACATCATCCATCAAGGATGGTGGAGAGAGAACGCAACCGAGATAGATCGCGGAGGCGACCAGTAATACGAGCAATTGCAGCCGGTATCCCTGGAATAGAGGATTTCGATCCTCTGCACCGGCTAAATCTTGACTTGCCATTTTTTCATCCACAGGAAGAGTATGAGCAGCCCCCAAAGGTGATAACCAACATTGACCTGTCTCTGGAGGTGACGTTTCTTTAGCAATTCGATGCCATCTTTGCGAAAAAGTTGCCCGTACTCGGTTAAACCGAACTGAAATGTTTCTTCGAGTAAGCCAAGAAGCGGCCCGCGAAGCCATTCATGAGCCGGAATATCAAACCCGATTTTCGGGCGATTGACGATGGCGGCTGGCAGCTTGTCTTTCATCAGTTCCTTCAAAACAATTTTCTGGCGCGAACCGCGGATTTTCAGGCTGGCAGGAAGAGTCGCGGCAAATTCCACAATGCGGTGATCGAGAAACGGCGGCCGAACTTCAACGGAATGGGCCATGCTCATGCGATCGCTTTTTACCAGGATGTCGTCGGCCAGATAATATTTCTGATCGAGCCAGAGGAAGGGCGCGAGGTCGTCTTTGGTGGCGGGGAGCTTGTCTATCTGGCCGAGAATTTTGTCGAGAACGTGCGGGAGTTGGTTGGAAATTATGGAGTTGTGATCCTCGTCGGCGAACGTGCCGTTCCAGTAGACGTGTGCGCGGGCGGGACGCATCAAAGCGCCTTCGAAAGAGACGCTTCACCTTATATTCAAAGGCGATCTTGTCGTCAGAGACCGGCCAGTGACGCAAAAGAGATAGACCCAGGGAGACGGCGGCGCGAGGGACATGGCGAAGATAGTTGGCGATACGATCGGCGCGATACGTGAGGTAGCCACCGAAGAGTTCATCGGCGCCTTCACCGCTAAGGGCCACTGTGGTTTTCGTTTTGCAGAGTTTTGATAAGAACCATACGGGAAGCGAACCGGCGTCGGCGCTGGGTTCGTCGGAATAGTAGGCAAACTGTTCGATTGCACCGACCAGATCGACGTTCGGATTCAAATCCAATTCCTCGTGTTCGGTGCCGTATTCCTGGACGGCGCGGCGAATGTAGGAAGATTCATCGAAACTGCGGCCATTGAAGGAGATGGAAAACGTCTTGAGGCGAGAAGCACTGGCCTTGGCAGCGTAGTGGAGGATGGAAGTGGAGTCGATTCCACCGCTCAGCCAAACTCCGAGCGGCACATCGGAAAGAAGGTGCTCGCGGATGGATCGCTCGAGGAGTGAATCCAGTTGAGATTTGGCATCTTCCAGTGAGATGTCGCGAATCTGTCCGTACGGCAGCTTCCAGTAGGTGTCGGTGACAATGCGCCCGTCTCGCCATTCCATCCAGGTGCCTGGAGGAACTTTCAAGATGCCGTCGATGAGCGTCCACGGCGAGGGAATGTAATTGAGAGAAAGGTAGCAATCGAGGGCATCCCGACTTAGGTTGCGATCAATTTCGGGATGGATAAGGATTGCTTTCAGTTCAGAACCGAAATAAATGTCTTCGCCCTTCTTCACAAAGTAAAGAGGCTTGATGCCCATGCGATCCCGCGCCAGTACGAGGCGCTTTTGCGGCAGGTTCCAGACGGCGAAGGCGAACATTCCAGTCAGACGCGCGAAGCTGGCCGTATCCCACTGGAGAAAGGCCTTGAGGACGGTTTCCGTGTCGGAGTGCGAAACGAAGGTGTGGCCCAACTTCTCCAGTTCCGCTCTTATTTCCAGATGATTATAGATTTCGCCATTGAAGACGATTCCCCACTCGCCATCGTTCTCGAGAATGGGCTGATTGCCGCATTTAAGATCGATGATTTTCAGGCGGGCGGCGCCGAAGGAAAAAAGATCGGAGCAGAAAACCCCCTGTTGGTCGGGACCTCGATGGACGAGCGTCTGCACCATATCGCGAACGCGATCATGCGCGGGCCGCGAGGACTTATGCGTGAAACCGGCAATGCCACACAAGAATAGGCACCCTTCGGGCGAAAAGACCGCTAACCATTCGAATTTGCTTACGGAGAAACGACACGGCATCCAGCCGCGACACAAGAATTCATCCTGGCACAATGAGAGCGCTGCATCGGTAAGCGGATGAATTGTAAAACAGCATAAACCAATTGATGCTGTCTGTCGAAATCGGGCTGCCTGGCTAGCTCCCAATTTCGCGCGACCCAAAGGAACGAGCTACGGAGAGAAGCCGACCCCACGAGTATGTTGGAAGAGGCTACCAGGTGCCGATGCGAACAACGGCTTGCGTCGAGATTTTCAGCCCCTGCTGGGGATGGATCTGAGCCACGTCATTGATCCAGGAATGCGTATATTCCAGATTCACTACGCGCCACGCGAACGGCCGAGTGATCACAACATCCAAGCCACCGCCAACAGCGATACTGGGACCATTCTGCGAATTCTCGATGGAATAGTCACTGCGCTTGGGATAGTGAGGTAGTGTCCCACTGCCGTCATTCCACTCCTTCAACAATTGCTCGCGCAGATCCCCGTTCATCACTTCCATGGTCACTTTTCTTCCGCCGAACATGAATTGCGCGTACGGAGAAAAGCGATGCGAGGCCAAGGGCCCCCACCGGAAACCCCCTCCGTAGAATAGTGAGTCGGCGCTGATATTGGCTTGTGGCATGTTGGTGATAAGGCATCCGCTGACTTCTGTGATTACCTGAAGTTTGGGATTTACGCGTGCAGCACCGGATCCGCCACCGCCGATGCAGGAACCGCCGCCAAGAAAGGTTTCGTAATACGGGAAGGCGGTGAGCTCGATGTCGGCCTCTTTAGGGTATTTGTGGATGTACTCGACTCCCGGTTCCATCCAGCCATTTTTCACGAAGATAAACGGCTTTTCGCCGCCGTTATTTTTGTAGTCTTCGAATAGTTGTTTCCGGATTTCATAATTTGTTCCAAACAAATTGAGTCGCGTGTCGCGGACCCAAGGGGCGCGGAACGCCATCATATTGGCAAAGGTGCGGCCAGGATTAAGGAAGCTGCGCGCCAGGATGATGACGGCGCGATTCGTAGTGCGATTCTCGAGGCCCATGATCAGATATCGATCGGCGGCATCCTCGGCGAGCATGGTGCAAAACCCCAGGGTAGGAGTATCGACCAAAGTGATGAAACCCGGTGAGGCGTGCAGCATGACGTTGGCAATGGAGGCCTCGCTGGCTGGTCCAATTTTCCACTGCGTGTGCCAGACCGCACCGAACGCCATCGAACGGAGCATGCTAACCCAATATTCGCGGCCGTCGCCCCACTGGACAAGGTGATACTTAGGATCATTCTGGCGCTGAATGAAGCCGAAGACGGAACCTTCGATCGGATGGCCAACATAGGGAGCCATGAAGGTGTCGCTATCACTCCACCCACGAAGTGCTGCCAGCGATTGCTCGTAATGTGTAAACCAGTGACCATTCAAGGCGTCGCGCGTGCCGGCCTGAAAGGTGAGGTCAAACGTATGCATTATGCCGGTGTAAAGAAGAGCTTCGCCAAAGGCCGGCGCCCAACGAAAGTGGGTCGCGCTACTGGTATTTGATTTCTTGTCCTGCGGATTGACTCGGAGTTTGGGATCGCCGGAAGGCTTGGGGGGCTGATCATTAGAAGCGGTGGCTGACGAAGTATTCAGGGCAGACGCGGGAAACAGGCCAGACTTTGTCGTAGAAAGCGGTGCGAACCAAGCCTGGTCAAACGACTGAAGCATCTCTGACTGGGCATACAGCACATCGCGGGGGCCCGAGGCGATATCCACAGTTGACTGAGCAAGCAGCGGTGTCAGAGAAAAACAAGGCCCTGCAAGCAACGTCGCTAAGAGAAATTTCAGACGTAAATTCAAAGCCCAATCAGCTCCTTCCAGGGAGTCGTTCGGAATAAATTTGTATGCGGGGCGAGCGCGTAGTTCAATCTCTGATACTTGGGGCCTTCGAGCGAGCCCCAAGTATACCCATTCGGATTCAGAGAAGAAACCTGAAGTTGTCCGGCAAGCGTGCAGTAAATTTTTCGTGGCGGTACGGTCATTTCAGCCAATTGACAGGACCTTTCGGTTATGTTTCAAGGAACGATAGAGGCCGGGATTCAGGCTTGGGCGTGACTGGGTCAACTTCAAGGCTGTGGCAACGCCGGCTTCGCAGAAACTGCGCGAATGGAAATTCAAGGCGCGTCTTGCAGCCAAGACAGATGGCCTCAGGCACGGCCTGAGTCGCTCGCAATCAACCGTTTCATCGCTGCGACCGCAATGTTCAGGACATTGTCGATCGGCGGGGCCTTGCTGATCAGCGTGCCGTCGTGTGTGGTACCGACGACGTGCAAGATGGCCCCTGCGCGGCATCCCCGCAATGACGCGATGACGTAAATGGTGGAGGCTTCCATCTCGGTGCAGAGAATTTTGCCCCGCGTCCAGGCAATCCAGCGGTTTTTTGTGCCTTCCTGGTCGGCGGTATATTCCGGCAACTCCGAATAGAACGCATCCTTACAATGAGTGAGGCCGATATGGAACGGCGCGTTGACTGATTCACAAGATTGTACGAGTGCATGCACAACCTCCCAACTTGCCGCGGCTGGGTATTCAATCGAAACATACTGGCGGGTAGTGCCTTCATCACGGACAGCGGCAGTGCTGATGACAGTGTCGCCGAGTCCTACGTAATCCTGCAGAGAGCCACACGTGCCTACCCGGAGAAATGTGCGTGCGCCAAGGGCGATGAGCTCCTCGACAGCGATGGCCGTGGACGGACCGCCGATTCCGCTGCCAACGACGGACACGCACTTCCCGGCTAGCCTTCCGCAGTGAATGACGTAACCCCTTGCAGTGGAAACCTCTCGAGGTTCATCAAGGAGTTGGGCGATAGCGACAACGCGGCCGGGATCACCGCACAGAAAAACGTAGGCGCCAATATCGTCGGGCTTTGCGCGAAGGTGAAGGACCTGATCCACGGAAAGTTCCTTTCAGGGCAACCAGTTCCCTATTCTTTTCCAAGAAAAATATAACGAAGAAGAAAGAGAACGCTGAGCACCCAGATCAATGGGCTGATTTCGCGGTGCTTGCCCGTACCCACTTTGATGAACGTGAAGGAGAGCAAGCCAAGGCTGAGGCCGGTGGCGATACTGAAGGTCAACGGCGTCGCCACCAGCGTGATGAAGGCCGGAAAGGCTGCGGTAAAGTCGTCCCACTTCACACGAGCAAGAGAGCCGCACATCAGGGCACCAACGAGAATGAGAGCTGGCGCCGTGGCATAGGTGGGAATCGCGGCCACCAGGGGCGCGCAAAACATGGCAACGAGAAACAACGCGGCAATCAAAATATTCCCAAGACCGGTGCGCGCACCGGCAGCTACGCCTGCCGCGCTTTCAATGTAGCTGGTCACGGTAGAAGTTCCGGTGAGCGCGCCAAATATCGTACCAAAGGCATCGGACAGAAGTGCACGGCTGGCCCTGGGGAGCTTGCCATCGCGCAGGAAACCACCTTCCTCGCAAACGCCAACGAGGGTGCCTACGTTGTCAAAGAGATCCACGAAGAAGAACACAAAGATCAATTCCCCCAAGCCAATCTTGGTGGCGGAGCGAAGATCGAGTTTGAGAAAGGTGCTGGAAGGATGAGGAAGCGAGAAGAAATGATCTGGCCAGTGGGCAAGGCCAAATGGAATTCCTGCCAGGGTGATGGCAACGATGCCGAGGAGTATGGCACTGCCGACCCGGCGCGCCATGAGGATGGCAATAAAGATGAGTCCAGCAGCGGCGAGAAGAACCTGTGGATCGGCGATGTGGCCCATGCCGACAAACGTGGCTTTGTTGGCGACAACAATTTGGGCGTTGCGCAAGCCGATAAAAGCAATGAACAGGCCAATACCACCTGCGGTTCCAAACTTCAAGCAATCAGGAATGCCGTTCACGATTTGTTCGCGAAGCTTGGTAAGCGTGAGCAGCAAAAATAGCACGCCAGATAGAAAGACGACGCCAAGCGCAGTCTGCCACGGAACTCCGCGGCCGACCACAACGGAATAGGTGAAGTACGCGTTGAGGGACATGCCGGGAGCAAGGGCGATCGGGTAATTCGCCCAAAGGCCCATGATCAGCGTGGCAATGGCGGAGGAGAGGCACGTGGCGAAGAGCACGCCGTCGACGGGCATGCCGGCGTCGGCCAGAATCCGCGGATTGACCACGACAACGTAGGACATGGTCATGAACGTGGTGAGGCCGGCGAGAAGTTCGCGGCGTACCGTAGTCTGATTTTCTTCCAGATGAAATATGCGTTGAAGCAAGCTGTGCTCTCCCGCCATGAAGCTGGGTATCTTAGCAAGTTTTGCAGGAAGCGCAGCCAACGATTGAGGCCGGGTGTGGAAATTGAGAAACGCGTTCATTGCAACAATTTTGTGCGTGAAGCCCAAGCGGGCGGCGTGAGAGAAGATTCGAGAACATTGCCATTCTCGAAACCACACGGGCCCTTCTGGAAAATTGGAATTCGAGAACGAGCCTACGCTTGCGGAAAATCGCCAGGGCCTGTACTGTAGCCGTTTTTATGGCTGCGTGGATGGGGGATTGAGAGGAACGAGGCTCGATGGACAAAAGCGCGAACGGGCAATTTGAATCGGGCGGCTACGGGTTGCGCCGCGAAGTCCTCTCTCCCCTAGAAACACTGGCGCAGTCCGTCTCCACCATTGCGCCCACAACCACACCGGTGGCCACGATACCGTTGGTGTGCGCACTGGCGGGAAACGGAACGTGGCTGGCATACGGATTGGCCACGATCGCAATTTTGCTGGTCGCGATCTGCGTGGGGCGTTTCGCGCGATATTCTTCTTCTCCAGGCTCGTTATATTCGTATGCGTCGATGATCTTGCCACCAGTTTTGGGAGCGACGGCAGCGTGGAGTTTGCTACTGGCGTACATTGCGACTGGAGCTAGTGTAATCGGCGGCTTTTATCACTTCGCAAATGTCTTGTTGAGGGATGCAACGGGGCATGGAACGTCGGCGGTGCTGTTGGCCATTCTGGTGACGGCGATTTCGATCTGGATTACCTGGCGCGACGTCAAGATATCAGCTCGACTGATGCTGTGGATCGAGGCAGTATCGGTTTCGTTTATTTTGATCGTCATCGTGCTGGTGCTGTGGCGAAATGGCTGGCACGTGGATTGGCAACAATTTCAGTTGCGCGGCATGTCCGGCAGTGGATTACGGTTGGGACTAGTCCTGGCGTTGTTCAGCTTCGTGGGATTTGAGAGCGCGACGACGCTGGGCTCCGAGGCGCGCAATCCACTGAAGACCATTCCTCGCGCGGTGATCCAGAGCGCCCTGCTGGCGGGTGTGATTTTCACAGTGTGCTCGTACACCGAAGTATTGGGTTTGCGCATTGCCGGGTAGGATCTGGGCACGAGTGCTGCACCGATGCGCGTCCTGGCGGACGTTGGTGGGGTGCGCATGCTTGGGGTGCTAATCGATATCGGCGCGTTGGTGAGCATGTTTGCGGGAACGTTGGCGTGCGTCACTGCCGCCGCACGCGTACTGCTATTGATGTCACATAACGGACTGGCGCACGGGTCGTTCCGCGAGACGCATGCGCGCAACGAAACGCCCGGGCGGGCGATTGCAATTACGGGGGTTACCGCGGTCTTGCCGGTGGCCATACTGGCGGCGAGAGGTGCAAGCGGTTTGGACGTGTACGGGTGGATGGGCTCGCTAGCGACCTATGGATTCATCGTAACGTACGCGTTGGTGTGCATGGCCCTGCCGAAGTATCTGGAGATCCACGGAGCGGATCATCGCGGGGCGCGAATTATTCCGTGGCTCGCTGGCCTGGCGATGCTGCTGGCGTTGATCGGGAATCTCTATCCGGTACCGGAAGGACCATACGGAAAGCTGCCCTACATTTACCTGGGCTATTTAACGTTGGGACTGATCTGGTTTTATGTACGGGGGCGGAGCGACAGATCCGGGGAACCACAGCGTTAACGGCAAGACTCCGGCTCAGGTTGTATCAAGACCAGCAGCACGATTCCTACGACAGTGAACATGCGGAAGGCGGCTTCCTGTCCGTTCCACGCCTTGGACTGCCACATCAGGAACCATTCGCCGCCGACGCTCAGAAACGCGACCAACCACATCAGTAAGCTGAGGCTAAGTCCAGCGATGGCCACACTGCTAGCTTGGCGAAATGTTTCTGCGTTACCGCGCAGCGATCTAAGCAAGCGAAGTCCTCCCCACCAGCACAAAATCATGGTGAGCATTTCCCAGCAGATAATCGTGACGTAGCACATGGTGTGCCAAGCGGGATGGTAAAGTGCGCGCCACATTGCATTATTTCCTGGAAAAGTGGAGTCCATCCTCAAGATGTGCCGAATAAATTGGTAGTTGGAATTATAGTCGGCGAGGTTGTTGAACACGACGAAGGTGTAATACAGAGCCACGCCCAGCACGAGCGCAATCTTGGCCATGCGCAGCGTCATGGTTTCACCTGTGACGCAAAATTGCGGAAATAGGCAAGCAACGCCGCGATGGTGGCATCGTCGTAATTCGGATTACCTGGCATCTGCGATTTGGGATTCTTACTTTTCGGATTGCGCACATAGGCCGCAAAGTTTTCCGGCGACGCGGTGGCCCAGACGGCCAGAACTCGCCAGGGTCGCCCCGCTTTCTGCCCGCCATCGGTACCGACATTGTGGCAACGGAAGCAATTCTGCTGAGCAATGCGGAAGCCATCCTGCACTTGCTGTTTACTGGCATGCGGGCCGCGCGGCTCAATTGCCGCAAAGGCCTTTCCTTCATTGCGAAACTCAATACGAACAACCCCCCAGGGAATCTGCGGTTCGTCGCTATGGGAGCGAATTCGGAAACTCGGAACAAACTTTGGATGGGAAATAAGATATGGGCCCATATAGAAGCCGTGGCCTTCGGAATCCTTGGGCCAAGCGCCAGGTGGCTGGCCATTCACCGTTAAGACTAATAGCGGATGATGCGCAGATATGTACGCGAGCGGATAATTTGCCTGATAACGGTCGCTGCAGTGTGCCGTCACCAGATCCGATTTTGGCGCGGCGCTCAGATAGGCAGCCAGCACTTCCAGTGGTACCCCACTTATCTGCGTTGTGCCTCTGAAATTGGCGTCGTCATCGACAGTGTAGGAGACTTGCGGAAGCGCCAGCAGGTTTTCTCGACTGACATAGAGAATAGAACCGGCAGGAGTGGCGACCAGGTCACCTGCAACTTCCAGGTCGAGAGGCGAATTGCGAGTCGGGCTCAGGATGACGGCAACAGGGGATCTCGATTTCGTGGACATTTGTGCGTTTGAGAGGATGGCACAGGTTAGCAACGAAACAAGACTGAGGGTAACAGCAGGCCCAACCACCATACTATGCATGGCACATGCTATCGCACGTCCGCGCACTCGCAAGCTAATAAATCGGCGAGCACGCATTTAGATTTATTGGGCTATGCTAGAGAGTCGCCTGATTCCAAAGCGATGGAAGCGGGAAAAAACCGATGGCGGATCGTACGGAAGCGAGACTGGTTGAGCGTGGAATTGTACTGCCAAAACTACCGTCTCTCGGAGGAAATTATGTGGCCGCCAAAACGATTGGCCATGTGGTTTATCTGGCCGGGGTGATTTCTGCGAATTCCAACGGCGTAATCACGGGAACAGTCGGACTAGACCGAAGCATCGAGGACGGATATAGAGCGGCGCGGGCCTGCGCGCTGACGCAGTTGGCCGTGCTGCGCAGGCATTTGGGCTCACTCGACGTGATCAAGAACATCATCAGCGTGAATGGCTATATCAGCGCAGTGAACGGCTTTCCTGATTCACCGAAGGTAATCAATGGAGCTTCGGATCTGCTCGTCGAACTGTTCGACGACGTGGGACGTCACGTGCGGGCCGCACTAGGTGTGAACGCGTTACCCCAGAACGCGCTTGTCGAACTGCAGATGACGGTGGAGATTTAATACCGCATGGCCGAGCACTTTCTTTCGGCGGCACCAACGCATTCGCGCTGGAATCGCCATTTAGCGCCCCGCATGCACATTGCCTCAGGCGACACGGTGCGGCTGGAGTGCACGGACTCCAGCGGCTCGCAGGTGACGCCAGGCACGACGATAGAAGAATTGTTGCAGATCGACCGCGGGCGGATTCACGCGCTGACGGGACCGATCTTCGTCGATGGCGCCGAACCCGGCGATGTGCTGCAGATTGATGTGCTGGAGGTCGCACACAAAGGGTGGGGCTGGAGCAGTGTCATCAACGGACTTGGATTCCTGAAGCAGCGATTCACGCGAACCGTATTTGTTTCACTGGAATTTGGATGGGGCGCTGAGCAAATCTTTGGTGCCCGCGATGGTTCCCTTGCGGCCTTTTTGTGGCGTGATGGGCGTGGCGACCATCGAGGATGGCGAGTTTCGTACACGGCCGCCGGGCACGTTTGGCGGAAACATGGACGTGCGCGAACTTTGCGGCGGGGCGACGCTCTACCTGCCGGTTTTCAATCGAGGTGCGTTGTTTTCCGTCGGTGATGCACATGCGGCACAGGGCGATGGAGAGGTATGCATCAACGGAATCGAATGCCCGGCGGAAGCCACGCTGCGGTTTACGGTGCACAAGAATAGAACTCTGGCGGGGCCGCTCATTGAATCGGCAATGAACGGCAAGTCGAATAAGGACGGAGAGTGCTGGATCATTGTGGAATCTGCGACCGACACGATTGCGGCAGCGCGCGCGGCAACTTCTCGGATGATTGACCTGCTTGCAAACCATTGGGGATTCAGCGAGCTGCACGCCTATTTGCTCTGCAGTGTGGCGATGAATCTGCAGCTGAGCCAGGTGGTGAACGAGCCGATGTACACCGTGAGCGCGGCGATTTCCAAAAGTGTGCTGCCGCCGCAAAAACTCTTCTAATTGATGCAGATCAGCGACTCCGCGGTTGTAGCGGAATTGGCCACACTCTGCCGGCTGTGTGACTAGGCTCTGGTCCCGAGGGACGTCAAGACGTTCAATGGCCGCCAGATTCGATGGTGGGGTCCGGTTCCTCAAAAACTGGCGGATCGTATCAGCGGAAGGAACCCTTCTCCTCTGATTTTCCACAGGCAAGCGGTATACAGAATGGCCACTCTCCTGCAGAATTCCCGGCAAATCGATAAACCTGAAAAATGAATGGGAGAAAGCAAAAAATTGTGCTTCGAATCGGCATGAAATTGGAATAGTTTCCTCAAAACCTGATGGAAAGTGGCCGGTGGCCGGGTGGGGGGGACAATTCATCCAAACTAAATCGCTTGGTCATTCCCTTTTTCAGGCAGGGCTCTTCGGATTTCGAGAACGCTGGGAGGCGGCATCGAATGGTCAAGACAGCACGCGGATTTTTGGCATTACATCTCGCTCCAATCCTCGCTTGTTGTTTTTGTTGTCTAGCAATACTACTTTTTGCCCCACAAGGGTTGGCGCAACAGCTCGGAGGCATCACGGGTACGGTAACCGACGCCTCGGGAGGCGCGGTTGCAGACTCTGAAGTCACCTTAATCTCCGACGCAACCAAGCTCACCCGCACACAGAAGACGAGCAATACCGGCAGCTACGATTTTGTGAACCTCGCCATTGGCACGTATTCCCTCACCATCAGCCACGATGGATTCCAGACTCTGAAGATACCTTCCGTGCCGGTTCAGGCCGACCGCACGGCCACAGTCAACGCGACACTGAAAGTCGGGCTAGTAGGAACAACGGTGACCGTAGAAGCGGCACCGCTGATGAATTCCCAGGATACGACGAACGGATACATTCTGGAAAAAGAGCAGATCCAGTCCGCAGGCTTGTCCAAATTAGGTTTTCAAGGAAGGGCGGAAAGACCTGTAACTTTAGGTTGGGTTCCGTGACAAGAACCAACGCTAAGGACAGGCGATTCCGCCTTGAACCGAGTATGCAGCATATTTTCTCAGTTATTACAGTTCTTTCCCCGTCTGGAATTTGAACAGGCGGTTCGAGAGACCCGCGCCGAGCGTCATGCTCGCGGATTTACCTGCTGGGGCCAATTCGTTGCGATGCTGTTTTGCCAGTTGGGGCAAGCCCGTTCGTTGCGTGAGATTTGCGGCGGCCTCGCGGGTTGTGAAGGCAAGCTGAAGCATCTCGGTGTTCCTCAGGCGCCCAACAAGTCCACGCTCGCCTATGCCAATGAGCACCGACCCTGGCAGTTGTATCAGAAGGTCTTCGGTATTTTGTTTGCTCGTTGCCAGCAGGCGGCGGGCACGCGACACGGTTTCCGTTTTCGCAATCCACTGCTGAGCATCGACGGCACCATCATCGAAACTCTGCGCCACCATGTTTGATTGGGCAAAATACCAGCAAACCAAAGGCGCGGCGAAGCTGCACTTGGTTTTGGACCACGATGGACATCTGCCGTGCTATGCGGTCAGCACCGAAGGAAAAGCCTCGGAGGTGAAAGTAGCGCGTGAATTTCAGTTTGCTCCAGGCACGATCTTGGTCTTTGACCGCGGCTATGTGGACTACCAGTGGTATCAACGGCTAACCGATAGCGGTGTGTTCTTCGTGACTCGCCTGCGCCACGACGCGCACTACCGTGTTCTTGAACAATGCCCTATTCCGAGAAATCGCCACATCCTCAAAGATGAAATCATATCGCTGGGCAGCCACCACTACCGGCAAGCGGCGCGATTCCGTCGTGGCGAAGTTTGGATTGAGGAACGTCAGGAAGTCCTGGTACTGCTGAGCAACCACTTGAGCTTTGGCTCCAGCACCATCGCGCAAATCTATCGAGAACGCTGGCGGATCGAAGTCTTCTTCCGCTATTTGAAGCAGAACCTACGCATCAAAACCTTCGTGGGCACCAGCGCCAACGCACTGCACATCCAAATTTGGACAGCACTGATCGCCATACTGCTGCTGAAATACTTGCAACTGCGGGCTCGCTACGGCTGGTCACTATCCAAGCTAGTCGCGCTGCTGCGCCAACAACTCTTTGTTTACCGCGATTTGCACACCTGGCTGGATGAACCGTTCCAAGCCCCTCCGGCCTTGGACGGCCTGCATGACGGCCAGTTGATTCTGGAATTTAAACTGGCTCTTTAGGACAGCAGGCACCCAACCTGAACACAAATTAATGCTCTCTGCACTCAAAGTCTCAATCTTTTCAAGGTTCCTAACACCGCCGCCATCCTAATTTGGACAGCCCTGCGTCACGCCTTACACCCCGGATGGATTCGTAACCACGGCCTATCTGCAGGGCGATGCAAACCGGTATATGCGTGCAGGACAGACCGGACTCTACATTCAGGACAGGTACCAGATTAAATCGAATTTGAGTGTGACTCTCGGACTACGCTATGACTGGAACGGTGGGTTCACCGAAAAGTACGGACGCATCTTCAATTTCGATCCATCGCGATATTCATTCGACGGTGAAAATGTCACCTCCACAGGCTTCGTGATTGCCGGAAACAACAACAAGTTTCCGACGAAAGGCGTGAGCAACACGACGCTGACGGGACGGCAGTGGGGATTTGCACCAAGGCTGGGAATCGCATGGAGCCCGGAGATGTTTCATAACAAGGTGGTGGTCCGGGCAGGGACCGGCTTTTATTACGACCGCGGCGAGTTGTTCTCTTATCTTTCACCGGGATTCGCGGCAGGCGTCATCACCGGCGGTCCATTTGGCGTGAACCAGACACCGCCATTCGTGAACTCATAGGTGTGCCAATCAACAACAGATCCCTATCAGGGCTTCGTTCCCACGTGTGATCCAAATTCCCCAACGGGCGGTTCGTTGAGCAGTCCTTGGGGTGCCACGCTGCAACCGCCACCAACCGGCAATCCCGCAGATATCATCAATTACCTGCCTAGTGTCACTGCGATCAAGAATGGCGCGCAGCTCTTCGCGTTTGCGGTATACGACCGGCAGAATAAACTGCCCTACACCATCAACAACACGCTCGACGTTCAGTGGCAACCACGAAACGACTTGATGATCCAGATTGACTACGTTGGAAACCTGGGGCGCCATCTGGTGATTCCAGTTCCTTTCAATCAGGCACAGATTGCGTCACCGTCGCACCCTATCAACGGACAGAGCTACACGTACGGATACACGATCGTGGGTGAATCTGGGTTTATCGACCTGCCACCTGTGAACGGTGTGGCTCAGGGCTCCTATCTGGCCACCTATGAAGGTGGCAATATCGACTTGCGCGTTCCGTATGTCGGCTACTCTTCTGAATCGGAAAGTTATAAAGCAGCGGGTATTTCTGCTTATAACGCATTACAAGCGCACGTAGAGAAGCGGCTAAATCATGGGCTGCAAGTGGGATTCTCCTATACGTACTCTCACGCAACGGATGAACGAAGCGGGCTCGGGCTCTTCTACAACGGCAACAATCCCCTGAATCTGCGGGAAGCCTACGGTTCCTCGGACTTTGACCGCACGCACGTTTTCAATTTCAACTTTGTGTACCAGTTGCCAAAATTTACGGGAGATTCTTCCTCGATCAAGGCGCGATTCACAAATGGATGGGCGGTGGAAGGCATGGGCGTGTTCCAGAGCGGCCAACCGTTCAGCGTAATCGACTATAGCGGCGCGGTCGGCAGCGCGTTCTACGGCGTGTCTGACGGTATCACCAACCCGATTGTGCCGCTGACCGCCGATTGCAACCCGCACACGGCAATAACTGGCCACAACGGCGCAACGCCGGGGCTTCCGGCACTGAATGCGTCCTGCTTCACAATCCCTATCCTGGCACCCGGGGCTTTGGATGGCGCGATTCCCACCAACGATCCCTACGAGACGAATTTTACGACCGGCCAACGCAATATTTTCCGTCAGGCCTGGCAGCGTCGCATGGATATTTCCTTCGTGAAAATGACGAACATCACGGAACGGCTCAACCTGCGGTTCCGCATGGACATATTCAACGTGACGAACACGGCGAGCTTCGACGTACCGATCGACAATGTGACGCAAAATCAGTATTACAACGGTTTCCCAGGCGAGGGAACTCCTTCGCTGCCGACAGGATGCGGAACACCCAATTTCACGAACAACTTCTACAACTGCCCATTTGGATTGGGCAACGTGAACAAGACGATTGGCAGCGCGCGACAGATTCAGTTCTCACTGAAGCTGGTGTTCTAGCTGGCCGGCCAATAAAGCTCAACAGGAAAGGGTCTGGCGCTGTTGCTGGCCCTTTTTTATTGGGAGCCCTGGAAAGCAGATGCATTACGCGGCAGAGACAGTCACGGAGGCGGTCTGGATGGGAGCGGCAGCGTACCCGTTGCCGCTCATTGCCGGGAAGTAAAACTATTCTTCGCCGATATCTTCATTCCACACTGCGGGATTCATCTTGATGTAGTTTGCAAGCAGCGTGAAACATTCTTCGGAATTCAGATCGATCACCTTGATACCCAGAGACCGTAGCCAATCGAGCCCGCCGGCAAAATTCCGGCTTTCCCCCACCACAACGGTGCCAAAACCAAATTGCCGGACCAGACCGCTGCAGTACCAGCAAGGCGCAAGCGTCGTGACCATGGTCAGTTTGCGATAGCTGCGCTGGCGACCGGCTTTGCGAAAGGCATCCGTCTCGCCGTGAACGGATGGATCACCTTCCTGCACGCGGCGGTTGTGCCCTGCGCCGAGGAGTTTTCCATGCTCGTCGAAGATGGCCGCACCGATCGGTATGCCGCCCTCTTTCAAGCCAAGCCGTGCTTCGGCGATGGCCACAGCCAGCATGGATTGGTAATCGGGTTGAATGTCCATCAATGCTCCTGGTAGCGCCTAGGCGCGGATTGGGCGCTTGCGCTTCCATTCGTGTTCGCGACGCAACAGGGACATGTGCTTTTTGAGCTGCTCTTCGACGTCGCTGAAGGCGTTCTTGCAGCCCGCGAGGACATTCTTTCCGCTGCCGATGGCATGCAGCGTGCCCGATGGCAGCGAAAGCGTGAGGGCGAGTGTCTGTTCGTCGGTTCGATGATTCTTTGAGAAATACGCCATGCAATTGAATCAGGTCCGGTTGGTAGCTCTGCAGGAGTTTGCCAAGCTTGTCTAACCGGCGCGTCACTTCAGCAGCAACCTCTTGTTGCGAATCGACATGCTTATAGCTGAAAGAAACGTTCATGATTGCACCTGTAGGGAGTAGACAGATTGAGGAAGGAGCGCGACGCAGCGTTGTGTTCTGCACCGCATACGAGAAGCAGGATAACTCCTGACGTTGCGGAGTGCAATGAGGGGCGCAGGGTAGTTACCATGAAATTATCCCCCCACCCCCGGGGGGGCTCGTATATGCGGGAATAATTAGACTTAGCAGAGGGGGTCGTGCATGTGCGGGAATGATTGGACTTAGCGCAGGGGATTGAAGAAGAGGCAGAGGTTGCCGGGCGTACCCCTCCCCCCGAGTGTTTTGTGAAAGTCTGTCAAACGAAAGGGTTTGCGCGTTTGAGTGTTTATAAGTCTGTGAAAACAAAGGAGCGGAAAAAGGGAGAGATTGAGGATTATCCGCGCCAGAGGAAAAGGTGTGAGGTGAGTATTCGAAGAGGGATGAATAATACCTATCGAATTATATAACTGTATTTATAGTTTCTCAATTGGTATTTCCATTTGAAACGAGAATAGTGTGGAGTGAGAGAAGAGAAATTAACGGAGCAAGGATGGATCCGCGGACCCACCCTTGCAAAAACCAAACCCGCAAGGGTAGGCCACCCGAAGTGATCTTAGCATTTTACAGATGTGCCACCCGCCTTAGTCGTCGAAAGCTACCAAGTCGACTTGGGATTAGGAGCCGACGCAGTCATCCAATCAGGGCAGCCAATTCTTCGGCACTATATGCGCCTCCTAATCCTATGCTCCCTTGTCAGACCGGCGATGCCAATTTGTATGATGGAAGTGCCGTGTCAACCAATCCATCCCAAAAACGATTGCACCGGACTCTGCTATCAACAGGATCATCCATTGCCCCATGAGCAGAGGGTGGACCGTAATTGAGTAGAATAGTATCCCGATCACATGGGTCAAGAAAATCAGACTCAGTGCTACCCAGAAAAGAAACTGGTTGCGACGACGCCAGCGAGCGGAATAAGAAATCCAGACAGCGAAAAGGACGATCGTAAAATAGACGGACCGGACGTTGGCATTGTTTCTGTCCCAAGCTTCATAAATTGCGGGCAACCACGTGACAATGACAAAGATAGGAAGACAAATCGCCACAGCGATCAGTACGCCAAGCAATACCGGGAATTGCTTAAGTTTCTTCGCTACTCGCATAATCATTTGGACTCAAACGCTGTGTGGGCGGGTGCCCCAGGTTCGCTGGTGTTTTCTGAACCTGGGTCTTGGGGTTCCGGATGCCCAGCGGATTGAAACGCTACTTCGGCAAGGGCCATTTACACTTCATCACTTTCAGTTGTTACCGGCGCTTGCCGCTACTCCAGAGCAAGCGTGCGCGAAATCTATTCGTGCGAGAGTTAGGAGCTGTTCGCAACAAGATGGAATTTCGATCGATTGGCTACGTGGTTATGCCGGAGCATGTACATCTGCTGCTCAGTGAATCGAAGTCCGGCACACCTTCTGACGTGCTGCACCGGTTGAGGCTCTGCACCTCGCGAAAAACGCGCGGAGGCCGGAAGAAACAAAACAAATCTCAATTGCATTTGCATTTGGAAGGAGGCGCTGCGGCACTGAGAGCATTGTGGCAGCCGAGATTTTACGATTTCAACGTGCGCTCGCAGCTGAAAAAGAAGGAGAAGTTAAATTACATGCACGCCAATCCGGTCGTTCGCGGACTGGTAGAACATCCGAAAGACTGGCCGTGGGGTAGCTGGTCGTTTCACGCGAAGAACGAAACCGGAATGCTTCGGATCGACGCGGAATGACAGATCAACCCAAGACCCAGGTTCAGAAAACATCAGCGAACCTGGGGCACCCGCCCACCGCCCCCAAGCGGAGATAGGACAGCGAGTGTTGCCTGTACAGGGGAGTGCGGAGGGGATGGATTATGCCGCGATCCCTTGACTGCGCTCGGGATGACGGATTCGATGGAGAGGCGGAGAGGTGAGCGGTTGGGTCGCGCCGCTGGCGCTCGGGTGGTGATGCTTCGGATGGATTTGGAGATTTGTTTAGTCTAAACCCACAGCCTGAAATACGGAATGTGTAGCAACCCAATTCGGCCAGGAATTCTATTTTTCCGTCGCCTCGTCGGATTAGTGGACCGTGAAGCGGACCGGGGCGACGGTGGCGTTGGCTTCTGGGTTGTAGTAGTCGTAGACAGTTGAGGTGGCGGTCATCGCCTGGATGCGGTAGCGAAGGCGGAAATCGAAAGCGAAGGACGTGCCGCCGGCGGTGGGCCAAACATAGTAAACCACACGGTCTGGTTGTAGCTCATAGCCAAACACACCCGGCGCATCTTCTGCCTTCTCCAGGGAGGCACGGTCCACTTCTGCACCGGGAGGCAGCCCGACTTCGGCGAGCATCATGCCGTAGCCGCGGAAGCCGATGCGTTCGGCCTCGATGGAGCAGTGAACCGTTTCGCCTAACTTCAGTTCCGTGTGATCGTAGAGAACCTTGTAGCGGAGCGCGCGCGTCTCGCCGGTCTTGAACGCTTCCTTATTGGTGGCGTCGGATTCCGTCCAAGGAATGTAATAGCTGGTGACCAGCGAGGCATTCAACGCCGGCGGATTTCCCTGCCGAACTAGTTCGATCTTGTTCGCGCCGTTTGCGAGATCGTTGGGGAGCGAAACGGTGATGGGACCTACGGCATCTTCCGGTCTCGGTAAATGGATGGAACGCAGCAGGCGGCCGTTGATCTTTATTGTCGCTTCCGATTCACCGGCACTTTCGGTGAGGGGAGGGAGCGCGGCGATCATGGCTTCGAGCACGTTTTGCGTGGCTTGGGTCGAGTACCACATGGCGTAACGATCCTTGTGGGTCAGCAGATACTGCAGTCCGCGGCTGGTCACGTCCGCGACTTCGTGATCCGCTGGAGTGGACTGGAGTTTGGCAAGAGCAGTGACCGCGAGCGCGGTAGTTTCCAGGCGTCCACTGAACCCCCAGCCATAAAACGGTGAGGTATTGGCTTCCAGGTTCCAGTAAGTTGCGTCGCCCTCGCGATGGGCAAGGCGGCGAAGAACATCCTTGGCGTTTTCGATGTGCTCGGCGCGACCGCTTTCTACGGCGGCGATGGCATAGTTCCCGGCGAGATACGGGTCACTCCACGAATCAATCGTCACTTCCAGGAAGTCGAGAGCGGACTTCAAGGCGGCTTGCGCCTGTTTCTGTTTTTCAATGTCCTTTGCTTTTGGATCCATTTTTGTGGAAGCCAATGCGCGCGCAGCATAAGCAGTCAGATTGGGATCGTCGCCGTCTTTTTGAAGATTCCAGCGGTACGAGGTCCACGCACCGGACTTTGCCTGGTGGGCCACAAGATAGTCGCGAGCCCCTGTGCGGATGGACGGATCTAGTTCGACAAATTCAGCGGCGGCGTTGAGGAATCGCAGAACGTAGGCGGTGAGGGCAACGTCGGTAGGTCTTCCCTTCCAGTAGCCGAAGCCTCCCTCCGCGGTCTGCAGGGCGGCGAGCTGGTCGTAGCCCGCCTGCACGGCTACGTGCGCTTGCGCGGCGATTGCGGTGTGTGGATTTGCAGCGGCGGAGTTGTCTTGGGCGCCTTTCTGCAACAGTTGAAGAGCCATCAGACTTACATAAGCCGTGGAAGTGATCTGCTCTGCGCAACCGGCAGGCAATTTGCCGATACCGTTCATCGCATCGAGCACATGCGCCAACAGGTTCGGATAGATGCGAAGTTCGGCGTCCATCGAACCGGGGATGGAGTTGTCGAGGAATCTGCACTTCGAGAGAATTTTGCGTGCCGGCGAGTATGCGGCTGGAAGTGAACGAGATTTCCTGGCCATCGGGATGGACGATGAGTTCGCGTTCCACGGCATCACCCGCAACGGCGTTACGCGCGGTCACACGTTGCTTGGCGTCGCGAATGCTGTGGTCGGCGCGCAAAGTGAATACAGCGTTGGCATCACCGCCCGGTGGAACGGTGACGTTCTGGCTGGCCGGGGAAAGAAGCGTGAACCACGGTGCAGGCTGCATCTCGGTGGAGACGGTCTGCGCCTCGGCGGTATAGTTACGCAACACGATTGGCAGACTGATCTGATCGCCTTGCGTCAGGACTTTGGGGGGATCGTTTTCGAGGAAAAAAGGCTGAAAGCTCCGCAGCTCTTTTTCGGCGAGGCCGACCTGTCCGGCTTCGTTGGAAGCAAACACGGACATCTTCCATGCGGTAATGTTGTCGGCCATGGGAAAGGTGATATGAGACTGGCCGTGTTTGTCGGTGACCACTTCAGGCCGCCAGACTAATGTTTCTGGGAAATATTTGCGCAGGCGTGGAGTGGAGAGAGGCTTTTCTTGCGCGTTCGTGCCATTGCCACGTTTTGCGATGTCAACTACTTGAAGCGATTGCATCGAGGTTTCCGTAGAGAGCTTGGATGCTTCTGCCATGACTTCAACGGTTTCTGCGGTCGAGCCCACATTGAGAGTGATATCCAATTTTGTCGAAAAGCCGAGTGCAACTGGTACGCGCTGGATTGTGCTGCGCCGAAATCCGGTTGAGTTGCATTCGATCTGGTAAAGACCGGTGGGCAGGTTGGTGAACGCATAGGCTCCCACGGAATCCACCCTGGTGGCAAAAACCTGTCCAGTCTCCAGCGAAATTGCCGTAAGTTCGGCATTGGTGATAACCGCGCCGCTCTGGTCTGTGACCACGCCGTAAATACCGCCGGTGTGGCCTGACAGCGGTTTCTGCTTGCCGGTTGCGGATCGCTTCTTTGTCTTTGCTGGTTTGTTCGGCGACGACGCGACTGAATTCCGCTACGGAAAATGCCTCGACGGGGTCATTTTTCGGGCCGTTGCTGACCACGTTGAGATAGGCGACCTGCTGCGGTAACAGGGACGGCTTCGGTCACCTTTTTGGTTTGGGTAGACAAATCGGAATAGCTGCGGACGTCGCGAATCGTGAGGCGATCGGAATAGATGCTTTTGGCGCTGAACGTGAAACGATAGGGATGGCCCCAGGGATCGAGGAGATGGTCCGGGGTCAGCTTGGCCAGCTCAAGGATCGGCTTGAGTTCGTCGTTACTTTGCGGAAATGTTCCCGTGGCCTTGAAGTGTTCGGCAAGGGCGGAATTCAGCGCTTCATTCTCCGCAATAAAATAATGGATGTTGGAAATCCAGAGGTCGACGTCGTCCCAAGACGGTTTAGTTTTGCTGTCGAAAATTCCGTCGGGACCGGCACTGTCTACGAGGATGCGAAAATAAGAGCCGGAAACATCAAAGGTGAATGAATAAGCGTGACCCCACGGGTCGCGAAGCGTGTCCAGATCGATTCCCTGCTTCTTCAGTTCAGCTTTCAGCGTTGGATAATCGCGAATGTATTTCCCTGTCGTCGAGAAATATTGGTTCGAAGCGCTGTCGATCTGGCCGCCAAGTTTGCGGAAAAACGGCCAACGATACATGGCGACGACGAAATCGTCCGGCGTACCCGGCTTTTTATCGACACCGCTGCTGATCAGATTCAGAAACTGGTTGGCACCCCTGAAATGAGACTTGACGAGGAGGCGATTGCCCCAGGGATCGCGAAGCTGGTCGAAATTAATCTGCTGCGCCTGGAGCACCGCACGCACCCCCGTTTCATCGCTTGGATACTCTCCATGTGAGCGGTTCCAGTCATTTAGTGCCTTTTCCGTTGGCTCGAGTTTCTTTTGCATCCATTTGCCGAAAATGCCCGAGGCGCCGAGCGCGTCCCATCCACCGCCCTCGAATGATTCGCCCGCCATCCACAATTCGTTGCCGCTCGAGAGCATGCCTTCGGCAACCAGATCAAGGCCTTCCGGAAATGGCTTCGCGGAATCGAGTTCCAGCAGGTCGCGGTAGCTCACCCCGCCAATGCTGCGCTGGTAGTCCCAATTGAAATAATCGTAGATGGAATAGCCGTAGTCGCGGCCAAAGTCTTCGTCGGTACGCACGCGTTCCGCCACGGCACGGTCAAAAACCAACACACCGAGGGCACTCTCCGTCGGGCGGCCCTCCGGTGTTTGCACGCGCACATCGGCAGAGACATCTTCGCCCGGCTTAAACGTGGTCTGCGGCATCTTCATCTTTACGGCGAGTTCTTTGCGCGCGGGATACAGCACCTGAGTCCAGCCGAAAATGGACTTGTCCGAATTGTTGGAGGCCATCATGGTGGAAGCGGTAAGAAAGACGTCGCCCCGGAAGCGTGGATCGTACGCGACGGATTGCGTCGCGTGACCATGGACTAACGTGACGGGCTGCGAGGACAGGAGTCCCTTGGCGTTCCAGACGTTGAGGACGGCATCGTTGATTTTTGAGTTGGAATTGAGTTTGACCTGGATTGGATCGCCAGGGTGATAGAGAGAGTGATCCGTTTCCAGGCGAATAAATCCATGGTCGGATTCGACCGTTAGCTTCCTGATCAAAGGTCCCGGTCAGTCCCTTGGAGTCGGTAGCTTCTACAAGCAGTCTGGCATAGCGGTCCGTCGGTTCGTCGTTGGAGACGTTCTCGTAGCCGTAATAGTAGGGGACGCGGCGTGGATACGAGGTAGGGAGTGCGCAGGTCGACTTCCGCCAAAGGAGAGAGTTCAACGCGACCGACGCCAAAACGATTGGTGCGGAACGTGCCAAGTTGCCGGCGGCGGATGAGATCAAATCCTTCCTTGGCATTCTCTTCATCCGAAGGCTGCGCGGCGAACATTTTTCCGGACACCGAGACCGGTCGACCATCGGCATAGGAACTTGTGACATAAACGGTGAACGGCTGGTTGCGGGATGGATTGCGTGGTTCGAGCAGATAGAGATGGATAGGTTGCGCGCTCAAGCGTATCTTGAATCTTCGCTGTTCGGTGCGGCCGGTGGAAGAGTCCGTCAAATACGCGGCCATGGTCAGATCTTTGAATCGCTCTTCCTTATCTTCTTCAAATGTTTTGAATTCTTCGGCCAGATTGATGGTGCCTTTGAAGTGCCCATTGCTGCCAATTTCGCCTTCGACGGGCGCCGACTCCTCCACCTGCCACTTCTGGGTGTCATGGTCCCAGTGTCGGTTTTCCTGGCGAACGATTCGTACTTTGCCGTGTTGCACCGGCTTGCCAAAAAGATAGTCGGCGTGAATATCGAGGACGGCGTCATTGCCTGGAAGATAATAAGTTCGATCGGGATCGACGCTTACTGAAAAGGTCGGCAGTTCGTAGCGGCTGATCCGTATTTCGCTGCGCTTCTCTGTCCAGTAATTGTTTTCGGCGGAATCGAACTTGGCGGTGACAGTGCAATTGCCAAGCTGTATCTTCCGGGGAATTTCCCAATCGGCAGAAGCTACGCCAAAACGCGAAGCAGTCAGTTTCTGGTGGAATTTCTCGTCTCCATCTTCATCTTCGATGGCAAGATCCAGCTTTGCCCCGAGCATGGCGTGACCATCTGAATCCAGCGCGAGTAAGCGCATGTGTACGGTCTGTCCCGGTTGGTAGAGCGGCTTGTCGGTCGTGATGGTGAGCCCTGGCGCGGTGCTATCTGGAAACTTGATTTTGAGGGTCGCCTCGTCGCTGAACTTACCTCGCGTTACCGTGGCTGTGATTTTTCCCTCTTGATCGGCAGGCTTTTCCGGAAGAGTGAAGAACGCGGTGGCATTGCCGCGCGCGTCGGTCTTGATTTTCTGTTTTACATCGGTGGCTTCGTCATCGCCAAACTCAAGAACCAATTCCACAGGAGAATTCGCATCTGGTTTGTGGGTCACCGGGTTCTCAACGTGGACGCGCAGCGGATATTTACTCCCCGGTGCGACCTTCTCGGCTCCGGCAAGTTCAATGCTGAAACCATCGGTGATGATCTGCCCAAGTTGCACGATTCCGGTGATCGGCGCGACATCCGGAGCCCGGCAAGGGTTCGAACGAATAGCGCAATCGATACCAGCCGAGTGTCGACGGAGTATCACTGGGCAAATTCTCAAACGGCCACTCGACTTTTTCAATGGTTTCGCCGGGCGTCTCGACAAACGTTCCCGACATTTGCGCGGCGACTGAGTCATCCTCGAAATTCAGCAGTTGAAGGGCGAATTTTCCCGAAATTGACGTTTGCGAGGAATTAACAACTGGCAATTCCAGCTGTGTATGTGGGAGCAAGTGGAAGCGCATCTTTTCTTCTTCCACGCGCAATGGGCTGGCAGTATCCTGCGCCCAGGTGTTGCGCCCAAACCCGAATTGAAGAAAAGAAGGAGAGAGAGAGCCACACCACCCAGGACCGCATGTACCCCTCCGGTTACTTTACTTACGTCGATGATACTCTGTTAAAAATGGATGTATGAGTGATTAAAGCTTTCGTGTAACGGATGATAAAGTTGCGAAGCCGGTAACGAGCCTAGTCATAAGAGAAGCGATCGATGAAGGACGAGAAGCACACTAAGCAGGAAGGACAGAGCCGGCTATTTGTTGGACCGGCAGGATGGTCTTACCCGGATTGGGCTGGATACGTGTATCCTGCGCCGCGATTTAAGGGATTTCACGAGGCGTCCTATCTGGCTGATTTTTTTGACACCATCGAGATCAACACTTCGTTTTATCAGCCGCTGCGGCCAGAGTTCGCCAAGCAGTGGATTGAGCGCGTCGCCAGTAATCCCGCGTTCTTGTTCACTGCAAAATTGTGGCAGCGCTTCACGCATGAGCCGGGGGCTACAGCCGCAGATGAACGGGCGGTCCGCGCGGGGTTCGACGTGCTGCGCGAAGCTGGAAAACTGGGAGCGATTCTGCTGCAGTTCCCTTTTTCGTTCCATGCCACCAGCGAAACGGTCGCGCATCTCACGGTGCTACTGAAGCGCTTCGCAGATTATCCGCTTGTGGTGGAACTGCGACACGCTTCATGGCAGACGAACGACACGCTGCAATTGCTGCGCGAACACAATACGGGATTCTGCAACATCGACCAGCCAATCATCGGTCACTCGCTGGAGCCTTCCGCGGACGCGACTTCTCCTGTGGGCTACGTGCGTTTTCATGGGCGGCGATACGATACGTGGTTCAGCGATGATCCCGGCGTGCCGGCACACGAGCGCTACAACTATCTCTATACCGCCGAGGAGCTCGACCCGTGGGTGGCGCGCATTCGCAAGGTGCAGCACCAAGCGCGCAAGACATTTGTGGTGACGAACAATCATTACCAGGGCAAAGCCGTGGTGAACGCCCTGCAACTGATCAGCATTTTAAAAGGGAAAAAGGTGAAGGTGCCGGAACCGCTGCGCCAGCATTATCCGGAGTTGGAGAAGATTGCCAGCGAAATGCCCGCTGCGCCGACGCTGTTCCCGATGGGTTCGCCTGGTAACGACAGGACTAAACGCGGTGCTTCTTGAAGTAGACAAGGCGTGGGGGTTTTGTGGCAGTGCAGGCAGAACGATTCTTTGGGATCCTTCGCTGCGCTCAAGTGGACAAGAAGCGGGCTGGAAGAGGCGTCTTTGGAAGTGGTGCGGACTTGGGGCGTAGCGGTGCAGCACCCCTACGGCTGAGAGAACGGATGCTATCAGGTGCTTCGCTCGGGATGACCGTTTGCGATTGTGGCGGGGCTTGCGGAAAAGGAAATGCGCTGGCAGGAAAGCCAGCGCTACGACGACTGATTACTTCTTGAAGAGATTTTCGAAGGCCTGACGGGCGTCCATGGGGCGGGCGGGAGAGGGTGCTTCGACGGGAACCTGCGAAGGTTGCATGTACGAGGTGGGCGCGGTGTCCTTCTCGACCGTGGTGCGAAACTCATAAAGCTTACAATTATTCTTTGTGTCTTTCGGTGAAACCCGGACCTGCACAGGTTGCGTGCATTCAAATTGGGCTCCTGTATCGAAGAAGCGGCACTGCTTGCAACAATGGAGCTCAAAATTGCACTTGGGGCATTTTCCCTGGGGATCAAAGCCGGCAACAAGAACGGCACCACAATTAGAGCAGCGCGCGCGAGTGACAGTGCCGACCATGCGCGGAGTGCGCGGGCCGAGATGATCTGTCGCGCCCCGAGGACCGCCCTGCGGGGGCTTGCGATCGGGCTTATCCCTCTTTTGCTGCTTGTCCTGCTTTTCGGCGTCGCGATAGCCGCGGTGACCGTACTTGCGATCCACAAATGCCTCCGTCCGCCAGTCCTGACGGACTGCAACTACACCATGTACAATTCAAATAAACCGATACTCTTTTGCGATGTAAATCCAATCGGATTGCTACAATCGCCCGTGCTAACCAGACTTCCCTTACGAAGTTAAGCTGGAATGCCCTTGGCGAGAGCAGGAGATGGGACCTCTATGTTTTTAATCCTATGGGAGTTCGAAGTCAAGCCGGGAGAAGAGTCAGCCTTTGAAAAAGTGTACGGCCCCGAGGGGCTGTGGGTGCAACTCTTTCGTGGCGATTCGCACTACCGGGAAACCAAACTCCTGAAGGACTCTCTCCGCTCCAGGATTTACTTCACACTGGATTTCTGGGAATCCGAGAACGACTTCAACAGCTTCAAACAAATCAACCAGGAAGCGTACGCGAAACTGGATAAAGCTACCGAGAATTTGACGATTCGCGAACGTAACCTTGGCTGCTTCCTGCAACATGGCCCGGGACCGATTTCTTCTTGAGGAACAGACCGACCAGGCCATCGGGCGCCAGATCGGGCTGCAGGAAACTTTTGGGAGTGCCGGCGTTGCGCAGAACCGCTTCGGCGGCAAGATAGCCGCTGCGTACGGCCCCTTCCATCGTCGCAGGCCAACCGGTCCGCGTCCAGTCGCCCGCCAAGAACATGCCGCGAATCCTGGTCTGTTGAATTGGACGCAAGCGGTCGACGCCTGGTTCCGGCGAAAATGTGGCCGCAGTTTCTTTGATGACCGTCGCCTTCACGAGGTTCGCTTCACGAGCCGCAGGAAGCACCTGTTTCACTTCTTTCAGGCAAAGATCAATGATTTCCTGGCGCGATTTAGGTAGAAGATCGTAGGAAGCGCTGATCACTAGTTGCAGATACTGTCCCTGCTCCTTGTTTCCCTTTTGTGGCCCATAGAGCGCGGTTTTGTTAAAAATCCATTGCGTTGTGGTATCCAGCAGGGTAACGAAGGGCTCCTGCATCACTTCCCTGTCAAACCAGAAATGAACTCCGGTAATCGGGGAAACGCGAATCTTCTCCACATTGGCGAATGCCGGTTCCTGCTGCTTGGCTTCATCCGGCAGCAGGTTGAGGAGCGCTTCGTGCGGCATCGCAAAGACATAGGCGTCTGCAGATTCCATGCGCCCGCCATCGAACTCCACTTTTTCCAGAGCGCCATTGCCCATATGAATGGCGCGGACGGGAGAACGAAGCGTGACTTCCCCTCCACGCTTCTCAATTTCGGCTTTGCAGCCGTCGTAGAGTTCGGCCAGCGGAACTGTAGGAACGCCCATGCGATAACCGGTGCGATTGGAGATAAAGGCTTTCCAGAACACGTCGACACCATAGCGCGCGTCGGTGCGGTCCAACTCTTCATCGAGCGCGCTGACCAGCACCACGCGCCAAAACCGTGCAATCGCCCCAGGGGTCTGTTTGCGGCGGGTGAGCCATTCCAGCATGGAGATTCCGCCGGGCTCGTCCAGATCGGCGGTGTGGCCCTGGGAACGGAGTATGTCCAACATGGCCATGGCAATCGAACGTCGATCGGCAAAACTGAGCGGTGTAAAGGTGGCAAAGGAGCCGATCATGTGGAATGGCGCAGGAAGGATGCCCGCCTGCATTTCGCCCGTGCGCCCCTGCGGATCCATGAAAACCAGTCGATCGAAGAATTTCACTTTGCCGACGGAACCCACGCGACGGTAGAAATCATCAAGATTGGTGCAGCAGCCCAGCGTCACGTGCTGACAGTTATCCACATGTTCGCCGTCGGGCAACACATAGGAAGTTGCCCGGCCGCCCAGGAATGGCCGCTGCTCGAACAGCCGTACACGCCAGCCTGCTTCAGCCAGCGCGACGCCCGCCGACAGCCCCGCCAGTCCCCCGCCGATCACGATCACGTTTTGCAAGGATATTCTCTTCCGTAGAGCGCCCAAATCGCGCCTTGGCAATCAACAACATTTTTTCCGGCTTGGAGAGCCGAACGCGCTCGCCAAAGACGGCAAAATCCACCGATTCAATGCGGGCCAGCAGCGCGCTGTAGGTGTGAACCAGGAGCCATAGCGTGCTGCGGCTGTCCTCATCAATCAGTGATAGCAAGTGTGAGCCTTCCTCATAGCAATCCCACGCGCGGTCCGCTTCAAAACGAAGTAGCTCGCGCACGCCGAGTGTGGCTTCGCTGCGCCCAAAATCTTCTTTGGTTACGCCGTAGCGAGCCAAATCGTCGTCTGGTAGATAAACGCGGCCCAGTGAAAAGTCTTCGCGCACGTCTCGTAAAATATTTGTCAACTGAAATGCCAATCCCAGTTTTTCGGCAAGGTCCAAAGCGCGGGCATCGCGAAAACCAAAGATATGTGTGCAGGTGAGGCCGACGGTTCCCGCCACGCGGTAACAATATTCCTTGAGACGCTCGAACGAGGGGTAGGTCTGGATGGTCAGGTCCATCTCGGCGCCAGAAATCAGATCGTGCAAATATCGCGAGGGCATGTTGTAGCGATTGATGGTGTCCACCAGAGCAGGCAAGACGTCCGCAGCGCCCGGCAAGCTCGCCGCCGGAGAAATGACGGCTGCTGAGCCATCCACTAGTTGTTCTTGCCCAGTGATCGCTTGATCGAGCGCCGCTCGCCATTTTGCCAGGCCACGCTGTTTGGCCACCAAATCCACGCCCTCATCGGAAACATCATCAATCAGCCGCATGAAGGCGTAGAGCGCGACGATACCATCGCGCTTGGACTTTGGCAGGAGAAAAAAAGCTGGGTAGAAATTGCTGTGTGCCTCTCGCGCAATGCGGTGGCATTCCTCGTAAGACTCCGCAGCGCCCTTCATAACCAATGGCGCATTTCCCGCCGACAAAGAAGAACCGTTGCCAAGAATATGAGTTACTACCGCTCGCCCAAGCAAGCGGACTTGCTTGCCCTTGCTGACCGACGGTCGCACGTGGAGCGTGTCATAACCCATGGCCTCGATGGAATCCAGCACCGCGATTCCGCCACGGCTGAACATTTCCAGATCGATGGAGAGCTTGCCCTCCACCATCTTGGCCAGCGGCAACCCTTGATGGAACAGTTCACGAGTGCGGCGCTATCAAATCCTTCATCAGCGCAACGTATTGATCAGTGAACTTCTTGTCGACGATATCTTTCTCACTTACCCCATGAGCGGCTGCAATATCCAGCGGAATATAAATCCTTCCGATTTCCAGGTCGCGGGATACATCCTGCCAGAAATTTGCCAGTTGCAGCGCGGTGCAGGTAGCATCGGACAACAATTGGCGCGGCTCATCGCGATATCCGCACAAATACAGAACCAGGCGACCCACCGGATTTGCGGAGTACACGCAGTAATCGATCACAGAATCCCAGGTCGGATAGCGTTTCAGTACCTGATCCTGGCGAAACGCTTTCAGCAAATCGGCGAAAGGCTGCTTGGGCACATCCTTGGCGACAATGGTTTCGCGCAAGGCGACAAACACGGGATGATTCGGCCGGCCTTCATAGCAGGCATCAAGCTCCGACTCCCACCAGTCCAGCAATTCCAGCGCGCGATCGCGTGCCGGAATCTCGTCGCCTAGATCGTCCGCCCAGCGGCAGTAAGCGTACAAATTATAAAAATGCTGGTGGAGTTCCTTGGGAAGCAGCCAGGACACGACATTGAAATTTTCGTAGTGATGGGTAGCCAGCCAGCGCGTGTATTCCTGCGCAACCGCCGGGGCACAACCGTTCGCCGGCAGTCTTTCAGCAAGTTCGAGTTCACCCGGACGCAACATTTTCAGGATTCGAATGCTCTCAACGCGAATCTATCGTTCAGCCGTCGATCTACTAGTTGAAGGAACAAAGCTTCCGCAACCCGTGTAACCACTGCTACGGGCGCACAGCCAGTTTGATTTCTCCGCTGCGTGATTTCATCCGCGCAAAGGCTTCTGGCAGATCTTCCAATCGAATATCTTCGGTTACAAATTCCTGTGCGGAGACGTCGCCGCGCCGTATAGCTTCCAGTGCCTCGCGGATAAAGCGCGGGGTGTGGTGGAACGGAGAAATAATCTTGATTTCCGAATAATGAATCGCTGAAGGCTCGATTTCTACGCGAGTGCCGGTCGGCAGGCCGCTGAAGAAATTCACGACGCCACCGCGACGCACCATATTCAGTGCCTGCTCCCACGTAGCGGGATTGCCGGCGGCTTCCACAACAGAGTCTGGCCCACGACGATCCTCGGTCAGGTCTCGGACAGCCGATACGACGTCCTGCACTTCGGTGACATTGATGGTGGCCACAGCGCCAAGTTTTCTGGCGACGGCAAGAGGAGCTTCCCGCCGCGCGATGGCAATCACGCGAACACCGCGGCGAGACAGCATGCGAACAAATTTTAACCCGATCGGGCCGCAGCCGATGACCGCTGCGGTATCTCCGGTGCGCACTTCCATCTCATGGATACCGCGCATCACGCAAGCCAACGGTTCCACCAGGGCAGCGCTGTGGTCGTCCACCGAGTGCGGAACTTCCAGCATGTTTTCGCGCACGATGCGCCCGGGAATACGCATGTATTCCGCATAAGCCCCATTGTTGAAGAGCAAATCGTCGCAGAGATTTTCCTGCCCGCGGCGACAGTGGTAGCAGCGGAAGCAAGGAGCGGAGTTCGCGGCGATTACCCGGGTCCCGAGGTGCCAGCGGGCATCGACGCGCTTGCCCATGGCAACGATCTCGCCGACGACTTCGTGGCCAAACACAGCCGGTGGCTGAATCATCTTGGCGTGATAACCGCGCTTCCAAACCTTCAGATCGGTTCCATCCGTCAGCGCCAACCGCACGCGAAGCAGCACTTCGTCGGCTTCCAGGACAGGTACATCGATCTGTTCAATGCGCAGATCTTCAATGCCGTAAAGAACTGCGGCAGTCATCTTTGACGGCACGAGAATTCTTGTGGGCATACGACCTTCTTCCAGGCCGGCCTCGGTCTTTTTTGTGGAAGCTGTTCTCATGAGTGAGTAATCAAAATCTTCAATGAATCTTCCGTGGGCTTTGCCGCTAATTCCAGCCCCTCCTGGATTCTAGCCAGTGGGAACCGGTGAGTGACAATCTCCATCACGGGGAGTTTCTTACCCAGCACCAATGATGCGGCACTTTCCTGTATATCTACAGCCGCACTGTAGCTCCCAAGAATTTCCTTTTCGTCAATTCCTACCGCGGCGGCAGGAAATTCTATTTTGGTGACGGGATCGTTCGCGGCAAAAAGCAATATTCTGCCCCCTGGCCGAGCTGCTGCCAGGGCTTCAACGACCACTGCCGGATGTGCAACGGCAACCAGCACCGCGTCCACCCCCCGACCCTCCGTCCGGGCCCGGACTTCTTCGACAAGCTTACCACTTACCGGGTCAAAAGAGTCCAGTGCGCCTAACTTGATACTCTTGGCTCGGCGGGTCGCCATAGGGTCACTTGTATAGATGCGGGCACCGGTGGTTTCGGCAACCATTAATAATTGCAATCCGATAGGGCCGCAACCAATCACCAGGACGGTTTCACCTGCCACGATACGCGCCTTCTGGACGGCCTTCACAATGGTGTTGATCGGCTCGATGAAGGTGGCTTCCTCAAAGCTGACGTTGTCGGGGAGGGCCACGATTCCTCGCTCCGCAACCCAAGGCATGGCCTTCACATATTCGCCGAAACCGCCGCCATTGGGGGTAAAACCACCAGTAAGTCCAGTAGTCTTGTACTGCTTGCACTGCGAAAAGAGGCGGCGTTCGCAGAAGAAGCACTTGCCGCAGGGGATGTGATGGAAACTCATTACCCGGTCGCCCAGCTTCCATTTCGTAATGCCGGGGCCGATGGCAACGACGGTGCCAGCTAACTCATGTCCCAGGATCTGGGGCGGTTCAACATAGCGCTGAAAGATCTTCTTGATGTCCGTGCCGCAGACCCCGCAGGCCGCCACTTTGATGAGCACTTCATGGGCGCCAACTTCGGGCACTGGCACTTCTTCTACACGCACGACGCCTTTATCGCGGTAAACTCCCGCACGCATAGTCTTGGGGATTGGTCCCAGCGTTTTCAGTTGCTCACTCATAGTCTGTGACTCGCTCATTTCGCTACCGCCCTGGTTCCGGTTTCCTGGGAATGCACATCACCCAGCCCCGAGATATACGAGTCCAGATAATTTGCCAGGGCCTCCGCCGCCAACCGGCTCTGCTTGCCAAAACGAATCAGCGCCGGAAGTACCTGTGGTTTCTTCATTAACTGCAGCAAAATTTTGCTCACGCTGATCTGAGACTTTTCGGTAAGCGCGAGACTGAAGTTGATTGGAAGGTCTTCCCCTGCCGCATCGCTGACTGCCCGCACAATGACGGTCCGGGCTCCCCATGCACACGCCTCTTTAACAATCTCAAAACTTTCCATGTCCACCAATTGCGCCTTTGTCGAGCACCCGCAATCCTGTTTCTGTTGGGCGGTCAGCAACATACGGTCCGAAGTGAACAGGCACTCCGTTGCTTTGGCACCCCGGCTAAGCGCGAACTGATGCAACAGCTCGTCAACCGTCAGGGATTCGTAATTCACATCGGCACGACGGAAGACTGCCCGAACCATGCGCGGCGCGACGATGTCACCGGGCACCAGCAAAGCATCAAGCGCTCCGGCAAGCCCACTCGAAATGCAAACGTCGAAATACTTTTCATCGTCCGCCATGCGAAGCATCAGGTCCATCGCCTGGGCCGCTGCTTGCTCTCCCACGCCTGTAAGCAGCACCGTGATCTCGTGATTGCCGAAATCCGTGCGCCACAAGCGCAATCCAAGATAGTCGATGTAGCGAAACTTTCGCAGCCTGCGCCAGGGCGCAAATTCCGCTTCAACCGCGAATGTAACCAGCACTCTCATCGTTGCGCGCTACGCTGCCACCTTCAATTTCATTTTCTTCGCGCGACCAGCTTTCACGTAGCCGTTGGCCACGTACCAACGCGCTGCGCGTTCCAGCGCATCACCCACGGGGCCCGGCTTGAATCCCAGTTCGCGCTGGGCCCGGGAAGCGTCCACAAACATTTTGTGCTGCGCGATCTTCACACCTTCCACGGGAATGCCCGGCTCCTTCCCAGCGAGTCGAGAGAAGGCAGTGTTTACGTACGCTACACCCATTGCTATTCCGTGAGGGATCTTCAGAAATGGCGCGGGCAAGCCGGTAATCCTCGCCAGCAGGTCCAGCAATCCCTTCAGCGTCAAATTCTCTGCGCCCAGCAGATAGCGTTCGCCGGGTTTACCCTTTTCGGAAATCAGCAAGTGTCCCGCCGCGCAATCTTCCACACCCACAAAATTCAGTCCGGTATCGACGTACCCCGGCATCTTGCCGTTCAGAAAGTCCAGAACGATTTTTCCAGTGGGCGTTGGCTTCCAATCCCAAGGACCGACGGGGGTAGTTGGCATAGCGACAATGATGGGCGCCCCCTCTTTTGCCTCGCGTAGTACTTCCTGCTCCGCCATCCATTTGGACCGTTTGTAGTGCCCAATCATCTCTTCGAGTTTCGCGTCGGTAAATTCGTTCGGCAATTCCGGGCGGTCTACCGCAATTGTGGCTACCGTGCTGGTGTAGATAAGCTGCGCGACCCCAGCCTGTTTTGCCGCAGCCAGCAGATTCTTCGTGCCACCGACGTTTGAATCGTAAATGTCCTGTGGCTTTTTCGCCCAGAGCCGGTAATCTGCAGCTACATGAAAAACGCGTTCAACACCCTTCATCGCCCGTTCCAGCGAAGCAACATCGCGCAGATCGCCGGTCACATATTCCAGCGAGAGATCGCTGATGGCACGATTGCTGCTCGAACTGCGCATCAGCACTCGCACCTCTTCGCCACGCGCGACAAGTTGCCGGGCGACATGACTACCGAGGAATCCCGCCGCTCCTGTCACTAACGTGATCATCGTTTCCCCGCGCTTTCACGCTTTTCGCCCAGGCCGCCGCCGAATTGCCACGCCAAAAGCTTCCAGGTATCCCCGGCCTTGGGATTCATGCCCAGAAGGGCGGCCGACTCGAACCCGGCAGTACACATGCATGTCTCGCACTGGGGATTCACGCCGCGGCCATAATTTTCCCAAAGAGTTTTATTGGTCAGTTCCGCGTATGTATCCACAAAGCCGCGATTCAACAAATAGCACGGCGCCGACCAACCGTGCGGCCCATAGATGGGGCTGCCCCAGACGGAGCAATCCAGCTCGCGCTCACCGCGCAAGTATTCCATATAAATCGGGGAGAGCATCAGATTGTAAGCGCTTAAAGCGCCGCTGGCTTCACGAAAACGCTGCTGCATCTTACCGTGGAAGGTCGAACTCTCAATCTTGCAGACCGTTTTTTTCGGAAAATGTGGCGCGAACATATATCCATCCACATGCATCGCGTGCAGCTTCTTGTATAGCTCCGCCACATCAGCCACATTGGTGTCCGGGCAAATCGTGGTTGTGACCACGACGAAAAACCCCGCGTTCTTGGCCGCCTTTATCCCATCCATCGCTTCCGCAAATACACCTGGCCGGCCCACGCGCGCGTCATGCACTTGCTCTGTTCCATCCAACTTCACATTCCAGAAGAAATTCGTATAGGGCGGGATCATATGCAGGCGCCGCCGGATTAGCGTCCCATCGGTGTAGAGGAAAAGATGCCTTCCGCGAGCTAGAATTTCGCGCGTAAGTGCAGGGATCTCTGGATATTCCAGGGGCTCGCCGCCGTAGATGGAAACAACCGGCGCACCGCACTCGTCTACCGCTTTCAGGCATTGCTCCACGGTTAGCGTGGCTCGCGCAACGGAAACGGAATCTTCGTTATTTGTATTTTTCGCTCCGCAACTGCTGCCGCAGCCGCCCAGGGGATCGAGCGTCATGGAAATCGCGAATTTGGATTCGCGACGTAATTTGCCCGCCAGCAAGTGTTTCGCGGAATCGAAGACGAGGCCGAAGGGATACCTCATTCGTGTGCTTTAAGCTTCCCGACGTTCACGTGCAGAGTACAAGCCGCTGCGAAGCCGGAATTCGCTGGGCTTGAATTTTACGGCGCAATATTCAGCGGCGCGCTTGGCCTGATTGCGATAGCGTGCCAGCGCATAGACAGGGAAAGAATTCTTGTACAGGTGATATTTCAGATAAAAAACGCCCGGGAAACCGGTGCCTGTAAAATCGCCCTCACTCCAGGAACCGTCGGAATTCTGCTCCTGCACCAGATAAGAAGCTGCGCGGCCAACCGCGGGATCGTTTGTCTCGGCGCCCGCCAACAAACCGATCAGCCCCCAAGCAGTCTGTGAAGGGGTGCTGGTGCCCTGCCCTTTTGTGGAAGGCAATTCATAGCTTCCCAACGATTCGCCAAAGCTGCCATCGGACTTCTGAACCTGCCGCAACCAGGCCACCGCTCGTGTGCAATATTCCTGCGCAGTCAACGAGACTGTTTCCATCGCGCGCAACACGCCGCTGGTGCCATACACATAATTCACGCCCCAGCGCCCGAACCACGAGCCATCTTTGCACTGGTCCTTCATCAGAAACTGCACGGCTTTCTGCACCACGGGCGTTTCTGCTGGCCACCCAAAACGTCCCAGGCATTCCAGCACGCGCGCGGTAACGTCGGCGGTGGAAGGATCGATCATGGCATTGTGATCCGCAAACGGGATGTTGCAGAGGAATTGGCGGTCATTGTCGCGGTCGAACGCGCCCCAGCCGCCATCACGGTTTTGCATGCTAAGCAGCCACTGAATGCCTCGGCGCATCGCGCCTTCCATGCGCTTTTCATCTGGAAACTTTACGCGCTGCAAAGCCATCAGCACGAATGCGGTATCGTCAACGTCAGGGTAAAAATCATTGCGGAACTCAAAAGCCCAGCCGCCCGGCTCCGCATCTTTATTCTTAATCTGCCAGTCGCCGCCGCCGAGGATTTGCTTGGTAAGTATCCACTCCGCTGCCTTGATGAGCGCCGGATGGTCTGGGGGAAGGCCGGCTTCTTCGAGGGCAACCATGGCAATGCAGGTGTCCCACACGGGAGATACGCACGGTTGCAGGCGAATGGTCTCTTCGTCTTCAATCTCGAAACGCGAAAATTCCTTGATTTCGCGGAACGTCAGCGGATCATCCGGCCCGTGACCGAGCGCCATCAGAGCAAAGATGGAATTCATCATCGAGGGGTAAATTGCCGCCAACCCTTCGGTGCGTTCCATATGCTCCAGCATCCACTGCTTGGCGTCGCGGATGGCTTTCTGGCGCAGCGGTTTCCACGGCAATTTCTCATAAAGTTTCAGGCCGCGATCTACTACCAGAAAGAAATTCTTCCAGGAAAGTACCTGTTTGCTCCAATGGAATGCGGCGGTCTTCTGCGTCGGATCGTTAAACAATTCATCCACGCGAGCGTGCTCCGGCAAACGAAAATCAGGGCGCAATGCCGACAAAATCGCCATTGGGATGACAATGCCGCGCGTCCAGGAGGACATCTCATAAATGTTGATGTAGAACCAATTGGGCAGAAGCATCAACTCCGGAGGGATCGCGGGCACCAAGTCCCATCCCACCGCACCAACCAACGCCAGATAAAATCGTACGTAAGAATTCGTATGTTCCAGGCCACCCAGTTTGTGGATTACCTCTCGTGCCATGATTAAATGCCCGGAATCAAGTGCATCTCCGGCAAGTTTCAGGGCGAAATAAGCCTTGCAGGTGGCATTCAGTTCCGAAGGTCCACCCGGATAGATGGGCCAACCGCCATCGGGCAATTGCTTGCGGCGGACGTAGTTAGCTAATTTCGCGACGCGCTCGGGATCGGCTTTGCCCAGTACGTAGAGGTAATAAATGTAATCAGATTCGAGGGTTGTGTCAGCTTCCAACTCGCCGAGCCAGTAACCTTCTTCGGCTTGTACAGAAAGAAGGTAGTTTGCACCATTTTCCAGCGCCTTTTCCACGCGCTCGGCCCAATTTTCCTGTCGCCAGGGCACAGGCGCAGGTGCGACTGGTAGTTCCTCGCCAACTCGGACAAACGACGCCATTCCTGCTCCCCCAAGAGCAAAATGTTTTCGCGGTACCTGGGGATACTCTCCTCCGCCACATTCGCTAACTGGTCTGTTGCCTTACACTTCCAATGCGACTGGAGCGAAAACCTGAGTACCCTCAGTACTAAGTTATTATCCCCGGCTTCCAAAAATGGGTCAACGTCTAAGATGCCATACTGCACATTCCGGTTAGCTCATGGTTCCGAAAGATACGGTTGGGGGATCATCTAACATCTGAGAGATCAACGATTCCAGCGGCCGCGGCAGAGGTTCACCGATTCGTTGCAGCACAGAAGGGCGTTGCTGAAGTAATTTCGCGGGCATCTTCATCCACAGAGGAGCAGGGGGCGCATCGCTTTCGACGGTGCCAGCGCGCAGTACCAAAACATTCGCACGCTCCAGCGCAGCCAGCGCCGATTCCGTAAAATCCTCCTTGTCGGGATCGATTACGGCCAAGTACAAGGAAGGCTTCACCAATTGCATTAGGGAATTACTCTCGAAGATCAGCGCTTTCTTACGCCCATCGCCCTTCGCCAACTCTGAACTTGTTTCCTTTAAGCCCTGGAGCAGCATGAGCATGCACTCGGCAAGCGAACCCGGTTTGCTGCGCAACCAAAAGGAACGCTTTGCACCTGCTTTCAAGAACCGGGCGCTGTCCGTGCCTGTCGCCTCGCGGGTTTCCCAATCCAGTCTGCAAGTGTGGTCGCCTGAGCGCTCCTTCCAGTTCCGAAATCTTCCCTGCAATCCAATCCACTTTCGGGAATGCCTGAATTACATCGCAGACCAGTTGCGTCTTGCCGAGGTTGCGAGTGTACCCACCGACGACAATCAACCGCCACAGTTCAGGAGTGTCGCCCAATAGCGTCCACAATCATTCCCTTTCCAGTTTTTTCAGACGCTCGGCCAGTTCCGGCAGTCGGGCAAACCAGAAATACGCTTCTTTGAATTTATCCAGGGGCCGAGCGGGTGTGCCCCACACCGTCTGACCTTTGCGAATTATTTTGCCAGTGGGAATTCCGGCTTGTGCGCCGGCAATCGAGCGGTCCTCGAGGGTGCAATGATCGGCGATTCCAACTTGACCGCCAACAACCACGTGATGCCCCAAGGTGCTCGATCCGGAAATTCCGGTCTGCGCGGCTACTACGGTGTGCTTGCCGATTTGCACGTTGTGTCCCACATGGACGAGATTATCGAGCTTTACGCCTTCGCTGATGCGCGTGTCATCGAGCGAACCGCGATCGATGGTGGCGTTCGCACCAATTTCCACATCGTCGCCAATTTCCACGATTCCTGCCTGGGGAAATTTCCAGTAGCGTTCACCGTCGTACGCAAAGCCAAACCCATCCGCCCCCAGCACCGCGCCGGAATGGATTTCGACGCGGTGGCCAATGCGAACGCCAGAATACAATGTCACGCGCGGATGAATCCTGCAGTTCTCACCGATCCAACAGCCCGCACCAATCACAGTGTGCGATCCGATCTGTGTTCCGTCACCGATGTGCGCGTCTTCGCCAATGACCACATAAGGACCTAGACCTGCATTCGCGCCTATGTGTGCGAGTGGGGCCACGATCGCCGTGGGATGAATACCCACAGCTACGGGGGGACGGTCACGCAGCAAGGCAGCCGCTTTGGCGAAACTCACCTTGGGCTTTGCGCTCCGCAAAACCGTTTTCCCGGGTAAGGAGATTCCGTCCGGCGCGACAACGCAACTCGAGGGAGAGGCCACAGCGCGTTCCACATGCTTCGCGCTCTCTACATAGATCAAGTCGCGCGAGCCTGCGCGCTCTGGCGCGGCAACGCCCGCTATTTCGAGCGAGCCATCGCCTTCCACTCGCGCATCAATCGCTTTTGCCAATTCCGTAGCGGTGTAATTCATCTGGGTTCCTCTTTGCTCTGCGCTCTCTGTGCTAGATTCCCTTACAAGAATGGATACAACGGCGGTTCGCCCTTCGGCCGTGTCTTCCACCGCGCGTGGATCCACACCCACTGTTCCGGATGCTGGCGAATGATCTCTTCGATCACTTTTGTAAACCGCTGCGTATTTTCCAGGATGTCCTGCTCCGCGCTTTCGGAACGCGTCAATTCCACGGGAGGCTCAAACCGCAGTCGATATTTGCGGATATTCTGGTCCCAATAGCAGTATCCGGGCACGACCGCAGCATTGGTGTGCAGCGCCACGCGTGCGATACCGGTGGTGGTGCAGGCAGGAGTGCCGAAGAAATCCACGAACACGCCTTCTTGTGGCATGGTGTTCTGGTCGGCCAGAATTCCTACAGTGCCGGAATTTTTCAGAATGCGGAGCATTCCGCGCGCAGCATCATTCTTGAAAATCGGGGTATTCCCGGAGAGCCCGCGATATAGATTAACCATCGCATCGAGCGGCTTGTTGTCCAACGGGCGCGCCATGTAGTGCAACGGAAACCCATACAGGGCATGCGCGAAGGAAGAAAGCTCCCACGCTCCAATGTGACCGGTCAGGTAGACCACGCCCTTGCCACGACTCTGCCCTGCAAGAAAGTTCTCGTGACCGTCCAGAATCACAAACTGCTCTATGTTTTCTTTTGTGTATTGCGGCAATCGCGCAAATTCGGCGGCCATCCAGCCCAGGCTGCGGACCATCTTGCGCCTTACTTCGCGCCGTTTTGCAGCGGTCCAGTCCGGAAAGGCCAATTGCATGTTAAATTCAGCAGTCTTGCGTAATTTGGGAAGCAACCAGAACAACGCGTGCGCTCCGGCACCTGCAACGCTTCGCGCCAAGGAGCGTGGCAACACACCGAGCAACTTGATCAGTGACCAGACCACCGCATATTGCAACCGCTCTTTCATAGTCGGAAGTATCTTCCCACATTCGAGCCATTTTGACGGACTTCCATCTCTCCAGGAAACCCTTTCAATGTTAAACTCGAAAATTCGTGAAACAGTCCGACCACTCTCAAATTGACGGGCCTCCTTCGTCCAGTCCACCCGCCTCCGCGGCGGAGCGAATTATGTGGGCCGTGCTGATCCTGGCTACCCTCTATTTCTGCTACTTTCACAATCTGGGGGTTATAGGTTTCGTAGGACCTGACGAACCGCGTTACGCATGGATCGCGCGTGGTATGGCCGAGTCCGGCGATTGGGTGACCCCGAAGCTTTACGACAAACCATGGTTTGAGAAGCCGGTGTTGTATTACTGGAGCGCAGCGGCAAGCTTCAAAATCTTCGGAGTAAGCGAAGTGGCGGCGCGGTTGCCGAACGCAATTTACGCCCTGTTGGCCACACTTTCCATGGCGTGGCTGGCGTGGCGGCTTTATGGCGCAGAGACGGCGAGATGGCTTTTGATTTTCTTGCCGTCCACCGTGGGCATGATCGGTTTTTCTCATGCCGCCGCCACAGACATGCCTTTCAGCGCCATGTTGTCGGTCGCAATGGTCTTCGCCGCCATAGTTGTTGGTCTCACTCGCCGCGATGATTCGCCGGTAGGGCCGCGTACGCCAGGGCTCGCCCTGGTCGCGTTTGGATTTTTTCTCGGCCTGGCAGTGCTCGCCAAAGGCCCTGCGGCTATTATTCTGTCGGGATCGGCCGTTCTGTTATGGGGCGCGTTTACGAAACGCTGGCGAGATGCCTTTCGCTGTCTGCATCCCGTGGCTATCCTGAGTTTTTGTGCCACCGCCTTGCCCTGGTACATTCTCTGCTCGCACCGTAATCCGGATTTCTTCCGGGTCTTCATTATTGAGCACAATTTCAAGCGCTTCCTGACTCCGGCCTTCCAGCACATTCAGCCTTTCTGGTACTACGTGCCAATCATCCTGCTTGCATTTCTGCCCTGGGCTCTGGCTGTATTGACCGCGGCCTGGTTCGGCATCTTTCGTTACGTGCGCGGAGAACGAGTCAGTTCGTCGACGGTATTTTTTCTGTGTTGGGCTGCTTTTTGTATGGTGTTCTTCTCCGTTTCAAAATCAAAACTTCCCGGCTACATACTTCCTGCGGTTCCGGCAATCGGACTTCTATTCGCCAGGGCCTACGCCCATATGGGGGCACATGAATCCAGGATTTTTCGATGGATGCAATTCAGCGGCGGAGTTCTGGCGGTCATTTTTTGCATCGTCTTGCTTCGGAGCGATGTGAAAGCTGGCCTGAGCCTCTCGATAGTGGCTCTGGCGTTAGGTATTGCCAACATGATGCTGGTGATACGGCGCCACAAGGTCCGCTTGCACATCAAATTGTCGGCACTGTGTGTTGTTCCCATACTGCTCTTGTCGTGGCGCGCCAAGGATTTTGTGTCAGCTGCGTTTCCGCGCGATCCTTCCGGGAAAACGCTGTTGCACGAGATCCAGGAGCAGCAGATTCCCCCTGAACAGGTCTATGTAGTGGATATGCACCGGGGATTGCAGTACAGCCTGAATTTCTATCTGCGCCGTGAAGCGGCCCCATGGGATCCGGCCTCGCCGAAGGAAGGATATTTGTTTATGCAGAGAAGAAACTGCGAGGAAATTGTCCAGAAACCGTACGTATGCGTGAATAATCCAGAGGTTCCGAATCCCAGCGGTTGGTTCATCTACCGGGTAAAAATGCAAAATTAAATCTGATAAGCGCTACTTCTGGGATTTCGCCGGCTTGCTCGGAGCAGCAGAAACGGGGATCTCGCTAACCGGTAGCCGGGTGAGGAAGAACGTGACCACGCGGTTCTCGTAAGTTCTCTTTTCATCGTCGGGTAAATTCACAAAATTTCCGTGCGCGATAATCTGCTGCTCGCGCGGTTCGGAAGCTTTGAGGAACATCTCACGGGTAACGGAGGAAAGTTCGGGATCATCCGCGGCCCCGATGAAAAGAATGGGCACTCCATTGATGGCTTTAAGTTTTGCGGAAAGCGGCGCATCACCTTTGTAACCGTAGTTCAGCCATTCAAAACCTGTTTCCGCGGAGCGCACCATCAATGGAAATCCGCCGACTCCCGTTTTCTCCACGCCAACCTTGACCATTTGTTTCGGATAGTCGTAGACGGAATCCAGAACCAAAGCGCGCACACGCCCATCTTTTTCGGCCTCGCGCAGTGCCGCGTAAGCCCCCAGGTTATAGCCCCACAAACCGAATCGGGATGCATCCACGTCGTTGCGACGGGCGATAGTATCGATGGCGGCTCGCACTTCGTCGGCTTCACGATAACCAAAGGTAGTCAAACCAGCGTTCGAGCCATGCGCCGCAAAGTCGAAGACAAAAACGTTGTATTGATGATCCTGCAAGGCGGAAACCAGCGTAAGCAATTCACCGCGGCTCGATTGATAGCCATGGCAAAGCAAAATTGTGGGGGCACCCCGTAATCCAGGGAAAAACCACCCTTTGCGCTCTCCCAGTCCCGCGACGGTGAATTCGACTTCATCCGGTTTGCCGGGAAAGCTGGCCATGCTGATTTCGGAACTGGTTCGCTGGGGCTTTACGATCCAGTAGACGAGCACGCTCGAAATCACCGCAGTGGCCAATACAGTGAAGAACGCCAGCGCCAGAATAATGGTGAGCAGCTTGGTGTACCAGCGAGTTGGATACCGCAGTTCGAACAGGATCGACATAAGCTTAGGCCGTTTTACCAGCAACAGAGCTGGTCAGAGTACGCTTTCTCCCTGATTCTGAGCACTGAATTATATTTGAATCGTAACATGCAGAACTCCGCCGTTTTCCCAAGTTCTGAGGCGCATGTGCCCGATTCGTATCGGCCTGCGTCTGATTTGTTGGCGGATTGGCCGAATCGGCTATGATGGCAAATGCGCCCAGGGGCGCAGATTACGCCAGACTCCATGAATATTGTCGACCTGAGACAGACGACGGTACGCCAACTCGAGCCACTTTTGCAGGAAGAGGCCCGGCATTGGCGAGAGGAGCTTTTCTGGGATTATCGCAGCGCGCTGGACCTGATCAAGCGGTTCCTCGATGCCCACGCGCTTTCGGGAAGCGTGGCGGTACAAAATGGGATGGCGGTTGGCTATTGCTTTTACGTGCTGGAAGAACAGAAGGGGCTGATTGGCGGGTTGTACGTTTCACCGCGCGTGAACCAGGAACCAATAGGGCGGCAATTGCTGGACGAAATGCTGTTTTCGATGCGGGCGCTGCCCCAATTGCATCGCATCGAAGCGCAATTGATGCCCTTCGGAGGCCCGGTCGAGAGTGCACTGCGAGAGCAAGGATTCGCACTGTACACGCGGCAGTTCATGCTGCTGGATTTGCAACGCAAGGTGGAAGATGCGCCGAACCTGAATTCCGGTTTGCGCATGGAGCGTTGGCACGATCGCTACTTTGAACCCTGCGCGAAACTGATTTATCTGGCGTACGCGAATCACATTGATGGCGATATCAACGATCAATACCGCACGCGGCACGGAGCGCTGCGCTTCCTGAAGAATATCGTGCTACTTCCTGGCTGCGGGCAATTTCTGCCGGGCGCTTCGTTTGTGCTGCGGCATCCGGGCAGCGATGAGCTAGTCGGTGCCGTGCTGACCAGCGAAGTTTCTGAGGGAGTGGGCCACACAACACAATTGTGCGTACAACCGGGATTTCAAGGGCATCGACTGGGGCGCATCCTGATGCAGACTTCGGCGGAAGCGCTACGCGCGCTGAAATACAACAAGTTGACGTTGACGGTTACGTCGGATAACCGCACGGCGGTGCATTTGTACGAGCGACTCGGATTCACGACGATAAAGTCATTTACGGCGGGAGTGTGGCCGAGGTAACGGTCAATTCTTTGTGCGCGAGCGATGTTCTTGGTGCTGAGCATCGCGTGCCGCAAAAGTATATTCGCTTTTGTCTGGTAGCCCGGCCCATACCCCTTTAACCATTCGAGCACGTCTTCGTCAAGCCTCATAGTTACGGATCGTTTCTTGGGTCGACAAAATCGTGCCTATTTCCGCTCCGCTCCAATCTAATACTTCCGGGAGATCTGCAAATCAATATCGGCATCTTTCATTGCGCCGAGAGCGGCGATGTCTTCCCGTTGTTTTTTTTTGTCACTCGTTTCATGATCTTCTCTTTCGCAGTCAATTGCCGGACGTGTGATTATCACGGGCTCTGCAGCAAGCATGACATGTAGTGGACCCTGGACATAGAAAGTGCGCATAGGATCCTCGTCAGGCAGTAAAAGTCGCATGTCAAATCGAATGACCGTCCGTCGCCAGCAGTCGGCTGGAATCGCCACTTGGAAACAGCGACTTTGCCGGCTCTTCGCTAAGCATCTGGACTGTCCGCTGATGTATCGGCGAAGGAAACCACTCCGTTGCTGGCAACAGCGACTTCCAGGAGGACTGTGCGCCGAATGCTGTTTGACGTTAGCAGCGGAGGATATTGATCGGTTCAATATTGGTCAGTCGGAAGTCCGGATATCCGGCGAAGAGTTGATCGGCCTCGATGTGATCCAGGTTAGTGCTTTTTTGCGGGCGGGCTCGAATTCGTCACCGGGTAGCCATTGGATGAGGTCGGGCTGCTGAGCGGCGGCGGCACCCAATTGCGTAGCCAAAGCTGGCCATTTTCGCGAGGCCCTGGAAATCCCAGACGGGATGAAATTCGTCGCTGGGCTTGTGGTAGTTGTTGGTGACGTAGTCCTTGGCTTGTTCTTCGCCCCAGGCGAGGTCGTGAGCACGATATTTCATGCCTTCGCTGATAGAGAAGGCGGGAATGCCCACGCGCGAAAGGCTGAAATGGTCTGAGCGGTAATAATGGCCTGCCTCGGGATGCGCGTCAGGCTTGATCGTAAGGCCATAGTTTTGTGCCAATTTTTCCACTTCTGGATAGAACGTGGTGCGCTCGGCGCCACCGACTCCGACCTCTTCCGGATCGCCGATAGGAGCAAGCGCGTCGTAGTTCAAGTCCAGGGATATTTTGGCGGCAGCGATTGGCGGATGTTTGCCGAAGATATTCCGAGCCCAGGAGTCCCTGCTCTTCGGCAGTGACCGAGGCAAACAGGATCGAGCGCGGGGGCGCGGGCTTTGGTGCCGGCCCACACGCGCGCGAGTTCGAGCAGCACGCCGCAACCGGTGGCATTGTCGATGGCGCCGTGATAGATGTTGTCGCCCTTGGGACGGTTTTTGTCGATTCCGAAGTGATCGTAGTGCGCAGTGTAAAGAACTGCTTCGCCTTTGCGGCGCGGATCAGACCTTCCAGCTTGGCCACCACGTTGCGCGAGTCGAACGGGCGGATGTCGCTGGCGATATGGGCTTTCAATGTAACCGATAGTTCGATGGGCTTGAAATCGCGCGATTGCGCTCTGCTGATAAAGCTTGTCGAGATCGAGACCGGCCATGCGACGAGTTTCTTGCGCGACATCGAGTTGGATCCACGAGGCAGCCTCCAGTTTCGGCGTACCATCCCGCTTCAGGTAGGATCGTTCGCCGCCCCACGAGTTGCGCACCACTTCCCACGGATAGCTGGCGATATCGGTGCGATGAATGATCAGCGTGGCGACGGCGCCGTGACGGGCAGTCTCCTCATATTTGTAGATCCACCGCCGTTGTAGGTAAGCGCTTTGCCTTTGAAAAAATTGGGGTCGTTGGACTCCGGCTCGCTGACGAACAGCAGTGCCACCTTGCCTTTCATGTCGTAGCCCTTGTAGTCGTCCCACTTTTCTTCTGGCGCGTTGATGCCGTAGCCGACGAAAACGATGGGCGCATCGATGTCGGCGACGGGCGTTTGCGTTTCGTTGCTGGTGACGATAGTCGTCGAGATTCTTCAGCGTCCACGGGCGAGCCGGTGGCGGGAACAAATGCGAAGGTCGTGGAAGGCAGTGTCTTCACGCCAACCATCGGGACTTGCTTGAAAATACGTACCGTTGTCGCCAGCCGGCTTCAGGCCATAGCTCTTGAATTGCGCGGCGATGTAGTCGGCCGCAACATCGCCACCTTTTTGCCCGGTGCCGCGGCCTTCGAGTTCGTCGCTGGAGAGGTACTTGACGGCGTCCCGAATTTTATCGGCTTCAATCCTGGGCATTTGCGCTTTCTGCGCCACCAGGACCGACGAACCAACAGCGATCGCTACAACAGCAAACCAAAATTTACGCATGTGCGTCTCCCAATCTGTTTACTCTAGCCCACAATACGAAAAAACCGGTGCCGGTTACAAACCAAAATGGAATTGAGTTCCATCGCCCAAGCCGCAATTGGTGCATGGTCACACGCGGCGCGGCTAACGGCATGTTCGGATTTGCAATGTGGTTGCAAACGACGGTTTGGCGCGTTTAAGGCTGGCAGAAATTCAGGGAGCCCTTCCAATGAAAGTTCCAAAGAGTTTATTGGGAATTGCGCTGAGTTCCGCGGCGTTTGTGGCGTTTAGTCTTGCGTTTCTGATGGTGCATGCCCAGGATACGCCGGAAGAAACGCACGGCATTGCCGTCGCCAGCATGGATTCTTCGGTGAAACCGGGCGACAATTTTTATCTCTACGCCAACGGGGATTGGATCAAGCGGACGGAAGCCTTGGGCCGATGCGGGAAGAAACAACGGCCTGCCGGTAGCGAACGTGGCCGCCGCAGGCTCACGTCGGTCGCCGTGATGCCACGTGTCGCACCTGGCGCGTTACGGCTCGCGAGATGCGACGTACGCGGCGATCGCGATCATGTCATCGGGCGTGAGGTGCTCGACAACCGGCTTCATCAACTCGTGCATCGAGCCGGCGCGCGTGCCGGTCTGGATGGCAATCAGCTGACGGACCGTAGAACTGGGCACACGACCGGCGATGCGTGGAATGTCGGCGATCCCGCGCAGATCAGCGCCGTGGCACAAGGTGCACGGCAGCGTCTTCCCGGCACCTCCCGACTGCACGAGGACCTCTCCTCTCTTGATGGCGCCGAGCGGCACGTACGCCACCTCCCCGGAATGCGGATCGCCGATCGCCGCCCGCACCGGGTCTTCGGGCACTTCGACAATCCGATTCCCCAGAGGTTCCATCGCTCCCCCCGGCACGGGCATCCGCATGGCCGGGGTCGTGAAGAATACTGGTGCTGTGCCGGCCTCGACGACGCGTACGGACGACCGGAACGTGAGCGATGCAAACCATTCCACGGCTTGCCGGATCTCGTCGTCGGTAAGATGCGCGGCCATGCCGCTCATAGGCCAGCCTTTCCGAGCGCCTGACTTGAACTCATTCAACTGCCGCGTGAGGTACCCGACGGACAAGCCGGTGAGGTTGGCCGAGGACGGGTGTCCCATGCCTGCTGTTCCATGGCAGAGCGTACACGCTGGAATCGCGCCCATCCGCCCGCGCGCGACGATGGCGGGCATCGGGGCATGCTCGTTCGGAAGCCAATCCAGAGAACGGTACGGGTCGAAGAGATCCGCACGCGCGAAGGTCTGGGAACTACCTGGCAACGACAGCGTCTCGGGAACATCCGCCAGTGGCGGGTTGGGATCGGGAATGTAGTAGGCCCACGCGAGGTTCGGCGGCAGGTTCGGCGGGGCTGGGCGTGGTCCGGCAGCCTCAAGAACGAGCCGCGTGAGTTCTGCGCGGAGGTCGGCCAGTGGACGTCGCTGGGACGCCGCCACTGCGGAACTGGCGGCAATGACAACGCTCACAACCCATAAGGCTCTTTTCATGGGTCGCAACACTAACATGGCCGGCCTGCGGACCTGGCAATCGGCACGCCGTCTCATCTGTGAACGTGTAGCCAATTGCGATATCACCTAGGACCGACGCAAGTCCCATGGCGCCGAGGGGTTGGTCATACCGGTCGTGCGCAGGGTGTAGGCGCGTCTATACACTTCAGTGGTGTCATGGCCACACTCATGCCCTACTCGAGCGCCGAACGATGCGGGCCGGCGTGATCAGTGCCGGGTGCCGCGTGGGGAACGACGGCTGGCGTCAGCCCACAATGCCTTGCGCGAGCGCGTCGAGTTCGTCGCCCAGCAGCGCGCCGCGGAAACCGCCGAGGGCGGCGGCGAGGGAGCCCCGACCGCCCCACGCGTCGAGCGCACGGTCTCGCTGCCGGCGCGACAACAACAGTTCTGGCGCCAGCGAGAGCTCGCCGGCGCGGCGGGCCACAAGCGCGGCGACCGCGTCCTCGATCGCCAGCCGCCGGTCGAGATCCGCTGCCGAGGGCGACGGGGCGACTCGACTGATGCCGCTCCAGTTTCAACCTCGAGGCGTGCCGCGGCCAACGCCTCGAGCCACCGCGAGGCGTGAGAGGCGTGCCGTCGCGGGTCGTAGCCGGGGAGCCGGACAATCTCCTGCAGCAGATACGCTGTCCCGACGCGCGAGGGCGATGAGCGTCTCGTCGCGCAGCAAGAACGGCCGGGCGACGTCGAGCCGGGCGGCCTCTCGTTCGCGCCAGGCCGCGAGCCCGCGCGCGACTGCCTGGACGAGGGGCGGGCATCGATCCAGGCCCTTCACCCGGCGCCACGCGTCAGAGGGCGCTGGGTCCGTCCGCATCCGACGCGGCGAGCGTGGCCGAGTCTTCAAGGGCCCATTCGAGCCGGCCCAGCGTGACCAGTCGACGCTCGAGTTCGGCGGCGGCCTCTGGCAGGTACTCGACGTCATCGGCCGCGTAGCGCAGTTGCTCGGGAGACAGCGGCCGGCGCAGCCAGTCCGTGCGCGTTTCGTCCTTGTCGAGTGTGCACGCCGAAGAGCGCGAGAATCAGCGCCGCGTACGACAGGGACGGGCCGAGCCCGGCGAAGGCGGCGGCGATCTGCGTGTCGAACAGTGGCCCGAGCGACACGCCGGTCGCCCTGCGCAGCACCGGCAGGTCCTCCGAGCAGGAGTGCAGGATCTTGCGGCTGCCGGCGCCGCCGAGGATGGTGCCGAGGGGCGAGAGGTCGTGAATCCGCACGGCGTCCACGAGCGCCACCTCGCCCGCGACGGCCACCTGCACGAGGCCGAGCCTGGCGCGGAACGTACGCTCGCGCACGAACTCGGTGTCGAGCGCGACGCTCGGCGCCGCCTGCCAGCGGGCCACGGCCGCGGCAAGCTGGTCGGGCCGGTCGATCAGGATCCTGTTTCGCACGCGGCAGTGTAGCGTCTTTGGCACATTTGCTCCTTCGAGAGCGCGGAATGTCGTCCGCTCATCCGCTGTCCCAGCGCACTGGGCGTGATCCTCCCGTGTGGACACTTCTCATGAGTCGGGCCAATCCTCTGGGTCGGCGAAGCGGGGGCCGTCGGCAGGTGACTTCCCCGCTGCCAACCGTAACGCCGTCCCGTCGACGGGTGCGCCCACCACTGCGCCCACCACTCGTGGGACGCGGTGAGGTTTCCTGAGCATTCCAGCGACGTCTGGAGATGGGCCAACGCTGTGCCACATTGACGATCTGCACAGAACACGCCAGCAGATCGCACTAATCGCAGAATTTCCATCCGGTCTTCGACCTGATTTGCGCGCGTGATGGTCAGACCAGCGTTCACGCGGGTGGACGCAGGCTGCGCCCACCAGGTGCGCCCACCGCGAGGCGTGACGGGGCGGTGCAATTGCGGCTGCCCCGTCGCCGAAGGGATGGAACGGCGAGAAGGCCCAATCCGAGAAGCTACTCAGATGCGGGGGAGCAGGGGGACGCCAGCCAGGTCTAGGGAGAAGGCAGGTCCAAATGAAATTACTTAGCCCCTTCGTATTTGTTGGGCCCGCTTGAGGGTGCCCTGAGGCGCGCAGCGGCGCTGTCAACCAAGGCATCGCGGGTGTTGTATACCTCCACGACGACTGGGAATCGGCGGCGGCTTGCGTGCCGGTTCCGTAGCGGAGGTGAGTAATGCGTTTGGGCTTTCCTGAACTCGTGATCTTGGGGATGGGCGTTTTGGCGCTCCTGCCCTGGGCGTGATCGGGTTGTTGGTATCCTTGGCCGTTTCCGGACGTCGGGCGAAGCGATTCGGCTATGAATCTCGGCGAGCGTACCTGCGCGCCGCCCCTCGCACCGACGCCGATCTTCAACGGGGCGCAGTACAATAGCCCAAACGGTTTCCAGAACGCCCGCCGCTGGCTGGAAGGCGGGGTACGGTTCAATTTTTGATGCATTGTTGTTGTACCGGAAAGGCGCAGGTAACGCCTGAAACCGGAACACAAGGTCTGTAATTGGTGAGAAAGTTTTTCCTCGTCATAATCGCAACTATCCTCCTCGGCCCGGCCGCGGCCCTCGCCCATGACGTCCTGGTCGTCCAGGGGCTGCGCGTCAAGCCGTTCGACGAGGCATTCCGCGGCTTCCGGAATGCGTCTGCGCCGCGGACATGAGACGGATCTATCTCAGGACCTGCGAAGGAACCGATATCGTCAGGATGGTCCGGGAGGACAGGCCCCGCCTGATTCTCGCCATCGGCGCCGATGCCCTGGCCCGGGTGCAGAAGATCAAGGGCATCCCCATCCTCTACCTGATGGTGCTGAATCCCCAGACCAGTCGGCATCGCAAGGGAACGTCACCGGTGTCAGCCATGACACGTCCCGCCGGAAAGTACTTCGATCTCCTGGCTCGCATCTCCCCTGCCCCGAAAAAGATCGGCCTCATCTATGACCCGGCAAAAACGGGCCATCTTGTCAAGCGGGCCCAGCAGGCTGCACAGGACCCGAGGGAATGGAGCTTACGGTTCTGGAAGTCGCGAGACCAAATGATGTCCCGAAGGCCCTCGATTCCCTTAAAGGGATGGTCGATGCCCTGCTGATGCTCCCCGACACGACCGTCGTGACACCCGGAAACAGTCGAGTTTTTCCTCCTCTTTTCCCAGAACAACAGCATTCCGGTCATTACGCTTCGCCTCTAAATACGTGGAGATGGGTGCCCTGCTTCTCTCTCGACATCGACGGATTCGACCAGGGAAAACAGGCGGGGAAATGGCCCGACAGATTCTCAATGGAGCGGCGGTTGCCAGCCTGCCGGGGGCGGAAGCCCGCAAGGCGCAGGTGAAGGCCAATCGGAGCGTTGCGAAAAAACTCGGCATTTCACTTGACAGTCTCGACCACCAGAATAACGGATGACTCCTCACAGCAAAGAGCGCGCCCATGGGAATCGCAAATCCTTTCACAGTGCTGAAAGAAAGTTTGCGGATCAGGATTTTCACCCTCTCGACCCTTCTGATACTCCTCATCTCCACAACATTCATCATTTTCCATTTCAACAGTGAAAGCGCCTCGCTGACGGAACGTTCCGTCATCGAAGGGAACCTGCTTGCCCGGCTCCTGGCCTACAATTCCCGGATCGCGGTTTTTGCGGAACATGCGGATATGCTCAGGGAAGCCGCTGACGGCGTTCTCCAGAACGATGATGTCATTTCCGCCACTGTTTTCTCTGCTGACGGGAAAGTGCTCATCAACCGCGCCGGATGCTCCGAGGAAGGCAGATCACGGCAGTCGGAAGGCTCCCTAGCCTTTACACCACCCTCGCCCCCCTTCTGGACGGGAAAAAGAAATCCTTTCACCGCGAAAAAGCCGATTACTTCGAATTCTTTGCCCCGGTGAGCCGCGGGCCGGCTATTCCTCGCCGGAATCGCTCTATTTCAGCGATTCTCCGGTGGAGCAGACAAGACCGGATAATCGGCGTCGTCAGGGTCATAACTCGACAAGAAGGAGCTGAATGCGCGTCTCCATTCACTGCTGATCACGACCGTTTTCCTGGCCAGCCTGTTCCTCCTGCTCGCTTCCATCAGCGGCTTCTTATCGCCCAGGGACTTACACGCTCACTGCGCAGCCTGATGACAGGGGGTTACCACCCTCGAACAGGGGGATCTGTCGGGGCGCATCTCGGTGAGAATCGCGTGACGAGTTGGGAAAAGTTTCCCACGCCTTCAACACCATGGCCGAGGCCCTGGAGAGGAGAGAGCAGGAAAAGCAGGCGCTTGAGGAGCAGTTGCGGATCGCCCGGGAAAAGCTGGCAAAAGAGGAGTGGGAACGGACGTTCGACACGGTGCCGGACCAGATCGCCATTCTCGACTTGGATAACCGGATAACCCGGATTAACGAAGCCATGGCGACTCTGCTCGGTATCGGCAAGGATGAGGCAACAGGAACGGCCCTGTTCGAATATTTCGACGGGACCTGCCACCCTCCCTATTTTGCGGAGATGTC
>CAWAKR010000003.1:0-378587 GCA_963782755.1 Candidatus Acidiferrales bacterium
ACGCTGACCCTGACATTCCAATCCTTATAACTGCCAAATCGGAGTACACGAAGTTGCAATAGGTTCGATAGTGATAATTGCGCCGTCAAAGCAATAGCGTCTAATTTGACATCCTCACACCTTAGGTATCCAATTGGCTGGCACACCGGCCACAGGACCTTGGGTCAATTTCTCTAAAATCTCAACAAGTAGGGAGAATGCCATGAAGAAATTATTGATGTGGTGTCTGCTCGGTTGTTTTTTATTGGGCAGTGCTGCGTGGTCGCAAGTTCAGACGACCGGCGGGACTGAGAAGGCTGTCGCTGCAATGGAAGAGCAGTGGCTTCTGACGCTAAACACAAATAGTCCCGATTCGCTCGCACCTCTGCTCGCCGACAAATTTGTTAGCACTTCGATGGACGGGAAGGTCACTGGCAAAGCTGAGGCGCTGGCGGAGGTGAAAACTTTCGTGAAGAACAGTGCCACAAACTCCGAAATGAAAGTCATCGTCTATGGCGACACGGCAATAGCGATGGGAATCTTGAAGGCGAAGATGAAGGACCCCTCAGGCAACTTAATTGACTTGAATATCCAGTGGACCGATACGTGGGTGAAAATGCCGAGCGGGCAGTGGCAGTGTGTTGCGAGTCATGGTTCGACAATAAAAATGTAAGCCACCGCACCACGCCAAATCGAAGAGGCCGCCCTCTCTTTGTGCCGCCATTTCTTTTGTCCCCAACCTCGGTCCCACGGTCCTTACAATCTTCGTGCCCTCGGTTGTAGGTCGAAGGAAAATAAATCGATATATAATTCGGCCTGCTTTGGAAGTGAAAAAAGAAGTCCCGGATGATGCCAATGAAAGTTGTCCCTCAAGTGCTCGAAGGAGAAAGCTTATGCCTGACAAAAAAATAATCGCAGTCGTGGGCGCAACCGGTGCGCAGGGTGGCGGTTTGGTTCGAGCCATTCTGAACGACCCAAGCGGTGGATTCGCTGCGCGCGTGCTCACCAGAGATGTGAACGGAACTAAGGCGAAGGACTTCGCAAGACTCGGTGCTGAGGTTGTGGCTGCAGACGTGGATAGCTCCGAGAGTCTGAAGAAGGCATTTGCAGGCGCTTACGGGGCCTATTGTGTCACATTTTTCTGGGCGCACTTTTCACCAGAAAAGGAAATGGCGGAAGTAAAGGCTATGGCAGAGGCTGCAAGGGCTGCCGGCATGAAGCACGTCATTTGGTCCACACTGGAAGACACGCGGCAGTGGGTGCCTCTCAGCGACAACCGAATGCCCACCCTGCAGGTTAAGTACAAGGTTCCGCACTTTGATGCCAAGGGCGAGTCCAACCGCTATTTCACGGATGCGGGAGTTCCGACTACGTTCCTACTCACATCGTTCTATTGGGATAACTTTATTCACTTCGGAATGGGACCGAAAAAAGGTCCGGACGGAAAGCTGGCTATCACGCTTCCGATGGGCGACAAAAAGCTTCCGGGTATCGCCGCCGAGGACATCGGCAGATGCGCCTACGGTATTTTCAAGAGGGGCAGTGAGTTTGTTGGCAAAACCGTCGCAATTTCCGGTGAGAATCTGACAGGCACGCAGATGGCTACTATTTTTACTGAAGTGCTGGGGAAGGAAGTTCGTTACAACAGCGTGTCACCGGAGGTATTCCGCGGGTTCGGTTTCCCGGGTGCCGATGATTTGGGCAACATGTTTCAGTTCAAGCGCGATTTCGATGAATACTTTTGTGGAGCACGCAACCCGGATTTTGCCCGGAGCCTGAACCCTTCATTGCAGGACTTCTAGGACATGGCTTACACAAAATAGAAACGCCATTCCACTTGAGGAGACCGCAGCCGGCGCCCCTAGCCGTTATTCAACGGCAAAGATACTCCGTACTACCCATGTCCGGTCTCTGCGTCTATCAGACACTGCATCTCATCATTCGGGAAAATACTAAACGGAATGCCGAAAATGCCGTGAGCCAAGGCAGGTAGCCATTCTGGAATCCGCGTAATCTCTTGGTTCTGTATCCCTAGTCTCGCCGACTTGGTCATGCGCCGCTTTGCCATTTCCTTCTTGACGTTGGCGAGTGTCGAGTTGTCGAGTTTTTTCTTATCTTTCTTATTCGACATGACCCGAGTATGAAATCGAGACGAAAACTATTCAGTCCCATTTCGCACAGTTGCGAGGCATTTAGTAGTGACGTTTAAGTTGCAGTGTGCAAATTTGAACTGATTTGCGACTGGGTGTAATCGCACTCTATCACCATGAAGAAGAGCGAACTCAGGCCCAGACAAGTATCCTCCATCACCTGTCCTATCTGCGGTGTCGCTGTCGGGAGGCGTTGTGTGCTGACCTCAGGTGCTCCACGTACAGAAGCCCATGTAGAGAGGAAATTGGCTGCTATTGAAGTCATCGAAAGCAAACGAATCCACCTAGTCGTAGATGAGTGCAAACTCCTGTGTCGTCGCATCAATCAGGACTCTGCTTAAATCCCAAGGACTCCGGGGACCAATCAGAACAATTAATTGTTCTGCTTTTGGGTCGAAGGGATTTCTCAACCGCCATACTACAATTTGCGCTAATGTGGGGCTGCTGGAAGGCAGTGGTGCAAGCTGAAGCCTTCGAGCACTATCGTGCCTTAGGAGGTTGCCAATGCACATGACTACAAGCACTCGACAAGTAGGTGGCCTCACCATTGTGGACATCAGCGGCCGGATTGTACTCGGCGAAGAAAGCGCAGCACTGCGCGACTTGGTTTGCGACCTGTTAAACAAGGGGCACAAGCAGATTTTATTCAATCTTGGCGATGTCCATTACATCGACAGTTCAGGCTTGGGCCACCTGGTCAGTGCTCTCACAACCGTGCGGAAGCAGGAGGGAGAACTGAAGCTGCTCAACCTCACGAACAAGGTTCACGATGTGATGCAACTTACGAGGCTGTATACCGTCTTCGACATCATGGACGACGAGGCCGTGGCCGTTAAGTCATTCGGTCAATCGGCAGCGGCGACCGGATGACTGTCGAACTGGCTTGAACATTGAAGCCCCGCAGTGAAGTCATTGTGAACGTCCTCCGCTTTGATATACGCTCCGCTCATGCAGATTGGTCAGAAAATCAGAGAACTCAGGGAAGCAAAGAATCTCAGCCAAGGTGACATCGAGAAGCGCACCGGACTGTTGCGTTGCTACACTTCCCGAGTCGAGTGCGGACACACCGTCCCTTCGATTGAAACCTTAGAAAAGTACGCTCGGGCGTTGGAAAGCCCACTCTACAAGTTTTTTTACGAGGGTGAGGAACCACCGAAGAAACCGAAACTGCTTACTACAAAGAATGCTGAACGGTTGTGGGGTTCGAGCGGTAAAGAATGGCCTGAGCTACGACGACTTACCGAGGCACTCTCTCGAATGGATGACCGCAAGCGTACCAACCTCGCCAACTCGCTGCGTTCCGCCGTACTCATTCGCGCCGGGATTTTTTGCGTTTGCATTTTCATTTCATTCTCCTGTCCGAAACGGGGAAGTAGTTATTAGGCGGTTTTCGATTTCGTCGTAGTCAGGACGGCGCCTGCGGCCGTTATGCGTTCGAGTTCGCTTCTTGGAATCAGAACACGACGCCCGACGCGGGCGACGCGCACCTTCCCCAACTTGGCAAGGTGTCGCCACTGGTGCCGCGAGATACCCGTGGCTTCTTCGGCGTCGCCGTATCCGTAAGAAATCTTTTTGATTGGTTCCATCTTTTCCTCCAACGCTTCTTAGCGCGTTGGGGCCGATGGTAAGGGATGAGGGCCTTGTGAAAGAAGACTTCCTACAATCTTATTTTGTGAAAGAAGGGTTCTTGCAATCTTATTTTGGGCAGGAACGGACAATCTGGTAGACGCGTCCCGTAGTGAGTTCGAATTGTGATGCGACTTCGCGGGCCGCGTTTACACCGGGATGGTCGCGGACGCACTCATCGTACCTGCTCAAAATTTCTTTTTTCGTTGCTTTCGGTGGGCGTCCCTGCGCCATCAGCTTCCCCATTTTGGCGAGTCGCTCCACGTCCCTAAGTTTCACTAGAGTGGCGAGTTGAGTGAGTTGGGATGCGACAAAAGCTGTCCTGTGGATGTTTCCGCTACGTTCCGCCTGCTCGATTTCACGGGTCAAAAGCAAAATGCACCAACACCTGTGCACGACGGGATTCACACCGCATTGCAGAGCAAATAACTGGTCTTTCAAACGCGGGCCGGGGTCGGCGCAGGCGTCCCGAATCGGTGACGGTATGTAGTGGACACCCTTGGCTTTCATCAGCCGCCGTGCCGAGCGCGAGCATTGCTTGGCCCACTGAACGATGTTTGTGTTCTTCTGTATCATCCTGTAGCGCATACTAGCAGTTGACGTGCTTGCTATGCAAGATATACCCTCTCGACATGAAGATGACGAAGGAAGTTCAGGAATTTCTGACGAAGATGCGCAGTATGGGCGGAAAGGCCCGCGCCAAGAAATTGACGCCCTCGCGCCGCAAAGCGATTGCCAAGGCAGCCGCCCGTGCACGTTGGGGAAAGAAAGGAAAGCCATGATTTTCAAACGCGGGAAGACCTGCTGGTGCCGCTTTGGTGTCGATGGGCATATGTTCCGGCAATCGCTCAAGACGGGCGACTGGCAGGAAGCGAAGCGCGCGGAAAAGACACTCATCGCGGCCGCCGAAGAGGGTCGCCTGCAAAGCACGAATGATTCCTTCGCCGCAATGCCGTTTGACCTCGCGCTCGAACGCTTTCGCAATGAGCGCATCCCGTACCTGTCGCCGACAACCGCAAGGGCCGAACTCGACCACGGCAAGCCACTCAAGGAGTTTTTCGGTTCTGTGCGACTTTCGCGCATCACGGAAGCCAAGATTCACGATTATGTGACCGCGCGTAGCAACGATGGCAAGGCACCTGCCACGATAAACAAAGAGTTGAACACCCTCATCGGCATGCTTCGAAAGGCACGCTTGTGGCGCCGATTCGCCGACAACGTGAAGCGACTCAAGATTTCCGGCACGACGGTGGGACGCGCAATGGAACTTGACGAAAAAGCGAAGTTGCTGAAAGCAGCGGAAGGCAATCCCCGCCGCGAACGCGCTTTGCTGGCGACGTTACTCGCGCTGAACACGACAATTCGAAAGGGTGAACTGCGGAAGTTGCAATGGCGGGATGTTGATTGGCTCGGAAGGGAAGTGACAGTGCGGCGAGCGAAAACACCGGAAGGCGAACGCGTGATTCCACTCAACCGCGAAGCGTTCGACACGCTGCTCAAACTGCGCGAACGGGCAAAGGTACTTTTCGGCGACCAACTTTCCGCCGACTGGTATGTGTTCCACTGGGAGCCGGGGTCAGGTGAGCCGGATGCAACGCGGCCGTGCAAAGGATGGCGGAGTGCGTGGCGTTCGATGGTGAGTGATGCGGGAATTGGAAACGTGCGCTTCCACGATTTGCGGCATCAAGCGATTACGGAATTATCCGAAGGACAGGCAAGCGATGAAACGATTATGTCGATTGCCGGACACATCGACCGCCGCATGATGCCCCGGTATTCGCACATCCGGAAGAAGGCAAGAAGGGCCGCGGTGGATGCACTTTGTGGGGACACGGCACAATCGAACGGCACAGTGCACCAAAGCGGGGCAACCATTCCTTCCCAAGTGCTTGAAAAGAATGGCGGGGACGACGAGACTCGAACTCGCGACCTCTGCCGTGACAGGGCAGCGTTCTAACCAACTGAACTACGTCCCCGCGGGTTTCCTGTGAACGAATGGTGGGCAGTGCAGGGCTCGAACCTGCGACCTCCTGCTTGTAAGGCAGGCGCTCTAACCAACTGAGCTAACCGCCCTTCCTGCTCACATTTTTCCATCCTACAGGAAGCGGCAAGTTGCGTCAACGTAATGCCGCTGATTCTTCGCGGTACTCTTCCGCTAATTTCCCCAAAGATGTGGATTTTTGCGCACTTTTCTTGCGATTTTTCCTCTCAGCCGTTACACTCGAATACTTACTGGTTAACCAAAGGACGCTGCCTAGATGCTGTTGAACCGCGATTATGTCGGCCACATGGCCTCGGAAGTCATCAAAAAGCTCATCGAGGGCGAACTCATCGAAGTCAAAGAAAAAGATGTGGAGCCGGTCATCGCCCGCATGCGCATGCGCATGATGGAAGAAATTACCGTGGAAGATAAAGTCAACGAAGAGGCGCGCACGATCCTCGTGCAGCATCAGGACGAGATGCGTCGAGCCGGAATCTCGTACCAGGACATGTTCAAAAAGGTCAAAGGCCAGATTGCCCGCGATCGAAAACTGATTCTGCGGTAGGGAAGAAGACAGGGGCGCACCGGGACCATGCGATTGAGCCGCGAAAAGATTGTCAGAATCTCTCACCAGGTCACCGACCTGCTGGTGCAGAGCAACGATGTGGAGTTCATCGAAGACCGCGACACCATCCGCCAGCACATCGTCCAGACCATCACGAACGTTCTGCGCGAAGAAGAAAAAGTCGAAGTGGAAGTCCGAAAGCGCATCACTTCTCAGAAAAAAGAGATTATCGAAGGCAGCGAAGAGTGGGACGTGCTGTTCCGCAAATATTACAGTGACGAACTTCGCCGCATGGGCATCTCCTCCGCGCCCGAAGAGCACCAGAAAGCCGGCCACGGCGGCCACCGGTAGTTGGAAAACCAGTCCTAACTTAAAAGTAATCAGTTTGAAGTTTTGGAGCCGAAGCGACGGCGTCTGAGTCGTCGTGTGCCTCGGCCGAGTAGTGACGGACGAGCGTAGGACCCCACCCCCGGCGTTTTTTGTAGGAGTGGTAGATAAAGGACTTACGGGAAGGGGTGTCTGTAAGAGGGGCATCTAAAGGAGTTAGAAAGTCAGTGGGAAGTTTTAAGTTGTAAGTTTTCAGTAAAGCAAAGCGAGCGGGGGCAGGATGTCGGTCATAGCCAGCGGAATTTGGACACAGGGCCGAAAACGAGAAGCAGAAAAATGTGTTGGCGAGAGAGTATACCCACCCCTCCCCCAGGGTATTTTGCGAAAGTCTGTCAAAGGAAAGGGTTTGCGGAATCGAGCGTGCGCAAGTCTGTGAAAACAAAGGGGCGGGAAAATAGATCGATTGAGGATTCTGCGCGCGGGAAGAATTCTGGAGAGAGTATTCGAATACGGGACCCGACGATACATAGCGAAGAATATAACGATTATTTATGTTTATCAATTAGTATGTACATTTGGATGATGAAGGTTGGAATCGTGTCGCGCCGCTGGCGCTTGGGCGGTGATGTTTCGGATGGACTTGGGGATTTGTTAGGTTAAACTCACACCCTGAGAGGCGTAGAGTGCGAGCAACCGAAAAATCTCAACCATCCGTCTCTGGCCTACCCGCCCCAGCGGATAATTTCCTCCACCTGAACTTGTTCGCAATGAAATGGCAGTCACTGAGGATGTAAGCGCCATCGCCACTAACGAGGATCGAACGTATTCTTGTCTGGATATCCGATCGACTTGGCACTTGATTCCAAGTGTGCACCGATTCTTGCGGCGATGCCGACAAGCACGTACCGGCAAAAGGACAATGAATTCGCGTTTTCGCCTTAGAAGACCTCGTGAACAAGAGATAAAAAAGTCACTGCACCGCGAGATGATCCTAAGGTCAGCACCCATAAATCAGCAAATGTTTCAACCTAATCATTCAATCTTGTGAGACTTAGCAACCGCCAGCACCGTCCAGGGAATTGCCGGTCATGGGAAGTAGAACCGAGGGCCGGCAGGTTGGCGCATAGGATATAACTCTTTCGACGACAGGGACTACAGAGTAAATCATTCGAGCAAGACTCTTGGAGGTTAGAGAACCTGGGTGCCGCACCCTGAAAAGCGCAGGGGCGGCACCGCAAAACCCAAGTCAACCGGTCTGGCTCACCCGCCAGCCACCCGAAGCGGATCTAAGAGGTCGTCGAGGGCGGCATAAAGCCGCCCCTACGGCAGAAGTGGTACAGATGGATTATTTAGCGGGGGACAGGGTGCCTAGTGTGCAGGTGGCGTTCTGCGGAGTGTAGGCGATGTCGCCTTTCGCGTCGCGGTAGATTTTGCGGCCGTGGACGGTTACGGAGCCGGCGGCGGTAAGAGTTCCGTTCGGCTGGAGAACAAAGGAAAGCGGTCCGGCGCCGTGCTGGAATTTGACGATCAGCTGAGCTCCTTCGGGCACGACAGAATAGCCTTCCGAGCTGGTTACAGCGCCGCATTCCAAAGTCGCGGAATCGGAGCGGAACTCAATTTTCAGGCCACCCGCAACCGCGTAATTTCCGTTGAGGCGCAAACCGGGAGTGGTGTTGGCAGACTTGCTGGCTTTGCTGCCGAGGACCTGCGTCAATGCGCCCGATACGCTGCCGGATTCGCCGGTGGGGGGAAGGAGTCCGACATTGCAACGCTCGGTTTTGGGAGCGGTAGGCACAACGTAATTGTGGACAGTGGTGGGAACCATGGTGGTGGAGGTGGATTGATCGTTCACGGAATATTCCATGCCATTGCGCTGGACTTGATCGGCGCTGTAATTGGGCACGTCGTTCGCATCGATCTGGCGCTGCGTGGTGGTGGTTTGCGTCTGCGCGTCGTAACTGGTTGAGGTGTGGTCTGTAGCGTGGCCAGAGACAACTCTGCCAGCGACATCGGTGGGCCCTGGACCGGACAATTTGCCGTCAGGTTTAAAGGACAAAACAATTGGCTTGGGCTGAATGGGAACTTTTACGATCAACTGATTAGCGGAGCGCTCCACGGAATAGGGAAGTTGCATCGGGATGAGGGTTCCGCAGGCAACGGATGAGGTGGATTGGTCAAAAGCAAGGCTGAAATTTCCAGCGGAATAGACGCCGGTCAAGCGTAATCCCGGATCCCCGCCAGGAAGTCCGATAGAGCCGCTGGGATTTCCACCGGCCAAGTCGACCAGGCCGACTTTCATGCCTTCGCCGAGGCATTCGGTTTCGCTACGGCCGGACTCGAGACAGCGACGCGTGGCAACGGAGCCGGGATCCTTTTTCGCGTTCTGCTCAGATTGTGCGATGGCGGCGTTGGTCTGGAGTTGCTGCATCGCTGCGCGCTTCTGCTGCTCGACCGCAGCGGAGTAATGCGCATCGTTACCGCCAACGATTTGGGCAAATTGCCCTTGTAAGGCTGGCGTAAGAAAAGTGGTCCAGACAGGAATCCCTTCGAATCCAAATTTCGGATCAGAACGGCCGAAGCGGTAGGGATTGGTGGCCAGAGTGAATTGCTGCCCGGGAAGTTTTTGCGCTGCAGCTTGTATAAGGGCGGATTGCATTTTGGCGTAGTTGTCGAGGAGTTTTTTTTCGTCGGGAGAGTAGCCGGAAGTTGCACGTGGGCCGGCGAGAGTGGTGATGATTTCGGAGAGTTGATAAAGAGCACCGATGGCCCGCGTGATGTTGCCGTTAGGAGTGCCGTCGGCCATGGCCTGGACGACGTAGCCGTAGTTGGGAAACTCGGCGAGATAAGGTGGATTGAACGGTGCGCCGGCCTTGCAGGCTTTGACCTGGGTGAAGATTTCGGATCGAGGCTTGGGGACCTGTAGAAGAAATTTGCCGTTTTGTTCGGCTTTGACGAAGCAGAAGTCCTGGCCGTTTTGCTTCTGGCACTGAAAGACGGTGAGCGAAACACCACCGGCACATTCATACGGTGTATCGAGAAGTAGATCGGAAGATGATGACGGAGTTGCAGTAGATCCAGGGGAAGGGGAAGAGGGGTCTTTGAGTTTGCACATCTTGGTCATCTGATAGACGACGGCGGCACGCGTGTTGTAGCGCTCCGATTGCCCTTCGGTCTGGTAGTAGCACATTTCGCCCTTTGGGCCCACAAGGCATTTGTGGACTACGTAAGTCTTCCCGTCATTGCAGGCGTAGGGGACATTGAACTTGAGGTCGTCCTGGGCCTGGATGGATACTGCGCAGGCGAGGAAGAAAAACAGGGCGTAGATTGGGGAACGGGAAGCAGGCCATTTCATTACGGTCCTCCACGATGGCAGGGGATTGTATCAATCCAGGCGGGGAAGTACCACGCTTCTGTGTTTCGAGCTGAGTATTCGGAGTGGCGGCTTCACAGCGAGAGTGAGGTTCGACATTTTGTTCCGTGGCCGTCCCTACAAGGGCGCTTTTGGTGGAGTGGTCTGGATGGCGTAGGACCATTCGGCTTCGCCAGCGATCATGTTGGGATCGAGGCAGAGGAGGAGAGTCTGGCCCGCGCTGTAGTGCGGCTGATTGGTCGACGGGGAGATAGAGTTGCCACCAGTGGGTGAGCGGCAGAAACGGGGAATTGCTGACAGTGACGCCTTCGCAGAGGCGCGCGGTAAACCAGCCGAGGAAGCCATCGAGGCGGCCGCTGGTGGTGATGCGGAAAGGGATGAACGTCTTGCCGGGATTTTTCGTGTCCTTGAAAAAATCGATTTGATAACAAAGGGCTGGTTCGCTGAGAGCGACGAATGACTTGCCGGAAGCGGCTACGAGGCGGAAATCTTTCTGGAGTTTGTTGGCGAAGGGGCGATAGTCGAGTCCGTAGAACGCGGGCTTGGCCTCGGGGCCTGTCGCAACGAGGCGGCCGATGCCGTAGTCGTCGGAATAAAAGGGCAGGAGAAAGGTGTCGGCGGATTCAGGAATGTGGCGGCCACCGGGTTTGAGAAAACGCTGACGCGCATCGGCGATGAGGTCGATGACATTTTCCTGGTCGAAACAAAAGCTGCTGAGCGTTTCGGTGATGAGGACGTCGCAGCGTTCGGGAAGGCGAACCTTTTTGGAGTCTTTGCGGATGAGGGTGACGCGATCGCGAAAGTTGTTGGCATCGATCAGCGCGGCGGCAGTCTCAGCGATGGGGCTGATTTCGATGGCGTAGACGTGGCGAGCGCCCGCTTCGAGCGCGAAAAAAGAAAGCAGGCCAGTGCCCGCGCCGAGATCGACGACCACGTCACCGGGTTTGACGGTGCGGTGAATGGCTTCGCGGTAGGCGTCGCAGCGAATCTGGTCGAGGACGAGTTGCTCGTGAGACCAAGGAGCGCCGTCGAGGAAAGGGCGTTGCTTGAGGACTTTGCGGTCGAACCAGAGTCGCGCGTGCGAGAGAGGCGAGAGTTTTTTCGTGGCGCGCGTCATGTGGAGGACCCGGGCAGAAAAAGAGTGGCCGGAGCGTCCTTAGTATAACCGGACAGGGGAAAGAGAAGTGCAGGGTACAGGAGGGACGGTGTTGGCAAAGACCTCAGGGGAGAAGAGCAATGGGAGAGACAAAATCCGGAGACTTGAAAACGAAGGGTGCGGCGCCCTGGAGGATCGGAGTGGGTGGTACTTCTTACAGTTGTGAGAAGGGCGGTGAGAAAGTAGGATGCGCGCACAGCTCTTCGGGCTCTGTTTCCCGAGAGAGATGTTGAAAATTAGGGCCGGCGCGGAAAGCGTGCGGGCTTCAGGGAGATCAAACGTGAAGATTAATGTGCTGGCGGGGATATTGCTGGCTGGACTGGGAATGGTGGTGGGTGCGGTGGGCTTTGCGCGGACAACGCCGCGACAGGAGTCATCGTCGTCGACATCGACCACGTCGAGCATCGCGATGAGTCCGCAGGCGACGGAGCAGGATCTACAATTGCTGCGGCAAGATATTCGCGCCAAGAAGCAGGAGTTGATCACGCAGAATCTGCCGTTGACGGAATCGGAGGCTACGAAATTCTGGCCCATCTACCGGCATTACACCTCGGATCTGCTCGAGGTCAACAATGAGAAGTTCCGGTTGATCAAGGAATATTCGGCGACCTGGGCAAACATGTCGGATCAGGACGCGCTGATTTATATCCGCAGATGGCTGGAGGTCGACCAGAAAGTGCAAGCCTTGCGTTTGAGCTATGTGCCCACGGTGAGCCAAGTGCTTCCGGGGAAAAAGGCCGCGACGTTTTTCCAGTTGGACCGGCGGATCAGCATGATGATTGACGTTCAGTTGGCTTCGCAGATTCCTCTGGCACACAGAAAAAACTAATAACGGGAAACGGTTCCGCAGCGTGGGTAGCGAAGCGCGCATCCAACAGTGCGTTATTGCGGAGCGAGGACTGGAAACTCCGTAATGCGGAGTTTGGCGGCACCATAGGGAATCAGCGTCAGGGTTTGCTCAGGTTCGGTGCTGGTGACGGGACTCGAGGGAAGAGGACCGGCGGATTCCTGCTGGAGCTGCCAGGAAGGAAGGCGCTTAGCAGGGACTTCGAGTGAGGCGTGGTGGCCACGCGCGGTGAAGGGAAGACCATTGGTGGTGGGTTCCAAGATGTGCACAGATTTTTCCGGATTGTTTTCGTCGAGAGCCAAAGCGAAATTCCAGTCTGCAGTGGGGCGCACTTCCCAATCGCTGGCGGGGCCGCGATCGACCAGCTTGGTCCATTCCGAAGGAATATCTAGAGAGTAGACGAGCGGGCCGCGTTCAATAACGGCGGAGTCGCGATACCAGCGGCTGATGCGCGGACGCATGGGAAATTGAATTTCCACATTGTCGCCTGGATTCCATTTACGGGTGAGAACCAGAAAAGTCGAGGGGCTGATACTTTCGGTGATGGCTTTGCCATTGATGCGAACAGAGGCGCCGTGAGCCCAGGCGGGGATGTGCAGGGAAAGAGGGAATTGCACGGGCTTTTCGGGGAAGAGGGTGAGGAGCACGCGACCGTCGAAAGGGTATTCGGTTTCTTCAGTGACGGCAAGATTGACGTTGTCGGCGACGACGGTGTGCAGTTCATTTGGCGCGTAAACCATGGCGACCACGCCGTGGTCGGGCGTGGCCATCCAGAGGCTTTCTGCCAACTTTGGCCAACCCTGGTGCATGTTGGCGGTGCAACAGCCAAAGTTCGGTTCCAAGCCAAACAAATTTGAATCGGGTCCATTGGTGGACCAGTCGCGAGGAGCGCGAGTGCATTTGACCTGATTGGGCTGCTGATCGTATTGGTGCGCCCACATGTCATCGGAGATGGTGGCGGGAAGCGCGTTGAAGGAGATTCTCTCCAGACGATCGACGAAAGCGGGATCGCCGAGGATGGCGGAGGAGACTTCGAGGGAATACATAGCTTCGACGACGGCGCAGAGTTCGATGCCCTGCGACGGGTCACGGCCGGCGAAATGTTCGTCGGCGCTGAACATGCCGTTAGGCAGGGAATGATATTGATCGAGGAGAGTGAGTTGTTGGTGAATGGCGCGCTGATCCTCCTGGGTATTGCTGAATTCAAACCAGACAGGCGATGCTTTCAGGGCCATAGCATTGTTCACTCCATGGGATTGCATAGCGCGCTCTGGATTGCCGTTTTGCGGAGTCATGCCGAGAGATGTTTTCGTTTGCTTTGTGGTGAATGTGAAATTGGCGAATTGCGCTTGCCAGTCGTAACCCTGGGCATGAATGCGACGCGCGAGATCGAGAAGTGTGGGATCGCCAGTGCGGTTATAGAGCCAGACGATGCTAACGAGTTCATCCTGCCAGCGGTAGCGGCCCCATTCCTTGAGAGGACGTTTGTCAATTTCGCGCGCACGAAACGCAAAGTATCTTTGCATGAGAGGAATGACGCGGGGGTCGGCGGTGGCTTCCTGATATTGCGTGAGGACTTTGAGCATGACCATGCGCGGCCACCAGTCGTCATTGCTGGTGGGCCCGATCTGGCCGCCTGGTTGTTGATGGGTGAGCGTCCAATCCACCCACTTTTGAGCCTTCTCGGTGAGTCGAGGGTCTTTAAGTAAATAGGCGAGAGGAATCAAGCCGTCCATGAAGTAGGGTCCACGTTCCCAGGATTCGCCGGTGCCGCCCAGCCAGCCGCTGTTGGATTGCAGGTCGGGCCAGATTTCATCGAGATGACCGGTCAGGCCGTGAGCCTGGAGTTCGAGTTGTTCGCGCAGCCAGCCGGAGGGGAGGATTGCGCCGAGTGGAAGTGGAATGAATTTGGTTTGCGCGAGGGGTTGGCGGTTGGGGATGGCAGTTGTGGGAGCAGCGGTGGTTTTTTTCGATTGCGCAACGCTGATAAAAGCGAAGGCAAAGAGAGCGCAGAAGATTGCGGTGGCGTGGATGGATCGAAATTTGGAAATACTTTGCATGTCTACCCCAGCGGGCCGGCGGTGCTTAGCGTGGAGTATAGAACAGTCGGGTGGCGGAGAGGGAAAAGCAAAACCCGCACGCTTCGAAACGAAGGGTGGGGCACGCGCGAGAAAAAAGATTAGCGAGTGGCGTTCGCGGAAACGAATACAGGTTTTTTCTTGGGAATGCCGTGGGTGTGGCAGTCCTGGCATTTGACGAAGTGTATGTTGTGAAGGCTGTTTTTGTCTTTGAAGGTGGTGTCCATTTTTTCGATGTCGAGGCCGCAATTGGAGAGGCGGGGATGACAGGTGGTGCACGAGGCGCGGGTCTGCATTCCGTGTTTCGCATGGCAGGAGAGGCAACTGAGTCCTTCGTGGACGCCGATGGGAGTGCGATCGTCTCCGGAGCGAATTTGCGAAGTGGGAAGCGGGGCGTGACATTGATAGCAGAGAGCCTGGCGTTGATCGGGACTGATTTTTATTTCGCGATCCTCGTCCAGCATTTTGGGTAAAGGCAATTCCGCGACAGGAATGTAGCGCAGCTCCCGGCGATCGAAGAGACCGAGCGACGGGCGATTAATTTCCTGCTGCGTGCTGGGCGGCTTCTCTTCGCCGGAGGCGGGTTTCCGCAGGGGGAGACCTTCGTGATGAATCTGGTGACAGGTTAGACAGGGAATTGCTGGTTGAGCCGCCAGTGCGGCGTTGCGCAATTGCCAGGGGCCGGTGGTGTTGAGCGGAGTGACGAGATCGCGCATGGGGCCCTGGAAATGCATGCCGTGGCAGCGGAGGCAATCGTCCATCAGAACTTCGCGCCGATTGTGGTCGGCATCGAGGAAAATGCGTTGATAGGTAGCGCTGTGTGCGCTGGCCTGCCAGTCTGCAAATTCGGACTGGTGGCATTTTTCGCAGCGGTTGACCATTTTGAAGACGTCAGCGGCGCGGAGCTTTGGGGATTCGGGTGCTTTGCCGCGGAGATGGATGAAGACTCTGCGCATGTTGTTGAGATGGAAGCCGGCGTCGAGGGTGAACACATCGCCATGACATTCGCTGCACTTTACGTTGCGGTGCGAAGAACTGTGCCAGTCGGAATAAGGTTGCCAGATTTCATGACAGGAGGCACAGGCTCCGCCGCCGGAACGTTCGTAATGCAGAGAAAATGCAAAGACGGTAACGAAGGGAAGAGCGAGTAAGGCAAGCGCGAGAGAAATTCTTCGGCGGCGGCGAGCCGTGGCGGCTGTTGGAGTTGCCATCGAGTTGCTCATGCCCACTTGTTCCAGTGTCTGGCGATGAATTCGCCGGCTCGGTAAGCGTTGGCAAGAATCGTGAGGACGGGATTGAAGCCGCCATTGGTGACGTGGACGCTTCCGTCGACGACAAAGAGATTCTCGACGTCGTGCACACGACAATTTTCATTGACGACAGAAGTTTTGGGATCTTTGCCCATGCGGCAGGTGCCGGCTTGGTGTTGGCCACCGGATAGGCCGGTGCCGGGCAAGTTGGTCCATGTAGAAATGGCGCCGGCTTCGCGAAGCCAGCGTTGCGCTTGTTCAGCGATAAATTTGGCGGTGACGATATCCTGCGGGTGGCGTGCACCAGAGAGTCGCGCGACAGGAATGCCCCAGAAATCTTTGACGACGGGATCGACCTGCACGCGAGCATCGAAAACCGGAATTTCCTGAATGGGACCCATGACGATGATGGAGCGCTTGAAATAGTGGCGCATGTAGTCTTTGTGCGCGGCACCCCAACGCGGAACATCGGGCGGGACCATGGAAGAGAAATTAATGGGCAGGCGAATAAATTCGTTGCAGAGGACGGCACCACCGACGAGTCCCTTGTTGCCGTGATTGAAGTCGGAGATAGCAATGGACGCACCGGGACCGAGATCGTCGTAGACATCGTGATCCATCAGGCCGACGGCGCCGGCGTACGCGTGACCCTGCAGATTTCGGCCGACCCAGTCGTAACGATTGCCTAAACCATTGGGATGCTGTCGGTTTTTGGAATTGAGAAGGAGGCGCGCGGATTCGGTGGCGGAAGCGGAAACGATGATGACGTCGGCGGATTGGATTTGCAGATGATTGTCCGCGTCGAAGTAAGCGACACCTGTGGCGCGACCACGCTCGTCGGTGAAGATTTCCTTCACCACGCATTCCGTGCGGAGATCGCAATTACCGGACGCGATAGCTTGGGGAATGACAGTGTTGTGTGTGCCGTTCTTGGCGTCCACTTCGCAGGCGAAGCCAACGCACCAGCGGCAACGCATGCACGGACCCCGGCCGTTATAGGGAACAGAATTGCGGAGCATGGGAATGTAGAAAGGGTGCAAGCCAAGTCGCTTTGCCGCGGGTTCGAGAAGGCGATGTTCTGTGTTGGCGGAAAGCGGCGGCATGGGCAATGGCTTCTTGCGTGGGGCTTTGAAAATGTTGGTAGAGTCGTCGCCCGAAACGCCAATTTCCAACTCAGCTTTTTGGTAATACGGTTCGAGATCGTTGTAAGAGATGGGCCAGTCTTCGAGAGTGCCTCCCGCTACGGAACCGTAGGTGGAGCGCATGCGGAAATCCTGCTCCATAAAACGCCATGCCATGGCGCCATAGCTGAGTGTGCCACTGCCGACGCAGGCGGCATTGTTGTTGTAAGCCCAGCTAGAGGGCTTGACGATTTCTTCGTGACCGTTGGAATCGACAACGACGCGGCGATAGCGCTGGTTGTCGGGACCAAAGCCGCAGCCCAGAGCGGAGGTACGCTGGTTGCGGAGATCGTCTTTGCGACAATCGAAAGCGGTGTACCACTTGCCGCGCTCAAGAAGAGCGACAGACAGTCCAGCGCAGGCAAGTTCCTTGGCGACGACACCACCACCGGCGCCAGCACCGACGACCACCGCGTTGACATGTTTCAAGGGCACGCTGTATTTCCTCGGGGTCCGTTGCGAACCAATCCTTGGTTGCTACCCATTGCCGCCATAGCGCTGTTGTCCGCGCAAGGGAGGATAGGGAAGCGAAAGCATTTTCCAACTGGTGCGATCGCGATTGCCGCCGTGACGCGGATCCCCGTAAAAGCCCTGCATGGTGTGATCGAGGGCGAGATGGAAGAAGGATTGTTGCGAGGGGCTGCCCTGCTCGATCGATTTCAGGAGGGCTAGTTGGGAATTGACGGGGAGTGTGGAGAACTCGTTGCCAAAATGTTTGGCACTGATGGTATTCCAGTTCAGTGAGGCCGTGGCGGTAAATGGTTTGAAACTCTTTGTAAGGACCACAGAGTTGGATGTCGATGAAGTTCACAACGCTGGCCCACTGCGCGCCGGGGTCGTTATCGGGAGGGATGATCTGATCGCAGATAGCGGCAAGGGTGCGGGTTTCCTTGAGGGTGAAGAAACGCCAGGGGAGTTTGGGATTAGAACAGGAGATGGCACCGCTGGCCGCGGCGGCAATGGTAGCTAAGCGGATAAACTCGCGGCGGCTGAGACCTTTGTACCAACTCATGGGGCGCTCTCGGGACTGCGGGAACAAGCGTGTGCCGGGAGCGATGATCGGGCAGGACACGAAGGAAAAGTTTACGGATGGAAGTCTGGCATGGGAGAGGGAGGGTGTATGTGACTTGGGATACAGGGAGCGAGAGCGAACTTGCGTGCGAGGAAGCCTGCAGTCTCAAGGCTGAAGAGTGAGGAAACCAGACGACGCCCTGGCAAACGTGCTATTTCGGCGGGAGAGGAGCGAAGTAGCCGCGGCGGGCCTGGAGATGGAGGTCTTTCTGATCGACTTTTACTTTGAGGTGATGGTAGGTGCCATCTGGCTTGGTGTTTTCGAGGGAAAACTCCAGCAGATAGAGATATTCGGGGGCGGCGGTGAGTCTTTGCAGGCCTCCGGCAAGATCATTGTTGTTTCGGAAGTAGGTACCGCCGGTGCCGTCGGCAAGCTCGGCCATGACGTCGTCGGACTGCGAGAGGGACTCGCGGCGAGATTGGGAATCGTTGCCGGTAGCCATGGCGTAGGTGGAACGCGCACCACGTTCACTGGCGTCGATTTCCGTGGTGTAGAGGCCCTTGGCGCCGAGAGTGCTTATAGTGACATTGGATTGGGCAGCGAGGTCGATGATTCTAGATTTTGCGGAGAGGGCTTCGGAAGTGACGGTTAGAAAACCGGGAGAGATCAAAATAAGATTGCGCTGGCCGGGAAGGGCACTCATTTTCTGCAAGAGTTGCTTGAGAAAATCGAGGGTGACGTGGACATCCTGATCGCCAACGGTGAGCACCTGAGAAGCGGTAGCCCTGACGATGCTTTCGGCCACGTTGCGCATGGTTTTAGCATCGAGTTCGCGGCAGGTGAGGGTGTCTTGAATGGCGGACTCGAGAGCGGAATTTTCGTGTCTGTTCTGGATGAGGTCGGCCTGGTAGTAATCGATGGCGGGGCAATCGTGCGTGGCGGGCTGATATAGATTTCGAGACTGCAGTTTCTCGATGGATTCCTGCAACTTGGGGTGATCGTTAGTCATGCCGCTATAGATACCGGTGAAGGAAACGACTGCTGCCATGTCGGTGGGAGAAAGAGAGGCAGGGAGCATCTGTAGGGCGGCTTTGCGAACTTGAGACATGTCCCCAGGGGTGAGGTGGAGGTCGTCGAAGAGGAAGACGACAAAGCGCCGAGGGGGAGCAGATGGAGATGGTGTGGTGGAAGAAGGCGCAGGCTCGGCAGGAGTTTCTTTTGAGTTTGCGAGGGGAACAGTGGGGATATTTTTTTCGAGAGTGAAACCGGAAATGACGCGTAGCTTGCCTTTGTCGAAAATCTGGAAATCTTCCTTTTTGAGAGAGCCGACGGCGTGTCCTTGAGAATCGCGGACTACGACCGGTACGAGCACGGCATCGACTTTGACCTGAATTTTGAAAGGCGGTGCTGCCTGCGCGGTAGCCGAGTTCTGGTTTTGGGCAGAGGAACGCACGGTAGCGAGGAAGGCAATGGAGCTTATGGCCAGGATGGTTAAGAGAACGGGAAACGGTGGGCGGAGGCGATGTTTCATCGTGAGATGACCACTTTAGCGCGGGGAGATGCGGAGCGCAATTTTTTGGTACTATTTGAGTCCGAATTCCGCCCGGAAAAGGACGAATCCAGTAATGAGAAGCAAATGGGTTGTGCTGATTGGATTGGGGTTGAGTATTGGTGTGGGCGGTTGCGACAGTTCTAGCAGCAAGAAGTTATCGGAAGATATGAAAGCGACGGGCGAGGCCGCGGGCAAGACAGCATCGGACGCTGCGGATGCAACCAAGAAAGCGGCGGGCGATGCGGCGGACGCAACCAAGAAGGCGGCGGGCGATGCCGCAGATAAGACAAGTGCGGCCACTTCGGACGCGATGGATAAGACCAAGAAAGTTGCGGACGACGTAGCGAGCGGAACAAAGAAGGCTGCGACGGCGACGGGGGAATTCGTGGAAGATGCCGCAAAGAGAACGGCAGATGCGACCAAGAAGGCCGTGGAGGAAACGAAGAAGGCGGTTGGGGAAAAGCCGAAGGCGACGAATCCACCGAATCAGTAGGAGTGAGTGTTGGAAGTCAGATAGATTCAATCTTTTGCAGACAAACAAATCGGGGAATAGAGGCGTTGGAGTCTTGCGGACATGGGGCGCAGCCGTGCTGCGTCCCTACTCGAAAAACATGAGCGGACAGCGGTGAATGGCTGCACCACAAAAGCAATGCGCGTAAGTGCGAGGCGGGAAGAGCAGTAAAAATGAGCGGCGAGTGGCCGGTCTTTGTTGGGCAATCTACGATCAGGTTGAGGTTGCGGACCGCCTCAGAAGGTGGTCCCTACAAAGGCAGTCTCTACAAGCGAGGTCCCGTACAACATCACGGAGAATCGGGACGACGCTTGAGAGTCGGGCGATCTTCGTCGGTGCTGCTGGGATCGGTTGGCTGGGTAGTCTGCGAAGTTTTGTCAGACTGCTCGGTCTTGGTGCGAAGAGTGGGCTTGCCGGGTTGGTTGTCCTGAACCTTGCGGCTGAACATGACGTTGCGCAGACGGCTCTTGACCATATCGAACTCGGAGGTGGTGACGATGTACTCGTCCTTCTCGGGAAGGATGCGAGCAATTTCTTTCTGAGCGTCGGCGATGCGTTCTGGCGTGGGTGGATGGCTGGAGAAGAACTTCGGGATAGTGCCGGGACGACGCTTTTCGTCGGCCTGGATGCGTTCAAAGAAGGTGACGTAGGCGTTGGGATCGTAACCGGCCTTATACATATATTGCAGGCCGAGGAAATCGGCTTCGCGTTCATCGTCGCGTGAGAATTTCAAATACGAGAGGGGAATAGCGAGTTGCAGGGCCTGGTAGATGCCGTAACCAGCCCAGCCGCCCGGGCCGAGCAGCATCAGAGGGAATAGTGGCGAGTTGCATCATTTCGCCCTTGGTGGCTTGCTTGGTGCCGTGACGCGCGGTGACGTGAGAAATTTCGTGGGCCATGACGCCGGCGAGTTCAGACTCTTCCTGGGCGCGGAGGATCAGGCCGCTATTGACGTAAAAGAAGCCGCCCGGAAGCGCAAAAGCGTTCACTTCGTCGGAGTCGATGACCTTGATGGTGAAAGGAACTTTTGCATCGGAATTGCGGACCAGGTTCTGGCCAACGCGGTTAACGTATTCGACGACAACGGGATCGTCGATCAGCTTGGAAGAACGCTCGACTTCCTGTGCCAAGCCCTTGCCAAGGCCGATTTCGCGTTCGATGGAATAGAAGTTGACGCCCTTACCGACATTGCGGTTGCCGATGGCGTCGACATCTTCCTTGGAATTCTTTGGATGGACAGTTGCCTGTTGAGGAACAGGTGCGTCCGCGCCAGGAGTGCCCTGAGCGGGTTTGGTTGCGGCGGGAAGAGGAGCAGGGATGGGAGTTGACGGAGGAGCCGGCGGCTGTTCGGGAGGAAGCTGGATGCCGGCCTTGGCGTCGTCCTTCTTGTTAGGATCTTGTTGCGCGGGAGTCTGCTGGCCCTGTTGCGATGTCGTCGAAGGCGTTTGCGAGGTGGATTGAGCGGAGGCGGAAGCGCCCACGAAGGCGACGCTCAAGCCGAGCAAAAGGGATAAACCGTACTGAGAGAGTTTCCCCATAGTCATACCTCCCCAACCATCAAACGCATTATAGCACTGTGCAAGGACCGGTGGGCCCAATGCTTATGATGTGGGGTGCAGGAAGAAGGTTTCCTGCCAGGAAGGGGGTGGTGCGGATGGAGGTGGATAACGAGATTCTGGGAAGCGCGCTGAGAGGACATGTTGACACTTTTAGCTGGGGTCTCTAGAGTCAGAGGTGCCCTATGAGCGTGAGAAAGATACAGATAGGCCAGCTTTGGAAGAAGGATGGGACCGGGGACGTATTCCTGGTAACGCGGGTCTACAGTGAGGCGCTGAGCACGATCGCGGTGCTGCGGAAGTCCGGGGCTGAGGAAGAGAGCCTGGTCCGGGTGAAAGTGGAGCGGACGGGCAAGGGACAGAATTTGCCGGGATTTGTGCCGGCGGTGGACGACGATTCTGTGTAACCGTACGGGACTTCAGTGGATGTAATCTCCGAGAGACAAGATAAAGTAGCCACACCATGAAACGCCCTTGGCAAGTCACGGTCATCAGTCTGCTGTTTATTATGGCGGGACTGGTGGGGTTGATCTATCACTTGACGGACAGACCGCTGGAACAGGGGATTGTAGTTATATCGCTGGTACGATTACTGGCTGTCGTAGGTGGAGCCTTTTTGCTGTTGGGGCACGGTTGGGCCAGGTGGCTGTTGCTGGGATGGATGGCATTTCATGTGGGAATCAGCGCGTTCCAGTCGCTATCGGAATTCTTGCCGCATGTGGCGTTGCTGGTGGTGATTGGATATGTGTTGTTGCGGCCGCCGGTCTCGACTTATTTTCAGAATGTCGAGTCAGAATGAAGAATTCGGTAAAAATTTCCCAACTCAGCCCGAACTGTGAAAGTTCCATGTGTTTGTATGCACACCCCGCCCAGTCACTTCGCGGCCATGCGAGCAATCGTAGTGTGAAATAATAGCGGCGAGATTCAGGAGACTCCCGGCTCCGCTCCAAAGGAGAACGAGATGAAGAACATGTTTCTGGCGGTAGCTGTGTTGGCGATGGGAGCGTCCTGGAGTTCTGCGGCGCAGCCACCGATGGCAGGTACGATCATTTCGGAAACATCGGTAGATTGCGGGACGAAGAAGCAGGGCAAAAAGGAGTCGACTAACTTGCTGTGCCAGCAGTACACGGTGCGGACGGCAACAGCGGAGTACCAGATCCGGCAGCCAAAATCTGCCGACAAGGCGATCCTGCCTGCGAATACGCCGATCGAGTTCACATTGGATAAGGACAAGATGAAGTTCAAGGTGAATGGGAAGAAGTATGAATATCTGATTGTAGGGACGTCGGCCGTCGGTGTGAGCACGAAATAGGGCCAAGTGCTGGTTTTTTTCTTAGAGTGTGTTTGTGGTGAAGCGCAGGTGAACAGCGCGGAGTCCTTCCGCCTTCGGCAGGCAGACTGGAGCTGAAGCTCCGACCTCCGAAAAACCTTCTGTACACTAAGCCTGAGCCTGAACACTTATTGTCTAAAAGCCTAGCCCGCAAAATTCAGTGAAGCAAACTCGGGCAATTCCGCGCTTGAAGGCTGGAGAGTTCTGCCACTCGCAATAGCTTTGGAATCAATTCGGAGTCGAACCTCCGACAAGGGAAGCCGTCTCAGTTACTTTTTCTTGTAGCTGAACAGTTTGTGGCATTCCTTGCGAAGAAAGCCGCCGATGACCGGGATGTGGTGATTGCCCTTTTCGAAGACGTGGCTGCACGAGATGAGGCAGGCGCGCCACTTATAGATTTCAGTACCGTGCGTGCGGCCGTAGGAGTCAATGTCTTCTTGCGATACGCCGTAGACGACGGCGCCGATTTTGGACCACACGCAGGCCCCGGCGCACATGGCGCAGGGTTCGTGCGTGGAGTAGAGAACGAAATCGGGAAGATAGCGGCCGTAACCGCTGGAAACGTATTTAAGCGTTTCGAGTTCAACGTGCTTGATGCTGGAGCCGGAGGTTTTGACGCGATTGCCAGCGTTGGCGATGACGACTTCGCGGTTGCCGAGTCAGGCGGGTAATGACGGCGCCGATCGGGTAGTCGCCACGGTCGCCAGCGCGTTTCGCCTCGTCGATGGCCAATTGCATGAACTTGATTTTGGGCTTGTAGGAATCGGGAATCATGGGGTGGAAGTATATCCGTTTGTTGAGGTAGCTGCGAAGAGTGGAGGCGGATTTCGGGGCGGTGGTGAGGTGCAAGATGAACAAGTGCAAATTGTAAGCGAACGGATCAGCAACAGGCTGAATTGACTTGCCTCAGGCAGCAAATTAAGATGAAGCGCCCATGGCGAACGCACAGCCTCTTATTGGTCGCACGATCTCTCATTATCGCGTAATAGAAAAGCTCGGTGGCGGCGGCATGGGAGTGGTGTACAAGGCGGAAGACACGCGACTTGGCCGCAGCGTCGCGCTGAAATTTTTGCCCGACGATATGGCTGAGGATCGGGCTACGCTGGAACGGTTTCAACGCGAAGCACGCGCCGCATCGGCCCTGAATCATCCCAACATTTGCACCATTTACGATATCGGGGAGCATGAAGGCCGTCCCTTCATTTGCATGGAACTGCTGGAGGGCGTGACGCTGAAGCATCGCATCAATAACCAGCCGATGGAAAAGGAAGAATTGCTGGGGTTGGCGGTACAGATTGCCGATGCACTGGAGGTTGCACATGCCAAGCGCATTGTGCACCGCGACATCAAACCGGCGAACATCTTCATCACGCAGTCGGGGCGGGTAAAGATTCTGGATTTCGGGCTGGCGAAAGTGGCTCTGCAGTCGCAGCGACACGGCGAAACCGCGGATGGTTCGCCCGACGTGACCGTGGGGACTTCGCGTGACAACCTGACGAGTCCCGGTTCGGCGATCGGAACGATCTCCTACATGTCACCGGAACAGGCACGTGGAGAAGAGCTTGATCACCGCACCGATCTTTTTTCTTTTGGCACGGTGCTGTACGAGATGGCCACGGGTCGGCAGACATTTTCAGGGAATACTTCGGCGGTGATTTTCGAGGCGATTTTAAATCGCACGCCAACAGCACCCGCGCGGATCAATCCAAAGATTTCCGCAGATCTTTCCGCCGTCATTACAAAGGCGATGGAAAAGAGTCCTGACGGGCGCTATCAGTCTGCGGCTAGTATGAGAGTCGAGCTTGCGCGGCTGAAGCTTGATTCGGATTCCGGACGTGCGGCGGCATCGGCGCCGACAGCTCGGGCACAAAAAGCGCTCGCGGTTCTCTATTTCGAGAATCTGAGCGGGGCCAAAGAGGATGAGTATTTCCGCGACGGAATGACGGAAGACATCATTACGGAATTGCTGAAGATTAAGGGCCTACAGGTATTTCCGAGGGCGACGATACTTCCGTATCGCGACAAGCCCGCCACAGCGAAGCAGATCGGACAGGAACTGGATGCCGGTTACGTTTTAGGAGGCAGTCTGCGGCGCGCCGGGAATCGCCTGCGGATCAATGCTCAGTTGGTGGACGCGGTGACAGATTTCCCGATGTGGGCGGAACGCTACGACCGGGAATTGAAGGACGTGTTCGACGTGCAAGAGGAGATTGCCCGCAGCATCGCGCAGGCGCTGCGCATTACGCTTTCGCAGCAAGAAGAAAAAACGATGGCGCGGAAGCCGACGGAGAATTTGCAGGCTTACGACTATCTGTTGCGTGGGCGGAATTACACGCGGCGCGAAAATCTTGAGTTCGCCATGCAGATGTTTGAACACGCCATCCGCATCGATCCTGAGTTTTCACTTGCCCATGCTGGAATGGCACAGGTTTGCGGTTTGCAGTACGAGTTGCATCGGAAGGATCCACGCACACTGGAACGGGGCAAGATGGCCGCCGAGCGCGCTTTTGAGTTAGGCCCGCAATTGGCGGACGTGCTTGCCGCACGCGCGCGAATTTTTTACGCACAGAATAAGTACGAAGACGCAATCGAATGGTCGAAGAAGGCTGTTGAGCGCAAGCAGGATTGCGAAAGCGCCTACAGCATATTGCTGCGTGCCTATTTCGCCTCGGGGCGGTATCAGGACGTCGTGGAGCTTGTGTGATCGTGCGATAGAGGCGGTTGGCGACGATTACAATGTCTATCCGCCTTTGGTGAATAGCTTTGCGGCGCTCGGGGACCCGGAAGCATCGCGAAAAATGCGGGAAAAAGCCGTGGTCGCACTGCAGCAACAGGTCGAACTGGTGCCTGAGGACGTGCGGGCGCGCAGTTTGCTGGCGGTGCAATTTGCGGCGTTGGACAGAGTGAAGGAAGCTGTCGTGGAGTTGGAGAAGACCGTTGCACTGCGCCCGAATGATTGCAATACGCTCTACAACGCTGCGTGTACTTACGGGATCATGAATATGAAAGACGAAGCGCTGGCTATGTTTCGGCGCGCCGTGGAATCGGGATTCAGCAATCCGGATTGGGCGGCGCGCGACAGCGATCTGGCGTGTATCCACGACGATCCAGAGTTCAAGCGGATTATCAGCCAGGACCTGCGCCGCGGCTGATTGCCCACTCCCGTTTTTGACGGAGAGATTGATCACAAAATACTCGGGCGTATGAATGGATTCAATGCGAAGTGCTGGGAAGAGGAAGTTCGATCTGGAACCTTTCTCGCCTGAGTCGTGAACCAGCACTTTAGCGGCCCGCCTGCCTCACCCACTTCTGCAGACTGCTTGAATGAAGTCGGCGTGATTTCTGAGATTACCTCGTGGAAGACTGCTTTTTTGCCGTTCTCCTCCGATTCAACGTGAAGGACTAGCCGTTTGCCATCCCACTGAGGTCCGGGTTGCGGCGGCGGCGGAAACATTTCACAGCCTGTTGGATAAATATTGATGCACCACATGTGCTGTAATCCTTTGGTAGCGCCCCACCAAATGATGCCGAAACCAAAAAGTTCGCCAGCAGGCGTTTTTGAGTGATACTCCTCCTCCAAAGTAAATCCACCGGGACCGGCGCGAAATGCAGTTTGTCCGTGACCTTCGCCTCCATTGGGCGTGAGGAAAGTGGCTTCGTATTTTTCGTGCGTGGTCCATTCACCTGAGAGCGCTTTGATGAGGGCCTGAATTTGCGGCGCCGGATCCGCGGGTTTCTGAGTGGGGTTCTCCGTGGCAGGTGGCGGTTTCTGAGTGGATGGGGGCGAGGTCGTGGTGTATGTGCAAAACGCAACAGCCAGAGTGAACGGAAGGAAAGTGAACCGCATAGCAATTTCCTCCCAGCAGTATTCAATGAGAAAAATGAGATCAAACTTAGGAACGTGTCGCAGAGTAAAGCAGTGGAGTATAAATAGCAATGGAATCCGTGGGGTTTGGCTTAAACCTGCACTTTAAAATCGCAGGATGCGGCACCCGAGCGCAATCGATACCTGCTTTCCTAAGTCGCGGTACCACCTGCCTAATGCAATCAGATCGAGCGGACGGGGAGATCGACGATGTCGTCGACGGCCATGGGCTCTTTTTGGAGAAAAGGTTCGCCGTATTTTACGCCGATGAGTTGGCCGTGATGCCGGGCGAGGAGTTCCATGCGGTTGTCGAGTTCATCGATGGCGAGGAAGACGCGTTGCTTGCGCTCGCTCTTGGCGGGGCGGAACTGCGAGCCGTAGGCAAGGATGGCTCGATGACGGGCCGCGTATTGTTTCGTGATGTCGACGACGAAGGTGGTAGGCATACCTTCGAAGGACGTGGCGTAGAGAATTTTGAAGGGACGATAGGGTTCGCCGTCGAGGGGAAGTTGCTTGAGGCCTGCGAGAAAGCAGCCTTCGTAGCCAAGCGCGGAGGCGTGGTAGTGATCGGGATGGCGCGCTTCCCAATAGGGGAGAATCACGGTCCGGGGGCGGAGCTCTCGAATGATTTGCGCCAGGCGGAGTTTATTTTGCCGCGTTGGTTGGACGTCAGAATCAGGAACACCGAGATTTCCGCGCCAGGAAACTTTCAGGATTCTGGCAGCGAGTGCGGCTTCTTTGGCGCGTGTTTCCGGAGTACCACGCGTGCCCATTTCACCGGCGGTGAGATCGAGGATGCCGGTTTTGTGGCCGCGTTGGGCCATTTTCAGAAGGGTGCCGCCGCAGGTGAGTTCGACGTCGTCGGGGTGGGCAGCGATGGCGAGGATGTCGAGGTGCATGTAGCCTCCGGTGATCAGGATGGGGCCGAGCAAAAGTTCGGCCCCTACAACGGCAAATTCAAAAGCGGGCGGCGTAAAGGCGCCCTACGAAGAAAAACGTGAGGGCCGGGCTGAATCCCGCACCCAAACTGATTCTTGGATTCTAGCAGGGGATTGAGGCAGGGAGATTGTGGTAAGTTCGAGAAGCATGAGCGGCCGATTGACAAATCGAGTGGCACTGGTGACGGGCGCGGGGAAGCGTCTGGGACGCGCGGTGGCGTTGCGGCTGGCGGAGGAAGGCGCAGACGTCGCGGTGCATTATGGGAAGTCCGAGACCGAGGCGCAGGAGTTGGTGAGCGAGATTGAAAAGTTAGGTCGGCGGTCGGCGGCGTTTTCCGCGGAGTTGCGAGATGTGAAGGCCGTGCGGGAGATGGTGACGAAAGTAGCAGAGGGATTTGGTTCGCTCGACATACTGATTAACAGCGCTGCGAATTTTCTGGAAACGAAATTTGCGGAGACCACGGAAGAGAGTTGGGATTCGTCGCTGGACACAAATCTGAAGGCTCCGTTTTTCTGCACGCAGGCAGCAGCGCCGCATCTGCAGAAATCGGGCAAGGGCGTGGTGATTAATTTCGCGGATATTGGCGGGCTGCTGGGATGGAAAGAATTTCTGCCGCATTCGGTGTCGAAAGCCGGCGTGATCATGATGACGCGGGTACTGGCGAAGGAATTGGCGCCGCGGGTGAGAGTGAATGCGATTGCTCCCGGGACGATTACGATGCCTGGTGATCCGGCGTACTGGGAAGAAGATTTCATAAAACGGGCGCCGCTGCAGCGTACGGGGAGGCCGGGTGATATTGCAGAGGCGGTGATGTATCTGGCGACGGCGGAGTTTGTGACCGGGCAGGTGCTGGTGGTGGATGGGGGAAGGACGTTGTAGGTTCGCGGATCGGACGAGAAGAAAGAATTAACTCAAGCGAAGAAGTTGCGTGCCGCTCGATCGGCGGGAGCCCACCCTTTGCAAAATTCACAAAGGATAGGGCACCCTCAAGTTCAGTCTAGTAATGGAGTTAGAACGAACGAGCAGCGCATTTGAGGAGCGGTCGCAACAAAAACCGAGATGAAGTAAGGATTTGAAAAAGTGGTGAATCGGATTGGGATTATTGCTACAAGCCGGGATGCAGGGAATCGTTCGAGGGTGTATTCTTGATAATTGTGCGTAGAGGTTGATAAAAGCACCGCGCATGGCGCACGCCCCAGTTCGCAATCAGAGGAGCTAGTCGACGTATGGACCAAGAAACAATCGCAGCGAGGCACGTTCAGGACGTGGAAATTCAGGAATGGCTGGAGTCGCTGGATTCGGTGCTGGAATCGAGCGGCACGGACGTCGCGCGCGAGATTCTGGAACGTTTACGGGCACACGCCACGGTCAGTGGAATCGATCTGCCGTTCACGGCGAACACTCCTTATGCCAACACGATCCCGGCGCGGCTGGAGCCACTGTTTCCGGGAGATCAGCAACTGGAACGGCGCATCAAGTCGCTGATTCGCTGGAATGCCCTGGCAATGGTGGTGCGCGCCAATCGCGGTGAACACAACATCGGCGGGCACATTTCGACGTTTGCCTCGGCAGCAACGTTATATGAGGTTGGATTCAACCACTTTTTCCGCGCGCGCAGCGATAATTTCGAAGGCGATACGATTTATTTTCAGGGACACGCAGCTCCGGGCGTGTATTCACGCGCATTTCTGGAAGGCCGCCTGAGCATAGAGCAGTTGGAAAATTTCCGGCGTGAACTAAAGCCGGGCGGCGGCCTGTCTTCGTATCCGCATCCGTGGCTGATGCCGGACTTCTGGGAGTATCCGACCGTATCGATGGGGCTCGGCCCGTTGATGGCGATTTATCAGGCGCGGTTTAACCGGTATCTGGAGAATCGCGGACTGAAACCGGCGACGGACGCAAAGGTATGGGCGTTCCTGGGTGACGGCGAAACGGATGAGCCGGAATCGCTGGGCGCGATCACGCTGGCTTCGCGCGAAAAACTGGACAATCTGATTTTTGTGATCAACTGCAATTTGCAGCGACTGGACGGACCGGTGCGCGGCAATGGGCAGATCATTCAGGAACTGGAATCGGCGTTCCGCGGCGCCCGGTGGAACGTGATTAAGGTGCTGTGGGGCAGCGAGTGGGACCCCATTCTCGAGCGCGACACCGAAGGCCTGCTGGTCAAGCGCATGGGCGAGATGGTCGACGGCGAGTATCAGAAATTGGTGGTCAGCAGCGGCGATTACATCCGGCAATTTTTCTTTGGGAGCGATCCGCGTTTGTTGAAACTGGTGGAACCGCTGCCAGACGAGGCGCTGCGGCGTTTGCGGCTGGGCGGTCACGATCCGCGCAAGGTGTACGCGGCTTATAAGGCGGCCGTGGACCATAAGGGCGGACCGACGGTCATTTTGGCGCGAACGATCAAAGGTTATGGATTGGGCGAGGCAGGCGAAGGGAAGAACGTCACGCACCAGCAGAAGAAGTTGAACGAAGATGAATTGCGCGAGTTCCGGTCGCGGTTTGGAATTCCACTGAGTGATGAAGCGCTGAGCGAGGTGCCGTTTTACCGTCCACCCGAGGACAGCGAAGAGATACGCTACTTGCGCAGCAAGCGCGAAGCGTTGGGCGGGTACACGCCGCAGCGCAAGGTGCGATCGAAGCCGATTGCGGCCGAACACGACGAATTGTTCAGCGAGTTTCACGATGGCAGCGACGGACGCGAAGTGTCTACGACAATGGCATTTGTGGCGATGCTGCGGAAAATGCTGAAGGACCCGGAGATTGGGAAGCTGATCGTGCCAATCGTGCCCGACGAGGCGCGAACGTTTGGTATGGAATCGCTGTTCCGCACGGTGGGAATTTATTCCAGCGTGGGGCAGAAATACGAACCGGTCGACGTGAATACGTTGCTGTATTACAAGGAAGCGAAAGACGGGCAGATCCTGGAAGAGGGAATTACAGAGGCCGGATCGGTGGCGTCGTTCATCGCGGCAGGGTCAGCGTACGCAACACACGGCATCAATACGATTCCCTTTTTCATTTATTATTCGATGTTCGGATTCCAGCGGATCGCGGACTTTATCTGGGCGGCGGCGGATATGCGCACGCGCGGTTTCCTGCTGGGCGGAACAGCGGGAAGAACGACGCTTTCTGGCGAAGGATTGCAGCACCAGGATGGCAACAGCCATGTGCTGGCACTGCCGGTGCCGAACCTGCTGGCATACGACCCGGCGTTTGCGTATGAAATTTCGGTGATTATTCAGGACGGAATTCGCCGGATGTACAAAGACGGCGAGAGCATTTTTTACTACATCACGGTGATGAACGAGCCGTATGCGATGCCGGCGATGCCTGCAGGAGTAGAAGAAGGCATCCTGAAGGGCATGTACAAGTTCCGCGCGGCGATTAACAAGAAATCGAAATTCCGGGCGCAGTTGTTTGGAAACGGCGCGATCCTGAACGAAGTGCTGCGGGCACAGGAGATTCTGGAGAAGCAGTTTGGCGTGGCAGCGGACGTGTGGAGCGTGACGAGCTACAAGTGCCTGTACACAGATGGAATCGAAACTGAGCGGTGGAACCGGCTGCACCCGAGCGAGAAGCCGCGGGTGCCTTACGTGACGCAGTGCCTGGACGGATCGCAGGGCGTGCTGGTGGCGGCGACGGATTATCTGAAGACGCTGCCGAATATGATCAGCAAGTGGATGCCGCGGCGGTTGGCGTCACTGGGCACGGACGGGTTCGGGCGCAGCGAGGGCCGAACATCCTTGCGGGACTTCTTTGAAGTGGATGCAAAGTTCATCACGCTGGCGACGCTGCACGAGTTGTATCAGGACGGGCAGATTGGGAAGAACGTGGTGGAGAAGGCGATTGAGGAATTGGGAATCAATCCGGAGAAGCCGAACCCGGTGATTTCGTAAAGGGAGCGCTGGAGTGATTTCTTCGTGCAGAGTGCCGATTTGGCTGATGCTCTGCGTGGTTGTTTCGATTGGTAGTGGCGCTGCCCTCGGGCAAGTTCAAGCTGCTAAGCATCAACAAACAGGAATTCCTGCGGAGATTAAGTGTGGCTGCCATTGAGCGCACGCATCACCCTGTTCGCTACGATCCGGCATATGTACGAATTGCGTACCCGGGCGGGGATGTGCCCGCCGGAACGGGTGTATGCACGGATGAGGTAATTCGCGCTTATCGCGCGCTGGAAATCGATCTTCAAAAAGAAGTTCATGAAGACATCGCCGCAAATTTTTCGCTGTACCCGAATCACTTGCGTTGGATGCTATTTCATCCGGATTCCAATATTGATCACCGGCGCGTTCCTAATTTAATGGTGTTCTTTGGCCGCAAGGGAGAGACGCTTCGGACAACCACGCAAGGTAGGGATTATGGACCGGGAGATTTGGTCACGTGGGACCTTGGAGGCGGGGTGCCACACATAGGCATTGTGGTGGATAGGAAGTCGGCAGCGAGCGGGCGGTACATGGTGGTTCATAACATCGGACAAGGTCCAAAGATGGAAGATGTTCTGTTTAGTTGGAGCATTACGGGACATTATCGGTACTTTGGGCCTCAAGGCTGATCGCTGAGCAACTGAAAAGCAGGTTCTCTTGCGTTGCTCGGAATGACATCAAATACGAAATACAGGTGGAGAATTGTCAGGCGGATTGTTCTAGGACTTCGTTCGGTTTGATTTTGCCGGTGGCGAGGTTGGCGACAAGTTCGCGATTGGCGGCGAGGAAGTCGTAATTAGCGAGTTCTTTGGGAAGTGCCCAGGCGATGTGTTCGTAGACGATGGGAGAGATGTCGGGCTCGGAAAATTGGGCGGCGAAGAAATGAATTTCGAGTTGCGCGGGAAGGTTGGCGTATTGGTGGAGGACCTCAGCGATTTCGCGGCTCTTGGTGAGGGTGACACCGAGTTCTTCGCGTAGTTCGCGCGCGAGTGCCTGTTCGAGTGTTTCACCATCGTGCACCTTTCCGCCTGGAAATTCCCATTTAAGGGCGGAAGTATCGTTGTGGCGGCGTTGCCCGATGAGAATGCGTCGATCGGAGCGTTCGATGACAGCGGCTACGACAATCATGCGTTAATCACGTAGAAAAAGCATAGCAGAGTTGGCGACGGAACGGCATTTGCGGGAGATGACGTTGACGGGAGTGTCGGAACTGTGTTGCACTTCGGATTCTGTTTTGCGTGGAGGAGACTGTGTTGATTCGGCGAGTAGTGCTTCTGTGCGTGATCGGGATGTCTGCGGGAGTGGCGCGGGCGCAAGCGCCTGGTACGGACGAGGTAGTGCGTTTTAAGGGCACGATGGAGAACGTGAAGGCGACGTTTGGTCCCGCGGAGCCCGTGGCGCATGTGAAACCTGGCGGCGTGCTGGAAGCAAACTCACTGGATTGTTTTGGCAACGCGCTGCAGAAGCCGGGCGATCCGTTTTCGCTGGTCAAGATCGATAATCCGCTGACCGGACCGTTTTTCATTGATGGTGCTGAACCAGGAGACACGTTGGTAGTGCAGATTCTGGATTTACAGGTGGACGGGAAACAGGGAGTTGGAACGTTTGGACCGGGATTTGGCGCGGCGAATTCTACACATTACACACCTATGCTGGAGAAGGAATCGCTGCCGGAGCGTGCCTGGTATTACCCGATCGATGCGGAGAAAAAGCTGATTACGTTTCAAGCGTTGGATTCCAGTTTCAGAGTACAGTTTCCGTTGAAACCGTTTCTTGGGTGTATCGGCGTGGCGCCAGCGAACGGAGAAGCGCGGAGTTCGATCGTGCCGGCGGAATTCGGGGGGAATATGGACGCGCCGGAAGTGTCTCCAGGCAATACGTTGTACTTACCGGTCAACGTGAAGGGAGCACTTTTTTATTTTGGCGACGGGCACGCGGCGATGGGTGACGGAGAAGTGGCGGGAAGCGCGGTGGAAGTGCCAATGAAGGCGCGATTCAAATTTGCGCTGGTGAAAGGGAAGAGTACGGGTTGGCCGAGACTGGAGAACGACCACGAACTGATGACGGCTGGAATCTACCGGCCGGTGGACGATGCGGTGCGGATAGCGGTGACGGAACTGGTGCACTGGGTACATCGCGACTACGGTTTGTCGGAACTGGATACCTATGAATTGTTCTCCAAGGTGGGGAAACTGCATCTGACGGAGATGGTGGACCCGAACTACGTAGTGATCGCGAGCATCGATAAGAACTACCTGCCCGCGAAAAAATAACTGCCGCAGCAATCGGAGGGTCGAATGGAAGGGATCAGGCGGTCTGCACTGGTATTTGGGCTGGTTTTGTCTAGTGTGAACGCAAGCGGACAAACACCAGCAAGTTCAACGCCCGCACAGCAAGGGACAACGGCGCAAGCGGGAGCGGTGCAACCACCTGCTAACAGCACGTACGAAGAGAAAAAGAAATTTGCGGCTTCTTTGTTTAATAAACAATTCAATCTGGAAGCATTGCCGATTTATGAGGAACTGGCCCAACAAAATCCCGGGGATACGGAAGTTCTATTGGGATTAGGTGCCTGCCTGATACAGCATGCCGCGACTCTGAAAGACGAGAATGCCTCGAGAGCAGAGCGGATCCGTGCGCGGGAAATCCTGCTGCGGGCCAAGCAACTTGGAAACAACAACAGTCTACTGCTGAACCTGCTGGACTCACTTCCGGCGGATGGGTCGCTTCGCTATCCGGGGACTCCTGAAGTGGCCGAGGCCCTTGCAGCGGGGGATGCGGCGTTTGCCAAGAATGACTACGAAGAAGCGGCGAAACATTATGCGAAGGCGTTTGAACTTGACCCAAAAAGTTATTCAGCGGCGCTATTTCTGGGAGATTGTTATTTTGCGTTGAAGAATATTCCGAAGGCGGCGGAGTGGTATGAGAAAGCGATTCAGATCAATCCAGACACCGAGACCGCCTATCGCTACGAATCAGATATGTACACGAAAAACGGAGAGCAACAGAAGGCCAGGCAGTTGGCGATACAAGGCGTCGTAGCCGATCCTTATGTGCAGACGTCGTGGCGCGGATTGGCGCAGTGGGCAACGTGCCAACAAACTGAAGCTCACGCCGGTGCGGATCAATACACACAGCGACCTGTCCGGGAAGGACGGACAGAGTGTGACGGTTACGATCGATCCGAAAGGTAACAGTAATTCCATGTCAGTGTGGCTGGTTTATAACGGCGTGCGGCTGAACTGGCGCAAGGAAGATTTCAAGAAACATTATCCGCAAGAGACTACGTACCGGCACACCCTGGCGGAAGAGGTGGATGCGCTTTCGACGGCGGCGTCAACGCTGAAGAAAGAAAAACCTGAAAAGCTGGCCGGAGATCCAGATCTGGCGATGCTGAAGAAACTGAGTGAAGCGGGAATGCTGGAGCCGTATGTCTTGCTGGGAGCGCCGGACGCGGGGATCGCGGTCGATTATGTCGCTTACCGCACGAAGAACCGGGCCAAGTTAGAAGAGTATTTAAGTACGTATGTGGTTCCACCAGCGCCGGCCGGCGCACCTGCGAAATAGGAATCAATGTTCAGCGAAAGGTTGCTCGATCATTTTCAGAGGCCGCGGAATGCGGGTGAACTCGCAGAGGCGACGGCACGCGTGGACGTGAGTAATCCCGTATGTGGGGATGTGCTGCGATTGGCGGTGCGGGTGGAAGGGGGGCGGATTCGCGAAGTGAAGTTTTTGTGCCGGGGGTGCACGACGGCGATTGCGTGCGCGTCGTTAGCGACGGAGAAGATGCAAGGAATAGAAGTGGCGTCGTTGGGGAAGATCACGGCGAACGCTGTGGCAGAGGCGTTGAGCGGATTGCCGGAGGCGTCGTTCCATGGGGCGCAATTGGCTGAGGACGCCGTGAAGGCGATAGTCGATGCGTTGGGCGAAGCGGATTCTTCCCTTCGGTCAGAATGACAATCTGTGGGGAGACGCCTGATTAGTTGAGCTAAAGATCGGCTGGTACCCAAGGCGAATGGCGGCGCAAATCGCCACTATTGAGTTACAGCGGTGTATTGGTGGCGCGAGCCAAGGTTTGCGGGTCGTTGAGGTTGAGGACGCAGCCCTCTTCGATGGTGTGGTGCTCGGAAATCTCTTCCTTGTGGGCCCAAACGACAGAGCGGGCGCCAATCTCCAGCGAAGCGTTTTGCAATTCAGGATAAAGGATGGAAGAAAAAAGAACGGGATGGCCGCGTTTGCCTTCAAAGACAGGTAAAACAATCGACGCGTGAGACGCGTAAAAGCGCGTGATGAGGTTGTCTACGAGTTCGGCACTGATCAGCGGATGGTCGATCAGAAAAAGAAGCATACCGTCGGTGTTTGGAGGCAGGCTGTGCAGTGCGGCATGAATGGAACTGAGCTGACCTTTTTCCCAGTCGGCGTTGATGACGATTTCATCAGCGGCGAGATTGGTGGCTTTGGCGATGGGTTCGGCATGGGCGCCGAGGACGACACGACGAGCACCAATTTTGGGATGCTGCGTAATTTCGAGGAGATGATCGAGAAATGCACGACCCTGGTAGGCAAGCAGGGCTTTTGGAGAGCCCATGCGGCTCGAAGCCCCTCCGGAAAGAATCACGGCCGCAAGCATAAACCCTTCTAGCGGATCTCGATGGCGTCCCGCATTTCGAGTTTCAGTTTCTTATGGGCAGCAGACTGAGCATTGCGTCGAATGGCCACTAGCTCCGAGAGGATACTGATGGCGATCTCCTCGGGAGACAGAGCGCCGATGTCCAAGCCCATGGGAGCGTAGACGCGCTCGAATTCCTGCCGGGTGTAGCCTTCCTTTTCAAGAGCATTGTAAACGCTGAGAACTTTGCGTTTACTGCCGATCATGCCGACGTAGCGGGCCTGCGTGCGAACCGCCCAGGCCAGCACTCGCATATCGTCTTTATGGCCGCGCGTGACGATGACCAGATACGACGAAGGGCCGGGCTGGAGTTTTTCGAAGGCATCCTCGTACGCCGTGAAAATTTCCTGGGCCATGGGGAAGCGCTGGGCGTTGGCGAAGGCTTCGCGATCATCGATGACACCGATGCCGAAGCCGACCGAATGAGCCGCCTTGGCAAGAGCGGTCGAAATATGGCCAGCGCCAAAGAGGTAAAGCATGGGTTGCGGGAGAATGGGCTCGACAAAAATTTCTACGGTGCCACCGCAGATGAGGCCGTTGTCGTAGCTGGCCTCATTGTTCAGTTGGAAGACGAGCTTTTTAGGAGTTTCGCTGGCCATGACCTGTTTTGCGGCGGCCCAGACGTCGGCTTCGACGCAGCCGCCCCCGATGGTGCCGACGAGAGAGCCGTCTTCACGAACGAGCATACGAGAGCTTTCATAGCTGGGGATGGAGCCGTTGGTGTGGACAATGGTGGCCAGGGCGCCCCGCTGGCCGGAGCGGCGCATGCGCACGATTTCTTCGAAGAGATCCATGACCCACAGCGTACGAGGGGAGCATGTGGGTGTCAATCGGGGGAGCGGCGGCAGAGAACCGGTCGGGAAGCATCTCCAGACAATTCAGGCGGTCACCAGGAGTGACTTTGTTCTGTGGAGTTGACACGATTCAGCCACTCCGAGCCGTCCCTCCGGTCGGGATGATCAGGGAAGCCGATCGGTACAAAACTGCGGGGGCTCGCAACACAGCGAGATCGGTTGTAAATTCAATGCGCAGAAAATCGGCGCTGGGAGGCAGTCTGTGAAAGCGATCGTGATGGAACGGCACGGGGATCCGTCGGTTTTGCAATACAGGGAATATGCTGAGCCATTGATTGGGGCGCATGACGTATTGGTGCGAGTGCGGGCGTGTGCGTTGAATCACCTCGACCTGTGGGTGCGGGGAGGATTGCCGGGCGTGGCGATTCCGCTGCCACACATTCCGGGAAGTGATGTGTCTGGCGAAGTGGCGAAGATTGGTGCGGAAGTGCGCACTGTGAAAGTGGGACAAAAGGTTGTGCTGGCACCGGGAGTGACGTGCGGACACTGCCCGGCGTGCATTGCTGGGAAAGACAACCGGTGCCGGCAGTTTACGAATCTGGGCTATCTGATTGATGGAGGCTGCGCCGAATATGTGCGATGCCCGGAGGTGAACTGCATGCCGTATCCGGAAAACCTGGATTGGGTGAACGCGGCGGCGGTGCCGCTGGTGTTTCTGACGGCGTGGCACATGCTGGTGAATCGCGCGGAGCTTCAGGCGGGAGAACAGGTGCTGGTGCTGGCGGCGGGCAGCGGCGTCGGAATGGCTGCGGTGCAGATTGCAAAGTTTTTTGGAGCGCGGGTGATTGCAACGGCGGGGAACGAGGAAAAGCTGGAGAAGGCGAAGCAGTTGGGAGCGGATGAGGTCGTGCATCACGGAAAGATGGAAATCGATAAGGAAGTGCGCAGACTGACGGGAAATCGCGGGGTTGACGTGGTATTCGAGCACGTAGGGACGGCGACTTGGGAAAAGAGCGTGAAGAGTCTGGCGCCAAGCGGACGATTGGTGACCTGCGGCGCTACGACAGGATTTGACGCGAAGCTGGATTTGCGATTTTTGTTTACGCGGCAGCTTTCGCTTCTGGGATCGTACATGGGTCCGAAAGATGAATTGCGAACGGTGCTGAAGCTGGTGGCGCAGGGGCGATTGAAACCGATTGTGGACAAAGTGTTTCCGTTGCAGGAATGCGCAGCGGCGCACGCCTATCTCGAAGCGGGGAAGCAATTTGGGAAAGTAGTGCTCAGCGTGGATTAGAGGCCGGCAGCGAGCTCAGGGATTGTAGGGCGAATAGTCGAGAACGTTTTCAGTGAAATGGACGGGTAGTGTGGCCTCGCGCCATTCGTCAACGTGAAATTCGACGAAGCGGTGCGTGCCTCCGGTGCGATGTTGCTCGTCCGCGCCGGACCAGGTAATGGTTGCGGTGCCGGTGATCTGCAGCATCTTTCCCAACCGAAAATCAGGGACCAGTATGCCGTAGTGTGGGTCGACCAGCAGATTACCGAGGGTATTGAACAAGCTGTTGCCGGAATAGTCCGGAAGGCGGAGAGTATTGGCGTTGAGGACTTCCACGAAGCCGGGATTGCCGCCGCGGTGCGAGGCGTCCGCACCGCGCTTTGGGTGGCCCGTAGCAAGAAACAGGACGTCGGAAGTTGCCAGATGAGAAATTTGGGATTGACCGAGCTTCGTGCCGCGCGAGACTTTCTCTTTGGGAGTGGACTTTTGTTGAGGCTCGATGTGAACTTCGCGGCGGGTGATGTACTTGGGGCAATTGCCGAAGGATTCTTCCACCGTCACCGTCAACGCACTATTTGCCAGAACGGCTTGGCCGTTTACACGCAATCTGCGCCTGCTGAGTAGTTCGATGATGAGTACGCCGAGGTGAGAGTCCGCCTTCAGATTTTCCCAGAGGGGATCGGTGGCGTCGTTTTCAGCGGGGTCGATGGAGATCGTGAGCGCTCGGCGGTCTGCACCGGGCGCCAGGAATCCTTCCTTGCCGACGAGGAGGGAAGCCCAGCGACGGCCCTGGACATCGCGACTGCTGATAATGGCCATCTCTTGGGCACGAATGAAATTCACCGCGCCGCTCATGATTTTGTTCCCGATCATGGCGCCGTTCGATTCGCCTTCCTGCGTCTCACCCGCAAGTTGCTGGGCTTTTAATTCGCCTTCGTGAAATGGATTGTTGGAAGACGTAGAGCCTCCTTTGCTGGCGGCGTGTCTGAAGAAGCGCGGTTGCATCGTTTAGATGCGTGGGGAGGCTGCGGAGGGACAAGGGTGGGTGGTGCGGTTGAGAGCCTTCACTTTGCGCAGGATTACGGTTGTCTGTTATTTATGGCGAGCCTTGCCACACGGGTGGCCACCTGCAGGTGGCCGCTACCACACTGTGGGCAGCGGCGGCGTGAAGCCGCCCGTAAGAGAGAACAACCTAGGCGTTCCGGAAGTTTTTACGAGAGGTGCGCCCTGCAGCTTGAGAGGGGTAGGGATATATTGCCTGGGCGATGGTCATGCCGAGGACATCGATCTTGGAAAGGTCAGCGGTGCCGACGCCAGCTTGTTCGCCGAAAAGCAGATGGTTATCGGCAGTCTGGAACGGTGCAGTGCCGCGGGTGGCCCTCGGGTTGGCGTAACCCATTACGGAGACACCTACAGCATCGGTTGAGATGGGATTTCGGCCGACAATGAGTATGCCGGGAGTGACGAAGGCGGCAGTGGAGGCCCAAGGACCTTCACCACCGCTCATGGAAGTGATGCCATCGATGATGGCGATGTCTACGGGACGTGCGCTGGCGATGTCGGCCACGATGCGCGGAATGCGAGCGCCGGCATCGGCGGTGGGAGTGACATCGGGGCGTGCTCCCGGTGGCGGATTGGCATTCCAACCGGCAACACCAGTGCCGTGAAGGCGTCCGCGATAGCCGACAGCGTTTTCGTTGGCGGTGAGCGCATCGGTGCCATAGAGGGAATTCGGCGTGGAGCCGAATAGACATTTTGTGGAGAGCGTGACGCCGGCGGTGAGGTGTTGCTTCAGCTTGGCCATGGAGATGAACACGTCCGTCTCGGTGTAGGAGTGATTGAGCTGAAACGAACTGAAAATGTAGCCGCCGCCGGGAACGTTTCTTTGTACGTAGGAAGTGCCGCTGCCGAGGTTGCGCGTGTTTTCGAGTTCCACGTTGCCAAGAGCGAGGAGGGCGTTGACGTCCCATTGCGCCATGGTGAGGATATCGCTAAGCGGGAGAAGGAAGCCGACGGAATCGACGAAGCGAACTTTTTGCGCACCATTCTGAAGGAGTAAAGCGGCGAGAGCGATGGCCGTGGCCCCATGGGTGATAAAAGACTCGCCGGGCGGGCGTCCGAAAAGATTTTCAAACTGACCGTCGTTGGTGAGGTTGATCTTCACGGTGACAGTCTTACCGTTTACGAGCGTTCCGATGCCGTCGAGAAGACTGAACGCCTGGCCAAGTGCGGTTTGCGCGTTGCTGTAATCCGGTGCAGGAGACAATGGCGACTTTGGAGAGGGCTGGCGTAGGGGGCGGAGTTGGTGGAGGCGTGTTCGAGGAACTGCCGCAACTTTCGGAGAGTAAGAGCGGTGAGCTGGCGGCGATCCCTAAACCGAGGCGCAAGAACGAACGACGGCTGCACTCGGAGGACTTTGTCATTGGACAGTTTCTCCTTAAGACACTCTTAGGGAGGAGATGCAGAAGGAGCGAGACGGACAGAGAAGGGTACAGCGGGTCGGAGCCAAAACTGTGTGATTGACATCACCCCGGAAGTGGCGAATCCACCTGACGTAGTTAGCTGATCAGCGCCTGGAAGCGCGGATCGGTGCGAATGTTGTCGAGGTCCGAGTCTTTCGCTGCCCAATTTTTGTAGAAGTCACCGTGTTCCATCATTTTTTTCAAACAGGTAAGGGCATCTTCGGTGCGGCCAAGAAGAGAGTAGACGCAAGCGACGTTGTAAAGGATGGAGGCTTCTTCGGGATCGATAGCGAGCGCACGACGCGCCCAGTCATAACCCTTTTCGTGATCGCCGAGTCGTACATTGATTCCGGCTCCGAGATAGAGTGCGCGCGGATCATCCGGATGGCTGTCGACGTGTTTTTCGATTAGCTGAAGGGCGCGGCGCTCTGTTGCCTCGGCTTCCACAGGACGTCCCAAGCCGTGATAGACGGTGACCAGAAGACTCACGGCCTGGTAGTCATCGGGATTCAGCTTCGAAGCCTGTTCGTAGAGCTCGGCGGCTTTCGCGAGATTGCCACTCTGAAAGGAAGTGCGGGCGTAGAAATAATAGGCCTCGTAAAGTTTGGGATCGAGGCGGATGGCCGCTTCAAACTCTTTTTGCGCGGCAGTAAAGTTCTTTTTGAGAGCGAAAGCCAATCCGCTGGCGGCATGAGCTTCCGCCAATTCAGGGTCGAGTTCCAGTGCCTTGCGGCTCGCTGCCTCTGCTTCATTGAGATTGTCTTCGACGCTGTCCCAATACATGTAGAGGAAAGAGCAACAATCGGCGACCCCAGCAAATGCGCGCGCGTAATTCGGATCGATGACAATGGCGCGGGCAAACATCTGGCGGGCAAAGTCAAAACCCTTGCGACGGAATTGATGAAAGAACTGGCGGCCGCGCAGATAGTAATCGTAGGCTTGCGGGTTTTCAGTCTGCTTGCGAGCAATCGCTTTTTCTTCCTGCGGAGATAACTTGATGCGCAGGGCCTGACTGATGCTGCGGGCGATTTCGTCCTGGACTTCGAAGACGTCCTTGAGTTCGCGATCGTAACGTTCGGCCCAGATGGAATGCCCGGTTTGTGTGCCGATCAATTGCGCGGTAATGCGGAGACGATTGCCGGCGCGACGCAGGCTGCCGCTGAGCACGCAGGCGGCGTTCAGCTCGCGACCGACTTGAGGCCCAGTGACGGCCTTGTCTCGATAGGCAAGCACGGCGGCGCGTGGGAAGACTTGAAGTTCCTTGATTTTAGAGAGTTCGGTGATGATGTCTTCGGTCATGCCATCGCGGAAATACTCGTCATCTTTGCTGGCGCTGAGATTCTCGAAGTAGAGGACCGCCACGGATTTCTCGGCGGCAGTTGTCGCCGCTGACTCGGTGATCCCAGACTGCTTCCTGGAGTCGCTGACGCGGCCTGAAGAATCGTGATCACGCTTCAAGCGTTTCAAGTCGGTCCTGATTTCGGAAGCCGTCTGGTAACGAAGATCGCGATCTTTTTCCAGGGCCTTGTTGATGATGCGTTCAAGTTCAGCGGGCAAGGACGTATTCAGGGAAGATACTTGCCTGGGCGTGCCGTGGAGAATGGAGTCGAAAATGACTGCCGAAGTATCGCCCGAGAATGCGAGCTTGCCCGTGGCCATTTCGTAAAGGACGCTGCCAAAGGAAAAGAGGTCGGTGCGGGCGTCAAGATCCTTGCCGAGCGCCTGTTCTGGCGACATGTAGGCCATGGTGCCGAGGGCGGTGCCGGGACTGGTGAGAAACATCGCCTCAGCGGCAACGGTGGCCTGGCCGGAAACCTCCATATGGCCTGCATGAGCACGCCGGGGCTCCATCTTAGCCAATCCAAAATCGAGAATTTTGGTTTGGCCGCGTTGGGTTAGGAAAATATTTGCCGGCTTGATGTCGCGATGGACAATTCCCCTGGAGTGAGCGGCAGCCAGGGCATCGGCAATTTCGATGCCCATGTCGAGAATGTCGTCGATCTGAAGGGGTTTGCCATTGATGCGGTGCTTCAGCGTTTGGCCTTCGAGAAGCTCCATAACGATGAAGGGGCGATGATCAAATTCGCCAACGTCATGGATGGTGCAAATATTAGGATGATTCAACGCCGAAGCGGCGCGGGCTTCGCGTTGGAAGCGTTCTAGGGTCTGAGCATCAGTCGGGGTATCTTCGGGAAGGAATTTGAGGGCAACGCTGCGGTCGAGGCGTGAATCTTCTGCGCGGTAGACGACGCCCATGCCGCCGCCACCCAGTTTTTCCTGAATGCGATAGTGGGAAATGGTCTGACCAGAAAGAGAACGAGGCTCTGACATGTTCCGCACATTCTAGAGGTGCTGCGGGAGGCAAGTCAATTGAAGCGAGAAGAATGTGGTGAATATTACTGTTTTGCGAAGGAATGGAGAGAGAAAGATGGTAGTCCAAGTATTTGTCTCAGTTGGGAGGCTATGACAGAATAAGGGAGTAGTACGAGGCAGACATGGAAACGACCCTGGGCAAGAGCATTACCCTGACGAAGCCGGATGATTTTGGCAAGCTGCTGCAGGATGAAGGAATTATCTTCACGCAGCTGGACAAGGCCGTGAACTGGGCGCGCCGGAGTTCGATCTGGCCGCTGGGATTTGGCTTGGCGTGTTGCGCGATTGAGATGATGTCGATGGCGGCTTCGCGGTTTGATCTGGCGCGTTTGGCGCGGAAGTGTTTCGTCCTTCACCACGACAAGCGGATTTGATGATTGTGGCCGGCCGACTGTCGCAGAAGATGGCACCGGTAATTAAGCTGCTCTACGACCAGATGCCGGAGCCGAAGTGGGTGATTTCGATGGGCGCGTGCGCCACATCGGGCGGTGTGTTCAACAATTACGCGATCGTGCAGGGATGCAATCAGGTGATTCCGGTGGATGTATATGTGCCTGGGTGCCCGCCGCGGCCGGAAGCAGTGTTGTACGCGATTCTGCAGTTGCAAAAGAAGATTGACGGAGAAAAGGGCTCGTTCAAGCGGGCGATGAACCTGGATTAGCGGTCTGGAAAATTAAAACCTCGAAGCAATTCTGGCTTGGCATAAGCCGTGCGCCTACAGTGGGAAAAATCATGGAAATGACGACGAGCGCTCGTGAACTGCTGCGGCATTGTCTGGCGACGATTGCCTATCGTGGTGGCAAGGTATTACGCGACGCTCCGGAATCGTTTGGCGAATATAAGGCAACTGAAAGTTCGCGAACTCCGGTGCAGATTGTTGCGCACATGGGGGACCTGCTCGATTGGGCGTTGAGCATCGCAAAGGGTAAGCAGGAGTGGCACGACGCGAAGCCGTTGCCATGGGAGCAGGAAGTCTCGCGGTTCTTTGATTCGCTGAGAAAGTTTGATGACTATTTGTGCGGGGAAGAAACGTTACAGGCCACGCCGGAAAAGCTATTTCAGGGGCCGGTGGCAGATGCAGTGAACCACATCGGGCAACTGGCGATGTTGCGCCGAATGGCCGGGGCTCCCATTCGAGGAGAAAACTATTACGTAGCTGACATTGCAGTGGGGCGCGTGGGGAGCGAGCAGCCGGCGCCAAAGCGTGAGTTTTGACCCGAACTTTTGTGGACTTGGACAAAACATCTGTTTAGACTCTGCGAACGCTGTGGGCTGAGCAATGAGCGTTACTGAACAACGAAAATATCCACGATTGAAACCGCCAAAGAGCGTTGTGGTCGCCTGGCAGGCTGGTGTGCATCGAGACGTGTCTCGTGTGGAAAGCCTAGGCCTGAGTGGACTGTTTTTGCGTACGAAAAAGCAGGTGGCGTTGCGCAGCCTGGTGCAAATCCTTCTGGATATGCCTGTGGGGCAAGTTCGCGGTCGAGCTGTTGTGCGCTGGGTGAAGGAACACCACGGGATGGGCCTGCAGATTATTGCAATGGAGCAGGAAGACCGGGCGCGATTGTTCCGTCAATTGAAGGCGTTGGAATCGACGTAGAAGAAGGGATCCCTCGGGACCTGAAGCCCCACTTACCAAGTTTCCTCTTTCGGAGCTGAGCTCCGACCCCCTGAAAATCAATTCTGATACGACAATTTATTTCGAATTTGTAGATGGCGCGGCGTATACGGTTGCAGATCCCCCCAGCACTTCAAGTACGGAACCTGGAACGGTTTTTTCGCGGCGCAGATAACCCATGCCGATGAAGGCATTGGCGGTGGGAGAGAAAGCGGAGCGGGTAACGTATCCGAATTCCTTACCATCGGAGAGAAGCGGCGTGCTTGGCGCAGGCTGTTGAGGCGTGTCGAATTTCAGCGAAACGCGGCTGCGATTGACCTGGCCACGAGAGCGAACGCGTTCGACGATTTCCTGCCCAGTGTAGCAACCCTTTGTATAGCTGATATGAGAGTCCTGCAAACCCGCTTCGTGGGGAATTTGTCTTTCGCCAAAGTCGTAGCTGAACCAGGGGATGAATTGCTCCAGTCGAAGGGCGTTCAATGCGGTGTAGCCCATTGCGCCACCGCCGTTTTCTCTCGCGGAAGCCAGCAGAAGATTCCAGAGTGGCTCGAGATTGACTCGTTCGACGAGGAACTCGACGCTGGCAACGCCACCGGCAATTCGTTTGCTGACAGAGCAGGGAATTGACTCAACCGTGCACTCCCGAATTTCCAGGTCGTCGAGGTTCTCAATTTCCACGCCGGTCAGCTTTGCTACGCATTGAGCTGCCTTAGGGCCTTCGAGGGCGAGGGTCCCGAATTGTTGCGTGACGTCGGTGAGGGTGACATCGTCCATGATGATGAACTTCTCGATATTCTCGATGAGGCGTTCGCGAATCAAGGCGAAGGTCACGCCGAAGATTCTATCGGCGTAGGCGTAGGTTTCGATTTCGGCCTGGATATGTCCTTGAGGATTCAGGAAGAGAGAGACAGTTCCGTGGCGATCGGCAAGGCCTTTGATGTTGTTGGTGAGGATGGCGTTCAGATAGCGGACACGGTCGGGTCCGGTGAAATTGAGGTAGGCGCGGTAATTCTTATCGATCAGCGCAACGCTCTCCCGCGCATAGCGATATTCCGTGCGCCAGTCGCCAAAATGATCGGGCAGATCGCAACCAAACCAAGTGCCCATTTGCGCGCCGTGCCGACGGTGGAATTCCGCGAGGGGAGTGGGGAGCGAATTGACGGATTGGGTCCAAGTGAGCGCCTCAATTTCTAGTTTAGCAAATGTGGTTGGAACGTGCGGTTCACATGGCTAGGGAGCAGCGGCTGGGGTGCCATTTCCAGAGAGAGTGAATGATATACTTTGCTGGATGAGCGCACCGATTCCATTGGCCAGACGCGGCCAACCCCGAGATCATCTACATCAAGATTCCGGTAGGCATGCTGCAGTGTAACTGCACGATTCTGGGGGATCCCAAGACGCGCGAAGCCATTGTTGTAGATCCCGGCGATGAAGTAGAGCGAATTCTGGGTCTGCTGGGCCGCTACAAGTTAAAGGTGCAAGCGATTGTGAGCACGCACGCGCACATCGATCACGTGGGCGGACTTGCGAAGCTTCATCAATATACGGGCGCACCAGTGATGATGCATCGTGAGGACCTGGTGCTTTATAACGGCATGGATGTGCAGGCCGCGTTCCTGGGAATGCAGACGCCGGAACTGACCGAAGTGGACCAATTGCTGAAGGATGGGGACGTACTGCAGTGGGGTGGTTATCTGGCCAACGTTATCCACACACCAGGGCACTCGCCGGGCAGTCTGTGTCTGTACTTGCCGAAGGAGTCGGGCAAGGTCACACTCTCGAATCCGCAGTTGTATGCGGGCGACACGCTTTTTGCCGGAAGCATCGGGCGCACGGATTTGTGGGGCGGATCGATGGACCAGATCATGGAATCGCTAACGCAGAAGTTGATGCACCTGCCGGAGGACACGGTCGTGTATCCGGGCCACGGGGAGCTCACGACCATCGGTCGTGAGCGCGCTTCAAATCCGTTTATCGTTGGGGCCTGAACGTCGCGTGAGACTAAATTCCACTCAATTGCCGGATAGGTGAACTCATGGGTCAAGAGATTGCATGCCTGGCGCACATTGACGGTAAGAGTGCGCGGGGTACGGCGCTGCTGGAAACGACGGAAATCCTATTTCGGGGTGAGGTGCGACTAAAGATTCCTTTTGCAGCGATCAAAGAAGTGAAAGCGTCGAATGGCGAATTGCGGATGAACAGCGCGGAAGGCATAGTGGTGTTGGAGCTGGGAGACAAGGCCGAGCAAGTGGCGCGATAAGATCCTCAATCCGAAATCGCTCGTGGAAAAACTGGGGATGAAACCCGGCGAGAGAGTAGTTCTCCACGGCAGCTTCGACAAGAATTTTCGCGAAAGCCTGAAAAAACACGGGGCAAAAATTGGCAGCAAGGTAGATTCACCGTGGATTTTCCTTGGGGCCGAGGAGCAGGGGGAATTGGCAGTTGTAAAAAAGCTTGCCAAAGATCTGCAGGGTGCCGCGGCCCTATGGATTGTGTATCCCAAAGGCCACAAAGCGATTACAGAAAGTGATGTGCGCGGCGCCGGGTTAAAAGCCGGATTGGTGGATGTGAAAGTAGCGAGCTTCAGCGTGACACATACTGCGTTGAAATTTGTGATTCCCAAAACCAAGCGTTAGCGTGGATTCGATTTGTTGCTGCTTCCGGGCAATCCCTCTTCTCTGGAACGACGAAGCTCTTCCATTACCGATTGCAGCAATTCCTTTGCGTGCGCCAGTTCAAGCGTGATGATGCGAATGTCCATGGAAGGAAGAGTGGGATTGCGCTGGCTGGTGCAATAAACGCCGTGCTGACCGACGAGAACCATGGCGTTGGTGATACGGTCGAGAGACACGGCGAGGCGTCCGCGTTCCAGACCGTACATCTGTTCCGAGCGTTCCAAATCTTCGCGATACTCGTTGAAAGCTGACATTTGCCAGTTTCCCCCCGGGTGATGTTGTAACGCAAAGTCACGGGCGGTACCACATCGGGCACACGGTACTGCCACTCAACTTTACCCTGCCGCATGGCCATTCCATAATCTCATTGAGCCGCGAAAAACTGTAGCTGACAGAGAAATGAAGCATTCCGAACAAACCGTTCGTGAGTACGTTCCCTTCGGTGATGGCGCGAGGGGCAATTGGGAGCATCCGAACATGCGACGTTCCGACCTGGTGCAATATAAAGAGAAAGACAATGGGCGTATTGGGCGTACGTCGCAGATCGTTTTCGGCGAACGCCAGCACCTGCTGCGCGTGCTGGATTCGCTCGAAGGCACGCATCTCCCGATTGCCAGGATGCAGCAGGAGCGTCGGGTTCTGGAAGAGTTGATCCACGCGCGGACCCGTGAACTGAATCAGATCAATACGGCGTGGGACGAAAAAATTGGGTTGGTGCTGAGCGCCGAGGCCAAACCAGAGATGCTGGAGAAGTTGACGAAGCAAGCGCCGGAGGAAGATTTCTATCTGTTGAGGCTGATCAGTGAGCACCCGCGGGCGAATGCCAAGACGTTGAGCCGTCTGGGGAAGCATCCTTATGGGGCGATTCGCGAAAATGTGGCGCGGCACCCGAATTCGGACGCGGCGACTTTGACGTATCTAAGCAAAGATAAATCGCAACCTCTGTGGTACCTGGTGGCATTCAACCCGAATACGCCGACGCCGCTGCAGCGCAAACTGCGTGATCGGCTCAAGCGCCTGGGCGACAGCCAAGTTTCCCGGTAGAACTATTCCTTAGCGACTAACTCTCAGATCAGGCCGCATTCTCGCGGTCGACTCGACACGTTTGTGTATTCGAAATAGGCTTCGACGTTACAATAGCGCTTATGCCCACCAGTCGGTCGGGAACTACATCCGTTGAAAAATCCGAAGGCTTACGCACTCCGAACAACGCTGTGCATTCACGGCGGAAATTGGCGAATATTCTGACCCGGGTGCTCATCTCCTGTTTATTGCTGGTGCCGTGCTTCTGGCATCGGCATATCCAGGCGGGGGATTTAGGCAGCCATACCTATAACGCGTGGCTCGCGCAATTAATCCAGCAGGGAAAGGCACCGGGGTTGTATCTGGCGCTGCAGTGGCAGAACGTACTGTTCGATTACATCCTTTTTTATTTCTGCAAATTATTCGGATATTCCCTGGGCGAGAAATTGGCTGTCTCGATTTGCGTTCTGGTTTTCTTCTGGGGAGTGTTCGCACTCTATCGCGCGGCCACCCACCGGGCGCCGTGGTTCATCGTGCCGTTGATCGGAATGATCAGCTATTGCTACGTGTTCCATATGGGGTTCATGAACTATTACCTTTCGTTGGGACTGGCCAGTTTTGGAATAGCGATGGTTTGGGAAGGCAACTGGCGAGGGATTATTTGCGCGGCATTGCTTTCGCCAATGGTGGTCCTGGCGCATCCCCTGGGAATTCTCTGGCTGTTGGGAGTGGGAGCATATCGAATCGCCTGGTTGCGGCTAAGAGGATTGTCGCGGGTTGCATTGCCAGTCCTCGTAGTGAGCGGATTAGCTGCGATCCGGTGGTACTTGCAGCATCCTGTGAGATTTGAAGCAGATTGGGCCGACGCGCCGTTTTACCAATGGAATGGTTCCGACCAGTTACGGATTTTTGGTGCGGCCTACGATCGGTTGGCGTGGACGGTAGTCCTACTTGGATTGGTGTTTGTAGGCCTTGAGGTTTACCGCCGAGGACGAGGATTCCAGTTTTGGAAGGAAAGGCGCCTGATTTTCGAGTTTTACCTGATCTCTTTTTTCGCGGTGGTGTTTTTGCCGGAAGACCTGCGGCCACAGCCAGAGGGAAGTTGGATTGGAGCGCTGGCGACACGGCTTACATTGATCAGTGCGATTTTTGCGGTGGCGTTCCTGGCGTCTTTACAGCCTAGAATCTGGCACCTGATTGGCTTTGGGGCGTGTGCGGCGCTATTTTTCTTCATGCTGCATCGCGACACGGGAGTGCTGGATCGATTGGAACAAAATGCCGGGGCGATTACCAAGCAACTTCCTGACGGAACTCGAGTGGCAAGCACGGTATTTTCGCCGCCGGGTTTTCGTCCGCAATACGAGCATCTGGTCGACCGCGCATGCATCGGGCACTGTTTCCTGTATTCCAACTACGAACCGTCGACGGAGAAGTTTCGAGTGCGCGTAGTGAAAGAGGGAAGCCGGTTGGTGGCTTCGCGGGTGGATGAGAGCGAAGACCTGCAATTTGGAAATTACGACATCGAAGATGGCGATTTGCCGATGAAGCAGATCTACCAGTGCGACGAGAACGATCTGACGAAGCTGTGCATACGCGATCTGGAGGCGGGAGAGAAAAACGGGCGGCTGGGCTACCGCCCCTGAGTGCTCCTTTAAGAGAGACATAATGGCTCTTTCTCTAGGCCAATTTCTGATAGAATTGCCTCAGGGTGAGAGACAATGCTGCCATTGCATCTTCAGCCGGAAAGCCACATCCCGCTCTACATTCAGTTGCGCGACCAGTTGCGCTCTTTAGTTCACGCCGGTGACTTGCGTCCCGGCGATCGCATTCCCGCCAGCCGCGAACTCGCGCAGATTCTCGGCGTCCACCGCACTACGGTAGCCAATGCTTATGCCGAACTGGAATCGGAAGGACTGATCCAGGGCCACGTGGGGCGGGGCACGTTTATCAAGGGAAATGGAAACGGATTAAAGATTTCGCCGCCGGCACCGCCATCGCTGAATGGCCGTGATGGCCTGCGGTGGGAACTACTGTTTGCGGATGAGCGCAGCGAAGAGATTCTGAGCCGGCTCACGGCGGAAGCTCCGGAAGACGCATTGTCTTTTGTGATGGCGCGGCCCGCCGAAGAATTTTATCCAGTCGAAGAGTTACAGACCTGCACGCACGCGGCGCTTCGCCGTGAAGGGCAGGAGATTCTCAATCTGGGTGCATCCGATGGATACCCGGCGCTGAAAGAGGCACTGCTGGAATTGTTGCGGCAGGACGACATTCCTGCGAAGGACGAGACCCTGCTGGTGACGGATGGGTGTCAGCAGGCTCTGGATCTGATTTCAAAAGCGTTTGTTCGTTCAGGCGACACCGTGTTGCTGGAAAATCCCACGTATCCTGGGGCTGCGGCGGTCTTCAATGGAGCGCGCGCGCGCGTCCTTGGCGTTCCGGTGCGCGCAATTGCTGAGCCGGGAAGTCCGCTAGGAATTGATCTGGAAGCACTCGAAGCCACCCTGGCGGCGAATCGAGTGAAGTTGCTGGTGCTGACCCCCGACTTCCAGAATCCAACAGGTACGTCCATGCCGCTGGCCTCTCGGCGGCGTGTGCTGGAGTTGGCGACGCGGTATCAGGTGCCTATCGTTGAGGACCATATTTATGCGCGATTAAATGCGCGCGAGGAACGCATCCCTTCGTTGAAGCAACTGGATCGTTCGAACCTGGTCATTCACATCGACAGTTTTGCCAAAGTGGCGTTCCCGGGATTGCGGGTAGGGTGGATCGTCGCACCTGCCGCAGCTATCGAGCGGCTAAGACTGGTGAAGCAGATGACCGACTTGCACACCGATCAATTGGCGCAAGCCACGTTGGCCGAGTTTTTGAAGCGCGGGCTTTTTCAGAAGCATCTGACCAAGATGCGGAAAGTGTACGCGAGCAGATTACAGGCACTGGATGAGGCACTGCGCAAACATATGCCGGAAGGAACACGGTGGACCAGTCCGGAAGGCGGGATGTGCCTGTGGCTGGAATTGCCTGCGGGGTTCGATGCCAGCGAGTTGATGATTCATGCCAAGGAGCGTGGCGTGCTGTTTGCGCCAGGGCGTTATTTCTATGTGCAGTCGCCGCTGCCCAACACGTTGCGATTGGGCTTTGCCAGCCTGAACGAAAAGCAGATTGCTCGCGGTGTGAATATACTTGCGGACTTGCTGCGCATTGAGATGCGCAAACGGCAGCGGGGAACGCGGCGTGCAGAACGCGCGCACGTGGCGCTGGTATAGAAATGGGGCGCAAGCTAACTCTGGAGCCGAAAGAAGGCAACCGCTGCTTTGGTTGCGGGGCGGCTAATGACGCTGGGATGAAGTTGCGGTTTGAATTGGATTTGGACGAGATGCGCACGCACGGTCGATTTGCCCTGGGCGCTAATTATGCGGGTGGAGGCGGATTCGCGCACGGAGGGATTATCGCCGTGGTGCTGGACGAGGCGATGGGCAAGCTTTCGAAATTGACGGACGAGCGAGCGGTGACCGCGGAAATGTCTGTCGAGTATCGCAAGCCAGTCCCGGTGGACCAGGAAATTGTGGTGCAAGGGTGGCAGGTGGAAGAGAAGGGCAGAAATCGATTTCGTGCGGCAGAGATTCATGATGTACAGGGAAATTTGCTGGCTCGAAGCAAAGGCCGATTTGTAGTTGTGGATGCAAAACACTTTACGCCCGCAGAACGCGGGTAGTTCAATTTCGATTGGGGCGGTTTGAGAGGAGAAAGACTTATGGATACGAAAAAAGCGAATGGGAGCGGCAACGGCGTGAAAGGTTCGAACGACTGGCGCGTCAAAGTCGGATTGGCGGAAATGCTGAAGGGCGGCGTGATCATGGACGTCACGAACGCGGAGCAGGCCCGCATCGCCGAGAAAGCCGGCGCATGTGCGGTGATGGCGCTAGAACGCGTGCCTTCGGACATCCGGAAGGAAGGCGGCGTCGCCCGCATGGCGACGATCAAGGTGATTCGCGAAATCATGAAGACGGTGACGATCCCGGTGATGGCCAAGGTGCGCATTGGGCACTTCAGTGAAGCCGAGGTGTTACAGGCGCTGGAGGTGGACTTCATTGATGAGAGTGAAGTGCTGACGCCCGCGGATGAAGAGAACCACATCTGGAAGCACGACTTCCGTGTGCCGTTTGTTTGCGGGGCAAGGAATCTGGGCGAAGCGCTGCGGCGAATTGGGGAAGGCGCCGCGATGATCCGGACGAAGGGAGAAGCGGGTTCCGGGAATGTGGTCGAAGCCGTTCGCCATATGCGCACGATCGTGGCGCAGATGCGCGCTCTGACTACCATGCGCGACGACGAATTGATGCGGCAGGCCAAGGAATTGGCCGCCCCGCTGGACCTGATTCGAGGCGTGGCCGCAACTGGAAAATTGCCGGTGCCGAATTTTTCGGCGGGCGGAATCGCCACACCGGCGGATGCGGCGCTGGTTCGCAAACTGGGCGCGGAAGCGGTCTTCGTCGGCTCGGGGATCTTCAAGAGCAGCGATCCCGAAGCGCGTGCGAAGGCCATCGTCAAGGCTAATACTCATTTTGAAGATCCGAAGGCGATTCTTGAAGCCTGCGAAGAGCTCGGCGAAGCGATGCCGGGGCTGGACGTGCGACAGATGGACGAAAAGGACATGCTTTCGACGCGCGGGTGGTAAATCTGGAGAGATCGGTACGATGAAGATCGGCATACTGGCGGTGCAAGGTGACTTTGAAGCGCATGCGGCGATGCTGAAAGGCCTCGGCGTGGAAACGGTCGAAGTGCGCACGGTTGCCGATCTTCAGGGCTGTGAGGGAATTATCCTGCCGGGAGGGGAAAGCACTACACAACTGCAATTCCTGCAGGAAGAAGGATTGTTCGACGCGATTCAGCAGTTTTCTGCCGAGGGTCGCGCAGTGTTTGGTACTTGCGCCGGTGCAATATTGCTGGCCACCCAGGTGAAGAATCCAGGGCAGGCGTCTCTTGGGCTTGTAAATATGACCGTGCTCAGGAATGGTTACGGGCGGCAACTGGCTAGCGATGTCTTCTTGGGCCCATCGAAATTGAAGAAAGAGCCACTGGAGATGGTTTTCATCCGTGGACCGATCATCGAATCGACGGGACCTAATGTTCGAGTGCTGGCCGAACACGCGGGCAAACCTGCGCTGGTGCAAGAGGATAATGTGCTGGCTGCCACCTTTCATCCGGAATTGACCGACGACACCACGGTGCACGAGCATTTTCTCGAAATGGCGGCCAACCAGCTTCCCAAGGCGGTTGAAGCGTCCTGAGCGCACTGGTCTTTTCACAGTAAAGATGCAGAAAGCGAAGAAAACGCGGGTGATGTTTGTATGCATCGGGAATGCCTGCCGGAGCCCAATGGCGGAGGCGGTTGCGCTGCGCGAGGCCAGTGACATCTTGGAAATTGCCAGCGCGGGACTGTTTCCGATGGGGTATGTCCCCGAAATGACGTTGCGGACTTTGGCGCGCAACGGCTACTCGACCGAGGGGCTGGGGTCGAAACCAGTTCGAAAAGAAGATCTGCGGGAAATGGATCTGGTAATTAACCTAAGCGGGCAGACGCGGGTGCCTGCGTTTGCGGATGTGCCACGCATTGAGGATTGGCCGGTGGCAGATCCCTATGGCGAAGATGAGGCCACCTATCAGACAATTCTGGAAGAGATCGAACGGCGCGTGAAAGACCTTAGCGAGCGTTTGCGCCGGGTGCAAGCAAGAAAGAGCTAATTTCAAGGAGACAGTTTGCCGCGCAATAACACCAGCGTATCGCGGGAGGATTACCTCAAAGCAATTTGGGAGATGCTGGAAGAGAATCAAGAGCCGATCAGCGCGCGACTGGCGGAGGAGTTGGAGGTCACGCCACCTGCCGTGACAGCCGCGCTGAAGCGCATGGCACGCGATGGCCACGTAAAAGTAGAACGTGGCGGCCGGATTTCGCTGACTGTGCTTGGACGAAAAGTTGCGCAACACCTGATGTTGCGACACCAACTGGCGGAGATGCTACTTACAGAAGTGATCGGACTTTCCTGGGCGAAGGCGCACGCGGAAGCGGAGCGGATGGAGCACGCTATCTCCCCTGAAGTGGAAGTGCTGCTGATGAAGCGTTTCGCGGGGCATCGCACCTGTCCACACGGAGTGCCTATGAAGGGCGGAGTGGCGCAACTGCGCAAAGGCGGCGCCGTGCTACTTTCGGAATTGAAAGCAGAGGAACGCGCCGAGATTTTGTGTGTGTACGAGAAGGACGAAGGGTTCCTGGAGTTTCTGGATGGACTGCAGTTGCGCCCGTCAGCAAAAATCGAAGTGCTGAAGCGCGAATATGACGAAACGATGACGCTGCGCGCGGCCGGACAGACAATCCATCTCGGCAAACCGGCCACTTCGCGCATTTGGGTGCGGCGCACGGCGGCCTGATCAGGATTTATCGTCGAGCAATTTTTTCAAACGCATAAATCCTGCGCGGCTTACTGGCAATTTCACACCGTTCGACAATATCGCCACTTTGCTGTCTTTTGCGTAGGGCTCAATACGGACGACGCGCTCAATGTTCACGAGGTAGGAGCGGTGTATACGGACGAAGAGCGCCGGGTCGAGAGCTGCTTCGAGCCCGGAGATTGTTTGCTGCTTCAGCAGTTTCTTGCCTTCCGTTGCCAGCGAAACGTAATCATCCAGAGCTTCGGCATAATCGAGTTTGTTTACCGGGATCAGCGTTACCTTCGTGCCGTCTCTCACGACGATGCGTTCCAGGTATTGGCCAGCGGGGCGCGCGCTTGCCGCGAGTGAAGCGGGTTCGGCGCGTTTGTCGGGGCTCTGAGTTTTTGCGCGTTCTAGAGCGGTTTCAAAACGTTCGCGGCTGAACGGTTTCAACAAATAATCCAGCGCATGCACTTCGAATGCTTTCATGGCGTATTGATCGTAGGCGGTCACGAAGATGACGGAAAATTTACTGGCATCGACCAATTCGAGGACATCAAATCCTGTCAGCTTGGGCATTTGGACGTCGAGGAACAGCAGATCGGGCGAGCGTTCAGCGGCCGCTTTCACGGCTTCCATCCCATTCGCACACTCCGCCACGATTTCGATTTCTGGATGAGTGGAGAGCATCTCGCGCAGGAGCTTGCGCGCTAGCTCCTCGTCATCAACAATCAGGGCTTTCCATTTCTTTGTGGGGCCGCTCATTGCGCCTCCGGCAGTTCGACGGGAAAGTTTACGCTTACGCGGAAAAGGTGCTCCTCTGTTTGCACATCAATCTGAGCCTCTTTGCCGTAGCGAGCTTCCAGCCGACGCTGGACATTTTTCAAGCCAACCCCGTTTTTCTTTCTGGCCGAGACTGCTTCCGGGTCCCAGGTATTTTCCACGGCCAATTGGATCCGGTTCTGATTGCGGATGACGGTTAATCGTACCGTCCCGCCCTCGGGCAACTGCGCAATTCCATGGACCACGGCGTTTTCGAACAATGGCTGGAGTAAAAGGGGAGGGAGCAAGCAAACGATGGCTTGTTGATCGACGGTTTTCTCAATCTGAAGGCGATCACCGAAACGGACTTTTTCGATCGCGCAGTAGCGATCGAGAAGATTCAGCTCTTCGCGGAGAGGGATCAGGGGTTTTTCTCCCAAACCGAGTGTCATGCGAAGGAAATCTGCCAAGAGAACGCACATTTCCCGTGCACGGGCCGGGTCGATGCTGGTGAGCGCGCTGATGGAGTTCAAGCTGTTGTAAAGAAAATGTGGATTGATCTGCGCCTTGAGGGCGCTTAGCTCTGCATCGCGGGCGCGAACGCTGGATTCCAGAGCGCGCTTTTGAGCGTCCCGGAATGCTTCCTGAGCAAAAAGAGTGTAGTGAAAGGCGACGGCCAGGAGGTAGTAGGCGAAGCCGATACCGTAGAGCCGTGACTGCAATTGCGAATACTGGTGAAATGTTCCGGCCCAGCCCAGGCCCGAGTCCACCCAGCTTGCGAGTATCCGGCCAACCGCGACCCAGAGGAAGCTCAAAACCACCGCAGCGGTGATGTGGGTGAGAAAGGCCTGAATAAAGCTCGCTCTTCCGAGCGGATTCGCGCGGCAGGAGTAACGGGCTGACCAAGCAACGCCTTGCGCTAGCACGGAAAGAGGAACAGCGAGTGCAAGGGCGCTTTTCCAACTCATCTCCCAGCTGGAGACGAATACGACAGCGAGAATCGCGGCGAAGAGCAGCCCCGCCAGCCATAGGGAGACAAACATCGTTTTGCGAATGTTGAATTGATCCATGAGGGGGTCAGTTCTTTACGGTAATGCCACCAAAGACGGCGCGGCCTCGCAAGATCAGTGTTTTGCGGACCGCGGCACCCGCCGGATCGGGCATTTGTTGACGAGTTTCATCGGTAAATCCAGCAAAAATGCTTTGCCCCTGGAAAGTGATATTCCAACGATCCGGAACCGTGATTTCAATCCCGCCAAAGATCGCTTCGACCAATACAACTGCTTCCTCTCCCTCGATATCTGCGCCACGGAAGTCAACTTCGACGCCACCGAAGACGGCGGTGATCATGCCACCACGAAAATTGTTGACGCTTACACGTCGCTCAACACCGCCGAACAGTGCATGTTCGTTGAGGGAGTCGCGACCGTCGCTGACAAGGGAACCCTGCATGCCAGGAATTTTGGGCAGTTCAAACCTGCTCAAGATCATGGTGATGCCTACGACGATCAGGATGAATGGCCAAATCGTGTCCCAAGACAAAGAAACAATTTTCAGCTTGTAGAATTGGACCAGGACACCAACGAGAATGAATCCCACCCCCACGGCACGTTCGCCATGGTTGAAGATTTTAAGCAGGCCCACGCCAACAATGGCTAGCGGCCAGAAGCGCCACAATTCTTCGCCGCGAATGACTCCCATGTGGTCGAGAAGGAAAATGGTTCCAACGATGATCAGAATGATGCCAGGGATTAACCCGCTGGCCCTGTGTGGTCGCAAGGCGCGTGCATTGATTTTTTCGGAAGCGCGCTGGTAGATGCGCTCGCGAAGCTCGTCTCGGAATTTCTCACCGTCGAATTTGTCCTGGTCGCTCATGCCGTTCTCCTGAGATCTGCCCGAACCCGATCGATTGCCTATTTACCCGTTGCCCTGTTGGCGCCGAAATCCCATGGAGCCCCTCATGAAAAGAGCCAATCCGAGGAGCGCAAAAGGCAGCGCCACGAGAGGTGCAGTCCGAACTATGGCTTCCAACTGCCCAAAGCTCCAGAAGGCGCTCTCGACCAACTTGAAAGCGGCCAATCCCCAGGCCGGCACAGTATCCAGGAAATTCGGCGCCAGGTTGGCGAGGTGCGATTCAACATATTTGAGGCCAGCGTTCAATTCCATCACAAACAGGACAACTCCCGCGAGCAAAAATGCCGTTGTCCACCATCCGCTTCGCGTTTCGGTATATTGCCTGGTCTGTGCCATGTTCGCCTCCAGGTAGCCACTGCGGCCGCCCATGGCCAGAGTAGTGGGGTCGGGAGGTGCCGGCACGGGGGAATTCGGTGAACGGCGGCTGGAAGTCGGTAAACGCCGCTACAGTCCCGGCCAATGGATGACCGGGGTACGACTTGAAATTCGCGCTGAAAGTGAATACCTTAGGGGCACACCAAGCCGTGTTGGCAGGTTAGGTTGCGGTCGCATTCAACTTCGGGAGAGGTGCATATGCCGGGTCAGCGCGACTCAGGTTCTCGTGTAGGCAGTTTGGGTCATCATTGGATTCTCTATGTTTTTGTTGCGTTTTTTGGCGGCCTGTTGACGTTTGTTGGAGCGCTTGCGCAGCAGAAGGCTAGCGATGACGCCACATTCCGTAAACTGACGGATGCGTATTGCGCGGCCTGGAGCTCTGGCAATCCCGCGAATGCCGCAAAGTTTTATGCGCAAAATGATGGACTGGTCTTCTATGATGTGGCGCCGTTCTCTTACAGTGGCTGGAAACAATATCAGTCCGGCGTGCAGAAGCAGTTTTTCGATAGCGCTGCAAGCGTCAGTTTGACCGCCGGGAAAGAACTAAAGACCACGCGGCGAGGCAACATTGCCTGGACTATCGTGCCAATGCACCTCGAGGAAAAGACCAAGGACGGCAAGGACATTCAATTGAATGTTCGCTACACAGGGATTTGGGAAAAGCGCGGTAAGAACTGGTTGTTGGTTCATGAGCACATTTCAGCCCCGTTAGGACAGTAAGTTCGGCATCGCGCGGAAGAATCGGTCTTGGTGAAACATGTGGAAGGCACTTCGCTACTACTGGGCCGTTGCGCGCGGGTACAGGTTACAGCCGTGGAACAGTCCCTATCTTCAATGGAGATTTGAAACGTTTCTGGGAAAAGAAGGCGCCAATCTGGATGCCCGAAAGTTCTTTCACTTGAACTGGAAGTATCGTCACCAATTGAATCGATTCGCGGATTGGGCTGCGGAACGACGCCGCGCCCAGCACCGTCGCGCCTAGCTGTTAAGCTTGCCTCCAAATCATGTTCGCTTCCTGACCACAGCGTTATACTGCTCAGCGGGGAGGTGAATCGTGAGCAATCTGAAGATCCTCCAAAAGACGGAAACATTGCATGAAGCTTTGTGGTGGGAAGCAGAACCCAATGGCCGCGTGCACTGCTACCTTTGCCCTCGACACTGCCATATTCATCCGGGCCAGGCCGGCTTCTGTTTCATCCGCGTGAATCAGGAAGGCAAACTTTACAATTTGGGTTACGGCGCTCCAGCCGCTCTGCAAGTCGACCCCATCGAAAAAAAGCCATTGAGTCATTTTCTGCCGGGCACCAGCGTTTTCAGCATGGGAACCGCGGGCTGCAATATGGGCTGTTTCTTTTGTCAGAATTGGGACATCTCTAAGTCGCATCAGGACCAGGTGAGTTCAAAAGCAGTGTCGCCGGAAGAGGTGCCGCAGCTGGCACTGAAGTATCGGTGCGACTCTATTGCGTTCACGTACAACGAGCCGACCATTTGGGGCGAATACGTGATTGATATCTGTAAAGCCGCCAAGCCGCACGGCCTGAAAACGGTCATGGTGACGAATGGCTATATCACCTATGAAGCGTTTCATGACATTTACGATCATATTGATGCGGCAAATGTGGACTTGAAGGCTTTCACCGAGGACTTCTACGGAAAAATCACATTGACGCATCTGGAACCGGTCTTGCAGACACTTCGCTGGTTGAAGGAAGAAACTCCGGTCTGGTTTGAGATAACAAACTTGATGATACCGACGTTGAATGATGATCCTGGGGAAACGCGAAAGCTTTGCGACTGGATTGTCAGGAATTTAGGGCCTGACGTGCCGCTGCACTTCACAGCGTTCCACCCGGATTTCAAATTGCAGGATAAACCGCAGACGCCGCCTGAAACGCTGCATCGAGCAAGAGAGATTGCGCTGGAGGCTGGACTCCACTTTGTGTACGAGGGGAACATATTCACGGACTCGGCAAACACCTACTGTCCTCAGTGCAAGGCGCTGCTCATTGAGCGTTCTTGGCACAGCGTGCTGGTGAATCGCCTGAAGGAAGGGAATTGTCCCAAGTGTGGATTGGCCATCCCAGGGGTGTGGAGCCGCAAGCAAGCGGCTGTGACGGAAGCTAATGTTTTAGCGCCGGGCCTTCGTCGCGGTGACGCGTTTCAATCATTTCCAGAACACTCATGTACAGCTCTTCGACTTCGCTTTCTGAAGCGGACGTTGGGCCGAGGAATTCCTTGAGATCGAAATCAGGGAAGCCGCGATTCGCGACGCGGGCGGGAAGAACTTCACGTAAGGAGCGCGAGGGAACTGGGCCGATGGCGCGAATCTCCTCATAAATAACGCGGTGGATGACATCGGAGAATTGCGAACCATCGAGGAGCGCGACCAGTTCCATCCGAGTGGCTGGCTGAATCAGGATCGAACACAGAAAGCGCAATGTGTCTCGCTCTAAATGTTCGTCCCGAGTTGCACGATTCGGTGCCATATTAGGCTCTGGGTTTATGGTAGCAGCAGTCGCGGCATAACCGGAATTCCCTGATTGAATCAAATTATTAGGTGAAACGTCGATGACTGAGAAGCATCGGGTATTGATCTTGGGGGGAGGGTTTGGCGGATTAGTTGCCGCGCAAACTCTGAAACATGCGGACGCGCAAGTCACGCTGATCGATAAACGAAATTTCCATCTATTTCAGCCGCTGCTTTATCAAGTCGCCACCGGATCGTTGTCGCCTGGAGAGATTGCCGCTCCCCTGCGATCGGTGCTGAGTCGCCAAAAAAATGCGCAGGTGTTGTTGGGAGAAGCGGTGGATCTTGACCCCAACGCGCAAAAGGTGACGTTGCTCGATGGGGGCGTATTTCCTTACGACACACTGATCGTCGCCACAGGTTCACAGACCTCTTACTACGGAAAAGATGTCTGGAGAGAGCAGGCACCAAGCCTGAAGACTGTGGAAGAGGCCACGGCGATTCGGCATAAGCTGCTGAACGCCTTCGAAAGGGCAGAACGAGCGGAAACGGAAGAAGAAGCGCGCGCGTGGCTGACGTTCGTGATCGTTGGCGGTGGAGCGACGGGACTGGAACTGGCGGGCGCGCTGGCGGAGATCGCGCAGGAAACGTTGCGTCACGATTTCAGGAACATCCATCCGCAGGAATCGCAGATTTATCTGCTGGATGGCGGTGCACGCGTGTTGAGCGCATTTCCGGAGGACCTGTCAGCGAAGGCGGAACAACTGGTTACGCAACTGGGCGTCAAAGTGATCAAAGGGGCGCTGGTAAATGTGATCAGCAGCGAAGGGGTGGAGTACAAGCACGAAGACAAGGAAATCAGACTCAATGCGAAAACGGTGCTGTGGGCCGGTGGGGTAACAGCGACTGCGTTCGGCAGACGGGTTGCCGAACGGACGGATGCGCAAACTGATCGCTCTGGGAAAATTAAGGTGCTCCCGGACTTAACGGTACTGAATTATCCAAACATATTTCTTGTTGGCGATTTAGCGCTGGTACTGGACGAAAAAGGGAAGCCGCTGCCGGGCGTAGCACAGCCAGCAATTCAGGAAGGCCATTATGCAGGCAGAACGATTACCGCGCGGTTGAAGGGCAAAAAAAATTCTAAACCCTTTCATTATTTCAATAAAGGCGACATGGCGGTGATTGGCCGCGCTGCAGCAGTGGCCAATATATTCGGGCTTCACGTTTCTGGGTTAATCGCCTGGATGATCTGGTTGTTCATCCATTTAATGTACATCGTGCAATTTCAGAGCCGCATCATCGTATTCATTCAGTGGGGATTCGAGTATTTGACGTTCAGCCGGGGGGCGCGACTGATAACAGGTGGCGAAGTGGTAGAAGCTTCGCTGGAGAAAAGCGGAAGGGCGCAAGGCCACTCCGGTTGATCTTCTGCGTTTCCATTTTCGAAACCGATACACAGTCAGGCCACATACTCCCCAAAGCTGCTGCTAACCTAGCGGTATGGAATTCTCATTTGCTCCCCTACCGTCATGGAAGCCCATCTCCCGATTCGGCGGGAGTTTCTGGCTGATCGCCTATGTCTTGTTTCTCGTCTATGGGTGGAGTAATTCCACTGGATTTCTATTCCCGGACTTTGTCAATCTGATGATTCATGAGGCGGGGCACCTGTTTTTCAGTTGGGGAGGCCGCACGATCATGCTTTTAGGGGGAACTCTGGGTGAGTTGCTTGTACCATCGGCTTGTGCGGTGGGATTCTTGTACCGGCGGGAAATCTATGGATTTGCTTTTTCCGTTTTCTGGTTCTTCGAGAATTTTCTGTATATCGGAACGTACATGGCCGACGCACGCACTTCCGCGCTCCCGTTGGTGAATTCTGATGAGAGCGATTGGACGCTGCTCTTCGGGCAGTGGAACGTTCTTCCGTATGACCAGAAGATCGGTGGCTTTTTTCGAGCGATGGGCTGGATCGGGATGCTGGCGGTGATGGGATGGCTGGCGTACCAGTCGTATCGCAGCGAGCAGCCTGAACTTCGTCCGTTGAGTAGTTAGTGTAGGGAAGAGCCCGAGGACAACCCCGTGAGGGATAGCGGCTGATCCTGCTTATTTCTGCATCCTTTCTGCTAAGCTCGCGGAGGGAAAATATGCTGGCCATTCTTCGTCACGATCTGAGGTTTACGCGCGCGCAGGTGCGTGGTGTTCTGGCGGTCTTACACATTATTTTCTTTGTCGCGATGGCAACTCCGGCGCAGGTGAGAGAAAACCCGGATGCACCCACGGTTACAAAGGTCGAGCCGCCCAGTTGGTGGGTGAACCTAACGCCCGACCTGATGATTCTGCTTAGCGGCACTCATTTGCAGGCCACGCATGTAAGCTGCAACCTGCAGGACATTACGGTGAGCCGGACTGAATCTTCGGCCAATGGAACTTATCTATTTCTGTGGTTGAAGTTTGGCCCCAACCTCAAGTCGGGTACAACGATCTGCCGGATTGCGACGCCGAAGGGGCAAACTAATTTCGAATTACCATTGGCAGCGCGCAGACAGATTCTTGCTCGAAATCAGGGTTTGACCACCGATGACGTAATGTACCTGATCATGCCGGATCGTTTTGCAAATGGAGACCCCACGAACGACGAGCCCGCGGAATTTCCTGGCTCTCACGATCGCGCAAAAGCACGAGCGTATCATGGGGGAGATCTGCGCGGCGTGGAGGAGCACTTGCCGTACTTGAGGGACCTTGGTGTCACCACGATCTGGCTCACGCCGATCGTAAAAAATGGGGCTACCCCCGATTATCACGGTTATGGCGCCGTGGATTTGTACGCCGTCGACCCCCACCTGGGCAGCGTTCAGGATTATCAGGAACTGGTGGACGCGGCGCACAAGCAGCACATGAAAGTGTTTTTCGATGTGGTGCCGAACCACGTGGGGCCCCTGCATCCCTGGGTGAACAATCCGCCGCTGCCAAAGTGGTTCCACGGCACGCCAGCACAGCATATTGACTCTTTTTCGCCGCTCAAGGGAACGTTTTACGGTCAATCTCGAAAAAAAGGAAAATGACTACGACCCCTTCGAGTTATTGGAAGATCCGCATACGCCGCCGCAAATGCGCAAGAATCTGACCGAAGGATGGTTCTTTAGTTTGTTGCCGGATCTCAACACGGAAAATCCTACCGTGGTGCGCTATCTGATCCAGAACAGCGTCTGGTGGGCGGAAACTTCCGGGCTCGATGGCTACCGGATCGATACATTTCCTTACGTTTCAAGGAGCTTCTGGGCGCAGTGGCACACCGGGTTGCGGACGCTTTATCCGCGACTTTCCACCATTGGAGAGGTATTTCATCCCGATCCCTCGGTGACGTCGTTTTTTGTTGGGGGTCACAGGGGCTGGGATGGAATTGATACGCAACTTACGACGGTCTTCGACTTTCCCAGCTATTTCACGTTGCGCGATGTGCTCTTGAAAGGTGCACCGACGGGGAAGATCCCGAACGTTTTGCGGCAGGATTCGCTTTATCCGCATCCCGAATTCCTTGTGCCGTTTTTTGCCAATCATGACACCACGCGCTTCGTGGGTATGCCGGGTGCGACGCCCGCAAAACTGAAGCTTGCGTTTGGGTTGATTTTGACCCTTCGCGGAATCCCGGAACTGTACTATGGCGATGAAATCGCTATGCCAGGCGGAGGTGATCCGGACAATCGACGTGACTTTCCCGGCGGCTGGCATGAAGATGCAAAAAACGCATTCACCAGCGAAGGCCGGACCGCCGAGCAAGAGGACGTTTTTGAATATGTGCAGGGTTTGCTTCGACTGCGCCGTGAACATGACGCGCTGCGCAGCGGACAGTTGTGGCATCTAGCTGCCGACGATTCCTCTTATGTGTTCGTGCGTGAATCAGAAGAGGAGCGACTTGCCGTTGCCTTCAATAATTCCACGAGCGAGAAAGTACTGAAATTGTCGCTGCGCGATACTCCGGCAGAAAACGCCACGGCATTGTCGGTGCTGTCCGGTAATGCTCACGCCGAATTGGCTGGCAGGGAATTGCGACTAACACTTGCTCCGCAGAGTCTGTCCATCATTCAATTGCGTTAGCGCATAAGCCGGTTGGTCAGATCAAGGGTTGGTAATCTGGACCGCCCAATCACCCAGTGCATCTGGCACCGGAAGGGTTACGACATGCTCATTTGCATCGTATTTCCAGCCCTTCGCGTCCTGATCGCCAAGCCGAACTTCCTTCGGTTTCGATGAAACCCCGTACACTTTCAGGTCGATGGCATTCCACCAGGGCTTGTAGCCGTTCTTCTCAATGTGACTGGTCACGGTTACGCCTGAGGGTGAACTCTTGCAGAGATACGCCAGCCGCAAGAATTCACCTTTCTGGTAGTCGTAGGAGTGTCCGTCATCCTGATAAAGCGCTCCGTGACAATCCTCGCCAGTGTAGACGCGAAGTTCCAACGACCCCTTGGGAGTTTCCCCGGTGTACTGGATCAGGGGTTGCAGGGGCACGATGGCTCCTGCGCGTACATACAGCGGCAACTCGTCGAGCTTGGGGTGGAGAGTAAGCTTGTCCTTTTCCGTGAATAACTTTGAGCTCCAGAAATCAAACCAAGCTCCCGGCGGGAGTTTTACCTCGAGCGGGTCGAGCATCTCGGTGACAACTGGCTCCACGAGAAAGTCAGGGCCGAATAGAAAATCGCGGTCATCATTATAGAAATCGCTCACCTGCGGGTATTCCAGAAAAAGCGGTCGCATGATCGGCAGGCCTGTGCGTGTGGTTTCTTCGACGGTTGTGTAGGTGTAAGGCAGCAGCCGGTAACGCAATTCGATGTAACGCCGCCTGATGGCTTCCTGCTCAGGACCATTAGCCCAAGGTTCCTGGTCCAGCGTGCCTTTTGCGGTGTGATCGCGATATATGGGGTTGAATGCGCCCACTTCGATCCAACGTGTAAGGAGATCAAAGGGGGGCGAGCCAGCAAAACCACCAATGTCGGCACCAACGACAGGGTATGCGGAGAGTCCCATGTTGAGCAGTTGTGGCGTGCTCATCTTGAGATGATTCCAGGTGCTGGAATTGTCGCCGGTCCACGTGGCCGCGTAGCGTTGCGTACCCGCGTAGGCAGCACGCGTCAAGATGAAGGGCCGCTCGTTAGGTCGAAGTTTTCGGAGTCCGTCGTAGGTCGCACGCACGTTTTGCATGCCGAACACGTTGTGAACCGCGCGATGATCGAGGCTGGTACCATCATCCAGCCGATGCCGGTTATCAGGCGGCATAGTTTTAGTGGGCGTAAGAAATACAGCCGGCTCGTTCATGTCGTTCCAAAAGCCGGAAATGCCCATTTTTACGAATTCTGTGTATTGTTCGCCCCACCAAGTGCGCGCACGAGTCAACGTGAAATCCGGGAATACACTGGGACCTGGCCATACTTCGCCGACATAGAGAGACCCGTCGGCTTTCTTCACGAACACATCGTTTTTGCTTCCCGATTCGTAAGGAGGGTAGCCGCCGCTGGGTGCATACTTGATGTGTAAATCGGTGATCAGGACGGTGTGGAATCCCTCGGCGCTAAGGTTTTTGACCATCTTTTCGAAGGTTGGAAAATATTCGCGATTCACTGTGAACGGCGCGTTGCCTTGTTGATAGTCGATATCGAGATAGATGGCATCGACGGGTATTCGCTTTTTGCGGAAGGTCGCTGCGATTTGCTCCACACGAGCCTGCGGATAATATGAGTAACGGCTCTGCTGGAAGCCCAAAGTCCAATATTGCGGCAATTCCACATGCCCCGTCATTGCCGCAAACGCCTGCAGCACGCGGCGCGGATCGGGGCCTGCAATGTAATAATAGTCGATCTCACCGCCTTCGCTGCCAAAGGAGTAGAAATCCTGGGATTCCAATCCGAAATTAAAATTACTGCGATAAGCGTTGTCGAAGAATATGCCGTAGGCCTTGCCCTGGTTGAGGCCGATGAAGAAGGGAATCGTCTTGTAGAGCGGTTGGTCGGACTCCTGCCAACCAAAGAAATCGGTGTTCCACATAGTAAAGTAGCGATTGCGGCGGTTCAAGGGTCCTTGCTTGTCACCAAGTCCGTAGTAATTCTCAAGCAGCGGCATCCTTTTCCAAACTTGGAGGCGTTCACTGTTCCAGGCCATAGGCAGGGAAGGTTCGTCGGCGACTACGGTGTTGCCATGAGCATCGGCAAATCGGACCAGCAAAGGCGACTTGTTGATGCTGGCCACAACGTCGCCGGAGGAAACCGAAATGGCATCGTTTCCGTCTAGCACACTGACGGCGGGTGGCTCTGGAGCCTGAATGATGGCCCAGGAATGGTCGGCCGGAAACGTGCCGTTGGTAGCTACACGCACGCGAACGATGCCCTCACGCACAAAAGTAACCCGTACCTTGGCCTTGCCGGAGGTGAGTTCGACGCCGTCGTCGAGTTTCTTTACCCCGTCGACTTTACCCACGTGCTCCCAACCCTGAGCTCGGGTGCCAGCGGAACACGTGGAGATGAATGCCGCGAGCAAGAAGAAACGTCTGGCGTAAGGGATCATGCTAGGCTCCAACAATTGGGAAGCTCATAAAGTGACGGCGGGCGAATCTGCAGATATCGTACTACCGCGAGAAAGGTCAAAACAGGAGAAAGTGGCGAACCATCCGTGATTTTTGTCAGGCAGAAATCGAGGCTAGCAGTTCAATTGCTTGACCCATCCACAATGTCGACATGGTTATTTCGTAATTCGCGCTTCCTCTTCCTTCGGCTCTCTCCTATAATTCCGGCGTCACTCGGAGAGTTCGATTGTCCGCAGCCTTGGCCAGCCCTGAACGCTTTTCCCTCGCCCTGATCACTGATGATTCAGATCTATTCCCTGAGTTCCGCAAACAGTTGGGCAGCGAATTTCGTGTGTCGCTGGCATCCAGTGAAGAGCAAATCAAGGAAACCTTGGAACGCTCTGAATTGCACGCCATCTTCTTTGATCTGGATTGTGTGGGTGCCGGGCCGGCGGACGGCGTCGAAGTTCTCACCGAGATGCGCAAGGTTCGAGACGACGTGGTGCTGGTCGCCTTCACTCGCTCTGCCCAACGGCCACTGCTCCTGAAGGCCAGCCAAGCCGGTGCGGATGAATGCTTTCTATTTCCTCTGAATTATTCTGAGCTGCAGATCGTGCTCTCGCGGGCGATTGAAAAGCGAGGCTTGGAAATTGAGGGGCGTCGCGTTATCCAACAAGCGGAAAGTCGTACCTCTTTTTGCGGATTGTTGGGCGCCAGCGCTGCCATGCAGAAGATCTACCAGTCGATCGAGGCGGTGGCTGCTACGAATGCATCAGTGGTGTTGCGAGGAGAAAGCGGTGTAGGCAAGGAGCTGGTTGCCAACGCCATTGTGCAGTGCGGGAATCGAGCCGAAAATCCCCTTATCTGCCTGAACTGTTCCGCCCTTCCCGAAAGTCTGATGGAGTCGGAGTTGTTTGGTTATGAAAAGGGTGCCTTTACGGGTGCCGATGCTGCCAAGCCCGGACTGATTGAGCTCGCTCAAGGCGGCACCCTCTTCCTCGACGAAATTACGACCCTTCAACTCAGCTTGCAGAGCAAGCTCCTGCGTGTCCTTCAGGAACACGCTGTGCAGCGACTGGGCGGCCGGAGTGCCCGTAAAATAGACTTCCGGCTGATTGCAGCCACCAACGAAGATCTTGAGGACTGCGTGCGGAAGGGGCGCTTCCGCGAGGATCTCTATTTCCGCATACATGTCGTACCGATCTTCATCCCCCCGTTGCGCGACAGAAAAGGAGACCTGGCCCTGTTGGTGGACCACTTCCTGCGCATCTACTGTGCTGCCGCCAAGAAACCTCTTAAGGCCCTGAAAGCCGATGTTCTGGAAATTCTCGAAGACTACAAATGGCCGGGAAACGTTCGTGAACTGGAGAACCTGGTTCAGCGGTTGGTCATTGTCACCGACAGCGCAACCATTACTGCAGAGCACCTGCCTCAGAATCTGCTGTACTCCAGCAGCGTGAGCCAGGAAGCCATCCTGATTCCCGAGGGCGGGGTTGATTTCGATGCCGAAATGAAGAAGATCGAGGTGGCCTATGTGAGTGCCGCGCTACGCCGGACAGGCGGGAAGAAGGCCGCCGCTGCAGCGCTGCTCCAGATGGACCCGCAGCGGATGAAGTATCTCTGCCGGAAGCATGGAATCCAGTAACAGTACCCACTCCGGGCGGTGAGAATTTAACCTATAGATGGTTAATTTTTAACCCGCCACCAGTTTTTCACCGCACTTCTCTGGTATGAGCGAAGTTCGCGTGCGCTAAGGGCTTTATTTTCAAGGAGTCATTGGTAGATGCGACGGCGTGAACGTTTGGCATAACCCGTGCTCTATTTCGAAAACGTGGGCGGTAAGAAAAATCCAGCGAGAGGCGAGCGAACACAATGTCTATCGAAAAAAAGAGCTTGATCAGCACCTTAAAGACCACCAAGAAGGCGAATGTGGCCAAGGAAGACTTCATCTATGCGGAGTTTCGGCTGCATCCGTGGAGAGTCCTGGCGCGGAGACCCCCGGCATGAAGAGCGCCGACGCCAAGACGCCCGGGATGAAGAGTCCAGGGGACTAAGACACTGGGATAAGGGCGTTGGCGCCAAGACGCCTGTCTGAGAGTCCAGGGGCAGACGCACGGTGAAGGGGTTCAGCGTCGAAGACCCCTGGCAAGAAAGCTTGGTAACTTGGGTTAGTTGATGGTTTAACTGTTTCGTAAATGAGTCAAAGTGTTTGAACGGGAAGGGCCGCCCCGAGGCGGCCCTGATCCCGTTGTTACCAGACCTTCCTGCCGAAAAGAGAGGCAGCCCACAATCTCCGTTGCAATATGAACGGCGAGAGCCTCAGCTACGTTGGCCGTAGATTCTGGCCATCCCGACCATTCCGGGTTTCAGCATTTCCTCTGGATTGGCAACCTCAAGTTCGACCACATAGAAATTCAGCGGATTGAGGCCTTTGTATTTAGCTCTTTCGGAAATATCCGGATCAATTTCTGAGGAAACTGGAGTGATGGCCAGGGTATGCGCAGACCATAACTTGGGAAAGCTTTCCAGGTTGAGCCGGACCGGCGCGTCCAAGCGCACTTTGTACATGTCGAACTCCGAAACATAAAGGCGTGCACGCATTTGCCGGAGATCTGCCACTTCGACAAGGGCGGTACCCGCCTGAACATAGCCGCCGAGCCGATCTCCTAGTCGCGGTGTCAGTACGGTCCCTTCGATAGGGCTATTCAGTTGCAAAAACTCTGCCTCGGACCGCAGTTCTTGATTCTGTTTTGTAAGCCGTTCGCGTTCCTTAAGCGCGGGGCCGACGTTTGCATAATGAAGTGCAGCTTGGTTGGCTCGCACGGACGCGAAAGCAAGCTCGGACGCGCCTCCAGCCATTCTTGATTGCAAGGAAACGTTCTGCAGGCGAAGAGCAGCCCGGAATAACCGACAATCCTTCACCGGCAAAGATCTCCTGATAGCTCCTCGAACATGCGCCGCACACTCACCGAGTTAACGGGCTCCAGGAAGCATCTTCGGACAGACTCCCGCCACAGGGGGAGGAATAGGAAGACGATGGCCATGGCAGTGGAGAGAATGCCTTTCCGGGAGGCAAACCAGGCATGCATGAAGTCTTTTTTGTCGAGGTAAACGAATTTCATAAAGTTCACCAAGTTTCGAATTCGGGATCGGAAAATGAGACATGCTGTTGCCAATTCTGGAATGAATGACCACTCTGGATTGAAGTTGCGGAAAACGTTGCCAACAAAACGCGCCAAAAAATATAGGACGGAGTAACTGTAGACCCCCGAAAGTAGAGCGTAAACCGCAAATCCAAAGCGCCGCTTCTTAGGTACATAGGGGACTTCCACGGGTAAACGCCAGATGTGCTTTTTGACCCAGGCTGCAACATACGCGGTGGAATTCTCTTTGAGGTTTGAAAGGCCCAAGACTTCAGCAAGCATGAAATACCCGTCGAGTTTCATGAGCGGATTCCAATTCAGAAGCACTCCGAAAATTCCGGTCATTATCATGGAAGGTATGCGATGTTATGGAGGTTTGAACCGGGAGCCGTGCCCCACCAGATGACGGTGGCCACGGCGCAGATATAGAGTTCAGACCAGCGCCGGCCATCGCAATGATAAAGCGCTGGAATCTGTTGCCTTTTACCATGCCTTCCGTAGTGTCCGTGAAAAACGCAGGAGTTAAGTAAATGAGCAGAAACCCCATGGCTGGAACGCGACCGCCGTAGTGTTTACAGGCATGGGCATGTGCCATCTCGTGCCAACAGAGTGAAATGACGGCGAGCAGATAGAAGACGAGTACATCGTTCCACGACTTGTGCGAGAAATTGAAAAACTCGAGTGTATCCCGGCCGATTTCGTCCCAATGGGCAATACTGATGGCAATCGTGATCGCAAAGGCGAACATCGTCGTGAGAGTAAACCACAAGGTGTAAATAAAGGCAGTATGTTTGTAGAGCCAGGTAACGAATCTATCCGGATTGAAGGCGGGGAACGCGATTTCGGCGAGGTTCCCGAATTTGCTTTTCCTCGATTTCAAAAGTTTGCTGCGTTCGTCCGCAGTCATCTGCATCAGCTGGATATTTTTTTCCTGGGGCGTCTTATACCAGAAATCCAACGCCTCCATGGAATCCGCAAATTCGCGAATCTGGTCCACAGCGTATTCGCTGCCAGTTTGGCTGGAGTAGAGTTGCGCGATTTCCAGATACGAGTGCTCGCCATCAAATAGTTGAATTAATTCCCAGTTTGCCGGCGGGAACTTGTACATGGCATCTTGTTTGGCAACCACGACGCGGACGATTCGCTGACCATCTTCGATGTGCTCCGCGAAGACGATGTCCGGGGGCTTGCGAGGGGGGCGATCAGAAGAATTTCGCGCCGGAATATCCGGAAGGGCGTTGTTGAGGACACGAGTAAGATTCATCGCATGTCTACTTCGTGTTCTCGACTCTCAAATTCGCGGTCATGCCCGGGTGAAAGGCGCCATGTTCTCCGGTCAGGGCCACCAGAACTTCGAATGTGCCGCTCGAGGGATCAATCACAGGACTGATCTCTCTCACTTTTGCGGTGTGCTTTTCTCCCGGCACATCTGGCGAAGTAATCTCAAATTGCTGATCGCGCCCCACACGGCCAAAAAATCTTTCCGGCAGCGTGAACCGCATTAGCAATGGACCTTCCGCGGTCACCCAAAATAACCGGTCACCCTTGGCCACGTTTTGGCCTTCACGAACGTAGCGACGCGCAATGATCCCCGCAAAGGGAGCGGCCACGACGGTCTTTTCCAACTCTATTTCCAGTGAACGCTCTTCTTCGCGGGATGTATTTAGAGTCTCCTCCACGCGCTTGATATCCCACTTGTCTGATTCTGCCTTATACTTCGCGTGCTGTAATTGCTCTTCAGATATCAAACCTAAATCCCAGAGCCTCTGTGCTCGTACATAATCGGCGTCTAGCACCTGGGCCTCAGATTGCCAGTTCTTCAGATCGGCCTCGATGCTTCGAGATTTCGCGCGCGCTGCCGCGAGATTCGAAGCGATTTGCCGGTCGTCCAATCGTGCAAGAATCGTTCCTGCCCTCACGCGAGCCGGCGCATCAAAGAATAGTCTCGCGAGCACCCCATCGCGCTGTGCGGTCATCTCTACTTGATGCTCAACGATGATTGGTCCAGAGACTACCAGAGCCATATCCGCTGCTTCTCTTGGTGTTGTCGGCTTGGCTGAAAGTGGAGCAATAACAGGAGCCGGTGCCGCGCTGGTGACTGCCGGCGCCTCTGGCTTGCTGTCTCCGCAACCTGCCGCGAAGAGAGCCGTGCCCAAAGCGATTGTCACCATCAGACTTCGCATACTCCTCCTGTCGAGTGCCACTACCAACCCAACCAGTACCAAGCCTTGGAATACAACCACAAATATGGCTTCCGAAAGAAAATATAAGCAGCCGGATACCACTTCACGCGGATTTTGCCGCGGCCTTCCATCCCACTTCGAAGAGCGCCATCTTCGTTCGGCAGCGCCACCCGAGCGTAAAAAACAGGCGCCTCGTGAAGTAGCTCTGCTTTAGGGCTGACCACAGTCACATTGCCATGAAAGGTCCTTGTAGGATAACTATTGAGTTTAACAACTGCCTTCTGCCCCAACTTCAGCAGACCTACATCCGAATCATCCACGGCCACATCCACCGTCGCTTGCGTGGCATCCACCACTTCCGCAAACGTATCGCCTTGTTGCAACTTGCGTCCTGCAAATTCCTCGATGTGAGGAGTCGCTACAACCCCATCGAGAGGCGAACGAAGTTGGGCCTTATCCAGCGATTGCCGAGTTCGCTCCACTTCCGACTTCCAATAGTCCGCTTGTACTCGACGAGCGCCCGCTTCACTCCCATCGTTAGCCGCCAGTGCACGATTCATCTGCAAAAGGGAAGTCTCATACTTGGATTGCGCTTCGGCAACGGCCGAGCGCAAATTCCAGGCTTCCATTTCCCCGAGGACGTCACCCTGGTGGACACTTTGACCCTCATGGACGAAGACCCTGCCAATCACGCCTTCGACCTCGGGTTGCACGAGCGCGCGCCGTCCGGGTGCCACAACGGCATCTCCGTCAACTCGCAACGGGAGCGGACAAGCGACCAGAAAAAAAAGAGCTGCAGCAGCGAGAGTGGTGTAGAGAGTGCGTCGAGCCTTCTTCATGGCCATGAATTTGCGTCTGCGCACCAATACCGGTTCTAAGATAGATATGAATGGCACTTCCTTGTACATCTGCGCGTTGCGCAAGGCGACCGTGGCCTGCCCCGCCAACAATTCCAGAATTTCAATGTGCGCGGGGCCAAGGAAGTCTGGATCGCTGCTTTCCATTGCGTACATTCCAACTCGACCGGTATCGTCATTCAGGGGCCTCGCGTAAAATCCGCGCATTCCAGAGTCCGCGAAGTATTTTCTGAACTTGGCACGAGTCTCTTCCCGCTCGTTGTCAATGTCTTCACCGTGCTGGCGCACGTGCAGCACTTCCTCAGACAATGCAGCCCATTGCAGGATTCCATTGAGCGGAGCGATGTCTGGAGCGTCGGCATTCACCTGGGTCACCCCGGTAACGGCGCTCAACTTGAAGCGCCCGTTCTGCTCCAAGACAATGGCCGCGCGTTCATACGGAATGACCGCTTGTGGCGCATTCACGATGGTCTGCAGCATACGGTCGAGATTCAAGGTGGAAGTAATCTCGTGGCTGACGGTGTTCAAGGTCTCCAGAATTTCCACTTTGCGTTCGGCCAGCAGCAAGCCGGCATTGTGCAAAGCGGTCGAGGCAGTTTCCGCCAGACTGCTCAGCGTAAACAAATCGTCGTCATCGAAAGCCGTTCCATCCAGCTTATTGATTGCCTCCACGACTCCGACCAGCGCCGACCTATCCATGATCGCCGCCGCGATCAGCGAGGTCACTGGCGATTCAGGCGCGACGTGGTTCCGCTGCGCCAGCCTTTCATCGTTGGAGTCGGAAATGCGGGCAGGCTCACCGTTGTCCGAAACGGTGCCCGCAATACCTTCGTTTGCTTTCAACACTTGACCTTGGAAAGTGGTCGAATCTTCTCCTGCTTGATGCATCAACTCCACAGATTCATCGGGAAGCAACAACCAGATGTTCACCGCCTGGCAGGCAAGAATTTCTGAAAACTTTGCGCCAATCAGCGGCAACAACTCCTGCATCTCCAGTGTTGAAGAAAACACTTTTTCCAGGTCATACAACTGAGTCAATCGTGTGATGGAGCTAAATGTACCGTGTCGTTCCTCTTCATATACTTGCGCCGCAGCAATCGCGGCAGCGGCAACGCCTGCCGCTGGTTCTAGCGCTGTGATTGCCTCTTCCGACAGTTCTTCCTCAAAGGACAGGATCTCCAATGTGCCTACCAAGTTCTCTTTATGAACCAGCGGAATATAACAAAGTGAAAGCAGCGTTCGGCGGGTATCGATGTGCGGATAATCTTCGCGTTTGATCTCATTCCCTTTATGCAAGACAGGCGACGAATCTTTCTTGCAGAGAAGCAAGAAGACCAGAATCGAGGGGAATTGCCTGTTCGTGGATGGTGGCGTCGCCAACCGTGGCTTTGGGGATCCAGAAATGGGTTCCATCCATGACGCCGAGGGCGTACACGCTAACCGCAGATTCACCCAGAAGGCTCGCAACGAATTGCGCAAAGGTTCGCGCGCGCGGCACGACTTCCTGCTCTCCCAAGAGGTGCGTGGAGAGCTCTGACAGGTCTAGAATGGAATCCTGCTCCCGGCTGTCCAAACGTTCGACTTTCTGTCCTGCGACTTTCTGGGGGGAGCGCCGCCGAAGGACTGGGTTTCCTTGCTTTTTGCGTCAAGATTAAATAACTTGTCCGCGCACTCTAACAAAGGCTTGATAGAGTGTCAACGCAGGTCGATTGCAGGCGACGGTCTCGCACGGAGGGAGTTTTTACGTGGATATTGAACTGAAGACGCAGGATGGAATCAAAGTGATCAAGTTGCGAGGGCGCCTCAGCATGGGACCTCCCCTGGACCGGTTCAATTCCACGATGAATGAACTTGTGGGGCAAGGGAATTTCAAAATTATCCTTGATCTCGAAGAAGTGCCCACGATTGATTCCAGCGGCATCGGCATGTTCGTTCGTCACCTCACAACCTGCAAACAGAGCGGAGGCGCGATCCGACTGCTGAAACCGTCGAAATTCACCGTACAGACATTGAAGATGGTGGGGCTTCTGAATCTCTTTACCACCTATGACGATCTGACCTTGGCGGTTGCATCGTTTCAGTGACCTGTTGATGGACGACAAGAGTGGCAGCGACGATTTGCGGTTCCAGCGCTATGAAAATTGCCCTGTCGCGCGGCGTTCATAACTGAGCGTTTCGAGAATTTTCTCTCCCGAAAGGGAGCTGTCTGCTGGAATTGCTAGCTTGTCCTTGATGCGCCGCAGAATTGCGCTGGACATCTGATTGCGGACGCCGAGATCAAGTGCCGACCTGCGACTAAGAAACGATTCAATCAACGCAAACTCTTCTGCAGAGAGACGATCCGCGCCGAGTGGCCCACCGGACCAAACAACAGGTGCGCTTGTGCTAGGTGCTGTCTGCCAGACCGGTTTCAGTTCGGCTAGAGCCGTTTCCCGGACCACGAGAGATCCGACCACCAAATCTCCGAGCCGCTTGTTGCCTTTCGTCAGGAACGCACTGACCATTCCTACGCCATACAAGAAGGGAAGCCAGTCCACGATGCGCATTAGATTGCGGCCAATCGCTTCCGCCGGGGTTAGTGGCCGCCCCGAATCTTTAATTACGCGAATTCCCACTTTGCGTTTGCCGGGAGTTTGCCCATTCCAGAGGATTTCAAAAATGGCGTAGTAGCCAAAATAGAGAAAGAAATAGAAGAGCATCAGAACTGCGCCGCCCCATACGGCAGCCTTCGGCGCGACAGTTGAAATTCCGGCGAGCGCCATAAATCCGCCGATTCCAACAATCAGGCCGATCAGGAATTGGATTATGGCGTCGTAGGCGATAGCCAGGAATCGGCTGCCAATTCCGGCAACTGCAAAGTCGAGCGCAGTTTGCTCTGGTGTTTCGATGGTAAGCTTATCGGCGGACGGCTCGAACGGAAAGCCGGTGTTGGGCGGGTTCAAGGACATGATTTCCAATCGTTGGCTGGAAAAGCGCAAGCCATTCTGGGCACGCCTCGATGAACTCGTACAGCGTTCCAGTCGAGGTGTTTCCGCCCTCAGCCACAGTGAGTTGCAGGAACTTGGCCTATTGTATCGCCAAACCGCATCCGATCTCGCTGCCGTGCGCGAAGATGCAACCAGCCGGCAGTTGGCCACCTATCTCAATCAACTCCTGGGGCGTTGTCACAACCTGATCTATCACGGGCACAAGCAAGAAGTCAGTGGCATCGTGCGATTTTACAGAGACACATATCCCAAGATTTTCAGGGAAACGCTTCCACAAACGCTTCTGACCGTCGGTATTTTTGCATTCACCGGCATCATCGCCTGGGTCATCACTCTGCACGATCCCGCCTTTGCCTATCGCCTTCTCGGACCTCGCATGATGGAAACGATCGAGCAACGCAAAATGTGGACAGAGTCGATCGTCACCGTGAAGCCGCTCGCGTCTTCCGCCATCATGACGAACAATCTCTCGGTATCGTTCAGTACGTTTGCCATGGGCATCACCGCAGGCATTGGCACGATCTGGATGATCATGCTGAATGGGTTGTTGCTGGGAGTGATTGGTGCGGCAACCTGGAAAGCGGGGATGGCTCTGCAACTTTGGAGTTTTGTCGCTCCCCATGGTGTGCTGGAACTGCCTGCCATATTCATCGCGGGAGGTGCAGGCCTGGAGATTGCGCGCGGAATGCTCTTTCCGGGCATGCTCCCGCGCAAGGTATCTTTGGCGCAGGCGGGCAGTCGAGCCGCGCGTTTATTGCTCGGCACGATTCCCATGCTGATTATTGCAGGGATTATTGAAGGCTTTTTCTCGCCCAGCGGCGCACCGGTGGCAATGAAATTCGGATTGGCTGCCGTGCTTTTCGCGGCGCTACTGACGTATCTGTTCGGAACCGCCAAGGCACGAGAAGGGCTATTCACTGCGCGTACGCCGCTTCTGTCCAGCACAGGTAAAGCGCAAACGATAAAGTCTAGAGCAGGTTCCGTTCCTTGATGTCGAGATACTGATTCACAATCGACGAAGCCAATAACCCTGGAACAAGTTCGAACGCAAATACTCCCCGCTGCCGCAACCCGCGTAGTAACAGGTCGCGCCGGTTCGCAATCTCCAATGCAGCTGCGTGACGGTACATTTCCTCCGTTGTGCGCGGCGTCTTCTCTGCCAGTGCCGTTAGGTCGGGTTGGTTCATCGCTGTGAACACCACCAGGTGGCGCTTGGTCATCTGCATAGCGTATTCGATCACTTCCGGAGTAGTTGGCGTCTCGGCAAAATCGGTTATCCAGACCACCAGACTGCGGCGGCTTTGCTCTGTAAGCAAAACGCGCGCTGCGCGTGAATGATCTGCTTCCGAAGCTTCGCCGTGCACTTGCGCCAGACAGTCGACGATGCTTCGCAGGTGGGCAGGCCCGCGGCCGGTGGCAAGGTTCTGCTGGATGGTGCGGCCATAGGCGAGTAGCCCGACGCGATCTCCACACTGGGTGGCCACCTGCGCCAACGAGAGCGCCGCATTGACCGCATAATCCAGCTTTGCCAATCGGATGTCGCTGTGTTCTTGCTGGATTTCGGCTCGCAGCAATCGGCCGGCATCCAGGACAATCCAGACCGCCTGGCTTCGTTCTACCTCAAAGATCCGGGTGGTCAACTGGTGGCGGCGCGCGGTCGCAGTCCAGCAGACATCGCGCATCTCGTCGCCCTGGCGATACTCGCGCAGGCTTTCGAATTCTCGACCTTGCCCGCGCTGCCTGCGCCGCCGTTTTTCCATCTCCACCTGTCGGCTCCGGATGAGATAGAAGGCCTGTTGCCTGGCTTGCTCGAGGTCTGGCAAAACCCGGACAGTCTGAGGAATATCAACGGCTGCCCAGCGCTCTGCGAATCCCCAAGTGCTCTGATACCGCAAGAAAAGCTTGCCCAATCGGACATCTCCTCGTTGGCGAGGGAGGATCCCGTATTTAACACTGGTGAGCTGTCTTGCCGCCACAAAGAGGGAAAGGGAAGGCGGAGCCGTTCGAAAGGAGACCGGCGTTTCGTCTACTAGGGTGCAGCGAGTTGCGGTGCTCCCAAAATTTCTGATGCTGAGAGCCACTTCAGATTGTGTTGCTAAAGATGGGGCATGTTCCCAGGATCGGCGCACTTTCATGTCTCGTGGCTTGGGCAAGCGTGCAAGGTCGAGGCCAAAGGCAACAAGCGCCGTTAGATCCCACAGAATCATGGCCGCGATCAATCGTGGCGCCCACCATGCCGGCACAAGCCACAGAAAGCCCAGCAACAAGACAACGAAGAAACGAGGTCCAAATGCAAATGGAACGTGGCCCAGCGGTCGTCCGCGGGAAGTGACTTCCGCCGGCACCAAAGGTCGCGGCGAATTCATGGGCGAGGCTCACTATTCATGGCTTCACTTGGGCACGTCCACGGCGGCAATCACCTGGGTGATGACCTGATCCGTGGTGAGTCCCTCCAGATCGGCTTCCGGTTTCAACAGAATGCGATGCCTTAACACGGGAAGTGCGGCGGCCTTGACATCGTCTGGAAGCAAATAATCGCGACCATCCATCCCGGCAAGAGCGCGCGCGACGAAAAACAATCCAACGGCGGCGCGTGGGCTGCCGCCGAGTGAGATGGCCGGCCAGTCGCGGGTCCGTCGCACCAAGGAAATGATGTAGGAGTGGAGCGCGGGTTCAACGCGCACACCCTCGATTTCCTTTTGTGCCGCGGAAAGGAGCGCCGGATCAATCTTGTCTAACACGATTTTATCCAAACGCCGTGGATCAAAACCTTTTTCGTACTGCAGCAGGATGGCGGCTTCCTCGGCAGCCGAAGGATAGGTAACGCGAATTTTCATCAGGAACCGATCCAGTTGAGCTTCGGGCAGGGGATAGGTGCCTTCAAACTCGATCGGGTTCTGCGTGGCCAGCACCGTGAAGTTTTGCGACAACGGATAACGCGTTCCGTCAATCGTCACTTGCCGCTCTTCCATTGCTTCCAGCAAAGCAGCCTGAGTCCTCGGCGATGTTCGATTGATTTCGTCTACCAAAAGCAAATCGGTGAAGATCGGGCCTCGGTGAAGGCTAAACGTGCTGTCTTTCAAGTTGAAAATATTTGTTCCGGTGACGTCTGCGGGCATCAGGTCGGCAGTGCACTGCACGCGTTGGAAGCTCAAGCCGCAGATCCGCGCGAGAGATTTTACCGCCAACGTCTTGGCCAACCCCGGAACTCCTTCGATGACCGCGTGGCCTCCGCAAACAAGGACCAACAGGAGTTGGTCGACCACTTCCTTCTGTCCGACAATAACTTTTGCCAGCCCTGCGCGGGCTGTCGTTGCGAATGCTGATAGATGTTCCACGATTAGGTTCTCTCCCGTTTGATTTGCCCACGAATGCTCAATTTTGCTGCAAACTTTTCCAATTCCTGGACCAGACCGAGTGCTTCTTTCGGCGGAAGCTTTTCCACGCGCTTCGCTGCACCTGCGCGGCGAAGGGTAGCTGCGAGGCCGGAATCTTTCCAGCCCAACCGTAGTTCTGCCGCAGTGGCCAGTTCTGCATCCTGTGAGTTCGATGGCAAGCTCAATTGTCGCGTGAGCAGGGTGCGGAGCTTCGTGTAAGACACCGCGAGAGCCGAGGAGGCCGCTCCCGCGCGCTCGTACAATCCGCCAAGCGTGTCCACAAACTCCAAGGGAGAAAGTCGCGAGACTTCCGCGGGTACGTAGGTTGGTCCACTGCGGCGGCTGAAGGTGAAGAAAACCGCAAGGGCAAGGGCTCCGACCTGGAGCACGCTCCACGCCAGCGACGTTTTGCCCACATAGCTCCACAAGGAACTGCGTTGTCCATGAAAATATTCGTCCCAGTAAATCCTGTAACTCGCCTTGTGCCGCCAGTTGCCAACAGAGCCGAGAAAGAAAGGAAGGTTGTCATCTCGCGTGATGCCTGCATTTGTTAGCGGAGTCGAACCCGCCCACCAAACCAAGTCTCCATCGCCCTTCACCCAGCTCACGACGGCAGCGGAACCGGGTTTGCCATATAGTTCAAGCTGTTCTGGCGAGGGCTTTCCCCAGTAAGCCTTTGCCCGAAGCGAAATGCGTTCGGCATCTCTGGTAAGACGTGAGGGAATATTAGGGCTGAACGATGCAAAGTCGGCGTCGGGTTGCTCCGAGGAAATCTGGGCCTCTGGAAAATAGTCGCGTATATTTGCGCCGGTGAACAGGACGTGTCCGCCGCCGCTGACAAAATCTGCCAGGGCTTTTCTCTCCTTATCACTGGGTGGTTGCATCGGCTCCGCAAGGATCAGAAGAATATTCTCGGATCCGGCATCCAGCTCCGTCGGCGGATTCTCCCAGCGACGGACCGGGTAATGAAGTTTCGTGAGCAGCCGGTAGGCGGCTTCGGCTCCGCCTGACTGTGCAGAATACGTAGAAGGCACCGGCGATTCGAACTGGTCGGCAGGTGGCGAGAGCACGGCTCCGGCCACGAGCAAGAGGAACAGAAGGGTTCCGCCTCCGATCAGGAGCTTGCGATCCGATGCCGCTATTCCAGTGGGCATCCCAGCGCCTCCAATTGTCGCAGCGTGTCACGAAAATCTTCCGGACTCGCGCCTCGATTCGCATACCAAATTCGTTCCAGGCGCTTAGTTAACTCGGTAAGTGGCTCGCGATAAATCGGGCGCGGCGCCAATTCATGTGGCGATGGTTCAGACACCAGCCGCAGGTATTCCCTCGGCGTTTTCGTGCGATCTTTCGGGAGAACGCCGTTGTCTTCCAGCCGGGTAATCCCTGCCCAATACGCGGAATGCACCGCTTCGCGAAAATCATTGCGGTTGGCGGCTTCGCGTGCGGCGCGCACCCATTCCTGCCAGGTGCGCGTGGAAGCAACAATTTCGCCCGGGGGCAGGGAATTCATTCGATCACGGCTGACCATGAAACGAAATAGCCACATGGCAATGAATCCTACGCACCCCACCACGACTACCCAGAAAAGGATCTGGCCACCGATGGGGTATCGCTCCAAGCCGCCAAAAATTCTGCCAAGTAATCGGCTAATCCAGTTTGCGATGCGCTCTCGAAGCAAGTCCCAACTGGTCGGGGGACGAACGCCGGCGAACTCGCTGCCCGATAGAATCTTCTTCAGCTCTCCTCGAGGGTCATCCAAAGATCCAGAATGTGGGTCGGAATAGCTCTGCACCTCGGCGAGAAGATGATCGACCCACACCTTTGCCTCGTTGTTTGCTCCTGCGGCAAGTTCCTTGTCCAGGATGTCGGTGGAAACGGAATAGGTCCTCTCGGTGGTGCTTAGCATCCATTGTTTCGGGAGGGAATCCCGTAACGTAGCGATGTCTTTTGGGGAAGGATTGCTGTCGAGCAGATCCGACAATCTCTGCAATTCAGCGGTGAAGGCCGGCATGCTATACGCAGTATCGGAAGGGTCCCTCTCGGGGACTACGGTAATCGTCGTCTGAGGAGACGCGGAGGGAGTTGCGAGTCCGATAAGAACAACAAAAATCAGCAAGAAGGGGCGTTTCATCGGCGCCTTCGCAAGTGCTCGGCTTGCTTTCCCGACGACCTCAAGAGAGTAGCGACGGAACAATGGTGTTCCCAGAAGAAATCCCACCCGCCGGATTCATCATCATCTGCAGATCGAAGGCTTCTTTTTTTACTCGTAGGTCGTAATAGAACACCGAAGTGGCGATCAACATGAACGGCCCCACGAGAATCTCCGCAATAAACGTCCCGAGTTGCAAGAGGATCATGGATAAGCGAACCATCCCAGGATCTTTCGCATACACAGCCGCCATCACAGTGAACGGAATCATCAGCAAAAGCATGAATGCATAGAGCATGGCTATATAGAGTACGTAAATGACAAAGGAGCGGCCGGCATTGTCCCTGGTGAGACCCCAACTGCGTTCTAGGGATTCACGGGCTCCTAAGTCTTCAAGGAGGGCGGCGGGGACGCAAGTCAACAATCGGCAAGCCACATAAATTCCCGGTATGAGTAGGAAAATGGCTGCACCCACTACTGCCAAACCGTTCAGCAGGGATACAACAAACAAATTCAGAAGTTGTCCCCACATCTTTTTGAGTGAAGCGCCGATCGTGGTTGGACGGCCAAGGTAAATGTCAGAGACTGCGTAGATTGTACCGCCTTGAGCAAACAGGTATGCGATGACATAGACGACGACGGCAATCAGGCCGCCGAAGACTCCTAACCCTAACAGGGCGCCGCTGGTCCCGCCCTGAAACTGTTCCGCGCGTGGCGCGGCTACCTTTGCAGGGGCAATCATGAGAACCTGCGCGAGGTTTAGCCCGAGGATCAGCAAATGCGGAATCGTCGTGATGCCCAGAAACAATACAAAATGCTTTCGATACATGGAAAATGTGCGGTCAAGTATTTCGCCCAGCGAAAGCGGCCGTAATTCCCATTCCGCCATGTGCCCTCCCGGCATGCGAAAGGTTCTTCGCGCATCACTCTACCACTGACTTATTAAAAAAACGATTACCGTCTGAGTCTCATGTTTTGATGAACGCAACAGTAGTTCGCATAGAAGTCTGGAGACGCAATACTTCTAAAGCACCACCACGCCTTTCACATAGTCCGCTGCGCCCATCCCGTTTGTCAGTGCGCCTTGCACCTGATCCAAGTTCGTATAACGATGCGTGATGAACGGGGCGATCTCGATTTCGCCGTTTTCTATCATTCGCAGCCCACGAGTGTAGACGGATGGCCGCCCGTCCTTCTCAAATCCTCCAGAGGCGCCGATTGGGTTCACGAGCGTGGGTTCCTTGAACATCACGCTGTTCAACACACTTAGATCGGTGCCTCCATGGCCATGCCCATAGAGCAGCACTGTTGCCTGCTTGCGGACCAATTGCGGGATCGAGGCAAACACACGGCCCTGACCTGAAGCTTCGATCATGTATTCCACGCCTTCGCCCTTGGTGTGTTCACGGACTGCGTCCCCGAGGTCACGGTTGCTCGGGTCCAGCACTTCATCCGCACCGAAGCGCTTCGCCAATCGACGTTTCAATGCGTTTGGCTCGGCGACAAGCAACATGCCGTCATATCCAAGTCCCCGGCGCAGATATTGCGTAAACAGCAGCCCGGCGGGGCCGCCGCCGCAAATCAGAATATGCCGGACGCGCCGTTCCTTTTCCGGCGCTTTGAGGGAATAACGGGCGTGCGCGCGGGAAACCGTATCCGAAGAGTGGATGATGCAACTCAGGGGCTCTGCAAGTGCCGCTTCTGCCATATTGAGGTCGGTCATCAAGCGCACCGCATTGATTGCGGGGACAGCGATAAACTCCGCCAAACCTCCCTGTATGCCGGTGATGCCGTGTTCGCGATAAGACGCGCATTGGTGTGAATCACCGGTTTGGCAATACTCGCAGAGGGGTTGCCGGTGGGCGCTCATACAGTTCAGTCCCTGATCGACCACGACGCGATCGCCGGGTTTCAAGTCGTAAACCTCCGCGCCGACTTCTTCCACAATTCCACTGATCTCGTGGCCCAGGATTTGTGGTTCCACAGTCAGCGGGATTCGCTTTCCGCTCGAATCGGTGTTGTAGTTGGCGTGGCCGCCAAAAATGTGGGTGTCTGTGCCGCAAATGCCCACTGCGGAAACGCGCAATAACACATCGCGCGTCGAAACGCGCGGGGCCGCGACGTCCTTCACCTCCATACGCCCCACATCCAGCAGTACGCATGCCTTCATCGTCGCATCCTCCGGGCTCCAAAAAGGGGGCGCCCATACATTCGCTCACGGTCCACGAATGCATCAGCCTACAGCACTTCCATTGTGTGCGCCAAGTCTAACCGGGACACCGTAATTTGAGGGGGGATCACGAATTGAATGTTCACCGCATGAATCGACGCCGCTGGAAAGGGAAACCAATAAAGCGATTTGCAATGGTGGGGAGATCGAGAACGCAATGCTTGTGACCGACATCAACTTACTTTGGGGAGGGTACGTTGAAACTTGGTAGTATCTATGAGCAGTGGGACGCTCCAACGCACGAATCCAAAATCTCGACTGGGTATTTCGTTCGCCCGGCTTAGAGTACGCCTCGCCACTCGCGAGCTACCGCAGAAAGGTCCACAATCCATGACTCGTAAGCTCAGCCGGTTGCTTTTCATTCTCGTCTGCGGATTATGCGTTTCGCAATTAACGTATGCGCAGAAGGTTTCTACCACGCTCGATGACAAGTACAGTTTTTCTGACCACAAGCGCTATGCCTGGCGAGAGAATCGTTTGACAACCCGGCAGAACCCCGACACGAACGAAGTGATGGACCTGAAGATCGTCAAAAACGTGAACCAATTTCTCGCCGCAAGAGGGTTTGTTGAGGTCAAGGAAAAACCTGATTTTTACGTCTATTATGATGGCGGAGGTAACGTGAATTTAGGCGCCGGCGGTGCGAGTCAAGCTGGTTCCGGTCCGACCACCTCTGCTGACATCACACCAAACTACGGTCTTGGCAATGGCCCGACGTTATCTCCCACCACCTGGATGAAAGTGAACGGCCAAATCGAGTTCCATATCGTTGACGCGGCCACTCGCAAGCCAGTCTGGGAAACTATCTACAGCAAAAACTTTCGTGATCCAGACAAGGCCCTCAAGAACATGGACAAGGAAGTAAGTGAATTGGTCACGAAATCATTCAAGGACTTTCCGCCCAAGGCAAAGAAGTAGCTAATTTGAAGCGCGTCGAAGGAAAATCAAAAGTTCGCGGTGGACGTTAGCGGAAGATGGTGCCGGGGGCCCGGATCGCATGTAACAGCCACAAAATTCCGTTCCGGTTTGAGCTGGCAGCTTGAGCGGTGTGGCGCGAGTCTCTTAGGAGAAAGAGTCTAAGGCTAAGACGATCCCAGAGCGCGTGAATTTCATGGGCGCTCCATTGTTATGAACTCACCAAGTTATTCATGCCGCAGTGCGGTCATGGGATCCACATTTGTGGCGCGGCGAGCCGGGATGTAGCACGCGAGTAGTGCAATGCTGACCAGCAGGAGTCCGACGGCGGCATAGGTTGCGGGATCAGTGGACTTCACGCGAAACAGCCAGAGGTGCTCCGCCATGAACCGGTTGAGTCCGAGTGTCAGCGCAACGCCAATAGCTAGTCCGATCCCAGCCAGTGTTAGTCCTAGCTTGGCGACCAGCATGAGCACGTCACCGCGCTGAGCTCCGAGAGCCAAACGGATACCCAATTCGCGTGTTCGCTGGTTGACGAAGTAGGAAAGGACGCCATAAACGCCGATCGCTGCCAGAACCACGGCTATGCAAGCCAAAAACGCGAGTACGAAGACGTAGTTTTCATAATTCTTCATGGATTTTCCCAGCACGTCATCCATCGTACTGATGTCAGTCACGGGCTGATCCGGGTCCATCTCTTTCACCATTTGCTTCACCGACGTTGTGATGTCTGCCTCATGGGCGCGTACGTTTGAAGTGGTCCGGATTACCAGGCTACCCAAACGATCGAAATCTGCGTCGCCCTGGATCGTTTGCGACTGCTGAAGAAAGGATTCGTAGAGCAGTGGGTGAAGCCCGCCCATGCCGATCTGCTTGACTTCTCCCACAACCCCTACAATCTGGCGCGGACGATCTTCGATCACTTGTTCAGGCTCGTAGCGGAGGAGGATCTGCTGCCCGATGGGATCTTCGTTCGGGAAAAAGCGGCTTGCCAATGTCTCGCTAATGATCACTGCCCAAGGCGCGCTCTGTGTGTCGCGCTCATCGAAGTAGCGCCCTTTCCTGAGCGGAATTCTCATGGTTCGGAAGTAGCTGGGGCTCACTTGGTTGAAAAATCCCATAGGCCGATCCCCCGGCGACGGAGCCGGATGCCCCAGGATTGAAAAAGTCTTGCTTCCTGTTCCCAGCGGAGGAATGATGCTGATCATGCCTACCGACTCGACGCCTGGCAGCGCTGCAGCTCTTTCGATCAATTGCTGGTGAAAGGCGGTCACTTTCGGGGATACCCTATTCAAGTCTGTGCCCGGAATTTTCTCGAGATACTTGTCCCTCTGTTTCAGGGAAATTCACTGCCATCGTCAGGACGTTCGCCGGGTCAAAGCCGGGAGAGGGGAGCACCATGCGAAGCAGGCTGTTAATCATCAAACCGGCCCCCACCAAAAGCACCATTGCGAGGGCTACTTCCGAAATCACCAACAGATAACGCGCGCGGCCTCGTTTCCCGGTCGAAGTCCTGCTCTCTCCTTCGCGCATAGCGTCATTCAAATCGGGGCGCGCAGCGCGAATGGCCGGGGCCAGTCCGAAGAGCAACGCCGTCAAGACAGAGAGCCCAGCGGCAAAAAGTAGCACACGTCCGTTGATGCGAATGTTCTGCGCGTCTGGAACACTTTGTGTAATCGCGCGCATCAGTCGGGTTCCCCAGAACGAAAGCAGTATGCCGAACGAGCCCCCCATCAATGTCAGCAATCCGCTCTCGGCAAGCGATTGCTGCATGAGCCGCCGCCGGCTCGCACCGAGCGACGCCCGCACGGAGTACTCCTTTCGCCGACCCTCCGTCTGCGAAAGCATGAGGTTCGCCACGTTCACGCAGCCGATCAGCAGGACGAACCCCACTGCCCCCAGAAGTGGGTAGAGCATGTCTCCAGAATTCTTGTCAAGCGTGTCGCGCAAAGGGATGACTTTTTCTCCCACTCCCTTATTGGACTCGGGATAAGCTTGCTCCATGTCGAGCGCGATCACGTCCATCTCGACCTGTGCTTGCGCGACGGTCACTCCCGGCTTAAGGCGCGCCACCGGCATGATCCAATGGTCGGAGCGCTTCGCGTTCATTGCACTCCCCGGATCGATCGGTCTCCAAACCTCCGTGGGCTTTCCCTCGGCGCCCGACGCGGACCACGGCGCAAACCCCGTGAACCCCGTGGGCATCACTCCGACGACAGTCGAATCTACACCATCGAGCCGGAACGCCTTGCCAAGCACATTGGGGGCGCTGTTGAACCTCCTCCTCCAGAAGGCATTGCTGATGACAACGGTTTGGGACTGCTCCTGGCTTTCTTCCGCGCGAAAGACTCGCCCGAATGAGGGTTGCACTCCGACCAAGTCGAAAAAGTTCTGAGTCGCTGATTGAACGAGGACCGGTCCAGGCTCGCCGATGCCGGTCAGAGTGGCCGGCATCGTCATGCCGACTGCGGCAATGTCTGCAAAAACGTGGTTTTGTTTTTTCCAGTCGGCCACTTCGGCAACCGGCGCAAGACTATCCGCACCGGGGTCCGGTTTTTGCGTGGACCAGACTGTCGGCTAGGGTTTCCGGATGCTCGTAAGGAAGAGCGCGTAGCAGCAGCGTGTTCATCGCACTGAATACCGCGGTGTTCGCTCCGATGCCGAGGGCAAGAGAGAAAATCACCACGGCGGCGAAGCCCGGGCTCTTTGCCAGGATCCGGGCCGCGTAGCGAAGGTCCTGCCAGAGCGTTTCCAACCACGTGAAAGTCCACGATTCGCGACAATCTTCTTTTACCAGCGTAACGTTCCCAAATCGCCGGTGCGCCGCGGCTTGCGCGTCATCTGCTCCGAGGCCCAAGGCGCGGTTCTTTTCTGCGCGCTTCGCCAGATGAAACTGTAGTTCCTCCTCCAGGTCGCGCTCCAGCCTTCTCCGCTTTGCCAGCGCCTTGACTCTCAGCCACGCTTCCGTCAACCACTCGCGCGCCATAGGTCCTCCTTAGGCAGGCTCCAGAATCCGCGCAATCGCGGAAGACATGCGCTTCCAGTGCGCTGTTTCTTCCGCGAGCTGTTTCCGGCCCGCCGCCGTCAGCCTGTAATATTTCGCTCGCCGGTTGTTGTCCGATGCGCCCCACTCTGCCGCGAGCAGCCCGCGAACCTCCAGTCGATGGAGCGCCGGATACAAAGCGCCTTCTTCGACGCCCAGGACCTGGTCGCTCCTCTCATGGATGTCCTCCGCGATGTCGTAGCCGTGCATCTCTCCGTGGCTCAGAGTTTTCAGGATTAACATGTCGAGTGTGTCGCGCAACAGATTGCCGGTTTCGGACTTTTTCTGAGTCATTGCAAGCGGTCCCTGCCCATAAGTATCTTAGGGGAGTATCGCGCCATCGATTCCCCATTTCAAGCTTATTTTTGGCAGGTGGAAGGCTTATTTCTCGCGTCGCCGCAATTCAGTACGTCCTTCCATGAAAAGGCCATTCGCAAAACTCAATCGACCTCTACGCGGCGCAACTGCGATACGACGAGACTTATCGGAGGGGATGGTGTGAGAGAGCTGGTTTGGGATTTGAGTTGGGCGAATTGGGCTATAAATCGGGAGTGGCAATTCGCCCGTCACTGGTTGCGTAAAACCATCTTGAGACAGGTTTTGAAATGGTTGCGGGGGCTTGCAACGTCCCACACTTGATTGTGCCGTTCACGTTTGAACTTATCCGCGTAGCGGCGTAAGCCGGACATGTTGTGCGATCAAGTCGGGTATTCGTTTCGCACGGGTTTCCCGCACTTTTGGTACTGGGACTAACTTCTCCGGTAAGCGTCAATCAGGGTACGCCGGGTTAAACCGCCATGTTGTAAGGAATGAAAGAGTCCTACAAGAAGGGAGACAGCGACTCCATCTTGGCCCTCAGTCTTGCAGGCGGCATCGCGAGATGTCGCTTGAAGCGTAGGCAGGGGTATCGGTGGGCCGGGCGATTGAGCTTCGAAAAACGCAAAATCAGGACGCCGACTCTTTCCTGATGGCGGAAGGCACCACGGCTGTATCGCGATAATCGCGAGCGAGCAGTCGGTCCTGCGTAGTCTAAGAACCAGCGCACGCTGAGAAACAACATGCACGAGAACCGGGAGACCTCTGGAGCGCCTCGACCCGAAAGGGAACGAGGCCGGTCTGCGAAGGTGCAAAGCCACAAGGCAGACACGCACGCTCTGGAGGAGTCGGACCGCGCCATAGTATCGATGAACCAGACGAACAAAGAAGAGCAATCTTCGGCGGAGTCTGGGGAGAAAAGGGCGCGGACCAAGGAGAACATCGTTTCATTCAACACTTGCCCGACACAGAGCGGGGAAATCGAGTGTCCCAGGAATGGAGCGGTGTACGCAGAGCAACCCTCCGCGTCATATATCCAAGGTGGGAGCCGTATGCGGGAAAGCCGCTCGTACGGTTCTGTGCGGGGGGCGATCAGCGATGGTCGTCCCTACCGCAACAGTTAGGCGGCTTACACCTCAGGCCCTTCCTGTAAACCTGTTCGGACAAGTGCTGTTTCTCGCTTATCTGCTAGTGGAACCGTGACCGAACTGTTAGTGCGTTAATTGTGTTGCGACAAATGCCGCGCGTTGATAGTCTGAGCCAATTAACCCATCCGCTTGTCAAAGCAGAAAGGGAACAACCAGTGGGAAGTCAGATCTTCTCGTTAGGTGCGAGTTTCCTTTTGCTCTTTGGTTCGCTCCAATCACTGGTTGCAGTTGAATCTCAGGATGCAGCAAAGCAAGCAGCTCAGGCAAATGATGCGGAAAAGAGTCTTCAACCTGGCCAGTTCGTCCTCCAAGATGGCACTCCTGTTCTCCTTACGCTCAGCCGAAACGTGTCGTCAGCGGACGCACACGTCGGTGATTCAGTCGATTTTGAAGTTCTCGAAGATGTTGCCGTAAACGGGATTCTTGTCATTCCAAAAGGCTCCGCCGCGGTAGGCACTGTGACGGAAGCTCAGTCAAAGCGGCGTCTGGGCCGCGCTGGAAAGCTCGAGATCGTATTGGATTACGTGCGTCTCGCTGACACCGGCAAAGCGGCGATTCGCGCGGTCAAGGGCGCAAAAGGTGATAGTCACGTTGCGGGGATGGCAGTCGGAATCGTTGCTGCGGGCCTTCTGTTCTTCCCGGTCGCACCGTTGTTCCTCTTGGTCAAGGGCAACGACGTCACAGTTCCGAAGGGCGCTGCATTGGCAGCATATGTGAATGGCGATGTCCGGTTGGAGTCAAGTAAGTTTGGTTCTGCCATGGCGCAAACGGCGTCGCCAGCGTCGCCATTGTGGATGCTCCAAAGCGTGCATGTTGTTGGAGACAGCCTAGACAGCTTCAGAAGGACCTGTGTCATCGTCTCTGCGAGCGGGGACTACCATCGTGAGGAACGAAAGCAAGTCCCTGCGGGTGTGCGCGCCGGATTTGAATGGGTACCGCCCAAGGTCTTCGAGACGAAACTACCTCCGGCCCACCTCGATGCGCTCCGGGCGATTCTCGCAACTCCGGAGCTCCATTCCATGAACGGCGTTGTTGGATTCAAGGGAAGCCTGGGGCCTAAGTTGGTGTTTGACCCGCAAGGAGCCGTAAGGCCCATTGAGGACATCGAAATCGTCACTATCGCGGTCGCACGGTCTAATGAGCCGCAGCTATTTGAACTCGCGGATATTCCTGTGGCACGTCAGCAAGAGCCGGTGAGCGAACTCCTGGACTGGGTCAAAGGCGCGGAACACCTCCAACAGGAGCGCTTGTTGGCATCTCAAGCCACCGACTGTTCATCCCCAATCGCTACCGGCAGTTCTTCCGTGGGCGGAGCACCAATGGCCACCGGCGTGTCCCTTCCGAAGGTGATCTTCGCGCCCGAGCCACAGCTCCCACCTAACATACCTAAGCCGCAGCCAGTCGGGATCAAACTGCTGATTAATCCAGATGGAAGCGTGGCAAAAGTATCTTTGGAAGGCCGACCTAGCCCGGAAGTTGCACAAATCGTTCTTAACACTGTGAGTAAATGGAAGTACCAGCCGGCGAGGCTTCTGGGCGTGCCCATTGCAGACACAATGCATCTCAGGGTTTTTGAATTCCGCGACAAGTAATTTGGCAATCTGGAAGAGCCGACACTAGGAGCGGAAACAAAAGTCGACCTGATAAGTCTCGGTAGGCAAATCGGAAAAGCGGAGGCTAGTACCCACTTCGGCGGTTAGCTCGTTCTACCGGGACTTGACCCGACTTATTCCCTTGAGCAGCCACTGCGGGGCAATGAACCTTGGCCTATACTTCTCTTCGCATCAATAGCTTTCAGGGGAACAAACATGCAAGCTGTTTTGAAAAGTCTGTGTTCGTCTGACATAGCGGACGTCGAAAGTTATCAGCCTGAAAAAGAAGATAGTTTCGGATTTGTTATCCGAGCTATGGTTGGGCCGATGGGTGAGCCGGGGGAGGAGTCTTTTGACATCACCATCTGCACACCGAAGTGGCTGGCGGAACAATATGGAGCTACTGGCATCGTTCTTGGCCTGCACAAAGTCATCGTGTTCAGATACGACTACTCTGAGCTGCGGAGATTCATTGAAAAGTATCTCATGCGCTGTTCAGGTGACACTTGGGGAGAAATAGCTCAGAAAGTCAGCCTGCTAGGCCAGTGGGAATTTGAGAATTATCGACCCGCAGGATAAGCCCCCTGGCCAGTACCCACTTCGGCGATTAGCACGTTAGGACGTAGCCGCCCGGCGGCGGACGCTTCGCGTGAGGTAGGGGAGCTTGGTTGGTTGTTGCTTGAGATAAGTTTTGGGTCACAAGGAGGTCCCTGTGACCCATCTAAGAAAAATGATGCTGGAGGAACTCCAGCGTCGTAACTACTCTCGAGAAACTATACGCAGTTACATTCACACTGTCGAAGATTTTTCTCAACACTTCCACTGTTCCCCGGATCGCTTAGGCCCTCGGCACATTCGTGAATATCAAGTCGTTGCGGGTCCAGTATCTTAAAGGCAATTCCGGATGCTCAGCGAGCACGTCTTGAATAGATTGAGCAAGATCCGCGATGGTGTAAGTGTTCGACCAATTCTCAAATTCGTAATAAACGTTGCATATCAGCGGGACCTGGCCCTTATCGTCAGATCGATCCATTCGGACGTCTATCGAGTTAAACTCCCATCCATACAATCCATACGGACTCGCCTCGTTGTTAGGCATGTCAAACGTTACTTGCTCGAAGTGGGCGGAGAGTTGGCGGAGGGTCAGTTTTGCAATCTTGGCCAGCGAAGTACCACCCAAGCTGGCTGATATTCTCTCTGTATGTGCTGGCTTGTAGCCCGATGAGTCTTCCCAAACCTCTCCGTCCAGAATCAACTTTTGCGATTGCCCTAAGACCTTTTTGTTCAACGCGACGGTTTGTGGAAGCGGAACTGAGGGATCTGCGGTCAATGTGGACGGGGGATTCGAGACTCGCTCGCGCTGAGATCGCCAAGCATGTAGAGAGAATTACATTGGCAGCGGACGGGCGAACCTACGTAGCTTCAGGCACTTGGGATTTGTTTGGGAGCGTGGCTGTGACAATGGTGCCGGGGGCCAGAATCGAACTGGCTACGCCCGCCTTTTCAGGGCGGCGCTCTACCACTGAGCTACCCCGGCACTTTGTATAAATAGTTTAGAGGCCTCGCGCTGGAGTGTCAATTGAACCCAATTGTTTGGTCCGCCACAATCGTTCGCAATTGTCTATTACTTTCCCGCCACAATCCGCGCAAAAATGGTTTCGTGCCCCCACTGCACCTGTGTTGGACTACTTGCAAATGACAACCACGATAGTTAAATCCACCGAAGTAATTGCGGAACTCAATACTCTGGCTGCCAAGGCTGCATCTGCCGAAGCACTCATGAAGTCGATTGTGACTTTGCTTCATGAACGACTCACCCGATACAACTGGGTTGGCTTCTACATGTTGGAGTTCGAGGGCGATCCCAATATCCTGGTGCTAGGCCCATTTCGCGGCACGATGACGCCGCACACGCGCATTCCTTTGAATCAGGGTATCTGTGGTGCCGCAGCCGCCAGCGGGAAAACCATCGTTGTCGATGATGTCAACTCCGATTCCCGCTACCTGGCCTGCTCTCTGGAAACGAAATCCGAGATCGTCGTCCCTATTTTCGCTAAAGGTAGAGTTGTCGGCGAACTCGATATCGATAGTCATTTTCCTGCAGCCTTCGGTCTCGAGGACCGCAAACTTTGCGAGCATGCCGCCGCAATCCTTGGCAAATATTTGGAAGCGCATCCGTAGTTCGTTCACCACGTTGACGAAAACAGGCGTTGCGCCGCAGCGATGCTGCATTTCTGATAATGCGCGTAGGCCAGTGCGGCCCGTTGGCGGATCTGCTCGTGCGACTCTCTCGCTGTCCAGCCATCCAGCGCCGCTTTTAACGTGTATGCTTCTGGCGCCATCAGTCCGGTCGTCCACAATATGGGTTCAGCACCTGTATCGCGCAGTTTCGGAGCAAAGAATGCCTTGCTGGCGCATGCAAGGATCATTACTTCTCGCCGCTCCTTGCCCGCACTCGTAAAGTCGTCTTCGATTGAAAAATCCATCAGCCCATCGTGTCCCACATATACAGAGAGTGCTGTGGTCGCTGGCAGGCGGAGATTGTTCGTAGCCGGCTTTGGATGCACCTCGATCGTTTCCCCAGTCCGTCCCGCTGCCGAGTTGTAGAAATCCACGATGGCTCGCTTGATCTCGCGCCCTCGATAAGCGTCGGCAACCAAATATGTGCCACTTGCAGGATGAAAAAAGATGGTCCGTTCCAGGATGTACGCATTGGGGTTCTCAATCGTGGAGAGCTCTTTCCACTCCGCACCCTTGCGAAAAAATGTTCGTACGCCAAACGCTGCGCCCCAATAGAGGTTGTGCGCGGCATCGTCCCCATTGCCCAGCGCCGCTGGTACCGGCACAATCCCTTGGTACTTGTTATCCGCCAGGGCCACAAAGATGTGGACTAATCGCGGCGTTGTTTCTTTGGTCGCCTGGGGAACTAATGCAGGCACGAACAATAAGAATAGGGCGAAATAGATCGTGGAATGGTAGAAGCGACTAATGGGCGTCAAATACCCTCCGCGTTACCCGCTATCTGAGAGCCGATTTCCGCCCTTTCACTTTTGCGAATCGTCGTACTCCCGCATCCAGTCGCGGCCCTTCAGCAGTTCGCGCGGCCTTGTTCCGTCCGGCGGGCCTACAATCCCGTCCCGCTCCATCAAATCGATCAGGTGGGCCGCCCGGCCATAGCCGATGCGCAAACGTCGTTGCAGTGTAGAGGTTGAAGCGCGTCCAGCTTCGCACACCACGCGTACCGCGTCCTGAAACAGTTCGTCATCGTCCCCTTCGGCGCTACCGCCTTCACCGCTCGCGTTATTGCCACCACTGCTCTCGCTTCCGCCCTTGTCATCATCGTCCTTCGGTGCCTCCAGCAACTGCTCGTTATATTTCGCGGGAGCCTGCGCCCTCCAAAAGTCGCACACCGCGCTGATTTCATCTTCTGAGACCAGCGGCCCATGGATACGGTGCAGTCGCGCCGATCCTGCTGGCAAATAGAGCATGTCGCCTTTGCCTAGCAGTGATTCCGAACCATTCGAGTCCAGAATCGTTCGCGAGTCCACCTTACTGGCCACGCGGAACGATATGCGGGCAGGGAAGTTGGCTTTGATCAATCCCGTAATCACGTCCACCGAAGGCCGTTGCGTTGCCAGGATCAAGTGGATGCCCACCGCGCGCGCCATTTGCGCCAGTCGCGTGATGGACTCTTCCACATTGTTGGTGTCCACCATCATGAGGTCCGCCAATTCGTCTATGACGATGATCAGGTAGGGAAGCGGTTTGTGCTCGCTCTCTTCCACACTCGCGAACAGAGAGAGCGATTGCTGCTTCTGGAATGTCCGGTTGTACTGGTCAATGTTCCGAACGCCGCGCTGGGCCAGCAGTTTTAGCCGGTTTTCCATCTCCCGCGTCGCGTTCCGTAGAACGTTGGACGCCACCTTTGGGTCCGTAACCACGGGCGCAATCAAGTGGGGAATTCCCTCGTACAAATTCAATTCCAGTCGCTTGGGGTCGACCAGCACCATCTTCACGTCGTCTGGCGTCGCCTTATACAGAATCGACATCATCAGCGAATTGATGAAAACGCTCTTGCCTGTGCCTGTTGAACCCGCAATCAACAAGTGCGGCATCGAAGCGAGGTCTGTAATCCGGATCCGTCCGTGCAAATCGCGTCCCATCGCCAGGGTCAACTTACTGGGGGAGTTCGCAAATTCTGTAGCCTCGATAATTTCTCGCAGGGCAATCGTTTCGCGCTTGTCGTTTGGCACTTCAATGCCAATCGTCGATTTGCCCGGTATGCGCTCAATTAAAATCGATTCCGCCTTCAACGCCAGGCAGAGATCGTCCGTCAATCCAATAATTCGGCTGTACTTGATGCCCGCTTCCGGTTTGAACTCAAACGTGGTTACGACCGGCCCAGGATTAATCTGCGTTACCCGTCCTTCGACGCCAAATTCATGGCATTTTTCCTCAATCGCGCGCGCCCGGAGTTTTAATTCCTCTTCGTCCAGTTTGTGGCCGCCCTCGCCTTCGCGCAGCAACTGCACGCCCGGCAGTTTGTAATTGGCATTTGTTTTTTCAATCTTGATTTCGCTGGTCTTCTTCGGCTTTTCCAGTTTCTCCTGGTTCGCAAACATGATCGGAGCCTTGTGCGAGGCTCCTTTGTCCTTCTCATCCTGTTCGTCTTCCTCGACTACTGCCTTCTTCCCGCGAAATACATCGCTTACATCCTTGAGGTGAATCGTCTTGGTCACTTCTTCAGCTTCGGCCTTGCCTACAATCTGTGGAGCCACCGGTTTACGCCCGGCTAGTCGCCGCTCTTCCACAGCACGCCGGTTCCGCCGCTGCTCACGTTCATCCTGCCACGCGTGCCAACGCGCCTGCGCCTTCTGCAAAATTCCCAGCTTCTCCATTCGTCCCAGCGGTCCCTTCGCTCCGCTAGCCCACGCATGCGCCCCGCTAAACGAAAACCGTGTCGTCAGGAAGAGCGCCACGATCAGCAGCGCCACAGCCACCAGCAGCGCCCCGGCATGGTTGAACCCGCTCTGCAGGCCATGAGAAACCAGAGCGCCCAGCATTCCACCCGCGGGCACCGCGCCGCGCACATCCCAGAACGGAATCATCGCCAATAGAGACGGTAGCGACAGCAGCAGCAACACGTATCCGCCCAGTGTCGCTAGGTGCGAATCGATGGTCTGACTCCGGAACCAGCGGTATCCAACAATGGACACCGCCACCGGCAGCAGAAACGCAGCAAAGCCGAACAGTTGGAAGAGTAAATCCGAGGTATACGCACCAACCGGACCCATCCAGTTTTGTGTCACGCGATCCGCTCCGCCCGTGGAGCTCACATTGAGCGATGCGTCTGCGGGGTTATAGCTCAGCAGGGCCAGTGCCACTAGAATAGCCGCTGTAATACACAAGAAACCGATCAGCTCATTGAGCCGTTTATTTTCAGTAGGTGTCAGGAAGCGCAAGAATATCTCCTCAGCTATTGGGGAAGGCTGAGTGTCACGAACAGGCGCGGCGCTGATACGCTCTGCTCACGAGGAACGACCAAATCATACCAAACCGCAACCCCACCGCAAGCCGATCTTTTTCCAGCGTGTTGTCTAAGTCCATGCACCTGCCAGCACGGACATTCCTGGCAGTGAGCCTCTCTCATTCCGCAACAGGGAACTGCGATATCATGTTCCCCATAGAGGCGCCATGGATTACTCCAAACTGAACCGTCGTCAATGCATCACCACGCTAGCCCGTACGGCCGGCGCTGCTTTACTCCTCCCGAAACTCCCGTTGTCCGCCGCCACTTCCAGCACCTCTGTCCCCGACGCCGTCGCTCCGATGCTCTCTCCCTTTCCATTATCGCAGGTTCGACTGCGGCCCGGCATCTTCCTGCAATACCTCGAAAGCAATCAGAGTTTCGTGGAGTCTCTTCCCAATGACCGCCTCCTACACATGTTTCGGCTTACTGCCGGCATTCCTTCCGCCGCCGATGCCCTTGGCGGTTGGGAGCATCCCACCTGTGAACTCCGCGGCCACTTTGCGGGAGGCCACATGCTCTCCGCATGCGCACTCCTCTACGCTGCCACCAGCAACGATGCCATCAAACAGAAGGGAAACGCGCTCGTTGCTGAACTCGCGAAATGCCAGGCGGCTCAGGGCGGCGATGGCTATTTAGGTGCCTATCCCGTTGAGTTCTATGGTCGCCTCAAGGAAGACAAGAAAGTCTGGGCGCCTTTCTACACCTACCACAAGATTCTCGCCGGTCATCTCGACATGTACACCCTCTGCGGCAACGAACAGGCCCTCGCCACTGCTGAACAGATGGCCGGTTGGACGGAAAAATATCTGAAGTCGATCGGAAAAGAACAATGGGCGAGGATGCAGTTAATCGAGCACGGCGGCATGAATGAATCGCTGTTCAATCTTTATGCCATCACCGGCAAGGAGCAGTATCTCGCGTTAGCTCGACGGTTCGATCATGCGAAGTTCTTCGACCCGCTCGCCCAGCAACACGACGAACTCAAAGGCCTACACGCCAACACCAATATTCCCAAGGTCATCGGTGCAGCTCGTGGCTACGAGTTGACTGGAGACGCCCGTTATCACACCATCGCCGACTATTTCTGGCGCCAAGTGGTCACGCAACGCACCTACTGCACCGGCGGCACCAGTGATAACGAGGGCTGGAATACCGAGCCAGGCATCCTCTCCACGCAACTTGGCCACTCCGCCGAGGAATGCTGCTGCAGCTACAACATGATGAAGCTCACGCGCCATATTTTCGGTTGGACAGGAAATCCTTCTGCGATGGACTACTACGAACGGACACTGTTCAATAGCCGCCTTGGCACGCAGGATGCCGATGGTCTGAAGATGTACTACCTCTCGCTGAAACCTGGCCTGTGGAAAACATTTGGCACCCGCACAGATTCCTTCTGGTGCTGCACGGGCACGGGTGCCGAGGAGTTTGCCAAACTTGGCGACACCATTTATTTCCATGATGGGCAAGGCATTTACGTCAATCTCTTCATCGCATCGGAATTGAACTGGGCAGAGAAGAGAATCACCCTGTTACAGGAAACGAATTTCCCGGAAGAACAGGGAACCACGCTCACTATCGGGGTTACCGGGCCCACGAAAATGCCGTTGCACATCCGTGTTCCTTATTGGGCCACCAATGGAGTCACGGTTTCGGTAAATAGAAAGAAACTGGAAGTAACGGTGACACCGAGTTCCTATCTGACCTTGGAACGCATCTGGAATACGGGCGACAAAATCCAAATCGCCATCCCCATGAGCCTTCACCTGGCTCCCACCCCCGATGATCCCACGATGCAGGCTGCCATGTTCGGCCCCCTGGTGCTTGCCGGTCGCTTAGCCAGCCAAGGCCTCACCCACGATCTGACCTATGGCCCCATGGGTCCCGATGATTCACGCCCCATCGCTGTCCCCGAAATTGTCACCGCAGGTTCTGCAACCGACTGGCTAGAACGAGTAAAGGGACAGCCGTTATCGTTCCGCACCGTGGCGCAACCCACCTCTACCACGGATTTAATCCCGCTGTATCAATTGTTCAACGAACGTTACACGGTCTACTGGAAGCTCAGTCGCAAATCCTAAGACTCAGGCTGCGTTAACAGTTTGCTCTGCTTTCTATCCGCCTAACCGCGAGGCAAAGAACAACACCAAAATCCCCAATACAATCCTATAGATCGCAAACGGCCCGAATCCGCGCTTCCTCACCCAAGCCATAAACCACGCCACGCTTCCATAGGCCACGATGAATGACACCACAAATCCAATCGCCAGTACGATCAAGCCGTGCGCATCGATGCTCGAAACTCCTATCGGGTTCTCCGTCTTGCTCCCGTGTAGTGATTTCAGCAAGGTATATCCGGTTGCCACCACCATCGTCGGAATTGAAAGAAAAAAAGAAAACTCCAGCGCCGAAGCTCGTGACATCCCCGCCAACTGCCCTCCGGCTATCGTCGACATCGACCGCGACGTTCCAGGAAACACGGCCGATAGTATCTGGCAAGCCCCAATCCAGACAGACTGCCCCAGACTCATATCTTCCATGTGCCAAGTATGAATCGTGCCACTCTTTGTCTGCTCTCCCGCGCGCTCTGCCTTCGCATTCCGTGCATCGATGAACCACATCACAATTCCACCGATCAGCAGCGAGGTCCCCATAATGGTTAAACTTTCCAGATGTTTACCTATCAGCTTGGTCATCAGGAACGATGGAATCGCCGTTACCACAAACGCAATCATTACCAGGCTCAGCGGGTGCGTCAGGGCCGTACGGTCTCCCCGTTCGCCGCTTGGAAATGTCGAGATGAATTTTGCGATACGAGCGCGAAAGTAAATTGGCAGCGTCAGTATGGCTCCCAGTTGGATCACAATTGAATACATTTTCCAATAGCCGCTGCCCAGATCGATGTGCAGTAACTGCTCGGCAATCCGCAGGTGCGCCGTGGAACTCACCGGCAAAAACTCCGTCAATCCCTCGACAATTCCCAGCAACACACTCAATAGGTATTCGTTCACTAATCCGCTCCTGCTTTTGTAGTGACCGGCGTTTAGGCCGGGTCTTGAAGCCTAGGGAGAGTGTAGGCGCCCTGAGGCCTTTTCTTCGGCTGCAATGGGGTCAGAGTTTCTTGCGCATCTCATGCGCGTCAATCCGCCCGAGATAGTATCGTTTTATGAGCGCTTCCGTACGATAACCGTGATGCTGCCAGAAGGCAATCCCGGTGTCATTGTCCACTGCCGTTTCCAGCAGGACTGATTCGATGCCGCGAAAGATAAAATGCCCTTCCAGTTCGTGCAACAGGGCTGAACCCACGCCCGCCCGTCTATGCGATTTCGCGATGTCCAGGGTAATGATGTGCCCCAGGGGAGGATTCGCTTCCGCCAATACAAAACCGACGATTTTGTTGGTTTCTTCCGCAACCAGACAATCGGCCGACGGCAGATCCAGAAAATGCTGCAGCATCCACTTACTGTAGGAAATCCCCGAAACGAAGCAGGATTGATCTAGTTTGTAGAGCGCAGCAAAATCCCGCGTCTGATACTCTCGAATTGCAACTGCCATAACTCTTGGATGCGGGGGCGGCATTTCTCCGCCCTCTCGCGTGCAACTTCTGCTTCGTCATGCCTGATCGCTGATGCTTGAAGTTCCTACCGGCCGCAACAACAGTCAAACGGGTGGTCCTACAACTTGACTGTCACCGTCTTCACTTCCGTATAATTTGCCAACCCATATTCACCCAGTTCTCGTCCAATTCCCGATTGCTTGAACCCGCCAAATGGGGCCGCGGCGTCAAATACGTCGTAGCAGTTCACCCAAACGGTTCCGGCGCGCACTCCGTCTGCAATCGCATGCGCCTTGGTAATGTCCTGCGTCCAAACCGCCGCCGCCAACCCATACAGCGATTTGTTGGCACGCTCTACCACCTCGCCGATATCCTTGAACTTCAGGATGGACATCACCGGCCCAAAGATCTCTTCCTTCGCAATCTTCATGTCGTCCTTCACATCAGCAAAAACGGTTGGCTCGATGAAATATCCCTTGTCGCCCACACGGTTTCCGCCCGCCACCAGGTTCGCTTTCTCGCTTTTTCCAGACTCGATATAGCTCATTACCTTGTTGAATTGGTCTTGATCCACTTGCGGGCCCTGCTCAGTATTTTTGTCAAACGGATTCCCAACCGTACGCTTCTTTGCCCGTGCTGCGCTCTTCTCCACGAATTCGTCGTAGCACTTTTCCTCGACAAACAACCGCGATCCCGCGCAGCAGCACTGCCCCTGATTAAAGAACAGTGCGAAGTGCGCTCCTTCGATCGCCTTGTCCATGTCCGCATCCGCAAACACAATGTTCGGGCTCTTTCCGCCCAATTCCAGCGTCACGCGCTTCAGGTTCGACTCCGCAGCCGCCTTCATGATGAGGTGCCCCACCTCAGTCGATCCAGTAAACGCTACCTTGTCCACGTCCATATGCCGAGCAATTGCCGCCCCAGCCGTTGGCCCGTATCCAGGCAACAAATTCAGCACGCCTTCGGGAAATCCGGCTTCAAGTGCGAGTTCGCCGACACGCAACGCGCTCAGCGGGGTCTGTTCCGCGGGCTTCATCACCACGGTGCAACCTGCCGCTAGGGCTGGTCCCAATTTCCAAGCTTGCATCAAGAGCGGAAAATTCCAGGGAATGATCTGCCCGACCACGCCCACCGGTTCATGCTTTGTATACGTAAAATAGCGTCCCTGCACCGGAATCGTCTTACCTTGAATCTTGTCCGCCCATCCCGCGTAGTAGCGGTAACACGCAACGGTCAAAGCCAAGTCTGCTCCCAGCGCGACGTGATAGGGCTTGCCGTTATCCAGCGCCTCCAACTCCGCCAATTCTTCCGCATGCTTCTCGATTAAATCGGCCAGCTTGTTCATCAATACGCCGCGAGCCGACGCACTCATCTTTTTCCATGCGCCTTTCTCAAATGCTGCCCGCGCGGCCGCTACGGCCTTGTCCACATCGGCCGCGTCTGCTTCCGCCACGTGGCAAATCACTTCACCCGTCGAGGGATTAATCGTTGGGAAGGTTTTTCCTGACACCGAATCCACCCACTTGCCGTTAATCAACAATTTGGTGGCACTGATCTTTACCTTAGGTTCGATTACGCTCATCGCTGTAGCCATCGCAATTCCTCCTGCACGGGGTTTCTGGGTCACGCAAGCCTATACCCCTGTTCAGCAAGAATCAACATTTCCTCTCTGTCTTATCAACTTCTTCAATCAGGGGTTGGAACTGCTTTGCTAGGCTGCACTTTCGCGCTCAGCATCCTACGATCGCAGGGACCGGCTTCGAAGGCGATCTGCCATCAAATCCACTCTGACAGACAGTCCTTCTCTCCAGGTCACGACGAAAGTCATCCTCGAGCGAAACGAAGGAGTTCAACCGCACCGCAACTGCAATCCACAGTTCTCCGTTACCCAATCCACCCAATCCCATCTACAATACTCGAACTGTTTTGATCTCATTCAGCGGAGGGCATTTTGAAAATCTGGTATCTCTACGCCGTCTTGACCGTCGTCACCTGGGGCCTTTGGGGAGTTTTCAGTAAACTGGCCTCAAATTACGCGAAGCCCCGTCAGGCGCTGCTCTTCCAGACTGTCGGCGTCATCGCGTTCGCGCTAGTCGTACTTATCATGGAGAATTTCAAAATTGAATGGAATCTCGCCGGTTTCAGTTGGGCCGCATTGGGCGGATTCTTCGCCTTCATCGGCTTCCTTACGTTTTTCGCCGCGCTTGAAAAGGGAAGCGCTGCTACTGTCGTCACCCTTTCGGCCCTCTATCCCCTGGTCACCATTCTGATCAGCATCGCTTTCCTGCACGAGCGCCTGACCACGCGCCAGGGCGTTGGCATCACGCTAGCCCTGATCGCCAGCGCCTTACTAGCCAGTTGATTTGCGGCTATCAATCAACTTCTCGTAATCCGTAGGGGTGCAGGGAGGCTGCATCCAATGTCCGCACAACGCTCACCCGCGGATTCTGCTATTTAACTCAGAGTGTTGCTCAGGGGAGCATTAGCTGCGACTAATAAGAATCACAACAAAGTGGCTTTGGCCCCTGAGGACTCCGATCTTCGTCACTCTGATTTTGTTGACGTCGCCTCCACCTATCGCCAAGCCATTCCACTGATCCTGATCCCCCGGCGATCACATTCCTTCAAGAATTCCCGTGGGGGAATCGCCCTCTCCGGTGCTTGGACGCCTTTCGTACGGATCGCACCGCTGGCAATCATCTGTGCCGCAATCGAAATCGGGAATCCCGTGTCACGCGCCACCGCACTGAAATTCGGCTTCGTCGAATACCGCGCAGTCGCATCCAACGAAAGCGTCCTGGCATGCCCGCTCTTTTTTCCTCGCACAATCACGCGGATCGTTTCCACATCCTTTGCAGACTTGCCGGAAGGCGGCCGCGACTTCAGCACCTGCTCAATAAACGTTCGCGGCACAATCTCTTTGCCTTGCACCCGCACTGGTTTCTGCTCCAGCAGGCCCATCCCCGTCAACATGCGTACCGCTTCGATCATTTGCGAGTCGTAGTTGATCTTGAACGACGCTTCCTTGATCCCCTTCGCCTTGAAACTCAGCGGTAGCGTCGCCACTTCCGAATGAATCGAATGTCGCATCACCAATTTCCCGATCGGCCTAGGAAACGTTATCGGCTCTGCGCCTGAGAAATGTTCCTGCTTCTCAAATCGCCCATTGGAAAACGCCATTGGCGCAATGGTCAGCTCGTCCAGAATGGTCGCGATCGAAAATCCAAAGGTCAGCGCATCGGGATAGGCTTGAAAATCACGGCTCCCGTTGTACACGCCCGCAAACGTCACTTTGTCGAGTTGGTCTGCCAGATGGCGCGCCATTACGTTCGCAATTCCCGGCGCGCTGCCGATTCCCAAAATCGCCAGCTTTCCGATCTTTCGAAATTCCTTATCGAGCTTCAATTGTTTCCGCGTCGTGTAGAACAGCCCTCCCAGGTCGAGGTAATTCACCCGAGCTCGCAGTGCAGCCTTCATCACCGCAAGATTCCAATAGTATTGCGTGCAGTTCAACACCGCTTCACTGCCTTCCAACAGTTTTGCCACCGTACTCGTCTGGCGTACATCTACAAACACGGCGGCAGCTTTGCCAGCGCCGTATGCCCGCGCGACCTTCTTAGCGCGCTCCAGATCAAAATCTCCCACCACGATTTTCGTAACGGTTTTCGAGCGAGCCAGATCATAGACCGTGGCGCACCCCATCATCCCAGCACCCAGCACCGTAAATTTCATTTCAGCATCCTCTCCCACAGGGGCTGCTTTACGCCGCCTTCCGTGTTTTGAATTGGCCGACAGGAAGGTCGGTTCTTTTATGTTTTATGGCCGCTGCCACCATGCGCACTCTTTCCTCGGAATCGCGAATCAAACGTTGGCATTCTGAGCCCGCGCAGCCAGTGGGCGAAGGGTCCAAGCCAATACCCAACCAAGAGTTTCCGCAGTCACTTCAGCGGATTCACATGCAGTGCCACCGTCTTCAAATGGGTCATATCCTCAAATGTAAATCTCCCGCCCAACCTTCCATATCCACTCCGCGTCCCGCCCCCGCCGCCAAACGGTTCATGGGCTTCCCAATAATCAGTCGTGTCATTAATCACCACATTCCCGCTCCGCAATCTCTCCGCAAAATAAAACGCTTTATCAATGTCCCGTGTAAAAATGGCCATCTGCAATCCATAACCGGTCCCATTCGCCAAGTGGATTGCCTCGTCGTACTCCTTCACCGTTATTACCGGCACGACAGGCCCAAACGTCTCTTCATTATTGAGAAGCATTTCTGAGGTAACCTTGTCGATCACGGTCGGCTCAAAATACATATTGGTCGCCTGCTTTGCGGCGCGCTTTCCGCCAAAGACGACACGCGCTCCTTTTTTCAGGGCATCTGCTAGATGTCGCTCGGTCTTTTCCAGCACTGCTACGTTGTTCATCGGCCCCAACGTCACGCCCGTGGCCAATGGATTGCCGATCTTGATCTTCCTCGCCTCTTGAATTACGAGATCCAGAAAGTCTTTCTGCACTCGCTTGTCCACAAGAACGCGTTCCGTCGCGCAGCAAACTTGCCCCGCATTGAAGTACGCGCCAAAGGCTGCCGCCTTTGCCGCCCGAGGCAAATCCGCATCCTCTAGAACAATTTGCGGGCCGTTGCCTCCAAGTTCCATCAGCAATTTCTTTACGCCAGCCCGCCGCTGAATCGTGTCGCCCGTGGTGGTTTCGCCAGTCAATCCGATTGCGTCAATCCCTGCGTGCGATACCAGCGCATCGCCCGTCGACGGTCCGTCTCCGGTAACCATATTGAACACGCCCGGGGGTAAATCCGCTTCCGCGATGCACTGGGTCATAAAGTACGCCGCAAGCGGTGTCTGCTCCGCCGGCTTGAACACAATCGTATTTCCCGCTGCTATTCCCGGACCAAAATATTCCGACGGAATCACCGTAGGGAAGTTCCACGGAGTGATAATCGCCCACGTCCCAATCGCCACCTTGAACGTGAACAGCCGCTTGTTCGGGTCGCGAGCAGGGATAATCGGTGTTTCGAGCCGCTTTACATCTTCCGCTGCGATGCGGAAGTTCTCCGCCGTCTCTTCCACTTCTGGCAAAGCTTCCGCGAAGTAAGGCTTGCCTTGTTCCATCGAAATGACCGCCGCGATCTCCTCCTTGCGTGCCAGAAGCCGGTCGGCAATTCGATGGCAAGCCGCCGCGCGTTCAAATGGCGCCGTCATCCGCCACCCTTCCCACGCCGCGCGCGCCGAATTCACCGCCCTATCGACATCCTTCGCGTTCGCGTGCGGAATCTTCGCCAGCAGTTTTCCCGTTGATGGGCTCACCACATCGATCTGGTCCTTCGAACTGCTCTCCACCCATTTCCCCCCAATAAACAGTTTCAAAGGAGGTAGGGCCGCGATCACTTGCTCGGGTTTCATTGCGGATGAACTCATTACGTGCCTCATTTCAGATCCTTCCCGCAGGAAGTGACCTTATCGTGTGTGATGTAAGATCCGTCAGGCGAGTCCGCAGAACCAGTAGACTGCGCTCAAGTGCGAGGAATTCTGGCACATTACTATAAAAAAATAAAGTTGCCCTCTCCCCAAAATATAGAGGTGCCGCATTGCTGCACCCCATGTCCGCAAGATTTCCAGGTTAGGCTTTTATCGTATGAGTGGAATTATTCTTCAGCGTGGGCCAGCTCTTTCGGAGTTCGGAGCTTTAGCTCCGTTCTTATGCGATTTACCCAGCAGGGGCTTTAGCCACCGAGGCCTTCGACCTGGTTCACACTATTTCTTGAACTCCCGGATTTCCTCACATCCCGGGAAGGATCAGTTCATTCTTTGCCGCAGAAACGCAGTTTCTCACGCCACCACTACACTAGGCTTTTCCCCATGCCTGCCAGTCACTACCACCGCCACCAGCATGCTCATAATGAGTAACACGGCCGCCAAATAATAAGGCGCACCCGGCAGGTGTATGATCGCCGTCGCCGAAATCGCCGCCGCAAATACTTGTGTAAACAACAGTGGTCCGGCCATTCCCGTCAGCGCGCGCAACGAATTAATTGCCCCTTGTAGCTTTCCTTGTGCACTAGGCTCCACCCGCTGCGACATCAACGACTGCATCGCCGGCCCCGCCACGCCCCACAAGGCAATAAAAGGGATCGCCGCCAGGAATGTCCATCCCTTCGGCGCTAAAGCCATGCCTGCGAATCCGGCCACTCCAAATAACAAGCCCGATATCAAGCTGCGCCGCTCCCCAAACCGCTTTACGTACGGACCCACCATCCCGCCGGACACCACCGCTGCACAAACTCCCACAATTGCCAGGGATATCCCGACCTCGCGCGACGTCCATCCATAACGAAATTCCGTGTATAGCACGAACACGCTAGCCAACGATTGGTGCGCTAAATAATAAAACGTATTCACGACAGCTAAACCGCTCAATTCCGGATGCGATCGCAGAAGCGAAAGCGACCCCAGCGGATTCGCCATATGCCATGCAGATTTCGCACGTTTTTCTGCCGGCAGCGATTCCGGCAACACAAACAATCCATATAGGAAATTTGCCAGGCTCAATCCCGCCGCAGCCCAGAACGGTGCGCGCAAACTGTAGTGGCCCAGCAATCCGCCGACTGCCGGTCCCACAACGAATCCCAATCCAAACGCCGCGCCCAGCAATCCGTACCTCTTTGCACGGCCTTCGGGCGGCGTCACGTCGGCAATATACGCAAATGCCGTCGACACGTTCGACGTGGTGATCCCCGAAATAATCCTTCCCACAAATAGCCAACGCAGCGTCGGCGCGAGCGCCATAAATATGTAGTCCAGCCCCAATCCCAAACACGAAAGCAGAATGACCGGTCGCCGTCCGAATCGGTCCGACCAGGCTCCCAGGACCGGTGAGAACAAAAACTGCATCGTCGCCCACGCGAAACCGAAATATCCGGTGATCGCCGACGCCCGTACCATGTTTCCACCCTCAAAATTGATGATCAGGTTGGGCAGAACTGGCGCAATAATCCCAAACGCCAGAAAATCCAGCGTCACCGTAATTACAATAAATATAAATGTCGCGCGTGAAGTGCTCACTGGCGCCGATATGCCGCCATCTGGGACAGGGAATTGCCCAGTCTCACTAGCGTTTTGATCGATGTTCGACATTGTCGTTAGATTCTAGCCTAATTTGTTCAAGCTCTCGGTTGTTGGTCTGGCCTTCTTCTGGCTTTGCTTGTCATCCCGACCGAAGTGGAGAGATCGCGCCAACCAGTCCCAGGGAGCGCAAGTCATCGGCTCAAGCATCACACCTGATGCGCTACTAAATCGCTCCACTACCAACCCGCTTCGCCACGAAGGGCGTATTGCTCGCAGCTCATTTCTTCTGTGGTCATCCTGAGCGACGCGAAGGATCGCAAATTCCGCAATCCATTGGCAGCTGCGATTCACTACCACGCGATTCCAGATAGCCGCTCCCTGGCCCCAGCGTTGCCTCTAAACTTCCAGGATTACCGGCAAAATGAGCGGCCGCTTCGAGGTATGCTTATTGATATACCGCTTCAAATCCACGCGAATCTTTTCCTTAATCACCGACCAGTCCGCACGCTCTTCCATATTCGATTGCTCAAACGTCTTCAGCACAATCTCTCGCGCTCCATTCATCAATTCGCTGCCGTTTTCGCTCATCAGGCCACGCGAAACAATTTCCGGTGCCGACTCCATCTTCCCCGTGTGCTTGTCGATTGCAATGATGGGAATCACCACGCCTTCTTCCGACAGATGTTTCCGGTCGCGCACCACGATCTCTTCAATCTCTTCCAGCGATCCCGAATCCACCAGAATTCTTCCCGCCGGTACCGGATCGCGCCGCACAACTCCGTCCTCGGTGAACTCGATGCACTTTCCATCCTCCAGCAGCAATATCTCTTCGCCAACCGCTCCCAACTGGTGCGCCAGCGCCGCGTGGCGGAACAAGTGCCGGTATTCTCCATGCACCGGGATAAAATACTTCGGCTTGACCAGTCGCAGAATTAGTCGCTGCTCTTCCTGGCTCGCGTGTCCCGAAACGTGAATTGTCCCAGCGGAATTGTCGTAATACACCAGCGCGCGTCGCCGGAACATATGATCCAGCATCCGGAAAATGGCCTTCTCATTTCCGGGAATAATTCTTGCCGACAGAATCACCGTATCGTTCTCATCTACCGAAACGAATCGGTGATTGTCCACCGCGATGCGCGAAAGTGATGACATCGGCTCTGCTTGCGACCCGCTCGCCAATATCAACAGCTTCTTTGCTTCGTAGCTTCGAATATCCTGTGGACGCACGACCATCCCATCGGGAATCCGCAAATAATTCAGACTGTGCGCAATCTCCACGTTGTCGACCATGCTTCGGCCCACAAACGCCACTTTCCGACCCACGCGTTCCGCGATGTCGATCACTTGCTGAATTCTGTGAATTGACGACGCAAAGCACGACAAAATCACGCGCCGCGGCGCAGACCTTGCCAATTCCTCAATTCGTGGCACAATTGTCCGCTCCGACGGCGTGAATCCCGGCCGTTCCACGTTCGTCGAGTCGCTGAACAGCGCCAGCACTCCTTCACTTCCATATTTCGCAAACGTGTGCAGATCAAACGGCACATTGTCCACAGGGGTCTGGTCGACCTTGAAATCCCCGGTATGCATCACCACGCCAATCGGCGTGCGTATTGCGAGGGCCACGCAATCAATTGTGCTGTGGGTCACCGGAATAAACTCAATCTCAAACGGGCCAATTTCCACTAATCGGCCCGGCGTAGCTTCACGCAGAGTCGCCGACTGCAGCAACCCCGCCTCTTCCAACCGCTTCTTCACCAGGGCCAGCGTGAATCGCGTCCCGTAAATCGGTACGTTCAAGTCGCGCAGTATGTACGGTAGCGCACCGATGTGGTCTTCATGCCCGTGCGTCAGCACAATCGCCCGCACGTGTTGCATGTTCTGCTTCAGGTAGGTGATGTCCGGAATTACCAGATCCACGCCGAGCAACTCGGACTCCGGGAACATCATTCCCGCGTCAATTACAATGATGTCGTCGCCATAGCGCAACACCATCATGTTCATCCCAAATTCGCCTAATCCGCCTAACGGTATTGCTAGAAGTGATTTATTTGTCTTGCTCAAGGAATGAGTACTCCATACTCGGAACAGAAATCGTATCACACACCGTCGTTTCTCCCCTCTTTCCACGCCCGATTCTTCGGCGTACCATACCGCGATGGATCGCTTGCTTCTCGCTCCTGGCCCTCCACTTTCTCGATTTGTCGAGCAAATCTGGTATTACCAGAACGATCCACAGCCTCATTCCAAAGAGCGCCTCATGCCCGACGGTTGCATGTCGCTGGTGGTCAATCTAGCCGAAGATCAAACGCGCCTCTACGATCCGGACGACACGTCCAAACTCACCACCTATGGGCCCGTCACGCTCACCGGCCCGCGCTCTTCTTCCATTGCCATCGATACCGAGGAGCAAGCGTGCGTTGTGGGCATTTCGTTTTGTCCCGCCGGCGCGCTTCCATTTCTCAAAATGCCGTGCGCCGAGCTGCACAATCAGATTGTCAACGCTGACGATTTGTGGGGGCGTCTGGCCACTGAACTTCGCGACCGCATTCTCGAGGCCCTCAGTCCAGCGAAGAAACTTCGCGCCGTGGAACTGTTTCTTTTGCAACGTGCCGCTGGACAGTTCGACGCGGAGCCGCTCGTCGAACACGCAGTCTCTCAATTCCTACACGCACCCCAGGCAGCCCGTATCGCGGAACTCGCCTACAAATCCGGCCTAACCTCCCGTCACTTCATCGATCTTTTCAAGTACCACGTCGGTATGGCGCCCAAGCTTTTCTGCCGAGTCCGCCGCTTTCAAGAGGTCCTGCGTCGCATTTCCGCAGGCCGCCGAGTAGTCTGGACCAACGTCGCCTTAGATTGTGGCTACTTCGACCAATCCCATTTTATCCGCGATTTCCAATCCTTCGCTGGAGTTAACCCCTCCAAGTACCTTGCCGACCATTCTGACTACACTGGCCACCACAACCATCTCCCCATCCGCTAACTCTCCACACTTTCTGCGCAGACCCGAGCGCTCTCCGAGGTAATCTTGCTTCTTTTTCTCATCGTAAATTTTTTACAATACAATCCCTCGGATTTCCTCCAAACTATCCCGGAAACCATCGACGAAAGGGAATCACCATGACCAAATCCGCCTCTCCTATCCCTGAAAGCTACCGCAACATCACCCCGTATCTTGTGGTTCGCGGGCGTTTCCAACCTCTTGGATTTTCTCCAAGAGGCCTTCAACGCCAAAGAATTAATCCGAAGCGCAGGGCCCGATGGCTCGATCGTCCATGCCGCCGTCAAAATTGCTGACTCCGTTATCGAGATGGGTGATACCGGTGGTGTCCAAATCGACTCTCTCCCCGGCCAACTCCACTATTATCTCCGCGACCTGGAAACCACCTATAAGCGGGCTATCGACGCCGGGGCAAAATCTCTTTACGAACCAGCCGTCATGCCCTACGGCGATCGCGAAGCTGGCATCGAGGATATTGCCGGCAATCAGTGGTTCCTTTCTACTCACCTTGCGGCCAATTCCTACCGTCCCGCCAATTTCCACGACATCACCGCCGGAATCCGCATCAAGGGCGCTGAACAATTTCTCTCCTTCGTCCAATCCGCCTTCGGCGCCTCCATCTTGGCGAAACACAACTCGCCCGAGGGTAACCTGTCCAACGCCGCCTTCCAGATCGGTGACTCCACGCTCGAATGTGGTGAAGCCCACGGAGAGTGGGGGCCGCGCGCGTGCGCTCTGCACTACTATTCTAAGGATTGCGACGCGGCGTTTAACCGTGCCCTAGACGCCGGTGCCAAATTGTTCCTCCCGATGAAAGACCAGTTCTACGGCGACCGGGGTGGGGGTTTAATCGACCCGTGGGGAAATCACTGGTATATTGCTACCCGCAAGGAAGACCTCACACTTGAGGAAATCCAGCAGCGCGCAGCCCAGGCGAGCTAAAAATAATTGCGAATCTAGGGGGAGGGAAGTAACTATGAAGCGATCTTTGGTTCTATGTTTTGCCGCAACTTTGCTGCTGTTTTCCATTCCTGCGCGTTCTCAGGAACTCACGCAGGCCGACAAAGACAAGGCACTTGCCTATCTCGAAGCCACCAAGAAAGCTGTTCTGGAATCCGTAAAGGGGTTGTCTCCGGCCCAGATGAATTTCAAGTCGGCCCCCGATCGATGGTCCGTTGCCGAATGCCTGGAACACATCGCCAGTGCGGAGGACTTTCTCCGCAACCTCATTACCGAAAAGGTTATGACATCCCCAGCCGTGCCAGGCCGCGATGTAAACGCAATCGACGCAGGCATCCTCAAAGGTGTTCCTGATCGCTCCGTAAAGCGCCAGGCTCCCGAACCCATCAAGCCCGTCAACAAATACGGTTCACCCGAGGGCTCGGAAAAGCATTTCGTTGAAAGCCGCGCGATCACCGAAACTTATCTGAAAGACACTCCAGGATTGCGAGACCACGCTATGGCTGGCCCTGCTGGCCCCGCCATGGACGGCTACGAGTGGATTCTTCTAATCGCAGCTCACAGTGAACGCCACACAAAACAAATCGAAGAAGTCAAAGCCGACCCTAACTTCCCCAAATCTTAACCGCGAAAAAGTAGGGGCGGCTTTACGCCGCCCTCTGGACCCATTCATAGTATCTAGTCGCGAACGCTCTGTGACTGCCGCAGCCGTCTGCTTCCTCTCTTCTGGTGGTTCCGTCTCTTTGTCCCTACCGCTCTTTGCCTCCAAAAAACAAATGCCCAATCGCTACCAGTACCACGGCGCCCACCGTAGCCGCCGCCAACGAAAACAGAAACGTATTCGAATGCACAATCCCCAATTTCGTGAAAATCCATCCTCCAACGACCGACCCAATCAATCCCAGCAGAATATCTCCGATGCAGCCGAAACCGCGTCCGCGGGCCAGCTTTCCCGCCAGCCACCCCGCAATCAATCCCAGCACGATCCATCCGAGAAGGCTGCGCCCTGGCCCGATCTCAACGTAAATATCTGTTGTCTTCTGCAACGCCACTAATCCCATCGCGAACATCAGTCCTCCTTAACCAAATTTGCATTTGTCATCCTGGACCCCCGACTTCAGCGAGTGAAGGATCTAAATCCAAGTACCTTGGCTTCAACTCTCTTTTCTTGAGATCTATCCCGTCGCCGGCTCCTGCTGGGTCATGCAATGAATCGTCCCCAACCCCAGCACCAGGTCGCGGCAATGTATCCCAACAACTTCACGTCCCGGAAACAGCTTTGCCAGTGTATTCAACGCCACGCGATCATTCGCATCATTGAACGTCGGCACCAGCACCAACTTGTTCGCGATATAAAAATTTGCGTAACTGGCCGGCAATCGCTGCCCATCAAAATAGACAGCCGTCGGCATCGGCAGAGTTTCCACTCTAAGCGCCTTGCCATCCTGATCCGTCATTGAATTTAGCCGCTGCAGGTTGTCTTGCAACGCCGCATAGTTCGCGTCTTTGGGATTTTCTTCCACGATCGTCACCACGGTTGTCGCATCCACGAATCGCGCCAAATCGTCTACGTGACCGTGCGTATCGTCTCCCGCAATTCCGTTCCCCAGCCAAAGCACCTTCGTAACCCCCAAATATTCGCGGAACAACTCTTCGTAATCCTGTTTTGTGAATCCCGGATTCCGTTCCTGCACCTTACTCTGCAAGCACTCCTCGGTCGTCAACAGCGTGCCGCGCCCGTTGACATCGATCGATCCCCCTTCCAGCACTACGCGCCGGCCATTTCGCATCGGCAAGAATAAGCGCTTCTTTAACCGCGCGTTGGCCTTAGCCACAACCGCCGCATCCTTCCTGTGATTCAAATATTTCGCCCATCCATTAAACACAAAATTGCTATACGCCACTTCGCCAGAAGCAGCTTTCACGCAAATCGGACCGGAATCCCTCATCCAGCCCCGGTCCGTCGGCACGCGAAAAAAATCCAGCGCACCCAGATTCGCTCCCGCTTTCTTCAATATAGTCCGCACACGTTTTTCCGCCGCCATGGACTCCACCAGCAGGTAAACTCGCTCCACTCGCGACAAGTGCCGGACAATTTCCGCAAACGCCCAGGGAATCGGCGCAAATTTTCCGGGCCAGTCCGTCAGTTCATGTGGCCATCCCAGCCAGGTAGCCGCATGCGTCTCCCACTCTGCCGGCATTCGAAATCCCAATTCCACCGGCCTCTTTTCTCCACTCTTAGTTGTCATAAGGTATCTACCAAGTTTCCGTGGTCCGAATGTAGGTGCCGGGCTTTATCCCGGCCAGTTCCTGCAATTCAGTTTTTGCAATTTGTTATCGCGATTCACTAGAGTCGCCAAGACTCACCATGTACTCTGTGAACTTCCGTGCTCCCTATTTTAAATCTTTTCTCTTGCTCTTGCCTCTCAACTGCCTCGAGTCACTTCTCCCCCAACCACCGCTGGGTCAATTCACCAAACGCATCAATCCTTCGATCTCGAAAAAACGGCCAACCTCTTCTCGTATCCTCGCTCACTGCGGTATCGCACTCCACAACCAAAATCTCTTCCTTAGTATCTGGCGCTTCAGACAAAATCTGTCCCGAGGGATCCGCTACAAATGAATTGCCCCAGAATTCAATCCCCGGGTCGCCTTTCTCCGGCTTGCCTTCGTATCCCACCCGGTTCACCACCGCCACGTAAATCCCGTTAGCAATCGCGTGTGCCCGTTGTATCGTTCTCCAGGAGTCCAGCTGCGCGGCCCCGACCTGCGCCTTTTCATGCGGATGCCACCCAATGCTAGTTGGATAAAAAATCACGTCCGCGCCCTGCATGGCAGTCAGCCGCGAGCCCTCCGGATACCACTGGTCCCAACAAATCTGCACGCCCACTCGCGCATACTTGGTGTCGAAGTTCAGGAATCCCAGATCGCCAGGCGTGAAATAGAATTTTTCGTAATACAGCGGATCATCGGGGATGTGCATCTTCCGGTATTTCCCCAGGTAGCTGCCATCCGCATCCAGCACCGCACACGCATTGTGATACACGCCCGCCGCGCGCCGCTCAAAGAGCGATACCACCAGTACAACTTGGTTTTCTTTAGCCACCTGCGCCAGTCGCTCCGTCGTTGGTCCCGGAATCGCTTCCGCCAGGTTGAACAATTCGGCATCTTCCGTTCGGCAGAAATATTCGCCCGCAAACAATTCGTGCAAGGAGATGATCTGCGCCCCGCGCTTCGCCGCTTCGCGAATCTTTTCCGTCGCGTGCGTGATGTTGTCTTCTTTATTTGTCGTGCATTTCATTTGCACGAGTCCAACTGTAAATTTCTTTGTCATAACGTCATCCTATCACGCGAAAATATTTCTCCGCATCGCGTTTTTATTTTTCTCACTCGTTTCTTTTCGACGGAGACTGATTTCTGATATCTTCGTCCTGATTTCGAGTACTATATCTCCTGCTAATTCTGTAGTGCCGCATTCATGGTTCCTGTCAGGAGAGTTCATGGCTAAGCAGCCCAAGAAAACTGTAACAGGCCGCGTTCTTCACGATCCCGTTAAGGATAAGCTTCGCCCGATTTTCCCTCTCGACCTTTCCAAGATCAATAACATCGACGATCTCGTTCGCGCCATGGGCGACACGGCGTACACGGCTCGCCAGATCGGCGACGCCGCCGATGTCCTGGAAGCCATGGCTCGTGACAAGGATTGTTTCGTCGTTATGACTCTTGCCGGCGCGCTTACCGTCGGGAAAATGGGGCTCGTTTTCTGCGACCTAATCGAAAGCGGCATCGTTAAAGCCATTGTCTCCACGGGTGCTCTCATGGCACACGGACTGGTCGAGGCCACCGGCCGCTCGCATTTCCGTTACGATCCCTCGAAAATGGACGACAATCAGCTCTTCCTCGCCGGTTACAATCGCGTGTACGATTCGCTGGAGCCAGAGACCAACCTCGATCACGTAGAAGAAGTGGTCGATGGCATTCTGGAAAAATGGAACCCGGAAGAAGTGGTTTGCAGCTACAAGCTCCATAGACGAATCGGTGAATTCCTGCAGAAAAATACCAAGGGCCGTGGCATCCTTAAATCCGCGTACGAGCACGACGTTCCCGTCTTCGTTCCAGCGTTCAGTGACTCCGAACTCGGACTCGATTTCGCGCTCAATAAATTCGGCCGTCAGCGCGACGGCCATCCGCTACTTCGCTTCGACCCCTTCGAAGATTTTGAGGTTTTCGCGGACACTATGATGGCAACCAAGAAAATGGGCATCTTCACGGTGGGTGGTGGCGTGCCTCGCAATTGGGCGCAACAGTTCGGCGTCTACGCTGAACTCATGGCGCGTCGCGGCTACAAAAAATTTCCGCTCAAGCGCTACGCCTATGGAGTTCGCATCTGTCCTGAACCCGTTCATTGGGGCGGCCTTAGCGGCAGCACCTACACCGAAGCGGTCTCTTGGGGCAAATTTGTCCCGCCTGAAGAAGGCGGACAACTGGCGGAAGTCTTCGACGACGCCACGGTAGCCCTACCTCTTATAGTCGGTGCGGTCCTTCATCGACTCGGTCATTTCAAAAAGAAATAGTTGGTGTTGCGATGCCAAAATCGTCTGCACCCTGTGACGTTCATCCTGGCGTTGTCATGGTCCAGGAAGGGATCGCAGCGCTTCCGGAAAAAACGGGACGCACCCTCGATGAATGGATAGCGGTCGTCAAGAAAGACGGACCGAAAGACTGTTCAGCGCGCCGATCGTGGTTAAAATCAAAGCATAACTTGGGTCCCAACTCCGCCTGGTGGATTGCCGAACGCGCTGTAGGGAAAGGCGGTGATGAGGATAGTCCAGAGCAATATCTCGCGACCGCCGTCAACTACGTCGATGCGCAATATGCCGTCAAGAAAACCCATCTCCGCCCGATTTTCGAAGAATTGGTTGAGTTGGGAAGGTCACTCGGTAAGGACGTGAAGATTTGCCCATGTAAAACGATTGTTCCACTGTATCGTTCACACCTCTTCGCACAAATCAGGCCCACGAGCAACGCGCGCATCGATCTCGGCTTGTGCTTCAGCACCTACGATCGGAAGCTTCCGGAGCGCCTTGTGGATACTGGCGGTCTTGCCAAAAAGGATCGCATCACCCACCGCATCGAGCTGCCCCCCACCAATCAGATCGACGCCGACCTGACCAAGTGGCTGAAGCTGGCTTACTCTCTCGACCAATACGCATTTTGTGTTCCCGACCGCAGCGCCGCACGTTTTGCTGCTAGGAGGGGAGGTGCGTGGCTGCCAACTAACATTTGCTCAAATGATCGTGAGTTGCGCAAAGCCTCTTCGGTAGACAGCCACAAAACAAAACGGGCGCCGCAACTCTCGAGGCGCCCTCCTACTTGAAGCTTAAAAATATCAGCCAATAACTTCTCTAGTCGTCATCGCCAATCAAAAAGGCCGCGGTCAACACTGTTGTCCACAATCCGCGCTTATCGCCCACTGCCGATTGCGTCACGTTCATCGTCCGCACGATCTTGTTCGAGATCCGGTAGACTTCCTTTTTTTCGTCCCACGACAAATCCGGGTCGAACTCCACATTCAACGTCGTCGCTAGCATTTCCGCCGCCAACTCCTCCGCATACTCGCCGGCAACTTCTTCCGTCTCGCCAAAGGAGTGGTGCTCGGACAGATAACCGTACATGCTCTTATCGCCCGGCAAAGCCAATCCGATGCTCGATGCGATCAAGCGGTGCGGTTCGCGTGTAGAATTTTCGCTGATCACGGTGAACGCTACCTGTCCCGGCTTGATCTGTTTCAATCCTTCGCTGCGTGAAATCAACTTGCAATTTGGCGGGAAGATCGATGAAACACGCACAATGTTGCAGGCCGCGATGCCCGCGTTTCTCAGGGCCAGCTCAAAGCTGGAAAGCCGCTCGCGATGTTTTCCGACGCCCTTGGTCAAAAATATTTTCTTAGCTACAAACGCCATGGTGCCGGGTCGCGGCCTCCGTTAGTGAATTAACGCTGAAAAATCTGCGCTGGTGGAAAAGTAACAAGAAGGTCTACCACTGTCAATGCAGAACAGGACCGTTCGGCGGAAATTTCTGCCTCTTTCGTGAATGTCCGTACATGTTCTTTATTTTTGATTAGGCTTTGCTCGAATCTCCCGCGGCTCCTTCATTTCCCACGATGTGCCGCACCAATTTTCCGAGCGGCCTGCAAAACGCCAACACCTTTCCCAGATCATCCGCGGTAAAGTCTGGTCCTGCCTCCATCGCATTCACACCCTTGCGGCTCACTTGCATCACTCCTACCACTTTCCCTTCGCACAAGATCGGCGCGCTCACGATTTTCTGGATCGCCTCGCCCGATACTGTCGCTGTTCGCACTCCTTCAAACACGCTGGCGTGCCGCACCGCTGTAAAATTATTGTTAATCTCGGGCCGGCTCTCCCTCGCTGTTCTGGCTGCCAGTGCCGAATTGCTTGACAGCGGAATGAATCCAACATTCTTCAGCGCCGCCGGGACCAGAAAATGCAGGTGTCTCCAGCGATGAGACACACCCAGAATCGCGAGTTCATCTGTCTTTACGCCCAATTGTTTCGCGATTCGCTCCCCAATTTCCGTCAGTGGGATTTCTGGGGCATCATTCCCCTCGCCCTCAAGCGCACTCGCCAATCGCTCCAATTCCGACACCAAATTCGTAGCCATGTTGTCCTTTACACGATTCCCTGCACCTGCTGGCAGGCGGGAGCGGGGCCCTGCGGGTTACTCCTCCGTCTTTCCTTACTCATCTTCCGGCCCCAAACTGTCTTCCGCAAGAATTTTTCAAATCGTTTGTGCCTTTCGAACCCATAGCCTGACTTGCAACACTTTTCTTTACTCCATATACTGTTCTTGCTGCATTCCCATCGTTGCAAGAAGCGTGTTTCCATCCACCAGAATGGGAAGATCCGCGGCGGAGAGGGCATGTCTTTTACGGCAACCCGGCTTCACTCAACTCATCTGCTTATATTGTTTTGTTTTTCACTGAGATCTACTCACAGCAGACAGAAGGACCATTACATCCCATGAGCGTTACTGCGGCAAATTTTACGGCCGGCAGTTTGCGGTTCTGGCAGACCACCGTCGGCAAGAAGGCGATTATGGCCGTAACAGGTTTCATCCTGTTCGGCTTCATCGTTGGCCACCTGCTCGGCAATCTCCAGATCTTCCTGCCACCTGAAAAAATCAATCATTACTCGGCAGCACTGAAAGCACTTCCCGCACTTTTATGGGGTGCGCGGATCACACTGCTTATATCCGTTGGCCTGCACATCTGGTCATCGATTCAACTCTGGCTCCTGCAGCGTGAAGCCCGTCCCGTCGCCTACGTCAAGAAATCCAATCTCCATTCTACGTATGCTTCTCGCACCATGGTCTGGAGCGGCCCCATCATCCTGGCTTTCATCATCTTTCACCTGCTGCACTTTACGTTCGGTACCGTGCATCCCGGTGGCCCCTTCGACGAGCACAACGTCTACAACAACGTCGTCACCGGTTTTCAGGTTTGGCCCGTTTCACTTTTCTACATCATTGCCATGATCATGCTCTGCTATCACCTTTACCACGGCCTGTGGAGCATGTTTCAATCGCTCGGCTTCAGCCACCCGGTTTACACGCCCTGGCTGCAGCGTTTCGCGAAAGTTGTCGCCATCTTGATCGCGGTCGGCAACATTTCCATCCCGGTCGCCGTTCTGGCCGGCTTCATCAAGCCTGTCTAGGGAGTCTGATTTCATGGAATTAAAGTCCAATATCCCAACCGGGCCGATTGAACAGTCTTGGGAAAAGCACAAATTCGATCTCAAGCTCGTCAATCCGGCCAACAAACGCAAGTACGACATCATCGTCGTCGGCTCCGGCCTTGCAGGGGGCGCTGCAGCCGCCAGCCTGGGTGAACTTGGCTACAACGTCGATTGCTTCTGTTATCAAGACAGCCCGCGTCGCGCGCACTCCATTGCTGCACAGGGGGGCATCAACGCTGCCAAGAATTATCACAATGACGGCGACAGCATATACCGCCTCTTCTACGACACCGTGAAAGGTGGCGACTTCCGCGCTCGCGAGGCCAACGTCTATCGCCTCGCCCAGGTCAGCGTCAACATCATCGACCAGTGCGTGGCACAAGGCGTGCCCTTCGCCCGCGAATACGGCGGCCTGCTCGACAATCGTTCTTTCGGCGGCGCACAAGTGTCCCGCACCTTTTACGCGCGCGGTCAGACCGGCCAGCAACTTTTGCTTGGTGCTTACCAGGCACTCGAACGCCAGATCGGTCTCGGCTCGGTAAAAATGCATCCGCGCATGGACATGCTCGACCTCATCGTCGTCGACGGCCAGACCCGCGGCATCGTCACTCGCAGCCTCTACGACGGCAAAATTGAAGTTCACTTGGCCGACGCCGTTATCTTGGCCACTGGCGGATACGGCAACGTTTTCTATCTTTCCACCAATGCCAAGGGTTGCAACGCAACCGCCATCTGGCGCGCCTACAAACGAGGCGCTCTCTTTGCTAATCCGTGCTTCACCCAGATCCATCCCACCTGTATTCCCGTCGCGGGTGAGTATCAGTCAAAGCTCACTCTGATGTCGGAGTCGCTCCGCAACGATGGGCGCATTTGGGTCCCGAAACAAGCTGGTGACAAGCGCGCCCCTGGCCAAATTCCAGAAGCCGAGCGCGATTATTATCTCGAGCGCCGTTACCCAAGTTTCGGCAATCTTGTTCCGCGTGACATCGCTTCCCGGGCTGCCAAAGCCGAATGTGATGCAGGCCGCGGCGTAGGCGAATCCGGTCTCGGCGTCTATCTGGATTTTGCAGACTGCATCAAGCGTCTCGGCCCAGCCAAAATCGCCGAGCGTTACGGCAACCTCTTTGAAATGTACGAGCGCATCACCGGCGAAGATCCTTACAAAGTGCCGATGCGCATCTATCCCGCCACGCACTACACCATGGGCGGCCTCTGGGTTGACTACAACTTGATGTCCACCATTCCCGGCCTGTTCGTCCTCGGCGAAGCCAACTTCTCCGATCACGGAGCCAATCGGCTCGGCGCTAGCGCGCTGATGCAAGGTCTAGCCGATGGCTACTTCATCATTCCTTACACCATCGGCAACTATCTCGCCACTGCTAAACCCGCGAAAGTCTCCGCTGATGCGCCTGCCGCGAAAGAAGCTGTCGCGAATGCCACTGCCATCACAAAGAGATTGCTCAATGGCAATGGCACGCGCACCGTCGATTCGTTCCATCGCGAACTCGGCAAGATCGTTTGGGACTACTGCGGCATGGCGCGCAACGACGCAGGTCTCCAAAAGGCGCTTTCTTTAATCCCTGCGCTCCGCGAAGAGTTCTGGAAAAATGTCCGCGTCCTCGGCGCCAATGAAGAATTCAACCAGTCGCTCGAAAAAGCTGGCCGCGTCGCCGACTTTTTCGAACTCGCCGAGCTTATGTGCATGGATGCGCTCAACCGCAAAGAATCCTGCGGCGGTCATTTCCGTGAAGAATATCAGACCCCCGAAGGCGAAGCGTTGCGCGACGATGAACACTATTCCTATGTTGCCGCGTGGGGCTATCAGGGCGAAGGTCGGGCCCCTGTTCTTAACAAGGAACACCTCATTTTTAATTACGTGAAGCCTTCTCAACGGAGCTACAAGTGAAACTCATACTTCACGTCTGGAGACAGAAAAACCCAACCGACAAGGGAGGCTTGGTTCGGTACGACGCGCCCAACGTCAGCGAGCACATGTCCTTCCTCGAAATGCTCGACGTCGTCAATGAGGGCCTAATCGCCAAGGGCGAAGATCCCATCGCCTTCGATCACGATTGCCGCGAAGGCATCTGCGGTATGTGCGGCATGATGATCAATGGTAAAGCCCACGGTGGTTTCAAGGGCACCACCGTATGCCAACTCCACATGCGCCACTTCCAGTGATGGCGATGAGATTTATCTGGAGCCTTGGCGTGCCAAAGCTTTCCCGGTAATTAAAGACCTGGCGGTTGATCGCGGCTCATTTGACCGCATTATCGCCGCCGGCGGTTTCATTTCCGTTCCCACCGGCAGCGCTCCGGACGGCAACGCCATTCCCATCCCGAAACAGGATGCTGATCTCGCGATGGATGCCGCCGCCTGCATCGGTTGTGGCGCCTGCGTAGCCGCCTGTCCCAACGCCGCCGCCGCTCTATTTGTCGGCGCGAAAATTTCTCACCTAGGCCACTTGCCGCAAGGCCAGGTCGAACGCGACCGCCGTGCACTCGCCATGGTCCAACAAATGAACATCGAGGGTTTTGCCAACTGCACCAACATCGGCGAATGCGAAGCCGCTTGCCCCAAACAAATCAAACTCGAAGTAATCGCCCGCACCAACCGCGATTACATCAAAGCCTGCATCACCGAGCGGCCGGAAATTGCCACCGCCGGTGCCGGCTAACTCGATCGCCTTTGTACCGGCCACCTTCAGATGGCTGTTTCATGTTTATGTAGTGGCCAATCTTTAGATCGGCCACTTTTACATTACTGGGGGCCTCACCCTAGGCAGCTCTGTGTGCGGCTTTAGATCTAACCCACTTCAAATCCATCCAGCCATCCAAACCGTCATCCCGACCAAACGCCGAACGCATTCCCTTCGGCCGCAGTGGAGGGATCGTGGCAACAACTCTTCGCAAGACTCTCACCGTGTCAACCTCTAATCTTTGCTTCCCACGTAAAACTTCCCACTTAAAACTGTCGACTTACAACTATGTTTTGCTACACTCCTTCACCTGTAACTCCACCTCCGAGGTTTGAATGCGCCGCGCCCTAACTCCCCCAACTATCTGCTTCCTCTCTATCCTCCTCCTTCAACTCTCCACTTCCGCCGATTCCATCTCCGAGCAGGCGCAAAAACTCCACTTCTCCTCCATCGTCCTCGACACGCACGACGACACGACGCAGCGCTTCTTTTCGAAAGAATTTGATCTCGGTAAGCGCAACGCCACCGGACACGTCGACATCCCCCGCTTGCGCGAAGGTGGTATGAACGCGATTTTCTTTTCCATCTGGATTGATGGCCGCACCATGGGTCCGTCCGCCATCCAGAAAGCCCTCGACCAAATCGATGCCGTCCGTCAAAACGTAAAGGCCCACTCCAATGACATGGTCCTTGCCCGCACGGCTGATGACGTTCGTCGCGCCCACGATCAAGGCAAAATTGCCGCTCTCATGGGTATTGAAGGCGGACACATGCTCGGGAATGACATACGCATGGTCCGCATTTATTCCGACCTGGGCGTTCGCTACATGACCCTCTCCCACTTCTACAACGACGAATGGGCCGACTCCTCCACTGACAAACCCGCTCATAACGGGCTCACCGAGTACGGTAAAGACATCGTCCGCGAAATGAATCACACGGGTATGCTCGTCGATATTTCGCATGTCTCCGACAAAACCTTCTACGACGCCCTTGAAATCAGCAAAGCCCCTCTTATCGCCTCTCACTCTTCGTGCCGCGCCATCTGCAATCACCCACGCAATATGACCGACGACATGATCAAAGCCCTTGCCGCCAAAGGTGGCGTCATCCAGATCAATTATGAAAAGAGTTTCCTTGATCAGGCCTACAAGGATGCCTCGGACAAATTCTCGGGTGGAGTCGTCCAGCAGGAGCGGGACATCGAGAAACTCTGCGGTGACGACTTTGAATGCTTCGGCCGCAAGGTCGCTGAACTGGAAGCCAAGGCCATCGCGGAAGGGAAGTTGCCTCACGTTTCCTGGGAAAAGATCGTCGAGCACATAGACCACGTTGTGAAGCTAGTCGGGCCCGACCACGTTGGCCTTGGCTCCGACTTCGATGGCGCCAACATGCCCGAGGGCATGGAAGATTGCTCGAAGATCCCCAAAATCACCGAAGCCCTCCTTCGCAAAGGTTACTCCGAATCCGACATCCGCAAAATCCTGGGTGGCAATACACTCCGTATCCTGGCCGCCGCCGAAAAAGTCAGCCACGACCTCAACCTCTCCCGTAAGGACCACCTTGCGCCGCCCTTTGCCATGTGGCTATCCTCATGCAGTGGCGGCTCTTCAGATAGGCCAGTCTTGCTGCACCCGGTGACGTACCCTTCGCCGCTCAGGGTGCGAGTTTAGAACCAACTTATCCTGACAAAACACAAATCAACTCCACGCCATCCATCCGCTCATTGCTCACTCCACAACTTAGAACTCTCTCCGCTTCTCTGCTAAACTCACTCTTCATCTCTGGGGGATCAATGCACCGTGCAATTTGCTTCGCCGCTTGTCTCTCGCTTGGAGTCTTTCTCATGGCCGCCGATTCCGTTTCTGATAACGCAAAGAAGCTCCAATTCTCCTCCATCGTCATCGACACTCACGACGACACCACTCAACGCCTTCTCGATCCCAACTTCGACATCAGTGCCCGCCATTCTGACGGCAATATCGATGTTCCCCGTATGCGCGAAGGAGGCCTTGACGCCCTGTTCTTCTCGATCTGGATCGACGGCAAAATCACAGGCCCCATCGCCGTGAAACAGGCTCTCGATCAGATCGCAGCCATTCGCGAATCTGTTCGCAAACACCCCAATGATCTGGTGTTGGCTACCACTGCCGACGAAATCCGTCTTGCCAAGAAGCAGAAGAAAATTGCCGCGCTGATGGGGGTTGAAGGTGGCCACATGATCGACAACGATCTCGGCGTTCTCAGGTCCTTCGCCGCGCTAGGCGTTCGCTACATGACGCTCACGCACATGAAAAATGTCGATTGGGCCGATTCCTCCACGGACGCGCCCACGCACAACGGCCTCACTGATTTCGGCAAAGATGTAATCCGCGAAATGAATCGCCTCGGCGTCATCGTCGATATCTCTCACGTTGCCGACAAAACCTTTTACGATGTCCTTGAAACCAGTAAAGCACCCGTCTTTGCTTCTCATTCTTCCTGCCGCGCGCTCTGCGAAACGCCGCGCAACATGACCGACGACATGCTCCGCGACCTCGCCAAGCACGGTGGCGTAGTCCAGATCAACTATCATGTTGGTTTTCTAAGTCAGGAATTTCGCGATTTTGAGAAGAAAAATCCCGAAGTAGAGAAGGAGATTAACGCAGAAGTGAAAAAACGCTGCGGCGACAATGAAGCCTGCACCCTGGTCACCGGCGATCAGGTGGTCCGCGACTTCATGCAAGCAGGGAAGCTACCGAAGGTCGACTATACCGCCATCGTCGAGCACATCGATCACGCCGTTAAAATTGCCGGCATCGACCATGTTGGCCTAGGGTCTGATTTCGACGGCGCCGTTATGCCCATCGGCATGCAGGACGTCACTCATCTCCCCCAAATCACCGACGCCTTGCTGAAAAAGGGCTACTCCGAATCCGATACACGAAAAATCCTGGGCGAAAACACCCTCCGCCTGATGGCCGAAGTAGAAAAAGTCGGCATTAGTCTGAATACAATTAAGTAAATCCTTGTCCTTGTGGTGGCCACGTTTACGTGCACAATTTGCGCTGCTGGAGTGACCGATATTTAGATCGGTGTTGTTGGTTTTGCCGGGTGTCCCACCCTGTGCAGTCAAGGGTTCGGGTTTAGATTTGACTCCGCCACCGTACACTCCATCCCCAATGGGCTGTCATCCTGAGCGAAACGAAAGCTCCTAGGCAACTTCTCATCCTCTCCGCCTTGTTTAAAACTGAAAACTTCTGATTTCTCACTCTTTTTCCCCTTCCAACGCCTGCACCCGCTTAAACAATTCCGGCAGCCGATTCAACGCTGCCATCATTTTCAACCACTGACGGTTCTCCACCGCCGGATATCCCGAATACAATGCTCGCGCCGGCACATCATTCGGCACGCCGCTCTGCGCTGTAATCACAGTTCCATCGCCAATCGTTAAATGGCCCGCCGTCCCTACTTGGCCCGCCAGGATACAGTTGTTTCCAACCTTCGTAGACCCCGCCAATCCTGCCTGCCCGCAGATCATCCCGTTTTCTCCAACCTGTGAAGCATGTCCAATTACTACCAGATCATCGATCTTCGTTCCGCGTCCGATGCGAGTCTCTCCCACCGTCGCTCGGTCGACGCAGGAGTTCGCCTGAATCTCAACATCATCTTCGAGCACGGTCGGCCCCGATTGCACCATCTTGTGCCACGTCCCGTCCGCTCGCTTCGCGAAGCCCAGCCCATCTCCGCCGATGACCACGCCGTTCTGCAAAATCACTCGATCTCCAATGACACAATACTCGCGCACGACCGCATGCGCATGAGCAAAGAACGACACCCCGATTTTTGCTCCCTGATAAATCGTTACAAAGCTGTGCAGCACCGCATCTCCGCCAATGGTCACGCCTTCATCCACAAAACAATACGGCCCGATGTGTGCCCCCGCTCCAATCCTCGCGCTCTTGGCGATCACTGCTGTCGGATGAATCCCCGGGGCATACTTTGGCCCCGCGTAAAACAATTCGATCGCTTGGGCAAACGCAAGGTATGGATTGGCCGTCCGGAGCATGGCCAGAGTCTCCAGCGCAGCATCCCGTTCCAGCACCACGCCCTCTTCCACCAGCACCGCCGAAGCCTTCGTAGTCTTCAGCAGCGGTGAGTATCTTCGGTTCGCGAGAAATGTTATCTGCCCGCGTGTGGCGTGGTCAATTCCCGCCACTCCGCTGATTTCCACGTTGCCTTTGCCTTCCAACCGGCAACCCAACTGCTCTGCAATTTCCTGCAATCTCATAACGCTTCAGCCTCCACGCTACGACAACCAATCTTCGAGTCTCCCACACCCCGAACAGGGAAGTACAGATTCCTTCGGTTTAGCCGGAACTCCGGCCAAAACCAAGATGGTTGATTTGTCTTTTAGGGGGCGGAGGTTTAACTCCGATGTTAGCTCTTCCAGGGAATTGGGCTTTAGCCCCGGAGGAATCTTCTTTCGTGCATTCCCATGGTCAGCAAAAGCTCTTACCAAATCTTTTTACTTCTTCTCCATCGCCTCTTTTGCTTGCGCAAGCTTCTCTTCCAACTCCGCTGCCTTCTCCACGGCCTGCCTCAACGCCCTCCGCCATTCATCCGGCGAATACGCAGGCTCCTCTCGGCCACGACGCCCCATCTCCACGCCAAACGCTACCCCAGCCGAAAACAACTCCACAATCTCCGGGTCGGCCACCGCCCACGCTTCGCTCAGGCGACCTTCCGCTTTCCAGCTTTCCGTCATTCGGGCCTGTTCTGCCCGCATTTCCGCAAACGTATGCCTATGAGTCATTCCCAAGCCTCCGGTGCATCGACTGATTGAAGTGTAAAGAATTGTTGCGCGCTTCCAGGTTCAGAACGGGTCGCCTTGCCCAATCAGTACCGCCCGCCATGAACTTGCATATTTCTCCTCGGAACCCCTCTTTCAGTTGGACAGAATCAATCGTGTAAACCCGAGCGCAACGGCGAATCATTAACCGGCAGCCCACCTTCGTACTGAACGAACCCCAATTTCCTGAATTTGTTCCGGACCGAAGCCAGTCCCGGGCCCATTATTACAATTGTGAATGGGGTTCACTTTTGCACAGACAAAGTAGAGCTTAGCCCTCTAATTTGAACTTGGATTTTTACCATTCCTTGGAAGGGCTCCGTGTGTCTTTGTGCGATCGGTTGCGCGTTTTTCGTCAAGTCAGGCGACTCTCCACTGCCTTTATTGAGCGGCGCACCGGCCTCTCGCACTTTGCGGTCTATCGCATCGAGAATGGCCTCGCATTGCCATCTCTCGATAATCTGGAAACTTGGGCCAACACCCTCGAGATTACCGTCTCTCAATTATTTTTCGATGTGGATGCCGCGCTGTTGCTTCCGAATCTCTCTGCCCGCTTGAGCGCCGACGAAATCGTTGCACGCAAGCCCCGTTGACGAGTCTGTCCGGGTGCTATCCGCAGCAACGTCGTTCTGCTGGTGAAGGATTTCAACCGTCGTCCAACCTGCAGTGTTCACGCACTCCTACTCAATCCTCAGCGCCTCCGTTGGAGATATCGATGCCGCTCGATTCGCCGGAATGATCGCCGCCAGGAACGAGCACAGCATCAGCGCTCCAACCGCTACGCTCAATGCCGGTGGATCCCACCAATTCACTCCGTACAATTGCGCGGAAATTAACTTACCGGCCCCAATCGCTAGCGGCAATCCCGCAATTAGTCCGATCGCCACGCGCGTAAACGCTCCCCCCAGCACCAACTTCATTACTTTCTTCCGATCCGCTCCCAGCGCCATGCGTATCCCTATTTCATTCGTTTTCTGAGCCACAGAGTATGCCGTCACGCCGTACGAAACCCACCGCCGCTAGTGCCAGCGCGATAATTCCGAACAGTCCCGCCAGGCTCGCCACCATCCGTTCCTGGTCAAACGACAGCTCGATCTGCTTCTTCATCGTTCGCACGCTGTTAAACGTTAAGTTTGGATCGATTTCCGCCAGCGTTCTCGTCAGTTGGGGTTCCAGCATGCCTGTCGGCAAATTTGTCACCAGCAGAATTCCCCCGATCGAATGCGAACTCGTCTCAATCATCATCATGAGTTTGTCTGGATATTTCACCGACTGCGCCAACGGCACATAAAACATTGGCCGCGCCGGGCGGCTCAACGCGAATCCTGCGAATTTCGCATCACGCACCACACCTACAATCCGGTAGGTTCCCGCGTTTTCCGGCAAGATCGATCCCGAAATGTTGCTCCAGCGGTTCTTCATCGCTCTTGAAAAACCGTTTCACGAATGTCTCGTTCACGATCGCCACCGGCGCCGTTGTCTCGTTATCGGCTTCCGTGAAGCTGCGACCTTTCACCATCTGCATCCCCAAATCCTGCAAGTAGTTCGCACTCACTCGGTCCCACGACGAGCCTGCCTCTTCACTCATCTTCGTTGGCGGATGCCCCGCCACCATAATCAACTCGCCCCAGTTGTCCGTCAGCGGGTTATACATAGCCAGCCCGGCTCCTTGCACTCCCGGTATCCGTTTCAGTTCTTGCTCCAACCGCCGGTGCAATGCTGCCAACTTTTCCGGCGCATAGTCTGCCGGCAGGCGATTCACATCTACCTCCACGCGCCCCGGTACTGTGAATCCAAAATTCTGATGCTCCAATTTGTTTAGGCTTCGCCCCAGCATCGTCGCGCCTGCTATCAGCACTACAGACACCGTTGCTTGCACCACCAGCAATACTTTCCGCGTAGAGGAACTCCGATCGCTATTTCCGCGTCCCACTCCGTGCAGTGCCTCTGCCGGATCGGTTCGGGTCGCCAGCCACGCCGGTGCAGCGCCAAAAAGTATCCCTGTCAACAGGGCCAGCGCGAACGCAAATCCCAGTACGATCCACGAGGGCGCCACGCTGATCGGCAGAAACGTGGCATCGTGGAATGCCAGCAGCAACAGCAATCGCGCCGCTGCCATCGACACTAGTATCCCCACCAGCCCGCCGCCTATCGCCAGCAGCACACTCTCCGTCAACGCCTGAGCCACAATCTGTCGCGGCGTGGCTCCTACCGCCATCCTCACGGCCGTCTGCCCCCGTCGAGACACTCCTCGCGCCAACAACAGATTCGCCACGTTCGAACACGCGATCAGCAGCACCAGCCCGCAGACCGCCAGTAATATTTGTAAGCTCCTTCCATACTCTTCCTTCATTACCGCCACGCCCGCCCCGGCCGGCACTACGCTGATTGTCTGTTTCGGCAGCAACCGCTCCACGTCCGCCATCCAGTTTGCCGGGTATCCCGAATCCGTCTTCATCCACTGCCGCAGAACTGTGGTTAATCGCGGAGCCATCCCATCCACAGATGCTCCGGGTTTTAACCGCCCGATCATCCGTAGCCACGCACTCACCGGCTGTCTCAGCAAGCTAATTTCACTCCCTCGCAACATTGGTTCCTGCGCCAAGGCCACCCACATGTCAGGAGGATCGCTCTCGAGCGTTTCTCCAAAAAATCCCGGTGGCGCCACCCCAATCACGGTGAACGGGTGATCCCCTACCACAAATGTCGATCCCACCACCGAAGGGTCGCCACCATACATGTTCTGCCAGACCCGATGGCTCATCACCGCCACGGGCGGAGCCGAAGCAACGTCGTCCTCCGGCGTGATCACCCTTCCCCCGAACGCACCCACTCCCAATGTCGTGAAATACGTCCCGCTGACATATTCCGCACGCAACGGCCGGGCTGCTTTCTCCACGCCCTGGCGCCTCACGCTCATCATCCACCGCCCCGCCTGAAATGCCGTGACGCTCTCAAATTCCGGGGTCTCGCTCTTCAGTCGTTCATACAAGGGATAGGAAAACATTCCCCATTTGTCCTGCGGACCACCTTCCACGCAACAATCATCCCCTTCGCCCACACGGTATAGTGCCCCCGGGTCCGTTACCGGCAAAGACCGAAGCATCACTGCATGGATCAGCGAGAAGATAGCTGTCGTTCCGCCGATCCCCAATGCCAATGTCAGTATCGCCGTAGCCGTGAATATGGGTGCGTGCCGGAATTGCCGCAGCGCGTAGCGAAGATCAGCCGCCAGTGTTTGCATGGTTCTCCCCCTGCCTTACCTTACGCACTCCGTCCGTGCAAAGTTCCCGTCCGGGCGACTCCGGCAAGTCTAGGGGTATACCTTACCAGGCGTCTTCGGAGATAGTGGGCATTCCATAGAGGCTTGCTGCCGGGTTTCGCACCCTTCGGCCTACGGGATGAGGAGTTTGAATCGCCTATGGTTAACCGAGCGATAGGATTCTGGAGATTCTGGTTTGATGTGAGGGACTAGCGCTCATCTGGCCTTTAACTCTTAGACGTTTAACTTTCTACTTCCAGCGCTCGCGGACGCCCAACTACTGCCCCAACTGCGCCAGTGCCACCCGCAACGGTGCGCTCGATAGCTGTATCAGTCCCGTATAAGGCGCATACATTTCCAATATCAAGAAGATGGCACCGCCCACCGACATCGCCGCGATGATGAGGCTTGCTACCACCGTACCGTTCCGCGGCGCAAACAATCCAAAACTGATGAACAAGGCCGTCAACCATGAAACCAGGACCACTAGCAACGGCTTCGACAAGGAAGTCGACCGTTGCTCGTACATCAGCCACCGTGTCTGCCCCAGCCCCGTCACAATATTTAATGCCTGGGTCTGTATACCTCGTTGCCTTTCACCGTTTGGTTCCAATCCTTGGATTCCGTCGTAAAGGGAGTCTGCCCTGCTGTTCGATTTCTCCCCCGGAACCACCGCCCGTGGATCTTCCTGCCACATGGTCGCCATAACATTTTCAATGGTCCTTCGCAGCGCTTGCCGTACCTCCTTTGTTTCTGGACCATAGTGTGCCAGCATGCGGTCCAGCAGGATTACCTTCGCCGACGCCTCGGTCAATTCCACGCTTTGCGCGTCATACGAATTCTTCGCCGACGAAATAATCAGGCTCAGGACTAGCGCTGACATCGTCGCCACCAGGCTCATGCCTATCTTCACCACGTCTTTGGACTCGTTGCTCAGATGGTTTTCTGGTAACTGGGCGCGCAAAAGCATCCCAAGCATCGCGCCTCCAAACACAATGGCAAACACAATCAAACTGATCGCAAAGGAACTCATATTCGTCTTGCCTCTCGTCTGGTCACTTGGATCGCCATCTCTGGCTGCCTGTTCACAACTGTCGCGCGAGCGCAACAGGACGAACTTCGACTTTGCCGAGATTCTGCGCTCTCTCCCCCGTGTCCGGAATTGTCAAAAGTGACATGTACATTGCTGACGAGGCACAATCTGCTGTCTCTATGCTGATGCAGCCCCCTTCTGTCTCGGAGCGAAGAAGGCGCTGCCCGCCTTTCCGGATCCCAGACGCAATCGTCCTAAACCCTGTCGCTTGCCGGTCATGGACGATGCCCTTACTGCGGCTACCGATTAGTTTGGTACTCCACTTACCACTCTTTCCTGGCTGGATACAATTTAAAACTGATTCTAGGGGCTACCAACACCCTTATGGAAAAGAATAGTCAGGCAGGCGCGATGGGGCCCACCAACGCTCAACCCCGCCTCGATTTCGACCTCCTTTTCGAATCCAGTCCGTCTCTTTTTCTCGCCTTGGCTCCCGATTTCTCTGCCGTTGCCGCCAGTGACGCTTATCTGTCCGCCGGCATGACTACCCGCGGACGGATCCTCGGCCGTAACATTTTCGATATCTTCCAAGAAAATCCTTGAAATCTCCCTGCAAGAGAGTTCGCCAAGTCGTCGACCCCCGCTGACTCACCGTACTACACACTCCCCCGTATGTTCTCTGCTATCTCCGATTGCTACCTTTGTTTGGTGAACGAAATCTCAACCAAATCGTCTGCCGGTTCGCCTGCTGACTCCCCTGCCCGGAATCCGAGTCGCGGAGTACACTCCTAAATCTGTCCATTGATGTCCTGTGTTCAACCATCTCACTAATCCGCTTTTCCGCACACTGCGCCGCCTGGCAAGTTTCGGTCAGTTGGCATCGCCTTACCGACGGCCGCGAACTCGACGCGCTCTGGCACCAGTTCAAATCCGAAGCCCACGCCAGCACGCGCCTCTATCGCCAGGATGTGGCCCTGAACTCCGCAGCCTCTGCCGATAACTGGAAACGCCCCTGCAAAATGTTCGCCGCACTTTTTCTTCCGATTCTCTACAAACTCTCTCCCGCCCGCCGCCTTTTCCTGTTGGCCATTTTTTGATCCTCGCCACGATCTCGCTTGCCGGCGTTCAGTTTTTCTTCATAACCCGGCAAATTGAATTCCTTGTGGCGTTCGTTTCTCTACTCATCCTCCTCGTCATGGTTCTTGGCGATCACGTCACCATGAAACGCGACATCGAAATTGCCCGCGAAATTCAGCGTTGGCTCGTTCCTCGCGTTCCTCCCGATGTTCCCGGCATCGACCTGGCGTTCGCCACGCGTCCAGCGCAAACCGTCGCCGGCGACTACTACGACGCCTTCCGACGTGCCAAAGATGGCCCTCTGCTCCTCGCGGTGGCCGACGTTTCCGGCAAGAGCGTTCCGGCCGCCATGCTCATGGCCAATTTTCAAGCCAGTCTCTGCGCGCTTGCTGGCTCCCCTGGTCCGCTCTCCGAACTTGTTACTAAGCTCAACCGCCTCGTTTGCGCCAACAATCTGAATGGCCTCAGCTTTACCACCGCGTTCCTCGCCAAACTCAACCCCGGTACCGGCGAACTCACTTACATTTCTGCCGGACACAATCCGCCCATACTCCTTCGCGAAGATGGCTCGATCGATCGCCTTCAATCCGAGAGCATTCCCCTCGGCATCGAAACCGCCGAAAAATTTCCCACTAACACCACCATCCTCCATCGCAACGACTTGCTTCTTGTCTACACCGATGGCGTTCCTGAAGCCCGCAGCTCCTCCGGCCACGAATTCGGTGAAACCCGTCTGCTCTCCACTCTCCAACCCGGGTTGCCGGAAAGGGCGGCCGCTACCCTCACCACTATCATGAAAGAATTAGACGAATTCGTAGGCCCCGCCTCCCAACACGACGACATCACCTGCCTCGTCGTGCGGCGCACCTAGTCTGCTAACGCAGAATTTTGTGTCAGGAATTTTTCGGGTTGATCGGAGATGCCGATTCTCAGCAATCTTGCAGCCTCGTTCGCATCATCCTATTCGGCTATGCCCACACCTGCGTCGTTGACGAGGTGGAACTTTTCTACTGCAATATGGACTTGTTCACTCCACCCAATTCAATCTGAGCGATTGTCATCCTGAGGCGGAGCATTTAGCGGGCGGAGGATCTCAGACGATACACAACCAAAACTCCAAATCCGGGAGCCGCACGCTTCGCCCTGAAGGGTGCGGTCTCAGAATAGACGTTTCGCTCTCGCAACGAGGCCTACTTCTTCTTCGTCGTCAGTCCCTTGTCGCAATCCGCCTTGCATTTCTTCAATCGCGCTTCCAATTCCTTGTCCGGCTTATCCGCCAGCATCTTCTCCGCCAGTTCTAGATTCGCGTGTACCACTTCCGTCACCGTCTTCTGGTGATCGGCTTCGTTCAATCCGCGTGGGCCAAACATCTCACCCGTCTGCAGGAAGCTGTTGCTCAGCTCTATGATGTACACCCGCGGATCGATATCCACTTTGCCGCTGGCAAACGCCTGCTGACCCTTGTTCGGGTCCTGTCCCGCCCCCGCGATCGACGAAAGCACCAGCGCCAACGCGTTTCGGTCGGCCTGCATCTCCGCGCTCAGCCTCTCCGAATCGGACACCAACACGCCGCTTTTGATCTTATTCATCCCCGGATTGGTTCCCGTAAAGCCTGGAAATGCGATCTCCAATGGCATCGCTGGCCCACCCAGCTTCGACCGCTGGTTCATTACGGATTGCATCGCGTCCATCAGATACGAATTTGCCGCACCGTAATAATCAGATCGCTGTTTGTAAAACGGCCCAGTGTGAGCTGCCGCGGTGGGTTGCTTCGCTCCAACGTAATATGCTTCCGCCATCTGCTTGTTGGCATCGGCCATTGCCGTTACCAACACCGTTCGCAGGACAAGCGCCTGCTGACGGTCGCCTTCCGTCGGCGCCGTCTTGATTGCCTTGTCTAGATTCCGCAACGCCGCGTCAAAGTCAGAGCTCTTGAAGCTCGCTCTCGCGTCGGTCATGTGCTTAATGCTGTCAGAAACGGGGGGCGCACTGGAACACGCCAGAAGTAGAACGCTGATTGCCATTACCAGGAAGGGCCACGGACGGTGCCGCATTGTCATCTCTCCTATCTGAAGTCCACTTTCTTCAGGTTGGAGCGCACCTGCCCGCGATACTATGCCTCTCCCTGCGACAGAGTCAATGACCTGCGACACATCTGGCGGGAGGTGGTACTAATCGATAAGCTTCGTATGCTCGGAGCCTGGTTCCACTTTCCGATTGATCCACAAGCAGGCGGCCGGTGCCAGAAGGATCAAGAACACGATATCTACCAACGCCTCCCACAACCCCACTTTTTCGCGGAAAATAATCAGATAGAAGATGCCGGATATTACGAACAAGGCGGCCCCTACCAGTCCGCGAGCCGTCACATATTTCTTCAATTCGCCTTCCATCGCAACTCCGAAAACTCACACTACCATCGTCTCCCTCTCCAATAAAACATCTTCGTTTATCCCCGCCCCGCACATGCACTCCGCATTCCTTAAGCGTCCAGGTTACCTCTAATCTCAAGCAAGCTCCTTCCGCGAATACCAATCGCCACTTCCTCCCGAATCTTGCCACCCGCACGAAAGGGTTTATACTCGTTCGGTCCTGACAGACCACCTCTACATTCTGAATCGAGGAATTTCTCAATGCAAAACACCTCCGCGCCCACCGCTCCATTGACGCCCGGTATCGTCTTTGAAAACCTGAACGCCTTCGTCAAGACTGCCGCGCTCAAGGCCGCGATTGAGCTCGACATCTTTCGCGCCATCGGACAAGGAAAGCACGATGTCGCCTCCATCGCTCGCCACGCTTCCGCCTCCGAACGCGGCACGCGCGTCCTCTGCGATTTCCTCGTCATTGCTGGCCTTCTCCAGAAAGTAGATGGCCAGTACCTCCACACTCCTTCAAGTGCCGCCTTTCTCGATCCCGCCTCTCCTCATTCGCTCGCCTCAATCGTCGGTTTTCTCGCTCATCCCGATCTCATCAGGTCTTATGACAACCTGGCCGAAATCGTTCGCAATGGGCGCACTGCATTGCCAGGGGAGGGAACGGTCGAGCCGGAAAACCCAGTCTGGGTTCAGTTTGCCGAAAGCATGGGTCCCATGATGGCACCTATGGCCGGACCGCTCGGCAAAGTTGTTCTCGAAGGCCGTACTGGTCCCATGAAGGTTCTCGATATTGCCGCCGGCCACGGACTCTTCGGCATTGAAGTCGCCAAACAAAATCCAAACGCGCATGTCACCGGCCTCGATTGGGCGCCCGTCCTTCGCGTCGCTCTCGACAACGCAAAAAAAGCTGGTGTCCACGACCGCTACGATATGCTCCCCGGGAGTGCCTTTGAGGTTGATTTCGGCGGTCCCTACGACGCAATCCTCTTAACCAACTTCCTCCACCACTTTGATGTCGACACTTGCGTCAGCCTCTTGAAAAAAGTCCATCGCGCACTGAAGCCTGGTGGCTTGGCCGCCACTCTGGAATTCGTTCCCAATGATGACCGCGTCTCCCCGCCACAGGCAGCCGCATTCAGCATGACCATGCTCGCCACCACCGTCTCGGGCGATGCTTACACTTTCCGTGATCTCGCTGACATGCACACTCGCGCCGGTTTCAAAAGCTCCACCGCACATCCTATTCCGATGAGCCCCCACACCATAGTTATGGCCCAAGCTTAGCTCGGCAGTCAGGCACGGCAGTCTTTCCCACTTGTACGTTGCTCCCCGTGGAACAGGCACTTCTGACGGTGCTCTCGTGTTTCTTTCAGGGTGATCAACTCCAGATGGCGAGGTTACCGGCCGGCGCTCTCGCTCTTATTCGCGTGGCGCACCCACCTCATCTGAGGGTGTGGGTCTAACAACCGGCACTCATCTTTGAAAAATATTGCGTAGTCATCCGGACCTAAGACTGAACGAAGTTTGTACTGTTGCAGTGAAAAGATCGTGGCAAGATTTTAACCAACTACGCAACACACCAACACGCCCTCATTCCGCGACATGATTCCGGCCTATCTTTGTTTCCTACATTGGACTTTCAACTTTTTGCTGGTTTCCCATCTCATACCCTAAACACAGGCTCCAACAATCCAATCTTCGTCTTCAATCCACTCAACTCTGTTGCACTCAGCTCCGGCATTGGCCCCGACGCGATCTCCATCGCCAAATCAAAAATCCGTTCATCTCCCGGAGGTACGGCAGCCGTTACTTCCTGGTTCAACGTGAATCGCATCGCCAACTGCGCCAGCTCTTTCTCATCGATCGGTTCATACCAACACTTCGGATATTTCCGGTCGCTTTCCTTGATCCCCGCCGGCCATTTCCCAAACGCCAATGCCTTTAAAGCCATTCGCGCCATTCCCCTCGATTTCGCCTTCGCCAGAATTTGCGGTCCAAACCCGCCGTTTTCCCATGCATTCGCATTCACCGGAAACAACACGCTGTCCAATTCCAACGCATCCATTAATCGCAATGCCGCCGGAGCATTGTGCGCGGAAAATCCCAGGTGACGCACCTTGCCTTGTTTTTTCGCCGCAAAAAATGTCTCCGCCGCTCCGCCTGGCGCCAGAATCTTGTCCACATCATCCATCGAACTCACTGCATGAAACTGATAAAGGTCCACGTAGTCGGTGTGAAATCGCTGCAGTGTCCGTTCCAACTCCTCGCGGGCACCTTTTGCATCGCGATGCATCGTCTTTTCCGCCAGAAACACTTTGTTGCGATAGGGCCTCAGCGCCTCACCCAGCTTCGCCTCTGCCTCTCCATTGAAGTACGACGGCGCGCAGTCGAAATAATTCACGCCACGGTCGTATGCTGCTGCCACGCGCCGCGATCCCTCTTCTTGTGGCATCCCGCATACCACGATCCCGCCCATCGCGATAATCGAAAGCTCAATCCCGCTCTTGTACGGTCTACGGGGAAGCGCATTGTTCGTTGCCGCCCAGCCCTCAGTTGCTTTCGCGGCCGCTGTCAACGCTGCCGCCGTACCAATAAATTCGCGTCGATTCATAGCCCAGTCCCCCCCAACCCGCAGTCTAGCCCGCAGTCCCGCCCCGCGCAATAACTCCGATACTCCCCACTCTGGTATGAACCTCAAATCGGCTCCCTCCTATGTATGTAAGTTCCGCACTCTTTGCCGCTAAGGGTACAGCTTTGGAGCAAGCAGTAAACAGCACCAAACCCAACTCATACATCTTGTCATCCCGAGCGAAGGGTCGAGCTATTTCGAGGCTCGCAGCGGTGAATCATGGCACCCTTTCACCATAATTCATAAGAACGTGAGGAATGTGGTTTACGGTCCGTTCTCGTCTATTTAGCGCATCTGATTCGCTAACTTCACCTAACTTAGCGTTATGATAGTCGCCGATTGATTCGGCCACTAAGAAACGATTGCACCGGACACCCCATGAACATTGACCAGGACCTCGAAAAAATTGCACTCCAGGAAAGCCGCCTGCAATTTACTCACTTCGACTCCCAGGTTGCCTGGCAACTCGGCATCGCCTTGAAAGCCGCCGCCGATAAACGCAAACTCCCCATTGTCTTCGATATCCAACTTCACGGCCATCCCCTTTTCTCGTTTGCCATGCCTGGTACAACGCCCGATAATTGGGACTGGATTCGCCGGAAACGCAATGTCGTCATGCGCTATCATCGCAGTTCCTACGCCATCGGCCTGAAACATCGTCGTGACAATACCTCGTTGCAGGCCGCAACCGGCCTCGACCTGAAAGACTACGCCACTCATGGCGGTTGTTTCCCCATTTTCCTCACCGGCAGCGGTTGCATCGGCACCATCACCGTCTCCGGCCTGCCTCAGCGTGAAGACCATTCACTCGTCGTCTCCATCGTTCAACAATATTTGCGATTGGAGTCCGAAGATCTAGCATTAGACGCCACATCCCCAGCAGACTAGTTGCGAGGACCGCCTTGAATTCCCATCTGCTTTTTGTTCTTTTCTTCTTCGCAGTCCAAAACGCCTCCGCCCCCGTTCTCGTCGAAGACGAACCCCTCCACCACACGATTCTCAAAAACGAATTCGTCCGCGTTATACATCTCACCCTCCCAGCCGGCGAACGCACCCTCTACCATACCCATAACCACGATCGCGTAGCAGTCGAGCTCTCCACCACTTCCATCACTCAACAAATGTGGAATGAACCCGAAGGTCCGGCGACAACCACCACTCCAGGTGAATTCTCTGCCATCACTCTAGTCGGCGATTCCTTCACGCACCGAGTCCACAATGTAGGCTCCGTTTCCTTTGATGTCATCGACGTGGAAATTCAGCAGCGCCCACAAACTCCTTCCACCTCCATAGCCGCTCAGGTTGCTGGCGAAAATCCCAGCGCCCGCATCTACAAATGGGTCCTCTCACCCGGTTCTAGCTCTGCGATGCATATCCACGTCCGCCCGTATCTCATCATTTCCGCCACGGCTTTCACTCTGAAATTGGCTTCACCTGAGGGCCAAGCCTACTCTCTCGAAGTGAAGCCCGGTGATCTCCAGTGGATCGAAAGCAAAGTTACCCACTCTCTCTCCAACGCAAGCGCCACCGCAGCCTACATCATCGAAATCGAATTAAAGTGAATTGCACTGCGCTACCGAAGAGGCTCGCTACGTTAAGCGACTGCATTCCCATCTCACGCATGAAAAGTTCCCGATAAATTGAGAAGTATTCTCTTGATGTTCGGGCGACCGTAGCAACCTGGGCAAAAGAATCGCCGTCCAATCAGGCAAGTTACATGGTGTGATCGGGCCATTCACAGTTGTCGCTCCGCCTGAAAAGCTCCTGTAACGCTCACTTGCGAGAAAATCAAGGGCCTGACACAGACACGGGCTTGCCGGTGTATGTGACAGGCATGTTAAAAAAGCGAGGGAATCGAAATGAATCTCAGAAGTGTTCTTCTACTTGGAATCGCTCTACTGTTCGGATCGCTTGTGCTTGCGCAGGATGATCACAAGATTGAGATTACGGGCAATTACTCGTTCATCCATGCCAATCCGCAGAACAACAGCCTTATCCCTACATTCTCCCTGAACGGTGGCGGTGGCTCAGGTGCCTTCTATCTCAGCAAATACCTTGGCGTTGTAGCAGAGTTTGAGGGATACGGCAGCTACACCCACAGCTTTACCATCCCCACAGGAACTTACTGCAGTGAAGGTCCGTGCACTGTTTCGGCTTCAGGTAACCTCTTCACCTACAATGTTGGTCCCATCGTAAAATTCCGCACCACGCATTTTGAGCCGTTTGGCGAGGCTTTGTTCGGAGGAGCCCACTCGAATTTTTATGGAAATCTGTATGGCAGCTGCAGTGGGTGTACCATTGCCAGTTCCTCTCCCAGCAACAATGCGTTTGATTTCATTATTGGCGGTGGTCTCGACATCCCGATTACTTCGCGGCTCGCCATTCGTCCCGTGCAGGTGGATTATCTGCTCACTCGCTTTGGCAACGCCTTCACAGGAGGCAATAACAATCAAAGCAATTTCCGCTACCAGGCTGGCATTCAGTTCCGCTGCTAACAAACTCCCTTGCCGCTGAGCGGCTAGTCAAATCAAAAGGGTGCCGCACGGCCCACGGCACCCTGCTATAAAAGAATTGCTTTGAAGCTTCCGTGGAAATGTGGATCGAATCCTGCTCTAGATTCGGAGTCTTCTACTGGCGGAGCAGTCCTTGCCGGGGTACAATCCGCGCGAACTCTGCACGCTAAGGATTTCCGCCAATGCGATTTCTCTTCTGGATGGCTGCTTCGTTTCTTTTCATCCATTCGTCACTGCTCCAAATCTGTTCCGCGCAGACCAAGCCCGCCGCAGATCTCATCATTGTCAACGCAAAGGTCTGGACCGTAGACAAAGCGCGTCCAAGCGCCGAAGCCGTGGCTGTGCTTGGAGACCGCATCGTTGCCGTGGGTGGAAACGCCGACGTGGAACCTTGGCGCGGGCCGAGCACAATTGTCATCGATGCGGGCGGCAAGTTGCTTCTCCCGGGCTTCAACGACGCGCATGTCCATTTCATATCCGGGGGAATGCAACTCGATAGCGTGGACCTGAAGGATGCCACCAGCCCACAGGAGTTCGCGAGACTGATTGGTGAGCGGGGAAAGACGCGCCCGAAAACCGAATGGATCCTCGGCGGAAATTGGGACGAAACAAAGTGGAATCCGCCGAATATTCCTACCAGGGAATTAATTGACTCGCTCACACCCGATACTCCCGTGTTTGTCACGCGTTATGACGGGCACATGGGACTCGCGAACTCCGTTACACTTCGGCTGGCAGGTATCACCGCAAGCACACCCGACCCGCCGGGTGGAACGATCATCCGCGACAGCAAGGGCAATCCAACGGGCGCGCTGAAAGACGCCGCTGCCGACCTCGTATACAAGGTTATCCCACCGATGAACCATGAGCAGCGGCTCAAAATCATCCGGCGGGCGATGGCTCACGCTACCTCACTCGGCGTAACCAGCGTGCAGCACATGGGTCCTGCTGCCGAAGACATTTCCGCTTACGCGGAACTTCTCGGACGCGGCGAGTTGACCGTGCGAATTTATGCCGTTCCGCCGATTCCTAGCGTTGAAGACCAAATTAAGGTTGGCGTGCGTCATGGGTTTGGCGGGCCGTTTCTCCGCTTGGGCGGCTTGAAAGGATTCGCCGATGGCTCGCTGGGTTCGGGCACCGCCTATTTCTACGATCCATTTCTGAACCAGGGCGAGAATCGCGGTTTGCTTTCTGATGAGATGCAACCTCTTTCTCTGATGCGTGATCGCATGATGTTGGCGGATGCCTCCGGGCTGCAGCTCTGCACGCATGCGATCGGTGATCACGGAATTTCGATTATTTTGGATTTTTATTCAGAGATTGCGAAAGTCCACGGCGAATCAGATCGACGCTTTCGCGTCGAACACGCGCAGCACATGGCCGCAAAGGATTTTGACCGTTTCGCCAGCTTGCACGTGATCGCCTCTGTGCAGCCCTATCACGCCATCGACGACGGGCGTTTCGCGGAATCACGCATCGGCCAAGAGCGCGCAAGCCGAACCTACGCCTTCCGCACGTTTCTCGATCATGGCGTTCGTCTGGCCCTTGGCACGGATTGGGAAGTGGCGCCTTTGGACCCGATGCAAACGGTCTACGCGGCGGTTACACGCGCCACACTCGATGGGAAAAATCCGGGCGGATGGTTTCCGGAGCAAAAGCTCACCTTGCCGGAAACCATCGAAGCCTACACGTTGGGCTCCGCGTACGCCGAATTCCAGGAAAAAGAAAAGGGAACTATCACACCCGGCAAATTGGCCGATATAGTACTGCTGAGCGACGATCTTTTTGCGATCGCACCTGAGAATATCCGGAACGTCCATGTTTTGAAGACAATCGTTGGTGGCAAAGTAGTGTTTGACTCGCTCGCCATCACTTCCAAATAATCGTCAAAACCTTGTTACAGGGCACCCCAAGTAGGCAAGTGGGCCTAGTGCCCAAGCCGCAGGCAATCGAACTTGTCGGGAGTTGCTGTGTGCTGACGGGATTGCGGTGCGAATTCGGGCTTTTCTAAGCTCGGAATGCACCTACAGTCGAATTATAGGTGGTCATTGTGACCTTGGTCATATCGTTGGTTGCTCGAGTTAAGGTAGAGTAAATGTTCCCCTAATAGTAACTCTCGCATTTGGACGCAACCACCCGGGAGGCTCGCCGCCTGCATCCTCAAGTCGAATAGTATTGGCGGCACGCGGAGCAGTTTGAAAGCGTGAATTGTGAAATCCCTCAACGCAAACGAGGCCGAGATCAGGATCTTTATCCTCGAACAGAACCAACTCCTGCGCAAAGTCTTGGTGCAACTCCTTCGGAAGCGCACGAGTTTCATAGTGGTGGGAGATTGCGGTGATGGCCTTGGGACATTTGAGGAATTGATGGTCAGCCCATGCGACGTCCTGCTGCTCAGCTCTCTAGAGACACTCCGAGCCATCGGACAAAGGGCCGAGAAATGCGAATGCCTCAAGACTATTAAAGTCGTACTGTTCGGCATGGAGGAGAATCCGAAATGTTTCCTGCATGCCGTGCAACTCGGGGCTAGCGGCTAGCTATTGAAGGAAGCAGCTTCGGCGGACATAATTGCGGCGATCCGAGGTGTTGCCCAGGGCGACGCGATCTGTCCTCCAAAGCTCTGCAAGTTGCTGTTTGAGCATTTTTCGAATACTTTTTCTCTGACCGCGGAAAAGAGAGAAGCGCATTGCTTCTCGACAAGTGATCTGACATGCAGGCAACGCCAGCTAATGGCACTCGTAGCCGAGGGAATGACGAATAAGGAGATCGCGGCCAATTTGCATCTCTCGGAGTTCACAATCAAGAACCACATTCACAAGGTCATGAAGTCTTTGGAAGTCGACAGCCGTCACGCAGCGGTCGATGTCATCAGGACGAGGGGATTGCTGATCGGCGCAAAACGGGCGTCACACTGAGCGAATCACATGTATCTTCCTCGCGAGAGTTCGCTCAACCCACCAGCAGTTGGCACAATCTACTTCACTTTGATGAGCGACATTTAAGTCAAAGCCGACTCAAGGCCTGCTACCTCTTCCTCCGAATTCCGCTGCACATCGGGCAGCGCCAGCCAACATCCCACCGATTGCAGTGCCACTAAAGGTGAAATAACTCTGCCAATGGATGTTATCGCGCGTTTGGCCGATGGTCGCAGCGTGAACGGACTCGGCCGCTTTTCAACAGGCTCGCTCCAATGATTGGCCACGTGTCGGCGAAACGTGTTCATCCGAAATTTCAAGTCGATGGCTATTCCTCGATCCCAAGTATTTCCTTCAAGGTCTTTTCCCGCGCCGCCGATCCCGCAAAATCATCAAATGTATCCTTCGCCGCTTCAATAATATGCCGCCGAATAAACGGCGCTCCCTCTCTGGCCCCTTGCTCGCTGCTCTTGATGCAGCATTCCCACTCCAAAGTCGCCCATCCATCAAAGTCATATTGCGTCAGCTTCGAAAAAATTGTTCGAAAGTCTACCTGCCCATCTCCCAACGAACGAAATCTTCCCGCGCGATTCATCCATGGCTGGTAGCCGCCATAAACTCCTTGCCTTCCTGTCGGCCGAAACTCCGCATCTTTGACGTGAAACATCTTGATCCGCTCGTGATAGACATCGATAAACTCCAAATAGTCGAGTTGCTGCAACACAAAATGGCTGGGATCGTACAGCATGTTGCACCGGCGATGTTCGCCTACCCGCTCCAAAAACATCTCGAAAGTTACACCATCGTGTAAGTCCTCGCCCGGATGAATTTCATAACAAAGATCGACTCCCGCCTCGTCAAATGCGTTCAAAATCGGCAGCCACCGTTTCGCCAGCTCATCGAACGCCGTCTCGATTAAATTTGCCGGGCGCTGTGGCCACGGGTACATATACGGCCACGCCAGCGCTCCTGAGAATGTTACGTGGGCTTTCAATCCCAGATGTGCCGAAGCTCGCGCCACCAGATGCATCTGCTCCACCGCCCAGGCCTGTCTGGCTTTCGGGTTACCATGCACTCGTTCCGGCGAGAATCCGTCGAACATGGTGTCGTACGCAGGATGGCTCGCTACCAGTTGCCCTTGCAGATGTGTCGATAGTTCTGAAATCACCAGTCCGTGCCGCGTCACTGTCCCCGCAATCTCATCACAATATGATTTGCTCTCACCGGCTCTCGTTAAATCAATTACCCGCACGTCCCAAGAGGGAATCTGTACCGCCGCATACCCCAAATGTTTTGCCCACCTGCACAATCCGTCGAGTGTGTTAAATGGCGCTTCATCCCTAATAAACTGCGCCAAAAAGATTCCCGGCCCCTGAATCGTCTTCATTGATCCGCTCCCATCGCTCAACGCCAAATTCTAGAACCCAGCCCAAATCGTCCGGGCAGAATTCTATCGTCCACAATTACCGTTGTGTAGTCTTTAAATCTTTCTGTCTGCAGTCTTGGATTTTCGACTCTCTTCAGCCAGTCAGAAGACAAGCAAAGTGAGGAACTCCACGATAGTTTGGGCCCTCTTTTCGGCGACAGTTCGCAAGCGCTCTCTCAATGCAAATCTCCGCGGGATGCTCAGGCGCACCAATTCCGCGGATCGGTTTGCTGAGTATTCTGTCCTCGACAGAATCGGACTTGCCTAAGTCTATCGATTATTTGTATATCGGGAATCCTTCTCGTCAAACCGTTTTCTTCTCGCATCGTCGCCGGCCAGCAAGTACGCCGCGTGATAATTGCCATAGGGCACCACGTGCGCTTCACCGTCGATCATGTCCTGTTTCATCCGCTCATGCAGTTCCGGTAGTTCCGACCAGTGCACTCGCGGATGGTCGTGGTGCTCCAGATGAAATCCAATATTGAACATCGTCAGGTTAAAGAAGTTCGATACAAACACTGTCGAGTGACTCACCGGCTTGGCTGGACTCTTTATCTCGCACCCCGAATGCTGCACATACATGCCCGAATTCATGACGAACGCGTTCGCGATCCAGTGCGGCAGCGCCCACAGCCAAATCGCCATCACCGGATCGATCCAGAAGGGAATTGACCAGAGCGCCACGAAAATCGCCAGTTCACGAAACGATCTGCGCCGCAGGCTTTGCCGTGCCGTCAAATCCTTCCAGAGGTGTCCCACCAGACGCCACGGCCAATGTGTAAACAGGTAGCGTTGAAAATTCTCAAACGTTCCGTCGGCGTTCTGCTTCGGCAGCGTCCAATCTTCTGCCGTCAGCAGATTCGCGTGGTGAACCGTGACGTGACAATACTCCCAGAAAAACGATGGCCACCCGCCGGAAAAAGTCCATAGGCGCCCGAACCAGCGATTCAGAAAGTGCGAAACGAATATTGGCCGGTGCGAGTGATTATGGAAGTTCACCCCCACATCAATTCCGGAAATCCAACCCAACATTACCGCTGCGACAACCACAAACGCCACGCGCGACCACGGCCCCGTGATGCCCGCCACTTTTGGATGCAGGTACAACCAGAATGCACATGCATAGGCCGCGAGGCATGCCACATGAAACCCGATGCAATGCCAGTCCTGGATATGCCCCAGAATTCCCCGGCGGGTCGCGATCGTCCCGCCACCGTCCTCCGCGCTCATATCAACCTCAATGCCGTCGCAATCGCCACGACCGTGACGCCCAGACTCACCCACGGTCCCCAAATCATCATCCCAGCAATGATCGTGATGGCAAACAGGGGGAAGAACAATCTGCCGAGAACAATCCTGCTCTGCGACAGAAACCTGCGCGTCAAGCTCTTCATGTTGCGCTCTTTTCTACTGACTGTGCGCTGCGCGCCGTGTTTGCAGCAGGAATGAATGGATAGCGCCTGGATGCCTTTGAAGCCGACGCTCAGTCACCGTCTCGCCGGCGAGTTGCTTGCAGCATAGCACCGTTCTCATGCCCGAGTCTGTTTTATCCGCAGCGGAGGGTTACGCGATGGATGTTCTATGTTCAAAATTGAACTTGTGGCGACACTCCCGTTCTGACTGCACGACCGGCGCGCCGTGCATCAATCGCCACTTAGCAGCATAAAACAGGTGTAAGATGAGGCCGATTCCATTTTCGACTGAAGCGAAAGCCCGAATGCGGTCGCATTGCCATCGAGGAGCCAACATGTCCGCCCGATTGTCCATCCCCATGCTCAGTGCTAAAACATCAATCATCCCGGTTGCAATGCTCTCACTCGCTCTCGGTGGTTGCTCGTCCAATCCGTCCACTCCCCCGCCGGTGCAGCAGTCAGCGGCTCCGGCCGCGCCCGCTGCAACTCCTGCCACGCTTGAGTCCACCGACGCAGATTCCGCCAGACAAACAACAGCCTTAGCGTTGCCAAAGAACTTCGGCCGCTTCACCGGGGATTGGGATGAAATCGTCAAGCGCGGCGCCCTCCGAGTATTGGTCGTGACTAATAAAACCGGATTCTTTTATGACAAAGGTCGGCCTCGTGGCGCTATGGCCGAGATCATGGAAGAGTTCGGAACCGTCATCAACAAGAAGCTCAAAACTGGCGCGAAGAAATTCGTGGTGGTTTATCTCCCCATGCCCCCAGGGCAGCTCTTAGGGGCCTTGAATGACGGCATTGGAGACATCGCCTGCACAGGCATTATCGTCACCCCGGAACGCGAGAAACTGGTGGACTTCACTGTGCCCCTCGCGAACAACGTCAAACTGGTTGTTGTCAATTCCAAAAGCGCGCCGGCCATTAACAGTATTGAAGATTTGAGTGGTAAAGATATCTACGTCAACTCTGCCACCGTTGCAAAAGAAGAGCTCGATAAATTAAACCAGCGCTTGAGGCAGACTGGTAAGCCCGAAATAGGAATCAAGGCGGTGGACCCGAATCTGACCGAAGAAGATTTACTCGAAATGTTAAATGCCGGACTCATGCCGGCGACCACGTCGCTCAATTATCGAGCGCAACTCTGGTCCAAGGCTTTTCCCAATCTTGTGGTGACTCCCGCCATCCTCAAAGACGACGGCGAGATGGCCTGGGCCATGCGCAAGGGCAGCCCACAACTAAAGGCGGTTATGGACGACTTTGTTAAGACTCACGCAGTGGGCACCAGCTTCGGCAATATGATGATGAAGCGTTACGCTACCGACAGTAGGTGGGTCAAAAACTCCACCTCCGAAGCGGAAATGAAGAAGTTCCAATCCTACATAGAGTTTTTCAAGAAATTTGCTGCCGAATACAATTTTGATTACCTGATGCTTGCTGCCCAAGGGTATCAGGAATCCATGCTGAACCAGGAACGCGTCAGCCCTCGAGGCGCCGTCGGCGTCATGCAGGTTTTGCCGCAATACGCCGCCGCTAACCCCATCAACATTCCCAATGTCCGCGATCCAGAGAACAACATCTACGCCGGTGCCAAAATGCTGGCGCAGATCACTAAGACTTACTTCAATGATCCCGGCATCGATCAGATGAACAAAACCCTTTTTACCTTTGCCGCCTATAACGCCGGCCAGAATCGCATCGTCCGATTACGCAAACAAGCGAAGGATCAAGGCCTCGATTCCAACAAGTGGTTTGGCAATGTCGAACTGGTTGTGGCAAAGGATATCGGACAGGAGACTGTTCAATACGTCGGCAACATTTATAAGTATTACGTTGCCTATAAAATGGCGTTGGATCAGAAGCAAACGCGCGAAGAAGCCAAGCAGTCAGTCAAGACAAACTGATCCGTAAAACCCACGACAGAATGGCTCGACCATCCATTGTGCCTCTGGCTTCCGGGTTTCTCTTTTTCACTCTACTTGCAGCCACATAGCGAAACGCAGCCTTATCCATTTGAAACTCGTTTGCGTATTCTCCATAAACCGCTCGAAGTCCCCGAAGCCTGCCAACTTGCCGATGATTGCCAATATCAGTGGAACAACCAGACGCTCTGCCAGGTGAATGGCTCAGTCGTCCGCTTGGGTGTTTTTTGTTGGGAATATCATTGGCACAAGCACGACGGAGACGACGAGTTTTTCTACCTAGCTGGAGGTCAGCGGTTGCCCGATCCACAAGATCGTTTGGTCACTCTGGACCCCCCGCCAGGGCTTCGTCGCTCCCAAAGGAGTTTTGTACCGCACCGTCTTCATCATGGTGGAAAACGCCGGTAGCATCTCCACTGGCAACTGTCCGGGACCTGGCAGCAGCGTCGTGATCCGGTCGGCGGCCGCGTAGGCTGACGCCAATAATGCCCCCGGCACTCCGCAATCTCTACAAACTCATTCGTGAACGCCGCTTTATATGAAACCGCCCCGCTCAGTCATTCTCCGAGGCCGCAAGCTTCTTCAGCGCGACCACTTCAGCGGCAATCTCTGTTCCTTGGTTGAGAACTGATTTCACAGAGAGAGCCCCACCGCAAAAGTGCAGTCGTTCTCTCATGCTGATCAATCCCATCCCTCCCGATTGCGTCGAGGCATCAAACCCCACCCCATAGTCCTTCACTGTCAGGCGAACTTTCTCCGAATCATGAATCACTCTCACGAGTACTTTCTTTGTTTGCCCATGTTTCTGGACGTTCGCCAGCGCTTCTTGCGCCACACGAAATAGGCACAAGGCGGCATCAGGAGACAGGCTTGAATCAAGTTGTTCTGTCTGCAGGTCGATCTCCAGTTGATGATTATCCAGGTACTTTCGCCGCAGATCCTTCAGGGCCACTTCCAGACCGCAGCACTGCAAGCTTGCGGAATGAAGCTCGTGCGAGATCTCGTGAATATCTGTGGCGATTCTCGCCCAGTTCCTTGTGCAAATTCGGAATCAACTCGGCCGCGCGTTGCTTCCGCACCGTGGACTTAAGTCGGCGGACCAAATCCACTTCGATGGCGAGTAAGGATACACGTTGACCGATATCGTCATGCAATTCGCGACTGATACGGCTGCGCTCTTCCTCCTGGGCCTCGATCAAACGTCGCGTAAGCTGCTCAAGCTCCCGATCTCTCTGATACAGCGATTCCTCGGCCATCTTCTGTGCCGTAATGTCGCTGACCATCCCTATCACAAGGGGTTCGCACTCCTGATTTGGCTGAAGAAGCGAGACACTCACCTGGCCCCAGATCTGCGAACCGTCTTTATGGAAGAATCGTTTTTCCATTCTGTAGTTCCGTCTGAGTCCGTGACGAAGTTCCTCGAAAAGAACCTTCTCGACCTCCTCGTCGTCGGGGTGCGTGAGCCGGGAGCAACTCAATCGGAGAAGTTCTTCTTGCGAATAGCCCAGCATCGAACAAAAGGCTGGATTGACCTCCAGGAGACGTCCATGCAAAGTCTCAATCGCAATTCCGATCGAAGCCTGTGCAAACAGGTATCGGAAGCGCTCCTCGCTTATTTGACTGGCGGTTTGTGCATCCTTGCGTTCAAGGGTGGCCCCAATGATGTTTGCCGCTATCGCCAACTGGTGTGTGGATTCTTCAGGCCAGCGTACCTCAACCGAATACGACGACACACCCAGGACGCCCTTCCTTCGCTGGCTGTAACTTGATGGAATGAGCAGCAGCGATTTCACACCCAATTCCGTGAGAAAGCTCCTGTCCGTGCGCCCATCCGTGGAGAGGTCATCTAGTGTTTCTAGTGCGACGATCTCATGCCGCCCCAGGCGCTGCGCTAAATAGGGCATTTTGCCAGAGGCGATAAATTTTGGTGAGTAGTGGGGCGTCCCGATTGCACCCGGTATACTTGTGCAACAGAGCGCCGGATTCTTCCTCGACTTCATACCAACAGATTCGGTCGGCTTCCACCAATTCGATGATTGCCCCGAAGCCTTCCCTGATGGTCGCGTCAATTTGATCCAGGGGACTAACTGCCAGTTGCTCTCCGAACTCCGAAATGCGCTTTCCTAATGCGTGGCGTCGGCTTTCGCGCTCTCGTTGTACTTGATGCACGATCGAACTCCTTTGAAGGGTGGTCTCGTCAAGCAATCAAATCCCCAATCCGACCTTCACGCGACCTGGTTCGGTCGAGTTTTCTGCAATCCCATCCATCTGGCTGGCAGTACGCTAACCTCGGCCACGATCGCCGTCGAGCAAGGTGTCTCGAATTCACATAAATAGTTGCCCTCGAGCATACTCTACATCCCTCGGTAGCGCACTCTTTGCGCGAGTGAACCCACATACTTAGCTCGGGAACCACTATTTTCAATTCACCTCTTGTCGCCTGTTGGCTTGAACACGCGCCGTCCACCCGCACAGGCGCCAAGCAGAACGAGTTGGATAGGTGCTATATTGCTAACGCAGACTTCGGTCACTGCCTCCGATTCGATTCTTCTCCACCAGGTGAAACGCTTGATGTGTAGTCGGCGTGTGAAAAACGACAGGAATGCAATCGCTCTTGCTGCTCTACGCATTTCAGTTGGCTTTCTCTTTCTTCTCTTCGGCCAATACAAAGTGTTTGGTACGGAATTCACGCTGGGTGGCGGCTTCCAATCCTGGATCACACGGTTCGTTACCGACGGAGCTTATCCGTTTATGGTCCCCATTCTTCGGGGATTCGTCCTTCCGCATGGAACGGCAATTGCCTTCCTCGTCGCATACGGCGAATTGGCCATCGGCCTGGCTCTGGTGCTTGGTTTGCTTGTACGGCCGGCGAGCATCTTCGGAGCAATTTTTATGCTCAGCCTACTCTTCTCTTCGAACTACCCAGGTGCCGCACGCACCCTACTGGCAATATTTTGGCGCCGCACTCGATCACCTGGTGCTGGCACTCTGTTTCGCTGCGTTTGCCTTGGGAGGACCTGGTGAGGCCCTCTCTCTGCGCTCCTTTTTACGTCGGAATTCTCAATCTTAATCTCTACTCAATGCACTTTCCGTCCTTCCTCCATCTCACCAACCTCCACTTCCTCTACCCTTGACGCCAACTCGCGCTGGGACTATGGTCTGTTCTAGAGATATAATTTACTATCGATAATTCCTGGCTTGCGGTAAAGGAAAGTTGACACTGTAGAAGTGGAGGTGCCCCGCTCCTTCGTTCCATCTGTTCCAACCAATCCCGTTCCAGAATCTAAATATTCGGAAGATCTGCGCAATTGCACATGTAGGTCACGCCGAGTGCGAAAGGAGAATTTCAATGAGGAAAGTTGGAGCCAGCCTGATTTCTGTTACCCTCTTCGCCGGGGCCGTCTTGATTGCCTCTTGTGCCAAGCCCTATCATGCCGAGACCGAACGTTACGTTTTTGTCGCCACCAATATCAACCTCCCCTACTGGCAAGAGGCCCGCGCCGGCTTTATGGATGCCGCCAAATCCCTCGGTGTAAAAGCCGAACTCGTCGGCCCGACTGGCTACCAGCCCAACGCCGAAATGCTTCAGTTCCGCCAGATTGTCGACGAGGAGCCCTCTGGAATCTGCCTCTCTGCTGCGCGCCCCGAACTGTTTAAGGCTGACATCGACAAGGCTATCGCTAAAGGCATCCCCGTCATCTGCGTTGATGCTGATGCTCCAGACTCCGGTCGCCTTCTCTACATCGGCACCGACAACTTCAAAGCCGGCAGAGAAAGCCTCAAACAAATGGCCGCGCTCGCTCCCGGCAACAAAAATATCGCCGTCATTACCATTCCGGGCCAACGCAACCTCGACGATCGCATGGCAGGCATGGTCGACGCCCTCAAAAATTTCCCCGCCATTAAACTCACCACCATCCTCGACGACAAGGGCGACGCGCGAAACGCCTTTGACCAGGTCTCTGACCTGATCCAGAAAAAAGAGAAAGTAGACGGAATTATTTGTCTTGAAGCCACTGGTGGTTCGGGCGCGGCCGAAGCCGTCCATCGTTTTAATCTCGATGGCAGGATGCCCATCGTCGCCTTCGACAATGATCCTGAAACGCTTGATTGGATCGAGCGCGGCGCCATCACCGTCACGGTCACACAGAAGCCCTACGTCATGAGCTATTACGGCCTGAAATATCTCGACGATCTCCACCATAACGCCGTTCACCAATTCAAAGATTGGCGCACGGCGCTCGCCGTTCCGATGCCCACGTCGGTGGACACCGGCACCGTCGTCGTCGATAAAAACAATCTCAAACTCTATCGCGAAGCTCAGACCGCTCACCCCGCTGCGCAATAGATCTGCAGAATCACAATAAAACGATGGGAATGCCAAAGGCCAGCAATAGGAACATGCCGAACGGATGACGGTCCAGAAAACCACGCCGCGATCCGGTCACAATAGCGGACCGGGTATTCATTTCCGCGTATCCTCGCCGCGCAACAGCATCCAGAATGCATGCGCCTGCAGCACCCTTATCCGTCAAGACTGCTACGTCATTACCCGGCTCACTGCGAGGAGCTTAGCTGAAGTTGATCTCGACTTGCCCGCAAAACCGCAAGTGTCAATCAGGTGCAAAGGCATACAGCACGCTGGCTGGCATTTAACCTTGCCACTTGCTTGATTGGCGCACTCATCGGAAACACCAGGCACAGTGCGAACTTCGCCGGTTACCAATCTAACTACGAGTTTTCAGTTATTGCTGCCGGTGCAGACATCGAAGCACACCACTCCTCCAGTGCGGGGACTACACGAAACGTCTTGGAGTTAATCTGCCACGGAATCGTGGCCCAAAAGACCGTCACACTGTTTGTCATGCAGTCGATACACATGCGGTCTTCCGCATTCTTAGTTGGTCTCCTCAGCCACAAAACGGTTCCATCTTCCGTCTCTTCTACCTCCAGGAAGCCATGCTTGCGGGCAACGTTTTGAAACTCTTTAAGCTTTTCCATAGTGATTCCAGTTTACGCGTATTGAATCGACAACGCCTGTTATGTTTCAAACACTTTCTGGGAGGTGACCTACGAACTCCACGAATTGCGAGGCATTGATTCGCCCACACGTTGAACTCCTGCAGGCGGGGTCGAGACGATGGCCGACCGTGGATACGCTGGGATTCACGGCCTCCAGTCCGCGGCATGCCAATCCCCCATTGCTGGACGAATTGATTCCATGATCTGGAACGAACTTCGAATGTGGGGCGGTCAGCCATACCAGGGTGTACAATCGAAGTGTCTAGTCACACACCTTCCGCCGCGCTACCCAGGGGGCGCCGGCTGCTGTGCCGCAAGACTTACATTCAACTGATCGATCAAGAAGAGACGAGTGTCGGCCATTCGTTGCGAATGTGGCTAGCTGGCACGAAGGGATTCTGATGACCAAGAACGTATACGTGCAGTACGTGGGCTTCAAAGCGAAAACGCTGGAGCGCGAGTATAGCTTCGTCGTGCGGCAAGCCCTGAACGAAAGCACGGAATATACAATCACCATGGGGAATGATGCATTTGGTCCGAGGCGTGTCCGCTTTCAAGACGCTCCCGAAATCTGTTCGCTTAGGCTCCATCGTGAGCTCGCTGCTTTCGGAGATCATCCCCCGCAGGCGCATTACCGGATTAGCGAGATAGACCTGGACGAATTTATCACTTCGCACGCACCAAGCACGCGAGGGTATCTTTATAAACCCAAGGCTTCGCGCGACCTGTAGTGGGCATGGGGGCTTTGCGTTGGCCGTGTCGCCCACTCGACCAGAAGATCCGATCAATGGCAAATGCCACGAGCTGCTCCCATTCTCCGGCCAACCCGAAAAATGGGAGCGAGTTCCCAGGCTTTCCGTAACCGAACTTACCGGGAGTTAGAGACTCCGTTACTTGGTGGCTTCGTGGTGATCCTAGCTAATGACCCGCGTAATCTTCCATACACCATTCTTGAACTGCCACAAGTGAATGAACTGCGCTTCCCCAGTAATATCTGTGGCTTCTTGTCCTGGGTGGTGAAAGCGATGAACACCGATCTCGACTGCACCATAGCCCTTCATGGGGTACACTTGCAAAGTACCGGGAACAAGTTCCCGTGTCACTTTGCCGCAGATGTTCTTCTTGATGGCTTCCGTTAAAGCTTCTTTACCGACGGTCACACCAGCCTTGTCGTGATAAAACTCCACGTCATCGGCAATGAAGGATGCGAACTTTTCTAAATCGCACTGGTTATACGCAGTGAACAGGGTTGTATCCAGCGTGGTGATGACCTTTTCGAGTTCCGCCTGGGAATTAATCTTTTCGAAAGCTGGGACGGCCTGGGCGTGGGATGGGACGCAGCACAAAGCAAATACCCCGAACAAAACAAGCATTCTTGCAGCAGTGAAACGCTTCTTCATGAGACTCCCTTTTCCGTTGGTTTCTGGAACACAAGGAGAAACGTTTCTCAAGGACAGAAAGTTCCACTGTCTGATGAACGCCCTAACGCGACGGGTAGGTGAATGCGCTACTGTGCGGGCTCGCCAGGTATTTCGTATGCATTCGATACTGTTCCCTCGGCCAAAAAAGCCTCTGTAATTCTCTTTATCTGCTCCCACGACTTCGGCCCGGCGATCCCGCCGTTCAGCTTCTCGAGCCGCTTCCAACACTGGTCGAGTTTTGGGCCTTTGGCTTCACCTCGCCCAAGTGCCTCGTTCGCTCGAACGAGAATTTCACTCGTTATCCTTCTGGTCACCTCGTTCATAGAGTCTCCCTCAATGGTTTGTCCGGCATTCGCATAGGGCCGCTACCTTCGTCAGAACTTCTCTCCTGCCCCTTCAAGTGATAAAAGAGCGTAGAATAGCTCCGGCCTGTATATGAAACCTGTTAGAGCACAAGTGCCCGGAACCCCTCGCAAAATCGTGGACTTTCATTTGGATGAATCCTTTGACTGGGTTGCTGAACTTGAATGCGGACACCAGCAGCTTGTGCGCCACAATCCGCCTTTTACAAATCGCCATTGGGTCACAACTCCACAGGGACGACTGGGGCATATTGGCCAGGAATTGCCATGCACAGTTTGTTTATTTTCTGCTTCCAGTAGAAGCAGTTAATCCCAGCAGCCCATCATCGTGCTCATCGGAGAACTAGGTATTGTGACGACGGATATCCGGTGATCTGACTCTTCAGCCCTTAGCCGCTGCTGCCGATTGATCGAAAGACTTAACCGCCACGGCCTCGTCATTCATGATGTCGAAGACCGTATATAGTTTTGTAACTTGCATCAGGTCCGTGACCTTATTTGTAAGGTTGAGAAGTTTTAGTTCTCCCCCCTCCTTTCGCACACGTGCGAAGGCCGCGACCAAAGAACCTAGACCCATGCTGTCGATGTAATCGACGCCGCCGAGATTGAGCAGTATCTGCTTATGTCCCTTGCTCGACAGATCGCAAACCAAGTCCCGAAGTGCTGCGCTCTCTTCACCGAGTTCGATTCTTCCGCTGATGTCCACAATCGTAACGCCACCCACTTGTCGAACACTATTCGTCATTCTCATCGGAACCTCCAAAAACAATAAAAAACAAGTCCACACATTTCCGCCGGTTACAGCATGCCCGCCCTTAGGTCTCAATCGAGTTAGCGCCGCGGAATTCTAACCGTCCGGCATCGCCCAAGTAAGTGGAGATGTGTCAGGACAATTAAAAGTTGCAATTGGGTCGCCATCACTTCCAGACATACTTACCGCATGGACTGATGATTGTCTTGGTGGGATGTTGCTTTTCCAATGTCTTCTGACAAATGGGACAATTCTTCTGCCACATACTCGCCTGCCCAACGCTTCCCAATCGTGAGTAAGCAAGGTTAGATCACTGAGGTCCGCCTGACTGTCTCCTTTTGCACATGCCTTCCTGGCCGGATAGCTTCCTGAGCTCAAGTGGCTGTTAAACACGCTTGCCAGTAAATGGGTTATTAGGGCCGCTTGTCCGCTTATCCGATGAGCGCCGCAAATGTGACCGGCCCGAGTTTTTGTACCAGCTTCATTGAGCGAGTCCACGTGTGCAAAAGTGAACAGCCAACACTTTAGAGTATGGGTAGGATGTGTGACTTGACGGCGAGAAAGTGCGATATTGGCCGCAAGCCTGGGCGGGATTGATGGTCCATGCCAACTTTCTCGCCGTTATTGCCTTGTCTGCATGAATTTCGCGCAGCCGCTGTTCCCAACACCTTGACCATGGAAATAAGCCTCTGCGAAGAATCTCCGTTTTATGGTTCTGGCAAGAGAGTCCGTATGGCTGGGACCGAACCATCTTCAGGCGAACCAGACTGCGCCGAGACAAGGGTGTTGGCTTCCTTGATTTGTCTGCGCGTCATCACCTGAGCTAGCGATTTCAGCCGATCGCCATTCGAACTTTCCCCACCGGCTAAAGCGCGCGTGTACCATGCGTATGCCGCAACATAGTCCAGAGGTAGTCCTTCGCCATGTTCATACAGATAGCCAAGCAGGGCTGCCGCGCGGGCGTGGCCTTGTTCGGCCGCCAGGCGCCCCCAGTAGGCGGCCTGTGAATAATCGCGCGGGACGCCGACACCTTTGAGATAGCAATAGGCGAGGTTGCTCTCGCTCACCGCGAAACCCTGGTCCGCGGCCGCACGGAACCATTTCACTGCTTCCATGAAATCAGTGGGGGTCCCGTAACCGAGATAAAAAAACGTTCCCAGATTTTGCTGTGCCGCAGGGTTCCCGTGCAGCGCAGAGGCCTGATACCAGTGAAAGGCCAGCGCCTTGTCTTGCGGTAACCCCTTCCCGTAGTGATATAACGAACCAAGATTGTTCTCGGCTGGAGGATAGCCTTGTACAGCCGCCCTGCGATAATTGTCCGCGGCTTTGCTGTAATCGAGTGGCAGGCCTTTGCCGTGCTCGTATAGGTAGCCAAGTAGGAATTGGGCTTCTGGCTTGTTTTGCAAAGCGACGGACCTCAGCCAGGTGATCGCCAGATCGAATCCGGGAGACGCAGGGTCGGCTTTGGCTAGGAATTCCCATAGTTGCATCTGCGCGGAATGATCACCCGATTCCGCCTGAATTTTAACCTCTGGAATACTTAATTGAGGAGAAGGCACAGGTTGCTGCGGAGGACTAGCGAAACAGAGACACGCTGCCAGTAGAGAGCCAAATAGCGCGAGAAGTAGGCTAAAACAGCAACCAACGCAACGAGTTACTGCAGTCACTCTGGTCCTCTCTTCCAGGTGCTCTGCTGCGATTCTTGCTCTCTCAATACCAGTTGTTCACCGGCCTTGATGCCTGCACGAATCAGAGCACACCCCCAGCGCTGGCGCGGTAGCACAGTGAGGAATGCGCAATCTTGACGAGATTCGCACACACCCCTATTGGCGGCGCGCCATCCGCACGGCGAGCTTTTTTGACCACTTCGCTTTTTAGGCTGTTAGGTGTGAAGACGGACCGAGCATAAAATAGTTTTCACGTAATTTGTAAATTCTTTGGCATAGTCGAGGGATGGCGGGCGGAGCAGTGAGCAGTCAGTCAGGCGACAGGCCGCAAGTAAAGGTTTAGCCTTGTTCCTACGGCTGGGCATGGCATCTTGCCAGGTCGTTTCTTTGTTGGATGCTCCGGGCAATCGCGCAGGCCCAGGCTCTGCCGACCGATTTCCTGCGTCACCAATCAAGGGCGAAGAACAAGGCCGTCGGCTCGGCTTTCGAATAATACCCAGGAGGCCTGCGGTTGCTTCCATGAGCAGCCGCAGTCGCAGGCCATTCTTTTTCCTTTTAACTTCCCGATTTTTGGTCGGAATCCTGCTAGACTTTTTCTCCATGAGCACGCATCGCCTTTACTACGATGACTCGTACGTGCAGGCTTTTTCTGCCCGTGTCTTGAGTTGTTTGCCCGCCGAGCCATTCGCTTCGCCTTCCGGAACTGTGCCTTCCTGGGAAATATTGCTCGATCAGTCCGCGTTTTACCCAACTTCTGGCGGCCAGCCCAATGACCTTGGCTGCATCGGCGAGGCACAAGTTTTGGATGTCCGCGATGATGGCGACGATATCGTCCATATTGTCGACAGAGAACTGGAAACCGGGGCCGTGCAGGCTTCGATTAACTGGCATCGCCGGTTCGACCATATGCAGCAGCACACCGGCCAGCACCTTCTTTCCGCCATGTTTCAGGAGCGATTCGGATTGCCGACAGTGTCCTTCCATTTGGGCGCGGATCTTTGCACAGTCGACCTGCGCGGGCCAGAACCTTCCCCGGAAACGCTGCAAGGCGCACAACGCGCTGCAAATCGAGCGATCTTCGAGGATCGTCCCGTAACTGTGCGTTATGGAACCGCAGACAAGCTTGCCAGCATCGGCGTGCGCAAGGAAGTGGACCGCGAAGGAATTTTACGCGCTATTGAAATTGAATCCGCCGATTTGCAGCCCTGTGGCGGAACGCATGTGAAATCTACCGGGCAGATCGGCATGATTCTGGTGCGTCGCTGCACGCGCATCCGTCAGGATTGGCGCGTGGAATTTGTGTGTGGCGCAAGAGCGGACCGAATGGCGACTGCGGATTACCAGCTTCTGCGCGCGATTTCCGACAAGCTAAGCTGCGCCCCCGAGGATGCCTTGGCGGCCATCGACAAATCGGCGGCTGAACGCGATTCCAACTTCAAATCACTACGCGGTGTCTTGCAACAACTTGCGGAGGCTCGTGCCGCGTTATTGGTGTCCGCCGCCCCGGTAGGCGCGGGCCTCCTGCGCGTCATTGCAGATCTTTTAATCAATGTCCCTCCCGAATTACTGGTTCCGTTGGGGGCCGAACTCGCTAAAAACGAAAAGACAGTTGCGCTACTGGTGGCCGAAGAAAACGGCCAATTGGTTCTGGCGCAGCATCCGGCCGCAAGCAAAGATTTGCTGAACATTCTTAAACAACTCAGTGCCAGCTTTCCGTGCAAAGGCGGTGGCACAAAAGATTTCGTCCGCGCGAAGCTGGCCGACCCTAAAGACTCCTCGGATGCACTCGCGTTGGCTAAGACTCTAGTACTGGCGTAACACGCTACTCCGCCCGAACAAGTTCCACTTTCAGGGTTTCCTCGCCATAGGATGCTCCGCAAGCAAAACATGTATACCTGAGAAGGTCGCTTGGTATAGCCTCAGCCCGTTCGTGAATCGCGCGGAGGGGCCTCGCAAGCGGCCTGCACCCGTGGAGTTTGCGCCCTAGCAAACTGTGATTTGCGAATGGATAGTTTCTTCTGTCGTCCGCCCGGACGAAGAAAATCCAACATTCGTTGGATTCTCAATTACCTGACAAACCCTCTGCAGGGTCAAGGAGAAACGGAAATGAATCTAGTCCCTCGCATTATTCAGTTAATCAGCGGAGCAGTTGGCGGAAATATTGCTGGCGGTCTGTTGAAGAAGTTGAGCCGATCGGCAACTCCGTCGCCGGCCTTGTGGGCGGCGGACTCGGCGGGCAACTTCTCAGCATGTTGACCTCGGGTGGCGCTTCGTCGGCCATGTCTGCAGCGACGGCTGCGGCGGGTTCCTCCGGGCTTGACATGTCTTCGATCCTTTCCAGCGTTGGTGGTGGCGGAGTTGGCGGTGCAGTAGTGATGGTAATCGTTGGCCTGATTAAGTCCCAGATGAACAAGTCGTAGCGTTTCCGGGGTGGGCTCGTGAGGCCGTTAACTCACCCCAATTTAAGATCCGATGTAACCAGATTATTTCGAATATCCGCAGCGTCGGTGACCATCTTCACGATCGCTTTTATTACATGGGCACGGTGGGCCCAAGCAAAATTGAATCCAACAAACAACGCAGGGAACTCTGCCGGGTTGGCACAAGGGATCTGGATGGGCTACCCACCACACCTGTCAACCTGAAGAACGCAGCGAAATATGCCAGCCAGTCCACAAGGTGTTTGCAATTCCAACCAGTGGGACTTAGCCGCAATGTCCGTGAACGCAGTGCGAACTAGTTCGCCTGGACAACAGCTGGTGGCTTCCATGTCCCTTCACCAGCCGGGAGAATCGAAGGAGGGGTGTCTTTCGGCCAGTACAATCGCATTACCAGATACACTGTTCCATTGGGAGCAGGCAGCCAGTTCGCTTTTTTATCGGCAGCAGGCGCATCCTTCTGAATGTATATCGTTAGCGACCCATCGCTATTTTTCTTCATCCCTGGAAGCATCGGAGAGTTGATTAGGTAACGATTGATGGGATTTTCAATCAGCAATTGCGTCTTTCCGTCGTACATCGTCACCGACCAAAACGCGTTCACCGGCGGTAGCTCCCCCTTGGGAAACGTCAACGTGTAGTTGTGCTTGCTTGCATCCAGCGTTTCGCCGCTCGCCGTTGTTCTAGTCATGGGATACATGGCCTCAACGGCGTCGTTACCGTATATGCCTCCCTTCGCGGCGGCCGCCCGCTTCAACCAGTTGCCGTTATAGAATGCCCGGTCGCCAAAGATCGAGCCGATTTTCCATCCGTTGATGTTCTTTGGGCCGCTGGCAAGATATTCTTCAACTTTTTTGTCTCCTTCTTTCATGCCCAGCAAAATGGCAGCCTTGTGCTCTACGGAGAGGTCTTTCATCTCAAATTTCTTGCCCGGGCCGATTCCGATTCTCGCCAACTTCGCGCGGACATCCGCTTCGTCCGGCGTTGCCGGATTAAACAGCAAAGCAAAATCGAGGTACTCGAAGAAATTCTTTTTCACAGATTCATCGTCTGCCTTCAGAAAATCGATGGCGGGTGCGGCGGGTGGAGCCGTTTGCTTCAAATACGCAGACAGGGGCTGCGCTTTGTAACCGGCCTGGATTTTTACCACGTTGGGCATGTCTGCTGGGTTGAACAACTGCGTGCGGAAGATCGCGATGCCAAACTGCGTTGTCGAGTGGAAAACCTTTTTAATTTTAGCCGGTGCTTCGCCTTTCCAATCGGGCCCCACCACTAGATAATCGCCCGCTTCGGTACCCGTCGCCCGGCTGCCGATGTAGCCAATGTTGAATGTATTTCCATCCGTCAGTTGTACGGAGTAATAACGCGGCTTCGCAACCGTTGGCACCGACAGCACAAAGGGTTCGGCGCGCAAGTCCATCATTAACAGCGAGTACGGTGTGTCGCTGTTCGGCGTAACTACCGCGGTATCCTTGGGCGTGAACACGCGGGCTTCATTGAAAATTACATTAAAGGGTGCTTTGTACTGCGAGGACGTCTTATCCACATTGAACTGATACATCACTGCGTAGTTCATCACAATCGGCAAACCGAAGATGAAGCCTTCCTCGGCGAGAGCCTTGGTTTCGGCGATGCTCGGGCGATCCTTTTCGGTTTTTTCTGCCTGGTTGATTGCATCGTTCTTGGAGCACCCGGCAACAAGAAATAGGCATAAGTAGTAATGCAGTCACGCGGGAGAGATACTTTTCGACTTCGCTCATGGAGTTCTCGCTTTCTGATAGTTGACTTTGGGTGATACCTCAAATTCGCAGTTCGAAACTCTGAATGACCGTGCAGTGCGCTCTCGCAGAGCTCTCGCTGTCTCCGCAATCGCAAATGAGCCACAGAATTAAATTAACTTTAGGTGGATCCGCGAAAAATGAAAATTGGCAGAAGTTACAATACCGTAGCTGGGCCATAGGAATGCTTCTGTGCCTCGAGTTCTGGGTCAGCGCGGCCCTGCTACCTGATGAGATAATCAGGCAGTTACATCCCGTGAATTCAATCGACCAGGCATGTAGCTTCAGATCCGAATTAGAAGGCGACACTTCACTTTCTCGACTTGATGCTAGAATCCACGTTCCTGGTAGCGTTCAGGGAGAGGGAGATTCCGATGTCGAAATGGGATAGCAGTTTTAGCACTTATCTCAGTTTCGGTCCTTGGCAAACTCCCCGCGCAATCCAATCACGAACTTGTTGGTACCTGGAAACTGGAGTCCGCAACGACTACTACCGGAAAAGGCGAAGTTCGTAATTCATGGGGAGGCCACCCGGTTGGTTTTCTCACCTACACGGAAGACGGCCGAATGAGCGCGATACTCGCTTTCGACGACCGAAAACGCCTCTCCGTCTCGGACTTTATCTCTGCCCCGGCAAATGAGATGGCTCGGGCTTTTGCGAGCCTGACCGCATACGCCGGTGGCTACACATTTACGGGAGAGGAAGTGGTCCATCACGTAGAAGCCGCCTCGATCCCCAACGATGTTGGCGCCGACCTGACACGACTGGTCAAACTCGATGGCGATAGGCCTGAGCTTCTGGTGGCAAAACCGTACCTGCGAAGCGGAGTCCTGGTTCGTTCTCAAGTCCTGGTCTGGAAGCGGCTCAAGTAAGGTCTCTGTGGTTATCCTTCCGGAACTGTCGCTGGCCGGTTGACGCTTTGTGGGTCTGTTCACGACAGCGCCTTATTTGTAAGAAGGCCTGTTCGTGCAATCTCTTACGCTTGCCGGCTAATCAGCCGAGTCGCCGGGGCCGGCTGGCGACCCGCACTCTCTCCACAGTTTTTCCCAATTCCAGATTCCGGACGCGACCTCGATCGGCAACGGGAACCCGAGCTGATGTGCGAGCATGCACACCTGTCCGCGATGATGGGCCTCGTGAGAAATCATGTAGCACAGCATTTCCACGCCAATGGGCCAGGGCCTAGCCCAGCCGTCTCTGTGAAATTTATGGATGCGGCTCCCGTCACCGCCCAGAGCTTCCGCAAGCATCTCCTGACAGCGTGCAGCGCTCACCGCCAATGCCGCACACGCCTGTTGGGGCGTGCAGCGCGCGCGGTGCAACTGCCGGGCAACCCGCAGATACGGGGCTGTCAGCCTGACCCACTTGCAGCGGACATTGTGTATATGCGTGAAGATCGCCACGATGTTGCGCGTCTTGCCCGGTGGTTTGGCTCTCCACGCGCTAGGGTCAAGATGCTCAATGAGGATCTGGTTGATGCGCTCATTGGCGGCAAAAATCTGCGTCGCTGTCCGGCCGAGCGGCTTGTCCACCTTGTGTTCATGCTTGCTCACCACTCACGACTCCTTCTCCTGGTGCGGCGTCCGGGCCGTCAGCTCTCCGGGGCCGCTGCAGATTGCCACGCAGACCTATTTCTCGCTGTCAAAAATATCGACCGCTACGAAGCCATTCGCGAATTTCTGCCTCCACCGAGAAGTAATCGGCGGGGTCTCGTGTGTAGCGCGCATCCATCTGATAGGCTTGCTCCTCAAAAGGAACAACCAACCATAAACCCGAATCGTTCAGTACCCGGAAGTAAACCTCCATGCACTTCTCCACCCCAACCAGCGTGAATTGTGCCACATGAACGAGCGCGTGGAAGATGGTCCGCAACGTCGGCTCCTTATTAAAGACGGTGACGTCGATGAAGGGGATAGCCGCCATATGGGCGGAGTCCGGAACTAACCGGGAACCGCCAGCTCGTACTCTCTCGTAAAATGGCGGATACGGAATAGTTTCGCTAGTCTGCGCTAGGTTTACAATTCTCACTCGATCAAGGATTTCCGCACTGAAAAAGGGAAGTAGACTCTTTCGTTGACTCTCGCTAAGCGAAGTTCCCAATGGAATAAATTTCTCTCGTTGCTGATTCAACCAGAGAACGGCCTCAGAAGTGAGCGCAGTCAGTTCGGCAGGAGTGAATTTTCCGGTGTCCACGATGTTTAGTCCTAGACCGAATTCAATTCTGCTCCAGACAATTCCATTGTTCAATAATCGCGATCAGTTAAGCCAGTGCCTTACAAAACGTGCTAACCCTGCCTGTAGTTGCGGTAATCGCCTGGGCGGTGGGTTTGACAGGTCCCGGAGCGCAACTTGTCGGGCCTTCCCACCACTCGCAGCGCAGCGCAAAAATGACTTCCACCTCCGTATCGCCGACAACTCGCCGGTGATTTAGAAGGGCCGGCAGCGACCGCTGATCCGGAATTCGCGCCAACGCATTTCCTCTTTTATCTGACGGAGCGCAATAACGTCGCCTTGTGGGCGCCAGTGGAATTGCCGCATGCGCCGCACTTCCAGAGGGCAGACCTCCAGAAGACGCGCGCGCAGCACCTTGGCCCCGGCGGGAACCACGATCGGTTGCGTCTCATTAAACGGTACGATGCGTTGCGATATCCGCATGGTCAGGGGAGAGGGCGCGAGTCGCAGCGCGGAAAGCAGATCCGGCGCGCCATCGCCAAACTCGCCAGGATCGCGGAACCCTACGTAACCGGGACTGATCTGCATGGGGGCAAGTTCGGAGCGCCACTCGCCCAATACGTACACGACTTCGAAGCCGGTCGTGGACAAGACTACGTTGTTTTCGCCTAGGTATTGCGCCTCCATCCGCCACAGGGTGTCAGGGTCAAGGCCGGCAATACGTTGTTGCCCGTTCAATTGATCATCCGTCACCACGGACTTGGAACCCTCACGGACTTCCTCGGGAGGAGAGTTAGTTCGGCAGCCCGAAGGACTCAGGCACAAAAGCAGAATCAACAGTGTGTGGAATATGGGCTTCAACGTGATCTGAACTCGCACAGTCGGAGCATACTACAACGCCTCCGAGGCGAAACACAGCGATGGTTTTGTTGGGAATAACGGGAATTCTCCCTCTCAACCAAAACAATTCGAGGATAGGCTACCTGTAGCAAAGGGAAGGATCGAATCGTCGGACGGTGACAAGCAACCGTATCAATCAAGAGAAAGCGAAGCTGAACAGTTATTGCGAATGGAGGCTGCCAAGCTCAACGACCTCCGAAAGCAACTGGAACGCCTTGAGAAGGCCCAGGCAAACGTTGCCGCAAATCAATCAATAGCGTCGTGTAAACGTCAATTCCGTCCAGCCAAGCATTAACCTACTGATCAGACATGCGAGTCCAGTCGGCACCTGGAATTGCACCCAAGTTGCCCGGGTTCCGGCATCAATCGTTCCCGTAAGGTCCGGAAATCTTCACGTGTGGCGCCTCAAGCCGGAACGGCACTTGCAGGCTTCGTTCTCTTGGCCAGCAATGCCAGCCTCTGTTCGTGATTCATGGGTTCCCACGGGACGAGTTTATCGGCAAGCGCATCCATTCTGCGAAGCAGAGTTAACTCGATGAAAAGCTCCATAAAATCCATGTCACGAAAGACCAGGGAGCCCGACTCCTTCATCTTGTCGCTAATCCGTTCCATGTGCGCCGGCATTTCGGTCCAGTGCAAGCCAGATCGGTGGTGATGACACAGGTGGTAGCCTTCGTTCATGAAGTTCACATCATCAACGACGGTCACTGTATTTACAAAATAATCCTCGGGATGTTCGGGGTCACAGAAGGCGTGCTGAACCCATGAAGTGATTGCCATAATGAAGTTCATGCAGAGAAGGGGAACTAACACGAAAACGATCCCAATCCTCCAGTCGTAGATAAAGACCGCTCCGAAATAAATGAAGTACCGCATCATTCCCCAGAACATTCGTCTTCGGTTTTTTTCATCGCCTCTTGCTTTGAAGTAGGCGTAGGGAGCAATCCCTAGGGTCGTCCAAATGTTGTCCGAGAGATACGAGAGAAAATCCAGAGGACTCGTTCGGTCGTACCGAAGCGTGGAGGCATTATCGTCAAATCCGCCGTTCTCTTTGTGGTGGAGTCGAACATGAACCGTCCGACCCAGTTCCGGAAGGTCTCCATATAAATATCCGAGAAAGAATTCGGCGTAGCGGCCGAACACTTTATCGTAGCTATCGGAGAAGTACCCTTGGGGCCGGTGTGCCTCCAGGTGTTTGGTGCTGAACATCCTTACAGACCGCTGAAATTTGAGACCACATAGGGAAAGATAGAATGCGATCGCCAGCCAGAGACGAGGTTTCCCTAAAACCAATTGAGTCACGAAAATTGGTACGGCTGTGATGGTGAGCGAAACCATGAGCCGCAACGCGGGGGTGTCTCGGGAGTCCCGCAGGACTTTGTGGCCCAGCCGCTGGATGAACCGGTCGTAAGTCCGCGAGAGAAACTGATACGCGTCGCGTAATGGACGAATCATTCCGAGAAGCTTGGCTACCCCATAGCCTCCCACGGAGAGCGCACCCACGAGCGAAATAGCAGCAATGCTTGCCAATGCCATGAGTACTGCCCACCCCCGAGCTATTAGTCTGGAGATGGCTCCCAGCCGCACCGAACGCCAATACGTCTTTGAGGGAGTGCGCCGTCCCACATCGTTCAAATCCTCTGCCGTTAATTTGTCTGCGAATTGCATGTTTGTCGTTGTGCGAATTGACAGCCTTCATCCGTTGTCAATCGCAAGAGGACTCTACACCCAAGAAGAGCAAAGTTCTAGCATCGAAGGGTTGGGTTCGCGGGCTTATCTTCCTGATGGCTTCAGGTAAAGCGCAGTTTTGGTACAGAACTTGGCGGAGTACTCTCTTCTCTAGTCCTAAGAAGGCGGCCAAGCGCTGGATAGCCCAGAACATCGTTGCACTTCCGATGGCGTAGGCGGGCAATACATCTAGCAAGTCCAATCGTTGTTGATTGTCCGTCGTTAATCTCGAAGCGGACCTGAGCATTAGTGCGTGGGGTGATAGCACGACCCCGATGAAAGGGAAATGCCCCGTTTCACCCCCAGGCGGAAGTACAACAACGCCGTGAGGATGTGCCCAGCGAGGAAGTCTGCATCTTTGAGCTCGCTGGCAAAACCTAGTCCGTCCATGAGCCCGGACACGAGCGCAACCATCGAAAGTGCGCGCGCTGTGATGCCACCGTAGCCCTGTCAGCATGAGACCAGCCACTTATCTCCGCGCGTGCGGCTGAATCGCGCTCGCGCTGGGCTTTTGGCACCTCGGTCGTTTCGCGGAACAATATGCTGAACTGTTTGGCGAATCACCCCCATGGGACTCTGAGACGCGCGAACAGGGCAGCTCAAGGAAACTAGCTTGAATCAGGGTCCGCATGTCGACTGCGTTGTTCCGAGGTAACCTCTCATTGACGCCTTGACAACGGCGGCATCGCGACGTCCCGGGTAGGTTGCTGGCTATCTGTAAGTTAGAAGAAGCGCGTGCGGACACGATCTGGCAACCTGACTAGGTCGACCAGGGTCAGGAAATCGATGGTTTTGAATTCCCGGTCGATCGCGGGGGGCCCGCAAACCTTGGCAGAAATATCCAAATACGCGCGGAACAGCCGGGGCGGTCGAGTGACCGCTACCGGCTCACCCTTGGAATGGCAGCGACAGCCTGGCTGCGGCAGAGTGCGTAGCATGGGCTCCACCAGATACTTGTCCTTCAGCGATTCGTACATCGCCACGCCGTAGTTTTCATCCTGGGACGAGATGGAATTACACCCGAGTAGGTAGCGGGCTTCTACACGCATGGCGTAGACGGCGATGCCTTTCCAGAGGGAATGCAGAACCATCATGTTGCGGAAATCTTCGTGGACACATGCGCGTCCAAGCTCCAGCACTTCGCGGCGAACCTGGTCATACACAGAGAAATCAAACAACTGGTCTCCGTAATACCCCATGTTGCGCGCGGCTGTTTGGCCGGTTTGCAGGCGGTAGGTGCCAACGAGCCGGTTCGTTTCCAGGTCGCGGACCATCAGATGGTCGCAGAATGAATCAAATGGGTCGATGTCGAGAGCGCTGCGTTCCGAGGTGGATAGGCCCTCACGCAATTCCAAATTGAAAACGAGGTAACGCAGTCGCTGACACTCAACTAGATCATCGGGAGTCTGCGCAAGACTGACGCGATAGAGGGAAGTAGCGGCTAAGACTGGCTCGGAAGTTACCGTTCTCACAGTTGACCTCTGGCTTTAACGAGTGTCGCTTTACCCAGATTGCCACAATGTTTCAACCAGGTTATTTTCGTAATTCCTAAGCGTAACCCATGCAATACAGTCTTATCAGCTCACGTAATTCTAAGGCGAATTACGGCGAAAAGGAAGCATACGAGGGACCAAAAATGGACTACTGCCCATTTCCACTACGTGGATTCATTGCCCGTGCGCACTCCTTCCAAGCCCGCTGAGGCAAGAAAAACCGACTGAATTCCCGCTTCTCATCGTTACATGAGTCGAGTATCTTCGCTCCACCCCATCTCGGAGGGGATTCTATGAGCTACCTACGCCGCACTGCTGCTTTATTGTTCCTATGTACTCTTCCTGTCTTTTCGCAAACGCCCGCAAAAGTGCCAAACGCCGATCAGCAGGCGGTTATCACTACCCTAGTCTCCATGTGGGAGGCGTTGGAACACGGCGACATCGAGCGCTACGCCTTGTATTTGCACCCAGATTTCACTTCGTTCGGGGAAGACGACACGTACCTGAATCAGGGAAAAGAATATGAAGTACGCTCGTACACCAACTATCTGAAGCACGCAAAGAATCTGCATACCGATATGCATCAGCCAGAAGTTACCGTACGTGGAGATACGGCATGGATCACGTACTACTGGACCGAAAGCGCCGACGTGGACGGCAAGCATTTGACCAGTCGCGGGAAATCGACGCGGATTTTCGTGAAGGAAAATGGAAAGTGGCGGTGCATCCATGGGCATTACACGTATGCGCCGGAATGGAAGCCGTAAGAAATCAGTTTTGTGATCGGGCGTGAAACAGCGCCTGCCTCAGAGGGCGGCAGCCACAAAAGTAAAGCAGGAGGTCGAGATGAGTTGGTTTGTATGGGCGTTACTTTCGGCGTTTTTCGCGGGGCTCACCGCCATCCTTGCAAAGGTAGGCGTGGAGCATGTGAACTCCAATCTGGCGACCGCCATTCGCACCGTGGTGATCCTGGTTTTCGCGTGGGGCGTGGTGCTGTTCACCAAGACGCAACCGCTAGCCACGATTGAAAAGCGAACGTGGATTTTCTTGATCTTGTCGGGCTTCGCCACGGGGCTTTCGTGGCTTTGCTATTTCCGCGCGCTGCAATTGGGCGAAGCGTCGCGCGTGGCGCCGGTGGACAAATTGAGCGTGGTGATTGCCATTGCGCTAGCCGCGATTTTCCTTCATGAAAAGTTGACATGGCATCACTGGGCCGGGGGATTGCTGATTTTCACCGGTGCCGTGGTGCTTGCCTACGCCTGATGAACTCAGTCTTCGCTAGTGGACAGTGACGGTGACGGTAGAGATTGTCTGGCCGTAAGCATTGTTTGCGTACAGGGTGTAGGTGGTAGTGGCAGACGGATGGGCCGTGGCCGAAGTGCCGCGCGTGGCGCCGATTTCCGGAGAAACCAGAACGTATGTGGCGCCAGTGACTTGCCATGAAAGGGTGACTGGTGTGCCGGCCGCGACGGATGCCGAACTGGCGGCAAATTGCGCGACGTGAGGGGCCGCGCCACTGGGTAGGTTCGCGGAGGTATAGAGCGGCGCAATCTGTACGACTTCAAAATTGGAAGCGGTGACCGGCCCGAGATTATGCAGATCGTTGTTGTCCCAACGATCGTCGGGTGCGCCGCTGATGTACATGGACGAGCCGTTGTCGGCCATGATCATGCCGTATTTTTTCATCGCGGTGAGGATCACCTGATTTGCCGCGGAAAAGCCGGAAACGTTGAAACTGGATTTCAGCCGTATGCGCATCCCCATTGGTGGCGCATGCGGATCAGAGGAGTTCGAGGCATAATGCGAAGCAGGCGGGGTGAAGCCTGCACTGGAATGCTGCACGGTGAAGCGGATGGCGTGGTTGATGTGGCCGGCGGCAACTTCATCGTAGCGGACGAGACCTGGAAAAATCGGAAGCCCGGCGGCATCGGCGCTCGTCCAGCCGTAAGGACGTTGTTCGTTGGCGAGAAGATCCCAGACGGCGGCGGCGTCGGCGTTCCAGGAAGCGGATTGCGGATAGGAGTTATAGAGTTCGTAGAGAAAGCAGTTGTTGTTGTCGAGCACGAGAACGTGGCGATCACCCGTGCCGGGATTTGGGTAGCCCTCGATGGCGCAGTGAGCGGGATGGGCATAGGCCCAGCGTCGCTTTCATTGCCATATGCGGTGAAGTTGACGGGAATCAGTGCCTGCGAACCGCCCACCACGCTGTAGGGAATGCCAATAGTGGAATTGTTGTACTGGCCGGCACCGAAATCGGCGTGAAGGCCGATGCTTGCGCCGATGAAAGTAATGATGGCGGAGGAGTTCGGATCGACGGGGGAGCCAGAAATATCTTTGTTCCACAAATTATCAGTCGCGAAGGGAAGGAATCCGTTCAGGTTGGCACCTTGCCCCGCGGAAATGCCGCTGCAACTGGAAGTCTGCGTGGAACCATTCACCTGAAAATTGATCGCAGAAGAGGAACTGCCGCCGGGATCGGGATTCTGCACCGTGACCGGAAAGGTGCCTGCCGTTGTCGCACTGCCTGAGGCGGTAAGCTGCGTGCTGGACACGAAATTGGTGGTGAGTGCGGTGCCATTCATGAGGACCTGCGCGCCCGGCACAAAGCTGCTTCCTGTGATCGTTAGCAAATAGTTGCCGAGATTGGTGGATGCGGGGTTGATGCCGGCCAAAACAGGCGAGGGGTTCCAGAGCGTAACGGCGCTAGTGTCGTTCTTTGCGGAGTCGGCGACGCTTACGGCTCTCACGGTGATGGAATTAGATGGCGGGAGTGTGGCAGGGGCGATGTATTTCCCGGTGGAGTCGATCGTGCCGAGTGCCGAGGAGCCACCGACAGTGTCGTTGACGGACCAGGTGACCGAGGTGTTGGCGCTGCCGGTGACGGCCGCGGCGAAAGTCAGTGAGGCGCCCGCGCGGATATTCGCGGAACTGGGAGTGACCGAGACGGAAACGGTCGCCGGGGGCGGCGGAGGCGGTTTCTGCGTGGACGAAGAGGTCGAGCCGCACCCGACCAGGATAAGAGCCAAGCCGACAAGCAGAAGAATGTGCCGAAGCGAGATCGGAAACCCACGCATACAGGTTAGATTTTCGCGGGGACCGGGGACGCGAAACAACTGGCCAAAGGGCCAGAAAACGGGAGGACAGCGAATTTAAAACCATTAAGCATGGTTGAGCAGCCTCGTCCCCTGATGGTGCTAAACCAGATCTGTGCTGAATTCCTGAGTGGTCAGTCTTGCTTTTGCAACGTCGCTTTGAGATTGCCTTGCATGCCCTCTTGCACGATTACGTCGCGGGACCATTCTTTATAGCCCGAGAAAGTTATTCGTATCGTGTGTTGACCTGCCTTGAGTTTGAGTGTGGCTGGAGTATTGCCGATGAAATTTCCGTCCACATAAAGCTCTGCTGACAGCGGGTCAGATAGTATTTCGTATGATCCGGGTATGCTTTCGGGGCGCGCAGTTGCAGGAACGTTCGCGGTTGGTGATGACGTAAGCGGAACGAAAGACTCGCCCTCTCCCAAAAAACTAGAGGCCATCAGCTTTTGATCGCCATTGACGTAGGCAGTAATCTCTGCGCCTTTAGGAATTGTGATGTCCTTGCCATGCATGAGAAGGAAGAGCGGAGCCGCCGGCCAGAAAAGCAAACCCGTAGCGACAATGCCGATGGTCATGCCGGCCGTACGACTCCCACCCTTCGCGTCTTTAACCGCGCGAACGGCAGCTTTCTCTTTGTCAGCCAATCGAACGTAGTCCATAACGATTTCCAATTTGCCAGCACGCCCCATCCGACGCTTCGGCACGGCCTCCGTTACCGTTGCCATGGCGAGACCGCCTTTGGGAACGACAACGCTTCCATCAATGATGACGTCTTCCAGAACCTCAAAGTCAACTGACTCGCCAACGGTCGCATCCGCGGATGAAACATTGCGGCTGAGGCGTAGTTTGATGGGTGTGCCGTCTTGCAGCACAAAATTCTTGGGTGACCCCGTAGCGGGAGCCGTAACTTGTTTATCCGGAGTGGGGGTATCTTGTGCTGGAGTCTGCGGAGCCGCCGACGGATTTTGAGGGCCGTCGGGAGCTTGTATTACGACCGACTTGCTCGGGAGCGGCGACAATAGGCTCAGTACAAGAAGATAAGAGACTAGAAGCGGGGCGGTGGGGCTTCGCATCGTATACCTTTCGCAAGTAGCGAGAATTTACTGGGAGCGAGGTATCTGAGGCGACTATGGCACCGGAAAGCATGGTGGTCGATAACTCTGAAGTTATTAGACGTATGAAAAGGCAATAGATATTAAGGTAGCGGTACGACAAATTAATAGATCTACATACCGTTCGCCGGGTTGTTGGTTGCGATGCGTCCTATAATAAGCACGCATAGCTCAATTCATGGAATCCCGTTTTTCTTTAGCAATTCGCGACGCGTAAAACCGCTCCAATGAATATCATGTCGAGCGAATTGAGGTATCCTTAACCGCTGCGCCGAATGTGTCTGTTCGTCGCGCGACTATTTTAGATGGGAAGTGAACGTGGAGAATTCAACCAAACGGCTGGGCAAGGGCATCCGCGTGCTAGGCGTGGTCGCATCCCTATTTTTCGCGGCCGCCATTGCGTGTGCGCAGAGTGAGAAGGAGCCTGGCTGGCCAAACTATGGAAATGATTCAGGCGGCACGCGATATTCCCCCGCGGCGCAGATTAATCGCAGCAATGTCGGTCAACTGAAGTTGGCGTGGAGCTACCGAACCGGGGCAATTGACGTAAAGACGAAGTTGCTCGAGAAGGCAGCGTTTGAGGCGACACCGATTCTGGTCGCGAGAAAACTCTTCCTGAGCACACCCTACGATCACGTTATCGCACTCGATCCACAAAACGGAACGAAACTGTGGGAGTTCGATCCGGTTTTGAATCTCGACAAGAGCTATTCAGAGGTGACCTCGCGCGGTGTCTCGGCGTGGATTGATCCGAAGGGAAAAGCCGGAGCATTGTGCCGCCTGGAGATTTTCATTGGAACGCTCGATGCGCGCCTGATCGCGCTGGATGGAGAGTCGGGGAAGCGATGCCCTGAATTTGGAATAAACGGCGAAGTGGACCTGGCGAAAGACGGAGCTACGCAAACGGTCTGGACGGGCGGCTATCAGGTAACCTCACCGGCGGCGATCGCGGGCGGCGTGGTGATTGTGGGTTCCTCGATTGCGGATAACTGGAGGGTGGACACGGGGCGCGGCATCGTGCGCGGATTCGACGCCCGGACGGGAAAACTGCGCTGGACGTGGGATCCGATTCCCTGGGCTTCGGACACGAATCCGCGCTCGGGTGCCGGCAACGCGTGGTCAGTGATTTCGGTGGATGCGGAACACGACCTGGCGTTTGTGCCAACAGGAAGTGCCAGCCCGGATTACTTTGGCGGCATTCGCAAGGGCGACGACAAGTGGGCCAACTCGGTTGTGGCGTTGAAGGCTTCGACCGGCGAATTTGTCTGGGGCTTTCAGGTGGTGCACCACGATTTGTGGGACTACGACGTCGCCGCTCAGCCGACGCTGTTCAATTGGAAAGACGGGACGCCCGCGGTGGCCATCAGTACGAAGATGGGACGCGTGTTTGTGCTCAACAGATTGAATGGGAAGCCCCTGCTGCCGGTCGAAGAACGTGAAGTGCCACAAACGGACATTGCCGGGGAAGAGAGTTGGCCGACGCAGCCTGCTTCCACGATTTCGCTGGTGCCGGAAAAGTTTGACCCAAGCGACGCGTGGGGCCCGACACCGGAAGATGCGAAGGCCTGCCGCAACAAAATCGAAGAATCGCGTTGGGAAGGAATCTTCACCCCACCGAGTTTGAAGGGGAGTGTGGTGGTGCCGGGAAATGTGGGCGGCGTAAATTGGGGAAGCGCGTCGTACGATTCGCAACGCCATTTGTTGTTCGCGAACACGAACCGGCTGGTGGCATGGGTGAAGCTGATTCCGCGGGAACAATATGCTGCCGAAGCCAAAAAGGAACAAACTAACCGGATTTTCGGCGAGTTTGCTGAACAATCTCCCTCGGCCTATGGGATGTACCGCACCTTTCTGTTTTCGCCGAGCAAGTTGCCGTGCAACGCGCCGCCCTGGGGCACTACGGCAGCTGTCGACTTGTTTACCGGAAAAAAGGCGTGGGATGTGCCGCTGGGGACGATGATCCCTGGGAAGGAAACGGGGTCGATCAACTTGGGCGGCCTGATCAGCACGGGCGGTGGATTGGTGTTTACTTCAGCCACGATGGATCCGCAGTTGCGCGCATTCGATTCCGAGACTGGCAAGAAACTTTGGGAAGTAGAATTGCCCGCTGGCGGGCAAGCAACGCCGATGACGTACTTGATAGATGGCAAGCAATATCTGGTGATCGCTGCCGGTGGACACGGCAAACTCCACACCAAACAGGGCGATTATGTGCTGGCGTTCACATTGCCGTAATTCCGCTGCCGCCACTTATGAAAATTGGCGACTAGTCTAACGAGTCGTCGGTTTATTACATCCAAGTTCCATAAAACGCGATCACGACCCGTGGTGTGCGGCAATCAATAGAGTTCATGAGGAGACACTTCGATGGCAAAGAATCTGGTGGCGCAGGTGAGCAAGGCGGGAGGCGATTTTGAGTTGCGCGAGCGGGAAATTCCGCAGCCCGGCGTAGGTGAAGTACGCGTCAAGGTGCAGGCGTGTGGAATTTGTTTCAGCGACCATTTGACGAAAGACGGCTTATGGCCGGGACTGACGTACCCGCGCATTCCCGGTCATGAAGTGGCTGGCGTGGTGGATGAGGTTGGCGCGCACGTGACCGAATGGAAAAAAGGCGATCGCGTGGGCGTGGGATGGCATGGAGGACACTGCTTTGTTTGTGCCTCATGCCGACGCGGGGATTTTGTGACCTGCCAGCGCGAAGAAATCACGGGAATCACGCGCGATGGCGGCTACCAGCAGTACATGATCGCACGGCACGAAGGTCTGGCGCTGATGCCGGAGGGTTTGGACCCGGCGGATGCTGGCCCGTTGATGTGCGCGGGAATCACGACGTTTAATTCTCTCCGAAATAGCGGTGCGCGGGCCGGCGATGTTGTAGCGGTGCAGGGAATTGGTGGGTTGGGGCATCTGGGGATTCAGTACGCGGCAAAAGCTGGTTATTACGTGGTGGGGATCGGACGAGGCCCGGAAAACGCCGCGCTGGCGAAAAAACTTGGCGCGGCCGTGTACATCGACAGTAAAGCGACGAATGCCGCGCAGGAGCTGCAGAAACTGGGCGGAGCAAAGGTGATTCTCTCGACAGCCCCGAACTCAAAAGCAATGTCGGATGTGATCGATGGATTGGGGGTGGGAGGGAAGTTACTGGTGGTGGGGGCCGCGCCCGAACCGATTGCAGGTATCGCCCTTCCAGGTCATTGGCGCGCGCAAGGGAATTCAGGGTTGGCCTTCGGGATCGGCGATGGACTCGGAGGACACGTTGCGGTTTTCAGCGCAGACGGGTGTACGCGCGATGATCGAGAAATATCCCTTGGAGAAGGTGAAGGAAGCGTACGAACGGATGGCAAGTGGGCATGCGCAGTTTCGCGTGGTCCTAACAATGGGATCATCGGCTGCCTGATAACGGCGATCAGATATCGGGTATCAGGAACAAAGTAGCGGGGGAGCGTTCGGTGCTCCCCCAGTCTTAGTTTGGATCAATATGGGGTATCGCGACTCAGAAGGGAATGTCTTCGTCGGAGATTTCTGGGCCGCTGCCGCCGCCCATTGGTTCATCGTGGTGTCCGCCACCCTGATCGAAATCGTCGCCACGCGATGCGCCAGCCCCGCCGGCTGCTCCTGCGCCAGCCCCGCCGCCTGCTCCTGCGCCGGCAGCCATGCCATCACCGCGTCCGCCCAGCATGCGGAAGTTGGTAGCAACGATTTCAAAGCTAGTGCGCTTCTGGCCCTCTTTATCCTGCCATTCGCGGGATTGAATGCGGCCTTCAATGAAAACGAGTGAACCTTTTTTAAGATACTGCTGGGCGATTTCCGCTTGTTTGCCCCACACCACTATTTTGTGCCACTCAGTGCGCTTCTGCCGCTCGCCGCTCTTGTCTTTGTAGGTTTCATCGGTGGCGATCGAGAAATTGGCGACCGCTTGTCCACCGGAAGTGAAACGCGTTTCCGGGTCGCGGCCAAGACGGCCAACAAGTATTACTTTGTTAACGGACATGAAATCCCCCCTGAAAGGAGGAAGATAGCACGATGGCGAAGAAAAATGAAATGTCAGAGAGTTCCGGACGAGGCGCGAACTAGCTCTCGAGTGTGTTCGGCGTCCTAGTCCGCAAAGCGAAGTTTGGTTATATTGTGGCGTGCTCCGACTGTTTCCCAAGTGGTCGACAATTCCACGGTCTTTGCTTCTTACCGTTGCCGTGCTGTTGGCGGCAAGCTCGACGCTCTACGAAGGCCTATGGATGTACAACGCGCGCCTGCCGAACTCGCGCGTGGAGTTGGGTTTCAACTTCCAACGACCCGAGGAATACGACGAGACGACCCACTCGATCCTGATCCACGACGTGGTCGAAGGCAGCCCCGCAGCAGTATACGGGCTGCAGGCGGGCGACCGGATTATCGCTGTAAACGGGCGAATGCTCACAACAGTGGCCCCCTATACGGAGGCTTACGGGCTAGGCCTGCCGGGTGATGCGGTGGAATTCACGTTAGCTCGACCTGGGGTGGCGGACCCTGTGGCCTTTCGGGGGATATTCCGAGCCCGCCCCAACACGCAGGTTCGGGAAGGAGTGGCGAAAAGTTCCGCACAACAGATTCTCTCGTCGTTTCCCGTGCTGTTTTTGCTGGTGGGATTTGCCGTACTCTTTTTGAAACTGGATGATCCCCACGCGTGGTTGTTGGCGTTGATGTTTTGCTCGTTCGCGGCTTCTCCCGACATCCTGAATCCCATTGCGATACCGCACGTTGCGCGGGAGTTTGCTTTTGCGTATCGAGCCTTCTTCAATGGAATGTTTCCCGCATTTTTCTATTTGTTTTTCGCAGTATTTCCCGTGGACTCGCTGTTGGAAAGGAGGCTTCCCTGGCTGAAATGGGCTGGTTTGACCTTAGGAGCGGCCATGACGTTGCCAGCGTTGCAGACAGCTCGCTCCGCACTTCCCAATTTTGTGACCGCGCTGGTTGGAGAACACGGCTCGCTGAATTTGTTTCTGGCGACAAGATACACACTGATTGCATTGGGCATGGTTTCCCTGGCGCAAAATTCTTTTGCCAGATTCGTTCCGGTGGAAGCACGAAGGAAGTCACGCGTGATTTTCTGGGGAACGATTGCAGGGGTGTTGCCGATTGTCCTTGAACGCAGCATCCGGGATTTCGGAGCGATCCAGGTGCCTTACTGGCCAGATACCTTGGTGATTCTGATTTTGTTTCTGTATCCCCTGTCATTTGCCTATGCAGTCGTGAAGCACCGGGTGATGGACATTCCGGTGTTGCTGCGGCGGAGCGCGCGATATGTGTTGGTGCAGAAGGGTTTCGTATTGGCGGTGTTTATTGTCGCGGCTGTTGCCATCACGTTGTTCTCTCTTCTGTTCTCGCAATTTGTGCAGACGCATGCAAGTCTGGGAATGTCGCTGTCCGCGTCGTTCGGCATTTTGCTGGTGTGGGCTTCCGCGCCGCTGGTGAAAAAGATTACCGTCCAAATTGATCGCGCCTTTTTTCGTAGCTCGTATGATGCGCGGAAAATATTGCAGGAACTGGCGGAAAAAACCAGAACCGCGAGCAACAGCAAAGAGATGAGGGCGCTTTTGGAAAAGCATGTTCATGAAGCGCTGCATCCGAAGACGATGGCTTGTTATATGCCGGAGGACGAGGCTTGGCTGAATTCGGCGCACGGATCACTGCCCCAGTTTCCCGAGTCGATTGGCAAAGACAGCCCCAACGTCGCTAATGTGGTGGACAGCGGCAAAGCTTGGGACCTCCGCCTAGGGAGCTTTGTGGCATCCACAGGATTCTCGGCGCTGACGTCCACGGAAGCGGAATGCGTGGTGCCGATCATGGGGCGTGATGCGAGTTTGATGGGCATGCTTGTTCTTGGCCCGAGGCTTTCGGAAGAACCGTACTCCGGAGAAGACAAGCAATTGCTGGAGTCCGTCGCGGGTCAGGCAGGCATTGCGCTGGAGAATATCCAGCTCGCTGAAAAAATGGCCGACCGGATGGAGAGCGACCGGCGTATGGCACACGAGATGGATATTGCGCGCGAAGTGCAGGCGCGCCTGTTTCCGCAAGTAAGGCCACCGGTGAATTCGCTGCAGTATGCGGGAATTTGCATTCAAGTGAAAGATGTCGGAGGGGATTATTACGACTTTCTGGATATGGGACCGCAGCGACTGGGAATCGTGCTGGCGGACATTTCCGGGAAGGGAATCGCCGCAGCGCTGCTGATGGCCAACCTGCAGGCAAATTTGCGCAGTCAGTACGCCATTGCGCTGGAAGATCCGGGCAAGTTGCTGCATTCGGTGAATCGGCTGTTCTATGAGAACACCCCGGATGACCGTTACGCGACGTTGTTGTTCGCGGACTATGACGATGCGACCAAGAAACTACGTTACGTGAATTGCGGGCACAATCCACCGATTGTGCTGCGCGCGAATGGAACGGTAGACCGACTGCCTGCGACGGCCACGGTGCTGGGCCTATTTGAAGATTGGCAGTGTGCCACAAGGGAGACAGTGTTGCAGGCTGGAGACGTGCTGGTGATTTACAGCGATGGTGTGACCGAAGCGATGGATCTCGAAGGAGAGGAATTTGGCGAGGCGCGATTTCTGGAATGCCTCCAGTCGTGCCGGGGTTTGCAAGCGGAGGCGCTCCTGAAACAAGTCGTGTCCACGGTGCAACAGTTCACGGGCGGCAAACTAACGGATGATCTGACGCTATTGATTTCGCGAGGTCTGTAGGCCGCCGGGTGTAGAGCGAACTGATGTCCCGCGATGGGGCTTGTTCCCTAAAAGCGGTATTCCAGCGTGGCGATCACCGTGTGCGCATGGTAAGAGGGTTGGTCCACGCCGAGGAACAGGTAGCGAGCCGCCGAAGGATCACCGACTACAAAGCCGGGATAAAACGGGCTGGCTGGCTGCCCCGGAAACAGGCGTGGGAAGAGTTGCACTATTCAGAATGGGATTTGTACAACCGGCCACGGGTGCGCCTGGTGGGGCGGGACTGACACATCCCATGTTCATAACAGTCGTCTGATAGTCCCGGTTGTCCCATCGCTGGTAGCGGTATTCTCTGGCGTAAGTCTTTCGGTCAGCCTGTATTTGAAATGGCTCCGACCTCAGGGCTGCGATCGACGGTTTCCGGGTAAGCAGGCAGCGTGCTGCCGATGAGCAAGAACGCGTTTGCACCGGTGAGAATTGTTCGATCACACAGGTATTGCGAGCTTACATTTCCCCTGCCCGCTGAGAGTGAACAGTGAGCCGTAAAGTAGGTCTATTTCCCCAATAAAAAATCCGCACCGGCAGTTTAGATATCCACTGGGTCGGGCGTGGTGCTCTGCCAGTCGTTATTCGGTGTATCACAACCGGTACACGTTAGGATGACCTGGACACCTGCGGTGGGGGTGCGGTAGCGGGCAATCCTCCGAGTGTAGTAACGCTTCCGGCAATACACTGCGAACACGTTGACATGCGGGGAGAATGCGTAGTCCGCGTCAAAGCCGTAACTGGCGGAAATGTCTTTCAGCAGACCCAAAGGTAGCCGGGATTTGCGGTTAGAGCTGCGCCGGTGAGAAAGTTGAGCGCAGACGCGGGGCATGCGCACCTTCAGCAATTGCGGATTGTTCCTGCCGTGCGGTTCGTGGCAGTTGGCGCAGTTCTCAAGCATCGGGGGATGCTTCCACGGAAAGGGGCCGCGACGTTCGGTGTGACAGGTTAAGCAGTTCTCGTTCGTGGAACTCTGGATCAGTTGAGTGGGATTGGGACTGCCAAGAGGGTTGTGGCAGCTTGTACAGGTCAGTTTCCCTTCGCGATACGGCATGTGCGAGGACCGCTGCAGTTGCGCGCGGCGCAAAGCCGTTCTTATTGAAAAAATACACACATCGGGGGATTACAACTGGACAGTACACCGGAGAAAAACGCGGACGTGAAAGCTGGCGTTCGTGGAATCAAGTAAACTAAGGCAGAAACGAATCGCGGTCAGCGGGACGCGGTTGCCGTTACGGGGACGCCCAGATCCTTCAGCTTGGCACGGGCACGGCGCTCTTCTTCCGTGCCGGGATAACGCTTAACGACTTCACGGAGTTCCTTGACGCCGGGATTTTTCTGGCCGAGTTCAATCAAGGCCATGCCTTTTTTCAGGCGCGCGGGAGCAAGTTTGAAGCTTTTTGGATAGTTGCTGAGCACTTTGTCATATTCATCGACGGCTTGGTCATATTGTTTCTGAGAATAGGCAATTTCGCCAAGGTAGAACTGTGCGTTCGAGGCCAGGTCGGTGTCGCCATAATACTTGAGGTAATCTTGAAATTCGGAGCGGGCGAGATCGTATTTTCCGCTGGTGATGTCGCGCAGGCCATTGGAGTAAAGAGTGTCTGCGGAAGGCGGCGGGCCTGTGGGCGAGTTGCTGGAAGGCGCGGGAGCATTGGAATAACTGGCGGGCGGATTGGAACTACCGTTCGCTGGACCGCTTGAAGGAGCGGCCACGGGGCCTCCGCCAGCCATGCGTGAGTCGATGTTCTGCACAGAATTCTGAAGATCGGCGAGTTGCTGATTTACCTTGCCAAGCCGCGATTTGATTTCCTCAAGATTGTCCGAGAGACCCTGGACCTGTGTAGACATGGTGTCGAGGCGAGCTCCGGAATTGGCTTGGACATCCTGGACAGACTTTTCAAGCGAACTCATGGTTGCGTTGAGCTTGCTGACGTTGTCTGAAGACTGCTCGATGAGCGTCTTCTGGATGGTGTGTTCCTGAGTCATCTGCTTCTGCAGGTCTTTTTGTCCTTCTAGCAAGGTGGTTACATCGCGCTGCAGTTCGACCATCTCGCGGTTGACGGCCTGAATCGGTTTGGGTCCGATGAGGCTACCGGCAACGGCGCTGGCGAGCATGGTGCCTGCAAATAAGACGATGTTACGAGTGCGCATGATACTTCCTCCACGGTACGGGTGGTTCAGGGGAAAAGAGCGAATGATCCCCAATACTTCAATGTAATGGGAGATGCGGATGAGGGCAAGTGGTTGCTAGGAAAAAAGACTTAAGTTGTCAGCCTTAAATTGTCAGGGAGAACAAGTCAGACGGTATTCCTTCGGGTTTGTGTCCTGACACACGGATGGAGAGCTTGCAAGATGTTAGCGTTACCCGGAGGGGCGACTTAATGCTTGATTTAAATGAATTCCTCAGTGTGCACACCCGGCCAACCGAACACGACAATTAGCGGTGATCTCGCTTCCGCATTCCTGTAGGGTTACCGGGCGGTGGCTTTGCTCTGGGCGTCGGTCAGGAAATCTTCGTAGGTACCCTTAAAGTCGTAAATTTTACCTTCGCGGAAGTGCCAGATCCGAGTGGCCACTTCGTCGAGAACATCTTCGTCGTGGGTGACCAGGAGAACGGTGCCCTCGTACTTCTGCAGGGCGATATTCAGGGCATTGATGGATTCCAAGTCGAGGTTGTTGGTCGGCTCGTCGAGCACCAGAAAATTCGGTTTTTGAATCATCAGCCGGCAGAAGATCAGTCGGGCGCATTCGCCGCCGGATAGCGCGGCAGTGGGTTTCAGTGCGTCTTCACCGCTGAAGAGCATCTGTCCGAGGTAGCCGCGAATCTCCTCCTGCGTGGCTTGCGGCCAGAACTGCCACAACCATTCGAGGGCGGTGATGCCCTTGGTCTTGTCGATGGTGTAATTGAAATCCTGCGGAAAGTAACCGACGGTGACTTCGTGTCCCCAGACGACGTTTCCGGCATCGACTGGGAAGGAGTGTTCTGCTCCACCGATAAAAGCGCCGGCGTTGCGGATGATCGATTTGAGCATGGTGCTTTTGCCGGCGCCGTTGCGTCCGGTGAAAGCGATTTTTTCACCGCGCGTAATGCTGGCGGAAAAATTCTTGATGACTTCCAAACCGTCATAGGACTTGGAGAGGTGCTTAATTTCCAGTGGAAGACGGCCAGAGGGCCGCTCGGTTGCGAATTTGATGTAGGGGCGCTGAATGTTGGAGCGGGCAAGTTCGGAGGTTTGCAGTCGCTCGACTTCTTTTTTGCGCGAGGTGGCCTGCGCGGAACGAGTTCCGGCGGAAAAACGGGCGATGAAGTCGTTGAGCTGAGCGATTTTCTTGGCGCGGACCGCATTGTCCGCTTCCATGCGCGAGCGGATTTGCGTCTTGGCCAGGACCATGTCGTCGTATCCGCCGGGATACATAATGATGGTTTCATAGTCGATGTCGGCGGTGTGGGTGCAGACGCTGTTCAGAAAATGGCGATCGTGCGAGATAACGATGAGTACGCCGTGATACTCGTTGAGATACTCCTTCAGCCAGTGAACGGAATCGAGGTCCAGGTTGTTGGTGGGCTCGTCAAGAAGCAGGGCAGTGGGGTTTCCGAAGAGGGCTTGAGCGAGCAGTACACGGACCTTCTGGCCGCCTTGGAGTTCGCCCATCAAGCGCTCGTGAAGATCGGCTTCGATTCCAAGACCATCAAGAAGAACGCCTGCATCGGCTTCGGCGGTGTACCCGCCTTCTTCGCCGACAATACCTTCCAGTTCTCCGAGGCGCATGCCATCTTCATTGGTGAGTGCATCGTGAGGCTTGGCGTAGAGCGCGTCGCGTTCCTCGAGCGCTTTCCAGAGAACACCGTTGCCCATGATGACGGTGTCGATGACGCGGAATTGGTCGAAGGCAAACTGGTCCTGGCGAAGTACTCCCATCTTTTTGGGGCGGGTAATGTTGCCCTTAGTAGGCTCCTGTTCACCGGTCAGGATCTTCATAAATGTGGACTTACCGGCGCCGTTGGGGCCGGAGATGGCGTAACGCCTGCCTTCCATGAAGGTAGTGGTAACGTCCTCAAAAAGGATTCGTGAAGCAAAGCGCATAGTGATGTCGTTGACAGCAATCATAAGAATTAATTTTATATGAGGAAGAGTGGAATGCGAAATGGAGTCACGAATATTTTTGGAGTATCGAAAAGGGAGGCGGTTGAGCGGCGACGGAGGCCAGCAGAGGAGGATGATTTGTGATAGGCAAGAAACGAAAGCGGATTGCAGCATAGAGGAAAAGTAGTGCACAAGGCGTAACTAGGGAAAGGAAGGATAGCGAAGGCGTGGCCGTAACGTCAAGATAACAGTTGGGTTACCGCGCGAGTTGGGTAGGGGCGACGGTCCATGAAATGGCAATCAAATTGCGCCGTCTGGTACCCGAAACTGGTGTGGTCTCCGCCAAGGATAGGGAGAGAAGATGCGTAAGTTCACATTGATCGTGATTCTGTTCGTCGGAGCTTTGATGCTGCCGAATGCGAGCAAGGCTGATAGCATCACCGCGACAGCCACTTATTCTTGGGATACTTCGAATACACTGTTCAGCTCGGCTGGCAAGTCGATCTCGTTCAGCTTCAATATTTCCGGTTCGGTGATTCCCTCCACTCCCTACGGCGTTCCGCTCACCGTATCGTATGGCGGGAAGACATTCAGCGAAGCGGGCACTGTGACCTTTTTCACGAAGGCTGATGGTGGATTGATTGATCTCTATTTCTGGTCGGGCCTGGATGCGTATCTCTGGCAGTTCTACGGTTCGCAGATTTTCAATTCCAGCCAGCAACTGGTGGCCGGAATCTATCCTGTCGACGTGAAGAACAGCGACTATCAGGATATTTTCCTGAGCATTTTCCCGAGTTGGCGAAGGGTCGTTTTCTTCCGCGACGGTGATAGACCACGCGGCAGCGGTTCCAGAGCCGACTTCGCTGTTGTTACTGGGCATGGGCCTCTTTGGGCTGGTGCCAGTGGCACGTAAGCGCTTCTCCAAGAAGATAGCGGAGTAAGCGCCGTCAATAGTTCTAGATTACAAGAAACTTGAAGTGAAAAGAGGAAGGCTCTCCAGCCTTCCTCTTTTTTTGTACGACGATTTATTGATTTTGTGGCATGTGCTACATTGGTTTTCCCTTCTGACCAATGAAAATCACGAACCCACGTCCCATACGCGTACGTTCCAGTTCAGGCGACTATCTTGTATTGTGTGGCGAGGGCTTGCTGCGTCAAGTGGGAGGGCGGATTTTGGAATTGGGTTCATTCTCCAGCGTACACTTGCTGACTTCGCCGCGCGTTTGGAAGGCGTTGGGAAAGAGCATGAGTGGCGGCTTCGCAAAAAAAAGCCGGCCGCAGGTGCATTTGCTGGACGATGGCGAGGCGGCCAAGAACCTGACCACCGTAGAGAAGGCGGCCCGTTCCCTGGTTCGGGCGGGGGCGGATCGTCACTCGCTGGTAATTGCAGTTGGTGGCGGGGTCATCGGCGACGTTGCCGGATTTGTTGCGGCCTCGTACCTGCGGGGCGTTTCGCTCGTGCAGGTTCCCACAACGCTCGTGGCGCAGGTGGACAGTTCGGTTGGAGGCAAGACTGGCGTTAATCTGCCCGAAGGCAAGAATCTGGTCGGGGCATTTTATCCGGCCCGGTTGGTGGTGGTGGACCCGGACGCATTGTCAACGCTGCCAGAGAGAGAATATCGCGGCGGACTGGCCGAAGTAATCAAGTACGGAATCATCGCAGATGAGAAACTGTTTGGGTTCCTGGAGAAGGAGCTGGATGGGCTGCTTCGGAGAGATGCGGGAGCGCTGCTGCACATTATCCGGCGCTCAATCGAGATTAAGGCGGATGTGGTCAGCAAGGACGAGAGGGAATCGAGGTTGCGAGAGATCTTGAACTTCGGGCACACGTTCGGGCACGCGCTGGAAAGTGTGACGAACTACAAGAAATACCAGCATGGAGAAGCGGTGGCGCTGGGCATGATGTGCGCGGCGCTCTTGGGGCATGAGGCGGCGGGTACGCCTGCGGATGATGTTGCGAGGATGATTTCGCTGACCCGTCGAATCGGGCCGCTGCCTGGTTGGCCGCGGGGTGAGCCCGAAATGGTGGTGGACGCAATGCGTTCGGACAAAAAGTCGCGCGGCGGGAGGCTTCGATTTGTGCTGGCACCTAGGATCGGCCAGGCTAAGTCTTACGAGGGTATTGAGGAAAAGCAAGTGCTGTGCGTATTGCGACACATAGCTAGGTCCGGGACGAATCCGGAGGCGGCGATAGGCAAGTGCCATGGCTGAGCAGGCAACACTCCCGCAGGGTACAAAGCCCGAAGGGGCAACCAACGAGCAGGATGCTTCACGTAAGGTACGCGAGATGTTTACGCGCATCGCGCCGCGCTACGATCTGCTGAATCATCTGCTATCGGCGCAAATGGACAGACGCTGGCGAACACGCGCCGCAATGGAGTTGCGGCCGATTCTGCAAAACCCGCGGGCCCTGGTGCTGGATTTGTGTTGCGGGACGGGGGACCTGGCTTTTTCCCTGGCTAAGGGAGCAAAGGCAAGGATCGTGGGTGCCGATTTTTCGCACACGATGCTGATTCGGGCGAATGAAAAGAGTGTGGAGAACTCGCGAGACGGTTGGCGGGTACCATTTTTTGAAGCAGATGCTCTGCGACTACCGTTTGCGGACGCTTCGTTTGCTCTGGTGACAACGGCGTTTGGATTCCGCAACCTGGCGAATTACGCGGATGGTTTGCGGGAAATATTCCGCGTGCTGACGCCCGAAGGAACGCTGGGAATCCTGGAGTTCACGGAACCTGCTCCCGGAATTATGGGGGATGCTTACCGGTTCTATTGTCAGAAGGTGCTGCCGAAGATCGGTGGGTGGATTTCCGGAGACGCCGCGGCGTATGCGTATCTGCCGAAGTCTGTGGCGCGATTTTTTCGGCCCGACGAATTAGCGGGATTGATGGGGCAAGTGGGTTACGAGAACGTGCGGTATCACCTGATGACTTTTGGGTCAGTGGCCTTGCATGTCGGTGTGAAGAGGTAAAGATCTCAGCCAGGAATGGCAGCGCCACCAAGATGGAAAGTAGGAAACTAGCGTGGCCGATCGCCTGCACATCTTTTCCGGACGCATCTACAAGGTAGGAATTATTCGTTTCGTGGATGTGCCGGCCGGGGTGTCTCGTGCGATGGGAACTACTGAGGCTCATGTACCGGTGCGCGGGACCGTAGAAGGCGTGCCGTTGGTGACGACGATGGTCTCGCGAGGTAAGGGGCTCCATCGCGTTGCGATTCATGGAGACATCCGCAAAAAATTGCGCGTGGATACGGGCGCAATTATAGAAATTGCCATGGCGCAGGATGAGGAACCACGCGAACCAGTGTTGCCCCCTGCGCTGGTGTTGGCTTTGCGGCAATCGCCAAAGGCGGGGGCACACTTTCGCGGAATGACCGTCGCATTGCGAAGGCAGATTGTGCGGTACCTTACCGCAGTGAAACAGCAAGCAACATTGGAACGCCGAGTGGCGGGTTTTGTGCGGCGATTGGAACAGTTGGCGCGGGAAAAGAAAGCCGCAAAGAGATCGAAATAAAGCGGAATCCACAGCGAATGAGTGACATCCGTCACAGCCATGCCCCTACCTATAGTTGAAGCTTCCTGTTCCGCGGCCGATGTTAGGTGTTGAAACACATTGGTAGTGCGCGTGCAGATTGTGTAGTGAGCCGTATTGACTGATAGGAATTGACTATTGTGGCAGACATCGTGAGCCATTAGTCTTCTGCGATACGGAAGGAAGTCGGCAGGGGGAATACCATGAAAGCTGGACCAATCGCGGGGCGGATCACTCCAGACACGGGAAAGCAGAGTTTCGAGAGCATCGCTGCAGAAGAATTGCAGATGCGGATTGCGGCGAGCGGGTTGAGTGAAGCATTAGCACGCATGGCGTGCGAATTGTGTCTGGAAGAAGTGCCGGTAGAGGAAGCGTTCCAGAAGATTCAGGAATCGGCAATCGAGAAGATGGTGCGCATGTTGGATTCGCGGATACTGGAGCACGAAGGCGCCTTGCAGAGCTGTCTGGAGACGGTGACGGCGGAGTCGGAACGCGTAGCCTGGCAGGCATTGGAAACGGGAACGGAAGAGTTACGCGAGGGTCTCGCCCTGCTGGAAGACGTGAAGAGATTAGAAGGAAACGGGTACGTGAATTAGGGAGTTTTTGATAAAGCTCGTACAGGTGCTGATTCGCACGAGTTCGCCCGGTTGAATAGGCGGCAGATACAAGATCAGCAAAGAATAAAACCTTAGCGGGCCCAGCCTGGATCGCCGCCGGCGCGGCGTAGTTCATCTTCCATATCGCTCAACTGCTTTTTAAGCGAATCCACTTCTTTCTGTTTTGCGTCCAGTTTCGCGCGTTTGTCGTTGATATCTTTACGATCGTATTGCTGCATCAATGCTTTTTGGGGATCAGGGTAGTACTGCACTTCTGCTTTATCAAATTCACGCTGAAGAACGTTCACTTCTTTTTCCGCGGTTGCTAGCTTGTCGCGAACTTTGCTGAATCGCTTACGCCAGTACGCCTCACTCTTTGTATCGTTTTCGGCAGAGGAGTCGGAATCGGGCTTCGCATCCGACTGTGCAGCGTCGGATTTGGCATCGGTGGCCTTTGCCGGCGGGACAGAAGCAAAATCGTCGTTGGTGTAAACCTTTTTCGGCTTCGGAGCAGCTTGCTGCTCGGCGCGGGCCTTGCGGGCTGCAGCCGCCAGGGGATCTTCCGCTTGCTGGGCGGGCGGGTTCTGACCGGAAACAGAGAAGGCGGCCGCGAGTGGCAGCGAGAGCAAAGCAATTGTCCGCAAGTTGATTGTTAAGCGCATAGACACCTTCCTCCACCGGAGCGGGTAGGAAGCTCCCAAGAAGCAGAACCAAATGCTAAGGGTATTGTAACGCGGAATGATGTCGCTCGACGGTAGGTGGCGCGTAAGGATTACGGGCTAACGAGGAAAGAAAGAGAGACAGAAAGTAGGAGTTGAAAACGACGAGAAGGGCGGCAACGCCGAGAAAGGTACCAAGAGGAATCTGGTATTGCGAGACGATGCCCCAACGGAGCGAATCCACGGGACCCAGGCCGCGGCGATGGGCGCGTTCAGCGACACCGCGCTTCCAGCCGGAGAGGTAAAGCGCGGCGATCAGGCCGATACCAATTATCGAGCCAAGAAACGTGCCGATGAGGATCGTCAAAAAAGTGCCGGGAACGCCGAGGAAGGCACCCACCATGACCATCATTTTGACGTCGCCCATGCCCATGCCCTCGCGGTGGCGAACTTTTTTGTAGATGGTGGCAACGGCCCATAGAAGCAGGCTCCCGAGAGCGGCGCCCAACAGGGCATCGAGGACGCCAAAAATAGCCGGCGCGTGAGGCGGAAGGTAGTGAAAGCCGAGGCCGAAGTAGAGGGCGACCGCACTGCCGTCGATAGGCGGAACGCGCGTAGCGAAGGCGAGGCCGATCCCGAAGCCCGGCCAGACTACGGCGTCCGGAAGGAGACGCACGCGCAGATCGGTAACTATGAGAATCATCAGAAGGCAGCCGAAGATCAGCCATTTGAATGTGGGAAGCGTGACCCCAAATCTTAGGTAGGTCAGAAGGAAAAGGAGCCCGGTGAGGAATTCTATGACCGGATACATCGGGGAAATCGGAAGAGCGCAGTTGCGGCATTTGCCGCGAAGAATCAACCAGCCAAAAACCGGGATGTTGTCATACGGCTTGATGGGCGATTTGCAGCGCGGGCAGCGGGAACCGGGGGAAACGATAGACTCGCCCTCCGGAATGCGCGTGATGCAAACATTCAGGAAGCTGCCGATCACGATGCCGAAAAGGAAAAAGAAGAACGGGATCATCTGATTCACTGTGACATAGAGAAGAAGAGCGCTCAATGAAGGCTGGAGTTGATGGTGTCGGATGGCTAAACGGTGGCAGGGAATTCAATCGACTGGTGCACAGAGTGCGCAGAGAAGCGAGCAGAAAACAGGTAAACTGAGAGTATGGCAATGAGTTGGTTTGAACACGCAATCAGGCGTTACGAGCATCGCCGATGGACGACCGACGATAACCGGACAGTGCGGCCGTTTGAATGGGGCCTGGAGCACATCAATGGATCGGGGGAGCACAGCGATCCACGGGGATTCGTGCGCGAATACGCGCGGGAGGCAATCGAGAATAGCGAAGAGTGGTACGCGGCCGACGAGGTGCGGGATTACAAACTGGATGCGGAGAATGTGCTGACGTTTACAAGTCCTCTGGAATCGGCGTGGCCAGAAAACAATACCGTGCATGCGCAGTTGCTTCGGGGCAAGAAGATTGGCCCTGCGGTGCTGGTACTGCCGAACTGGAATGCGAAATGGCATGGGCAGGTGGCTTTGTGCCACTGGCTGCAACGCATGGGAATTACTGCCTTGAAGATGAGCTTGCCGTATCACGACCGGCGGATGGCGAGAGGACACGAACGGGCCGACCAATTGGTGGGGCCGAATATTGGATTAACGCTGCAGGCGAACCGGCAGGCAGTGAAGGATGCGCGGGCTTGCCTGACTTGGCTCGAGCAGCAGGGCTACGATCACTTGGGCATTCTAGGAACCAGTATCGGTTCGTCGGTGGGATACATAACGCTGGTGCACGACAAGCGCGTGCGGGCCGGCGGATTCTTTCACGTGTCGACCTATTTTGCAGACGTGGTGAGTCAAGGTATGACTACCAACCACGTGTGGGAAGGGTTGCGGCACGAGGTGAGCGTCGAAGAGTTGCGTGAGTTCTGGGCGCCGGTGAGCCCGATGCCGTACGTCGAGCGCGGAATGGGAGCGAATCGGGACACCTTCATGGTGTATGGGAAATACGATCCGACCTTTTTGCCGGAATTGACGCACGAGATGCTGGGTTCTCTGCGGGAGCATGGAGCGGAGCCGAGGACGCTGGAGTTGCCTGTAGGCCACTACTCACTGGAGTTGGCACCGTTCAGCTATGTGGCGGGATATCGGATGTTTACGTATTTTCTGGAAACGCTAGGCTAACGGAGCAAGTTGCCAGTCATCCCGGTGATTCTATGCATGCAAAACGGAGGAAATCGCGCCTTTTGCAATAAGACTGAATACGGAATTAATATCAGGAGCCAAAGGACGGTCGGCTTCGACTTTGGGAGAGACCGCGCGGACGGCGTTGTAGGCTTTACGAGCTAGCGTACCAGTTTGCAGTGGTGCGAGCAGGTCGATGCCCTGACAGGCGCACAGAAGTTCGATCGCCAGAATGAAACGAAGGTTGTGGAGCATGCGTTCAAGGCGCCGCGCACCGCTCATGCCCATGGAAACGTAGTCTTCCTGATTGCCCGAAGTAGAAATCGAATCGACAGAATGCGGAGTGGCAAGTGCGCGGTTTTCGCTCGTTAGCGCAGCGGCGGTGACCTGCGCAATCATGAAACCGGAATTTAGTCCGGGGTCGGGCGTCAGGAACGCGGGCAACAGACTGGTCAGCGGATTGGTCATTTGCTCAATTCGACGTTCGGCGATACCGCCAAGAGTGGCGAGAGCGATGGCAACCTGATCGGCGGCCATTGCCAATGGCTGTCCGTGGAAGTTGCCACCACTGATGATGTCACCTTCGCCATTCTCTTTTAGAAAGACCAGAGGATTGTCCGTGGCGCTGTTGAGTTCAACGAGCGCCATTTCACGCGCGTACATTAGCGAATCGCGGACCGCACCGTGGACTTGGGGAGTGCAACGAAGGCTGTACGCGTCTTGCACGCGGGGATCTTTTTCAGCGGCGCGATGGGATTCGCGGATCTGGCTACCGTCGTTGAGATGAGCCAGATTGCGGGCGGTGGTGCCAGCACCGGGATAAGGGCGGGCATGCATGATGCGTGAGTCGAATGCGCCGGGACTGCCGCGAAGGGCGTCGAGAGAGAGGGACGCGGCGACATCGGCGCTGTCGGCAAGAATGTCCGCGTCATAAAGAGCAAGGCTGAGCAGGGCAAGCATACCTTGCGTGCCATTCAGCAGCGACAGGCCCTCTTTCGCTTCGAGGGCGACGGGATTGATCCCTGCTCGCTTCATGGCTTCTACGCCCGGAAGTTTCTCACCCTTGAAGATGGCGTCGCCTTCTCCGATGGTCACATGAGCAAGATGCGCTAGTGGGGCAAGGTCACCTGATGCACCGACAGAACCCTGCGAAGGGATGACGGGATGAACGCCTGCGTTCAGCATGGCGCATAGAGTTTCAACGATCTCGGGACGCGCTCCACTGAGCCCTTTGGCGAGAGCGTTGGCGCGCAACAGCATCATAGCGCGAGTTTCGGCTTCGCCGAGCGGCGTTCCAACGCCACAGGCGTGTGAACGGACCAGGTTTACCTGGAGTTGACGAACCTGTTCGGCCGAAATGCGGACAGAGGCCAACTTGCCGAAGCCGGTGTTGATTCCGTACGCAGTCTTGCCGGAGGCGACGAGCTGATCGACGACATCGCGCGAGGATTTCATGCGCGCGATGGCTTCAGGCGAAAGCGAAACAATCTCGCGACCGAGGGCTACGGCGTAAAGCTCGGTGAAGGTCAAGTCGTTGCCGGTCAAAACGATACTCATTCGGTGCTCCGATGGGCTGCAGGTGCGACGATGGAAAGAAATGCGCTTTTGTATTTTTCAGGAAACTGTTTGACCTGGCCGGCGCGGCTGCAGGCAACGTGAATGGTGTGGCCAGTGGCGAGGAGCCGTTGGTCTTCCTGACGAAATATTTCGTAACCGAATTTCAGTGTGCGGGTCTTGGCTTCAAGAATGCGGCTGCGAACGTTGAGTAGCTCATCGTAACGAGCCGGATGGTGGTAGCGGCAGTGAACGTCGGCAACGACGATATAGGTGTCGTCGTCGAGCTCCATGCGTTTGTAATCAAAGCCCAGGGAGCGCATGAGTTCGACACGGCCCACCTCAAACCAGATCAGGTAATTAGAATGGTAGACCACGCCCATTTGATCGGTTTCGGCGTAACGCACACGTACGGTGACATCGTGATGAGTGATCATGTTGAGTCAGTTGCGGGGCGCAGGACGAATCGCCGAAGCCGCGCAGGAGATAGTATGCCGGAAAAAGCGCGGGAAGAGAAAAGTCCAGCGGAGTCAGACTGACTAGCCATACCCAGGACGAATGTAAAAACGTTAACCAGAACTGCAGCATTTCTGTGTACAATTCTGGCCGATACCGGGGGATTCCAATGGAACATCGAGCCATTGTTTCAAGACGGGAATTTGTAAGACTCTCTACGGCATTGGGGTTGGGACTCACAATTCCCGGCACTTATCTGTACGCGGAGCAGAAGGAGACAAACAAGACTGGTCCGGTATTGAGCCCGGATGAGGCGCTCAAGGAACTGCTGGCGGGCAATGAACGCTTTGTCAAAGGGCAGACTAAGAATCCACGTCGCAGCCCGGAAGAGTTTTCAGCGCTCGCGGCAGCGCAATATCCTGAGGCGGTGATTGTGAGTTGCGCGGATTCACGGGTCGCGCCGGAATTGTTGTTCGATGTCGGGGTTGGCGATATTTTTGTGGTACGTGTAGCCGGAAATGTAATTGGTGGAACAGGGGTAACCGTGAAGGGAAGCATTGAGTATGCGGTTGCGGAGCTAAATGTGCCGTTGATTTTAGTCCTGGGTCATAGTGGATGCGGCGCAGTGAAATCAGCGATGAAGCATATCGATGCGAAGGATTCATTGCCCGGGGCGATTAATGGGTTGGTGGAACTAGTGAAACCGGCGGTCCATAAGAGTAAGGGAATGCCCGGAGACCCGCTGGAGAATGCCATCTCTGCAAACGTGCAGTTGGGCGTCGACAAATTGAACCGGTTGGATCCAATAGTGGCGCCGCGCGTGAAGGAAGGAAAGTTGAAGGTGGTGGGAGGAGTCTACGACCTGAAGACTGGCGCGGTGAGACTGCTCTAGTGCAAACAAATTCTCTCCGGTAAGAGCGCCGATTACTGGAAGCTAGATTTGATTGCCTTCGTCTTGCCAGTGGGGTTTGCGCTTTTCGAGGAAAGAGGCGAGGCCCTCTTTGAAATCGGGAGTGCAGCGGATCCGGGCGTTTTCGAGAATGGCCCGTTCGAGGTCATGGTCGAGGCTGGCGGCTGCAGCGGAAGTGAGCAAGTGCTTAGCGCGGGTGACGCTGGCAGGACTTGCAGCAATCAGAGTGTCCGCCAGTTCGCGTACTCTCTGCATGAGGCTTTCGGCAGGCACGATCTCATTGATGAGGCCAAATTCCTTGGCTTCGGTTGCTTGCACCAGTCGGCCGGTAAGAAGCAGATCACGGCAACGCTTCTCGCCAATCTGGCGCGTAAGAAAAACGGAAACAATGGCCGGAAGAAAACCGATCTTCACTTCGGTGTAGCCAAACTTCGCTTCCGGAACAGCCAAGGTGAAATCACAGAGCGTGGCAATTCCACAGCCTCCCGCAAGAGCGTGTCCATTGACGGCGGCGATGAGTGGTTTTGCATAGCTCCAGATCTTGCGAAAGAGTTTAGCCATGCGACGGGAATCATCCTGATTTTCTGCCGGCGATTGATGGGCGATGGCTTGGAGCATTTCCAGGTCCATGCCGGCACAGAAGGCCTTGCCGTTGCCGGTTAGAATAACGACGCGCGCGCGGGTTTTTTCAAGTTCATCGAGTGCCGAAAGCAATTCGGCGATCATTTGCGTGGAAATAGCATTGCGCTTTTCCGGGCGATTGAGAGTGATGGTGGCGAGATTGCCGGACGTCTCGAGAAGAAGTGTCTGGTAGTTCATTGGAGCGATTGCTCCCTCCTTTGCAGCGGGCGAGTGATTGTATTTTGCGCGGATGGCGTCGCTCATTTCTACAAGTTTGTCGAGCTTCAACGGGTCGATGTCGGGTTCGGCGCCCACCTTGCGGAGAGCAGCAAGAACGGCTTCGGTGGGTATATTGCCGACAAGATCATCTCCCGCGAACGGACAACCGCCAAGTCCGGTGAGGGCGCTATCGAAACGGCGGCAACCCGCGGCATAGGCAGCGAGGATCTTATCTTCGGCGCCTTCGAGGCGCGAGTGGAGATGCACGCCAAGTTCGATGCCTGCTACGTGGTCTTTTACTTGCGAGAAGAGTTCGTGAACGAGATCGGGAGTGGCGGTGCCGACAGTGTCGGCAAGGGAAACCGTGTGGACGTGAATGTCCTTAAGCCATTCGAGAGTGTCTTGAACGAGTTCTGGGCCCCAAGGTTCATCGTAGGGATTACCAAAAGCCATGGAGATGTAGATAACCAGGTCCTTGTTGGCGGCTTTGGTTTCGCGTTTCAGGATTTCGACCAGCGCCCGGGATTCCGCCCGATTCATGTTTGCGTTAGAGCGGCGAAAATAAGCCGAGATGGAATAGGGATAGCCGATACTGGATACGCCGGGAGTGGCAAGTGCACGTTCGAGCCCTTTTTCATTTACAACGATACCAATGACTTCAGGAAGCGCGGTTCCGTCGGGCAGGGAATCGAGAAGTCTGCGCATGACCGCTTCGCTGTCGGCCATTTGCTGAACGTGTTTGGGAGAGACAAAGCTGACGGCGTCGATGTGTTGGAATCCGGCGGAGACAAGCTCCCGGAGGTAGGCAACTTTGGCATCGGTGGGGATAAGTTCCGGGAGGCCTTGCCAGGCGTCGCGTGGGCATTCGATTAATTTGATCTGATCGGTCATTTAGTGTGGTTTTCCTGATTTGTTTTTGGACATCAGCGAAAGTAGGAATGCAAAGAACAGGATAAAACCAAGAAGGCCTAGCAGCTCCTAGCGATTTGTTGTAGGCAATGCAATTGCTCATGACGCTCTCGAGGGTGCGGTGCCCGAGATAGACCGCGCCCAGATAGTAGACCATGCCAGCGATGAGACCCAAAATGCAGATACCGAATGCGATGGACATGGCGATCAGCAGGAGGCGGGAAATGCGGGTCATTGAACTTTCTTAAGTTTGCAGGACGCCGGTCTTGAACTCGGGGACGTGTGGGTTCAAGGAGGCGGCATTCAGAGCCCAGATGATGGCGTCGCGCGTATGGGCGGGGTCGATGATAGCGTCGAGCCAGAGACGAGCGGCAGCATAGCGCGGGTCGGCCTGTTGCTCGTAGGTGGCGCGGACGGATTCGACCAGTTCCTTTCTGACTTTTTCGTCGACCTTCTTGCCTTCGCGCTCCAGTTGCTTCAACTTGATTTCGGCGAGGGTATTGGCCGCGGCGTCGCCACTCATGACCGCGAATTTTGCGGTGGGCCAAGCAAACATGAAACGCGGATCATAGGCCTTGCCGCACATGGCGTAATTTCCGGCGCCAAAACTGCCGCCGAGGATGACGGAGATTTTGGGAACGACGCTGTTGGCGACCGCGTTCACCATTTTTGCGCCAGCCCGGATGATGCCACTCCACTCGGCATCCTTGCCAACCATGAACCCGTTCACATCGTGGAGAAAAATGAGGGGAATCCGGTTCTGGTTGCAATCCATGATGAAGCGGGAAGCTTTCTCAGCGGACTCGGTGTAAATGACGCCGCCGAATTCGATGCGCTTCTGATCGGAGTGGGGCGCGTTGGTAGTGATGTGTTTTTTTTGATTTGCGACGATGCCGACAGCCCAGCCACCAATGCGGGCGTAACCGCAGAGCAGAGTTTCGCCATATTCAGCGCGATATTCCTCGAAGGCGCTGGCATCGACGATGCGGGCGATGATTTCGCGCATCTCGTATTGCTTGGCAGGATTGCTTGAAAAGATTCCGTAGAGTTCCTCGGCGGAATAGAGCGGTTCGTGCGGGCGAGAGTGGCTGAAGATAGGCGGATTGGGCGCGCCCATTTTGTCGACGATGGCGCGAATGCGCTTGAGGCAAGATTCGTCGTCGGGCTCGCGGAAATCGACCGTGCCGCTTATCTGAGAATGCATCTTCGCGCCACCGAGTTCCTCGGCGGTGGATTTCTGTCCGATGGCGGCTTGCACAAGCGCGGGGCCAGCGAGAAAGAGGCCCGAGCCTTCGGTCATCAAAATGTGATCGCACATGACCGGGAGATACGCACCACCGGCTACGCACATGCCCATGATCGCGGTGATTTGCGGGATGCCCTGAGCGCTCATGACGGCGTTGTTGCGGAACACGCGGCCGAAATCGTCGGTGTCGGGGAAAACGTCTTCTTGCAAGGGCAGGAAGACGCCCGCAGAGTCGACCAGGTAGATTGTGGGAATTCGATTCTCAATGGCAATGTTTTGCGCGCGAATGACCTTCTTGGCGGTCATTGGGAAGAAGGCACCCGCTTTCACAGTGGCGTCGTTAGCGATGACCATGAATAGGCGTCCCGAGACGCGGCCGAGTCCGGTGACAGTGCCAGCCGAGGGGGCGCCGCCCCATTCTTCGTACATTTCGTGGGCGGCGAAGATTCCGAGTTCGAAGAAATGTGTTCCGGCATCGATCAGGCCAGCGACTCTTTCGCGGGCGGTGAGGCGATTTTTCTTGTGCTGTGATTCGATGGCTTTGGGACCACCACCCTGGCGGATTTGTTCCTCCTGATTTTTTAGGGCGGTAAGGAGTTCAATAATGGAGCGGGAATTCTTCTGAAAGTCCGAGGATTGAGTATTGATGCTGGTTTTCAATACCGAAGAAGACACGAGAGAACCTCGCTTGAAAGATGCAGGTAAATCAGTATACGGAGGATTTCGTGAATGTGCGAGGGTTCGAGTGGGTGCGGAATTTGCAATACGCGCTGGCAAGAGCGGTGGATGAGGACGGTCGCCGCCCCGCTGCGCTTGGCTATCAAGCAAGTGTTGCTCATGCGCTCAAGAGCCGTGACCGCGACCCACCAGCTTGCGGTACACTCGCGGCATGGAACTTCAGCTGTTGAGTTTGGAACTAGCGCGACAAATTGAATTGGCGGAAGCGGATGCGGCCGTAGAAGGCGCGGAAGCCATGAAAGAGGTCCAGCACGCGGCGAACCCCGCCGTGGAACGTATCGCCGGAGGATACGCGGTCTACTGCGGCGCAGGCTCCCCGGTCACGCAGGCCGTCGCGTTGGGCTTGCACGGGTCGGTAACCAAGTCCGAATTCGATCGACTGGAGGATTTCTATTTCACCAGGCATGAGCCCGTGCGGGTGGAGACGTGCCCGATGGCGGACCCGTCGCTGATTGAGCTTTATGGAGAGCGCAGCTATCGCGTAACAGAATTCTCGAACGTGATGGCGCGTCCAGTGGAAATCGATGGGGCATGGACGGCACCAAAGGAGGTGGACGATTCGGCGCATCGTTCGGGAAGAAGTTGACGCATGGACGCTGACCGTGGCACAAAGTTTTGCGGAGCACTTTCCAGTGACGCAGGAGTTCTTGAGCGTGATGAAGATGTTTGCGCTTGGAAAGAACATGGAGTGTTATCTCGCAAGGATCGACGGCCGGTTGGTGGGCGGGGCCGCGCTGTCTTTGCGGGGGAAGACTGCGGGGTTCTTTGGGGCAGGCACATTGCCGGAATTTCGGAATCGCGGGGTCCAGACGGCATTGCTGCATGCTCGAATGAAGAGGGCCGCGGAGGTGGGATGCGATCTCGCGGTGAGTTTAGCGCTGCCGGGGAGCCATTCGCAGCGGAATATCACCCGGTTGGGATTTCAGACGTTGTATACGCGGGTGAAGTTTGAACGGGCATTCGCGGGCGGCGAGCCGGAAACCTAGTGGGGTTGCGCCAGGCGTTTGTGAATGAACTCGACGATGTCTTGCGTGGAAGTCCCGGGAAGAAATATTTCGGCGATGCCCGATTTTTTCAGGGCGAAGATGTCTGGTTCGGGAATGATGCCGCCGAGGAGGACGACGACGTCGTGCATGCCTTTGTCGTGGAGTAATTTCATCAACTGCGGGCAAATGGTGTTGTGAGCGCCGGAAAGAATGGAGAGACCGATGACGTCGACATCCTCCTGAATGGCGGCACTGGCGATCATTTCCGGGGTCTGGCGCAGGCCGGTGTAGATGACTTCCATACCGGCATCGCGAAGAGCACGAGCGATAATCTTGGCGCCGCGATCATGACCGTCGAGGCCGGGCTTGGCGATCAGCACGCGAATCTTCTTTTCAGTCATCTTCCAACCTTAAGCATGAAAACCATGACTTAGGTGACGGCAACTTCTTCGTAGGCACCAAAGACGGTGCGCATGGTTTCACAGATTTCACCCAGTGTTGCGTAGACTTTCACCGCTTCGTAGATGTAGGGCATCAGATTTTCGGAACCTTCGGCTGCTTTGCGGAGGCGCCGCCAGCTTGCGGTCGACCTCAGCGGTGGAACGTTCCGCGCGCAGTTTGCGCAGGCGGTCGCCCTGACGGTGCGCGACGGTTTCGTCGATCTGCAGAATGTCGAGCGGCTTTTCCTTGGTGACGAAATCGTTTACGCCGACGATGATCTTCTCTTTCTTGTCGATGGCCATTTGATAGAGATACGAGGCTTCAGCAATTTCTCGTTGCGGGTAACCCTTTTCAATTGCGGCAACCATTCCGCCGAAGGCATCGATCCGATTGATGTACTCCCACGCAGCTTTCTCAATTTCGTTGGTGAGGGTTTCGACGAAGTAGGAGCCACCCATGGGATCGACCGTGTTAGTAACACCAGTTTCGTGAGCGATGATTTGTTGCGTGCGCAGGGCGATAGTGGCGGCAAATTCGGTGGGCAGGGCCCAGGCTTCGTCGAGCGAGTTGGTGTGCAGCGACTGTGTGCCACCGAGAACGGCCGCCAGCGCCTGAATAGCGGTGCGCACCACGTTGTTCGTGGGTTGCTGGGCGGTGAGAGAGCAACCGGCTGTCTGCGAGTGGAAGCGTAGCGCCCAGCAACGGGGATTCGCAGACTTGTAGCGCTCGGTCATAGCTCTGTACCAGATGCGTCGCGCGGCGCGATACTTGGCAATCTCCTCGAAGAAATCATTGTGGGCATTGAAAAAGAAAGAAAGCTGCGGCCCAAACTCATCAAGCTTCAAACCGCGACGTAGCGCCCCCTCAACGTATTCCATGCCATCGCGCAGGGTGAAGGCGAGTTCTTGAATGGCGGTGGAGCCGGCCTCGCGAATGTGATAGCCGCTGATGGAGATGGTGTTGAACTTGGGGGTGTTCTTCACGCCGAATTCAAAGGTGTCGATGACCAGACGCATTGATGGTTCGGGCGGGTAGATATATTCTTTTTGCGCGATGTATTCCTTCAGGATGTCGTTCTGCAGCGTGCCGGAAATTTTCTTCCAGTCGGCACCCTGTTTTTCGGCGACCGCAAGATACATGGCCCAGATGACCGCGGCGGGCGAATTAATGGTCATCGAAGTGGTGACATCCGCCAGGGGAATCTGATCGAAGAGGACTTCCATGTCGGCTAGTGAACTGATCGCCACGCCGCACTTTCCTACTTCACCTTCGGCCAGGGGGTGGTCGGCGTCATAGCCCATCAGCGTCGGCAGATCGAATGCTGTGGAGAGTCCAGTTTGGCCTTGCGAAAGCAGGTAGCGGAAACGCTGGTTGGTGTCTTCGGCAGCACCGAATCCTGCGAATTGCCGCATGGTCCAAAAACGGCCGCGATGCATGGTCGCATGAATACCGCGAGTATAGGGAGGCTCACCGGGAAAACTTAAATCGCGCGCGGAATCCCAACCCGCAAGGTCGGCCTCGGTATAAAGGCGACGAATGGGATAGCCGGAGACGGTGGTAAATTCTTTTTGACGCTCAGAGCTTTTCTGAAGGGTGGGATTCAGGGTGCTGCTTTCCCACTGTTCCAGTCTGGATTTGTATTTCGAGGAATCACTCATGAAATGGCGCTCCCGGAGCGTGAGATCGCGACTTGGTGGCTAGGGCAGAAGTGTACGACATCCGCTATACGCAACCCGCATGAAAACCAATGCTAAGCGAAAGGATTCCTGCGGGCAAGGGAAGCGGGAGGGAGGTGCCCGACTATCAAAGGGACTTGGGGTTGGCGGGGTTCGCGTAAGGCAAACATCTGGAAGTCTTTCCAAAATTCCGGCCAGCCCTTGAGGGGAGGACCGCAGACAAAAACGTAAGGGTGTTCAAAGGTTTCTTCGTTCTCGATGCCATAGGAATTCCAAATTTGAGCGGCGACACGGCAAGACGAAAAATGGTCGTCGACAAATTCCTTCCAGAATCCGGCGACGATAAGAGTCTGAGGCGGCGGATTGCCGTAGCCGCGCTCCCAGGATGAGTTGACCCCGCTGATGGCGAGAGGTAATCCGTAGTGCGGGCCGAATAAGTTGATGGCGCCCACTTCGCCGTAATTGCCAGCGAGAATGCCAACATTTTCACGCTGTTCGGCGGGAAGAGAATCGCGAATTTTTGCGATGGTGCCTACAAATTCAGGCCAGCCGATTTCGTCAGGTAGTGCGGTATCAATCTCCGCGGCGGCATACCACCAGCGAGATTTGATCGGAGCGATGGGAAGAGCGATGGCCATTGCGCCGATGATGCTGACGATCAGGGCGCTCCAGAGTGTGGGGCGAAGGAAACGAGTCCACGTAGCGGGGGCCTGTGCAAAGAAACCTTCGAAGACAACGGCGCCGGCGGAGTAGAGCATCGGGTAGGCTGGGGCAAGGTAGTATCCGCGGCCTTTGGCGAACATGAAAAGTAAAAGAGTGATGACGTACATCCAGCCCAGGGGGCGAAAGCGCCAACCGTCTTTTGAAACGAAATAAAACCACAATCCCGCAAGCCACAGGGGAATGGCAAGAAGGGATTGCTCCAACTGATCCTGGAGGAAGTCTTTGGTGAGTCCTGCGCTAACGTCGCGTTCGTGGAGGAAATGCAAAAAATCGAGCGAGACAAATTGATGGCGGAACTGCCAGATCAGGTTTGGGAGGAAGATCAGAATTGCCGCGCCTAGTCCAGTCCAGAACCACTTGTTGAGCAGAAATCGTCGGGCATGAGTAAGGAAGAGGCCGCCAACCACACCGCAAATGAAGAAGGCCATGGTGTATTTCGAGAGCATGCCCAATCCCATGGCAACGCCGCCTGCCAGAAGCCAACGTGGATTATCGGTGCGGAGAAGCCGAATCATGCAGTAGGACGTGAGCACCCAGCAGATGTAGTCGAAAGAGATGTATTGCATGAGCGCGCCGCCACCAAGGCAAAATGGAACAGAGGCGAGTGCCGCAAGTATTTGCGCTTCGCGTTTGCCTCCGAGTTCTCGAGCCATCAGGCCGGTAAGGAAGACGGCGATGGCCTGAACGAGGGCGGCGAAGAAGCGGAAGCCGACTAGGGAGGTGCCGAAGAGAGTCATCCCTACTCGGGCGAAAAGAGGCGTAATGGGTGGATAAACGACGTAGCCCCAGGCGAGATGGCGAGCATCATCGAAAACGGCTAATTCATCGCGGTGCCACCCGTAGCGATTGCCGGTCAAGAGATGGATGAAGATGGTGCCGATCCCGATGTAGGCCAGGCAAGCCGTGTCACTGGCCCAACCTGAGCGGGAATCGGGAGTTGGAGGGTTTGTCGTAGGCATGAACAAGAGTGACCAAGAAAATGCTACGAGAAAGGGGTGGATGGAGCAAGGAAAGTCAGAAGAATTGGCGTGCAGCCTGAAAACAGCGTGACCGTTCGCCGTACACTCAAAGAGTTTTGTGACACCCGGTCCGGTTTGGCTAGACGAGAATCCCCGTAATCACGCCTTCGATCGCGGTGCTAGCGGCACGGACTGTAGTCTGTCCGAGAGCACGATAATTTTCGAAATGGGCTTCGTCATACCACTGGTTCGCGGTTGCGTCATGAGGGAAATGGGGATTTGTTTTGCAGTAGCCGGCAACATCAACGGGATCACCTGGCACTATATTTGGCTTAAGGACGATGAGTACACCTTCATGCGGGCCGGAATGGGCATGAACATCGCTGGGAGGGTAGTGAATCTTACCTACGACAAAATGCTGTGCGGGATGTGGTGGATTCTGCCGTGGTAGAAATTCAGAAAGGTCAATTTCAATGTTAATGCCAAAATCGACCCGGCACTTTTCAATGGCCTGACGGAGATCCGCTCCCGCGTAGGTGGGATCTTGTCCAGCGTCTGAGGTGACGATCAGGCGGCAACGGCGGCGAACCAATTCGTAAAGGCCGAGATTCTCGAAATGGCCGCCGTCCGAAAGATAAACAAAGTCGCTCTGGTCAGTGGTGAGTCCGAGTAATTCAGAAATCATCCAACCTAGACCGAATTTAGGTGATCCTTGGATCCATTTCTCGCGATGCATGGGATTGCCAATCCACCAGCCGAGCCGCACATCGAACACGGTCATCAGAAAACCGATGCCAGGTTCCGAGTAGTGGCCCATGTTGGGACTGGCTGCCGCGCCAGAAATGGCCATGGCAGTACCGATGCTCAAGCCACCCTTGGGCGCATCATTCGGCACTTGCTCTGGGGAGATTTTGGCGCTGAACCTTGCCACTGTGCTTGTACTGAATTTCTCTTTTTCTTCTGGACCGACAAGCTTCGTGCACTCATAGACGGAATCCACTGTGATGGATTCAGCGCCGGGCCAGGTGAAACCTGAGAATAGTGGTGTCACTATAAAAGAGCGGGCCCTGCGCATCTGAAGAGCCAGTTCCTTGCCACGAACGACATTGAGACATGTGTTGAAAATAGGAAATGGTCTTCCGTCATTGATGCTTGTGCCGGGATCCGCTTGAAGAGCACAAGTCGAGTGGATGGCATCGAGGCGAAAATCATCTTGTCTGGAGAAACCGGTCCATGGCTGATAAATGCGATTGGGCACGGTAGCTCCCAGGTAACAGCGAACCAGCCGATTGCGATACAGGTTGTGAATGGAGAATTCATTGACATCGACGCGCCACGAGAGATAAGCGGCAGAGCCGAAGGACGCCAAAAGCAGCAGAGTAGTCCACGGTCGGAAAGAATGGTCGTCGGGGCGATGGCCAAAACCCCAGCCTTGGCCCAGTAAGAGGCTGTCTAGGCAAGCTCCCAGGAGAGAGAATCCGAGAAGGAGTCCCAAAATAAAAATATAGGGAGTGAGACGCGCAAGGTAGCCTGGAATTTTCTGCTTGAATGGGAGGTCGGGAATCCATCGGCTGGTCTTTTCACTCTTGCCGAACAGAACGCCGTAGGTAGTGGAGATGATCCAGGTGAGAACGCTTCCCATTGTCCACTTGGGGTGAGAAGCCAAGAAGTTTGCGAGGAAAGGCGGGAAATCAATCGCGATCCAAAACAGCACAAGCCACGCGACTGAGTAACGAAATAGGACTGCGCCGACACGAGCCCACCATTCGCGGTGAGAGTCGTGCATGGCACGGCCCAGGAGCCCGATGTGAAAAGTGCCGGCGACTAACATGATTCCGATCATGGCGGGAGGCGCGTAGGTGAGCACGGTCCACTTGTTACCTGGGGCCCCCGGCGCAACTTGGTCGAGGCTAAGAAGCAATGTGAAAGGAATGAATAAAGAGCCCGCAAGAATGCCGGCGAGCACAGAGTGCCCTATGATCTGGATTGGTGTAGGACCATCCGTGGGGAGAACTTTCTTACGGATGATGTTGAGGACGAGGATGCCCCAGCGAAACAGACAAGCCACGCACCATTGAGAGAGCAGAATGCCGCAACCGAGAAGCGGCCCTAGCATCCAGGGATGCCAGGCGGTGTGAAGATGCAAGAGTATCCAATCGACTGCTGGGATGATCTGTTCAAGAAGCGGAGCGAAAAAGGAATCTTCCCAGCCAAGTGGATAGTAAGCGTAGATAAAAATGGCAGCGAAACTGAGGAGCACTGCAGACAAAAAAAGTGGAATGACGATGAGGAGAAGGACTCCCGAAGGTTTGGCACCGAATTTGTCCTTTACTTGTTTGTCCTTCCCGATTTCCCTGGGAGGCTCTAGCCAGGTGATGTTCCAGCCAATTGAAATTGTGGCAATAAAGCCGCAAAGGATGCCGAGAGTTGCGGCTATCCATTGAGCGCGGATCGGCTCGGCGAAATGGGGAGCGCTCCAGACTTCAACTACCTCGAGGCCATGGACGAGCCAAATAATTGCGCGAGGAACGAGAGTAAGAGCCAGAAAGAGCAGTGACAAGCTGAACAGGTTGAGAAATAGATTGCGAAGATAGACCGCAATCAGGGTCCAGAAGTCGTCGCCGAGAATGCCGGTTCGCGGGGTGAGATAGTTACTGTAATTGCGTAAGAAGCGAATTTCCGCCGGTTCGGCATTCAGGTCGGCGGAGAGCGGGCGTGTGTTGAGATGTGACTCGACTCTCTTGCTACCGATGTTCTGATGCTGCATCCAGCCTAGCAGCCAGCTGCCAATGTATCCGCCGCCAGAAACAGTGGAAATGTAGTCAATTTTGTGAAGCAATCGAGACTCTGCCAGTCCCTGAAGTACGCCTAGGTTGAACGTCGCGGAACGAATCCCTCCGCCGGAAAAAGACAGTCCGATAAGATTTTTATCCGTGGGTGTAGTGGGAGGTTTGTCCAGTCGCGCTTCTCGTGATTTCCTGATCCATCCAAGTTCTTCACCGAAGACTTCAAGAAGGGAATAAGGCGCGGGACTCATCTGCTCCTCCTAATCCACCGGGGATTGGCGTGCTCTGAGGGCACCGGGAGCATATCACAAGAATCTCATATGACAAGGAACTAACTACGCCCGGCCGCGCCGACGCAAAAAAAAGCGCTGGCAAGAAAGCCAGCGCTAGATCGTGATGACAATGTGGTCTTTGGACCTGGGGTACAGCAGGGCTGCACCCATATCGCAATCGGTGAAGAATTAGCGCTGGCCGGAGGTGCTCGATTTGTCGAGGGCCTTCAAGAGTGCTTCTGTGCCAACGACATTACCATTCAGAGTTCCCGGAATTAGAGTGTCTTGCTCAATCTCGCCCTTCTTGGCTCCGGCGATGGTGACGCTGTTGACTTCAAGGGTGCGGCCGAGTGCGCGTTCGTAGTTGGCTTTAGCTTCGGCAAGATCGGCCAGAGCGCGCAGTTCGGTGCCTTGTGCGGTGATGAGGTCGCGTTGCGTCAAGATGACGTTGTAAACAGTCGAGGCGCCGAGTTGGTATTTCTTCTGCTCGGCGTCAAAGGTCTGTTGCTGGAGTTCGCGGGCTTTGCGGGCCGCGTCCACACGGGCGCGATCCTGCTCGAGGGCGATGGTGGTGTTGCGGACATCGAGCAAAGCTGTGTTCTTGATTTGCTGCGTCTGCGCTTCCAACTGGCGGCGAACCAATTGTGCGTGAACGTTGTCTGCTTGCGCGGAGCGGTTGCGGATGGGGATCTGCAGGGTCAGCGCGACGTTATAGTCCGGGAAGGTATTGTGGAAAATCTGTGATTGTGAGTTGCCAAACCCGGCATAGGCAATGCCCGTGACGGGTGCCGTGCTGCTTCCGACAAAGTACGGAACGCCGCCGACAACGATGGGATTGCCGTTTGCGTCCACGATGGGTACGCCCGAACTGATGGAAGTGGGAGTTCCTGTAATGGAGGAGTTCCCGGCCAGACCGAAAGAACCGTATCCGGCACTGAGCGTCGCCGTGGGGAGCAGGGCGTTCTTCGTGGCCTTCACATCCACGTCGGCGTTCTTCAGGTTGTAATACTGCTCCTGCAGATCGGGACGCTTGGCGAAGGCTTCCTTGATGGCGTCTTCGAAGGAGGCTGTCTGAATGGACGCCGGAGCATCGGGCTTGTCGGTGGGAATAATTTCGACGTTGATGAGATTGGAAGCCAGGGGATCCTTGGAAATATAATTTTTCAGAACGAGTTCGTCTTGCAAACGCGTGGTTTGCGCGACGATCAAATTCTGCCTGTTTGTGGCCATTTCGGATTCGGCGCGGGTGACGTCGAGCGGCGCCATGGTTCCAATTTCCAGCTGTTTTTTATTGTCGTTGTAGAGTTTTTCGGAAACGGTCAGGGCCTGTTGCTGCACGTTAACGTTCTGTCTTGCGTAAGCGAGTTCCCAGTAGGCAGTGATGGTGTTGGTGATTGTCGTGATGGCCTGTTGGCTAAAGGCTAGGTCAGCGATCTTGCGGTTGTTCTCGGCAATGATGATGTTGCGGCGGTTGATGAAACGACCGTAACCGCTAAGCAATTGTTGCTGGAAATTGATGGTCAGGGCCGATTGTACGTAGGGATTAAAAAAGTTCGCCGCGGTGGAGGAAGCGCGGGTGTTATCCCAGTTGGCGGACACCGAAGTACCGGTGTCGAAATTCTTCTGGAATGAAGTGTTGTATTGCGCCGTGTGTGAATCCAGTCCGGCGGCCGTCCGGACGCCAGTGATCGCACCGGAACCGGTGCCCGAAATGAATGGGTTGTTGATGGGAGTGGTGCGGGAGTCATACGCAAACGTCTGCGTGAGGAAAGGGTCGTACTGCAGGCTGGGCAAATTGGCGCTGGAACTGTTGAAGACGGCGCCGGGGGTCCCGTAGCCGAATCCGCCCGCTTGTGTCTTGAGCAAGCTGGTGTCAGCCATCCAGGGGTTGTAGCGCTGGACAACGATGTCCATGCTGTTTTCCATGGACAGAGCGATGGCATCCTGTAGGCTGAGCTCGAGCTTGTTGTCATGAATCAGTTGCTGAAGGCGAGGAGAGTTGGTGAGCTCCCCAGGATTCACGAACTGGCTGGTGTACGGCTTGAAGATATTGGGAAAGTAGCTGGGGCCGTGCGAGAAATTGAACTTTGTGACTCCCAAAGATACGGGAGCGCCACCCTGCGCGGCGGCTTTCAGTTCCGGAGTTGGGGATTGCTGCGCGGGCTCCTGCGCGTGCAGAGGAACAGCGGGCCCACCTGCGAGGATGCCGGCCAACACGGCGGCAAGCAGGGGTCGAAAGAACAGCTTCTTCATAGGTATCCTCACCATAGGTTCAAGTTCGCGCACTACGCGCATTTGCAGCTCTCACTCTGTAGAACGTTAGAGACAGGCAATTTGTTTCATTCGAACGCTTAATAGGAGAGTTGCCACGCCCGGTTGGGTAGCGAAAACCGGGACATTGCAGTCTAGCAGGGGCATGAATCATTTGACAACGAAGTCCCTGACGGCTAGGCTGCTGACATTTCGACGTTTAGGAGCTATCGACGGTTAGCGCCATGATGTTAACAAAAGAAGAGATTCTGCGAATGTTTGAAGTCTCCGGCGCGGTCCGCCACGGTCATTTTGAGCTGTCCAGCGGGCGCCACAGTGATACGTATGTGCAATGCGCCCTGGTATTGCAGTACCCGCGGTTTGCGGAAAAGCTGGGACATGCCCTGGCTGCGCTGTTCTCTGATGCCCATATCGACGTGGTGGTCTCACCGGCGCTGGGTGGCGTGGTGATTGGACAGGAAGTGGCGCGGGCGTTGCCTTCAGGAAAAGACTCGCTCGGCGGCGGAGTGCCGGCGATGTTCGTGGAGCGTGACGGGAGTGGGAAACTTACTTTGCGGCGCGGATTTTCGTTGAAGCCCGACCAACATGTGCTGGTCGTCGAGGATGTGTGGACGACTGGCGGCTCCACATTAGAAACAATTCAGGTGGTGGAAGAAGCGGGAGGTCGTGTGATTGCGGCTGGCGCGCTGATTGATCGCAGCGGCGGGAAAATTGAGTTTGAGGTGGAATCCAATTCGCTGGTCGGGTTGACCATCGACAGCTACGAGCCGGAGGATTGCCCTCTGTGCCGGCAGGGATCTGCGGCAGTGAAGCCGGGCAGCCGCCATGTACGCGCTGCTCCCTGAGACCCTCGCTATCTCTTCATGCGCTATTTCAAACTCACGCTAGCCTACGACGGAACCGACTTCCACGGCTGGCAGATGCAAAAAAATAAACCGACGGTGCAGGGCGAGATCGTGTCCGTACTGCGCCGGTTGACTCAGGAAGACGTCCAGTTGATTGGCTCGGGACGCACGGATGCGGGTGTGCACGCAATCGGGCAAGTGGCGAATTTCCGAACACAATCGGGGCTGTCGGCGTTGGAGTTCCAGCGGGCTCTCAATGCACTGTTGCCGATGTCCATTCGCGTGATGGCTGCGGAAGAGACAGGACCCACGTTCAACGCGCGGTATTCCGCCAAAGGCAAGATCTATCGCTACCGGCTCTATCGCGGGAAAGTGGTGCCCCCATTTTTGTGGCGGTATGTCCTGCATTACCCATTTCCGCTGGATGAAGAGGCGATGAAGGATGCGGCGGCGCGATTTGTAGGAGTGCATGACTACTCGTCATTTGCGGCTTCGACAGGCTCGGAAGATGACGATCGAGAGCGGAACATGGTACGCGAGATTTTTAGTGCGGAACTGAAGCGGACGGAAGATGGGGAAGAGTTGTGGTTTACCGTGCACGGTCACTCGTTTTTGAGATACATGGTGAGAAAAATGGTGGGGACGCTACTGGATGTGGGGCGAGGAAAACTCAATCCGGATGACATTGAAAAATTGTATGAATTGAAGGATCGGTCGAAGTCGGGGCCGACCGTGCCCCCACAGGGGCTGTGCATGGTGAAGGTAGAACACGAAGAAGGGTATCGGCTATAGGAGTTCTGGCGGAGTAAAACCAAAAACGACAAAGTGCGCAACTGATTGCGGCCTGATGGGGTCCAGTTGTGCTGAACCCCTATCGGGATGGCTATTTCTTGTGCGCAGGGGCTTTATCGAAGTACAGATTGTTCGAGAAGAAAGGCACCAGCTTGGTTTCGATGCGATCGGCGATGTGATTGAGATGGTCTCCCTCGTAGACCTCGAAGAAGTGGGGGATTTTATAGGCATTCAGGATCTGATCAAGATCCTTGGTGGTATCGGTGATGCTATGGTCCTGGTCCCCTACATCCAAAGCGAGAGCTTTTAGGCTGCGAATATTGTCGATGTACTGGTCGATTTGTTCGAGAGGGGCATTGGCGACCCATTTGTTGTGCACATCCTTGCGCGCGGCGGATCTGGTCTCCCGGAAGTGTAAGGTAGAGCGGAGGATTATTGGGGTCGGGTGACCACGCAGCAGCCGAAGCTAGCACGATCTTCGAGTAAAAATCGGCCTTTTCGATATCGGCGGGATCCTTGACTGCTTCCGCTTTTGCAAGCTGGTCGTCGCTGATTTTGAAAAAATCTCCGGACATGCAGCAGGCGCTGAGCAGATACACGCTGGAATAGATTTCCGGATGCTTCATGCCGATGCGGAGTGCGCCATAGCCACCCATGGAATGGCCTGCCAGCCCGCGACTGTCGCGTTTGGCGATGGTGCGATAGTGCGAATCGATGTAGGCGACAAGTTCCTCGCTGACATACTTTTCCCAATCGCCGGTGGTCACGGAACTGGAATACATGCTGCCCTGATAACGCGTGAACGCGTTGGGCGTGACGAAGATCATCTCTTTAGTACCAGATGCCTGATACGCCTTGTCGACAACAGCGGGAAGATTGATCCAGTGCTTGGTCGGACCGTACCACTTGTCATCGCTGTCGGTAAAGCCGTGGAGGAAATAGACTACGGGATAGTGGCGGGATTTGTCTTTCTTGTAGCTGGGTGGCAGGTACACGGACACGTCGCGATCCGGTGAATCGCCCTCGAGATTGCCCATCAGAGACATGCCGTGGACTTTGATGTGTTCTACGGTTCCCGGCGGAGTTGCCGCGCGTGAGGGAACCCAAAGCAATGTTGCTGCAAACAGCAAGACTGCGAATAGCCGTTTCATTTGAAAGCGTACCTCCCGATTGGTTATCGTGCAGTCAAATTTCGCTGTACATGTTACTCCTGCTGACGATAGTTAGGCAGGATATTGCCGAAGCGACTGAGGTTTTGACTCTGATGGGCCAAATGGACATGGAGAATCACGCGTCGGTACGTAGTGAGACTCGGTGACCCGTTATCCGTTACCGATAAGATGATGTGGGCAAACCCTTCGGCGGGGCATTTAGAGTTGGGTGGTTGAATCCACTTCGCTCGACAGGTCGCGATTGGCATGACTGTCACTTGCGAATTTTCGTCGCCCACGAGTGTTCAGGTCGGCGACGCCCGTTTTGTCGCTTGCACCTGCTTCGATGTATTGGAACCAGGAGTAGCGCAAAGTTTGATTGGCGTCGGAATCGTGAGATTGGCTGGCGTCGAGAACCACCGAGCGGCCTACTTCGGCCTCGATGAAAATCGGCGCGGTCCCAGACTGACCGTTTACAACGACGATGGGATTGTGATTGGCCTCGGTGAACGGCTTTACCGTCCAATCCATGCGTGCTGCAAAATCATTTTGAAACGCTTCGCGCCACCTCCAGATGGTGGCCTGATCGGAAGTGTGAATCTTGCCGTCGGCGCCAACCACGGTGTCTTGCGAAGTGATGCGCGAAAAAACATCGCCGCCCTGAGTCCAAATGAGATGCGACTCGCCATAAGGTTGACGAAGGACGTAGCGCCCGCCCCATCCTCCCCAACTCGGGTTCCACCAACTGGCCAGTCCATTATCGATAAGTCCGAGAAATGACGGCGTATCACCTTCCATGATGAAGGCAAACTTTGGATATTGTTTTCCCAGGGGTCCTTTGCTGCGGATGTTGGTGTCGAGCCAGTCGTTTGTGACGGTCGAAAAATCCGCACCATCCCCGTTGCGATAGTAGACGTCACCGCTGATCCCGGTCCACGTTGCGTAAAGATAGTTCTCGCCATTGGGCAGCGAGGGATGGACGATGTAGAAAAGATCAGGAAATTCACGGCGAATCCACGGTCCGGCATCGTCCTGATCAGAGATCGAATACACCCGAAGCTTGCTTACAAACTTCGCCAGTTCTACTGGAGTGCGAGATGAACGCACGTCGCTTAGAGCCTGAGCGAGAGTATTTGCGCCGCCCCAAATAGTGATCCAGAGCGGCCGTGGGTCATCGCGATCCGCGGCCTCGATCAGTAACTGAGAACCAGGCGAAGACTTTCCATGACCGACGGAAGCCATGCCGTAGCTGGATTGACCGCTGCGTACCTTCCGATCGAGTGTTTCGGAGGCCGGCCAGCCCTGAGCATGCTTAAGGAGATTCTGCCGTACCTGTCCGTAGCGAGCGATGATCTGGTGCATCGTTTCCGCGTGCGTTGCGGTTTTCTGCCAAGTCGAGGTGGCAGCGACCAGGCCCTCAACGTCAATCTCATTGGAGTAAAGCAAAAAGCGGACGAAAGACATCTGGTCGTCAGGTTCATTGCCAATGTCGCTGATTACGAATGCGCGGGGATGGCCCGCGTAATTATCGAGTTTTTGTGGGCCGCTTTCGACGTCGGGGACTCGAGGGAGAGATTACAGACTGCCCAAAGGCCAAAGCGGCAATAACCAAGTTGAAAAAAATGAGAGTGGTTAGCATCGCGAAAGCTTTGGCTTTGGTTAGCATGCGGTTCCTCTGTGTCAGGCGGAGAATGCCTGAAGCGAAACTGCAACGAAGTCTACTGCTTTTCGGAGCAGGTTCAACGAGGGAAGATTGCGAAGTGATTCATGCCTCCTGTTGAGGAGTGATAGAATCAGTGGCATGGTGGCAACGACGTTGACTGCGGTAGAGACAATCCCTTCCATTGACCCGGCGACGGGCCGGGTGCTTGCGACCTTTGAAAAAACTTCACCGCTAATTGTGCCGCAATTGCTGGCAAAGGCGCGCGCCGCACAGGTGGATTGGGCTGCGAGGCCTGTTCGCGAACGTTGCGCCTTGATCTCCGCTCTGCAACAGGAAATCCTGAAGGCTCGAGATCGATTGGCTGATGCCGTGGTACGAGAGTCGGGAAAGCCGCGCGTGGAGGCGCTCTTCGCTGATGTGTTTGTGGCGCTGGATTCAGCGGCGCACTTTGCGAAGAACGGGCTCGATAGCTTACGGCCGGAATCGGTGCCCCACCGAAACACCGCGGCAAAAGCGAAGTCGGGGACGGTCTTCTACGAACCCTTAGGTGTAGTGGGAATTATCAGTTCGTGGAATTATCCGCTGGCGATTCCCTTGAGCCAGATTATTGCAGCGGTGGCCGCGGGGAATGGAGTGTTGTGCAAGTCCAGCGACTTCACGCCGGAATGCGGCACCCTGATTGAGAAATTATTCCGAGACGCAGGTTTTCCGTCTGATCTGGTTACGGTCATTCAGGGTAGCGGCGAAGTTGGACAGGCGCTAATCGAATCGCATCCCGACAAAATATTCTTCACGGGCAGCGTGTTTACCGGGAAACATGTGGCGGAGGCGTGTGCGCGACAGTTGATTCCGAGCGTGTTGGAGCTTGGCGGCAAGGATGCAATGCTGGTTCTGCGCGATGCGGACCTGGACGTTACCAGTAGCGCTGCAGTGTGGGGCAGTTACACGAATTGCGGGCAAGTGTGTCTGTCGGTGGAGCGCCTTTTTGTTGAACAAGCAATTGCCGATGAATTTATTCGGCGGTGCGTCGAGAAGACCCAGAAGTTGCGGCTCGGGCCCAGGCAGTGACCCCGCCACGGATATCGGCCCATTGATTCGCCCACAACATGTTCAGCGGATGCGCGATTTGCTGGCAGATGCCGTCCAGCGCGGCGCAAGGATTGTTTGTGGCGGAAAGGCGCGGCCGGATCTGGGGCCTAACTTTTTCGAGCCGACCATCGTGACCGGCGTGAACAACTCGATGCACCTTTTTCAGGACGAAACGTTCGGGCCGATTATGTCCATTCAGGTGGTGCAAGACAGTGAAGAGGCGGTTCGGCGGGCAAACGACACGGAGTTTTCTCTGGCGGCCAGCGTATGGACTGGCGATGCCGAAGCGGGAAGAACGATGGCGCGGCGATTGAGGGCCGGCACGGTAATGGTGAACGATGTGCTCACCGGATTTGCCATTTCAGAAGCCCCGCACGGTGGTTGTGGACTGAGCGGTTGGGGCCGCACCCACGGAAAAGCGGGTTTGGCGGAAATGGTCTATGTTAAGTATGTGGACGTGGACCGTCTGCCGAAGACGTCGAAGCCCTGGTGGTTTCGCTACGGGCCGGAATTGCAGAAGGCCGCGGATGCGTTTTTGCGGTTCGAGTTCACAGGCAGTGTGGCAGCAAGACTGAAGCACGCGCGCGAAGCGATGAAGACGATGTTTCGCGATCACGGTTTTTAGAAGGGGAAGTGCAGAGGAGGACGTCCTTGGCCGAGGAACCCACAGCAGCGGCAACAAGCAGCAGCATTGCCAACAGCGGCCGAACCGGTAACCAAGGTCGCGCCAAAGGTAAAAACGCGCAAGCCGAAGCAACGCGCGTGCGATGAGAAAAATGAGAAGGGAAAGCTGTGTGCCGGTCATTTGAAACGCTGGTTTGAGTTTCCGGCGGAGATCGAAACGCTGATTGGAAAGGGCGCGGAGATTTACAGGTGCGAATTCTGTCAGACACTATACCGGCCCGATCCAAAGCAGCAGCCGAATAGCTATACCGTGCGCTATTAGTTTTAAAGAGGGAATGAGGTCGCTCCACCATGTCCCAGCACGAATGGATTTATGATTGGAATCTGGCCGGCCAGCTTGCCATACCGCCGGGAACCCAAGTCCTGCTGAATGATGAAACCTTGCGAGACGGTCTGCAGAATCCTTCCGTCCACGACCCCACCATTGAAGAAAAAATTGAAATTCTCCATTTCATGGAGGCCATTGGCATCCATTCTGTAAATATAGGCTTGCCGGGTGCTGGACCGCGTGCGATGAAGGACGTGGAAGCGCTGGCGCGGGAAATTTCGAACCGGCGGATGAAAATCCGACCCAATTGTGCTGCGCGCACCGTGGAGACGGATATTCGGCCGATTGCAGAGATATCGCAGCGCGTTGGGATTGCGATCGAGGCGGCTACGTTTCTTGGCTCGAGCCCAATACGGAGGTTGGTGGAAGACTGGACAGTAGAGCATCTAGAGCGGACCACTGAGAAGGCAGTGAAGTTTGCGGTAGCCGAAGGGTTGCCGTCGATGTATGTGACGGAAGATACCGTGCGGACGGACCCGGATACCGTGCAGCGACTGTATCGTGCGGCGATTCGCAGCGGGGCGCGCGCTATTGTGCTGTGCGATACGGTGGGCCACGCGACTCCTGAGGGTGCGTACAATCTGGTGAAATTTGTCATCGATACCGTGGTGAAGCCCTGTGGAGAATCGATTCGCGTGGATTGGCACGGTCATCGCGACAGAGGATTGTCAATCGCGAATTCGCTGGCAGCCATTGCAGCCGGTGCGCGGCAGGTTCACGGCGTGGCGCTTTCCCTGGGCGAGCGCGTAGGTAACACGCCGATGGAATTATTGCTGGTGAATCTACGCTTGATGGGTTTAGTTCAAAGTGATCTGACGTACTTGCGGGCCTATTGCGACAAAATAGCAAGAGCTACGCATACCACGATTCCGCCGAACTACCCCGTGTTCGGGCGAGACGCGTTTCGGACTGCCACCGGAGTACATGCGGCGGCAATCGTGAAGGCCATCAACAAGCACGATAAATTTCTCGCTGATGCGGTGTACAGCGGCGTTCCCGCGCATCTTTTTGGGTTGGAGCAGATTGTGGAGGTTGGGCCGATGAGCGGTAAGTCCAACGTGCTGTACTGGCTTGCCCGGCACAAGATTCCTCCGACGGATGAACGGGTGAATCGAATATTCGAGGCGGCAAAGCAGTCGGCGCGGGTGCTTACGGATGATGAGTTGCGTGCGTTGGCATCGGCGTCAAGCACGCCCTCGTAAAAAGTTATGCACCTGTCACTTCGTACGGTGAAACGCAGCGCGCTTTGCGCTATTCTTTTTGCCATGCCCCTTCGCTCCACGGCCCTCTCTCAGGCGGCACGACCGTCGAATCCCGGCACGCTCCTTGAAGACCCGCGCGTGCAGGCGGCAATCGAATGGTTCCAAGAAAACTTGAATTGGATTAATGAACAGCAAGTACGGCTGACGGAGATCCCTGCTCCATCGTTTGAGGAGTCAAAACGAGCAGAGGCGGTAAAGGGGCTTCTAGCTGCTGAAGGCTTGGTAATCCACACAGACAAATTGGGCAACGTGATTGGCGAGTTACGCGGAACCAATGACAAAGAGATGGTGCTGGTCACTGCGCACTTAGATACCGTGTTTCCTGCCGGCACACCGGTCAAAGTGCAGCGCGAGGGGCAGCGCATGATAGCGCCGGGAATTTCGGACAATGGCACGGGTCTCGCCGGGCTTCTGGCGCTGGCGCGTGCAGTTCATGCCTGCCGCATCGTGCCGGAGCGGACGATATTATTTGCCGCAAACGTCGGCGAAGAGGGCGAAGGAAATTTGCGCGGGATGCGGGCACTGATCGATGCTTACCGCACAAAATTGCGAGCAGTGATTGTGCTCGATGGATCGAGCACGGATCACGTGACGACCAAAGCCTTGGCATCGCGCCGGCTGGAAGTAGTAATTACGGGGCCGGGCGGGCACAGTTGGTCCGATTTCGGCATGTCAAACCCGATCAATGCGTTGATGCGGGGCGGGTTGCGCTTCATTAATTCGAAGGTGCCAAACGCGCCGCGAACTACCTTTAACCTGGGGCAGGTGGAAGGCGGCACCTCGGTGAATTCGATTCCCCATGAGGCGAAGCTCAAAGTCGATCTGCGTTCGGAAAGTGAAGATGAGATCGTACGATTGGAAATAGCGTTTCGAGAGGCGATGGGAGCGGGGGTGAAAGATGAAATGGACAATGCTCGCGACCGCACAAAGGGGCATCTCGACTGGAAGATCAATGTGATCGGCAGCCGGCCCGGTGGAGAATTGGCGGCGGATTCACAGCTGCTTGCCGCATTGCGGTCTGCGGACGAATACGTCGGGAATCAGTCGAGGATTGAACGTTCATCGACAGACGCGAATATTCCTCTTTCTTTGGGGATTGATGCCATTGCCATCGGCGCGGGCGGTAACGGAGGTGGCGCGCACTCGCTTCAGGAATGGTACGAGCCCGCGGAGCGGGAGATTGGATTGAAGCGAGCGTTGTTGACATTGTTGGGAGTTTCTGGGATTTCAGTAGGAAAAGGAAGCCAACGATGAATCGGAATGCAGGGTTGCTCGGCTTCGTTTTTTTGATGGTGGTTGTACTGATCGCTTCGCCCAAACCACTAACGGCGCAGGCGAAGAATCCGGTGCTTCACAAGACGACGTATTATCTGCACGGTCGTATTTATACGAATGATCCAAAGCACCCTTGGGCTGCGGCGCTCGCCGTGAGGGATGAAAAAATTCTGTGCATTGGAACTATCGCGCACATCATGCTGGATTGCGGTGGAGCGGATTCCCCCGGCGATACCTACCAGTTGAATAACCATTTCGTTATGCCAGGTTTCAATGATGCACACACACATTTGGGCGGGGCCGGCCGCGACAAGCTGGCAATTTCGTTGAACGGAGTGGAGTCCATTGAGGAACTGCAGAAAAAAGTGAGAGCCGAAGTGTCACGTCACAAATCTGGCGAGTGGATACTAGGCAGCGGCTGGGATCAAACACTTTGGCCTGACAAGAAATTTCCGACGCGTCTGCAACTGGATGAAGTGTCGCCGGAGAATCCTGTTTTTTTAGTGCACGTTTCCGGGCACGTTGCAGTAGCAAATACTTTGGCACTGAGACACGCCGAGATTAACGTCGGAAACAAAAGATCCGATGGGTGGAGAGATCGAACGGTTTGCCGACGGCGAGGCGACAGGAATGTTGAAAGAAGGCGCAGCCATGGAAATGGTGGCGCAACGAATTCCCGACCCGTCGGAGGTTGATCGACGTAAAGGCATTGAGCTTGTTTTCGCGGAATTAGCGCGCAACGGGGTTACCTCGGCGCAGGACAATTCTGAATGGGAAGATTTTGAGGTTTATAAGGATATAAAGCAGGAAAACAAGCTAACGGTGCGAATAACGGAGTGGCTACACTTCAGCGATTCGGTGACGGACCTGGAGAACCATCGGGCGCAAGGCGGTACCACGGACCCTTGGTTGAAGACAGGCGCGCTAAAACTGGTGGCCGATGGAGCGTTGGGTTCGCGCACCGCCGCCATGCTTGCGCCCTACTCTGATGACCCTTCGACCAGCGGCATCATGACCATTGAGCCAGAGAGATTGAAGGCTATGGCGATTGAACGCGACAGGCTGGGATTTCAGTTAGCTTTCCATGCGATTGGTGACAAGGCCAACCGCGTTGCGCTGGATGTGTTTGAATCCGTGACGCGCGTGAACCCATCGCGTGACCGGCGCGACCGCATCGAGCACGCGCAGGTGGTGGCGCTCGAGGATATTCCGCGGTTTGGACGGCTGAATGTAATTGCGTCCATGCAGCCTTCGCACGAAACGAATGATATGCGCTGGGCCGAGGCGCGTATTGGGCCCGAGAGGGCAAAGGGTGCGTACGCGTGGAATTCTTTGCAAAAAGCGGGAGCAAAACTTGCGTTTGGAACGGATTATGACGTGGAGCCAATTAATCCCTTGCGCGGAATCTATGCTTGCGTTTCGCGCGAATTGCCAAGCGGCGGTCCTGCGGGTGGATGGTTGCCGGAGGAAAAGCTTTCCTTGGATCAGTGCATCCAGGCATATACAACGGGCTCGTCCTACGCGGAGTTTGAGGACGGGAAGAAGGGGCAGCTTGTAGTTGGGCAATATGCCGATTTTATCGAGCTATCGACGGACTTGACGAAGGATACACCCGCGCAAATCCTGAAGACAGACGTTTTGCGCACGGTGGTCGGCGGAAAAACCGTGTATCAGAAGAACTGAATCGTACTCAATTCACCGAAAATACGTTTGTCTTTCAACTTATAGAAAAATAGTCTTGCGTGACGTCCCTTCCATTCGGTGCACACAGGAGGATGGGCAGAGACGTCGTCGTTTTTCAGCAAAACCTGAAGTTCGCGAATGCTGGGGATGGTGAATAAAAATGACTTGTTGTTCGCCTGAACTAACACTTTGCCCGCAGAGCCGCTCGGGCATTCCGCGGAAATAATGGTTCCGTCCATGGCGAATTCGTCTTCTCCTGGGTGATTGTTGATGGAGGGCGGTTCGTACGAAAAGCCGGATGCGCCGCTGCCCGGAGGATGGGATGAGGTGGCTGGAACTTGTTTGGCATTTTTGTCTTCCGGTTGCAGTGGGCGGGCGGCAAGCTGATCGTCATAGCGTTCACGTTGCGCGACTAGCGCTGCCAATCGCTGCGCCGCCGAGTGGTCCTCAGCCGTTTTGGCGGCAGTCTGAATTTTTCCAGCCAACGACTTGGCGTCCTCAATTTTTCCAATCCTGAGCAGCACGTAACCGTAGTTCAGGGCGTAGGAGAGAGTGCCAGGCTCAAGTTGAATGGCTTTGCGGGCTGCGGCGACAGCTTTGTCCGCCGTCTCGGGAGTCAGGGAATAGATCGATGACAATGCATCGTAGGCGGGTGCGAACTGTGGATTCAAGTCGATCGCTTTTTCCAGGTCGGCAAGCACCAAGCCGATTTCCTCTTTGGAATTCATCTCGTCGCGCATGCGCACGCGCGCACTGAAGTAATATGCCAGGAAGCTCTGGGAATTCAGTTGGACCGCCTTAGTGAATTCGACCTCGGCAGTGGACATGTCTTGCTGAGAGAGCGCGAGAAACCCCAAGCCTTCGTGGGCGAGAGCCAGGTTCGGGTCTTGGCGAACCGCCATTTCCAGCGTCGACTTTGCTTCGACGGGCCGATGGGTACGTGTGTAGAGATCGCCGCGCCGTGCATTCACTTCCGCGGGAGAGAGTACACGGCTGGTGAAACTTTTTGAATCCACGCGGACGGACGTATTGACGCGGCCAACCAGGAATGGTTGGTGACGGGAATATTGCTCGACAGATTGAGCGAATTTCGACAGATCGCCGAAGGACTGCCTCGCTGCCTGCAACTGATCGCCGCTGGATTGGTAGGCAGTGAGGAAATTCTGCAATAGATGCTCCTGCTGGGCTTCGAGGTCCATTAATAGGTAATGAACAAGTACCCAGGATTCTGCGTAGAACAGCGAAACACGGCTTTGCTCATTGTAGTAGGGCGAATTAGAGTCAACACCAAGAAGAACATCGATGGGAATCAGTTTATTTTCACTGAGAACTGTCAAATGGTGCCGCGAAGCCACGCCAATCTCGACAAATCCCTCGAATATCCTGGAGTTTCCCAAATATTCGGCGATCCCTTCCGATAGCCAGAGCGGTAGGCCCTGAAAATTCAAGTTCTCCAGTGCATGCGCGTACTCGTGATAAACGACCTGGTAAGGATTTTCGCTCTCTACATTCGTGCGCACGATGGCGCAGTGCTTATCCTCTCCTGGAATGTAGACGCCTGCCGGGTGCGCATGACCCTTGGCCTCCCAGTAAGCCGGCAGGAAAATCTTCATGGAATTTTCGTTCTTGAGGGCAAAGATGATGACGGGCTTTCCGATGTCGACGCGCAGAGCGGGAAATGCGGTGTGAAAGACTTCACGAATCTGTTCGAACTGGTTTGCGGTCTCCCGGGCCTTCTTTTCGCCTGCATCACTGACGACCGTGAAATGAGGCGAGCGAACTTCAATCCACTTTTCCGGAGCGGCACTGCGAGCTCGAACGCAGGAAATTAGGCTGAAGAGCAGGAAAAGAAGGAGCAAGCGAGGGAGACGGTACAGCGGAGCCATATTCAAGAGAATGTGGTGGATTTGAGAGCGAGTCAAGCTCGCTGACCGTGCACTTTAGGACGCAGGCAGAGCCTGTTAATCCAAAGAAATGGACTGAACTTCTCCCTTGGACATCCCGGATGTGAGGGGACGGTAGTTGACCCTTGCGCGCCGGTCCTTCCATTTGCTGCAGGGAAGTTGAGAAAGGTCGATGGTCCTCCCGGCATCTGAGATTTTTATCTTGGAGATATCGGTCACGTGGAGCAGGAGTGCATCGCTCCCCGCGGTGAGCGTCAGGAGAATCTTCGGGCGGATGGCCACACAAGAGTTCCGTCACCTGACCGTCGATTTCCTTGGTGGCCGCAGTCGTATCCGTAATTTCGACATCTTTAGAAGGAGTAGGAGTGTAAGTTGAAGTTGAATCAGTTGGGAGCTTGTTCTGGGTGGCTGATCTTATACTCGATCTGCTTATTGAAATTCGCCGCGGTATTCCGATCATCGGGAGTGATGGCGAGTTTCTGCATGGTTTCGGCAACTTTCTTTGCGTCGGGGATGCGATTCATGGCGAGGTAGGCACTGCCAATGTCGCCCAGGTATGGAAGACGTCCCGGTTCGAGATCGGAGGCGCGTTTTGCGGCATTGAAAGACTTGAGCGGATTTTGGTCGGGTTCTTGGCGATATGCGACGGAAAGAAAAGTGTAGGCTGGAGAGAAATCTGGATTCACAGTGAGTACCTTTTCGAGTTCAGCCCGGATTTTCGGGGTGGATTCGCGGGTGTAACCATCGCACCGGTAGTAGAGATTTGCCAAGTCCAAATGGGCCGACACGTCGTCGGGATTTTCCTCGATGGCTAGTTTCAGTTCTTTTTCGGCATTGACGTAGTCATGGCTGTAGAAGTGATAGTGTCCCATCTCGCTGTGAAGACCGGGACTCTGAGGATTCAGTTGTTCGACTTCGTGGAGTCGCTCGAGCCCCTCGGGAAGATGATTGCTCCGGAGTAGATAATCAGCGAGGGCGAGAGTGCCTTCGGCGGGGGAGAGATTACGCGCGGTGAAGTCCTTCTCAGAGAGGCTGAGGTCGAGTGGAACGCTTTGATAATAATACTGGCCATGACGGAGGTAACCTTCGAGGTTGGAAGAAAGCTTTTTGAGGTCACCAAGGGTTTGCTGAGCCGCGGTGATTGGATCGTCGGACTCTCGGAGCGCCTTGGGATATTTGTTGATTAGCTCCTGTTGACGATTGTCTGGTGAAATCATCAGGAAATGGACAAGGGCCCGGGATTCCGCATTAAAAATACCCGCTTGTTCCTGGGTGTTGTATAAAGGCGAGCTGCGGTCGATGGTTACCAGTCCGCTGATGGGAATGAACGGGTTTTACGCAAGAAAGCGGACCTGACTTTCGTTCGGGAGACCAACACGGCCAAGCTTGTTGTCGATGCTGGTGTTTCCGTAGAACTCGGCAAGGCCTTCATCGAGCCAGATGGGTAACCCGCGAAAGTTGTAACGGAAATAGGCGTGGGTGTACTCGGGATACAAGGAATGACAGGGAATAGCGCCGATGGTGCGAAAATCGGTGCGTATGACGGCAAAGTTCTTGTCGTAACCGACGTGGTAAAAGCCGCCGAGCTTTATAGCTTTGCTGTTTTGTCCGTAGGCCGGAATCAGCAGCTTGAGGGAATCTTCATTCTTCAAGGCAAAGACAATGGTGGGCTTGCCGGAGTCCGCGCGTAGATTGGGATATAGGTGCAGGAAAAGGGCGCGAATATTTTCAAATTGTAACGCCACGGTTCGGCCTTCGTGCCCGCCGCCATTGGAAAGTACGGTGAAGTGTTGAGAACGGACCTCGACGCAATTCTCCATGTGCTCGGCCGGGACGGGGGTAGAAAGTGAGAGCATGGCGATAGTGAATACGAACAGAAAAATGGCTCGGGGCGGGTGATGAGTCATAGCGGAGATGTTAAGAAAGAGTCCTGGAAAGTCAAGCCTCTGAAGGCATGCTTGATGAGCACGGGTGTCGTAAAGATCCAATGAAGCCTCGACAGTTTGTTGGATAATTTGTCGGGAAGCAGATGGAATGAGCAAGAAGATAAGAGCCGACCTTGCGTTGATGTTTTGTTCGCTGATCTGGGGCGTCACGTTCGTGGTGGTGAAAGACGCGCTGGATTACACGTCGGTGTTTGTGTTTCTTGCCATCCGGTTCACGTTGGCGGCGATGCTGATGGCGGCGTTGCGGCCCGGCGTGCTGCAGCGCATCGACAGAGAGGAGATCTTCGCCGGGATGCGGTTGGCGTTTTTCATGTTCGTGGGCTACGGATTTCAGACTACGGGTCTGCGCTACACGACGGCATCAAATTCGGGATTTGTCACCGGGGCAAGCGTGGTGCTAGTGCCCATTCTGTTGGGTGTCTTTTGGGGCCGGCGGTTGACGCAGTGGATTTATGGCGGAGCATTTGCAGCCTTGGTTGGACTATATTTCCTGACGGTTCCCGCGGAGGGCTTGCGCTATCTGAATTATGGGGATGTGCTGACATTCGTTGGCGCGGGATTTTACGCGGTGCACATCATTCTGGTCGGCGAATACATGCAGGACCATTCTGTGTCGGCGCTTAGCTTGATTCAGGTGGCGGGATGCGGAGCGATGGCCTGGGTCGTGACCGGTGCAGGCGCGACGATCCACTGGCAACCCGTACATTTTGCTTGGCGATGGGAATTGCTGGCAGCGCTGGCGGTGTGTACGGTCTTTGCGACCGCGGTCGCGTTCACTGTACAACTCTGGGCGCAGCAATACACGTCGGCGAGTCACGCGGCGATTCTGTTCGCGCTGGAGCCGGTATTCGCGGTGATCACTTCGTATTTGGTGCTGCAGGAACGGTTGACCTCGCGCGGATGGGGCGGTGCAGCGCTAGTTGTGTTTGGTATTCTGATTGCGGAGTTATTGGGAGAACCGGCCGCGCCGGAAGCGCCAGAGCCGATCTACGAGGGGCGAATCTACTTCAAGCCGTGGTGGCGGACACGGTGAAAAGAGAAGTCCTGGGGTGCTAACGTCCATTGGAATAGTTTTTAATGTCGACGGCTTCGTACATGGTGGCTGTCGCAGCGTGAGCCTTCTCGTAGTCATCAATCGAGTCGACGTGCCGCAGGCTTGAGCCGATGTCGTCGAGGCCGTTCAGCAGGACTTCCTTGCGCGAAGGGGCGATCTCAAATTTGTAGGCCAGTCCGTGATTGTCTTTGACGGTCTGGCTCGGCAAATCGACAGTCAGCGTGTAGCCTTCTTCTCTCTGCGTTCGTTGAAATAGTTCCTCAATTTGTGCTTCGGTGAGTTCGGCGGGAAGAATGCCGTTCTTGAAGCAATTGTTGTAGAAAATGTCAGCGTAGCTGGGCGCGAGAATCACGCGAAATCCATAATCGCCAATGGCCCAGGGCGCGTGTTCGCGGCTGGAGCCGCAGCCAAAGTTGGCTCGAGCGAGCAGAACCGAGGCACCCTTGTAGCGCGGGAAATTAAGCACGAACTCCGAATTGGGTTTTTCGCCGGGTAGGTAGCGCCAATCGTAAAACAAGATTCGACCAAATCCCTGGCGGGTGAGCGCCTTCAGGAATTGTTTCGGCACCATCTGGTCAGTGTCGACATTGACCTTGTCCATCGGCATGACCAGGCCGGAATGTGTGATGAACGGCTTCATTGTGTTCTGACCTCTTCTCGATTTCAAACTAGCGAACTAGGCTCTTCTGGGGCTACCAAGTCTCTTCTGTTTGACCGACTCGATCGTGCCCCAAGTGAGCAGGTTGACACCCAACAAAACCGAGCCAAGGTAGACGATGAAAATCGGCATCGAAACCTGCAAATGGGAGACGTAAATGGCCACCATAAAGAGCGTTGCGGTTCCCCATATGCTTCCGCCAGCGATGACCTTTTGGTTGCGGGGTAACCTCACAGTCGTGCATCCTCGGTACGGTCATACGCTCTGCAGTGGTCTGTAGAAAGTCCTTTAATCCGGCCGGTGAAAAGGCCGGCCACTACCTCTACTCCACATTTGCTACGTCGAAATCGCGTACATCCACAAAATGGCCAGCGATTGCGGCGGCTGCGGCCATCACCGGGCTGACGAGATGAGTGCGGCTGTCGCGCCCCTGTCGGCCTTCGAAGTTGCGATTGGACGTGCTGGCGCTGCGTTCGTGCGGTGGCAAAACATCGGCGTTCATGCCGATGCACATGCTGCATCCCGCGTCGCGCCATTCGAAACCGGCATCGGTGAAAATCTTGTCGAGGCCCTCGGCCTCCGCCTTGACCTTGATGCCGCGCGAACCCGGAACAATCAAGGCCTGCTTGATGTTCTTGGCGACGTGTTTTCCTGCAACAAATTGTGCAGCAGCGCGCAGGTCGTCCAGCCGGGAATTGGTACAACTGCCGATGAATACGCGGTCGACAGAAATATCCACGATCGGCGTGCCGGGGGTCAGGCCCATATATTTCAGGGCGCTTTCGGTGGCTTTTTGATCGTTCAAATTTTTGAAATCGTGCGGATCGGGGACGCGGCCATTGACGCTGGTGACCATACCCGGATTCGTTCCCCAGGTTACTTGTGGTGCAATCTGTTCGGCTTGGAGTTCGACGGTTATATCGAACTTTGCGCCCTCGTCGGACTTTAAAAGCTTCCAGCGCTCGACAGCTTCTTGAAACTGTTTGCCGCGAGGGACGAATGGGCGGCCCTCGAGATACGCGAACGTGGTATCGTCGGGCGCAACCATTCCCGCGCGCGCGCCCGCCTTCTATGGTCATGTTGCAGACCGTCATGCGGCCTTCCATGGAAAGTGAGCGAATGGCTTCGCCGCCATATTCGGCAACGTGGCCGGTACCGCCACCGATGCCGATTTTTCCGATGATGGCGAGGATGATGTCTTTGGCTGTCACGCCCTTCGGCCGCTTGCCGTGAACAAGAATGTGCAGCGTCTTGGATTCGCCCTGCACCAGACACTGGGTCGCCAAGACATGTTCCACTTCGCTGGTGCCGATGCCGAAGGCCAACGTGCCGAATGCGCCGTGGGTGGATGTGTGACTATCGCCGCAGACAATCGTCTGGCCGGGCTGGGTAATGCCCAGTTCAGGACCGATGATGTGGACGATTCCTTGGTTCTTGCTGTTCATGTCGAACAGGCGGACTCCGGTTTCGCGGCAGTTCTTTTCCAGCGCCTCGAATTGCAGCTTCGCGTCGTTGTCAAGAATCGGCAGCGTGCGATCGGTCGTGGATACCGAGTGATCCATTACGGCGAAGGTGAGATCCGGGCGGCGAACCTTGCGGCCCTCCACCTGCAGTCCTGCGGAAGGCTTGCGGGGAAGTGCCTTCGTGGATGAGATGGCGATCGATGTAGATCAGCGCAGGCTTGCCGGGCTCCTGGTGAACAAGGTGGTTGTCCCAGATCTTTTGATAGAGGGTTCTTTGTGTCATGAGAGTTCTTGGATAGTTTAGCACTACGGCAAATGGGAGCAAGGCGCAGCAATGATTTGAGAGTTTCGCAAGCTGCGGCGCAGCACCGGGGACCCTCAAAAGTCGCGGCAATCCTCAGGCCGATTTAGGACGCATCGAATAGAGCAGAAGGCCAAAAATATTTGCGACTGCTAGAACCGCGATGGTCTTCAGAGTGTAGGCGGATTGACTGGCCACGGGGATGATCGGGAATACCGAGAGGAGTGCGAACAACAGGGTAAGAATAAAGCCGAAAACGGCAAGGAGCTTCATCCAGGGAGGAGCACTGAGCGCGGACTTCTTTACGGCGAACAACGGAATGGCGAAAAGTGCAAGGTAGGCGATGGCGTAGAAGGTGAATCCCCAAATCTGGAGCAACTCGAACGCCTCCTGGTGGCCGACGCCGATGAGTACGGCAGCACTGGCGGTCATTGTCACGCCGCCCAGTAAGAGAATGGAATTAATGGGGGTGCGATATTTCGGATGAAGGCGAGTGAACCATTTCGGCAGCAAGTGATCCCACCCTGCGCACATCGGCAGTCGTGTGTTGGCAGCGAAATTCAGACTAAAGCTGGACAGATAGTTGGTGAGTAGTAGAACTATGGCGAGTGGTACGACAGTCTGGGCCACGTTCGACCTTCCTAGAGCAACGCGAAGGGCTTGCGGGATGGCGCCGATCACATCGACATTTTCTGGCGGAATGTACGCAAGAATCGCGCTGGTCCCAAAAATGTAGAGCAGGGCGATGATCGGGGCGGCAATAAGAATGGCGCGCCGCAGGTGCGAAGCCGGATTGCGCGATTCTCCGGCAAAAATTGCCGCATATTCAAAACCGCAAAGTGCGCCAAACGTCATTTTGCTGAAGACACTGAACTGGAACAGAGTCAGCGGCGGCAATGCGAACTGCAGGGGACGGTATGCGGACGAAGGGGTCATACCGACCCGGAGAAACGGAAGCACGGCCAGAAAAACGATGATCAGCACGGTAAGTGCGCTGCCAACATTGGTTACCCATTTTCCGATGCGCAAGCCGAGATGGGCTACAAGCATCAGCGCGCTGAGGATGGAGATGGAGGCCGCCAATACGATCCACTTATTGGAGGCGATGGCCTCCGCGTCGAGGCCTAAAGAATATGCAGCATACGTTGCCGTGACCAACCCGATAGACGCAACGTACAGCACAACATAGAGCCACAGGTTCCACGCCACTATGAAACCGACCGCATCTCCAAAGGCGTAGCGCGCCCACTCGTAAAGTCCTCCTTCCATAGGCATGCGCTGATTCAGATGCGCGACGACCAGTGCTTGTGGAATGAAAAACAGGGCGATGGCGATGAGCCAGAGAACGACGTGAGACGGTCCGGCCTTTGCGGCGGTGCCGAAAAAATCCGGAATGACAACGAGCAGGATGGACGCGAGAACCAGGTCGGTGAAGCCGAGTTCTTTGCGAAGCGCGCTGGACTGCGATCTGGCGTACGAATCAGTCTCGACAATCGGGGTGCCCGTTGCAGTAGCCAAGTCGCCGGACCGAGGTCCTTGCCTCCGAGATATTAGGTGGCGCTAGTTTGTAGCGGTGACGAGTCAGAAGCAAGACATTTTCAACTTCCGGCTCCCGGTCTTTCGCTAGCGAACCGTGATAGGCTGCGGTAAATGGCCCGCCCGGCAATGCAACTAGGAAGCGATGGAGACTGGGTATGCTGAAGTTGCTGAAATTCCTGGCGCTGGTCCTTGTCATTCTGCTGACCATCGTTCTGGTGCGAACGCTGGTCGTACCATCCAAGCAAATCGCTCGGTTAGCACAAACTTCTGAGGGCGTGGACCTACAGAAAGCGGCGAATGAGCTGGCGGGAGCGATTCCATTCCAGACAATTTCTTACGAAGGCGGTGGAACTGCCGAGCAAAAGGCGGGGATGCAAGCAGCATTTCTGGAATTTCACACATATCTGGAGAAAACATTCCCGCGAGATTATGCGACGTTGGGCCACGAAGTGGTGGCTGACAACAATTTGTTGTTTGAATGGAAGGGAAGTGATCCAGCGCTGAAACCGATTTTGTTGATGGGGCATCAGGACGTAGTTCCAATAGAAGCGGGGACTGAAAGCACATGGACGCATCCCGGCTTCTCGGGCGAAATTGCGGATGGATTCATTTGGGGCCGCGGCACAATGGACGACAAGCAGACAATTGTCGGCGTGTTGGAAGCGGTCGACTTGCTGCTGGCGAAGGGATTTCGACCAACGCGAACCATTTACCTGGCTTTCGGCCAGGATGAAGAGATCGGCGGCCTGGAAGGTGCGGCGAAGATTGCGCAACGGCTGAAATCGCTTGGCGTACGACTCGAGTTCGTGCTGGATGAAGGCGGATTTATTTCCACGGGGATGGTGCCGGGTGTTAGTGTACCCGTTGCGATGATTGGCACTTCGGAAAAAGGCTACCTGAGCCTGCAACTGATTGTGGATGGTCCGGGCGGACATTCATCCGTGCCTCCCTCGGAATCAAACATCGGCGTGCTGGCCGAAGCCATTCGGAAAATTGAAACGCATCCAATGCCGGCGCACATGGATGGCCCCATGGGAGAGTTTCTGGAATATGCGGGAGGCAGCGCTTCCTTCCCCATGCGCGTGGTGTTCAAAAATATGTGGCTGTTCAGCCCGGTAGTAAAACACATTCTGGAATCAGGGCCGGATACCAACGCGACCCTCCGCACCACAGCGGCTGCCACCATCATTGAGGCGGGGGCGAAGGACAACGTGATGCCAAGTCATGCGCGCGCCGTGATTAATTTTCGCTTGCTGCCGGGCGATACCGTGGCGAGCGTCACGGCATACGTTCGCAGGGTGATTAGCGATCCGCGCGTGAAATTGGTACCCATCGAAGGTGAGCCGCCATCTGATCCATCCCCGCAATCGAGCGCCGACTCGTCAAGTTTCAAACTGATGCAGAAGACCATTGCGCAGGTTTATCCCGAAGCAGTTGTTGCCCCGTTCGTGTTTGTCGGCGCGACGGATTCCAAGCACTATGCCGCCCTTACGAATGATATATATCGTTTCGCTCCGCTGCTGATGAATCCGGGCGATGTGTCCCGGTTCCACGGGACAAATGAACGCGTGGGCATCGATAATTTTGCGAAGTCCATCGATTTCTACGCGCAACTGATGCGCAACGCTGCAGAATAGCTAGAGGCACTCCCGCGGGCGAGTTCTCATTGAGGAGAGACCACCAATCGGAGCTGTCTTCCATCCTTGGTGTCTGGATTGCAAGTCCTAAGAGTAGAGCCGTAACTAGGAATGAATTAGGCATCCTAACTCTCGTCTACCACGCGACATTAGTCTTCGAGTTTCTGCGCGTTTGAATCACCCGCCGGCGATGGAGGGAACCAGTAGAACTCGGTCGCCGTCTTTTACCAAACAGGATTCGCCGCCCAAGAAGCGGATATCTTCCTCATTGAGATACACATTGAGGAATTGGCGGATCTGCCCTTGTTCATCTCGGACGTGCCGCGAAAGGGCAGGAAAGCGCGAAGTCAGATCGTTTAATGCTTCGGCTACCGTGGTTGCACCGCTATCCACCTTTGGTTCGCCTTCGGTAAAGCGGCGAAATGCAGTGGGAATTTCAATTGTGATTGCCATACGGCGATCTCCCTATTCAGATCTCAATTCTCAGACGAAACCCGCGAAAACCACCAGCGCCGGGCCCTCCCATTCTTGGCGAAAACACGGCGCTCGGTACCACGTGCATCAGGTGGTTGGGCGGCGGGGCAACTCAAGTCCGATCTTCATGTTGCAACTGTCTCCTTCAACTGCTCTTTCAAGAGCGCTTCAAATGCATCCAGTCGCGGCTCGATGGAGGCCGTCACAGGGAAGTCTGCAGCGATGGCATCGGTGGTCTTCAAGCCGTTGCCGGTGATGGAGACCACAGTTGTCTCCTCCGGTTTGATGCGGCCCTGTTCGATAAGTTTTGCGGTGACACCAGCCGTGACGCCACCGGCGGTTTCGGCGAAGATCCCTTCCGTCTCAGCGAGTAGCTTGATGGCGTCGATGATCTCGGGATCAGAGATATCGTCCGCCCAGCCACCGCTCTCGCGGATCAGACGCAGCGCGAAAGGACCGTCGGCCGGATTGCCAATGGCCAGAGAGCGCGCAATGGTGTTGGGCTTTTGCGGCTCGAAGCGCGAGAGGTTGCGCTTCACGCCATCGGCAATCGGAGAGCACCCGGTGGCCTGCGCCCCAAAGAACTTTACCTGCTTTGGCTCGACCCAGCCGAGATGTGCCAGTTCGCAGAAAGCCTTGGCGATCTTCCCGATAAGCGATCCGCCGGCCATCGGCACAACGACGTTGTCAGGTAGCTCCCAGCCAAGCTGTTCGGCAATCTCGTAACCATGGGTCTTGGAACCTTCGGCGTAGTAGGGTCGCAGGTTCACGTTGACGAGACCCCACTGAAAGCGATCTGCCACCTGGGTGCAGAGACGATTTACGTGATCGTAGTTACCGTTGATGCGAATAATCCGCGCGCCATAGACGGCAGTATTCAGAATTTTAGCCGCTTCCAGATCTGCAGGAATGAAAACGCACGCATCTATGCCTTGCTGCGCGCACTGGGCGGCAACGGAATTCGCAAGATTGCCGGTGGACGAACATCCCACGGTCTTGAATCCGAAACGCTTGGATGCGGCCAATGCCGTGGCCACCACGCGATCCTTGAAGGAGAGCGAAGGGAAGCAGACCGCGTCGTTCTTGAGATAGAGATTCTTGACGCCCAGCTTGGCCGCCAGATTGCGCGACCGAAGTAGCGGAGTGCCGCCAATGGCCAGCGATGGAGTAAAGCCAGCCGGCAGGGGCAAAAACTCTGAGTAGCGCCACATGTTGAAAGCTCGGCGCGTTAGATCTTCGCGCTTAACGGTTTCGCGCAGTCTCTCGTAGTCGTAGCTGACTTCGAGTGGCGCAAAGCACTCTTCGCAATAGGATCGTGGAGCATTGGGGAAGCGTTTGCCGCATTCCCTGCAACGTAGAAAGTAGATCTCGGACATAAGTCACCTCGCTGACGGAGCCCGGCCGAACATCGCGTTCAGGCTGGGAGCCATCGCGTGAAATGACGTGGTACTGATTCGCGGGCAGCGCGGAGGGGGTACAAATAAAAAACCCTCCGTGCCAAAAAGCTTGGAGGGGTCTCAGAAATTCTTTCTGTGAACTCTACAGCTCTTTAGCAGTTTTTTACGTGGAGCAAGTTGCCCTAAATCGCCACGTGACACCGCAAATGCGGCTCCACTGTTTATGCTGGATTCGAGAATGAATGTCAAGCGTATTTTGTAGCCGGAGAGGTGACAACATTTTCGGGAGTTTTAGCGTCAAACCTGTGGAGCACCAATGAGACTAAACTACCCGGCCGGGAGTACAGTAATCCTCCCGGTGCATCTAATCGGAAGACCTCCCGGTCAACCGTGCAATGTTATACTCTGTGACTCAGTCCGGGTCTGGGACCAGATAGACAGGAGTGGGACCGATGGAAATCGTACGTAACAATGTGGAAAAGTCGCGCCGCCGCACATTTCTTGCGGCCGTTCTGATTGCAGCCACCTTAGTTCTTGGCATTCTGATCGGCACGATCGTGAATGGCAAAGTGTCGGCCATGAGAGCCTTTACTTTCTCGGGCACCAATGCTGCCCCGCTTGCTTTACCCGATCCCATTCCTTCATCGAATTCATTTTCGGGCATTGTAGGCCGCGTCGGGCCAGCCGTTGTCAATATTGCCACCACCCAGGTGATGGATCGGAAGTCCGCGAAAAAGCACCGCCAGGGCCAGGGCGACCAGGACGATCCGAGCGAAGATTTTTTCTTCCATTTCTTTGATGGGAAACCCGACAACGGTCAGCCACAGACAGAGCGCAGCCTGGGTTCTGGCGTGATCGTCGACAAGCAGGGCTACATTCTTACGAACAACCACGTAGTGGATCAGGCTACGAAGGTTCAGGTGATGATTGCTGGCGATACTACGAAGTACACTGCGAAAGTGATTGGCGTTGACGAGGCCACGGACCTGGCAGTGATCAAGATTGACGCAGGGAAAGAACTTCCTTTCGCAAAACTGGGAAACTCGGATGGCGTGCAAGTTGGTGACTGGGTTTTGGCCATTGGCAGTCCGTTCGGACTGAATGCCACCGTCACTGCTGGAATTATCAGTGCGAAGGATCGTAGCGGAATCGGGCGCCAGTTCCAGCGTTTCCTTCAGACCGACGCGGCGATTAATCCGGGCAACTCTGGGGGACCGCTTGTGGACATGGCTGGCCAAGTGATTGGCATCAACACCGCAATTATTACCGGTGGGCGTGGCTATGAAGGCGTTGGATTTGCGATGCCGTCTTCCACTGCTATTAATGTTTACGACCAACTGGTGAAGAGCGGACGCGTTACGCGCGGTTCCATCGGTGTGAGCTTCCAGGAAGACCTGGGCACCAACCAGATCACGTTAAAATCGTTGGGCGCGCCATACGGTGTGGTGATTGAAGGCGTTGAACCCGGGAGCCCGGCAGAGAAAGCCGGCTTGAAGGGCGGCGACGTCATCACCAACATTAACGGCACCGCGGTCAAAAACGGAAACGACCTGGTAAACCCAATCGCTTCCGCACCAATCGGAAGCAAGTTGAAGATTGAGTATTACCGCGACAAGCAAAAGAAAGACACGTCGGCGGTGGTCGAGGACCGCACGCGTGTGTTCCCGAACACGGATAGCCGCGTTAGTGACAAGCCCGGCGAACCCGCACCGGCTGAATTCGGTTTGCACGTTGAGAGCCTCACACCGGAACGCGCGCAGAAAGTGGGCGTCGAGGGCGTAAAGGGCGTGGTGGTCACGGAAGTTGAACCCGCCAGCTTTGCCGAAGACATCAACTTTGCTCCGGGAGACGTGATCGCTGAAGTGAACGGACAATCGGTTACCAGCGTCAGCGAGTACCGGGGTGCCATCTCTAAGCTGAAAGCCGGCGACAACGTAGTGTTCAAGGTTCTGCGTCACGGGTTCAATGACCGCGTGATGACTGTTTTCCTGCCGGGCGTTGTGCCTGCAGAAGGCAAATAATCCGAGGAGACCGCATTAGCCAGCAATGCGAAAACAACTCTCTAAACTGACTCAAGCTGGTTTCGTCCTTGCGGCGATTGCCACGGGCGCGACCATCGCCCCCGTGGCAATCGCCCAAACTTCCTCCACGCACAAGAAAAGCGCGAGCTCTTCAGGTGGCGACGCAAGAACCACTTCAAAATCGACGTCTTCGAAATCCGGAAAAAGTGCCGGTAAGAAATCCAGCCGCACCAAAAAAGTAAAAGGACAGGCGGCGCCGACATCGGATCGGATAAACGAGATTCAGGCAGCGCTGATAAAGAAAGATGCGCTTACCGGTGAGCCAACAGGGAAGTGGGATGACGCGACCGTCGAGGCCATGAAGAAATTCCAGACCGACAATCATCTGAACCCCACGGGAAAGATCGACGCTCCCACCTTGCAGAAACTTGGCTTGGGTTCGGAAACGGCTGGGGTTGCCGCTCCTACACCGCCTCCCAATAGCACTGCGAATAGACTGCTCTCTCGCAATGCGCAGCGGGATCCCGATCCAGCTGATAATTGATCCACAAATCAATCGGAAATGCGCATTGTGCGCGATGCTCGGGAAAACAATGAATTCAAGCTAGGTCGTGTAGCTATTTGATACTTACCGTGAATGGCTGGAGAAAAACTGCCAGATTAGTTCGCTTGCGTCGATATTCATTGAAGTTTTGCCGATAAGACGCTCCCCCAGGTACTGCATGCCCCCCGGCCAGGCATGACCGCCGTTCAGGATCACATAGTCCAAGACTTCGCTTGCCCCTCGACACTTGGAATATGCAGTTACATTTACAGAAGTCCCATCTCCCGCATTGTCAGGAATGTGATTTTTGACGGGTTCGGCGCCACACCCGTCAAGTTCGACCCATTTCTTGACCGCATTAGCATGCGAAAGTACTTTGCCACGATCTCCTTTTTTACCCAGCGGGCCACCCTCGAAAGGTACCAGTGGGTCGGCGGTCCCTTGCATCACCATGACGGAGATTGGCTGTTCTGGATGACAGGTCGCTGCAGTGTTGTCGGACAGGGATGCAGCCACGGTAGCCACGGCTGCAATCCTCGAGGACAACTCGCAAGCCAAACGACCACTCATGAATCCTCCGTTAGACATTCCGGTGGCGTAGATGCGCTTTTCGTCAATGTGATATTCCCGCGACAACTTTTCGATCAGTTCTGAAATGAATTTAGTGTCGTTCACGCCGTTCTTGTCGGACGGGGTGGCTTCTCGCCCGTCGGCCCAACTGCGATCGAGTCCGTCAGGATAGACAACAATAAATCCGTGGGCATCGCTGACACGATCGAAATGACTCAAGCGAGCCTGGCCTTCGCCGTTGCCCAGCCTGCCATGTAAGGCCAAAACCAAAGGGAATGGAAGTCCGGCATGCTCGCCTGCAGGAATGTGCACCGAGTAAGTGCGCTCGCGCCCGTCTACGGTGAGTGTGCCACGTAAATCATTAGAATATCCTCGCGCGCGGTGGAAAGTCAGAAGCGTAGCAATCGCCGCAAAAAAAGTCACCGGCACGATGCGTGATGTCCTCATGGATAGGTTCCTGTTGATATAACGCAGAAAACTGGAAAAAGTAGCAGCATTTCCCTTATGTTTCGACTCTGCGTAACCGCCAACAGGGATCTTCACTCGTTTGTGGGATTACGTTTACTTGGTAGACTCAGGAGACTCCAGGGGGAGACATGAGCACGACGGGCAATCCGCGCGAATATCAGAATTTCATCAATGGCGAGTGGATCGCGCCTAAATCGGGAAAAACAATCGAGAATCGCAATCCGGCCAACACCGACGAGCTCATCGGTGTGTTCCCCGATTCCGGGCAAGATGATGTCAGTGCGGCCGTGGACGCAGCCTGCAACGCCTACAAGAACTGGCGTCTCTTTCCTGCGCCAAAGCGCGGGGAAATCCTGTTTCGCGTGGCCGAATTGTTGGTAAAGCGCAAGGAAGAGCTTTCTCGCGACATGACGCGCGAGATGGGCAAAGTGCTGGCGGAAACACGTGGCGATGTGCAGGAAGCCATCGACATGACCTACTACATGGCGGGTGAGGGCCGCCGGTTGTTCGGGCAGACGACGCCTTCGGAGTTGGCAAATAAATTTGCTATGAGCATGCGGCAACCCATCGGCGTGTGCGGCATGATTACACCGTGGAATTTTCCCATGGCGATACCCTCATGGAAGATGATGCCTGCGTTGATTGCTGGCAATACCGTAGTCCTGAAGCCGGCGGAGGATACGCCACTCTCGTCCTACCACTTGGTGGAAACGATGGCGGAGGCGGGAATTCCTCCTGGAGTCGTCAATCTGGTGAGTGGTGATGGCCCTGGAGCAGGTAGCCCTCTGGCGACGCACAAGAGCGTGCCGGTGATCAGTTTCACGGGCTCTACATCCACTGGGCGCATCATCGCGCAGGCCTGTGCTCCAGAGTTCAAGCATTACAGCCTGGAGATGGGCGGCAAGAACATCATCCTTGTGATGGATGATGCAAATCTGGATCTTGCCGTGGAGGGCGCTGTGTGGGGCGGCTTCGGAACGACGGGACAAAGATGCACGGCGGCCAGTCGCGTGGGTGTGCACAAGAGCATTTACTCTGAATTCGTCTCGCGCTTCGTGGAGCGGGCCAAAAAACTCACTGTCGGCGATGGGTTGCAACCCTCCGTGGAGATGGGGCCATGCATCAATGAGCAGCAACTGAACACCGTGATCAGCTACGTCGAGATCGGTAAGAAAGAAGGGGCGAAGTTACTGACCGGAGGCCATCGCCTGCAATCCGGCGCACATGCCAGAGGTTGGTTCCATGCGCCGACTGTGTTTGGGGAGTGCAGTCCGAAGATGCGTGTGGCTCAGGAAGAGATCTTTGGCCCCGTGGTTTCGGTGATTCCGTTCGACAGCCTGGAGCAGGGAATTGAGATTGCCAACGGCGTGCCGTACGGACTTTCCGCTTCGATTTACACGCGCAACGTGAATCGCGCGTTTGCCGCGATGCGGGACCTGTACACTGGCATCGTCTACGTCAACGCGCCAACCATTGGTGCGGAGACGCATCTGCCGTTCGGTGGCACAAAACAGACCGGAAACGGCCATCGCGAAGCCGCAATCGCTGCCATCGACTTCTTCACGGAATGGAAATCGATCTACATCGACTATTCCGATAAATTACAGCGCGCGCAGATCGATAACAACTGAGCGCCTGTATCCGCAGGATTGCTTTGACCGGACTTGACACAGTTCCTAAAATAGCAGGTGTAGCTCTGTTAGAGTGGTGTTATGCGAAATCCAGCGTTACAGGAACGGCGCAACCGGCAGATTCTGGCCGACATCGTTCGCACGTACATTGAATCGGGCGAGCCCGTATCCTCGCGCGCCGTCTCTAAACGCGCAGAAGAGTCATTGAGCACCGCCACCATTCGCAATGTCATGGCCGATCTTGAGGATGGCGGTTTTCTGTACCAGCCGCATACTTCAGCGGGAAGGGTACCGACGGCGGCCGCGTACCGCTTTTTTGCGCAGGAGATTGCCACCCAGGCCACACTGAACATCGAAGATCGCGAATGGATTCGGCGCGAGATGGCAGCCGGTACGTCCGCGGAAGAGATTACCGAGCGCGCCGGACACGTGCTGGCCGAAGTTTCTCGCGGGGTGGGAATCATCGTTGCCCCTCCGCTTCGAAAGACGGTGCTCGAACACACGCGGATGTGGTTACTGCCCGATGGGCGTGTGGTGGTGGTGCTGATCTCGCCCGGTGGGCACACGCGCGACAAAGTTCTGCGGCCGGTCCGTTTATTCACGCAGGAAGAGTTGGATGCTACGGCAAATTTCTTGAATACGGAGTACACAGGCTGGAGCCTGGAAGCCATTCGCACCGACCTGCTGCAGAAATTAGCGACCGAACGGGAGCGATACGAGAACATTGCACGCCCGGCTTTATCTCTCTGCGATCCGATCGCTCTAGGCGAGAGTCCGTTGCAACAGGTGCATGTAGAAGGCACGGCACAGATCGTGGGCTCGCCGGAATTTGCGGATCAGGGGCAGTTGCGGGAGCTACTGGCGGCGATTGAAGAAAAACATCGGCTCGTCACGGTCTTGAACGCCTGCATCGACACTCCCGAACCCGTGTCTGTACAGATCGGTGTGAAAGAAATTGCCGAAGCCGGGGAGAATATCGCGTTAATCAGTGCCGCGTATTCGCAGAATGACATGGCGCAAGGATCGCTCGGCGTAATTGGCCCAACACGAATGCACTACGAACGCGCGATCACGGCGGTAGCTTACGTGGCCGAGATGTTCACCGAAGCTTTGAAAAAAATCGAATAGTTGCAATTTGCCGTGGAGCTAGCCAAATGAGTAAGAAGGACAGCAAGATTGATATGCTTAACGATCGGAATCTGGACCAAAGCGAAGAGGCCAAGGCTGTAGCCGAGGATACCAATCGCGAAACACTGGAAGTCAACAAGTTGGCTACGGATCTGGAGGATCTGCGGCAAACACTTCTGCGGCGGCAAGCGGATTTCGACAATTACCGGAAGCGCATCGAGAAGGAACGCGCCGAAGATCAGAAGCGGACTACGGGACGGGTGATTGAACAACTGATTCCGGTGCTGGATGGTTTCGAGCAGGCACTCGCCGCGCACAAAGAAGCGGAATATGAAAGCTATCGAAAGGGTTTCGAGCTCATTTACAAGCAACTGCTGGATAATCTCGGGAAATTGGGCGCGGAACGAATTGATCCGATTGGAAAGCCTTTCGATCCGCATCTGCACCAGGCCCTGGATCGCGTGGAAACCAGGGAGCATGATGACGGGACAATTCTCGCAGTGTTTCAGCCAGGATATGGCTTTCATGGCCGTGTCTTGCGCCCAGCGATGGTGCGCGTAGCGGTACACCCGAGCGGCGCATCGAATAAGTTCACAAATTAGTTTCGAAGGGATTCTCACGAATCAGATATGAGTCGAGCACAACAACGCGATTTTTACGAAGTTCTGGGCATTAGCCGTACGGCAACTGTGGATGAGATCAAATCGTCCTACCGAAAAGCGGCGATGCAGTGGCATCCGGATCGCAACCCCGACAACAAGGAAGAGGCAGAAGTCCGTTTTCGCGAGTGCACGGAAGCATACGCTGCCCTCAGCGATGTGCAGAAGCGCCAGATCTACGACACATATGGGCACGCGGGGCTTGCCAGTTCTGGCGGGCAGACGGATTTCAATGGCACTATTTTTCAGGATTTCCACGATATCTTTGGAGATTTTTTCGGCTTTGAAGATCTCTTCGGCGCGGCAGGTGGGCGGCGTGGCGGTGGCCGCAGTCGCGTACAACGTGGTGCCGATCTGCGCTACGACATGTCTCTGACGTTTGAAGAAGCCGCCACCGGCGTGACCACAAAAATCCGTATTCCTCGGCAGGAGTATTGCGAATCTTGCAACGGGACCGGCGCTAAAAAGGGAACCGGCGTGGTTTCCTGCCAGACCTGTGGCGGCCGGGGGCAGATTGTTTACCAGCAGGGATTTTTCACCATCAATCGCACGTGTCCTGCGTGTCAGGGTGCTGGGCAAATCATCAAGGAGCGCTGCACCGATTGCCGCGGGCAGGGACGTTTGGAGCGCGAGCGTTCGATCGATCTGCGCATTCCTCCAGGCGTGGACACTGGCACCAGGCTGCGGATCAGCGGCGAAGGCGAGCCTGGACCCAATGGTGGACCCGCTGGCGATCTCTACGTTGTGCTCGACGTGAAAGAGCACAATTTCTTCGAGCGTCGTGGTGCGGATCTCTACTGCACGATCCCGATCAGTATTGCGCAAGCCAGCATTGGTACGGAGTTGCAAGTGCCCGGCTTAAATGGCGAAGAACGGCTGAAGATTCCCGATGGGACGCAGAGCGGAGCGGTATTCCGCATCAAGGCCAAGGGCCTGCCCGATCCGCATGGTGGCGGCCGTGGCGATCTGTACTACCTCGTGCGCGTGATTACGCCTTCGAAGCTCACGAAAGAGCAGCGCAAGTTGATGGAGCAGCTCGATTCCACACTTAAGGTTGACAATAAACCGGCTGAACGAAATTCCTCGATCTTTAACAAGATGAAAGATATTTTCGGCTAACGATTGGATGCGCCGCCGCTTCTTCATCGAAAAGTTCGCTGATCGCACGGCGATCATGGAAGGGGACGCGGCTCATCACTTGGGGCGGGTGCTCCGGGCGCAGGCCGGGCAACTGTATGAGTTGAGCGACGGCAATCGCGTCTGGCTTGCAGAGATCTCGGGCGTTTCGCGCGACTCGGTCAATTTCAAATTGCTCGAACAACTCCCGGCCTACAAACCGGCTCTCGAGACCACTCTTCTCCTCGCCGTCGTCAAGTTCGATGCATTCGAATGGGCGTTGGAGAAAGCGACCGAACTGGGTGTCTCCCTGATTGTGCCATTGGCCGCGGAACGCAGCGAAAAGGGACTCCTCGCCGCGGCTGTGAAACGATCGGAGCGGTGGCAGAAACTACTTCTCGAAGCTTCGCAACAATCCCGCCGCGTCCAGTTGCCTATGCTGCAACCCCTCGCCAAACCAGCGATTGCGTTTGCCGAACACAACGATGGTGTTCGCGTGTTGCTTTCGGAAGCAAGGGAAGCGCTACCTCTTAAGACGATTCTCGAAGTGAAACTGAATCAGCCTGCAGTTTTAGCCATCGGCCCCGAGGGTGGCTGGACGGACGACGAGTTTGTTGCGGCTCGGCAAGCTGGTTTTCAAGAAGCCTCTCTAGGAAGGCTGATCTTGAGGACAGAAACGGCGGTTGTCGCAGCGCTGTCGTGCCTGAATTTCGCTCTGGGAGCGGAATAACGAGCGCCCCAGCGTTGGCCGCTAGGCCTCACAGGCAACACGGAAGTCAACAAGTGGAATCAAAGGCTAAGGGCTGGTAGTAGGAACGAAATCGTATCTAGCGCCCGTTCCACACGGCATGTTATAAATAAAAGGCCGCACGAGATGCTGAAACCTGACGAAAAGCAGATTTCTCTCCCGCTGGGCGAACCAACATCCGCCCCCGTTTCTCCATTGCCTGCCACGGAAAATTCCGATAGGCCTCCTCCTTCGCCGCACCACTTGCTTCGACACGAAATCCGAGTGTGGACTCGCGACCTACTGATCGCCATCGGGCTTGCTCTGGTCATCATTGTGTTCCTCTATCAACCCGTGAAGGTCGAAGGCACAAGTATGGCTCCGCTGCTCTCTGATCAGGAGCGCATCTTCATCAACAAATTTGTCTATCGGTTTGAATCGATCCACCGCGGCGATGTGGTGGTCTTCTGGTATCCTCTGGACCGGTCGAAGTCTTTCATTAAGCGCGTGGTCGGACTTCCCGGAGAGATGGTAGAAATCCGGCGTGGCGTTCTATACTTGAATGGGCAGATAGTCCCCGAGCCCTACGTGCCGCCGCGTTACACCGACGTGACGGATTACGGCCCAACCAAGGTTCCGCAAGGAAGTTATTTTGTGATGGGTGATCACCGCATCAGCTCAAACGATTCGCGTGTGTTTGGGCCGGTGCCGAGCCAGTTTATCTACGGTCGCGCAGTATTTGCCTACTGGCCGGTGGATCACTTTGGTTCGCTGTCCGCGACGGAAGCGAGCGAAAAATAATGAAGTTTGACGGAGGCTCCACTGACGGAAGTTCAGCATCGACCCGCAATCCTTGCGCTCGAAGACGGGCGCGTATTTAACGGCCGCGCTGCCGGCGCTATCACGCGCCGCGGCGGCGAAGTCGTTTTCAATACTAGTCTTACCGGCTATCAGGAAGTTTTCACCGACCCAAGTTATTCCGGGCAGATCGTCTGCCTGACCTATCCGCACATTGGCAATGTTGGCGCGAATCTCGATGACGAGGAAGCGCCGCGCCCCTACATTGAGTCGCTGGTCGTGCGCGAGTTTTCTCAGATTTCGTCGAATTGGCGGTCTTCGGAGACGGCGCAGCTCTATCTGAATCGACAGAAGATTCCCGTGATCTGGGATATCGATACGCGTGCGCTCGTTCGACACATCCGCACGGTTGGCGCGCTGCGGGGAATGGTCTCCACCGACGGCACTCCTGCAGACCAATTGATTTCTGAGGCGCGACAGCTCCCCTCGATGGCCGGGCTGGAACTGGCGAGCCGTGTCAGTTGCAGCAAGGCCTACGATTGGAACAAGGGCTCAATTGAGCTGGCGAGTTCACCCTGGCAGAACAGATGGGTGAATCCGATGCGAGCCCTGAGACTGCCCGTTTCAAGGTTGTCGCTTACGATTTTGGAATCAAGCAGAACATTCTCCGGTTGCTGGTGGACCACCATTGCGATGTAACCGTTGTTCCGGCGGGAACTCCTGCGGAGGATGTGCTGCAATGCAAACCCGACGGAGTATTTCTTTCCAATGGTCCCGGCGATCCGGAACCGGCGCAATATGCCATCGATAGTATTCGCAAGCTGACGGGACGCGTGCCCATCTTTGGAATCTGCCTCGGACACCAGTTATGCGGCTTGGCTCTGGGCGGGAAGACGTTCAAATTGAAATTCGGGCATCACGGTTCCAATCATCCGGTGAAGAATCTGTTGACCAATCAGGTGGAAATCACCGCCCAGAATCACGGGTTTTGCGTCGATCCGGAATCGCTCCCAGCGAGCGACGTGGAAATTACGCATGTGAATTTGAACGATCACACGAACGAAGGCATGCGGCACAAATCGCTGCCGTTATTCAGCGTGCAATATCATCCGGAAGCATCGCCTGGACCCCACGATTCACACTACCTTTTTTCGCAGTTTACGGATTTGATGAAGGAATTCCAGCAGCCGGGGAGTTCGCGAGCATGACGCTCGAGATATGCCCGAACGTCGCATTTAGAGTTAGTCTCACGGAACAACAAAATTTGAGCGCCAAGGGAATAGATGCCCAAACGCACTGACATTAAAAAGATTCTGATCATCGGCTCCGGCCCGATCATCATCGGCCAGGCTTGCGAATTCGATTATTCGGGCGCGCAAGCATGCAAGGCGCTGCGGGCCGAGGGCTATGAAGTCGTGCTGGTCAATTCCAATCCGGCCACGATCATGACCGATCCGGAACTGGCCCACCGCACGTACATTGAGCCGCTGACGAAGGAATACATCGAAGAAATTCTGATCAAAGAGAAGCCAGATGCGTTGTTGCCCACGGTAGGCGGACAGACCGCACTGAATTTGGCCGTCGAACTGGCCGAGAGCGGCATCCTTGAAAAGCACAAAGTGGAAATGATCGGCGCATCCCTCCGCGCGATCAAGGTCGCGGAGGACCGGCTCTGGTTCAAAGATGCCTGCCGCAAGATTGGGTTGGAAGTGCCTGCGTCGGCGCTGGTGAACAATGCGCAAGATGCCCTCCGATTGTGCGACCAGCTTGGCTTTCCTCTGGTGATTCGTCCGTCGTTCACGCTGGGCGGCAGTGGCGGCTCCATTGCCTATAACAAGGAAGAGTTTGCAGAAGCCATTGCGCATGCGCTGGACATGAGCCCTGTCCACGAGGCTTTAGTCGAGGAATCGGTGCTCGGCTGGAAAGAATACGAACTCGAAGTCATGCGCGACTATCGCGACAACTTCGTGGTCATCTGCACCATCGAAAACTTCGATCCCATGGGCGTCCACACCGGCGATTCCATTACCGTCGCGCCGGCACAGACTTTGACCGACAAGGAATACCAGCGGATGCGCGATGCGGCCGCAGCAATCATTCGCGAAGTTGGCGTCGAAACCGGTGGGTCCAACGTTCAATTTGCGATCAACCCAGAAAATGGACGCATGACGGTCATCGAGATGAATCCCCGTGTTTCGCGCAGTTCCGCACTGGCCAGCAAAGCGACCGGTTTCCCGATTGCGAAGATCGCAGCGCGTCTGGCCGTTGGCATGTCGCTCGACGAAATTCCCAATGACATTACAAAGAAGACACCTGCTTGCTTCGAGCCGACCATCGACTACGTGGTGGTAAAGATTCCGAAGTGGCAGTTCGAAAAGTTTGCCGGCGCGGATAGCACGCTTGGCACTCAGATGAAGTCGGTCGGCGAGGTCATGGCCATCGGCCGCACGTTTAAGGAAGCGCTTCAGAAGGGCATTCGGTCCCTGGAACCAAGCACCCCGTGGCGTGCTCCGCTTGAGACTCCAGACTCGCTGCTTCGTGAAAAACTCGCGACGCCGCGGCCGAATCGCATTCACTGGATACTCACCGCTGTTGAGCGAGGCCTCCCTGTCGATGAAATCTGTGAGCTGACGAAAATCGATCCATGGTTCATTCATCAGATTGAAGAGATCATCGCCACAAATCGCCGCGCTGCCGCGGTCACCGTGGAAACGGCTTCGAAAGACTTACTAAGAGAAGTGAAGCGCGTTGGCACCAGCGACGAGACCCTGGCGCAGATGTGGAAGACCACTCCTGCCGCCGTCCGTTTGCAGCGTGCTCGCTATGGTGTTTCACCTGTTTTTAAGCGAGTCGATACATGCGCGGCTGAATTTGAATCGTTTACTCCTTACATGTATTCCACCTACGAGGAAGAAGACGAAGCGGACACCACCCAGCGCCAGAAGATTATGATTCTGGGGAGTGGACCGAACCGCATCGGGCAGGGAATCGAATTCGACTACTGCTGCTGTCACGCATCGTTTGCGTTGCGCGAGGACGGTTTTGAAAGCATCATGGTGAACTGCAATCCAGAAACGGTTTCAACGGATTACGACACTTCCGACCGCCTCTATTTCGAGCCTCTGACACTCGAGGATGTACTGGCCATTGTTGAGCGCGAGAAACCAACGGGCGTGATCGTTCAGTTTGGCGGACAGACTCCGTTGAACCTGGCCCTGGAACTGAAGCGCAATGGTGTACCAATCGTTGGCACCGCACCTGAATCGATCGATCTAGCAGAAGATCGCCGCCGCTTTGGCCGCCTCCTGGATGAACTGAAAATTCCTCAGCCACGCAACGGCACTGCCCTTGTGCCGGAAGAAGCAGCACGCGTCGCCGGTGAAATTGGCATGCCGGTGCTGGTGCGTCCAAGTTACGTACTCGGCGGTCGCGCCATGGTGATTGCCTACGATGTAAACACTGTACAGGAGTATGTTGCTCAGGCTGCGTTAATGGGGCCTGCCCGCCCTGTCTTGATTGACCAGTTCCTGGAAGAAGCCACGGAAGTTGACGTGGATGCGCTTGCGGATGGCACAGACGTGGTCATCGGCGGAATCATGGAGCATATCGAAGAGGCGGGCGTACACTCCGGCGACTCTTCGTGCGTGCTACCGGCGGTCAGTTTGTCGCCGACGGTGCTGAATACCATTCGCGATTACACGAAACGCCTGGCGCTGGCCCTGAAAGTGGTAGGCCTGATGAATGTGCAATACGCCATTCAGCGAGACACCGTTTACGTTTTGGAAGTGAATCCGCGCGCTTCACGCACGGTACCTTACGTCAGCAAAGCGACCGGTGTGCCCTTGGCGAAGGTCGCGGCGAGACTCATGGTGGGCAAACGCCTGGCCGATATGAAGCTGCCGATTGTTCACCACAACGGTGTGGCGGAGATTGCTACGCACGAGTATTACTCTGTTAAGTCGCCAGTCTTTCCGTTTAACAAATTCCGCGGTGTAGACACGATCCTCGGGCCGGAAATGCGATCCACCGGCGAAGTGATGGGCGTCTCCACGTCCTATGGTTTGGCCTTCGCTAAGGCACAACTCGCTGCAGGACAGAAATTGCCGAGCGCAGGAACCGTATTCATCAGCGTGAACGATCGTGATAAACGGCAGATCGGGCCACTGGGCAAGGAGCTTGTCGCGCTTGGTTTCAAGTTGGTGGCCACGCGAGGGACAGCGACGGCCTTCCACGCCGCGGGTGTTCCCTGTGATGAAGTGTTTAAGGTAAACGAAGGTCGGCCGAATATCGTCGACCTGATCAAGACCGGTAAGATCAACTTGATCTTCAATACGCCGCTGGGTCGCGAATCGTTCTATGACGAGAAGTCCATCCGTCGTGCGGCGATTCGCTACAACATCCCGTGCATCACAACGCTTTCGGCCGCACATGCGGCGGTACGCGGGATTCATGCGATCACCGAGATGAAGCGCGAAGTGTCGTGCCTCCAGGATCTCCACCAGAACAAGATCGTGGCTTCAGGCTCGCCGGGAACGGGAGATTGAAGCATGCAGATCAGCGGCATTTTTCCGGCGCTTGTCACCCCCTTTGCTGCAAAAGGAGAAGTTTCTCTTTCTGGCATCGAGCACAACCTAGGGCTGTATAACAAAACGGGTGTGGCTGGGTATGTTGTGCTGGGCTCAACGGGTGAATCCGTAATGCTCTCGTGGTCGGAATCCACGGAACTGCTGCAGCACGTAAAGCGTTTCGCTGCGCCCGCAAAGTTACTTATCGCGGGGACAGGAGCGGAATCGACATCGGAGACCATTCGGCGCACAAAGTTTGCCGCGGAACTCGGATATCAAATCGCACTGGTGAAGACCCCTTACTATTACAAACCTGTGTATCGCGCGGACAACTTTCTGCAGCACTATCGTGCCGTGGCCGATGCTTCACCGATTCCTGTGTTGTTATATTCCGTTCCTCAATTTACGGGGAGTTTCTCTGGAAACGCCGGAGATTCTGGCTCTCTCCGAACATCGCAACATTATCGGCATCAAGGACAGTTCCGGCGTGATTCAGCGCGTTGTCGAGGTCGTTGGATCGGCGCGTCCAGATTTTCATGTGCTGACCGGAGGCGCAGCGCTGATCTATCCGGCGCTTGCGGTAGGTGCTCGCGGCGCCATCCTGGCGCTGGCCAGTGCGCTGCCGGAGTTGTGTGTTCAGGTCTTTGAGGCAGTGAAGTCGGGGCAACCGGAGCGTGCGAAAGAATTGCAGCTAAAACTGGGGAATGCGTCAAAACGAATTGTCTCCGAAGCCGGAATCGCGGGCGTAAAATTTGCCATGGATTTGCGCGGTTACCACGGCGGAAGGCCCCGTTTGCCGCTTCTCCCCCTGAACGAAGACAAGAAACAGCAGATCGCGGCTATCATAACGGCGCTCCATCCTGCCGTTGCATCCGTCTAACTATTCTGAATTTGCCGTCACTTTTTCTAGCGTCTATCATCTAAATGCCCATGGACTGTCGCGCCCTCCGACCCGATCAATTGCCACATACCACGAAGCTCATTCGTGATTACGTCGGAGATTTCCAGAAAGTTAAGCACTTTTATGCCCACCCACCGGACCTCAAAGGCGTAGAAGCTGAAGCGAAGAACTTGAGCTTTCCAGCCGAACGGCGCCGCGAGGTTTCGGACATTCTCCGCGGACAGAATTCACAGTTTGCCGGCGGACCCAAAACACTTGAAAATCTGGACCGTCTGGCAAACGGGGCGGTCGCGGTCGTTTCTGGCCAGCAAGTTGGTCTATTTGGCGGTCCGGCCTACGCTTTCTACAAAGCACTCTCTGCCATTCATACCGCGCGACAGTTGAGTAAGGATGGTATTGAGGCTGTGCCTGTTTTTTGGATGGCCACCGAGGATCACGATGTCGACGAGGTACGTCACACGACGTGGTTCAGCGAAGGGAAATTGTTTCGGTTCGAATTACCGAAACCTGCCGGGGACGACATTCCTGTGGGCCGGATTCCTTTAGGCCCCGAAATAAGAGGCGTCGTGCAGGAAGCGCTCGCCCTGCTCTCGGGCCCAGACACTGCGATTGTGGCGGAGATTCTGGAAGCTTCCTACACGCCGACCGCGACGTACGGAAGTGCCTTTGCACGGCTCTTCGCCCGGATTTTTGCTCAGGAAGGGCTGATCCTACTCGATCCGTTGGATGATCGCCTGCACCGGTTGGCGGCCCCAATTCTGCGGCAGGCGCTTGAACAGCGGGATGAGCTCAATGCTCTGCTGTTGCGGCGTGGCAAGGAACTCGAGCACGCGGGTTATGCGGCACAAGTAAATGTTACCTCGAACAGTACAGTTTTGTTTTCACTGGCAGACGGTAAGAGGCGCGTAATCTCTGCCCCGAGTGAGGAAACTGTTCACGAGTGCTGGTCACACCGCGCCGCGACAGGAATGGCTGAAGAACTTGGAAAGCAATCCTGGAGTCTTCAGTCCCAATGCTCTTTTTCGTTCCGTAGTACAGGACTACATGCTTCCCACTGTCGCGTATTTCGGCGGACCGTCGGAGATCGCCTATTTCGCGCAATCCCAGGTTTTGTACGAAAAATTATTGGGGCGCATGCCGGTGATGCTTCCAAGGGCTGATTTCACCCTCGTCGATCCTAAAGCGATACGCATTCTGAAGAAGTACAAGTTGGAAGTCGAAGATGTGTGGGTTGGCAAACAAGCTCTCCGGAAACGAATGTACGGTGTAAACGTGCCGAAGAAGTTGGCCCGTGAATTTGATAGCAACCTGCGACAGCTGGAAAAAAGTGTTAAGAAACTTCACAAAGCCATTGCCGGTGTGGATCCCACGATTCAAGGCACGATTGCGCGCGCCGAGAAGCGCATCCACTACCAGATTGAAACGTTACGCGAAAAGACCGGTGCCGCGCTCGACCGGCACGACAAAATAATCGACCAGCACGAGCAGTTCCTTGAAAACCTGCTCTATCCACAAAAGGGCCTGCAGTCTCGCGATCTCTGCTTTTTGCCTTTTCTGGCTCGCTGGGGCACGGACGGCCTTGCCGAACTCGAGAAACACTCGGGTGCCAAGAAGCCTGGCCTGCATTTCCTCGTTCCAGTCCCTTGAGTAGGCGAGAAGCTTCCCAGGTATACGGCCTTAGGTTCGGCCAGGTAGTCGAACTGTAGCTATAATCAAGCCTTGGACATGCAGATCCTACCCGTAAAGACCAAGCGCCGCACGCAGTTGCTGGACATCACCAGCGAGATTCAGCGCGTGGTGCTGGCCTCTGGAGTAAAAAGTGGGATTTGCTTTCTCTACGTCCCGCACACAACGGCGGGAGTCCTCATTAATGAACATGCTGATCCGGACGTCGCTTCGGATGCCGAAGGTTGCGTTGACCGTTTAGTTCCCGACGACCCAAGATTCAAACATGCCGAGCGCAACACGGATTCTCACATAAAGACCATGCTGGTCGGGATGAGCCAGTTCGTGTTCATCGAAAATGGCAGGATCGCCCTCGGACGGTGGCAAGGAATTTTCTTCGCGGAATTCGATGGTCCTCGCGAGCGGCAACTGTACGTTAAAATCCAACCAGACGCCAAAATGGACGATGACTGATTCTGGCTCCCTTGCCAGTCCTACCGCACTCACTGTGTTAAAGTTTTGCGATGGGGACTGTCGGCATTTACATTCAAGTTCCGTTCTGCCAGACGAAATGCACCTACTGCAACTTCCATACAGGTGTAGTGTCCCCGGGCCGATTTGCCCCCTATACGGCCGCCGTTTCGCGAGAAATCCGCAATTGTGAGCGACTCTGGAACGTAGCCGGAGTCGAGATTCCCGCCCTCTCGAATACCGTCGATACCGCCTATGTTGGCGGTGGGACTCCCAGTTTGCTTGAGCCGGAACTTCTTGCCGCGATCATCGGGAGCATTCGAGATACGTTTCGTTGCGATTTTCAAGAGGTCACCCTCGAAGCCGATCCCGAGACAGTCGAGCAGGAAAAGGCCTCCGCCTGGGTCGCAATGGGCATCAATCGGATCAGTTTCGGCACTCAATCGTTTAGTGACGATGAGTTGAAGGCAGCAGGGCGAATGCACCGACTGGCGGATATCTACCGTGCCGTGCCACTACTGCGTGACGCGGGCATCATGAACATTAGTTTTGATCTAATCGCGGGTTTGCCGAAGCAGACTGCAGCCACTTGGCACGTGTCTCTTGAGCAAGCCGTGGCACTTTCTCCAGAGCACGTGTCCGTTTACATGATGGAAATCGATGAGGGTAGCCGGCTCGGTTTGGAAGTCCTGCAGGGCGGCGCAAGATATAGCGCGAAAGATATCCCCACAGAAGAATCCATGGCCGATTACTACGAGACGGCGCAATTCGTATTGAAATCAGCTGGCTACGAGCAGTACGAAATTTCCAACTGGGCCAAGCCGGGCTACGCTTCCGAGCACAATCTGAAATATTGGCGTCGTGAATCCTACTTTGGGTTTGGCGCTGGAGCGCACTCCTTCTCTGGCACACAGCGCTGGGCCAATGTGCACGATGCGGCAGCCTTTGTGGATGCCATCAATGCAGGCCGTGATGCCATTCAGTCGGTGGATGCGCTTACGCAAGATCTGGCGCTTGAAGAAGAGTTGTTTCTTGGGTTGCGGCAGCTGTCGGGCATAAACCTCGCGCGAATTGAAAGACAGTATGGCGTTGATTTGCAGCAAAAGGTCAGCAAGTTGATTGCTACGGGCATGGTCCAGCGTGACGGGGAAAAGGTGCGGCTTCCGGCCGACAAGCTTAGCGTTTCCAATGAAATCATTGTGGAACTTCTGCGCTAACGTCGGAATGGATTTTTAGGCATGGGCTTTTCGGACAAGCGAGGAACAGATGAGCTACACAGTAGCAAAAGGGAACCAACTAGTGGATCCGAATCACGTTTCGCCGGTCGACAATGCCGTCGATTTGCGAAGCGACACGGTTACGCGTCCGAGCGACGAGATGCGACGTGCAATGGCGGCAGCGGAGGTTGGTGACGACGTCTACGGGGAAGATCCGACGGTCAATAAGTTGCAGAAGCGCGCCGCCGAAATCTTCGGCAAGGAAGCGGCATTATTTGTTCCCACGGGTTGCATGGGAAATCTGATCGCAATCAGGATCTGGACTCACCATGGCAACGAGGTCGTCTGCGAAGAACGCGGCCACGTCAATCTCTACGAACTTGCCTCGATGTCTGCCATTGCCGGGTGCATGCCGCGCGCGGTCCGCGGTGGCGAGGACGGGATCATGACGTGGAATCAGGTAGAGGCGGCCATCCGCCCAAAGATCTATTACGATTCGCAGACGGCGTTGATTTGTCTGGAAAATACCAGCAACATGGCGGGTGGCACGGTGTATCCGACGGAACGCGTCGACGAAATCTGCAAGAATGCGCATGCGCTCGGCCTGAAGGTCCACATGGATGGCGCGCGCATCTTCAATGCTGCCGCTGCGCTGAACGAGCCTGTTTCTGACATGACAAAGAGTGTGGATTCCGTGATGTTCTGTTTGTCTAAAGGGACTGGGTGCCCCGGTAGGTTCAATCATTGTGGGTTCTGCCAGATTTTATTGAGCGGGCTCGCATCTATCGCAAGATGTTCGGCGGCGGCATGCGCCAGGTAGGAGTGCTGGCTGCGGCCGGACTTGTGGCGATTGAGAACTCGCCGCAGCGTTTGCATGAAGACCACGACAACGCCAAGACTTTGGCTGTCGGGATTGCGCAAATTGCCGGTCTGAAGATCGATCCGGCACGGGTTCGCACCAATATCGTTATCTTCGATTGCAGTGCAACCGGCATGAATGCGGTGGAACTGTGCGACGCACTTCACGAAAGAGGGGTCTGGGCACAGGATACAGCCCCCTACCTGGTTCGCATGGTCACGCACTGGAATGTTAACCGCGACGGCATCGTGCGGGCCCTAATCGAATTGCAGTCTGTCGTCTCGAAGAAGCGGAGTGTAAGTCAGTAATTGGGTGCGGTACGGCTTTCTTACTTGGCGATGGCCGTCACATGTGCTTGGCGCATAATTGTGAGATGCGTTCCATAGCGCAATGCAGGAAAACACCAAGCAGCATCTTCATCGGTCTCAGCATTTGAAAGTGAGGTTTCATGAAGCCAGTGTGGAATTGGGCAAGACTCTTTAGTGCTCTCTGCCATGATCGTCAGCTTACTTGCAGCACCCTCGGCTCGGCCGCAGTCGGGCGGTCCAGGCCCCGACCGTCGAGGAGGCTACCAAGTTCATCAACGATGCGGAGCAACGGCTGCTGGACCTCGGGGTCAAGGCATCTCGCGCTTCCTGGGTCGCTGAGAATTTCATTACCGACGATACGGAGCAGCTTGCGGCAGATGCAAACGAGGTTCTGAACACCGCGAGCACAAATTACGCCAAGGACGCTCACCGATACGACAAACTGCAATTGCCGGGAGAACTGGCGCGCAAACGGTTGCTGTTGGAGCTCGCCGCAGGATTTCCGGCTCCCAACGACCCCAAAGCGCAAAAAGAACTCGCGCAGTTGCTTGCGTCGCTCGATGGCGACTACGGAAAAGGGAAGTGGTGCCCGGATGGAAGCAGCAAACCGTGCCTCGATGTAACCGCCGTGGGCAAATTGCTGGCGACGAGTCGTGATCCAGAAGAACTGAAACGCGCCTGGATCGGCTGGCACGCCGTTGGTGCGCCGATGCGCCAGCGCTACGCGAGAATGGTTGAGTTGGGAAACGAGGGCTCGCGCGAGCTCGGCTACTCGGACGTTGGCGCGCTGTGGCGCTCCAATTACGATATGCCTCCCGACGCTTTTCAGAAAGAACTGGATCGGACTTGGGAGCAACTGAAGCCGCTTTATCTGTCTCTTCATGCCTACGTGCGCGGTCAACTGGCCAAGACATATGGCAAGGATGTGGTGCCGCCCTCTGGGCCGATTCCCGCACATCTGCTTGGCAATATCTGGGCGCAAGAGTGGAACAACGTCTATGACTTGATGGATTCGCCAAAGCCCGCGCAGAGTTATGATTTGACGAAGATTCTGCAGGTACGCAAGACGGATGCGCGCGGAATGGTCAAGTATGGGGAGAATTTTTTCTCTTCGATTGGTTTTGCGCCGCTCCCGCCCACTTTTTGGGATCGTTCACTCTTTACCAAGCCCGCGGATCGCGACGTGGTTTGCCATGCCAGCGCGTGGGACGTTGATCTGATCAACGATCTCCGGATCAAAATGTGCATCCAGGTCACGGAAGAAGATTTCCGCGTGATTCACCACGAACTGGGACACAACTACTACCAGCGCGCCTACAACAAGCAGCCGCTGCTCTTTCGAGACAGCGCCAACGACGGTTTCCACGAAGCTGTTGGCGATACCATGGCCCTCTCGGTTACTCCGGAATACCTGAAGAAGATCGGCTTGATCGATAACGTGCCGCCTGCCTCCGGAGACACGGACTACCTGTTGCAGCAAGCACTGGAGAAAGTGGCTTTTCTTCCATTTGGACTGGTCATCGATAAGTGGCGCTGGGAAGTATTCTCCGGCTCTGTGAAGCCCGGCGAGTACAACAAGGCCTGGTGGGAATTGCGCCTGAAGTATCAGGGCGTAGCACCCCCAGTGTGCGCGGAGCGAGGCTGATTTCGATCCGGGGGCTAAATACCATGTTCCGGCAAACGTCCCGTACATGCGCTATTTCCTAGCTCGCATTTACCAGTTCCAGTTTCAACGCGCCCTTTGTAAGGACGCTGGGGTGGAAGGTCCGCTGCATCGCTGCTCGATTTACGGAAATAAGAAAGCTGGCGAAAAGTTGAATCAGATGCTGGCCATGGGGAGAAGCCAGCCGTGGCCCGACGAACTCCTGGCTTTGACCGGACAGCGGGAACTCGACGCCAGCGCACTGGCGGATTACTTTGCACCGCTGAAGACTTGGCTCGACGAGCAGAATAAGAAGAACAATTATCCTGTTGGCTGGTAAGTTGTCGTCTCGCCGGAAAATAGAGAAGCTCTCGGAACGGATCTCTGACGACCCGTATTGCCGGAAACAGAACCGTCGAGTGCACAAACTTGTTTCATAAGATAAACTTACTGAGCGTATAGGTTCTACTTTTAGGCGAGGTTCCCGTGAATTTCACCTTTACCGATGAGCAAGAACCACCTCCGGAAAACCGTTCGAGAGTTTGCCGAAGGCGAAATCGCTCCGCACGTGATGGAATGGGACGAAGCATCGCATTTTCCGGTCGAAATACTGCCCAAATTGGCGGAAATGGGCCTGATGGGCATCATTTTCCCGGAACAATATGGGGGCGCAGGGCTTGGCTATATCGAATACGCCACGGCGATTGAAGAGCTTGCCCGGGTTGACGGCTCCGTAGGACTTTTTGTGGCGGCCCACAATTCGTTGTGCTCCAACCACATTTACAAATTCGCCACCGAAGAACAGAAGAGCAAGTACTTGGTCCCCCTTGCTGAGGGGAAAAAACTGGGCGCGTGGTCTTTGACTGAGCCTGAGGCCGGCTCTGACGCTGGTGGTACACGAACGACGGCGGTGCGCAAGGGCGATCACTGGGTGTTGAATGGCGCAAAGACGTTCACCACCAACGGTCACTACGCTGATGTCTGCGTGGCCATGGCCCTGACCGACAAATCCAAGGAGTCTCACGGAATCAGCGCCTTCATACTGGAAAAGGGCATGACCGGTTTCCGTCCGGGCAAGAAAGAAAACAAGCTGGGCATGCGCGCCAGTGACACGTCTGAAGTTATTTTCACCGACTGTCACGTTCCGGCGGAAAATCTGCTTGGCGCGGAGGGCGAAGGCTTCATCAGCAGCTTGAAAATTTTGGATGGAGGCCGAATTTCGATCGCTGCGCTGGCCCTGGGTATGGCGCAGGGTGCGTTGCATGCCGCCAAGCGCTACGCCAAGCAGCGCAAACAGTTTGGCAAAACCATCAGCGAGTTCCAGGCCATTCAGTTCAAACTAGCCGACATGGCCACCGAAGTGGAAGCTGCTCGTCTGCTGGTTTATCAAGCCGCGTGGCTCGCCGATCGCCAAGATGTTCGCTTCACCCGCGAAGCTAGCATGGCGAAGCTGTTTGCCAGCGAAGTGGCCGTTCGTGTTGCCAACGAATGCGTGCAAATCCACGGTGGGTATGGCTTCATTAAGGACTATCCCGCGGAAAAATTTTACCGCGATGTCAAGCTCTGCACCATCGGCGAGGGCACCAGCGAAATTCAGAAATTGGTCATTGCCCGACAGTTGCTCGGCGCGAAATAATAGTGACATGCATCCGCGCCATCCGGCTTCCCAAAAAGGAAACGCACCAGCATGACATCCGCAGTGCAGGAGTGGGCCAACAAGGTCTGCGGCGGAGATGTCCGCGCGATTTCCCGCGCCATTACGACTATCGAGAATCACGCGCCAGACGCTGAAGAACTCCTCCGATTCCTGTTTCCGCATACGGGAAACGCTTATCTCACGGGAATTACAGGCGCACCCGGGACCGGCAAGAGTACGCTGGTCGATCGCCTTGCCGCGTACCACCGTAAACACGGTGAAACTGTTGGCGTGATCGCCGTCGATCCCACCAGTCCCTATTCCGGCGGCGCCATACTCGGCGACCGTATCCGTATGCAGGGCCACGCAGGCGATGAGGGCATGTTCATTCGCTCCATGGCCACACGCGGATTTCTCGGTGGCTTGGCGCGAGCTACGGCGGAGGTAGCCCTGCTACTTGATGCGGCTGGTAAACGCCAAGTGTTGATCGAAACAGTCGGCGTAGGCCAGGACGAAATCGACATAGTACGTCTTGCGGATTGCGTGATGGTCCTTCTCGTCCCGGGACTCGGCGATGACATCCAGAACATGAAAGCCGGCCTGATGGAGATTGGCGATATCTTCGTGCTGAACAAGTCCGACCGCGAAGGTGCGGATCGCCTGGAGCAGCAATTGCACGCCATGTTGTCGCTAGTGATGCCACGCGATGGTTGGCATCCACCCGTAATTCGAACGGTTGCATCCGAGGATAAGGGCGTGGCTGAACTGGCTGAAACCATTGCCAAGTTCCGCAAACAGTTTGAATCTAGCGGCGACCGCGAGAAAAAACATGTCCAGCACTGGGAGAAGCGCCTCGTCGAACTGCTTGAATCGCGATTGCTGCAGAAAGCACTTGGCGGAGATGATGGCGAAGCTCGTTTGCGAAAACTAGCCGCGGAAGTAGCCGCGCGCAAATTGGATCCATTTACGGCAGTGAGTAAACTTTTGAAGGACAGCGGTTTCACTGATTGAGGATTCCCGAGACATGCAGCTTGGCGATATGGAAGTAAGGTTTCTGGATGGCGGACCAGTTCGGGCTCGACGGCGGGGCAATGTTCGGTGTGGTCCCAAAAACGTTGTGGGAGAAGAAATCTCCTCCAGATGAGCGGAACCGGATCCGCATGCGCGCGAATTCGCTGCTGTTGCGGGCCGCAGGTAAAACAATCGTTATCGAAACCGGTAACGGGACGAAACTCGACCCCAAATTGAAGAATATTTATGGCATACCCGATGGCGATCCACTGCAAGATTCTCTTCACAGAGCAGGTGTAACTCCAACCGAGGTCGATCTGGTCATCAACACCCACCTCCATTTCGATCATGCGGGCGGAAACACCCGTTTCGAGAACGGTCGAGCTGTGCCAACGTTTCCTCGCGCTCGCTACGTAGTTCAAAAGCGAGAACTCGATCACGCGTTTCACCCGACCGAACGCGATCGTGCAAGCTATTTCACCGAAAACTACCAACCGCTTCTGGACTCCGGGCAATTGGATCTGGTGGATGGCGATGCCGAGATAGTTCCGGGGATTTCTGTCGAACTCATCCCCGGGCACAACGAGGGGATTCAAGCCGTGAAGCTTACTAGCGATGGCAAGACGCTGGTCTTTGTTGCCGATTTGCTCCCAACCCGTCACCATGTTCCTCTGCCGTGGATCATGGCTTACGACCTGTATCCTTTGCAGTCTTTGGAAACGAAGCGTAAATGGGTCCCGCAGATCGTCAAAGGAGGCTGGATCGTTGTATTTGGGCACGACCCAGACGTTGCCGCGGCCACGCTCCACGAATGTGGAGGCAAAATCGAGATCGAACCGGTGGACCTGAACCGGTAAATACCAGGAGAACAGGGAATGACGAGAGGAAGAACAATCAAGGGGAAGTCTTCAAAGGGATCCAAGGCGGGACCTAGGAGCAAAGGTACGCGTTGCGGAGATCGGAATTATTGGCGGCAGCGGCCTCTATTCCATGAGCGGCCTGACCGACACTCGTGAAATTCGTGTCAAAACACCATTCGGGGATCCCTCGGATGCGTTCGTCGTCGGCACTCTGGAAGGAAAGCGCGTGGCTTTCCTGGCGCGTCACGGGCGCGGTCATCGTTTCATGCCCAGCGAACTGAATTTTCGAGCGAATATCTATGCAATGAAATTACTTGGCGTGCAGCGCATTATCTCCGTAAGCGCTGTTGGCTCATTGCAGGAGAATCTGCGGCCCGGTGAATTCCTGGTCGCCGACCAATTTTTCGATAGTACCAAAGGTCGTATTTCCACGTTCTTCGGAAATGGCATCGTGGCCCACGTTACGTTTGACAAGCCTACGTGCACGCACCTTTCGAGTCTGCTCTCGGACGCCTGCGTCTCGACGGGCGTTCCAGTCCATCGCAAGGGAACTTACGTGTGCATGGAAGGCCCACAATTTTCCACGCTCGCTGAAGCCAATTATCATCGGGCCATGAAGTTCGACGTCATCGGCATGACCAACGTGACCGAAGCCAAACTCGCGCGCGAGGCAGAGATCTGTTACTCCACCATCGCCATGATTACGGACTACGATTGCTGGCACCCCGATCACGAGTCCGTCACCGTGGCCCAGATTATTGCCACTCTCAATCAGAACGCTACCAATGCACAAAACGTGCTGCGAGAGGCCGTTAAATCCGTGCCCGTTGGGCGCAGTTGCAAGTGCGTAGATGCCTTGAAGCACGCCATCATCACCGACCCAAAGGTTGTTCCTGCTAATGCGAAAAAGAAGTTGTCCGCCATTCTCAAAAAATATCTAGCCTAAGCCAAGGAGAAAACTGTGTCCCTGCTCGTCGTCGGTTCGATTGCGTATGATGCACTTGAGAGCCCGTACGGAAAGGTAGACCGCACGCTGGGAGGTGCGGCCACCTACTTTTCCATCTCGGCTTCGTTTTTTACCCATGTAAATTTGGTGGCCATCGTAGGCGAGGATTTTCATCCCAAAGACGAAACCATTTTTCACAAGCGCTCTATCGATATCGAGGGCGTCGAGCGCACCGCGGGGAAATGCTTTTTTTGGGCTGGTAAGTATTCCGAAAACCTGAACGAACGCGTCACTCTGGCCACCGAACTTAACGTGTTCGCAGACTTCAAGCCAAGCCTGCCGGAAAAATACCGCAATTCCAAATTCGTGTTTCTGGCCAACATCGCTCCCACATTGCAGCATGATGTTCTGAAACAGGTGAAAGGCAAACCGAAACTGGTGGCCATGGACACCATGAATTACTGGATCGAGGGCAGTAACGCTGACCTGCGCGAGACTCTGAAGCACGTCGACGTGCTGATGATCAACGATTCCGAAACACGCCAACTTTCCAGTGAATACAACCTGCTCCGCGCTGCGAAGCACATTTTCAAAATGGGCCCAACCGCACTGGTTGTAAAGCGCGGCGAATACGGGGCCATGATGGTGGACAAGCACGGCGTCTTCTGCATTCCTGGATTTCCGCTGGAAGAGCCTCGTGATCCGACCGGGGCGGGTGACAGTTTTGCCGGCGGCTTCATGGGCTTTCTTGCGGGCGTTGGCACCACAAACGATGCTTCTCTTCGCCGTGCCATCGTTTATGGCTCAGTTCTGGGCAGTTTCGCCGTGGAACAATTTGGCTTGCTGCGACTCCTCAAGCTGAAGAAAGCGGAGATACACGCCAGAGCACGTCACTTCGCAAAACTGACGCAATTCAAACTTTAGTTAAGTAGAATTTCCAGAGAAGGGCGTGGGCCCAATCCGGGATGCTCTCGTTTCATGAAATTGTTGTCCGCCTCCTCTTTGCAGGCGCCCTTGGCGCGGCTATTGGTGTCGAACGAGACATTCGACGTCGTCCGGCCGGAATACGCACCAGCACCTTTGTCTGCATGGCCACAGCCCTGTTTACCGTTCTCTCGGCGGAATTGGCCCACAGGTGGGGAGACACCGGCCCCACACGCATCGCCTCCAATATCGTGCAAGGCATCGGTTTTCTTGGCGCTGGAGCCATTCTCCGGGACAACGCCGGTGTCGTCGGCATGACTACCGCCGCTACGATTTTTGTCGAGGCCGCCATCGGTATGGCCGCTGGCGGCGGTTTGTACGCCGTGGCTGGTGCCGCGACGCTGATTGTCCTGTTTGCACTTGTTGTGCTGGCTTGGATTGCGGATCGCTTCGGGCTCAAGGGTCGCTCCATGATGTTTCGGCTCACCACCTCACACACGGAAAATGTTGCGGGTGAGGTTCAGCGGTTTCTCGCTGGGTTGAAAATCAGCATGCAGCAGTTTCGGGTCTCCATGGCTGGCAACAAATCGATAGTCGAATTTGAAGCGGACGTTAGTCATCACCAGCAACAGCAGATTGTGGAACAGTTCAAGCGTCAGGACATCATCACGGAAGTTCTGCCGGTAGAAAGCCGTCGCGCATGAGTAGTGGCGCGACAGTTGTCCGCAAGCCAAAAGCGCTTCGCGAAGGTGCAACTGTCGCCATTGTTTCTCCCTCTTCGCCGGTTGACCCAACTGAACTGCTGGTTGGTCTGATGGAATTGCGTTCCCTTGGTTTTCACTTTGAGCAGTCACCACAAATGCGGCCCCAGGGCTACTTTGCCGGCACGCCAAAAGAACGAAAGCATCAACTGATGCAAGCACTGCAAAGCAAGGCAATCGATGGCCTAATTGCTACTCGCGGGGGCTATGGTTCAAGCTACCTATTTGAAAATGGCTTTATGGCGCGCGCCTCCAGGCCGAAGTGTTTTGTCGGGTATAGCGATCTTACCGCCGTGCAGATTTTCCTTTGGCAAACGCGACGCTGGGTTACCTTCTACGGGCCGATGGTCGCCTCGGGCTTTGCCGCAGGCTCGGGCGCTGCGGCGCGCTACGACCAGTCGAGCTTTCTGCAGGCTGTTCGCAGTACACAGGGCCACTGGTCGTTGCCGCTGCAGGGATCATCGTTAAGCAAGGGGACCGCGCAAGGACGTATCTTGGGGGGTTGCCTCACCCTGATGCAATCCACATTGGGTACTCCTTGGGAGCTGGACACCCGTAATTCGATTCTCTTGCTGGAGGATCGAAGCATGAAGCCCTACCAGGTCGATCGCGCTCTCTTGCACCTCCGGCAGGCCGGAAAATTTGCGCAGTTGCGCGGCGTAGTGCTTGGCGACTTTCCAGACTGTGATCCTCCTGTTCCCGGCGGACCCAACGTTCGAGACGTCTGCGAGAGACTCCTCGCTCCCCTGCGCATTCCCATCGTGTACGGTGCCCCCATCGGCCACACCACGCGACCCATGCTAACCATTCCGTTAGGCATCAAGGCCCGTCTCACGGCCAAGGGCGCCGGATCTCTCGAATTTTTGGAGTCGGCGGTAATCGACTAAAATGGAAGAGGCCCCCAAAACAATGAAGCATGTTCACATGATCGGAATTGGTGGTTCGGCGATGTCTCCGCTGGCAGGCATGCTCCGGGAACGCGGTTATCGCGTAACTGGCTCCGACGCAGGAGTCTATCCTCCGGCCTCAACCTTCCTGGACTCATTGGGAATCACCTATTCCACATCGTTCGATGCGGCTCATCTGACCCCTGCGCCTGACTCGATCGTGGTCGGAAATGCAATTTCGCGCGGCAATGTTGAAGTTGAGGAAATGCTCGATCGAAAATTGCCTCACCGTTCGCTGCCGGAAATCCTCGAAGAGGAATTTCTACCCGGCAAGCATTCGATAGTCGTCAGTGGCACGCATGGCAAGACCACGACCACGGCCATTCTCGCCTGGATTTTTGAAGTGGCTGGTCGGCACCCGAATTTCCTGGTCGGCGGCATCGCCGAGAATTTCGGCAAAAGCTATCAACTTGGCGGCGGCCAGGAGTTTATCCTGGAAGGCGACGAATACGACAGCGCTTACTGGGACAAGGCTGCGAAATTCTTTCACTATCAGCCCGACGATTTGATCATTACCTCCCTTGAATTCGATCACGCGGATATTTATCCAGATTTCGACGTCTATCAACTCGCCTTCCGCCGCCTTGTGAATCTGGTACCGCGTCGCGGAAGTGCAGTAGTCTGGGGAGATTCCGATGCCGGTGAAGCTCTTCATAACGTCACGGCTAAGGCCTTCTGCCCGGTGATTCGCTATGGGTTTGAAAAAGGAAATGATTGGATCGCCCTGAACGTTTATCCCGATGGCGACAGCATGAATTTCACCCTTACGAACAAGGGACAATTTTTCGGGGAATTCAAATTATCCGCAACCGGGCATCACAACGTGCTGAACGCCATAGCCGCGATTATTGTTGCGCACGGGCGGGACATTCGACTCTCCGTGTTGCAACAGGCCTTGAAAACATTTCGCAGTGTGCGCCGTCGTATGGACGTGAAAGGCGAGGTAGATCGTATTCTGGTTGTCGATGATTTCGCGCACCACCCCACGGCAATCCGAGCAACCATCCAGGCTGCGCGGTTACGCTGGCCCGAACGTCCGATTTGGGCGGTACTCGAGCCGCGCTCCAATTCCATGCGCCGCAAGACGTTCCAGGACACGCTCCCGGAATCGCTGGCACTTGCCGACCATGTCGTGCTCGGCGGCGTTCATCGTGCGGGACAGCTCCATGAAGAGCAGCGGCTCGATCCGGAAACTGTCGCGACAACGGTGCGGACCTTGGGGAAAGATGCCAATGTATTGCCCAACGCGGACGCTATCTCCGAACATCTGGCTGCCGAAGCCAAGCCCGGCGATCTGCTGCTCATCATGTCCAACGGAAGCTTTGATGGACTCTGCGACAAATTGCTGAAGAAGCTTCGAGCAAGGCAAATCCCTTCCGAGGCCCATTCCCGGTGACTGCTGTCCACGGCTTCTTGAACCCTCATCAGCTTTCACGAACTTCAGAAAGATCAATGGTTCGAAGGAGTCGATACCGGCTTCTGACGCGCACTGCCATTTTCGCCATCCTTCTCTTTGGCTTGGTCACCGTGGCTGCTCACGCGTACTTACGGCGCCATTCGCTACGCGGTTTCGTTAGCGCACCCCGACCAACATCTCTTCCGCGTATCCGTCGAAGTGGCAGACGTCCACGGGGAAATTAAATTTCAAATGGCCGCCTGGAACGCGCTCTATGAAATTCGCGACTTCAGCAGCCATGTTCAACAGGTCCAGGCATTCGCCAACGGTGAGAAAGTCGCCATCACCAAACTCGACAAACTGACGTGGCAGGTAAACGCGACCGGAACGGTAAAAGTCACCTATTCAACCTTCTGGGATGATGTCGGACCTTTCAGCACACAACTGAATTCCGAGCACGCCTTCATCAACCCCGCCATGATTCTCTTGTATGTTCCCGATAGGAGGGCGGAGCAGTGTCTTCTTTCCCTTCGCGACGTCCCCTCAAACTGGAATGTCGCTTCGGCGACCCTTACAACGCTCGAATCCACGGGTGGATCGCGTCAGTTCAATCTCCAGGCCGCCAACTACGACACGATGGCGGACGCCCCCATCGAGGCCTCCGCTTTCGAGCAATTCGCCATTCACGACCTTTCTCCACCCGTAGATGTGGTTATCCATGGTGATAATTGGAAGAAACACGACGTTGAAAACGCGCTGCGCAAGATCTGTACCTACGAGCTCAAACTGATGGATGGCGCGCCCTACGACAAATACACATTCATCTTTCACGTCGGCAAGCCTGCGGCGGGTTCTGGCGGAGGCATGGAGCACGCTAATTCCACCGCGATCTTTGTTCCGTCGGATGCCTACATGTGGAATGTCTCCGCGCACGAGTTCTTTCATCTGTGGAATGTGAAACGCATCCGTCCGGCCACGCTTGAACCCATTGATTACACCAAAGAAATGTACACGCGCGCACTGTGGTTCGCCGAAGGTGTAACCAACACCTACGGATCCTATACGCTCATCCGCACAGGAATCTGGAGCAAGCAGGAGTTTTATCAGGACCTCGGCGGTCAGATCAGCGAGATCGAGGCAAGCCCCGCGGAACAGTGGCAGAGCGCCGAAGAATCCAGCCTCGACGCCTGGTTGGAGAAATACGCCCTCTACACGCAGCCGCAGCGAAGCGTTTCCTACTACACAAAAGGCCAGGTTCTTGGAGTGCTTCTCGATATCGTCATTCGCGACCGTACCGACAACCAGAAGAGTCTTGACGACGTTCTGCGCGCCATGAACACGGATTTCGCGAAGGGCGGGAAGTTCTATCGTGACAGCTTGGACATTCAGTTGACCGCCGAGAAGGTCACGGGCAGTTCGTTGTCGGATTTTTTTAGTAACTACGTCAGCGGCGCGGTGCCGTTGCCCTACGAAAAGATTTTCGCACTCAGTGGCCTGGAATTGCGTTCTCATGAAACCGTGCGCCCATCGCTCGGATTTGTTGCCGAAGCTCAACCAAACGGCCCGCCCGTGGTTCGTGGCATTGATGCGGATTCTCCTGCGGCGAAATCTGCATTGCGCACCGGCGATGAAATTCTGCGCTGGAATAATGCTGAACCTCCAAAACGACCGGAACGCTGGGTGTTATCGCAAAAGGTAGGCGATGAAATCAGCCTGCACGTCCGGCGCCCCGGATCGGAGAAGGAGGAAGATATCGTCGTGCGACTGGGAGAGACGCACGAGAAACACTATCAAGTTGCCGAATCCGCGCATGCCACCGAGCGCGAGAAACGCATCCGCGAAGGATTGCTTCACGGTACGACCGCTCCGGTCACGGCCACCGCTCACTGACAAGGCTTGACGATTTGTTCTTGATTCGAGAAAGTTTGCTGAAACCATGTTGCGCGCCGCATTCATCGTGATAACAATTTCGCTTTACGTCCTACTTGTGGGACCGCCGCTGCTCGTCTACACCGCCATCACCAAGAACGTCGATCCACTCTATTGGGCCGCCATTCGAGGCGTCATGTTCTTCATCAACTGTGTCGGCGTGCGCATCCACGTCAAAGGTCTGGAGCGGATTCCCCCGCAAACCTGTATTTTTGCCGCAAATCACACCAGTTCAGCGGATGCGCCTGCGGTTGTATGGTCGATTCCCAGGCGCATCGCTATCCTGCTGAAGCGTTCGCTATTCAAATTCCCGATCGTCGGCCAGGCCTTCACCTTTGCGCATTTCATCCCCGTTGATCGCTTCAATCGCGATTCCGCTATAGTCAGCCTTGAACAAGCCACCAATGCATTGCGAGAGGGCCAATCGTTTCTGATCTATCCCGAGGGCACACGCAGTCCCGACGGTCGACTCCAGGAGTTTAAGAAGGGCACGGCCGTGATGGCGATCAAGGCAGGCGTGCCGGTCGTTCCTGTTGCCTGTTCGGGCGCGCATCGCATCATGAAGAAGCGCAGCCTGCTGGTCAGTCCCGGTGAGATAGTTGTCGAATTCCTCGACCCCATCAATGCTTCAGAGTACACAATGGAGCAGCGCGATGAACTGACCCGGCGACTCCATGACGCCATGGCCGCTGGGCTGCCACCAGAACAGCGACCCATGGCTTTTCCCGGGGCGGCCTGACCACCTTATTGGGCACGCTTCAACTGTGAGACACTTTCCAGTAGCCACTTCCCAACATAAAATGCAGTCGACGGGACGTGGCTCGGCCGTCTGCGCAATACGCGATGACTTGGCATCCAGGCCCCGCCGTTCGCGTGACTGGTCTGTTTTTCGCAATCGGTTAGAAATAAGAACCTGTTTGCCAATCAATTGGCTCCTAATTTGACTTCTGGACTCTCGGAGGAACTTTCAATCATGCGTTTTTCCAAGCTAGCTCGTAACTCCGCTATCGCAATTGCTTTCATTTCTACTGTGGGCGGCCTGTCTTTCGCGCAAGCTCCGGCCACCACGCCTGCGCCCGCAACCAAACCGAAGACTCCCACGACCACGACCGCTAAACCCGCTACCGCCGCCAAATCCGCGTCGACTGCGCCAACTTACGATCGTGCACTGTTGAAGCCGGCAACTCTAAAGGATCAAGCTCCGGCTACGTATCAAGTGAAGTTCGATACTTCTCGTGGTGAATTCACTATCACCGTTACGCGCGCATGGGCGCCCCTTGGGGCCGACCGCTTTTACACTCTGGTGAAGCACCACTATTTTGACAACGCGCATTTCTTCCGTGTGCTGCCAAACTTCGTGGCGCAATTCGGTATCAGCGCGTATCCGCCAGTCACTGCCGCGTGGGAAAAGGCGACCATCAAGGACGATCCACACAGCCAGAGCAACAAGAAGGGAACCATCACCTTTGCCACGGCTGGCCCCAACACGCGCACCACGCAACTTTTCATCAATCTGAAAGACAACGCAGCGCTCGATAGCCAGGGGTTCACGCCATTCGGTGCGGTGGATGCCGACGGAATGAAAGTCGTGAATATGCTCTACGACCAGTATGGCGACAGCGCCGGCATGGACCAGGAATCCATCACCAAGGGCGGCAAGAAGTACATCGACACCAAGTGGCCGCGGCTCGATATCATCAAATCCGCCACTTTGGTCGGCGCTGCCGCCACCGCCGCGCCTGCGAAACCGGCAACACCGACAAAACCAGCTACAACCACGAAGCCTGCTGCCAAGCCAGCGCCCACCACCCCAAAGCCGTAATAAGCGCTGTAACTTATTCCAGGGGGCGGGTTTACGCTGCCTCCTGGATCCTCTGGTTTCGCTCGATTGCCCCTGTAACTCTGGCTAGTGCTCCTTCATCCAATTATTTGATGTGAATTATTCAATGTTTTGTTCATGGCTGAGGTTGACTTAGCCCTCCAGTCCCCGTAGCCTCAGGAAGATATGAGTTTCTACTGCCAGAGCAAATGTTGCTGCGTGACAACTGTTTGTTGTTGTCCGCTCTATTGCTCTGGCCAGTTGCGCATTCGAACTTAGCTCTTTTTCCAACTAAGATTTTCGAAGCCCACGTGCCAGATTTCGGCCACGTGGGTTTTTTGCATTTATGGGGTACAAGGGAATGTCTTTAGGACAGGAAACCAAGGCTCAGCGAGTAGAGCGGCTCAAACGCGATAAAAACGCGTGGGATCACATCGACGAGATTCGCGAGTTCGCGCGCAGGGGCTTCGATTCGATCTCACCCGAATGGGTGGGCACGTATTTTCGGGCGTGGGGTGTCTACACCCAAGGTGATGGTTTCGGCGTCACGGGCGGCAAGGGCGGAGAAGGTCGGGCAGTTCCGTTTTTCATGGTCCGCATCCGCGTCCCCAACGGAATTCTAAGTTCTGAACAGGTTCGCGCAATCGCGGAGTTGTCAGAAACGTACGGGAATGGAGTCGCGGACATCACCGTCCGCCAAAACATTCAGCTCCACTGGGTCCGTATCGAGTCGCTTCCCGAAGTTTTTGAGCGACTTCAATCCGTGGGCCTGCGCACGACAGGTGCCTGCGGGGATGTCGTTCGCAATATAACAGGTTGCCCGCTGGCCGGAGTCGATTCACGTGAACTTATCGATGTTTCGCCGCTGGCCGTGGCCCTTGACAGGGAATTGGGTGGCAATCCCGACTTCTACAATCTTCCCCGCAAATTCAAGATTACCGTCACGGGGTGCCCGGAGTGGTGTTCCTATCCAGAAATTAACGATATTGGGCTCACGGCTACTCGCCGCATTCGCGATGGACGCGAAGAAGTCGGCTTCTCCGTGCGCGTGGCGGGCGGGTTGTCCACCGAGCCCCACCTCGCTGTCCGGCTGAATGCCTTCATTCAATACGACCAGGTCATCCCCGTAGTTCGCGCCATCACGGAAGTATTTCGCTCAAGCGACATGCTGCGGCAGAGCCGCGAAAAAGCGCGCCTGAAATATCTGTTCCTGGCCCAGGGCTGGACAGCTGAATCATTCCTCCTTGCCATTCATTCGCATTTGCCTTTCAAACTCGATTCCGCTGAACCAGAACAGTTGCCAGGGCACATCCATCGAGATCATCTCGGCGTTATTCCTCAAAAGCAGGAGGGCCTGTTCACTGTGGGCGCATCCGTGGTGCGAGGGCGCATCACGCCTATACAACTAAGGGCGGCGGCTGACCTGGCGGATCGTTACGCCGATGGGTTGATTCGCGCCACTCCGATGCAAAATCTGTTGCTCATCAATATTCCCGAGCGCCATGTACACACTGTTGCGTCGGAACTGGCATTCAACGGGCTTCCCGTTCAGAGTTCAGCGTTCGTGCGCGGCACGGTCGCCTGCACTGGCTCTGAATTCTGCAAACTGGCGCTTACAGAAACGAAGGGTTTCGCTCGCTGGCTCACCGAACAACTCGACGAACGCTTTCCCAATTTTGGCGACCAGCTCAAGCTTCATATCACTGGGTGTCCCAACGGTTGCGGACAACATTGGATCGCCGATATCGGGATTGAAGGGAAGAAGATTAAGTCCGATGGCAAGCTGGTTGATGCCTACTATTTTTGCGTGGGCGGTGGCGTGGGTCAATTGGCGGCGATTGCGCGGCCTGTTGGCTATCGCTGCCGGGCGGATGAAGTCCCGGATGCCATCTCACGTCTTCTGGAGAATTTTCAGTCGCAGCGCCACGGCAGGGAGAATCTGCAGAAATTTCTCTCGCGTCACTCGAATGACGTTATTCGGCATGTGCTGGCAGGAACTGTTGCCGGTGCGGTGTTGCGTGATCTGCCAGAGGGTCCCGTCCCTCACGGGGTGGAGGGCTAATGGCAAAAGTATTTCTTGTCGGTGCGGGTCCCGGCGATCCCGAACTCCTTACCTGCAAGGCATTCCGAATTCTGGGCAATGCCGAAATCGTGTTGCACGATTCCTTGGTCAGCGATGAAATACTGAAGCTGATTCCTCCGAACGCGGTGCGAATCGACGTCGGCAAGCGCCGCGGTTACAGACTGCTCACCCAGCAGGACATCAATTCACTACTGGTAGCGGCCGCCGGGAAGCATCAGACGGTCGTTCGCCTGAAAGGTGGTGAACCGCTCCTGTTTGGCCGCGCCGCGGAAGAAATTGAGGCTCTCCGCGATGCCGGCATCGAATTTGAAATCGTTCCAGGCATTACGGCCGCGTTTGGAGCGGCTGCCTCCACACGAGTTCCCCTGACGGATCGCACGCTCGCTTCCAGTCTCCTATTCACCACCTATTCGCGCTCTCCTGAGTCCACGGAACGTCTCCGCAATGCGCTCACGCTCGACACCACGGTGGTGATCTACATGCCCGGTGTTCACTATTCCGAGGTTTCCGATTGGCTGTTGCAGGCAGGGCTTCCTGCGGCAACGCCGTGCCTGATTGTCTCCAAAGCCACGCAACCAGATCAAATCACCGAATTATCCAGTGTCGAAGAACTTGCAAGTCTGAACCCCCTTCCAGCGCCTGCAATCTTGATCGTTGGCCGCGTTGTTGCGCCAGAAAAATTCATCCCAGCCGAGATTGATTGGCTTGCCCCTTCTGCAGGCAAATCACTCCCGTATCAGGGAGTATTGGAGAATGCTGCCAAGGTGGCGAGAATTGACACTCCGTCACTGCGCGCGGAGTACGATGCAGATAGCATCTCCCAGGACGAACTCTTTCACCCCACTCCACAAAGGAGAACCCAGTGAGTCAGTCTAACGCTGCGGAAGTCCGTAAATTCAAGTTTGCCCTTTCGCTCGATACTTGGGCCGTGCTCGTTGCGTTGTTAGCCGCAATTCTCATTCGCACCGGCGTTATTCCACGCGTCCCCTGGTAATAAACATCGTTGATTCTTTCGGAGAATGAAATGGCTGAAACACTAGTTTTGCCCCAATCCCATTCGATTTCTTTTCGCACGCATGTCTTGCGCCTGATTCCAGGCATCGCGCTGCTTGCAGTTATTGGCTATACAGGAAAGCTTCTTGAAAGAAACGTCAATCTGTATGCCAAGACGCACCATTGGGTCTTTCCAAATATCGAGTATGTTCTTTGGGCCATACTCATCGGCTTAGTGATTTCCAATGTTTTCGGATTGGCAGAAATTTTCAAGCCCGGTGTGGCGACGTACGAATTCTGGCTGAAAACCGGCATCGTATTACTCGGTTCGCGGTTTCTGCTGGGCGACGTCTGGAAATTGGGCGGCGTCAGCATCTTGCTGGTCGGCATCGAGATCGTTGGCGCTATTGCCTTCATGACGCTGCTCGGCCGCGCGTTCGGTCTGCGGCCCAAGCTCACCACGCTACTCGCTGTTGGCTCTGCCGTGTGCGGCGTCAGCGCCATTATCGCCACCAAGGGGGCCATCGAAGCCGATGACGAAGACTCTTCCTTTGCCATTGCCGCAATTCTGGCTTTGGGTGCTATTGCACTATTCACCTTTCCACTGGTCGGACATTATTTGCACCTCAGCGATCATGCCTACGGTGTCTGGGCCGGCCTTGCTGTCGATAATACGGCGGAAGCCACCGCTGCCGGTGCATTGTATTCCGATGCGGCCGCCAAACTGGCTGTCTTGACCAAAACCACGCGCAACGCCCTGATCGGATTCGTCGTGCTTGCCTACGCCATCTACTGGGCTAGCAAAGGCCAGGCGCAGGCCGTTGGCAACAAAGCGGCTTTCCTCTGGCAGAAGTTTCCGAAATTTGTTTTGGGATTCCTGCTGATTTCCGGGTTGGCAACTGTTGGATTCTTTACCAAAGATCAGAACACAGCGTTGGCCAATCTTTCCCGGTGGGCGTTTTTGTTGACGTTCGCCGGTGTCGGTCTCCGCACGAACTTCAAGGAAATGCGCAAGCAAGGGTTACGTCCCTTTGCCGTCGGCTTCATCGGGGAAGTCGTCATTGCCGTATTTACCTTGGGGTTAGTGATCGGTGCAGGGAAGCTGTTCGGCTTCTAGTCAAGCCCCGCAGCTTCCTTCTTTAGGACGCCAGTTGCGTTCTGCAGCTGCTCCAATGCTCTTTCAGCGCGGTTCTGGTGGACAGGTGATCTTGTCTCCACGCCACGTCCCGGTAGTCGAGTAATAGCTGATAGACTCGCCAAGCGTAGTGCCGAACCACTGTACAAACTGCGCATCGCTGCATTTCATGTAGAAGACTGGTCCAGATTCCTCTACCGTAACTCCCAGTTCCGGCAGGAATTCTGGCAGTCGCCGATGTTCATCCCGGAAGGCCTGCAACTTCTCTAGCACTTTGTTGCCTTGTCGTGCTCGGTTTCTCCACACGAACTCGTCAGGGCCAGAGACCGGCACTTAAAAAGAAACGCAGAGTGTGATAGCCAAAAGACCGAAGACGACAAGGCGTGCGCGATTCGTCGTTTCGACTCACGGCGAGCCCACGCTAAAAGGTTAGAGTCCGAGAACGCCGACCAACTCCTTCACGCTAGCAGCGCTCTTCTGAAGCGCCGCATTTTCTTCTGCCGTCAATTTGATCTGGATGATCTCTTCCGCGCCCTTTTCGCCCAACTTTACGGGCACGCCCACAAACAATCCATTAATTCCGTATTCGCCTTCCAGATACACCGCGCAGGGCAGAATCTTCTTCTTGTCCTTGAGAATCGCTTCCACCATTTCCACCGCCGAAGCCGACGGCGCGTAGTACGCCGATCCCGTCTTCAGCAGGTTCACGATTTCCGCGCCACCCTTGCGCGTGCGATCCACAATGGCGTCGATTTTTTCCTTTGGCAGCAGATCGGGCAGAGGGAATTCCCGCCACCGTCGAATACCTCGGCAGTGGCACCATGTCGTCGCCGTGCCCACCCAGCACGAAGGAGTGCACGTTTTCTACGCTGACCTTGCATTCCTGCGCCACAAACGTGCTCATGCGCGCCGAATCCAACACGCCTGCCATGCCCAGCACGCGATTTTTCGGAAATCCGCTCACCCGGAACGCCGCCTGCGCCATCGCGTCTAGCGGGTTGGTAACCACGATAATGATGCAGTTCGGGGAGTGCTTCACGATCTGCTGGACCACCGCCTCCACCACGTCATAGTTCGCCTTCAGCAGGTCGTCGCGGCTCATTCCCGGTTTGCGTGGAAACCCCGCCGTAATCACCACGACATCGCTGTTCGCTGTGGCACTGTAATCGCCGCTCGCCGTCGAAACCCCTGTTGCCCGCGCGTCCGTCCGCGTCACCGGCCCAGACTCCATCATGTCCAGCGCCTTTCCCGCCGGAGGTCCATCCAAAATATCCGTCAAGACCACGTCCGCCAGTTCCAGATCCACGATCCGCTGCGCTGTCGTCGATCCCACAAATCCACCACCTACCACCGTTACTTTCTTCCGTGCCATCGAGTTTCGCTCCTTGTACTTTGTGTCGCTAAGCTTTTGCCTTCCGTGTGGCACAACCATTCTTGGCTGCTGCTGTTCAGTAGCAGTGAGTATTCCGAGATCAGACGCCAGTGCTCAGAAATCAGCAAGCAGTTTGGTGCCGCCCGCTTGTCCCCCGATCTCTGATCTCCGGTTGCTGATACTCCCTAAACTTCCGTCCTACATGTTCGCAACAATCGCATCTGCAAACGCCGACGTCCCCAACTTCGTCGCGCCTGTCATCAACCGTTCCAAATCGTAAGTGACCTTTTTCTGCTGAATGGTCTTGGCGATGCCGCGCTCAATCAACTTCCCGGCTTCGCCCCATCCCAGGAATTCAAACATCATCGCGCCCGAAAGCATTACGGATGCCGGATTGATTACGTCCTTGTCCGCATACTTCGGCGCCGTGCCGTGCGTCGCCTCAAACACTCCATAGCCGTCGCCAATGTTTGATCCCGGAGCCATGCCCAGTCCGCCAACCTGCGCTGCGCACGCATCGCTCAGGTAATCGCCGTTCAAGTTCGACGTCGCCAAGACGCTGTACTCCGAAGGCCGCAGAAGCATCTGCTGGAACACCGAATCCGCGATGCGGTCGTTGATCATCAGTTTCTTCTTCCACTGGCCCTTGCCGTGCGTGGCATAAATCGCGTCGAGCGTGTCTTTCACTTCCGCGAACACGCCTTTCTGGAAGTCAGCAGTGGCTTGCTCCAGTCCCGGTTCGATCAACGCTGCGTTCGCCTCGATCGACAGTGACGGGTTCTTGTCCAGATTATCCACGATCCAGCTTTCGCGTTCTGTGACAGTCTGCCCGCGGAACTCCTCGCGCGCCAGGTCGTAGCCCCAGTCGCGGAATCCACCTTCGGTAAACTTCTGAATGTTGCCCTTGTGCACCAGAGTGACGCTCGGACGGCCGCTTTCCAGCGCATACTGAATGGCACGCCGCACCAGTCGCTTTGTGCCCGTTGGAGAGATGGGCTTAATTCCCACACCAGAATCCCACCGAATCTGTTTCTTCCCGTCTTTCAGCATTTCGTGATTCAGGAATTCGAGAAGTTTCTTTGCTTCCGGAGTGCCCGATTTCCACTCGATGCCGATGTACACGTCCTCCGTGTTTTCGCGGTAAATCACCACGTCCATCTTTTCGGGTTCTTTCACGGGGGAGGGAACTCCCGGGTAGTACCGTACCGGCCGGACGCAAGCGTACAAGTCCAAAATCTGCCGCAGGGCCACATTCAGCGAGCGAATGCCGCCTCCTACCGGAGTTGTCAGCGGACCCTTGATCGACACACGAAAGTCGCGTGCTGCTTCGACCGTCTCGTCCGGCAGCCACTGCTTGAATGTCTTAAACGCCTTTTCACCCGCAAAAACCTCGAACCATGCCACGTGGCGCTTCCCGCCGTAAGCCTTGGCTACCGCGGCATCAAATACGCGACGTGATGCCTTCCAGATGTCCCGCCCTGTGCCATCGCCTTCGATAAAGGGAATAATCGGATTGTCGGGCACTTGCAACGCGTCGTTGCTGTATCCGATCGCTTTCCCGTCGCTTGGCACTGCTACCCCGTTGTACACAGATTTCATGTTCGGGCCCCCCTGAGGACCACCTGAAGATTGGACTACCGCTCACGCAGTTCGGAGCGGAACATGCGAACCGAAAACGATACCACATCGCCCCTCATCTTCGAAAATCCGGGAACGTCCGAATGGCATTGCGCGTGGTCAGTTTAGGATTTAATGCTAAAGCGAGATTCAGGCCTGGATCTCAAGCTGTGACGAAATCGCCTAATTCGCCGGCTTCAGGGGCTTCAAACTCTTAATCGACGTCACTTCCAGCACCATCACGTCCCCGGTTTCCACGCCGTGCCGGTGCGTGACCGTGCCCTTTACTTTCACGCGCTTGTTCTCGTACTTCTCCGCTTGCTTCGGGTCGCTGAACTTCACTTCGAGGGAGGTCACTTCTTTGCCGTCTACGGGAGTGTGTTCTTCCAGTTGCACGGCCCACCCCGTGGACTCGCCTCCAATCGCCATCACCCGCGTCAATTTCCCCGATAGCGTGACCTTCACGGTGGGCGGCTGAGTCTGAGCCACGCGCGATGCTGCAGGCGAGCAACAGAGGCATGACCAACGCCAGCCGCAAGATTCGCATTACATTCTCCTGAATTAAATTGTGACGGGCAGTTTACATCAACTTTCTGATGGCTCGCGCATCGAAAAGGGTTGGACATGCCTATCGCCTGTCCGTCCTATCGTATACTTGCACTCCGCAAGATATCTTCGCTCTGGAAAGGAATTACTATGCTGTTTGACTGGAATAACTACAAGGCAGAACTGCTGAAGTCGATCCCTGAATTTGCAAAACTTACTCCCGACTCACTGAAGGGTTATCAGACTCTCTCAAGCGCCAACAGCGCGAACTCCAAGCTGGGCGAGAAGACTCGTCAATTGATTTCTCTGGCCGTTGCTGTGACCACTCGCTGCGACGGTTGCATCACCTTTCACACGGAAGCCGCACTTAAGGCCGGCGCGACACGTGAAGAAATAGCGGAATCCCTGGGCGTAGCCATGGCCATGAATGCCGGCGCTGCGTTGATCTATTCCGTCCGCGCCATGGATGCAGTGGCGGCCCACTCTGCCGCAAAGTGAGCGGGCATCGCTAGCAGTTATTGCAAGCTCTATGAGGACTCATCACCCGTAGGGGCGGCCTGCCTGCCGCAGGCAAGCTTTATGCCGCCTCCTGCAGCAAGTGCAGATTGTCCGGGCAATGGCCGGACGGACCTCGCACCTGTCCATACCTGCAGACCAAATCGGCCAGAGTCCAGGATTTCAGTTTTGATTCTTGCAGCGGGAAACCACTTTCGTGTCTTTCGGCTGGCATCCAGGAAGGAACCAGTCACCGAAATCACGAACAAAACGAATATGCTGGGCGTAAGACTGAGGACGACCAAGGTCTGCTCCTCCGAACGACCTAGTGAGTTGCAATGTCGTAGCCAACTTGCGTTGCTTCTATTTTCGGCAATCGACTGGCGTCTTGCAGTCCGTCGTCTTTAGGCGGGGGCACACGCCGTCCACCAGAGCCCCATCGGATTACAGCCCGGCATTTTTTTAGCCCGTCGTCTGCCTAGCTTTTGTTCAGGTGAATCGAACCGTCCCCGGTGCGGACGATAATCGGTGTGCCTCCCCCGTTCATCTTTCCGTTGATTCGTGACGAACTAAACGTCCCTTCCACGGTTACGGGAATGTCGAGGCTGATGTGCCCGTCATGCGTGCTCGCGTCAATATTGGCCTGCAATTCGCCCGGAAGCTCCAGATCTACGCTACCGTCGCCGGTGTGGATGTTCCAAGTGCTCTGCACCTTCGAACCCGCCATTCGCCCGAGCCGTCACGCTGCCGTCACCCGTCTTGATATTCAACGAATCGAACCGGCCCTGAATGTTGATATGACCGTCGCCTGTGGTCGCCTCTACTCGCCCGTCCAGATTTCGCCCTTCAATCGCAGCCGTCGCCTGTACGCAGCCGGATATCACCCTTTGCGCCCTGAACAGTGACGTGTCCGTCGCCAGTTCGAATCTCCAGGTTTCCATTGATGGAGTCGGCTTCAACCGAGCCATCGCCCGTCGTGGCATCCAAGTCCGCGTCCTTCGGCATATGCACTTCCACTCGCAATTCACGATGGTTCACTCCCCAACTGAAGCCCCAGTTGTTACCGGTCTTGGCGACAACCTCGACGCTGTCGCCATTCTGTGACGTGGTCACTCGCAAGTCCTTGTCGAGGGTATATCCCTTGTAGATCACGCGGACTTCCACCTGCTTTATGTCGCCTGTCGATACGCGCACCGCGCCGTCATCGGTCTGCACTCGTACTTTGGCGTGTCCGCTCACCGCGAAGGACTTCACGACCTCTTCCGCCCGCAAACGGGAGCCTGCAGCGATCCGCCAATCACGAGTGCCGCAAATCCAATTCCCAGCCCACCCATCCGTCGACCCAGTAACTGTCTTCATGGAATTTCGCCTCCAGGCGCTTCTAACTCTATAAACGCAGTCACTCTGTAAAATGTTCCCGCCGCCGGCCATGACGCACTCAAGGCTTCCCAACCGGCCTAGCGCCCTTTGGCCGCCTTCCTCTTGGCTCCATGGAACGCCCCGATCCCGCACCCGGTTTTGCTCTCAGCGCCGCCAGAAACTTTTCTGTGGGCAGGGTATTGATGACGTCTTTCTTCTCCAGCCAGCCCCGCCGGGCCATCGTCACCCCATACCGGATGAAGGACAGATTCGCGGCATTGTGCGGAGTCCGTCGAAATTACCACCTTTACCCCGCGGTCCTTGCACATCCGCAGGTATACATCCTTCAAGTCCAGCCGGTCGGGATACGAGTTGCACTCCATCGCCACGCCATGCTTTGCGCAGGCATCCAGTATCTTCTCCATGTCGTAGTCGATCGGATCCCTGCGCAAAAGCAATCGCCCGGTCGGATGCGCAATGATTTGCGTATAGGGGTTCTCAATCGCCGCCAGCATCCGCTCCGTCATCTCCGCGCGCTCCAGATTGAAATAGGAGTGGATCGAGCAGACCACCACGTCCAGCTGCGCCAGGATTTCGTCGGAATAGTCCAGCGAGCCATCCTTCAAAATATCGACCTCGGATCCAACGAGTACGCGAATCCCCAGCCCCTTGGCATCCGCCGCGCGCAGCCTCTTGATGTGCTCCTCCATGCGCTTTTCGTTCAGTCCATTCGCCACAGTGACGGCCTTGGAGTGGTCTGTGATCGCAATGTACTCGTGGCCCAGCGCCTTGCGCCGCGGCCGCCATCTCTTCAATCGAATTCTTTCCGTCGCTCGCCGTCGTGTGCATCTGAAGGTCGCCTTTCATGTCCTTCAGCTCAACCAGCTTCGGCAGCGCACTGTTTTCGGCAGCCGCAATTTCGCCCGTGTTCTCGCGCAATTCCGGTGGAACGTAATCCAGCTTCAACTTCGCGTAAATCTCTTCTTCGGTCTTGCCGGCAACGTGTTTTTCGCCCTTCAGCGTGGCCAGTTGATACTCGTTGAGCGTGTATCCCATGTCGTTTGCACGCCCTCGCAGCGCCACGTTGTGCTCCTTCGAGCCGGTGAAATATAGCAGCGCAGCTCCGAAACTCTTCTTCTCCAGCAGACGCACATCCACCTGCAGTCCGTCTGTCCAGCGTGAAGCTCACCTTGTTTTCGCCATGTGCCAGCGTCTGATCGATCCCCGGAAACGTCAGAATATGTTCTGCAATGCGATCGATCTCCTTTTGCGAAGTGTGCCCATCCGGCCAGCGTCAACAGCAGGTCCAGATCTCCCGACCGTTTCCTTCCCGCGCCGCAGCGAACCCGCCGGAGTAACCGACTCCACGGCTTTACCCGCTTTCTGGATGTGCGCGGTGATCGCCACCGCTGCCGCTTCGGCCACATTAATGTGGAATCGCCCAGATGATTTCTTGAATACTTCCACGCCCTTCAAAATGTTCTGTTCGCTCTTTTCGCCGAATCCGGCCAAGTCGCGCAGCTTGCCTTCCTTCGCGAGTTTTTCCACGTCAGCCACCGATCCCGCCTTAAAGGTCTTCCATAGAAATGCCACTTTCTTCGGGTCCGAGCGATTGCAATTCCAGCAGATCCAGAATCGTCGCCGGATATTTCTTCAGCAGTTTCGCGCGCAGGCTGTAGTCGCCCGTCTTTACGATCTCTGTCAGGTGCTCCACCATGCGGTCGCCGATGCCCGGGAGTTCGGTCAGCTTTTCCGGCGTCGCCACCAGTTGCTCGACCGAATCCGGCAGGCCTCCAATAAGTTCCGCGGCTTTCTCATAGCTCCGGTAGCGCCCGATAATCGCTCCGTCAATCTCCAGGAGCCGTGCGGTCTCCTGCAGAATTCGCGCAATCTGTTTGTTGTCCATAGGCTGATTATATTCCCATCTCCTGTCCGCTCGTTACAGCAAGACCATCAAAACTTGAAGGTGCCACATCCTTAGCGTTTTTGTTGTGCGAAGGGTGGGCCTCACGATCTGTGCTAGAGACTCCTCTCGTAGTCTCCGGATTCCTTGCGCAGGATACTCGTTCGACTCCACCGCAGCCTCTCCCTGCTCTAATAAAAAACCGGCGGGAAGCCCTCGCTCCCGCCGGTACCTGAAATTCTCCGTCGACCCAACTATCCTGCTTTGGCTACGTTTGAGGCCTGCGGCCCTTTCGGGCCTTGCACGATCTCAAATTCTACCGGGTCTCCTTCCTGCAGCGTCCGGTAACCATCCCCGACGATCGCCGAATAGTGCACGAAAACATCTGGGCCGTCTTCACGTCCGATGAATCCGTATCCTTTCGAATTATTGAACCACTTAACAGTTCCTTGCACTTCGTGTCTCCTTTTGACGGTGACTCCTTGGGCGGACAGCAATTGCAATCGCCGCAATGAGCACGAATTGCGCGGAGTGTATCAAAATGGAATTTGCAGTCAATAGGACATTTGGGCCGCTGCAGCCGCTGGGCTGCATTTAACCCCTGCAAAATCGAATTAACTCTGAGGAAAGCAAGGCTACTTCAAAAATGTAAGGTAATAGAGGATTCCTGCAATCGATTTGGCGTCGCGCAATTCGCCGCTCTGCATCATCTTTTTCAATTCGTTTACTTTATAAGCATGGGAAATTATTTTCTCGTCAAACTCCGGCTGCGCCTCGCCCGCTGTCAATCCCGTTGCAAGCAAAATGTACATTCGCTCTTCCAGAAATCCCGGGGTAGGGAAGACATCCAGAAATACTTCCAGTTTCTTCGCGCGGTATCCGGTCTCTTCCATCAACTCTCGCGCGCCTGCCTTTCTCGGCGATTCGCCCTGCGTCGATGCGCCCTGCCACAAGTTCCCAGAGATATTGTCGCGTGGCATGTCGGTACTGCTGGATCATCAGAATCCGTCCGTCCTTGAAAACCGGCAGGACCACCACCGAGCCGGGATGAGTGATCAGTTCCCGCGTGGTCTCAAGCCCTCCTGGCTCGAGCACCCTGTCTCGACGCACGCCAAAAATTGGCCCATCGTAAATCACTGTGCTCTCAAGAATCTTTTCCTTGTCTTTCGATACTACCTTCACCGGTATCGCCAAGTGTTCGTCCCCTCACAAAGGATTAGAGTTGGCATCATAACCCGAACGCAGATGCGTCGCATCTCGCGTCTTCATTCGCCACTGGTTCACCACCCGCGCTATACTCGCCCCGTCAAGCCCATGTCTATCAACACCATCATCGTCGACGACGAAAAGCCAGCCCGCGAAGAACTGGCCTTTCTCCTCAAGGGTTTTCCAGAAATCAATCTCATCGGTCAAGGGCAAGAACGGCCTCGACGCCGTCAATCTCATCAAAGAACATTCTCCCGACCTTGTGTTCCTCGATGTGCAGATGCCCGGCCTCGATGGTTTCGGCGTCCTTAAGAAAGCTTGGTTGAACAAAAAGCTAAAAGTCCCTCACGTTGTCTTTGCCACGGCGTTCGACCACTACGCCGTGCAAGCCTTCGACGTAAACGCCGTTGACTACGTGCTTGAAGCCGTTCGACAAGGCCCGCATCGCCAAAGCGATCCAGCGTGCCCGCCGCGAAATTGAAACCCAAGTCAGCCCGACCGAGCGCCTCGAACAGTTAGTCAGCCAGCTCGGGCGCGCCAAGCAGGCCCTCATCGCCATCAAAAATTCTCGTCAAGTCACAGCAACGCTCGCTGCTCGTCGATGCAGAAGACCTTATCTTCGCCTCCATCGAAGGTGGCCTCATTTCCGTCGTCGCCAAAGACGTCGAAGGCTCCTCCAACTACCGCACCCTCGAGGAACTGTTCGACGCCCTGCAATCCGAGTCCTTCTGGCGCTCGCACCGCTCCTATCTCGTCAACATCCATCACATCAAGGAAGTCGTGCCCTGGTTCAAATCCAGCTTCATGCTGAAAATGAACGACAAGAAACAATCCGAAATCCCCGTGAGCCGCCAACAAACCAAGCGCCTCCGCGAACTCTTCAAACTCTAATCCTGCAATTCGCCCGGACAAGGTCTCCGGGTGCCGCACGCTTCGCAGTTAAGGGTGCGGGTTCAGACTTCATTTCACCCATCTCATCTGCACCTTCCGAATCTGTCATCCCGACCGTAGTGCCGCGACATATGCGGCACGCAGTGGAGGGATCGTGGCAATCAGTTTCAGAACGAGATGCACGTTGAAACAAACGACAATCTCTCCGTCGGGCCTATCCATGCGACTCTCCGCCGCCAGCCTTTCCTCTCGTGCTAGACTAACCGTTCGCAAACCCATGGACTTCTCTCTCGCCGATCACCAACTCCTCATCCGCGACACCGTTCGCGAATTCATGGCCACCGAAGTTCGTCCCCACGTCAAAGACTGGGAAAAATCCGACCACTTTCCCGCTCGACATCATCAAGAAACTCGGCACCATGGGATGCTGCGGCATGCTCATGCCCGAAGAATGGGGCGGCCCGGGACTCGACACCATCTCCTACGTCCTGATGCTCGAGGAAGTCGCCCGCGTGCACGCCGCGATCTCCACGGCTCTCGCCGTGACCAATTCCGCCGTGCAACTTCCGCTGCTGGCCTTCGCCACCGACGCGCAAAAGCACAAATATCTCAAACCGCTGGCCTCCGGCGAAATGATCGGCGCCTTCTGCCTCACCGAACCTGCCGCAGGTTCCGACGCCGCCGGCATCCAATGCACCGCCGTCCGTAGCAATGGCCGATCTGTCAGATCCGAGCCAAGCGAGGAATCTGCTGAGCGACTTCGACTCCTATCGTCTGAACGGCACCAAAACCTGGGTCACCAACGGTAGCGCCGCCGGCGTCTTCCTCGTCTTCGCCAAAACCAATCCCGAAGCCGGCGGAAAGGGAATCACCGCATTTCTTCGTCGAGCCCACATTCCCGGGCTTCCAAGTCGGCCGCCACGAAGACAAAATGGGTCAGCGCAGTTCGCCCTCCGTCGAAATTATTTTCAACGATTGCATCGTACCCGCCGCCAATCGCCTCGGCGAAGAAGGCCAAGGCCTGAAGATCGCCCTCACCGCACTCGACGGCGGCCGCATCGGCATCGCCGCCCAGGCCGTTGGCCTTGCGCAAGCCGCTCTCGATGAATCCGCAAAATTCGCACGCAACCGCAAAGCCTTCGGCAAGTCCATCGCCGACTTCCAGGCCATCCAGTGGATGCTCGCCGACATGCACACGGAAATCGAGGCCGCCCGCGCGCTGCTCTATCAGGCCGCATCGCATCAAAGATTCGAACGGCAAAATGGGTTCTGCCGCCTCGCGCGCCAAACTCTACGCCAGCGAAATGGTCAATCGCGTCGCCTACAAAGCCGTGCAAATTCACGGCAGCCAGGGCTATTCCCGCGAATCCGAAGTCGAGCGCATCTACCGCGATGCCCGCGTCATCTCCATTTACGAAGGCACCAGCGAAATCCAGCGCACCATCATCGCCCGCGATTTGCTAGCAAAGTGAGAGCAGTTTAAAGTTATAAGTATTCAGTTTTGAGTCTTTGCAGCAGGCGCAGGAACGCGGCGACCCGTCTTTCTTTACGTATTACTTAGAACTGATTACTTAGAACTTTCACTATCCAAGGATGACTTTTGACTAAAGCAGCCAACCGCGTCCTCTCCGGCATGCGCCCCACAGGACGCCTCCACATCGGCCACTATTTCGGCGCGCTACAAAATTGGGTTCGCCTGCAGAACCTGACTGCCGGCAGGTGATCCTGCCTACGATTGCTTCTACTTCATCGCCGACTGGCACGCCCTCACCAGCGATTACGCCGACACCAGCGCCGTCGCCGAAAACTCCCTGCAAATCACCATCGACTATCTCGCCTCGGGTCTCGACCCCGCGAAGTCCACGATCTTCCTGCAGTCGCTCGTCCCCGAACACGCCGAACTCCATCTCCTCTTAAGCATGGTCACGCCCGCTCGGCTGGCTCGAACGCATCCCCACCTACAAAGAGCAGATCGACAACGTCACCAACAAAGATCTCCACACCTACGGCTTCCTCGGCTACCCGACTCTGCAAACCGCCGACATCGTCATGTACTCCGACCCCGGCAAAACACTCTCCGTCCCCGTAGGCGAAGACCAGGTCTCCCACGTAGAGTTCAGCCGCGAACTCGTCCGTCGTTTCGTTTTGTATTACGGCTTCGATGTGAGCCCCGAACTCTTTTCTGTCGCCAATCGCAAAATCGGTCGCAGCGTTTGGGCTCAAATGCTCGATCTCCAACAGACGGTGCCCGTCCTTCCACCGAACTCATGAGTTCACCGCAGAGCAGCGCGCTATCGTCACGATGTTGATTCGTCAAAAAGTCCATGAAATGGGATTGTCGAATTTCTTCGAAAAATTACCTTTCGACGCCAAACACTTTTTCTCGTCAAATAGCGTGTTGGAAGAACCCCAGGTTCTGCTTACCCCCACCCCCCGCATCCCCGGCCTCGACGGCCGCAAAATGTCCAAGTCCTACGGCAACGCCATCACGCTTTCCGAATCCGACGCCGACATCCGCTCTAAAACTAAAGTGATGGTCACCGATCCCGCCCGCAAGCGCCGCACCGACCCCGGCAACCCCGACGTCTGCCCGGTCTACGACTGGCACAAACTCTTCTCTCCCAAAGAAACGCTAGACTGGGCCGCTGAAGGCTGCCGCACCGCCGGCATCGGCTGCATCGAATGTAAATCCAAGATGGCCGACCACCTCATCACCTGGATCGAACCGGTCCGCGCCCGCCGCAACGAATTCGAGCAGCACCCGAAACGCGTCCTCGAAATCCTGGACAACGGCTCGCACGAAGCCCGCAAGTCTGCGCAGCAGACCATGGAACGCGTCCGCACCGCCATCTTCAACTGGCCCCGCAAGCGCCAAGAAATCTCATCCCTGTAGGGGCACATTCAGGTGGCCGTCTTGGGTTTTCCTATCGTAGTGGTTGTCATCCCGACCGAAATGCCGCTCAGCTGCGGCATCGCAGTGGAGGGATCGCGGCAAACACACTCCTGAACTCGCGACGTCTGTTTACATTCCCTCGGTTTTGCTTTTCAGCCGTTCACTGTAAACTATTCTTCCATGGCAACTCCTTACCGCATCCACATCCCTATCTACGAAGGTCCCCTCGACCTCCTGCTTGACCTCATCAAGAAGCAGGAGATGAACATCCACGATATTCAAATTTCCAAAATCACCTCGCAATACCTCGACTATCTTCACAACCTCGAAGTCCAGAACATCGACGTCTCCGCCGAATTCATCTACATGGCCGCCACGCTGATCTACATCAAGTCCAAAATGCTCCTGCCGCCCGATCCGCTGGCCTCCACCGAAGAGCAAGCCGCCGATCCGCGTGAAGAACTCGTCCAGCGTCTGCTCGAGCACGAAAAATTCAAGAACGCCGCGCAACTTCTCTACCAGAAACAGCAGATCGAAGAAAATGTCTGGTCGAAGCCAGACAAGTCCCTCTATAACGACGAAGGCACCGAAGGCGAACTGGTCGTTTCGCTGGTCGACCTCGTCCGCGTTTTCCAGCAGGTCCTCGAGCGCAAAAAAGAAGTCACCCGCATCGAACTGACCCACGACGTTTTCACCGTCGCCCAGATGATCGCGCAACTCCGCGGACAAATCCTCGCCAGCGACACAAATTCCGTCAATCTGATCCAGTTCTTCGAGGCCTGCCCCTCGCGTCACGCCATGATCGTCGCGTTCCTTGCCGTCCTGGAGATGGTCAAGCTGCAGGCCGTCATGCTCGCGCAAGACAAACAGTTCGGCGACATCGTGGTGAAGAAGAGCAAATCCTTCGACGTGGCCTTCGACGAATCCGGCGCCCTCCGCATCGACGCGGAATACCAATAGGGGCGTGAATCTTTTATTCGTTTTTCGCGTTTGCAGTGCTGAGTACTTAGTTTCAAGTTCTAAGTAAAAGCGAGTAGACTGGGCTTGTCCCGCCGATGGTTTGCGTAAAACTTAGAACTTAATACTTGTTACCGGTACCAAGGGCATTCAACCATGACCAACGAAGAACGCAAAGCCGCACTCGAAGCCATCATCTACGCCGCCGACGAACCCGCCACCATCGAGCAACTAACGCTGGCCCTCGGCGAAGAAAAACTCGCTGTGCAGGCCTCTCTCGACGAACTGATCGCCACACAAGCCACCGATGAACGCGGCATCGAAGTCCGTGCGGTTGCCGGCGGCTACAAGATGTACACCAAGCCTCAGCATCACGACGTCGTGCGCCGATTCATCAAGAGCCTGCGCCCGCCGCTGCGCCTTTCCATGCCCGCGCTGGAAACGCTCGCCGTCATTGCCTACAAACAGCCGGTCACCGCTCCTGAAATTTCAGAGATTCGTGGCGTCAACACTTCCGGCGTCATCAGCACATTGCTCGACAAAAAGTTGATCACCACCGCCGGCCGCAAAGAAGTCATGGGGCGCCCCATTCTCTACAAATCCTCCAAAGAATTCCTGATGCGTTTCGGACTCAGCGATCTCGACGAACTACCAAGCTTGAAGGAATTCGAAGCGCTGGCCCGCGAAGCTCTAGGCACCGATGAAGGTATTGCCGTGGCTGCCGAGTCCACGGACGAATCTCTTCTGAGTTCGCCCACCGCCGACACTCTCGAGAACCTTCCGGTCCCAGAGAGTTCCGCGGAAGTTTTCGCCGCGACACATTCTTCGACGACTGCAAACGTGCATGGCACTGTGGAAGCTATTCAGGCAGAAGCCCTCGCCGATGCGAGCGCAGATCCAGTCCTCCGCGAAGAAGAAGTCGCCGCGACCAGCGAAGGTATGCCCAGCGGCCAACTCGACGAAGTCCCGCCCAAAGCCGAAGCCAAGTCCGCCGGCGAATAATTCCCAAACTTGGGTGCCGCACCCTTCGCCTTGAAGGGCGTAGGTTTTAAACGTAACCAGATCTCGCTCGAAACAAGAATCATACTGTCATCTTGCACCTGCGTATTCTGCTGGTCGAAGGATTTCAACATCTACTTCAACCCAGCATCGAACTGTTAGCCGCCGCAGTTCGCTGAAATCCACCTGCCGTAATCTGTTATTCTCTTAACAGCATGCTCGAACGCTTACAAAAAATTATTGCCCACGCCGGCATCGCTTCTCGCCGCCATGCGGAGCAACTCATTCTCTCTGGCCAGGTCTTGGTCAACGGCCAAATTGTGCGCGAACTCGGCACGAAAGCCGATCCTGACGTCGACAAGATCGAAGCCGCCGGACGCACGGTGGAAATTGCCGAGCGCAAGCTTGTCTATCTTGTAATGCACAAACCGCCCGAAGTTGTCTCCACATTGGCGGACCCCGAAGGCCGCAAGACACTTCGGAATTTTCTGCGCGGATTTCCTGAGCGTGTCTATCCCGTGGGCAATCTTGATTACGCCGCCAGCGGACTTATTTTTCTCACCAACGACGGGACGCTCACCGACAAGATTCTCAAGTCCTGGTCAAACATTCCGCAGGTCTACCACATTAAGGTGAAGGGTCGTCTGAATCTCGACGAGCTCGACGCACTGGGTATGAGAACGAACACCGTCGTTCGCGTCATACGCCAACCGGATTCCACGCGCGGCCACGCCATGAATTACTGGTACGAAGCACGGGTTACCGGCTCAAAGCTGGATGTCTTGGCCCTGGCGCTGCAGAAAGATCAGCATCCAATCGAGAAAGTAAAACGTGTTGGCTTTGGCCCACTCTCGCTCGAAGGTGTCCCCGTCAGCCACTACGTCGTTCTCAAGAAAGAACAAGTTGAAGCCCTGAATCATCCGGCTCGACCCCTGACCTTTACCCCGCATCCCCGGCCCAAACCTGAAGGGAAGCCTTCGTTTCGTCCAGTGCCATCCAGACCGCCTACCCGCCACGCAAACCCAGTCGGTAAAGCGCAGCATTTCTCGAACCCCCCGACCGGCAAGACCGGTAAACGTCCCGCGCGTTACACCAAATTTCAGCGTCGTCCATCGGCGCCCGCGAACGCCCGTGAGGATTTCGACGATATTGACGATGAGCGCCTCGAGTCGCCCGAAAAGCCGCGCGCGCCGTGGCTCAGTACCAGTCGGCCACCAAGCCCGCCTGAAAATGCTTCTGCAAAATTTCGTGGAGGCCGCAAAGATGGCCCCCGTTCCAAACCCTTCCGTCAAGATTCCAAGCCGTTCCGTCCCAAAGGCCCGCGCAAGTTCTCTTCCTCAGGCGGACCGGATCGCCCGTCGAGCCCCTCGGGCAAATTCAAGCGCTCCGGAAGCTTTTCGAGCAAATTCAATAGGCCAGGCAAGTCTTCGGATCGATTTGACCGCCCTTCGCACGCTCCTGGCAAGTCGCCACGTCATTCTTCCGGGCGCCCCAAATCCAATCGCAATTTTCCTCCGCGTAAACCGCGCTCGCCGCGCTAATCTCTAGCGCTACTCTTAACAATGGCCGCCGAGCGTCTACAAAAAATCCTTGCCGCCGCTGGAATCGCTTCCCGTCGCAAAGCCGAGGAGATTATCGCAGCCGGTCGGGTGACACTGAATGGCACTATCGTCACTGAGCAGGGTACGAAAGCCGATCCACTGGTCGACGCCATCACCGTCGACGGCAAGCCTCTCAAGCGTGCGCAGCCATTCGTCTATTTCCTTCTGAACAAGCCGAAGGGCTACGTCACTACTGTGACCGACCCCGAAGGCCGCCCGACAGTGATGGAATTATTGGGTCGACTGAACGAACGCGTCTACCCCGTGGGCCGTCTCGACTACGGTAGCGAAGGCCTGCTGATCATGACCAACGACGGAGCTCTCGCGCAGAAACTCACCAAGGCTGGCTCGCACATCCCGAAGACCTACCTGGTAAAAATAAATGGTAAGCCCAACGAACAAGCAATTCAGAAGCTTCGTGCAGGCATCAGCATTCCCCTCGAAGATGGACGCCGCGTAAAAACCTCTCCCGCGAAAATCCGCCTCGCCGAGGACGCTACCAATCCCTGGTATGAGGTGGTCCTTATCGAGGGACGTAATCGTCAGATTCGCCGCATGTTTCTCGAAGTTGGCTTCCTCGTCGAGAAAATCAAGCGCGTGCAACTCGGCCCCATCACGCTTGACGTCCCTCCCGGTAAATTCCGCCCTCTCACCAAGTCCGAAATCTTCCAGCTAAAGAACCTCGCCCCCGCAGACATGAAGTAAGTGCCAATCTTCCTCGTGTCCGCTACTCTCAGTTGCTCGGCTGTTTACTCTAGTCGGGTGCCGCACCCTTCGCTGTTGAGAGTGCGGGTTTAGATTCCACTTCAAGCAAAAACCTGTCATCCTGAACCGAAGTCTTGTGCGGGTGAAAGACCTCAACTCACTTTGCTGCATCAACTCCCCGTGAACACCGGCTGTTTCTTCCCACGCACCGATATGTCGCCCGTCACTTCACTCCGTAGCTCAATCGTGCATAATAAGCATATCGATATGAGGTCCATAAGTTTCGTTGTAACAGGAAAGCGATCACGCCGATGACGCACACACTCGAAGAACTCATTCCCGATTACATCCAGGGACTCCCCGCCTACGTTCCCGGCAAACCGGTCGAAGAAGTCGAGCAGGACCTGAAGATTCACGCCGTCAAACTGGCCTCCAACGAAAACCCGCTCGGTCCCTCTCCCAAAGCCATCGAAGCCGCACGCCGCGCACTGGGCGATGCCAACTGGTATCCCGATGGAGGCAGCAAGCGCCTCCGCGAAGTTCTGGCAGCGCGCTATGGCGTGCACTTCGAGGAGATTTTTGTCGGGCTCGGTTCCAGTGAAATCATCGATCTCGCTTCCCGCGTGTTGCTCCGCCCGGGACTGGAGGGAATTACCAGCGAAGGCTCGTTCGCTCTGTTTTCAATTGCCATTCGTGCCAGCGGGGGAAAGCTTGTACTGACCCCGCTAAAGAATTTCACGTTCGATCTGGATGCTATCGCCCGCGCGGTTACGCCGCAAACGCGCATCATCTACATTGCCAATCCCAATAATCCGACGGGCACTACCTTCGGTGCCGCCGAGTTCGCCGCATTCCTCAAGAAAGTTCCCGGCGACGTGCTGGTTGTATACGACGAAGCCTACAAGGAATATGCCGAACGTCCGGACATGCCCAATGCCATGGAACTATTTAAGCAGTACAACAACATCCTCACGCTACATACCTTCTCGAAAGTGTACGGACTTGCCGGTCTCAGAATCGGCTACGGCATCGGCCATCCCACGCTGGTCGCCGAAATGAACAAACTTCGCACACCCTTCAATGTCACGAGCATTGGCCAGGCTGCCGCGCTAGCCGCGCTTGACGATAACGAGCACGTGCAACGTTCCTCCGAAATGAACCGCGCCGAACGCAAGCGCCTCTACAACGAACTTCGCCACCTCGGCCTTAATCCGGTTCCCAGCGAAACCAATTTTCTCTTCATTGAACTCGGCCAGAACGCCAAGCCCTTCTGCGACGCTCTGCTTCAGGAAGGCGTGATCGTCCGCCCCATGGCCTGGATGGGTTTTCCTGACGCGATCCGCATCTCCGTTGGCAACCCAGCGGAAAATACCAAGCTTCTAGGGGCCATCGCTCATCTCCTGGAACATTCCGTGCCATCTGTCCAAACGACTCGTACCTGACGCAATGCCTCTGCGAACTCTGCGCGAACTCCGTCAGCTCTGTGGCATGCTTTTCAGGTCAGACTCTTAACGAACCCAGTCTCAGCGGCATCCAATTTCTATGAAGCTTCATCTCCCCGATAACTCGAGAGCCTCTGCCGATCCCGTTGCCGACATTCTGCGCGAAACAAAGACGATCGCCGTCGTCGGCCTTTCCTCCAATCCCGCCCGTCCTAGTTTCGAGGTATCCCAGTATCTGCAGTCCGTCGGATTCCGCATCATCCCCGTTAATCCAAACGAAACGGAAGTCCTCGGCGAGAAATCCTACAAACGCCTCGAAGACATCCCTGAAAAGATCGATATCGTCGACGTCTTCCGCCGCCCTGAAGACGTTCCCCCGGTTGCCGATTCCGCCATCGCTATCAACGCCAAAGTCCTGTGGCTCCAGCAGGGAATCATCAACGAGCCTGCGGCGAAAAAGGCCCGGGCCGCCGGCCTCATTGCCATCGAAGATGCCTGCCTGCTCGTCGAACACAAAAAAAGGCGCCATCGTTAGGCGCCCTCCCGTGTTTTTCTTGCCTTACTTAGAACTTATAAATCAAAACATACGACTGTTTCTCTCACCTCATCGAGAATATCTGCAAGTTCCGTTTTCCCGGCAGCACAATCCCGATAAACCGCCCATCCGGCGACACGCCATACTCCCGTATCGTCAAACCATGTAATAAGAAATCCGGCGTCGGCTCGCTGACCGGTACTTCCGCACGATTTGCGTACGCTGCCAGTTGCGGCACGGTAAACATCACCAGGTCCGCCGATTTCTTTTCCACCGTGCGCTTCAGATAGATCTTCGTTTCGTCCGCCGACCATTGCAACACACCCAAACCGATCCGCATCCGCGCGATGCGTTTCGGCGCGCTGAGTTCACGAATCTCGAGCACCTCGTTGTCCAGGTAATACGCTGCGTACGTTCCTGAAGGCGACAAGCTCAGTCCACCGGCATAAGCATCCAGCGTGGCTACTTCTTTGTCGTCCTGCGCCAGTAATTCCAGCAGTTGCAGCCGCGCCGGACCATCCATGTTCCTGTCGCGCTCCACCGCGATCGCTGAATTTGTTCCAGAGATCCGTGCTACCGCGGCGAATGTGCGACCTTCAAATGCTTTTCCCGCCGGCCCGCTGAAAATATTGATGTACTGCATCGAGAACAACGTGCGTGGTGGCACCTCTTCCGTCATGTACAGGAGAGTCGTATTGTCCCGCAGCCAGACGGGATTCTCCGCGTTCAGCAGCACTCCCTTGCTCGCAGGCCGCAGTTCGCGCCCTGAATCGTCGATAAACAGCAGCGCGCGCGCCTCTTCTGTGTGCCCATCTTCGATGTCCACGCTGATCGTATTCATCTGCACGGCCAGGATCTTGCTGTTCGGCGACCAGGTAAAACTCTCGATGAGATAAGTCATCGGTTTGTCGCCAGTCGAAAACTTTTCGCCGGAAAAAATCTTCTTCTTTTTTCCGCTGGTATCCAGCATGTAGATGTCGTCGCGCTCGAGGTCGTACTTCTTGGCCTTGTACATATGCCGCACGGAATACGCGATCCGTCCATCCAGGGCATACGCAAACGCAGTCACTTCCTCATCGACGCTCTGCACCGGCTTATCCATGTTCTGCGCCCGCACCACCCCGAGCAGGGAAGATCGCACCAACGAGGATGGCGATCAAGAATGCCCGTGGGGCGGCGTTATCCGCCCGTAAGTTTTCGTGAACCGGGTGCCGCACCCTTCGCTCCTAAGGGTGCGGGTTTAGATTGACGTCCTTGCGAAGCGTCTGCCGTCCACCGCGCCAACCCTGTCCTCCTGAGCGAAGGTTGCGAATTCTGCAGACCGCAGTCGAAGGATCTCGCCAATCGATCACCATTCATCTCACTAAAATCTCTCCAGGAATCGACCAATCATGGTTTAGGATGGGTCCCCGTAAACTCCGAACAGCATGGCTTCTCCACTGGCGTAAATTCCATCAACTCCACTCGCGTCATGTCCGGGTCATACAGATTCAACTGCCATTTCCCGTCGCGTCCAATCTTTGGTTGCTCGGTTAATTTGACGCCGTTCTTCTCCAATTGGATGGCGGCCTCTTTCACGCTGGGCACGCCCAGCGCAATATGATTCATCACCCCACGCAATCGCTGATCCGCATTGGGATCCACGTTCAGCATGTACTCGATCCAGTCCGTTCCGTCCGGCACCTGCATCGACACCCAATTCGTCTCCCCGTCCTTCATCCCGCCCGACCAGTACAAATGAAATCCTAAAATGTCTCGATAAAACTTGTCCATCGCCGCCCGGTCTTTCACGATGAATCCCGCATGAATCAATGCCTGACCTGGGGAGTTTGCGCGATTCATCCGTCTGAGTCGTGTCAGGTCCGTTCGATGAAACTGAATCCGGTGTTTTTCGGGATCGATTGCCGTGAATTCGTTTGTAGGCCTTGCCAACTCCCGCTAACACGCTAACCTGGGATGCCCTTCGCCTCTAAGATATTCGCGAAGTTTCGTTGCATTAGAAGTTCTAAGCGTGATCATGAGTCAGGTAGTTAGTTGCACAGGGACCTTCCGCCACGCAGGGTCGCTCAGCACCGAGATTGCTTGTCTGTCCCTTACCAAATAGCACTGATCGGATTGATCCAATCGCAACCAGGATCTCGTTCAGCATGAGTCGAATTCAGGCCTGCACTGACCTCAGAGAGCAACAATACCCCTGAATAAAACTTCTTTGGCAGTTCAAGATTCTCTGACAGCAATGGAAACTCCAAGATGCCGGTAATCTTTGGTCTCTCGATTGCCTACGACTGCTGTGCCCGGCAGCATCAAGGCAATAGATCGCAAAGACGAACAGGGAACATCACCGCGTTTATGATCCGCTTCATGGCTTCGGCTGCGTCCCTCCATACGCCGAGCAGCACGGCTTCTCCACCGGCACAAACTCCATCACTTCCGCTCTCGTATCATCGGGATCGTACAAAGTGAGCTGCCATTTTCCATCCCGCCCCAGCAACGGCGGCCCATCGACTCGCACGCCTCTCGCTTCCAACGCTTTCGCCGTCTCCTTCACACTCACCACGCCCAGCGAAAAATGATACTGAATCCCCAACTCGCGGTGCTCGGCTTCCGGCGAAATATTCAGCATATACTCCAGCCAATCCGTCCCATCCGGCACCTGCACCATATACCAATCTGTTTCATCTTCCTTGAATCCGCCATGCCAGTACACATTGAATCCCAGTACATCCTCGTAAAATCGGCTTTCCGCCTTGCTGTCCTTTGCCACAAATCCCGCGTGGAGCAAGCGGTTACTCACCGCTCCCTTGTGTATTGCTCCCGATTCGCCCGCCGCCGTTCCGTCCACAAACACAATCTTGTGATGCTCCGGATCCAATACTTCCAGATACTTTGCGCTGTCGGGCCGCCGCAAAATCTCCGAGGTCGCAATGCCTTTGGCCGTCAAATACGCTGCCATCTGCTCGACGCTGTTCGTCGCCAAACCAATTTCCGGCAGAAACGGGCCTTTATCTCCTGCGGCCGTGGCCACCAGTTCAATGTGTTGTGACGAATTCACAGTGAAGCAGGGATTGGCCACCCCCTTGCATGCAGGTCCCCCCGACTGCAATCCCAGCACGCCGCCATAAAATGCTTTGGACTTCTCCAGGTCCGTGGCCTTCACTCGTACGAACGCAATCCCATAAATCTTCGGCCGCCCCGTCGATTCCGCCCCATGGCCCGGCATCACCATCAGCAATGCCGCTGCGCCTAAAACAGCTCTCCTCAAGGTATTCATTTTCCCGCTCCAGGCACTTTCAATTTCCTTATCTCTTCCATCCGCGTTCGTAATCTGGCCTCAAATCCCTGGTCAGTCGGCTTGTAGTATGTCTTACCCGCAAGGTTCTCCGGCAGGCACTGCATGTCCGTAACCTTCTGTTCAAAATTGTGCGCGTACTTGTACCCCTCGCCATAGCCCGACATTCTTCATCAATCCCGTCACTGCGTTGCGCAGATGTAGCGGCACGGGCTCCGCTTCTGTTTTCTGCACGTCCTCCATCACCGCTCCATAACCGGTGTAGAGCGCATTCGATTTCGGCGCCAACGACAAGTACACCGCCGCCTGCGCCAGTGCCAAATATCCTTCCGGTGCACCGAGAAAATCAAACGCATCCTTGGCCGCCAGTGTCACTGCCAGTGCGCCAGGCTCCGCCAATCCGATGTCCTCGCTCGCCATGCGCACCATGCGCCGCGCCAGGAACAATGGCTCTTCGCCACTCTCGATCATCCGCGCCAGCCAGTACAACGCCGCATCCGGATCTGAATTCCTTACCGACTTGTGTAACGCCGAAATCAGGTTGTAATGCTCTTCGCCGGCCTTATCGTATCGCAGCATCTTCCGCTGCAACACATTTCCCAGCAATTCAGAGGTGATGTGACGCGTGCCATTCGCATCAGGTTCCGCGCCCCGTACGCACAACTCCAAAGTGTTGTATGCCGTCCGTGCGTCACCATTCGCAAACGCCGCAATCCGCCACAGCACCTCGTTCTGATCGTTTTCTCGCAGGGTCGAGCTTTAGGCTGCCCATCTTTTCTTCAATCCCGATCTGCTCGTCACCGAGTCCCCGCTCTTTGTCGGCCAGCGCCCGTTGCAACAATTCCACGATCTGCGGCGTAGTCAGCGACTCGAGTACATAGACCTTCGTCCGAGACAGCAGCGGCGAAATCACTTCGAATGACGGATTCTCCGTCGTCGCCCCGATAAAAAGTATGTGCCCGGCCTCGACGTGCGGCAAAAACGCATCCTGCTGCGATTTATTGAACCGGTGTACCTCGTCGACAAACACAATCGTCCGTGCCCCGCCGCGAGATTTCTGTTCGGCCACGGCCATCACTTCTTTGATCTCTTTGATCCCGCTCAACACCGCGCTGAACGACACAAACTCCGCTTTCGTCAGGCGCGCGATCACCCTCGCCAGCGTCGTCTTGCCACACCCCGGCGGCCCCCAAAACAGCATCGATCCCAAATTGTCCGATTCGATTTGTACGCGCAGCGGCTTACCCGGACCCAGCAGCTTCTCCTGCCCGATAAACTCGTCGAGCGTCCGGGGACGCATTCTCTCGGCCAGCGGCTGTAATCCCGCCGCGGTCTCTGGCTCCGGCAATGACGAAAACAATCCCATAGCCCTACGAGTGTAACGCAGCCTGCCTTTCTGCGCCCCGTAGCATACTCCCGCTACTTCTTCACGCCCAATATCCTCGGCATGTAGAACTCAAAGAATTGATCCGAGTCCGACTTTAAACATACCTGGGTATTCGGCTCTCCCGCTTCCACCTTGGTATTGCCCTCATCATCCACGCGTAATCGCATTGCCTTAGTTGGGCACAACTCCGGCCGGATCGCATACGCTACCGCCACTACGTCGAACAGTGTCGGCGTCGGAGAATTTGTTGCTGCTGACCATTGCTGCGTCAAGATGGTCAGCGCGTCTGTAAGCGCGGTGCCATTACTGAATATTCGCGAACGCTCTATTTCTTGCAGGCGAATCTGCGTAGAGTCCAGCGGCATCACATACAGCGGCACGCCCGAAGTAAACACCTTCTTCGCAGCCGAGACGTCGCACAAAATATTCCATTCGGGCTGCGCATGCGAAGCTGCCATAGGATAGTTAGATCCTTCGTAGCCTCGATACACCGACCCGCCCATCAGCACGATTCGCTTCAGTTTGCGAAACGTTCCCACATCCTTTTCAAGGGCCGCTCCCAGGTTAGTTTCCGGTCCAATCGCAATTAGCGTGATTTCACCCGGGTGCTGTTTGATTTGCCCAAGCAGAAAATCCACGGCGCCCGGCAGTTGTTTCTGCGGCCCGCGCAGCGCGTATTGTTCCTGTGAAAAGGTAAGCTGCCCCTTTTCGGGGTATTTCTCGCCCCCTATCGCAACGGGAATCTCCTGCCTCCCGGTTTCCTCCAACAACCGCCCCACCAATCGCGCGCGCAGCGGCGTGTTGCCCCAAGCTGTGGTTATCCCCAGAATCTTCAGTTCGGGACTTTGCAGCGCCAATCCAATGGCGTACGCATCATCTACGTCATCACCAATATCCGTGTCGATGATCACCAGTTGCGGCGTACTCGCAGCCGTCTCGGCTGGTTTCGTTTGCGCGCCTGCCATCGCTCCAAATGTCAAACCAAAGAGCATCAGCTTGCAAGTTGCCTGCAAAGTTCTTCTCATCACCTGTCCGCCTTCTTCAGTAGGGGTGCAACACAACTGCACACCATGGTCGCAAGCTCAAATCACCAAATGTTTGTTTTGCCTGATAAAACCACTACTCCCTTCGCGACCTCTGCCGATACGCCTCGTAAAACAACACCGCCGCCGCCGCGGCTGCGTTCAACGATTCGACCTTCGTCGCCATCGGTATGTGGATCCTCTCATCTGCCGCATGGACCACTTCCTCCGGCAATCCCGCACCTTCGTTTCCCACCAGCAGCGCCATCGGTTCGCACCAGTTCACTTCCCATGGGCATACCGGCGCTTTCAGTTCACCTCTTGAATCGTCGTGAACACAAGAGGCAACCGTTTTGATCCTCTGGAGTTTGAACTGCGTCATCAGGATCGCCAGCGACATGCCTTCCAGCACCGGAAGATGGAGTGTAGCTCCCGCCGACGCGCGCAATGCTTTTGGCGAAAACGGGCTAGCCGTCCCGCCTTGCCCCGTGGAAGCGGCCACTGCGCCCGTCACTCCGAAAGCCGCTGCCGTCCTCAGAATCGTTCCCACGTTTCCCGGGTCTTGCACTCCTGCCAGGACGACCAACAGCGGCGAGTGTCGACCCTCCGGCACGTGTACAAGATCTTCAATCTTTACCTCTCGCGGTTTCACCAATGCCGCCACACCCTGCGGATGTTCCGTGTCCGCGATCCCCTCGAACAATCGATCGGTTGTCTTCAACACCGGGAATCCAAGCTCCGCCCGATCGATCAGGGGAGCGAGCCGCTCTCGATGACGTTCACCAGATTCGCTGAGCAGTACAGCTTCTACCGTACATGTCGACCGTAGCGCTTCTTCCACCAGACGCACGCCTTCGACGCCAACGCTCCCATTCTCGGTCGCCAATCCGCCCCGCAACGTTAATCGAAATGCTTTCAGCCACCTATTGTCTCGGCTCGTGATCACACCGGTGCCTGGCGTTGCGGTTGTCGCAGCTCGCCCGTCACCACGCACCGTTTTTTCAGTCCCAGCCATCACCGCGAGAGTAACAAATCATCCTCACCTCGGGTAGGGGTGCAACACGGTTGCGCACGAGGTCCGCGCGATCTGATGAATTGAGGGTGTGGCATCCGATTTGGCTGCCAATTACGTGACGGCAGGGCATTACTCTTACGCGCCCTGTCGTCACTCGCAAGCAACGTCTACAGCCACTTCGCCATCTATCTTTGTACCCTGACTTGATTGAAGAATTTTCGACTCTAACTGATTCGGGAGACACTCATTTGCGCCGCATTCCATTTCTACTCACGGTAATTCTGTGCCTGTTTATCGGCGCGTTTCCCGTGCGTGCTCAGAGCATTCCTTCCGTCAAAGCCAAAGCCCTCGATGAATCCGAGGTTACTCTGCCCAAGCCATCCGCTCAACAGATTGAAATCCTCATTCTTGGCTTTTCCAAAAAAAGTGGCGACGTGTGCATGCCGTGGGGCAAACACATCAGCGCCGAACTCCTGCTCGATCCTCGCGTGAACTACTACCAGATGCCGCATCTTGAAGGCGTGCCCCGAATGGTGAAGCCCATGATTCTTCACAGCATGCGTGGAGACCTCACCCCTCAGCAACAGGCGCATCTCGTTCCGCTCTACGATAAGCAGGACGAATGGAAAAAACTCGTCAATTTCGGCGCTCCGGATGACGCCTACATTGTGCTCACCGACCCCGAGGGCCACGTAACCTGGCAGGCGCACGGCCCGTTTTCGGAAGCCAGTTACGCGGAATTGAAGAAAGCCATCGGCAGCCTCCTCGAAAAATCCAACCACTGAGGCGGCTCTGAACGAGCACTTCTGCTCGCCGCTTTCCGCACCGGACACAATCGCCATCTGCCACAACTATTTCATTACATTGCGGAACAGGCAAACCGTGTGGTAGCGTCCTGTGCAGCGGTGAACGCTCCCACTGTGAATTCTGGATAAGTCAGGATCGTACCTTGTCGGCCGAAGTTCTGAAGTTAAACCCGGATAAACCCGATCCCCATTCCATCCGTTACGCTACGCAATGGCTCAATCGTGGGGCAATTGTTGCTGTGCCCACCGACACGCTCTACGCCCTGGCGGCCGATCCTGTCAATCTGGCCTCCGTTGACGAAATATTCCGCGTCAAAGGCCGCCTCGAAACCCGCGCGCTTCCGATTCTGATTAATTCCCTCGACCATGCCTCCATACTAGCGCGTGAGCTTCCTGACAATTTCTATCGGCTCGCGGAAGCCTGCTGGCCCGGCCCACTCACACTTGTGGTTGATGCCTCCACCCGATTGCCTTTGAAAGTCACGGCAAACACGCGGCGAGTCGCGCTCCGCTGGCCCAATCACGCCATCGTTTCCCAACTCATTACTGAACTCGGCGTCCCACTCACCGGCACCAGTGCGAATATTTCCGGTTCGCCCACCTGTGCCAGCGGCGACGAAGTCTTCCGCCAGCTTGGTGATCGCATTCCCCTGATTCTTGATGCGGGAGAAACGAACGGAATCATGCCTTCGACCATTGTCGAGCTTCGCGGTGATCACTGGTGTATTGGCCGCGAGGGAGCCATTCCCGCCGACGATATCCGCGCGGCCCTGGAAGGCGACGAAGGGGTCTTAACCTGATTTTGTGGGTTTCGATCAAACTTCGACACAATCGTCTCCGTTCATCCAGATAGTCATCCCGATCCCGCAAGGCGAGAGAACGATGTACTTTTTCGATTGATCATTCGCCTTACCTCGACAGAAAATCGAAATCCCCAGTTGGCGTCAGGTGAACCGCCAACTCCCGCCGATGCACGCTCACCACATCCACATACCACAGCGGCACGTACGGCAAATCTTCCGCTACGATCTGCTGCAATTCACTGCACAATGCCTTCCGCTTTTCGCGATCCATTTCTGCACGAATCTCCCCAATCAACTCATCTGCGCGGGCATTCCGATAATGCCCCCGGTTCGCCCCGTTCGGAGGGGTCCTCTTCGACGAGAAGACTAGGTCAAAAATATCCGGATCGTTGTTTGCGCCAATCCAGATCGAATAGCTCAACTGAAAATTGCCTTTCGTTAAGTCCGAAAACAGCGTCGCCGTTTCCAAGGGCCGCACCTCAAGGTCCACACCCACCTTTTTCCACTGGTCCTGCAGCGCCGCGCCCAGCAGTCTCGCCTGTTCTTGGGTAGACACCTTGAGCGTCAGATGCATCCGTTTTCCATCGGCCGCCGCGTCGGTAACCCGAATTATCCAGCAAGCGTTCCGCTTCCGCCGGATCATATCCGTATCGCTTTACGTTCGCTTCATACGCCCAATGATTCGGTGGCAGGATTCCACTCGCTAGCCGCGCTTGCCCGTGCAGCAAATATTTCACGAGTGCTTCGCGATCGGTCGCGTACGCCAGCGCTTGCCGCACCTCCTTGTGCGACAGAATTGAATCTTCCAGATTCATCCCCAGATAGGCAAAGTTGGTTCCCGGCTCGTCGCTGACCTGCAACTCTCTCCGCTTTGCTAGCACCGGAATCATATCCGGCGAAAGGGAACTCATCTCCACGTCCGCCGATCCCTTGCGCAATTCCAGCGCGCGTACAATCGCGTCCGGCACGATCCTAAAAGTGACGCGCCGTACGGATCCACCCCCCTCCCACGGATGCCGCGCCGTTCGCAGTTAAGGGTGCGGATGTTTCCTTGGATTCCTCTGCGCTGTGTGTCCCCTGTCCCGCAGTGTTCAGGCTCTCACTTTCCATTTCGCGCCTGAAATAATTCTCATTCCTCTCAAGCACCACCGCTTCATCCTGTGCCTGGCTCACGAACTTAAAAGGTCCGGTCCCAATCGGGTTCCGTCCGAAATCGCTACCCGCATCCGCCGGCACAATCCCCACTGCCGACCGTTCCAGATTCCACAAAAATGACGCGTACGGTTCCTTGAGATGAAAAGTCACTATTTCTGGGGACGGTGCATCGATCGACGCAATCATCGTGAACGCCCCGCGTTTTGGCGACTTGTTCGCCGGGTTCATCATGAATTCAAGAGTTGCCTTTACATCCTTCGACGTCAGCGGCCGACCGTCATGGAACTTGATCCCAGGTTTCAGGTGGAACACATACGTTAACGGGTCGGGATTCTCCCATTTCTCCGCCAAATCACCGTTCAGGTTCATCTGCAGATCGCGCTTCACCAGTCCGTTGAATAGCAGCCGGTCGATCCGCTGCGAAACCCCATCCGTCCCAAAACGCGGATCCAGGTTTGTCGGGCTGGACTCAATCACAAACACCACATCGCCAGGATCTCTCTTTGCAACGCCGCCGCACCCGCACAGAGCAATATCCCGATAATCAAAACGTGCAAAACATTCTGTGGCCTTAAGCGAGTCGATGTGGGAGTCATCCTGAGCGCAGAGGCGTCGCCGTTTGTCAGCTCGTAGTCGAAGAATCTCATCTAACTACCGGCTCCAAGCTCATCGTTTCGGCGCATACGAAATCTTCCCTAATATCGCCGCCTGTTTCGCCCCAGTGGCCGAAGGTAAATTCCCGCTCCGCCGATGCCAACTCTCATACGCCAGCATCGCGAAGGCATACGCCTCTTTCGCATCGACATCCACACCTAACGCCGAAGACGGCAGCACTTCGATGGGCGCCAATGCCGCCGCGAGTTGCGCCATGATCACTGGATTGTGTGCACCGCCCCCAGACACAACCACTTGATGGATTCCCGCTCGCTGCGCCACGAAGCGCTTCAGTGCATCTACCACCGAGAGTGCCGTGAAAATTGTCGCTGCCCGAACCAGATCATCCGCCGAAGCCCCGAATCTTTTCGCAGTCTTCAACAATCTCTCAACGTAAGCGGAGCCGTAGTATTCGCGCCCCGTACTCTTCGGCGGTGGCGCCTTCAAGTACTCGTCCTTCATCATCTCCGCCAATAGTCTCTCGTTGCTGTTGCCCTGGCGCGCAATCCGTGCATCCTCATCAAATCGTTTTCTTCCGTGCGTAAAATGAGACACCAGCGCATCAATCACCATATTCCCCGGTCCAGTATCGAACGCTATCACCCGTGATGCCTCCGCGCCGGCGGGAAGCACCGTGACATTCCCTATGCCACCCAGATTCAGCGAGACTCTCCCCAACTTCTTGTCGGAATACAAAAGCCAATCCACATACGGCACCAGCGGCGCGCCCTGCCCGCCAACCGCCATGTCCGCCGTGCGAAAATCCGTCACCGTGTTGATTCCTGTTCGCGCTGCGATCACCGCCCCTTCGCCAATCTGCAATGTCGAAGCTTGTCGAACGCCCCAGGAAGGGAACTGCCTTCCCCTGATGAAAGATCGTCTGCCCGTGGCTTCCGATCAAATCGACCTTCGCTGTTGCGACGCGAAACTTCTTGCATGCCGCCACCACTGCATCCCCAAAAACTTCGCCCATTCTGAAATTCAACTGGCTCAGTTGTCCGGCCGTAATCGGACCGCCTTCCGCCACCCGCAGAACTTCCTTTCTCACCGCCTTGTCCAGCGGAAATGTTGCATGAGCCAGCAACTCCCCGCGCACTCGCGTCATCCCGCCGCCACTCACGCGTGCCAGCGCCACATCCACACCGTCGGCCGAAGTGCCGGACATCACCCCCACCACCATCATTGCCTGTTTACCCATGCGCTCGTTTTAACACACCTCTCCGCACGCATCCATTTCCACTTCCCAGAATGTTTCCTGAATCCTGATATCCGGTCACTGCTATCAGCCAGAACTTCACTCCACCTGTTTCTTCAGTTCCGCCAAGAGATTCAGCGCATCGATCGGCTTCATTTCATCCAGATCCGCGCCCTTCAACTTCTCGATTACCGAGCGGTCTATCGCCGTGAACAGCACATTCTGGTTCCCATTCTTATGCCCAAACTCGGTCGCACCAGGAGACAGCGTCTCGCTCAGTTCATGTTCGCTCTGTTCGTGCTTCTTCAACACTTCACGCGCGCGTTCAATCACGCTCTTCGGCAATCCTGCCAGCCGAGCCACTTCAATCCCATAACTCTTGTCTGCGCTACCGGGCTCTACCTTTCGCAAGAAGATGATCTCGTTAGGTGTCTCTTTTACGGATACATGCACGTTCTTCACGCCTGGAAGTAAATCTCCCAATTCCGTTAACTCATGATAGTGCGTCGCAAACAGCGTCCGAGCCTTTGTTGTCTTTTGCAGATGCTCCACTACCGCCCACGCGATCGACAACCCGTCAAACGTCGAAGTCCCTCTGCCCACCTCATCCAGAAGAACCAGGCTCGCCGGCGTGGCATGGTGCAGAATCGCTGCCACCTCGCTCATCTCCACTAAAAACGTCGAACGCCCCCGCGCCAGATTATCGCTGGCGCCAATTCGCGTGAAAATCCTGTCTGTCAGCGGCAGGCGCGCTTGTCTAGCTGGCACAAAGCACCCTGCCTGCGCCATCAGCACAATTAACGCTGTCTGCCGCAGATACGTCGACTTGCCGCCCATGTTCGGTCCGGTAATCAGCAACAACTGCTGTGCCTTCGGTTCAAAGCACAAATCATTCGGTATAAATCGCTCGCCCTTCCCGCGCAACAACTCCTCAATCACCGGATGGCGCCCACCCACAATCAACAACTCCCCCGCCACATTAAATTCCGGCCGCACGTAATTCCGGTCTGCCGCCAATTTTGCGAAGCAGGTCAGCACGTCCAGTTGCGCCACCGCTGCCGCCGTTCTCCGCAATCGTCCAGCCTTCGCCGCTATCCCCGCTCGCAACTCCACGAATAGTTGGCGCTCGATCTCCAGGATCCGCTCGTCCGCTGCCAGTATCTTTCGCTCATACTCTTTCAATTCCGGGGAAGTGAATCGCTCGGCATTCACCAGCGTTTGCTTCCGCTCATAATCCGCGGGGGCCAGATGTAGATTCGCCTTCGATATTTCTATGTAATAGCCAAAAATGTTGTTGAACCTTATTTTCAGCGACCCGATCGTTGTTCGTTTCCGCTCCCGCTCCTCCATCGACGCAATAATCTGCTTGCTGTGCTGGCTCAGATTCCGAAGCTCATCCAATTCCGCATGGTATCCGCTTCGAATGATTCCTGGATCGTTGGCCATTGCGGGTGGTTCATCCGCAATCGCTTTCTCTAACTTCTCTCGCACATCCACAAGCTCGTCTATCTCGTTGTACAGTTCGCGCAGCAATTCGCTTCCGCCCGTAGCTGGCGGCGTCACGAAATTCTTCAAAATTGGCAACTGAGCCAATGATTTCCGCAGCGCAACCAACTCGCGCGGCGTAGCCAACCCCAGCGTGATCCGGCTCGTCAACCGTTCCAGATCTTGAATTCCGCGCAACTCCTTTACGAATTTCCCCACGTACCACCGTCTGCTGCAGTAGATGTGCAACCGCCCCCAAACGTGCCTCAATTTCGTCACGATCAATCAGCGGCTTCAAAATCCATGCACGCAGTAACCGCGCACCCATCCCGGTTACTGTCGAATCAAGCGCCGCCACAAGCGTCGTCGGACCGCTGGCCTTGGCATCTTCGCTGAATATCGGTGTCAACAACTCCAAATTCCGCACCGACACGGGATCGAGCAGCAGCGAATCATGTTGTTGGTAATAGCGGATATGGTCCAGGTGCCGAAGTGCCTCCACGCTCGGCCCGTCTTCTCCTCGCGCCGAATTCTCCCGCAGGTAATGCACGATGGCGCCTGCCGCTGACAGTGCGTGCGGATGGCCGTCCAATCCGAATCCAGTCAGTTCCGAAACTCCAAACTGCTCGCGCAGAATCCGCTCCGCGTAGTCGAGATGGAAGATCCATTCTTCCAGCCTTGACTCCACCCCTCCCGCGCCTTCCAGCAGGGAAGTCTTCGCCGTTTCAAATAATTGCTGTGGTCTCGGCAATAGCGTTTCTCGCGGCCGTATCAGTTGCAGTTCATCCCGCAGCGCATCTTCTGCATTTGATCCGGAAAACTCCGTGGCCTGAAACTCTCCGGTAGACAGATCCACCATCGCCAACCCGATCTTGCTCTTCGCCGCGTCGTGCCACACCGCTGCCAGGAAATTGTTCTCCCGCGCATCGAGCACCGACACATCCGTTGCCGTTCCCGGCGTGATCACCCGTGTCACTTCGCGCCGTACCAGCTTTTTGCCCGGCCCCGGTAACTCCATCTGCTCGCAAATAGCAATCTTGAATCCTGCTCGGATCAGCCGTGCGATGTAGCCATCCGCCGCGTGATAGGGCACGCCGCACATCGGGATTGGTTGCCCCTTCTCCCGGTTCCGCGAAGTCAGCGTGATCTGCAGTTCGCGCGACGCAATAATCGCATCCTCGTAGAACAATTCATAGAAATCGCCCAATCGAAACAGCAGTAGCGCATGAGGGTATCTCGACTTCACCCCGTTGTACTGCTGCATTAGTGGCGTGGAAGCTTCACTCATCAGGTGTGCGTCTTACTCTCTCCGCGTACTCACTTCTTTTGCGCTCTTTGTGGTAAGCCTTTCGTTTGAGTAAAAATCAAGATTTCTCAACAACGCCCATCTGTGTCAGCAAAAACGCGTAGTCCAACGCAATCTCTCGCAAATAGTCATACCGGCCGCTGGCCCCGCCGTGTCCAGCGCCCATATTCACTTTGAATAGCAGCGGTTTTCCATCCGTCTTCAATGTCCGCAATTTCGCCACGTATTTTGCCGGCTCCCAGTACATTACCTGACTGTCATTTAGTCCTGTCTTTACCAGCATCGTTGGATAGTCTTTTCGCACCAGATTTGTATAGGGGCAATACTGCCTCATATACAGATAATCTTCCGGAACCTGTGGATTGCCCCACTCTTCATACTCGCCCACAGTCAGCGGCAGCGATGCGTCCAGCATCGTATTCAGCACATCCACGAAGGGCACGTGCGAAATCACTAAACGAAAAAGATCCGGCCGCAGGTTCACCACCGCGCCCATCAGCAGGCCACCTGCGCTTCCGCCTTCAATTGTCAGCTTTTCCTTCGCTGTATATCCCTTCTCGATCAAATACTCCGCGGATGCGATGAAATCGGTAAAAGTATTCATCTTGTGATGCATGCGCCCCATGTCGTGCCAGGGCTTGCCCAACTCGCCGCCCCCGCGAATGTGCGCCACTACGAAAATTACTCCACGGTCCAGCAGGCTCAGCCGATTCGAACTGAATGTCACCGGCATCGAAATCCCATAACTCCCGTACGCATAGAGCAAGAGCGGTGCACTGCCATCGCGAGGTGTGTCGTGGCGGTATACCACCGAGAGCGGAATCTTCGTTCCATCCGCCGCCGTGGCATGCAATCGTTCACTCCCGTACCGCGTTGCGTCGTATCCACCAAGCACCGGTTGCTGCTTCCGCAAGATCCGCTTGCCACTTTTCACTTCGTAGTCGTACACCGAACGTGGAGTAATGAACGATTCGTACGTGAATCGTAAAGATTCAGTCTCGAATTCCGGGTTCGCTCCAAACGAGGCGTTATAGGCCGGTTCCGCAAACTCTATCCGGTGAGAAGCCGCAAGCGCGGACGGGGCTTCCCGCGTCAGGTCCACAAGCCGTAGATATGGCAGCCCGTCCTCCCGTTCGCACAACACCAGATGGTCTTGGAAACAGGCAATCGCCGAGAGCATCACGCCAGGCCGATTCGGCACCACCTCATGCCAGCGAGCCCTAGCTGGGTCGCTCGTTGGCGCGGTCATCAGCCGGAAAGTGCGGCCATTGCTGTTCGTGCGGACAAAAAACACTCCGCCCGTGAGATCTTCCGAATTCCCCGGATGGTGATCCACCGAATACTCATGATCATCTTCCCGGACCGCCACCAGACGGAATTCCCCAGACGGCTGATCCGCCCGCAAATATCGCACTTCACTTGTTGTGTGACTGTTTGCCACCAGGAGCAGATACGCCCCGCTCCGCGTGCGTTCAATCTCAATCCTGAAGCGCTCGTCTCTCTCTTCGTAGATCAACGCATCCGGTTGATCTGCCTCCAGAACATGCCGATAGAGTTGGTGCGAACGCTTGCTTGTCTCATCCTCCACCACATAAAACAACGTGCGGTTGTCTGCCGCCCACGCCACACTCGTCACTCTTTCCACATGGAAGGGAAGCGTCAGGCGTGTCGGCAAGTCTTTCACTTCCAGGGTGTACTGCCGGTAACCAGTGATATCGGTCGCGTATGCCAATCGCCGGTTATCATCGCTAACCTCAAAGCAGCCCAGACCCAGGAACGAGTGGCCCTCCGCCAGCGCGTTCAAATCCAGCAGCACCTCTTCTTGTGCTTGGGGCACAGCCATCGCTGGCTGTGAGTTCTCATACAATTCCTCGGGCTTCCGTTCTCCAACCTCCAGCTTGCGGCAATAGATCGGATACTGCTTCCCTTCAACCGTCCGCGAGTAATATAAATAACCACGCAAACGCGACGGCACGCTCAAATCCGTCTGCAGGATTCGCCCCAGCATCTCCTGATACAGCTTCTCCTGCAGCTTTACCGTGGGCCTTAATACCGCGTCGGCGTAGGCATTTTCTTCGTTCAGGTAAGCCAGCACTCGTGGATCTTCCTTGTGTCGCAGCCACGCGTACTCATCCACGCGCGGATCCCCATGGACCACGTATTCCACCGGCTCGCGCAAAGCGACAGGAGGCGGTACTTCTCCTCCATTCGTCTGTTCCCGAGAAAAAGAGGTCGCCGCCGAATTGTAATCGGTCGTCATAGTTCGTTTGTCTGGAGCCCCGAGGTGGGTTTCGGTCACCCTGCCATTATCAGTGCATTCGACATACTAGCCGAACTCTGCCTCCACGCAAAGACACCGCAACGCCTCGCGAACTGCCCGACCTCACCCTACCGCTTGTATCCTCCCCTGCGCTACTCTACTGATGAGCCGACACCATGCCACGAGAAACCGAAATCAAACTCTTCATCGAAGATCCCAAAGCCTTCCAGCGCACCCTCAAGCGATTAGGCGCCGTGCCTGTATTCCCCAAATCGCCTCGTATGCATGAATCCAATTTAATCTTTGACACCCCCCAAGGCGGTTTGGCCAAGCACGGTCAACTCTTGCGCATCCGCACGGAAACCCCGGCTCCTGACAACAAGAAGCCCAACCCGAAGACCCCGCAACGCCACCTCCTGACATTCAAGAGCCCGCCGGAATCACTCGCGATGGGCGCGCAAGCTTCCGATTTCCGCCCTGATCAGTTTTCACCAGCTGGGCGTCGCTACAAAGTCCGCGAAGAAACGGAAATGGCCATCACCGACGCAGGTACCCTCCAGAAAATCTTCGAAGGTCTCGGTCTCCGCGGATGGTTTCGCTACGAAAAATACCGCACCACCTGCAAACTCCCCGCCCGTGCCAAATGGGCGAAAGGCCTTTTAATCGAAGTCGATGAAACTCCTATCGGCACCTACGTGGAACTTGAAGGCCCTTCCGAAGCCATCGACCAAGCTGCCCGCGAACTGGGTTTCTACTCCGTCGGATTACATCCTCAATAACTATCTGGTTCTCTATCTGGACGAATGTAAAAAACGCGGTGAACAACCCACCAACATGCTCTTCAAGCGATAGATCGGGCCACGATCCCAGGTGCGTCACCCTTCGTCGTCAAGCGTGCGGCTTTAGGGTCGAGCCATACCGAGCCCACGCGTCCGTCCGGGTCCTCCTCTAAGCCGCGCCTGCTATCGGTGAGACAAATCACCGGCTCCGCGGCTCCTACTCCCCTCCAGGTCTTGAACTTAAAACTTTCTACTTTCGACTGTCTGGTCTGTCCAGCGCAACTTTTCCGAAAAATATCTTCAATATCCCCATTCTCTTCTTGACTTTAATTCCTTGCAGGCTTATTCCTAACTTCGGAGTGAATTTTCCACGATGAGCGCGTCCAGCGATTTTGACCCTTACCCTAGTCGCCCTCGGGTTAGGAGCCGATACTCGACCGCTTTGCCCCACTTTTTACGGGGCTGCCGCAAGACTGTCCGCGTGGGAGCATTCACATCGAGCTAACGGTAAGTCCAGCATCGCGCAGTTCTTGCCCGCGGCCGCCTCAACAGCATCGCGGGTTTTTCTTTTTCAGGAGCAGGGTGCCACGCCCCCCATCTCTGACTCCGCAGAAAGTGTGCCTTTATGTTGTACGCCACTGAACTCATGGGCTCCGCTGCTTACGACGCCAACGACAATTTTGTTGGACGCGTCCGCGAATTTTTCATCGAGCCCGCCGAGCAGCCCAATCGCGTCTCCCATTTCCTGATCTCCCGGGGACGCTTCCAGCCCCTCGTCGCCCGCTACGACCAAATCTCGAAGGTTGCGCCAGGCCGTATCGACCTCAACGTCAACGAACGCGCCCTCGACGCCTATCATCCCAACGAATCCTGGCTCGCCGTTCGCAAAGATCTTCTCGATCAGCAGATTATCGATACCGAAGGTCGCAAGGTCGTGCGCGTAAACGACGTTGACCTTAGCGAATACCGCACGAACGAACACATCGAGCTTCGTATCGCCCAGGTCGACGTTGGCCTTCCTGGCGCTATGCGCCGCCTCTTCCAGGGACTCGCCCCTTCCAAAATGATTCGCCGCCTGCAAACCAAGCTTCCGCAGCGCGCCATTCTCTGGGAATTTGTGAACCTCATCGAGCCAGACCCGCTTCGTCGCGTCAAGCTCCGCATCACCCATGAAAAACTCGAGGATCTGCATCCTGCCGATCTAGCCGAAATGATGGAAGAACTCTCCGCCGCCGAACGGCAGGGAATTATCGCGTCTCTCGACGAAGAAACCGCTGCTGCCGTTCTCGCCGAACTCGACGAACGTCTCACTACCCAGATCGTCGAGAAACTCGACCCCGAAAAAGCCGCCGACATTATCGAAGAAATGGCTCCAGACGCCGCCGCCGACCTCCTCGCCGATCTTTCCAAAGAGACTTCCGAGGAACTCCTCGACGAAATGCCTAATCAGGAGGCCAACGAGGTCCGCGGACTGCTTGCTTTCGATCCCTCCACCGCGGGCGGCATGATGAATCCTGAGTTTGTTTTTGTCAGCGAGCAATCCAGTCGCGACGAAGTCCTCCAGTGGATGCGCAATCAGGACCTCAATCTCGAGCAACTCGACACCATCGTGCTTATCGACAAAATGGCCAATTTTTCGGGTACCGCTCCCGTCGCCCGCATGCTTCTGGCCGCCCCGGAGCAACTCATGTCCGAGATGAAGACCGAGCCCCTCATTAGTGTCACCTCCGATGCCAGCGAAAAAGACGTCTTTGAGCTTTTCGACAAATACAATCTACGTATGCTCACCGTCATCGATGAGCACCAGCATCCCATCGGCACCGTCACCGTCGACGACGTGGTCTCCCGGTTGGTCAATGCCTAGCGCGAAATCAAATTTCGTCGTTTGTAGGGGCGGCCTTGCACCGCGCTCTTGGGTTTTTCCTGGTGGCACAGCCATTCTTGGCTGTGCTCTTGGGCCACTCTTCAGAGGGTCGGACTTTCAGGGCCGGCGCATCGCAGCACAAATAAAAGGGGCTTTGGCCCCGGAGAGCTTCTCGGTCTTCCATTCACCCTACAACCCTGAACTCTCGACTTCCTCTCCGGGGTCCCCATGCCCCTGAACCTCACCAGCATCAACAACGTCATCGACAGCATTCGCGCCCGCACGATGGACTTTTTCTCTCGTGGCAAGGCCTGGCGCCGCCGCATCGCTCTCTTCCTGGCTATTCTCGGCCCTGGCCTAATCACCTCCAACGTCGACAACGACGCTGGTGGCATCGCCACCTACACCCAGGCGGGCAGTGCCTACGGCTATGCGCTCCTCTGGTCGCTCATTCCCATGACCCTCGCTCTTTACGTCACCATGGAGATGTGTGCGCGCATGGGTGTCATCACCGGAAAAGGTCTCTCCGATCTGATCCGCGAAGAGTTCGGCCTCCGCTCCACTTTCTTTGTCATGATCGCCGGATTTCTTGTCGACCTGGGCAACGTCGTTGCCGAGTTTGCCGGTGTCGCTGCCGCGGCGGAACTCTTCGGCGTCAGTAAACTCGTCGCCGTGCCCCTTGCCGCCATCGCTGTCTGGATTCTTGTGTTGAAGGGGAGTTCCCGCCAGGTCGAGGTTGTTTTCCTGGTTGCCTGCGGTTTCTATCTAACTTATCTCTTCTCGGCAATTCTCTCGAAGCCCGATTGGATTCTGGCTACACGCATGACCTTTATTCCCAGTGGACTTCATTGGGACGTCGGTTACCTGGTTACTCTCACCGCCCTCGTGGGCACCACGATTGCCCCGTGGCAATTTTTCTATCTGCAAGCCAGCTTCGTGGAGAAGAAAGTCGGTCCGCGCCACTATCCGCAAGCGCGGCTCGATGTTCTCTTCGGCAGCATCAGTTGCATGGTCATCGTTTTCTTCATTATCATCTGCACCGCTGCAACGTTGCACGCCTCAGGTCAAACCAACATCACTGATGCAGGCGAGGCCGCAAAAGCCCTTGTACCCCTGGCAGGGAAGTTCGCTGCCTACGCCTTTGCCTTCGGTTTGCTCAACGCTTCGCTGTTCGCTGCCACAATTCTTCCGCTCTCCACCGCTCACGTGATATGCGAAGGGCTTGGTTTTGAAGCGGGCGTCGACCATAAATTCCGCGAGGCCCCGGCCTTCTACTGGCTCTATACCATCCTCATCGTCGTCGGCGCGGGAATCGTCCTTATCCCTAACGTACCGCTCTGGAAAATTTTCATCTTTTCGCAAGTAGGCAACGGCGTCTGGCTTCCCATCGTCATCATTTTCATCTTGCTCCTCGTCAATCGTAAGGATCTTATGGGGGAGCACACCAACACGCTTCTATTCAACATCGTCGCCTGGGTCACCGCCGTCTTTATGATCCTCCTCACCTTCGTCCTCGTCGGCCAAGCCATCCTCCAGGCACTCCATCCCCCCGCCACCTGATCCCCATCTTCCGTAGGGGCGCGCCAGCTGTAGGCAAGTCTTACACCGCCCTGCCTTTAAATTCTTTGCAACCGCTGCGGCCCTCACTACTCTGACTCAGTGAGGAATCCTTCCACACCGGCATTGCTTCTTCCACAACACGCGATTGCCCTCGACCCAATCCCTGTGTTAACTTTGCGGCATAAAGAGGATTTACCGGATCGGCTGACTGTGTCCCAATCTCGACTCCAACTTCCGACTCTCCCTTCTCTGGTCGATGAATTCGGCCCGGTTACCGCTGAAGAGTTTCAACTCCTGGAAAGGCTCGATCTGGCACGTCTACCGCGCCACATCGCCGTCATCATGGACGGCAACGGCCGCTGGGCCAAAAAGCGTCATCTCCCGCGCATCGCCGGCCACAGCGCCGGCACGCAATCCGCCCGCACCACCATCGAAACTTGCGCACGTCTCAAAATTGAGGCCCTCACTCTCTATGCCTTCTCCGTAGAGAACTGGCGCCGACCCAAAGCCGAGATCGAGTTCCTGATGCAACTCCTCCGCGAATATCTCCGCAAGGAATTGCCGCTCATCCAGCGTAACAACATCCGCATGCGCTTCCTGGGCCGCCCCGAAGAACTGCCCGAAGGCGTTCAGCGTGACACCCGCGAAGCCACCGAAGCCACCGCCGCCAATACCGGCATGATTCTGAACGTCGCTCTCAACTATGGTGGCCGCGCCGAAATCGTCGACGCCATGAACGCCATCCTCGCCGAACGCAACGGCCACGGCGACAGGGAACTGATCACCGAAGATGAAATCGCGCGCCATCTCTACACGTCTGATCTGCCGGATCCCGATCTCCTCATTCGCACCAGCGGCGAAATGCGTGTCAGCAATTTCCTCCTCTGGCAAATCGCCTACGCCGAAATCTTCGTCACGGAAGTCCTGTGGCCCGATTTCAATCGCGCCCGTCTCCTCGAGTCCCTCATCGACTTCCAAAAGCGCGAGCGCCGCTACGGCGGCATAGACGCCCCCCCAGCCTCCGCCGCCCGCTAATCCCCGCCACCCAAACGCTTCGGCTATCTCCCGTTGGGGCGGCTTTACGCCGCCCTCTTGCCTTTTCTTTTCCCTCAGCCTCTCTCTCTGTATAATCCCAACAAGCCCATGCCATTCATTCATCTTCATTTCTCAACTTGGACTCCACCGCGATGACCTGGAAACGCGTCGCCACCGCCGCCGTCCTTATCCCCTTCGTCATCGCCATCGTCCTCTTCACCAACACCGCCGTCGTCGCCATCGCTACCGCCGCCATCACCATCTTGGCCCTCCGCGAATACTTCGCCCTCGGCGACGCCATAGGCCACCGCGCCTACCGCCTCTGGACCATCTTCTGCTCTCTCTTGCTCTTCGGCTCTCAGTGGTTGGCTGCACGGACCCAAGACTTGTTTGGCCCATTTGGGCCTCTCAGAAATGCGTACACTACATATTTCCCACTCGTTCTCGAGTCACCAGTCACGGTTTTCTTCGTTTTCCTGCTCGGGCTCACGATGCTCACACTTTGGACGCAGAGACCACTTGTTGAATCACTGCCGGCGGCGGGGATTAGTTCCAGCGCGCTACTTCTCGTCGCGTTCCCGCTCTCCTTCGCGGTGCGTTTACACGGGATTTCCTTAGTTGGACCTTACTTGCTCCTCTTCGCCTTAATCCTAACTTGGGCCGCTGATACGACGGCTTACTTTGTCGGCCGTTCCTTTGGCAGACATCTCCTCGCGCCGCACATCTCCCCAAAGAAAACGTGGGAAGGCGCCATTGGCAGTATGATCGGCTCCTTGCTGGTTGCTTTCATTTTTCGCGCATGGCTCAATAGCCATTTCAGATTTGCTGGTCCTGGGATCGCTGCTATCGACATCTCTTTATTTCAGCTCTTGTGCATGGCTGTCCTGGGCAACATCGCCGGACAGATGGGCGATCTTCTGGAATCAGCGTACAAGCGCAGTGCAGGTGTAAAAGACTCTGGAGGCTTGCTCCCCGGCCACGGCGGAGTCCTCGACCGCATTGACGCGCTGATCCTCTGCATTCCTGTGGTCTGGTTCTACCTGTGCGTATCGGCTGTGTGGACAATTTTCCCCGGCCAACGACACTTGTAAACCCTGCGGGCTCTTAGTGGCAGGCAGATACGCTCGTGTCTGGAGGCTGGTGGCACAGCCATTCCTGACTGTGTTCTTGGGCTTCCTGGTTATTCCCACTACCGATGAACTTGAGGGCGCCCCATCCATTGCGTCTCTGCCTTTTGCAAACGGTGGGCTCGTACGATTAAGCGTTTCGAACCTTCTGGTTCTTGCTTCTCCAGTTCCCCGCAACTTTCTCCAATCCTTCGTGTTCAATCCCCCAGAACTAAGTGCGGTTGCATAACAGTTAAAACTCCGATGAACCATCCCGGTTGTGCAACCGCCCTCCGTGTCTTCACCTGTCAAAAATTAAATTTCAACGCAAATTGCAGCACCCGCGGGTCCCCCGCCGAGGTAATCGATCCGAATCCCGCCGCACCCGCGACCACATTCGGCGCGTTCAACGGCGGAGTATTCGTAAAATTGAAAACCTCCGCCCGGAAATCCATGCTGTACCGTTCCGTAATCATCGTCCGCTTGATCAGCGCCAAGTCTGTATCCTGATAGGACGGTCCCCGCACCGGATTCCGCGAACACGTTCCCAATTCAAATTGCGGCGTAATCGCAAACGCCGCCACATTGAAATATTCCGCGGTCGTCCTTTTTCCCTCTGGCAGGGAAGTGGCCGCCACGCAACTCGGCCGCTGCGTTCCATATCCCGCGAACGCATTGAAATTGGTCACCTGTGTCACCGCCAGTGGCAATCCCGATTGCAGCGACACGATCCCCGCGATCTGCCACCCATTCGTAAATTTCCCAGCCACTCCAGTCGGATTTAGGTTATGCCCCGGCCCGATCGGCAACTCATACATCCAGCTCGCCACAAACACATTCGGGATGTCGCCGTTCGACACCGCGCGGTCCAAGCGCCGGTTAAACGCGTTCGCCACCGGATAATTGGCCACCGGTCCTGTAAAAATCGACGAATCAAACACTGATGATGCATCATCGATCAACTTCGATCGCGTGTATCCCACCAGAAACTGCAACCCGTTCGAGAATCGCTTCTCCAGTTTTGCCTGAAACGCGTTGTAGCTCGAATTACCGATATTGTTCCGGAAATACGTCACCCCCGTGAATTCCGGATACGGTTTCAACAGCTGTGCCACGGTAATTTTCTTCTGCCCCAGCGAAGACGAGGCCGGAATCTCGCCATAAAACGGATTATTCACTTTTGCCAGCAGTGGACTGCCTTCCGCCAGCTGTTCCGGCGTCAACTGGTTGACACTCGCGTCCGGATCACCCAGATGCGTCGCCTTCGATCCTACATACGCAAATTCCACGGCCAGGTTTCTTCCCAGTTCCCTCTGGATCGCCAGGTTCCATTGCTGCACGTAACCCGATCCCAGGTGCCGATCCACGGTGAACACGCCCTGGCCCAGCCCAGCATTTGGCGTCAACCCCACGGGTTGCACATTCGGTCCACCGCTCAGCACAAACGCGGGCGTAACGTTGTCCAGCGTCGCCTGCGACGTCGTCTGCACAAATGGAAATTGTGGATTCGTAAACGGGGTTGTAATGCCTGCCTGATCGAAATACGTCAGCCCAAACCCGCTGCGCACCACGGTCTTCTCCGTCAGCATGTACGACAATCCAATCCGCGGGCCGAAATCCTTCCATTGCAGTACGCGCGAAGAACGCGGATACCCGTTCTGCCCCAAGTAATTCAGCAATTGCGTATTCAGATCGAAGACCGCGCCCTGGTTATGTACTTCCGTCGAAGGAAAATTCAATGTATAGCGCAAGCCCAGATTCAGCGTTAGCTTCGAACTTACTCGCCAGTCGTCCTGGACAAACCATTCCTGAAACCAAGCGCGCGGTTCCATCACATTTTGTTGCAAATCGATTGAGAACTGCTGCACCTGTCCCAGCAAGAAACTTGCCAGAGCCGAACCCGTCCCCGTAACTCCGTTCAAGTTCGTGAACAGCGTGTTGAACGCGAACAATCCCGTCGGCGAAGGTGGTTGTGTCACATCCAGTCGCGAAATCCGGTTATCGACTCCGAACTTAAAGGAATGCCTTCCCCTCGTGTAGGAAGCCGTATCTGCAATCTCCGTCACATCCGTCCGAAAGTAAGACGCCGTATTCGCCGATGGCCCCAACTGTTGATATCCACTGACCGTGAACGTCGGCAGTTCATTTGCGAACGCACCATCGGTCGGTATACCCGGAATTCCCAAACTCTCTGATGGGGGCGAGCTCAACAGCAGCGCCGCGCGATTCACCCTTCTTCGCGTATAGCCGGCGCGAAACTCATTCGTGAATATCGGTGAAAACAGATGCACGTAATTCCCTGCAATCGATTGCGCCTGCGTATCTTGCGGACCCAGCGCAGCGCCACTCGTCACCACCCCGCTCCCATCGGGCAATGGCGTCACCGGTTCTGTGAAATCTTGAAAATACGAATACCGGCCGAACACCTGGTCGCGGGCCGAAAACCGGTGATCAATCCGTATATCGAACTGATCCTGATTATCCGGTTCGTTGCCTCTCCGCGTGTAGTTGTTCGCCAGCCCACTCTTTGTCGGCTGTGGATAGCTATCCAGCAGGGAAGCGGCCGCAGGATCGAACGTACCCTCCGGGATTTCGTTCCCCGCGTACGCCAGGTGGTCCGTAGGCCGAAAGACCATGCCTTGTCGCACCTGAATCGTATTGCCGTCCGTATCTTTCGAAGTGATCGGTGTATTTCCGGTTGGCACCGTCGTAACCGTTCCGCCCGGAGTGCGATAGAGCGGTGCCGCCAGTAACGCCGAAAAATCGCCGCCGCGCTCCGCAACGGTTGGCACCGTGGAACTCACGACTCTTCCAATCAACTGCCGCGTGCCTTGATAATCGACGAAAAAGAATGTTTTATCTTTCTTGATCGGTCCGCCCATCACAAATCCGTATTGATTCCGCCGAAATTCCGGCTTGTTCGGATTTGCCGTTGTGGCTGGTGCAAACAGATTCCGCGCGTTCAACGCCTCATTCCGCAAAAACTCAAACACTGTCCCGTGATACCCATTGCTTCCTGACTTTGTCGTCAGGTTCACCACCCCACCATTGAATCGTCCAAATGCCGCATTCGAATCATTCGTCTGCACATTGAACTCGCGGATCGCATCGATAATCGGAAAATACGCCACCTGCCCCGGTTCCGGCTGCAGCACGGCAATCCCATCGTAGAGGTATTCATTTGTCCTTGGCCTGCTTCCACTCAGCCGTGGCAGGGCAGATCCCGGTGGCAGCGCGATCCCCGGCGCCAGTCCCACCAGATTCACGAATGTTCGTCCATTGAGTGGCAGCACCGGAATTGCCGCGGAGTCGATCACTTGCCCCATCGTCGCGGACTCTGTGCGCATCAAGGGTGCATCTTCTTTCACCACTACACTGGTCGTAACTGTTCCCACCGCCAGCGAAACGTCTGCGCGGATTAGTTCCCCCGTGCGCACTGTAATTCCTTCTTGCTGATATTTCTGGAACCCCTCCTTCTCCACGATCAGCGTATACGTCCCCGGCTTCAGATGTGAGTAGTGATATATACCTCGTTCGTTCGTCGTGGTCCGGTACGCAAGATTCGTGCTCACCTCTTTCAGCACCACCTGCGCACCAGCCACGGTCGTCTTGGCAGGGTCCTTCACCTCTCCGGTCATTTCGCCGTTACCCGCCTGGGCGTAACTCGAAATGGGAATTGCAGCTGAGAGCAGGATTAAAAACAGCAGGTAGCCGTACGGACGCAAACGCATACTTGGCCCTCGCAGGTGAATTCGGAAAGGGAAGAGGCGTCGCCCAATCGAAATGTGACTCGACCCTCTTGGCCCTGTAACAGGTGTACGATTTAAGCTGGTACAATACGCAAAGTCAAACCGACTTAATACGTATTAAAGTGAGACGATTTCATTCGGATTGGGGGGGCTGCACTTCTCCTGTACTTCGATTGCCCTTCATTCCGTTTGCGCCCCGCTCCGCATTCCTCTACGCTGTATTCGGACCATGTCAGACACCAACTTGCTTCCCTGTGACGGCTGCGGGCAATTCGCCCCTCCTGCACATATTGCGCGTCGTCTTCAACGCCTCGAGTGGGCCAGCCGTTACCGGCCCATCCACATCCAAACGGTTTTTCTGGGCGCCGTCGTCCCCGCCCAACAAGGTTCATTTCTTTACGCCGATAGCGCCCCATTCTCGGGCGAAGCAGCACAGCTCCTAGAAGCCCTCCAACTCCCCACGGAAGGGAAGTCGCGCGACGAGGTGCTTACCGAATTCCAGAAGCGCGGACTCCTCCTGACCCATGTCCTCGAATGCCCGCTCGAAGGCCGTCTTTCGCCCTCTGAAATCAACGGACTTCTTGAACGACAATCGCGACAGACTCTTGTCCGCATCCGCCGCTCCTTGAAACCCAAGCGCGTCCTCTTCTTCTCCAAAGACCTGACCGCCCTTGCCGCAAAGCTCACAGAAGCCGACTTCGATGCGCCCATTCTGTTGAACGATGGCAAGCCCTTCGATCTCGAGGAACACGCTGATTCCAATCGGTTTGCGGCCTTTCGTCAGGCTCTAAATCGCGAATTGTCGCTACAGAAATAGGAATTGGCGTGACGCTCGTCACTGAGAAAAGTGACCGGCTAACTGAAAGTAGGACTCGAACGCACATGTTGCTGATTATGTTAGAATTTGGCTATAGCTTGCGGTAGCAGAGGTGCTTTGTGCAAAATCGTTCAAAATTTGGAGTTGGAATCGGGGTCATCCTCGTTGCTATGGCCTTCATGGCTTGGCTCGGTTATGGCGAGAGCAAGACCTATTACCACACCATCGCCGAATACCAGACTCTCGACAGTTCCGCCCGCGGCCATCGGATGAGGCTTGCCGGAACCGTGGCTCCCGGCACCATCAAGCGCTATCCCAATCGCATCGATTTCGTTCTTGAGGAACAGGGCAAGACTCTAGCCGTCAGCTACACCGGCACAGAACCACTTCCTGACACCTTTATCGACAAGGCCCAGGCACTGGTCGAGGGCCGACCCGGTTCCGACGGTCAGTTTGTTGCAGAGCACGTGCAAGCCAAGTGCGCTTCCAAGTACGAATCGGCGCCCGGTGGAGACAAACCGGCACCGGCCACAAATGCACAACAAAGCAGCATGTAATCGGTTTTACGCCTGAGATTTTCTAAACCTGGGGGAGGGCGGAAGGCATGGATGTATTTGGCTCTTTTTCGCTTCTGCTCGCGTTCGTCTGCGCGGTCTACGCATTCGTCGCTGGCATCGCCGCAATCAAAACACGGCATCCGCTACTCATCAAAAGCGCTCGTCAAGCTGGCATCGCCACCTGCGCTCTGATCTTCGTCGGCACCTTCAGCGTTGTCTATCTCCTCTTCACTGATAATTTCTCGATGGCTTACGTGGTTTCCCACAGCAACCGCGATCTCTCCACTTTCTACAAAGTCGCGTCGCTCTGGGCTGGACAGGAAGGTTCGCTCCTTTTCTGGAGTTTCCTCCTCTCCATTTACGTCATCTCCGTGTTGATCGCCTATCGCAACAAGAATGGCGAATTGATGCCCTACGTCGGCGTGATCCTTGCCGGCGTCCAGATCTTCTTTCTCACCCTGAACAATTTCGTGGAAAGCCCTTTCAAGGCGCTCGGTCTGATGCAGGCCAACGGCACGTTTGAATTCTTCACCCGCCAGGACGGCAACGGCCTCAATCCTTTGCTGCAGTATCCGGAAATGGTTATCCATCCGCCGAATCTCTATTCCGGCTACACTGGCTTCACGATCCCGTTTGCATTCGCGCTCGCCGCATTGCTTGCCCGCTATCCTGGCGAAAAGTGGATTCACCTCACGCGCAAGTGGACCATGATCGCCTGGTGTTTCCAGAGCGTTGGCATTCTTCTCGGCGCGCATTGGGCCTACGCCGTACTCGGTTGGGGCGGCTATTGGGGTTGGGATCCGGTTGAGAATGCTTCGCTGCTCCCTTGGCTTACGGGCACGGCATTTCTGCACTCGGTCATGATGCAGGAAAAGCGCGGCATGATGAAGGTCTGGAACGTCTGGCTGGTCTTCTCCACCTTCCTCCTTTGCATCATGGGAACCTTCCTCACCCGTAGCGGGGTGGTCAGTTCCGTTCACGCCTTCGCCAATTCGCAAATCGGTCCGTGGTTTGTCGGCTTCATGGCCCTTGTTCTTCTGGTTTGCTTTGGCGCATACCTGAAGAATCGCGACTACCTCAAGAGCGAGAACCAACTCGATTCCCTGGTCTCTCGCGAATCCAGTTTCCTCTTCAACAATCTGCTCTTTGTTGTCGCGTGCATCGCCGTTCTCTCGGGCACTCTCTTTCCGGTCTTCTCCGAATGGTTCTCCGGTTCGCGTATCAGCGTCGGAACGCCGTTCTTTAACAAGACCATGATCCCCATCGGCCTCGCCATTCTTTTCCTTACCGGCGTTGGCCCGCTTCTCGCTTGGCGCAAGACTTCGCCAGACAGCATGAAGCGCAATTTTGGCTGGCCCTTGATCGTCAGCCTGATCGCCGGCGCAGCCTTCTACCTTGCCGGTTATCGCCACTTCTACTCCGACATGAGCTTCATTCTCTGCGCCTTCGTTGCGTGGACCATCTTCCTCGAGTTTTATCGCGGCGCGAAAGTCATCGCTGCTCGCACCGGCATGGGCCTTGTCATGTCGGCTCACGAACTCGCCATGCGCAACACCCGCCGCTACGGTGGTTACGTCGTCCACTTCGGCATGGTTCTGATCTTCATCGGCCTCGCCGGAGCCGCCTTCAACAAAGATGTCCAGAAGAGCATGAACCTTGGCGATTCACTGAAGATTGGCCCCTACACGCTCGTCCTTCAAAGTGGCGATACCAAGGCTGAGCCCAACTACACCGCACAGCGCATGATTCTAGAAGTCATGAAGAACGATAAGCAGACCATGATGCTCTATCCGGAAAAGCGCAACTTCCAGGCGAATCAGGAATCCGGCACCATGGTATCCATCTACTCTTCGCTGCGTGAAGATCTTTACGTTGTATACGCTGGTCAGGATCCCGAAACCGGCATTCCCGTCATTCACGCGTATCTGAATCCACTCGTGAAGTGGGTTTGGCTAGGCGGCGCGATCGTTGTCTTCGGCACGTTACTGGCTCTGATGCCGAATCGCCGGCCAATAATCGCGTTGGCCGCGGTTCCGGAATCAACGCCTTCCGGTGTCGCGCCTGCACTTCATCCTTCCGTTACGATGCGAGAGGGTCATGATTAAGGCCAAACGCTTTGTCTTTCTCGCGCTGATCCTAAGCCTCGCAATTGTCCCGTTCTGGGTGACCAATCTCTCCGCCCAATCCGATCGCGCACGCCAGGTCGGCATGCACCTCAAATGCATGTGCAAAGGTTGCGACATGTCTGCCGGTGGTTGCTCGCATCCCGGTGGCGCATTCTCTGGCCCCTGCCCAACCGCAAAAGCAATGATGCAGGAAGTTGACACGCATATCGCTAAGGGCGAAACCGACGAGCAGATCATTCAGGCCTTCGTCGCGCAATACGGCGCTATAGTCTACGTCGAACCGCCCAAGCACGGTTTTGGTCTCGTCGCCTGGATCATGCCGTTTGCCTACACGTTTCTTGGCCTCGGCTTCGTCGTCCTTGTACTTCGCAAATGGCGCAAACCAGCTGTCGCAACTTCAGAATCCGCAGGACCCAAACTTTCTTCGGAGGCCCTCGAACGCGCTCGTGCGCAGGCCAACCGGGAGACTGAGGAATAATCCATGCTCGCCGCCGTAGTTCATTTACCTTCTACTTCTCGCGCCAACGGACTACGCCGTCCTCGGTGCTTGCCTTGGCCTCGCCGCCGTCGTTATGCTTTTTATCTTTTACATTCAGCCCGATGCCTCCGACCTTGCTCCTCACCGCACCAGACTGGATCAACTTCTTGAACGCCGTGATAGCATTTACGAAAATCTTCGCGACCTTAAATTTGAATATCGCGCGGGCAAATATTCGGAAGGCGATTACGAAGGTATGAAAACCAGTCTTGAAAATGAAGCCGCCCTCATCCTGACTGAAATCGAACAGGTCACGGAATCGCAGGTTCGGCGTCCTCGCCCGGCTCGTCCCGCCGGCGCGGAGCGGGGTACTCGATGAAGTCGTTGCGGTCGATCCTTCTCCTCACAATTCTTTCTTTCCTTTTCGCTGCCGCCTTCTCTCCCGTCTCTCAAGCAGGGACCGCTAACGGCACAGTCATCAATCGCACCACCGGTAAGCCCGTCCCCAACGCCGATCTCGACTTGCTTGCCCCCACGCAAGGCATGAAGGTACTCGCTTCCGTCAAAAGCGATGCTCAAGGCCAATTCACCGCCACTAGTGATGCCATCGGCGCAGGCCCGGTCCTCATCCGCGTCACTTATCAGGGAGTTGCCTTCAACACCTTTCTGCCGCCAGGCCGACCAACGATCGAAGTGGAAGTCTTCGACGTCTCCCAGGATCTGAAAGCGATCTCTGTCGTGAATCACGTCGTCATTTTTCAGCCCCGTGGCGACAAGCTCATCGGCGCGGAAGAATACGTCGTGCAAAACAGCTCGCAGCCCGCTGTCGCTTTCTTTCGCACTGAAGGGAATTTTGATTTCCTGATCCCGGAAAACGCCACGCTACAGCAGGTCGCCGCCACCAGCACCCTTGGTATGGACGTGCCTCAAGCCTCCATTGAAAAGGGTAAGGGTCGCTTCGCCATCGCCTACGCCTTCCGGCCGGGACAGACCAACATCCGACTCTCTTACGAACTTCCATATCCCGACCAGAAAGCCACGGTGAAATTGCCCACCGCGTTTCCCGGAATGAAGCTTCTCGTTGTCGCTCCTGTCGGCGTTACTCTTACCGGTGATGGTCTTGCCGCGGCCGGCCAGGAACAAGGTATGCTTGTCTTTTCCCACGAACCACTTGCCGCTAAAGCCTCTCTAACTGTCACTGTTTCGGGCGTTGGCTCTCCGCAACCCGCCGAGGCAGGTGCTGGAGACCAATCCCAAGGTGGCGGTCAGATGCCGCAAGAAGGGAACTCGCGCACAGGTGGTCAGGACATCCAAGCCGTTCCCGGACGCCTCGACGTCCTCAAGTGGCCCATCCTTATCGGGTTCGTCGCTCTATTTGCTCTAGGCGCGGTTGTTCTCTCGCGCAAACAAATTGTCATAGCTTCCGCCCCTGTCGATGATGACGAGCAAACGGCTACGCCACGCGCTCAATCTGGAAAGAAAAAGTCCGAACTTGTCCCTGCCGTGCGGAAATCCGCTGCATCGACCATCGCTGCCGTCAATGCCGACGTCACCGCCAGCCTCGATGCCCTGAAAGATTCCATTTTTCGCCTGGAACTACGCCGTCAGGCCGGCACGATTTCCGAAGAAGACTATGCCCAAGAACGCGCTGTTATGGAGAAAAAGTTGCGCGAACTGGTCCGTGGCTAGCCATCTTTTGCATTAAGTGGCTAAGCCATTCCTGGCTGCGCTTCTGGGTTTATTTTTTGTAGCGTCTACCCCGCGTTGCAGGGTAACCATCTTGGGTTTCTCTTGGTCTGGCTTTTGGTTTATGTTGTGGCCGGTCTTTAGACCGGTCAGTTTGACTCTGTCGTTGCTTTTGTCTTTGTTTTTGCCTTTGTCTATTCTTTGGCTTTTCTCTTTTAGGGGGTCGGAGCTTCCTGCGGCAGTCAGGCTCCGACATCTCCCAAAGCACGAGGAAGGGGCTTTAGCCCCGGCCGTAGGATGGCAACACTGAACCGCTCCGTTCAGCCGGTGAACAAATTGAACTCCTCCACGCCACCACCAACCGGCCTGCGCTTCGAGAAAATCGATAAACGCTACGGCGGTCTCTACGCCCTCCGCCGAGTCTCCTTCGAAATCGCTCCCGGCGAATGTGTCGCGCTTGCGGGCCGCAACGGTTCCGGCAAAACCACGCTCCTCCGCATCGCTGCGCAAATCGTCAAACCCTCCGCCGGCAAGCTCTCCTTTCCCCGGCACCGATCCCGCCGCGCTCATCCACGCGCGTCCCGGTTACGTTGCTCACACCACCATGGTTTACGACGAGCTCACCGCCGAAGAAAACCTGATCTTTTTCGCTAAACTGCAAGGCGTCGAAAATGCCGAAGCCCGCGCGGAAGAACTGCTCCGCGAAGTCGGCCTCATCGACCGCCGCGATTCTCTTGTACGCACCTTTTCCCGCGGCATGCGTCAACGCATCGCCATCGCCCGCGCCCTGATTCACCGACCATCGGTCTTGCTCTTTGACGAACCCGCCACCGGCCTCGACCCCTTGGGCATCTCGTGGCTCGCCAAGACGCTTGGTGAGGTGAATCGCTCCGGCTGCACCGTAGTCATGAGCCTCCACGGTGAATCCGAGATCTCCGCGCTAGCTCGCCGCGCCGTGCAGCTCGACGCCGGCTCCGTCGTCGCCGACACGCAATCCGGCGCATCCCTTCGCTCCATCCTAACTTTTGGAGCCGCCTGATCTCGCCATGAATCTCTTCTCCAACACGGCGGTCCTCCTCGGCAAAGAACTCCGCACTGAATTCCGTTCGCGCGAACTCCTCACCACAACCGGCGTATTCATCCTCATCGTCCTTGTGCTTTTCAGCTTCGCCGTTACTCCCGGCACCGAAGAAGCGCGCCAATTCGCGCCCGGCCTGCTCTGGCTCGCAATTCTCTTCGCGTCTTCGCTGATGTTCCAGTCCTGCTTCCTTCGCGAACAATCCAACGACACGCTTAGCTCTCTGAGACTCGCCGTCAGCGATCCCTTTTCCATCTTCCTCGCTAAACTCCTCGCCAACACGCTCTTCTTGCTGGTTACCGAACTCTTCATGCTTCCGTTTTTCGCCCTCTTCTACAACATCCGCCTCTGGTCTCAGCTACCTTATCTCCTCCTTGTTCTGATCACCGGCAGCTTGGGAATTTCGATCGCCGGCACTGCCATCTCCGCCATTTCTGCGCAAGCCCGCATGCGTGAACTGCTCTTGCCTTTGCTGCTGTTGCCGTTGCTCACGCCGGTGCTGGTCATCAGTTCACTCGTCACCGCAAATCTTCTCGACCGCAATCCCATCGTTCAATGGAAGGGAATTGCCTTCCTCGTCGCCTTCGATACGGTTTTTTTGACGGCGCTATGGCTTTTCGGCGAATATCTCTTGGAGGAATAACTCGCAATGACCAAACGTTTATTGCTCGGAGTCGTGGCGCTTTTGCTCGTCATCGCCGCCGCTTACGCCTCCTTCTACATCGCGCCCGAAGAGCGCACCATGGGCGCCATCCAGCGCATCTTCTATTTTCATGTCGGCGCTGCCTGGGCTGGCTCCACGGCCTTCTTCATCTGCTTCGTCGCCAACCTGCTCTACGTCTGGCGTCGCAAACAATCCTACGACTGGCTGGGAGTTTCTGCCGCGGAAGTTGGTCTGGCCTTTACCACCGTCGTCCTCATCACCGGACCCATCTGGGCCCATCCCGTCTGGGGCATCTGGTGGACCTGGGACGCCCGCCTTACCTCCACCTTCGTTCTATGGCTCCTTTACGTTTCCTATCTTCTCCTCCGCACGCTGGTCGAGGAGCCTGATCGCCGCGCACTACTCAGCGCACTGTTCGGCATCTTCGCTTTTCTCGACGTGCCTCTCGTCTTCGGCGCGATTCGCTGGTGGCGCACCCAGCATCCTTCTCCCGTCATCATGGGTGGCTCCAATTCTGGCCTCGAACCCACCATGCGCGCGGTCCTGTTCTTTTCCGCGTTCGCTATGCATATCCTGATGATTTTCCTGATTCTCGAACGCTACAACGTAGAAAAAATGTCCGACGAAGTCGAAGTACTTCGTCGCGAAGTGGAGGCAGCATGAAAAATCTGGACAGTATCTTCGCCGCCTATATCATCGGCTGGGCCGTATTCTTCGTCTTTTACCTTACAATCGCGAAGCGCACCTCAACCCTGCGCACCGAAATCGATCGCCTGAAGAATTCCATCCCCGCCACAAAAAAGTAGCGGGCAGCATAGCGCGCCGTCCTGGTTTTGCCAGTGTAGGGGCCGGGCTTTAGCCCGGCTCACTTGATTTTGCCGTTCTCCTTGTTTCTACGTTTTTCTTTAGGGGGTCGGAACTTTAGTTCCGACATAAGGCATCGACTCCCAATGGGGCCTTGGCCCCTGAAGAAAACAATTTGCTATTCTTTTTGCGCCCGAACGAAAGGGAACTACTCTTGACTGCCACCACCAAAAAACGCGTAGGCATCGTCCTCTTCCAACTAGGCGGCCCAGACTCTCTCGAAACCGTCCAGCCATTTCTGACCAATCTCTTCCTCGACCCCGACATTATCCCGCTCGGCCCACTCAACTTCCTCCGTGGCCCGTTAGCCCGTTACATCGCCAAGAAACGTTGCATTCCGGTCGCTCAGCGTTACGGCCAGATTGGCCGCCGCTCCCCCATTGGTATCCTCACCGAACGCCAGCGCACCAAACTCGTCACCGCTCTCGAACCCTACATCGATCCCGTAGCCGTCACCGCTATGCGCTACTGGAAACCACTGACCGAAGACGCCGTCGCCAAGATCAAAAAGGAAAACCATCTCGACGAACTCGTTCTTCTCCCGCTCTATCCGCACTATTCCTTCGCCACCACACTCAGTAGCCTGAAAGAATGGCGCAAAGTTTACGGTGAGCCCTCCGACACGCTTCCCGAAAGGACCGTCGAACACTTCTTCAATCATCCGCTGTACATCCAGGCGCTCGTCACCAACATCGGCAAAATTCTTCGCCAGTTTCCCAGACAGCTCGCGCATTCATTTGGTTTTCAGCGCCCACGGCCTTCCCATGAGCCTGGTCGAAAAGGGCGATCCCTATCCGCGCCACGTCGAAGAAACCGTTCGGCTCGTCTGCCTGCAAGGCAAGGAGAAGTTTCCCGACTGGCCCAAGACGCATCTACTCTGCTTCCAAAGCAAAGTCGGCCCGGCGAAATGGCTCGAACCTTCCTTCGTCGGCACGCTGGAACGTCTCGGCCACGAAGGCGTGAAGGAAATGCTCGTCGTCCCCATCTCCTTCGTTACCGAACACATCGAAACCCTTCACGAAATCAACATCGAAGGCCGCGCCGACGCCAAAAAAGCCGGCATCGAGCGTTTCCGCATGATGCCCGCCGTAGGCGATTCCCCCGCCTTCATCGCCGCCCTAAAAGATCTCGTCCTCCGCGCCGCCGAAGTCCCCGCGGAACTGTCAACTTCCTTGCCCACAAGCTAGCAATTGCGTTTGTAGGGACCGCCTTCCGAGGCGGTCCGCCAAGCCAACCAACGGCAAACTCTCCTGCGCGTCATCTTGGGCAAAGCGAAGGACCTCACCCTATCAACCACCGCCTACCACCTTCCCTTTCACCCCTTTCAAAATCTCCTTCTCTTTCAAATCCTTCCCAGCTAGAATCCCTCCCGGTTCAGCCTATCCACGCCGCATGCACCTTTTTCCGCTTGCGGTATAATCTCTCATTTCGGGTTTGGGGCCCGAAATTATGAAAGCGACCTATCATCCGGGAATTCATAAATTCTCCATCTTCGTGGTGTGTTGGACCGCGCTCCTCCTCACCGCCGGCGCTCTCGTCACCTCGAAAGACGCCGCCCTTTCCGTCTCGGACTGGCCCACTTCCTTCGGTATGTACTTCCCCCCGCTCCGCATGCTCTCTGGTGGCGCATTCTATGAGCACTCCCACCGCGTAATCGCCGCCATTCTTGGCATCTTCATCATCATCCTCGCCTATCTCCTCTGGAAAAAAGATGAACGTCCCCGCATCAAGTTGCTGGGCTTCCTCGCTCTCGCGGGAGTCATTTTTCAAGGCATTCTTGGGGGCCTGACCGTCATCAAATTGCTCCACTACTGGCTGCCCGTAATGCACGCCTGCACTGCCGAGATCATGTTCGCCATCCTGGTCAGCATTGCATTCTTCACCAGCCATTGGTGGATGGAAAATCTCCCGCAATACGAGGATCGCGGCACGCCACCCATCCATTCCATCGTTACGCTCAACGCGGCCATCGTTTTCGTGCAGGTTTTGCTCGGCGCTGGATTCCGCCACCAATACATTTCCGTCAAACCGCACGTCATGGGTTCCGTGGTTGTCCTCGCCAGCGTCATCTGGACCGCCTCCATCCTTCGCCGTCGCTTCGCGCAAGTGAAAGAAATCTCTCGCGTCCGAGTAGCCCTCCACGCCATCGTCGGTCTGCAGATCCTTCTCGGCATCGCTGCCTATTGGTCACGAATCTCCACTGTCGCGGACCCGCAGCCCATGCCCGTGATGATCACGTTCACCGTCATTCACACCGTCGTCGGTGCGCTTCTCTTCGCCACGTCCATTATCGCCGTGCTTTTGTGCTATCGTCTGGTGCCTCGGAAGAGGGAAATGATCTTCGCCACTACACGAGGAGAGGTGCCCGCGCAATGAGCACTGCCCCCCAGGTCGCCGCACTAGCGCAACCCAGCAAGTCTGCCTTGGCAGGCCAGCCTGTCCGGACAGGCAAGCTCAGCGCGTACGTCGCGCTTACCAAGCCCGACGTCTCATTCCTTGTGTTGATGACCACTGGCGCGGGCTATTACATGGGCGCAATCGGTCCGGTCTCCTGGCTAAAACTGCTCCACGTGGTCTTCGCAACCATGCTCATCGCCGCCGGCACTTCCGCCCTCAATCACTACATCGAACGCGAATCCGACCGCTACATGCGCCGCACCGCTTCGCGTCCTCTTCCCACGGGACAACTAACGCCGACAGAAGCTCTCCGCTTCGGCGTTCTTCTCTGTCTCGCTGGCGCCCTCGATCTCTTCTACACCGGCGGCTATCTCGCCTGCCTGCTCGGAGTAGTCACCAGCATCAGCTATTTACTCGCCTACACCCCCCTGAAAAAACGTACCATCTGGGCCACTTTCATCGGCGCCATTCCGGGAGCCATCCCACCCATGATCGGTTGGGCCGCTGCCGCTGGTTCGCTGGGCGCTGGCGCGTGGCTCCTATTCGCCATTCTCTTTTTCTGGCAATTTCCGCACTTCCACGCCATCTCCTGGATGTATCGCGAAGACTACGCCCGCGCCGGCATCCAGATGCTTCCCGTCGTCGACAAAGAAGGCACGCGCACCTTTCGCCAGATCATTCTCTATGCCGCGAGCTTGGTCGCCGTCAGTCTGCTCCCCTCGCTGGTCGGTCTCACGGGCGTTTTGTATTTCTTCGGGGCGCTGGTAACCTGCACCGCCTCCGTGCAATTCTGCCTCTGGGCCGCCGCCTCTAAAACGAATTCTCGCGCCAAGTGGCTCATGCACGTCACGGTGATGCACATCCCGATACTCCTGGGTCTGATGATGTACGACAAGCTTCCGCGCTGACGCCCGTGGCACAGCCATTCCTGGCTGTGCTCTTGGGTTGCTAGTTTTTTTTTGGCTTGTTTTGTGGCGCCATGCTGTGGCCCGGCCACCCTTTCTCTTTTGTAGGGACCTCCTTCTAAGGAGGTCCGCACTTGGGTTGCTGTTGTTTCTGGTACCTTTGGCCTTTGACTTTCGTAGGGGCGGTTTAACCCCGCCGTCTTGGGTTTGCTTAATTCTTTCGGGTGCCGCACCTTACGCCGTTTGGGGTGCAGGTTTAGATTCTAATTTATTCGCAAACTCGCATCCTGAACTCGGATCGCTGCTATCCAAATCAAATTTCCCCAGGAAGGGAACTACCACCAATCCATGTTCTCCCACGCTGCCCTCAACGCCACGCTAAACGGCACCAGCGCCATTCTGCTCGCTCTCGGCTACAACGCCATCCGCAACGGAAAGATCGCCCTCCACAAAAAATTCATGCTCTCCGCCTTCGCCGTTTCCACCGCTTTTCTCATTTCCTATCTTCTCTATCACTACCGTGTAGGAAGCGTGCCCTTTCAAGGTCAAGGTTGGATCCGTCCCGTCTACTTCGCCATCCTCATTTCGCACATAATCCTGGCCGCAGTAATCGTCCCCATGATCCTCGTCACCCTCCGCCGTGCCTGGCTGGAGAAATTCGACAAGCACCGCCTCATCGCCCGCTATACCCTCCCCCTATGGATGTACGTCTCCGTCACCGGCGTCATCGTCTACCTGATGCTGTACCAAATCTATGCGCCGCATTGACAAGACTGTATTTGCAGTTAGCAAGACTCAATACTCATTTCAGATTCGGGGTGTTTCATGAGACGCTAGCTCCGTTCCTCATGCTCTTTGCGTTTAGCCCACTCCCTCTTGCCGATTGCAAATGTGCAAAGCCCGAGAAAGGTGAAACCACGCACTGGGGTGGGAACGAAATGATAGTTATGGTGGAACAAAAGCACCCATCCGATTGCGCGGCATCGTCGCAAGAGATAGGGAACGCATCAGCGGAGCACTCTTGGAAGTTTTCACGAATCCTGAATACCTATTGAAGCATTCATTTCCTACGGAAGCGGAGAAGTCGAATCAAAAGCAAGTTGCTGCCTGTAAGACTGGACCAGATGGAGAGTCTTGTTTTAAGGGACTACCTTCTGGCAAGTACGAACTTCGTTCCAGCATAGATGGCGGTTGGGATGTCACGCACATCTACGTAATCGTGGACGCCCGCAAAGGTGAGGATCAAGCAATCGAAGTTGAAATGCATCTCAGCACTTGAACCGAGTGGTGGGCTGCGAACACTCACGGTCCGCAATTCGGTCTTCAGAGTAGGAATTTGGCGCCCTCAAATCCATCCGCGCGCCATATAACTCTTTGTTCCCAATTCCAACGCCGCCGCAATATCCTTGCGCAGCCCAGTATCCAATTTCTTTACGTGGAAGCACGTCTTGCCCTTCAGCAGTTTCAGAAGCGATGGCGACAGTTTCGTCTTCACCTCATCATTCATATAAATGCACATCAGATAAAACCCAACGAAGTCCTTCTGTAGGATCACCGACGCCATCATCAGGTCCACGGGCTTTCCCCCGTACGCGCCGGGAATCGCCACCGGTTTCGGTACCGTCAACTGAAAGGACCTCTTCCCGCCGCTCCTGCACGCCACATCCGTCCGGAACGGCCGCGCATGTTCTTTCAGTAACTTCTCCACGCCCAGGTACACGTTCTCCAGCGAGGCTCCCGCCGTTCTAGGTTTTGCTTTTGTTCTTGTAGCCATGGCCGGGAATCCTACCCGACTCTCGCGCCCTTCTCAACTGTTGAAATGTTGCCTATTTCAACGCCGTACTCTCTGCGTCTGCAAATTATTTCGTTCCCACTTTGCCGTCATCATTATTCTTCATCTGATGACGTTTCAACCGTTGCAACTATGCTTCATCTCAAATGCTCAACTCGCGGTGAGCAACAGATTTCGTCGCAACTGGTTCTTCGCGCGGAAAATCATGCACTTGACTGCCGGCAGCCCCCGGTTGAGTTTGCGCGCGATCTCCGAATAGCTCATGTCCTTGTAATATCGGAGTATCAACGGAGTTCGATGATGCTCCGGCAGGGTATTCAAAATCTTCTGCATCCTCTGCTGCTCTTCTATCTCGAGCACTTGAGACAGTGGAGATTGCGTTGCCCGGTCCGCCAACTCCGCTACCTCAACCCCCTCCACGGAAGCAGCCTTTTCCAATTTCATCGTTCGCAGCTTATCAATACAATGCCGCCATGCCACCTGCGTCACCCAGGGACGAAACGGACGCGTTTCATCCTTCTGCTTCAGGACTGTCCGCAATTTCATGAATACTTCAGCCGCGGCATCCTCCGCGTCTTCCGGACGACGGAAGAATCGCCGGCAGACCTGAAGCACATGGCGATAGTGAGCCGTGTAAAGTCTGCCCAATGTTTCGGGATATGCCTGATGGCCGTCGTCCTGTGCGTGACTGAGTTTCGATTCATCCAGCAACAGCGTGTTCATCATGATTGCCATCTCTATTCCTTTCGCCACAAAGTTAGAGACACCCGTAGCTCCAGGCCCGTTTGTCACAACTCCCGGACCTCAGTGTTCAACTCAGCTCAACTGCTTGAAACCGTTTCCTCCACGGCTGACCTTCGGCGCTGGTTGCGCTGAAGGCTTACCGCCAGCCGTTGAAATTTCTTTGCTGCCCGAAGGGGATTGCCGGCTCCGGCTTCCTGCACGCCTGCGTAGAACCAGCAATGTCACGTCGTCCCCGGGCGAACACGCATCAGCAAAATCCAATACCGCGCCGAGAGTCGAGAAAAGTGCCAGATTGGCAGTGCTGCCGCTGGCCGCTCCAGCCGCGTTCAATAGCCGCGGCATATCAAATTCCTCATCCTCCGCATTTCTGCACTCCGTCACGCCGTCGGAGTGCGACGATTAGCATATCTCCCGGGCTCAAGATGACAGTTCCCGTGTTAAATATTCCTCCTGCAACGGCGCCCAACATCGGGCCACCTGTTTCCAGCTTTTCCACCATTTTGTCGTGCCTCATCAGCACCGGTGCCGGCAGGCCGGCGTTGCAATAACGAAGTTCGCCTCGCAGCGGATCGATTCGCGCAAAGAACATCGCTGTCAGTGGCGGTTCGCCCGCGTCTTGGCAGAGGTCGCGATTCACTGCGGCAATCGCTTCGGCTGGATCGGCGTGCTGCCTCGCACAGCGCTGAATCAAGCCCATCAGATGCGCCACCCAGATTCCCGCGGTCAATCCCTTCCCGGCAATGTCGCCCAGGACCAATCCCAGCTCCGAGCCCAACTCCATTACCTTGAAGAAATCGCCCGAGAGATGTCGTACCGGAAAAATCTCACCGGCAATCTCGAATTCGCCCCAATTCAATTCCCGCGGTGCGCATAGCCGCCGTTGTATTTGTGCCGCTTCATATATGTCCTGTTGGAGCTTTGCATGTACGCGTCGTAACGCCGCTAATTCGTCCACGGTTGAAGACGCTTCACCCTGGAAAGAGTCAGCCTCCTTGGCCACTTCCGATGTCGCCATCCACAGGTCTTCGCACGCACGGCCCTGAACGGCAACATCTCCAAAATTGTCCGGCGTGCTGTCCGGTTTCCATTCTCTCAGTGTCATAACGTTTGCCTCATCCTATGAATCGGTAGCCAACCCCGTGCACGGTTAGAAAAAATTGCGGCTGTTCCGGAACCGGTTCCAGCTTCTGGCGAATACGCACGATGTGTGCGTCCACCGTGCGCGTAGTCGGAAAATTCTCATATCCCCAGACTTCGTCAAGAAGCCGGTCTCGGCTCAGCGTTTCTCCGGTGTGACAAAGAAAATGCTTCAGCAGTTCAAATTCCTTGGTCGAAAACTCTACCTGTTGCCCCCCTCGAAGCACCTGATACGTGCGCAGATTCACTTCCACATCGCCGAACGAATAGCGCTCCTGATCCTTTGGCAGCGTCTGCGTCCGCCGCAAAACGGCTTTGACGCGCGCCAGAAGTTCTCGAATGGAGAAAGGTTTAGTGACATAGTCGTCCGCGCCAAGTTCCAGTCCCACCACCTTGTCCACCTCTTGCCCGCGTGCCGTCAGCATAATGATCGGAATGGAGGGGCGCTTCGCCTTCAGTTGCTTGCACACGTCCAGCCCGCTCATGCGCGGCATCATCACGTCGAGCACCACCAGGTCCGGTGAATCCTTCAACGCACGCTCCAGTCCTTCCACTCCGTCAAGCGCCGTTGTTACCTGAAACCCTTCGTACTCGAAATTATCCCGAAGCCCCGCCACCATGTTCGGCTCGTCCTCGACGATCAATATCTTCGTTGTTCCCATTCCATCTCCTTAATGCTTCGCCCGGGGCGTGGCGTCACTTCAACAAACCAATTCATTCACGCGATCGCCGGCCCTGTCCGCGAAGACGGATGCAAGGGCAACGCGATCGTGAATTTACTCCCCCTGTCGGGCGCGCTCTCCACCAACACGTCGCCTCCGTGAGCCCGTGCAATGTGCCTCACGAGTGACAGGCCCAGTCCTGAACCCTTTACGTTGTGTACCAGTGGATCGCCGCACCGGTAAAACTTCTCAAATATCTTTTCTTGTTCGTTTGGCGCAATGCCGATGCCTTGGTCCTGGACTTCCAGGTTGACGCTGCCGTTCGACCGGTACAAGCTGACGCCCACGAATTTTCTGTCCTTTGAGTATTTCAACGCGTTGTTTACCAGGTTCAGCAGCGATCGCGCGATGGCTTCACGGTCGACATTCACGGGCGGAATGATCCGCGGAGATATTCTCTTCGAACGCGAATCCGTTTTGCTCAATCTGGAATCGATAGGAATCGAGCGTCGAATGGACCAGCTCCGCAAGGTTCGTTTCCTTGAAGTCGTACTCCTTGCGGCCCGCCTCGATGCGTGAAAAATCCAGGATGTTGTTGATCAACGCGGTCAGTCGCTCGCTCTCTTCGCGGATAATCCGGAAATACTCCTGATATTTTTCCTTGGCGTTCAGCCGTCCCAGTTCCAGAGTTTCCGCATATAGCCGGATCAGTGCCAGTGGCGTGCGCAGTTCGTGCGAGACGTTGGCCACAAAATCCGACTTCAGTCTGGCCAGTTTCATTTCCCGCGAAATGTTCCGGTACGTCAATAAAATGCCGCCAATCATCAGCAGCGACAACCCACCCAAAATCGTGAAGTTGTACCGGAGGAACCGCGATCCAATATCGGCAATCGTTGTTCCCCGGGTATTTGATCCCCAAGGTCAAGTGGGGAAAGGTGTCGGAAAATGCCCGTTCCACCTCCGAGTGGCCCCCGTCCCAATTTTCCGAAGCCACCCACGGCGTATAATCCTTGACCGGATGGATCATCATCGCTGGCGGATTCGGATCGGCCCTCAGCACGCTGCTCTTGCTGTTCAGCACTGCTTTCAAAACGCCTGGAAAAAACGTATCACGCAAATAACTCTGGTCGAATCCGACTACCCCCACCACAACGTGATCATTCGGCACTCCAGGAGGGATAAAGTACGCGACGTTCCAGTAGATGTGCTGGTCATTCCGCTCCACCCAGCCGTCATAAGAACGCCACGGGGGGTTCGTCTTTCTCCTTCAACATGTGGATATGTTTTGCCAGCTCGCCGGATTCCATTGGCAGCCACGCCGTTACGTCTTTCACCGACTCGCTGGCGTACTTGCAATAGGCAGGGTCATCATCATGGCCCGTTTGCATACTGCTCACCAGCATGTTCGTTTTCTTGTCGTACAATATGGCCATCACGAATTCGGGGTGTTGTCGGAGCATTTCGTCGAGCTTGTCTTTAGTTTTGGTCCCTTCTTCGCCGTTCGGATATTCTTCTCGCGCCGAGGTAACCAGATTGTTGGCTTTTTCCCAGCTCTTCTTTTCTACGATTTTCAATACGTATGAAAAGTCGCGCTGGATGGCCGCCTCGATCGCCTTGTCACGTTGAATATTTTTCAGGTTCCAGATGCTGAACCCCATCAGCGCCGCCGCCGGAAGGACAATCGCCAAGTTCCAGCGTCAGCAGCGTTCGCGTGCGCTCTGTTAGTTTCCACTTCATCGACATTCCTCGTCTACTCGATCAGTCGCCTGCTGTGATGATCAGACTATAAAGACCCGCCCCGCCCGATGTGTCAAGACGTAGCAAAGGATTGTAAAAGGTTGTAAACGAGGCTCTCGAATTTGATGTTTAGGGGGTAGGGCTTTAGCCTGGACATTAAATGCTTGCATAGCATTGGGCTTTTGCCCCGGGGGAACGACTGTTTCTGGCCACTCGCACGGTTCGCACTTCAGGCAGGATTGTGCCAGTCATGAAAGCAAAATCTGCATTGCCGCGCTTTCGGGCGTCCGTGCAACACCATGGCAGCGTGGACATCGATTGTGACGTCAAATTTCGAGGTTGGAGCTGTGCCGGCCCCTGATCGCGTTCCGGGCCGTCCGAATTTGATAGCAAACGTTGAAAGTGCCGTCTTGGCGTCAGGGGAGATCAAACGTAGCTTGCGGGATCGTTCGAAAACATCAGTCGCTGGGTGCGTATGCCCTCAGTTCAGAGCCTTAATCACCGCGTCCGTAAACTCCTTCGTTCCCGCTTTTCCGCCGACATCCTTCGTCGTGTGTTTTCCTTCGCGATATACCTTGATCAGCGCTGCATCCACCTTCGTCGCCGCTTCGCGCTCGCCCAGATAATTCAGCATCAGCACCGCGCTCATGATCAACGCTGTGGGATTCGCCAATCCCTTGCCCGCAATGTCCGGGGCCGTGCCGTGTACCGCTTCAAATATGGCGCACTCATCGCCGATGTTCCCGCTGGGCACTACACCCAATCCGCCCACCAAACCCGCCGCCAGATCGCTCACGATGTCGCCATACAGATTCGGCAACAGCAAGATATCGAATTGCTGAGGGTCGATCACTATCTGCATGCACGCGTTATCGACGATCAATTCTTTGTACTCAATATCCTTAAACTTTTCCGCCACCGCGCGAATCGACTTCAAAAACAATCCATCGCCCAGCTTCATGATGTTCGCTTTGTGAATCGCGTGGATCTTCTTCCGCCCGTTCTTCCGCGCATATTCAAACGCAAATTTGGCAATCCGGGTCGACGCCTTCTCCGTAATGATCTTCAGGCTTTCCACCACGCCCGGCACCACTTCATGTTCCAGCCCGGAGTACAAATCCTCGGTATTCTCCCGCACGATCACCACGTCCACATGGTCGAAGTGCGATTTTACGCCAGGCACATTTTTCACCGGCCGCAAATTCGAGTACAAATCGAGACTCTTTCGCAGCGCCACGTTCACGCTGCGCGCACCGCCTGCCACCGCCGTGGCCATCGGCCCCTTCAGCGCTACGCGATTCCTCTTCACCGATTCAATCGCCGCATTGTTCAACACTTCCGCGCCCGTCGTAGCCTTATCCGTGTTCTCCGCGCGCGCGCCCAGCTCTTCCCAATCGATCTTTACGCCTGCAGCGTCCAGGATCGCTCGTGTTGCGGCCGCAACCTCCGGCCCAATTCCTTCACCAGGTAGCAATGTGACTTTATGTCGTGTCATGCATCCTATTTTATGTGAACAAGTTCGCGTTGTCGAAGCCAGTTGCGCAGCCCAGTTTCAATCTTCTGGATCCTCGATCGCTGCTCTCTGATATCCTTTGCGCAGCAGGCTGTTTACTTCACATGCGCCGCTGAGTTGCGTTTCGCAGGCGTGTGCTATACTAATTACGTTATCTTTGCTGCGGAGAACCCCGCGGCTGGAGGCCTATAGAAAATGATTAACCTGACACCGACCGCCGCTGTTAAGGTCAAAGAAATCATGAGCATGCAGAACCCTGTGCCCGTGGCGCTGCGCGTCGCTGTGGTGGGTGGTGGCTGCTCCGGTTTCCAATACCACATGGCATTTGAGAATCAGACCAGCGAAGCCGATGAAGTTGTCGATTTCAATGGCCTCAAAGTCGCCGTGGATCAGATGAGCTCCATGTATCTCGATGGCGTCGAAATCGATTACGTCGAAACTCTCGAAGGCGCGGGCTTCAAGTTCAACAACCCCAACGTCAAGAGCACTTGCGGCTGCGGCAGTTCCTTCAGCGTTTAATTCCAGGCATCCAAATGGTTTCGCGGGGCGGCGTTTTTTGGCTCGGCGCACTTTCTTTCCCCGTAGGGGCACGGCACCACCCTGCGCATCTTGGATTTACACACGCTGTCAGGCTTGCTCTGTACCACCGGGCAACAGTTCCGCGACTGGTCGGCGGCTTATCGCTTATTCGAGCGCGAGCGTCTTGACGGTGAAGCCCTGTGGCGGGTTCCGTTGCAGGGCGTGCTCGGAACCCTGCCGCCGGCTAGTCCCATCGTGGCATTGATCGATGACACCTTGATTCGCAAACGCGGACACCGCATCGCCGGCACTTCCTGGCGGCGCGATCCACTGGGACCCCACTTTGCCGATAATTTCATCTGGGCCAGCCGTTTCCTGCAGATTTCGCTGGCCCTGCCCGAGCATCCCGAAGCGCTGGTCAGCGCGGCTCGCGCCATTCCCGTTGATCTGCTGCATGCACCTTCACCGCGCAAACCTTCTCGCCGCGCCGATCCCGCGGGGCCAGAGTGGCAGAGTTGGCGGGCCGCCTCGTCCGCTTCCGCCATCAGCCGCCGTGGAGCAGAACGCCTCCGGCACTTGCGACAGGCCATCGATCAATTCGCCGATGGTGCATCTCGCTCACTGCTGGTCTGTGCCGACGCCACCTTTACCAACCGCACCGTGCTGCGAGATCTGCCCGCGCGCACCACCCTCCTCGGTCGTATCCGCAAGGACGCTTGCCTCTACGCGCTGCCTACCACCGAGGAGGAAAACCACGGACGCGGCCGTCACCGCTGTTACGGTCAGCGTCTGCCCACTCCCGAACAATGGCGCCGCGATGAATCCGTCCCCTGGACCACGGTGCAAGCATTTGCCGCTGGAAACGTCTACGATTTTGACATCAAATTCAGCACTCCGCTGCGCTGGAAAAACGCTGGTGGCGAACGGCAACTCTCGCTACTCGTGGTTCGCCCGGTCGCTTATCGGTTGCGCAAAGGCGCCCATCTCAGCTATCGGAACCCGGCTTACCTAATCTGCAGCGATTCCGCCTTGTCGCCCCAGCAAATCCTGCAAGCCTATCTGTGGCGCTGGGAGATCGAACTCAACTTCCGGGACGAAAAAACTACGCCGCCCTTTCTGTTTATGTACTAGCCGATCTTTAGATCGGCGTACTTTCTTTCCTCCTATAGGTGCGGTACCGCCGTGCCCGGCTTGGGTTTCCCCCATGGTGCCGGCAACCTTCACCTCGCCGTCCACTTTCCGTCAGGGGTGCAGCGCCGCCACACCCAGGTCCGTACAAACGCTGGATCACCGAGGGTTTCCCCCATGAAGCCACTCCCACCTCCCGCTTTACATCCCCCATCACCCGGTTCACAATACCTCTCCCCAGGAGGTCCGCCATGGACACCAAACACGTCATTCTCGTCACCGGTTCCAGCACGGGCTTCGGCCGGCTCTTCGCTGAAACGCTCTCCCGCAATGGCCACACCGTCTTCGCTACTATGCGCGACGTCGACGGCCGCAACGCCGCGAACGCCTCCGAACTTCGCGATCTTGCCAAAAGGGAATCGCTTCCCCTCCACATACTCGAAATGGATGTCACCGACGATCTTTCTGTCGAACAGGCCGTGCGCACTGCCCTCGAACGCTCCGGCCGCATCGACGTTGCCATCAACAACGCCGGTTATGGACTCATCGGCCTTGCCGAGACCGCCACCATCGAACAGGCACAGCGCATCATGGACACCAATTTCTTTGGCTGCGTGCGCGTGAATCGCGCTGTGCTCCCTTACATGCGCCGCCAGCGTAGCGGCTTGCTCCTGCACATCAGCAGCGGTGCAGGACGCGTCGTCATTCCTTCGTTCGCTTTTTATTGCGCCAGCAAATTCGCCATGGAAGCGCTGGCCGAGGCCTATCACTACGAACTGGCGCAGCAGGGAATTGATTCCTCCGTCGTCGAACCCGGTGCCTACAAGACTCCCGTATTCGGCAACATCGTCATGGCCAGCGACACCGCGCGCACAGAAACCTACGGCACCGCCAACAATATCCCCGGCAAAATCAATCAACTCCTTACCAGTTCCGCCGCAGACCCACAGGAAGTGGCCGACGCCGTCCTCCGCATTGTCGAAACCCCTGCCGGTCAACGCAAACTCCGCTACCGCGTCAGTCCCGCCGACCTGGGCATCGACGCCATCAACGACCTCACCGCCACTATCCAATCTCGCATGCTCGAAGCCTTCGGCCTAACCGCCGAAACCACCTTTACCCAGCGCAGTTCTGCCGCCTCCGACTAACCCATAGCGCAGGCTCTCACGCCAGCTCAGTCGCTCTGCTCTTGCTTTCCTACGCGCCGATCTTTAAATCGGCGCGTACACCTGCATTTTTGATGACTCTTCCATGCCTCCCCTATTTGCATTCTCCCCTCTCCCCACTTATCCTAATCTTCAACCCGAATGAAAATAGCTCTCGCTCAATTTAATCCCACCGTAGGTGATTTTGAAGGGAACGCAGCTCGTGTCCTGAGCTTGGCCTCGCAAGCCCGTCAACGTGCCGCGGAACTGGTTGTCTTTTCTGAACTCTGCCTCTGTGGCTATCTCCCGCTTGATCTGCTCGAACGTCCCGCTTTCATCGACCGCAATCACGAAACCCTGAAAGAAGTCGCCTCCCAGATGCCGCTCCCAGCCATCGTCGGCTATGCCGGCCGCGTCAATCACGACATTCAGCGGGCAGGGAAGTCCATCGCCAACAGAGCCGCTCTCATCTACGAGGGCCGCGTCGTCTTCGAACAAAGCAAGATGCTCCTTCCCACCTACGACGTTTTCGACGAATCCCGCTATTTCCAGCCCGGCGACAAACAATATGTCTACGGTCTCGGACGCGAACAACTCGGCATCACCGTCTGCGAAGACGCCTGGAACGACAAGACTTTCTGGTCCAATCCCCTCTACAACCGCGACCCCGTCAGCGAACTCATCGCGCAGGGAACTAGCGTCCTGATCAATATCTCGGCTTCTCCTTACACGCTCGGCAAGCGCACGTTGCGCCACGAGATGCTTCGCTCCATCGCCCTGCGCCACAATCGCCCCGTTATCTACGTCAACCAGTGCGGTGGTGATGATTCCCTGATCTTCGATGGCTCCAGCTTCGCCATCACCGCGCAGGGCGAAATTGCCGCGCAGGCCAAGGCCTTCGAGGAAGACATCGTCCTCTTTGACACGGTCACCGGGCTCGGCGATATCAACGATCAGCCTCCCGATGAAATTGCCTACGCACACCAGGCACTCGTTACCGGCACGCGAGACTATGTCCAAAAATGCCGTTTCAGCAAAACGATCGTCGGCCTCAGCGGTGGAGTCGATTCTGCCGTAGTCGCCAGCATCGCTGTTGCGGCCCTTGGCCCCTCCAACGTCCTCGGGGTCTCCATGCCCGGTCCCTATTCCTCTGAGGGCAGCAAGATCGACGCGCGTGCCCTCGCGCAGAAGCTTGGCATTGACTTCCTCACCATTCCGATCGGTCCCGTATTCGAAGCCTATCGCACCGTGTTAAACCCCATCTTTGGCGATCGAAAGCCTGACGCCACCGAAGAGAATATCCAGGCGCGCATCCGCGGCAACTACCTGATGGCGCTTTCGAATAAATTTGGCTCTATGGTTCTCAGTACCGGGAATAAATCAGAAAACGCGGTAGGTTACTGCACACTCTATGGCGACATGGCCGGGGGACTCGCGGTCATCTCCGACGTGCCGAAAATGATGGTCTACGAACTCGCGCGCTACATCAATCGCGAAAGGGAAGTCGTTCCCCACTCAACCATTGAAAAACCGCCCTCTGCTGAACTCCGTCCCGATCAGAAAGACACGGACTCCCTGCCGCCTTATGAGGTTCTCGACGTCATCCTTAAAGCCTATATCGAGGATGTTCAGTCTCCCGAAGAAATCGCCTGTAGACACAATTTCGATGAGAAAATGGTTCGTGAGATTGCGTTGAAGGTCGATCGCAACGAATACAAACGGAAACAGGCAGCTCCCGGCTTGAAAATCACTTCACGGGCGTTCGGTTTTGGCCGGCCATTTCCAATTGCGCAACGGTTTATTCCATAATTTGAAGACGAGGCTACGCGTGAAACTAACTCTGAAGCTCAATACGTTTGCATTCACACTCTTCGCGGCAACCATTTTGTTCGCGCAACAGCCCACCGCTTCGCCGGCGCCCGCGCAGGCATCTCCTGCTATCCAGAAAAGCGTCGAGACCTTTCTCCGCAATTTCTACGCGCTGGGTCCAGAGATTCAGATCACCGTTGGCGCGCCCAAGGAACTTGGTAGCTCCGGCATCCTCGAAACTCCCGTAGAAGTGAAAACACCGGAGGGCACTGAAAAAGTAAAAATGTACCTCTCTAAAGACGGCCGCTACTTGATGCGCGGGGAAGTCACCGACCTGACCACCGACCCGCTCGCCGAAACGCGCGCCAAGATCATTACCGCCAACTCTCCGGTCCTCGGCAATCCCAACGCCACGATTACTCTCGTCGAGTACTCCGACTTCGAATGTCCCGTTTGCCGCATCCTCCACGACGGTCTTCGTGGCCTCCTGCCCAATTACCCGCAGGTCAAGGTCATCTTCAAAGACTATCCCATCGAGGCCCTCCACCCTTGGGCACGAACTGCCGCCCTCGCCGGACGCTGCGCCTATATGCAGGACCCCAAGGCATTCTGGAAGGTCTACGACCTCATTTACGACAATCAGGAACTCATCTCTGCAGCCAATTCCTACGACAAATTCCTCGACTTCGCGGGGCAGGCCGGCCTCAATAAAGACACCTTCAAGTCCTGTCTCAGCGGCCCGGAAGCCGCCCAGGCCATCGACGCCAGCGTCGCTAACGCCAATCTCCTCGAAGTCCGAAGCACGCCCACAGTCTTCATCAATGGCCGCCGGGTAGTCGGCGCCGATCCTCACACCATCCAGCAATACATCGACTACGAGCTGGCCCAACAAAAAGCCGCCAAGAAGTAGCCTCGTAGCAGACCCAGCATTGCTGGACCCCATGTCCGCAAGTTCATACCTTTGTAACGCCACGCCGTTGAAGTTGTACCGCTGGCTTTCATACCAGCGCCTTTGCCGCTGCTCGCGCACTGGCCACTTCAGCTAGCAAGGACCGTCGATTCGGAGAGTCCGCCAGCGAGACGCCAATCCGAACGATCTCAACCGCGCGAGATTCCACGCGGAAATCCCTGCGCGAATTCTCTTCTGTTTGATTTTCTTTTTGTTTGAGATGCAACAACGCGGCAGGGAACAATCGAGTGAACCAGTCACCAATGCAGCCCGGAGCACCCACTCACAGGCCCCTGGCTTCATCCTTATTTCGTAGTTAACATAATATATCTTATAGGACGCACGATGTAACCCTTTCTTTGCATTCTTCTCACTTTCTTTAGGCTCCTCCTGCTCTATCCTGGCTGGCGTACTCCCCGCGCCGGCCAGCGATAGACCGAAGCAATAGGAGCTTCCTGTAGCGGCACAGTACGCCATGCACTTCTTGGGTTTGCTCCTCTTATAAATCTCACCTCGCTAATTTCGCCGCTACCGCTCCCGGTGTAGCGCGCCATTCGCAGACCATGTTATTGCGCGCACCTTCTGTTATTCACCTACCCGCCGCACACCGTCTGCAGGGCATTGTCGCGTTCCCTTCCTAAGGCCACCGTCTTGGCTTGTTCGTAGTTCAGGTCTAACTGAGCCACCTCGAGCCATGCCCGGCAGGCCTTATAGTCCGTAGCAAAATCGTAGTGTGGCATCAGGTTCTAGCCGGCAGAGGCACTTTAGGCTCAGACGTCGAAATTGGTAGGGGATTTTTCCTCGCGGAATTGTCCTGCCGAGCTGCAGCCGCCACACTATTGTCTACAAATATCTCCAAACCATTTTTCGGCGCCCTTCCACGCCAACGATGCCTTGGCCTTATTTCCGCCGCAGATATCTAGTTTTTTCGCGAGAAAAATAGAGCTTCCCTCACGCCCTTTGATGCCCATTCCGCGAATCCACAAAATTCACAAGCGAAGTTTCTCCCAGCGTAATTCCCTGTCGCTCCGCCATCATGTGCAACGCCCGGTAAATACTTGGCAAATGATGTAAAGCCAAATCCCTCATCGACACGCAATAAATCCCATCGTCCCGCATTCTGCGATGAATCCACCGCAAAAACACCATCAACTGTGCTCCCAGTGAGAACACCAAAGACAGGACAGTCCACGGCGGACTAACCATTTGTCGATTCCCCTGAATTTCTGCACCGCCCCGCGCTTATTCATAGGGGTGCAGCACTGCTGCACCTCCGCTTGGCAAGATCATCCTGCATCCCCATACAAAAACAAGCTGGGCAAGAGAATTCTTCAATCATTCCTATTTTCTCCCTACTACCATTAATTTTCCTCTCTAGACCGTCCTGTTCGAGCTTGTCACTTTGTTAAATTAGTTCCCATCTCTCGCTTTCCTCTTGACTCTCTCCTCCCGCAGGTCCACTCTCGGAAAATCCTCCGAAGCCCCCTCCCTCCGGAATCTTGCGAGGTGCTATGTCCTACTTTTGCCACGAGGTCAGTTTCACATCCGGGGCTTGGTTTCATGTTTCCCAAAACCCCGAAAATTGCTTTGAGGCGGTTCGCGCCCCCATCGAACAACTCGGTGGCAAGCTCCGAGCCGCGTTTTTCACCAATGGACGCTTCGACGTCCTCGCCATCACCGAATTTCCCGAAAACATCACTCCTGGTGACGTCTGCATCGCCTTCGCGCGTGGAGGCGCCGTAGCCGACATCAAAACCATTCCGCTTCTTACTGCGTCCCAGGCCATCGAAGCGCACACCGCCGCTCCACTCACGCACGCAATCTACCCTCGCAAACTAGCAGTAGCTGCCACCGCAGGCAGCTAGCCCAACGTGCTGTCCACTCCTCGGGGCGGTTTCATACCGCCCTCCTGGGCCCTTCTCCAACAACCGCAAGCACATTGCCGAGCGAACGTCTTTGACTTTGTAGTGGCCGATCTTCAGATCGGCCAGATTCTGCTTCTCTTTACCTTTCTCTCCAAACGCCGATCTCAAGGTCAGTTCATTTCTTCCCCACCCCTATCGATTCGCCATCACCTCCAGTTTCCTCCCGTAACTTTTCTCGCATTGACTGCTAAACTTAGACGGTGTCCCCCACAGCTACAGTCCATCCGCGTCTCGCTGTAATCCGCCTGTATCCCATCAAATCTCTCGATCCCATCACCGTTCCCAAATCGATCATCGGCCCCGCTGGCGGGCTAGCCTACGATCGCGCCTGGGCCCTTCATTCCGTCGACGGCAAATGGGTCAACGCCAAGCGCACTCCCGTCGTTCATCTCATTCGCGCAAAATACTCCGCCGATCTCACGGCCGTCACCCTATCCGTTCCCAACGACCGCCGCAATATCCCGTCGCGGACCTTCGCTTTCCCCAATGCCTATGAAGACGCCGCCGAATGGTTCAGCGTCTTTTTCGACCAACAAATCCTCGTCCGTTATTCCGCCGAAGGGTTTCCCGACGATCCTGTCGCCAACGGCCCCACCATCATCAGTACCGCCACCCTACAGACCATCTGCGAATGGTTCCCCGGCATCACTCTCGACGAATCCCGCCTGCGCTTCCGCACTTCCCTCGAAATCGACGGTGTCCCCGCCTTCTGGGAAGATCTACTCTTCCCCGAAAATCCTCGCAACGTGATTCGATTCCGCATCGGCACGGTAAATTTTGAAGGCAGCAATCCCTGCGCCCGCTGCCCCGTTCCTGCTCGCGATCCCTTCACTGGCCTCACCAACGACGGCTTCCAGAAACTCTTCACCCAACTCCGCCAGGCTTCCCTCCCCGTCTGGTCTCCCCGCGAACCATTCGACCATTTCTATCGCCTGGCCACCAACACCCGCGTCCCCTCAACTGAATCCAACAAACTCCTCCGCCAGGGCGATCCTTTAGTCCTCTAGCCGCGAATCCTTCAGAGACCAGTTTTTTGGTTTGCGAAGATGTAGAAGCAGATTCATGTCGCCCTTGCACGTTCTTGTTTCTAGTCTTTGTAGTCAGGGGTACGATAAAGCTTGCCTGTCTTGGGGGCCAGGTCAGTGCCTCTTGTGTTCTCCCTTTTCTCTTCACTTTTTTCTCTTCGCTTCGCTCTCCTTTTGGCCCCTTGTTCTTCTCCGAAATGTAGGTGCCGGGCTTCAGCCCGGCCAGCCTTGCCGTTGTAGCGCTGGCTTTCACGCCACCGTCACAGGCGCAACGCAATCTAGCCCGCCCCGTGGGGGTGTGTACACAAACCAAGATTACCAAGCAGCGCAGGTGCGACAAATTCTCTCGCCCAAAACGCACAGGGAGCTCACTTCCCTGCTTCGGTGTCCAACACATCAGGGCGTCTCCAAATCCCTTCTCTCCTAGAGATCACCAATGGTCGCCGGCACTTTCTTGATGCTCAGTTTGGTTTCTAAAATCTATCTCTCGGGAATGTGGATTTGTGGCCTGTGCTACTTCGTTCGGAATGTACTTCTCCATAGAAAACTTTCTCGGGCAAAAGACTCTGAGGAGTCAGAGTTCGAGGGCACCGTCGCAGTGATTCGGGATCAGTGCGCCGCCTTCGCGAGGCAGAACACCGTGCCCTCGGATTGGGTCGTGCACTCTTCGCCGCGCAACTCAGCCAGCTGCTTTTCTTCTTTACTCCAATGATGCCTGCGACGGACGCCGAACCCGTATATTCGATTCCCTATTACCTGATTGTCTGCCAACTCTGCTTCTTGCCCATGCTGCTTTTGTTAATTCTTGATTGAGGTCTCTCGACTCATTTGCGTTCGGTTGTCCGCATGCATCAAGCCGCTGGCACAGCCCAATAGAACCGAAACACTAGCTCTCACCCAACTTTCCTCTTTCTGTCATCCCGACCGAAGGCTCGCGTCGTCTGCGGGCCGAAGTGGAGGGATCGTGGCAATATCGCATTCCAGTCCCGTCCGACGAGTCTGTCTTTCGCCGGAACTTTTTCTCCTCGCGCCGCCCGAAAATATTTCCTTGGCAGCAACATTTCTCTCCGCAACAACTCTTCCTCGCTCACCAAGCCGTATTAGGTCTGGAGAGATGTATGTTTACTAGAGCACCCACTTCGAGCCCCGCATAAACCAGAGCTGTCCGTGCCTGTCGGCGCTCTGGTGGAGTTCTGTCTTTTGAATTTTTTGAAGTGGGAGCAAGGCACCGCCGTGCCCCTCGTGGGTTTCTCTTGCCTTCTTCTTTGGTTCTTCTTCGGGTGCGGATTTGCTTTGAGTTCAATCCCGGACGCCCCGGTCGAGACTGTGTCTGCTAAAAAAAAGAGGCAAGCCTTTCGGCCCGCCTCAAACTGTTTGTGTCTAAAATGTCCTACTTCTTACTTCTTTACTAACCTAGGACTTCGCCCCGGCCGGCAATTGCCCCTTTCGTATTCTCCAGCATCTGTTCTTTCCGGTACACCAGCGAATTGATGTCGTACGTCGCCAGCTCAAATCCATGTCCATGCGTAATCGCATCCGTGGGACACGCCTCTACGCAATATCCGCAGAAGATGCACCGCGAATAATCGATGTTGTAAACCTTCGCATAACGCTCGCCCGCAGAGATCCGGCTTTCTTCCGTGTTTTCCGCCGCCTCAATGTAAATGCAATTCGACGGGCACGCTGCCGCGCACAGAAAACATCCCACGCACTTCTCCAGGTTGTTCTCATCGCGATGCAGCACGTGAATCCCCCGGTACCGTGGCTGGAAATTCACCGGCTGGTGAGGATAGTTCTCCGTCACCGTTTTCTCAAACATGGTCTTGAACGTAACGCTAAATCCCTTGATCAGCGCCAGCGCCGTTTCCCCGACTTCTCGTATGAGCGATGCCATAGGTTTCCAGTCTAACAAACCCTCTGATTCACTCCAAATCAACTTTACCCCGCATGCCGCAACGCACTGGCTCCCCTCTTGGCTTTTTCTTCGGGTGCGGCACCCTTGGTAGTCAAGGGTCGTAGGACCCTCGTTGTCATCCCGACCGGAGGCCAAACGTTTTCTGTTTGCCCAGAGTGAGGGGACCACGGCACCCAAACATCCTCGCCGCACAGCGACGTCTCTCCCGCTCTACCGAAAGTCTCTTACAAACAATCCCTGCTTACCGCAACGCCTCCACAATCTGCTTCCCGTGAAACCGTCCATTTTCAATAAAAATCTCCGCCGTATTCTTCCCCGCTATCACCACGCCCGCCAGAAAAATCCCCTTCACATTGCTCTGGAGCGTATTCAAATCAATCTCCGGTCGCCGGCTCTCTTTATCTAGCCGTACGCCCAATGCCTCAATAAACTCGTAATCCGGATGGTATCCCGTCAACGCAAACACCTGCTTCGCGCCTAACTCCCTCTCACCGTCGGGAACCTCGATCCTCACTCCATCCCGCGTGATCTCTTTTATCCGGCAATTGAACACCGCCTTGATCTGCCCCGCCTTGATCCGGTTCTCAATATCCGGCTTTACCCAATACTTCAACGAAGTCCCCAGATCCGGCCGCCGCACCAGCAGCGTCACCCTCGCTCCATTTCGATATAAATCCAGCGCCGATTCCACCGCCGAATTCTTTCCTCCAATCACCACCACATCCTGATTCCAGTACGGGTGCGGCTCCGTGTAGTAATGATTCACATGCGGCAGATGCTCGCCCGGTATCCCCATCTCATTCGGCAAATCGTAGTAACCCGTGGCCACCACAATTTTCTTTGCCAGGTATCGCTCTTCCCGCCCGCTGGCCGTCTCCGTCACTACTGTGAACGCGCCGTCATGTCCATCGACGCGCAACACGCGCTCAAACAGCCGTAACTCCAGCCTATCGTGCTCCGCCGCTTTCCGGTAATACTTCAGCGCCTCCAGCCGAGTCGGCTTATCACCGCCGCACACCATCGGCAATTCCCCAATCTCAAGCAATTCCGGCGTCGTGAAAAACACCATGTTCACCGGATAGTTGTAAATGGAATTGCACAAGCACCCTTTATCCACCACCAGCGCCCGCATCCCCGCCCGCTTCGCATCAATCGCGCAAGCCAACCCCGTAGGCCCCGCCCCAATACACACAATGTCGTACATTTCATCCCCTGTAGCGGCCACCTTCAGGTGGCCATCCTGTCTTCAGTGCCGCCCGCAGCAACTCCACCATCGCGCTGCGCACCTATTCGAGTTTCCCACGCCCCCATCCGTTATCCAAATCGTGGCCTTTCTTGTTTCCGCGCAGCACAGTCACTCCTGACTGTGCTCTTATGCTTTTTGGTGGCACAGCCATCTCAGGCTGTGCGGTTAGTTTCCCGTCAGCCCCACAAGTGAAATTGAGGGTGTACCCCCCTGGTGCCATCCGCAATGGATGGGTTCAGACGATGGGAATCCGGCGAGCGCAGGTTGTTCGGCTTTCAGCTTGATTGTTTGCTCTGCCCGCGCGAATGACACTGCCAACTTGCCTCACCGACAACGATCATTCTTAGTTCTACATTTAGCAGGGGACACACTGGTACAGCCGCCCCAATCGGTTCCTCTCTCGTCGAGGACCGCCAGCACATTTGGCAGAAGTTCGCACAATCCATTGCATCCACGAATCGTGAACAGGCACCCACTGTTAATTGCGCGTGTTTTCATTTCTTTTTCCGTGCTCGCGCCGGACGTCAAAATTGCCAACTCTTCTCCTCCGGGAGTTATGATCCAATACTTAAACGCTGTTCTACGATTTTCTTCCGTCCACCATTTTCCACTGGAATATTCAGGCAAGAGGTCTTTTTGCAACGTCCAGTGGGCCCCCAACTCCTCATATCGTCCCCGTACATAAATATGCGCGTGGATCTCTTTAATTTTGGCGTTTTCGATAACAATGGACGCGGAGACTCTCCACGGACGGATGCCCGCATAACTCAATGCATTGCCAATTATCGAAGGCATGCTATTCCCCAACTTACCTGCCGCCGCCCAAAACCAATGCTGCCTATACGGCCACGGCGTAACTTCGCTCACGGAACCGGACTCGTATTTTTGGATTTTGCAGGAATTTGCGGCGCGTTCAAAGTCGCTCACCGGGTCTCCTGCGCGAAGCGACTCGACAGCTTCAAGTAGCTTTGCAGCGCGCTTGGCGGAAACCGCTTCGCCTCCAAGCATCAACGCGCACAGAAAAACTGCACTACAATAGAAACCGATCAACCCAATCTTTACCATGCTCCGATTCTTCAACTTGGTATCCGCCACGCCACTAACCACGCATCGTTAGACTCCGTCGTTTCATTTTCAGTTCCCGCCGTTTCTCCGCACCCTCCGCGTACCTGTGGGAACTCCGTGGTGATCTTCTCTCTTCGCCTTACTCAAAACTTAAAACCAAACAATACTTCTCCGCTACTGCGTCCCACGCCAACTCCAATATCCCCACCAACTCCCTCTTGAACGTTTCCAACTCCTTCAACCTCTCCGCCGTAGCCTCCAGCGAATCCTTCTTAAACACAAACGCCTCGCCACTCCCCTTCTTCACTCGCACTCCCAAATTCCCATTCACCAGAAACGTAGGCGCCGCCAACAACTTCAATCCACCATTCTCCACCGGAGCCAGCAGCGCCGCACACTCCCCTCGCCGCATACACAACGCCTTTTCATACGGCGGTATGGCAATCGGCCGAAATCCCGCCGCAAACAACCGCTCCACCACCTGCATCTGAAACTGTGTCAACTCCATCATCCCAAAAGTATACACGCCGCTCCACCAGCGCCAGCGACGCGAAATAAGTTAGCCCACCCCGTAAGGGGTGGGTACCAAACCCAAATCCCCCAAGCGCCGTAGGCGCGACACAACCGTTGAGTCTTGTGTACCTCTCCCCGCGATTCCAACTCACCAAAAATCATGCTCACGCGCAAAAAAACGGCGCGACAATCGCCGCGCCCGTCTCAAAAATTTCCCAATTTTCCCTACAAACCTGTCATCCCGACCGAAGGACCGCGCCGTTTGCGGTCCGCAGCGGAGGGATCGTGGCACCATACCTTCCCCGCCGCCACACGATGGAACAACTTCACCGCCAATTGTCTTCTTCGCCTGACGAAAAACTCGATACTGTCTTTCTCACGCCGCCGTGCTATCCGCCTCCGACGCCCCTTCCAACTGCGCCAAGATCTCCCGCAGCGTCCTTACGAGCTCTTCCCGCGTCACGTGGCTCTTCTTAAATTGCAGCCGGAACCGGAACGCATCATTCTCCGGCTCATAATGAAAAATAAATGGTGTCGGCCGTTGCGGCCCGCCCTGCTCGTCCTTCCGTTCTTTCCGAGCCTCATCCCGCGTCAATCCGCCCGACAGAATCTTCTGCAACATCTCATACATCTTCTTCTCGGTCGGCTGCCGCGCAATCTGCAACAGCACGGACTTCGACTGTATCCCCAACTCCACGCACTTCTTCCGCAACGATTCCGGAATATTCCGCAGCGCCAGCACTTCCGTCACCGAGCTCCGCGCCCGCCCAATCTTCCGCGCCATATCTTCATGCGTGTACTCAAACTGTTCCTGCAACCGGTGCAATCCATCCGCTTCTTCAAACGGCGTCAAATCCTTCCGCTGAATATTTTCAATCAGCGCAATTTCCAGCGTTTCCGCGTCATCCACCTTCTTCTCGATGCACGGCACTTCCCGCAATCCCGCCGCGCGCGCCGCGTGGTATCGCCGCTCGCCCGAAATGATGTGGAAGAAGTCCTGTCCCGCCACCATACGCACCAGCAACGGTTCCAGCACGCCCTTCTCGCGCACCGATTCCGTCAACTCGCGCAAATCTCCCAGCGCCTTACGCGGTTGGTCTGGATTCGGCCGGATCTGATCCACGGGGATCATCCGTCCGATGGCCGCTCCGCTGTAGCTTGTTAGTGACTCAATGTAATGCGCGTCATGCCGCATCTTCAGCGTGACGGGCAACCCGACTCTCTTCGACACGTTGTACTACCTCCGCTGCCAGCTTTTTGTATTCCACCGCCCCGGGCGACTTGGGCGCAAAAGTTAAAATCGTCTCTTTATACGCGGGACTCTCTTCCAGCCGCACGTTCTTGCTGATCTTCGTCCTGAACAGCACTTCGCCAAACACCGAACGGATCTGCCCGTGGGTGTCCTTGGAAATATTCGTCCGCTTGTCAAACAGCGTGATCACCACGCCCAGCATCTTCAAGTTTGGATTGGGCCGCGCGCGGATCCGTTCATACGTCTCCAGCAGATCGTCCGTACCCTCAATCGCAAAATACGCCGCCTGAATCGGCACCAGCAAATGCGTCGACGCCACCATCGCATTCACCGTCAATATCCCCAGCGATGGCGGAGTATCCAGCACAATATAATCGTAATCCTTCACTATCGGAGCCAGCGCATCCTTCAATCGGTACGGCGCGTCAAACTGTCCCGCCAGCACCGTTTCCAGTTTCGCCAGTGCCAGCCGCCCGGATCCCACAAACAAATTCGGATCCTTCGACGGCTTGATCGCGTCCACCATCGGCGCGTGCCCGTCGCCCAGCACGTCGAACATCGACACCGTCACTTCGCCCATATTGAAAAACGCAATCGTCGAGTTGGCCTGCGGGTCCAGGTCGATCAGCAGCGTCTTCCGTCCGCGCGCCGCCAGCGCCGCAGACAAATTGATCGCCGTCGTCGTCTTTCCGACGCCGCCCTTTTGATTCGCCACTGTAATGATTGCTGTCATCGACTCTCGCCCTCCGTCCGCGCACAATCTCTCGCACGAGACACGGGGACAACTTCTTTTCTGTACGTTGTTATGCCGGCAGAAAGGCCCCAAGGCATAGGGGAACTTTACGTTTCAAAGCCCAGCAGCGCAAGGAAAATTATCCCGCTCTAATAGGCCCGGTGGAAATCTCTCCCTGCCTCTCCTCCACATCGCACGCCTCGAACCATTTCCCTGCCCCATCTTGAACCAAACGCTTTCCCTTCGCCTCATCCACTCTCGCCATTCCAACTCCCACCCCGCAGTGGCTCGGCATTTCGCCGACTCTCCGCCGTAGGGTGCGCCGTCTATCTCTTCACCGTCCGGCAGTTGCTACCATCAGCAACCCTCTGGAGGCTCTACGATCTGCTTTTACACGTCCGCATTCTCTGGATTCTGGTTTGCAGCCATTCCGCCGTCGCTTCACCGTTGCCCCATTTGCAAACCCGAACGCAGATGGGACCGCAACCATCTCCTGCCCCCTTTCCCTGACCTCTCTACTCGAACTTCTGTGCCTCGCTGTTGAATCTTTTCTCTTCCCCAAATAAAAAACGGGGCGAATATCGCCCCGTCTCTCCATCAAATTTTGTCTTTCTCTTTAAAACTCCAACCCCCAGAAATCATCCGGCGGATTATCCAACTCCAATCCCAACTCCCAACCCGTACGCCCTTCATGCCCGCGCCAGATCAAATGCGCTTCCGCCTCATTCCCATTGATCGAATTCCGCAGCCGCATCTTCTGACCCACTGCAAATCCCTGCGGCACCACCGCCAGGCATCCCTTCGGACTGATGTCCACCGTGTATCCCGAAACGGAATGCGTCTGCCCCGCTTCTTCCCATCCCAGTGTCACGCGCACGCGCGAGTTCAGCCGCACTCCTGCCCTCATGTGCTGCATTCTCAACGCATAGTTCGTTTCATTCATGATTTCCACGTCCGTCCTCCGCGCGTTTCCCAATGCATCCATACCTCGATGCCCCTCAGGCCACACTTTTCCTATGCCCCACGCTACGTTTGCCCTCTCACCCTGTCAATGGAACCCGCCTCCCATCTTCCCTCACCAGTTACTCCCCCCTCGTCTTTTAACAGGCATCCATTTACCTCTTTACCGGCTTCGCATCCTGGTCTTGTAGGGACCGCCTTCTGATGCGGTCCGCCATTTTAAATACTCCTCACCTCGATCCCCTATTCAGAACACGTCGATCGTTATCCTGAATAGAGTGATCTGTTTCGTCTGTAATTCCGAGCCCGCGCATCTTGCGCGCGAAAGACCTCAACCACTCCTCGTGCACACCCATTGCTCCTCTACCAAAATTTCCCGCCGATCATCTCCCGAACTCTTACCATCTCTCTTCCCATTTCACTCACACCCCTTCTCCCTTTACACTCTCTCTACGCTCCCATGCTCACCTTCTCCACCTTCCGTTCCGAACTCCGCCCCACTCTCCGCCTCGCCCTCCCTCTCGTCCTCGCCGAAATCGGCTGGATGAGCATGGGCATCGTCGACACCATGATGGTCGGCCGCCTTCCCAACAGCGCCGTGGCCATCGGCGCCGTAGCCATCAGCTCCAATCTCTTCCACGTTCTCGCCTTCTGTGGTGAAGGCATCCTCATCGGCCTCGACACGCTTGTCTCGCAATCCTTCGGTGCCGGCCACCGCGAAGACTGTTACCGTTCGTTGATCAACGGTGTCTATCTCACCTTGCTCATGACGCCCTTCCTGACCCTTCCCGTTTTTCTCTTTCGCACTTTTTTCAACCGCATCCACGTCGATCCGTCCATCACCGACCTGGCCATCCCCTACACCTACGCGCTAGCCGCTGGCATGCTCCCTCTCCTCCTCTACTTTGCCGTGCGCCGTTCCCTCCAGGCCATGGACATGGTGCGTCCCGTTGCCTTCGCCCTGGTTACCGCCAACCTCGTCAATCTCGTCGCCAACTACGCTCTGATCTACGGCAAATGGGGTTTCCCGCCATGGGTGTCGAAGGCTCCGGCTGGTCCACCGCTCTTGCTCGCCTCTACATGGTCCTCGTTCTTAGTCGTCTATCTCTTCTGGTACGACCATCGGCACCACACCGACCTCCTCAAAACTCCCGTTGAACTCGATCTTAAGCGCATTCGCCATCTCCTCGCTCTCGGCATTCCCTCCGCCGTGCAAATCACCGTGGAAGTCGGCGTCTTCGCTCTCGTCGCCGCACTCATCGCGCGTCTCGGCCCCATCCCACTCGCCAGCCATCAGATCGCGCTCAACACCGTCGCCTTCACCTTCATGATTCCTCTCGGCATCTCCTCCGCTGCCGCCGTCCGCGTCGGCCAGGCCCTCGGCCGCAAAGATCCGGTCGGCGCTGCACTCGCTGGAAACACCGCCATTCTTCTTGGCGCCGGTACTTTCATGTCTTGCATGAGCATCGTCCTTCTCGTCTTTCCGCGCTACATCGCTCTGATGTACACCAACGACCCCGTCGTCATCAAAAGCGCCATCGCCCTTCTCGCCGCCGGTCGCCGCCTTCCAACTCTTCGACGGCATCCAGACCGTAGCCACCGGTGCCCTCCGCGGCACAGGAGACACTCGCACTCCCATGCTCTGCCACTTTTCCGCCTACTGGCTTATCGGTCTTCCCCTCGGCATCTATCTCTGCTTCCGTCAACACTGGGGCGCACTCGGCCTCTGGATCGGTCTTTCCCTCGCACTGATCCTCATCGGCATCCTCCTCCTCCATTTCTGGCAAAGAAAATCCCGCCACCTCCGCTCAACGTAAAACACCCTTGTAATCGCGCCTCGTTCCTAGTCCTTTCGCCTATGTAGTGGCCGACCTTTAGGTCGGCTCACTGGCAGTTGCAGTCGTTGTCTCTTTTGCCGTTTCTTTTGCTGTCGCTGTTGCCCTTGCCGTTGCCTGTCATCCCGACCGAAGTGCCGCGCCGTCAGCGGCACGCAGCGGAGGGATCGCGGCCCCTACACCAATCCCCTCTCGATCACTGCGAACCACCAATGTTTCAACGATTACCCAACAGGCAGGAACAACCCACACCAAAAACCACGCCGTACTGAAAACCTAAAACTACAAACTACTTACTTCACTTCCTACATCTTATATCGTCCCAAGTCCTCGTCCGACAATCCCTCCAGCCAATTCCTCAACTGATCGTTAGAATTCCGCTCCGCCAGCGCTGTCGACACCTTCGAATTCTTCAACACCCGCTCTTCCACGAAGATCGGGCAATCCATCCGCAAGGCCAGCGCCAGCGCATCGCTCGGCCGCGAATCAATACTCATCAACTCCCCATCGCGTGTTATCCAGATCAACGCGTAAAACGTGTCGTCGCGCAGATCATTTACCACAATCCTCTGCACCTGAACGTCTAATCCCAAAAACACATTCTTCAGCAGATCGTGCGTCATCGGTCGAGGCGTCTGCACCTTCTCAATTTCCAGCGCAATCGCGTTCGCCTCATACGCCCCCACCCAGATCGGGAGCACCGCCTGCCCCTGCACATCTTTCAAAACCACAATCGGCATCTGTGTCACTGGATCCATCATCAGGCCGCGTATCTTCATCTCTACTTCCATCGCGCCCTCCTCTTTCCCCTGCCGATCGCCAAATCCTTTGTTCGTAAGTGCCGGGCTTTAGCCCGGCCCTTGTAGTGGCCAACCTTTAGGTCGGTTCACTCTCTTGCGGTTCCTCTTCACTTCCTGTCTCCGCTAATCCCTTTTCTTCACTCCACCATCTCTCCCACCAAACTGTTCGCTCCCCCGCTCGTCACCTTCACTTGCACATACTCTCCCAGAAGTTCCTTCTTCTGTGAAGTGAAATTCAGGATCGCGTAATTTCCCGTATGCCCGCTCCACTGATTCTCTCGCCGCGATTTCCCTTCCACCATCACTTCCAGCGTCTTTCCCACCATCCGCGCGTTCCGCACCAATTGAATTTCTCTCTGCCGTGCGAGCAATACCGCCAGCCGCTTGTTCTTCTCCTCCTCCGGAATCGTATCCTGCATTTCAGTGAAGGCGTATTCGGTCGCGGTGAGTATTTGAACCCGAACATCAGGTCATACTGCGCCGCATCCAGCAGTGTCAGTGTCTCCTCAAAATCCTTTTCTGTCTCTCCCGGGAAACCCACAATCACGTCGGTAGTAATACTGATGTCCCGCTTTGCCCCGCGGATCAGCGCCACCTTCTCCAGGTACTCTTCCCGCGTGTACGTTCGCTGCATCGCGCGTAACACATTCGTCGATCCGGATTGCACCGGCAAATGCACGTGCTCGCAAAGCTGCGGCGTCGCGTCAATCGCCTCCACGATATCCTTTCCAAAATCTCTTGGATGTGACGTCATGAACCGCACCCTGCGTATCCCCGTCACATTCGCCACTGCCACCAGCAAATCCGAAAACCGCATCTTCCGCGCCGTCGGGTCCACATACGAATTCACCGTCTGCCCCAGCAATTGAATCTCCCCATACCCCAGATCCGCCAGTTGCCGCACTTCTTCTAAGATCGAGGCGCTCCCCCGGCTCCGCTCCGGCCCCCGTGTAAACGGCACCACGCAATACGAACACGCCTTGTTGCAGCCCTCTATGATCGTCAGATACGCGCGCCACGGATTGTCCCGCCGCGTCATCTCCGTCTCAAACGTCTCTGCAGTGTCCTGATCGAGCCCCATCACCCGCCGGTTGCCCGATTCCAACTCTTCAATCAATTGCGGCAATTTCCGGTAACTCGCCGACCCGCACACCAGACTCACCCACGGCGCCCGCTCAAAAATTTCTTCGCCCTCCTGCTGAGCCAGACAGCCCAGCACGCCAATCACTTTTCCTTCCGCCTGCCGCTCCCGAAACTCTCCCAGCCGCGAAAACACTTTCTGCGCCGCCTTCTCTCGAATGCTGCACGTGTTATACAGAATGACACCGGCATTTTCCGGCTTCTCCACTTGCCGGTATCCGCGCGCCATCAACACGCCCGCCACTTTCTCCGAATCGTGGTCATTCATCTGGCACCCAAACGTCTCCAGATAAAATGTCCCCTCGACCCTCTGCCGTTGTGTTTTTGTGCTTTCCGGGTGTTGTGTTTTTGCAGTTTCCGGACGTAGGGGCGGCTTCCCCTACGATCCCGCACCACCACATTGAACTTGAGGGTGCCCCATCCTTTGCGTTTTGTGCAAAGGGTGGGCTCTGACGCTCGAACGCCTCGGTCTTCCGTTCTTCTCTCGGTGCCGCACCCTCTACTCCCTCGCGCTCAATCCGCGCCGCTCTCTTCTGCGCTTCCCGCGCTCTCCTCTTCAAGCGCTCCACCATCGCCAATGCCTGGCCATCCGGCCCCGCATCCGCACCCGTCTCGCGCACGCCCGCATCCGTGGCACAGACACTCTTGTCTGTGCTCTTGGGGTTCCCTCCCCCAATCAATCTCTCCACTCCAAAATCAAACGCATTTCCCATATTTTCTTAGTCTACCATCTCTCCATCCGACGTACCCTTTCTCTCTTCTTAGCTTCCTCTTCGCTCTCTGTGCCCGCTGCGGTAAATCTTTCTGCCTTTGCATTTTCCCAATGAACCATCCAAATCCGCCGCCGCAGACTCACCTGTCATCCTGAGCGAATCCACCCGACGCATTTTCTTTCGCGCCGTAGTTTGGCGCGTCGGGTTATGCAGTCGAAGGATCGTGGCAACAATTCCAACCTTTTTCGATCACTGAGACCATCGACCGCGTATCTCCCTCTCCAACCCCTTCGTCTTCCACCACGCCGCCAAAAACAAAACTCCCAGCGTCATATCCGTCGCCGCAAGCAGCTAAATCCGACGACATGCGTCCTCCCCTGCATCACCAGCACCACCACCGCAATCCCAAACGCAAATTTCTCCACCACGCCAGGTAACATCATCGGCCGCAACCGCACTGGGTCCAGCGCGATCACCAGAAACGCGATCTGCCACGCCAGCCCCACGCCCACAAAGCCGTAATAAAATCCCGGATGCGTGATCGCTGGAGGATCCTTCCTTCCGATCGCATCGAACATAAAATAAAGCGGCGTCAGCACCAGCACCCCCCAAATTCCCGCCACCCAAAACACCACCTTCGCAAATTTCATTCTCTCCTCCTCGCAGCTTAAATTCTCACACTTCGCCATTTTCAACCCCAGCCTCCTCAATTTGCTCTGAATTTCCTAAGTAGGGGCACGGCACTGCCGTGCCCGTCTTGGGCCGGTGTTCTCTTGCCTTCCTTTCGGTTCTCTTAGGGTGCCGCACCCTTCGCAGTTAAGGCGCGGTTCTTGACTTCTCCTTCTTTTCTTACATTCAACGCTCAACTCCCGCAAGCCTGTCATCCTGAGCGTAGCAACCCGACGCACTTTCTTTCGCGCCGCAGTTTGGCGCGTCGGGTTGTGCAGTCGAAGGATCGTGGCACCATCTATCCCCTCCTCAATTCGACGAGACCGGCTAAGGCTCCTGGCCTTCGCTCTCGCCAGCACGCATTACAACGACGCGCTCGCGCCCAATGCAACTCCATCCCCGCACACTACCATCTCATTTCTTTTGACCATGTTTCACCCCGTATGCTACGTTTCTCTTGTCTCTAAATTTTCTTTTTTCTGAGGGGTTTTTCCTATTCTTCTTCTCTCTGCCATCTACATCGGCAACATTTTCGACATTCTTGCCCAAACCGGCTGGGTCGCCCGCGCTGTCTTGCTCCTTCTTCTCCTCTTCTCCTTGATCTCCTGGGCGATGATTTTCCAGAAACTCAGCCTGTTCGGTCGCGTCCGCCGCGAAAGCGATCAGTTCCTCAAAATCTTCCGCGCCACCAAGGGTGTCGCCAATCCCCAGGGTCTCGTCTCCGCTGGCTCTCCCTTCGCCAACGTCTACGCTTCCGGCTATCGCGAACTCCAATCCCAGCTCACTCCCACCTGCACCACCGCCGCGCCCGCCAAGCTCAAAAGCATGCAAGCCGTCACCGTCAGTATGCAGCTTGCCTCTTCCGAAGAAATTCGCCGCGTCGAAAAAGGTATGTCCTGGCTGGCCACCACCGCCGGTGTCACTCCCTTCATCGGACTATTCGGCACCGTCTGGGGCATCATCGACGCTTTCTCTGGCCTCGGCACTTCCGGCGCCGCCAGCCTTCGCGCCGTAGCGCCCGGCATCGCCGAAGCCCTCGTCACTACCGCCGCGGGACTCTTCGCCGCCATCCCCGCCCTCATCGCCTACAACTATTTCCTTCAACTCATTCGCGATCTCGCGCAACGCCTCGACACCTTCGCCAACGAGTTCGCCGCCCAAATCGAAAAAACGTTCACCTAGAAATATGTTGCACTTCTCTCCAATTCCGATTCGCAGCACCCGTAGGGGCGGCTTTACGCCGCCTGCTCATGTAGTGGCCGATCTTTAGATCGGCTCACTCTCTTGGGTTTCCCAACGACTTAATCTTTCAGCTTCCACCCTCACCAAAGGTCATCCCGACCGCAGCGGCCCGGGTTTTTCTTGCGTGCCGCGGTTCGGCGCGCCGGGCCGCGCAGTGGAGGGATCGGGGCACGATCGCTCCATCTCCACCCAGCAGCGTCTTGATTTTCAGCCGCTGCTTTCCGCTATCCCCAACAAGGTCTCCTAACCATGCCGCAAATCAAATCCACCCAATCCTCCCTCTCCGACATCAACATGGTTCCGTTCATCGATGTCGTCCTCGTCCTCCTGATCATCTTCATGATCACCGCTCCCATCCTCCAGTCCGGCATCGAAGTCGATGTCCCCAAAACCCACACCGTTGCCAAAGAACTCACCGCACAGCACATCGTTGTCACCATGGACAAAAATCAGCTCATCTACCTCGGCAACGACCCCGTCAACATTCACCAACTCGGTGACAAAATTAAAAAGCAATCCAAGAGTCAGAAAGACGTCATCTACCTCCGCGCCGACGAAACCGTTCCCTTCGGCGCCTTCTGCAGCGTGATCGACACGCTTCGCCAGTCCGGCATCTCCAATATCAGCATCGTTACGCAACCCATGTCCGATCGCGCACAGACTCGTTAACGCATGGCTTACGCTATCCCCAACTCGAACGGCGCAACGGACATCCGCTTCAAACCGTTCTTCACCTACTCCGTCCTGTTTCACATGGGTCTGACCATCGCCCTGCTACTCGGCGTCTACATCCAGCGCACCGCAACTCCCTGGGGCGGCGTTGGTGGCGGCGATTCCGGCGTAAAAGTAAATCTCGTCGCCAGCGCGGGCATTCCCATGCCGCAACCCACAGTCGCCACCGAGAGCGCCACCGTCGATCCCACCAAGGGCCTCCACAAGGAAGAGCCGAAGAAACCGCCCGAACCCAAAACCGACTCCACCAAAATTCCCAAGTTCGACAAACTCAAACCGCCTCCGCCAACCAAAGCCTCCAAGACTTTTGAAAATAAAACTCCGCCTCCCGACAACGCCGTCAACTACGGCAAGGGCGGCACGATGAGCGTTCCCTCCGGCTACAACAACACGCCCGGCCCGCTCAACGGCGGCATGGCCATCCAAGGTCAGGGCGGTGGAGAATTCGCCTCGCGCTACCCGTGGTACGTCGAAAGCGTTCGCAAACGCGTTGCCGAGAATTGGATTCAGAGCACCATCGACCCGCCCGTTCGAGCCGCGCGCAGAGCCAAGACCGTCGTCACCTTCACCATCATGCGCGATGGCACCATCAAGAATTTTCGTATCGACACGTCTTCCGGCAATCGCTCCATGGACGACTCTGCCGCTCGCGCCATGCAAAGCATCGAGAAAGTCAGCGCCCTTCCCGCCGACTGGCGCGGCAATTCCGTAGACGTGATCTTCGATTTCGACCTCGGCCTAAATCACTAAATGTAGGTGCCGGGCTTTAGCCCGGCATGCCCATGTAGTGGCCGATCTTTAGATCGGCTCACTTTCTTGGGTTTCGATTTTGTGGCACAGCCATTCCTGGCTGTGCTCTTACTACGCCCCGCCCCCAGTTACTTCCGCTTGCCCCATCCTCTGCGCTTTGCAAAGGTGCGCTGGATCGCAATCCGCAGACTCTCTTGCATATTCTCCTCGTGGCACAGCACCGCCACGCCCCTCTTTGGTCATTCTCCACTGATCACCGTCTTCCAAATGATCTCCTCCGCTTCCGTCTGTCTCCTATTGCACACTAAATTTTATTTTTCTTACTCTCCCCGCTCCCATTCCATTTTTGCTATTCTTGTATTTACTTCCCGTTCGCACCCCATTCCGCGGACGATTCCTGTGGAGGCGTCGTTGTCCCTGAAAATCCGTCCCTTTTTGTTCGCATTGATACTCCTCTGCACTCCCGCATTCCTCCACGCTCAAGAACAAGCCTGGTTTCGCACCGGCACCGGCATCGGCGCAGAAAAGCCCCGCATCGCCGTTCCCGATTTCGCTCCCAAATCCACGGAAGCCACCGCTCACGGCACGCTCTTCACCAGCGTAGTTCGCGACGACCTCTCCTTCAGTGGCATTCTCGATGTCGTCAGTCCCAGCTTCTATCCCACCCAGCCACCTCTCCTCACGCAACCCGGCGAACTTCGCTACCTTACCTGGACCGACCCCCCGCTCAATTCCAATTTCGTCGCCTTCGGCTATCTCACCGAAACTTCCGCCGAAGTCGTCATCTACGCCTGGATGTACGACGTCCGCAATCCCTCCACGCAGGCCGTTGTCGGCAAGGTCTATCGCGGCGCGCCCACCGATCCCCAAGTTCGCAAATTCGCGCATCAGTTCGCCGACGAAATCGTCAATAAACTTTCTGGTGGCGCCAGCAGCATCGCCTCCACGCAAATCGCCTTCATCAGTTCGCGCACCGGCACCAAAGAACTTTGGCTCATGGATTACGACGGCTCCAACCAGCACGCGCTCACCTCTCTCGGCAGCATTTCGCTCACCCCGCGCTGGTCGCCCGATGCCTCCCGAATCGCCTTCACCTGCTTCGCTCCCGCCAATGGAGTCATCAGCGCGCAAATCTGCATGTACTCCCTCGACGCCAACAAACTTGTCTCCTTCGGCCGCTTTCGCAGCACCAACACTTCACCAACTTGGTCGCCCGATGGCTCGCAAGTCATGTTTTCTTCCTCGATGCAGGGCAATCCCGAACTCTACGTCACCGATCCCAGCGGCAATCGCCCCACGCGCCTCACCTTCACGTCTCGTCGGAGCCAGCACTTCGCCCGCATGGAATCCCAAGACCGGTCAGACCGTCGCTTTCGTCAGCGATCGTGCCGGAGTTCCTCAGCTCTATCTCATGAATTCCGATGGCACCAACACGCAGAAACTCGACCTGCCGGACATGGGCTACGTCATCGATCCCGCATGGTCGCCCAACGGCCAACTTCTCGCCTTCAGTTGGCGCCGCCCTTCCGGCAATTACGATCTCTACATCATGGATGCCGCCAGCCGCAGCATCCGCGAAATCACGCGCGACGCGGGCCGCAATGAACGCCCGAGTTGGGCACCCGACGGCCGCCACATCGTCTTCGAATCAACGCGCGGCGGCTCTCGCCAGATCTGGATCATGCTCGCCGATGGTTCCGAAGCCCGCCAACTCACCACCAAGGGCCACAACGAATCTCCCAACTGGTCCACTCGCTAACCATGCAGACCGCAGCCATATCGACTATTCCGGATGCCGCACCTGCTTTGGCTCGTATGCTGGCTTGCACTAGCCATTCCTGGCTGTGCTCTTGAGCCTTCATTTCCGGATGCCGCACCCGCCCGTCCCTAAGTCCGTACATCACCAAAGCCGATCTCAACTCGCGTCGCTCAATTTCCACTAATCTATCGTGTACGACAGTTTCCAGAACCACACCGCATCCCATATTGCTTCACCGGGCCATCAGCCCTCATACTTTTGTCTCAAGGAGAAATAGAATGACTCTGTCCAACCGCCCGCTCGTTCGCGTGCTCGCAATTGCTGTCTGCTCCCTCGCCCTGCTCTTTTCCGGCTGCGGCAAAAAACCAGTCACCAAGTCCACCGGCAACTACTCGGCGCCTGCTTCCACCGTGAAGCCCACCGCTTCGCTCTCCGCGGACAAGACTTCCATCAATCCTGGTGAATCCATCCGTCTTTCCTGGACCACCACCGATGCCACCAACGTTTCCATCGCTCCCGAAATCGGCGCTGTCACCGCGCAGGGCAACACCTCCGTCACTCCCGGTGCCTCCACCACCTACACCCTCACCGCCAGTGGCCCCGGCGGCAACACCGACGCCACCGTGCGCATCTCGGTGAACACCCCCACCACCACAACCACGGAACCCGTCGTCAAGTCGAATTCCACTCTCGATCAACTTTTCCTCGAAGAAGTGGGTGACGCCTACTTCGATTACGACAGCGCCGAAATTCGCGATGACGCCAAATCCGCTCTTCGCAAGGACGCCGACTTCTTCAAGAAATATCCGACTATGCGCATCACCATCGAAGGCCATTGCGATGAACGCGGCTCCACGGAATACAATCTCGCCCTGGGCGATCGCCGCGCCAATGCCGTCAAGGCCTATCTCGCCGGCCTCGGTATTCCCGCTGACCGTCTCAACACCGTCAGCTACGGCAAAGAAAAACCCTTCTGCATGGAAGCCGACGAAGCCTGCTACACCAAGAACCGTCGCGGCCACCTCGTCCAGGCGAAATAATGTAGCGCTGGCTTTTATGCCAGCGCTTTTCGTCTTTCTCTTTGTCCTCTAGCGGCCACCTTCAGGTGGCCACCACAATCACGCCATCTCCCGTAGGGGCGGCTTCATGCCGCCCTTTCGTTTCCTGTAGTCCAAATCGAACACTACTCTTGCGCTCACTCTCCGAGTGCCATACCCTTGCCCTTCACCGATGCGGGTATTGCCCCGTCCTCTCCTTTCCCTCCGTCATTTCTCCTTCGATTCTTTTCGAGTTCCGACATTTCAATCCGCTCCCTAAAGACCATGAACCTTGACTCGCCTTTGAAAAATAATTCCCTCTCCTCAACCTGCTTCAACGTTCGTGTTACCATACGTTTGCGCCTGAGAATACGCTCATGACTCTCACCCAAAAAACATACCACGTCGACTATCTCGTCGTAGGTTCAGGCGTAGCTGGCGTCCGCGCCGCCATCGAACTTAGTCAAGCTGGCAGCGTCCTCGTTCTCGCCAAGTCTGATCTCAGTGAATCCGCCACCGCCTACGCGCAGGGCGGCATCGCCGTCGCCCTCTCCGACGAAGACGAAATCGGTCTGCACGAGCAGGACACTATCAACGCCGGCGATGGCCTCTGCAATCCCGCCGCCGTCGCTCTTCTCGTCGAGGAAGGCCCGCGCTACATCACCCAGCTCATCGAATGGGGCACGGAATTCGATCGCTCCGGCACCAAGCTCTCTTTCACTCGTGAAGCCGCGCACAGCCGCTCGCGCATTCTCCACGCCCACGGCGATTCCACCGGACGCGAAATCAGTCGTGCCCTGCTCGCCCGCGCGCACACCATTCCTCACCTGCATCTGCGCGCTCACGCCTACACCACCGAAATCATTGTCGAAAACAATCGCGCTGCCGGTGTTCGCTTCCTCGACGAAAACGATTCCTCTCTCCACGAACTTCGCGCCGGCGCCACGCTCCTCGCCACCGGCGGACTCGGCCAGCTCTACCGCGAAACCACCAATCCCGAGGTTGCCACCGGCGACGGTATGGCCATCGCCTACGATGCCGGAGCCATTCTCTCTGACATGGAATTCGTCCAGTTCCACCCCACCGCCCTCGCCATCAAGGGCGCTCCGCGCTTCTTACTTAGCGAAGCGCTTCGCGGTGAAGGTGGCATCCTCCGCAACATTCATCTGGAACGTTTCATGAAGCGCTATCACGAAGCTCAGGAACTCGCCCCCCGCGATGTGGTTGCCCGCGCCATCGTCAGCGAAATGCAGCGCACTAATTCCCAGCACGTCTATCTCGACATGACCACCAAGTCGAAAGAATTTCTCGAAAAGCGTTTCCCGCGTATCTACGCCACCTGTCTCAGCTACGGCCTCGATCTTTCCTGCGACGTCGCTCCCGTCAGTCCCGCTGCGCACTTCATGATGGGCGGCGTAAAAACCGATCTCTGGGGACGCACCTCGCTCCCCGGCCTCTATGCCGCAGGCGAAACCGCCGCCACCGGCGTCCATGGAGCCAATCGCCTCGCCAGTAATTCTCTTCTCGAAGGTTTGGTTTTCGGCGCACGCGCTGGCGACGCCATGATGAAAGACGCTCCCGTCTCCAAAAAATCCACCGGTCCGCTTCCCGGCACCCCCGCTCCCAAAACCTGGCACGACTCTTCCGAATCCTCCAACTCCAAAAAACCGAAGCCTGCTCCTTCCGAAGCCCTTACAAAACTTCGCGAACTCATGTGGCACGACGCAGGCATCATGCGCAGCGGCAAAGATTTGAAACACGCCATCCAGGCTCTCGCCACCATGGAAATTCCCCAGTCCCCCAAAAACAATCGCACCGATCACGAACTAAAAAATCTTCACAACCTTGGCTCCCTCATTGCCCGCTCCGCCTTGGCCCGCGAAGAAAGCCGCGGTTCCCACTACCGCTCCGATTTCCCCTACCGTGACGATGACGAATTCCAAAAACACTCCGTAATCTCCAAGTCCCACGATCCCTCCTTCGAAAAATAACCCTCCTCGTAGGCACGGCACCGCCGTGCCCATCTTGGTTTCTCCTTAATTTCTCTTAGGTTTCTCTTCGGTTTCTCTACCGCGACGATGACGAATTCCAGAAACACTCCGTATCACGGCACCCCGTGCCATCTTGGGTTTCTCTCCGGGTGCCGCACCCTTCGCCGTTAAGGGTGCGGGTTTAGATCCATACGTTTCTCGATTGTCATCTTCTCTCGCCACCTCGGAAATCCTGTCATCCCGACCGAAGGGCCGCGTCCTCAGTGGCACGCAGTGGAGGGATCGTCGGACAACACCTATCCGGTAGCACCCAAGGGTGACCCGCAATAAATCGACCGCGCACACCAATACGCACTGCACGTCGTCTTTAGATTTTTAGTTTTTAATTGTTCGACCCGACCTACTTCATCTGCAACTGTTTCACCGACTCCAGCACCACATGCCCCACGATCGCCAGCGTCTTCGCGCTGATCTTATCCATCGTGTCCTGATCCGTGTGCCAGTAAGGCACGTCGTTCTTGTTGTCCAAATCCATGATATCCACCGACGGAACCTTCCGCGCCGTAAATGAGTAATGATCGTCTCCGCCAAAATTTGTAGACGCGGTCCCAAAAATCTCCCCGTACCCCAACTTTCCCGCCACTTCCCACACAAAATCCTTCAACCACTTCGTCGACTCGCCATCCCGCAAAAAGTGCGGATTCTTCCCGCCCACCAGATCCACCAGGATAAACGCTTTGATCTTCGCCAAATCCCCCGTCGCCGCAAACTGCGCTGCCATCTGCCGGCTTCCGTACCGGTTGTCCGGGTCCACCCACTCTTTATTGACCGCCTCTTCGCCGTCGAAAAACGCGATCCACACCGCATACTTGCCCGGCGCCTTCTGTCCGCACAAATTCCGCGCCGCTTCCATCATTACCGCCGTCGACGAACCGCCATCATCCGCGCCCACAAAATTCGGCAGCCTCTTTGTGTCGTAGTGTGTCCCCAGCAGAATAATTCCCGGCGTGTTCCCCGCAATCTTCACCAGAATATTCTTCATCGGCAAACGCCCTGCCGGGGTGTCCGCCGAAAAATTATCTGTTTCCACCGCGCAGCCGTACGACTTCAACTCCCCAATCATGTACTCCTGCAGCTTTGCTAACTCCGGCGAACCCGCTGGCCGCATTCCAAAACTCACCTGCTTCTCCACCAATTCATACGCTCGGTGCCCGTCAAATCCCCCGGTCGTCTCCGGCGCAGGAGCCTTCGCCTGCTCCGACAGTGCCGCCCCATCTCCCGCCACCGCGCTCATAAATGGCGGCTCCGCCTTCCCCGCGTTCTCCGACTTGCATCCCACTCCCAGCGCCAACACGCACACCAAGCTCACGAACACGCTGGTAACTCTCCGCATTCTCGAGACCAGCGCCGTAGGTGCGAAATAAGTTAGCCCACGGCGTAAGCCGTGGGTACCAAACGCAATACTCCGACAAGCGCCGGAGGCGCGACACAATCTCTTCGCCTCATTCCACCCAGACTATCCGTCAACGCAAGTCACGTCAGATCTCCTGAGCGAATGTCCTTTTCGCCTGTTGAACAGCACTCTGCTCGTCGGGATTCTCTCCCGGGTGCCGCACCCTTCGCCTTAAGGGTGCGGGTTTCCTCTTACATTCAATTCAATTCTCCGTATTCACGCCCCCGCGCTCTCCGCCGCTTCTCTCTTCTTCTTGTTCCTTACCACCACCGCCGACACCGCGATCCCCACAAAATACAATCCCACCATCGGCGCCATGAAAATCAGCATCGTCGTCGCATCCGGCGTCGGCGTAATAATCGCCGCCACCACCGCAATAATCAAAATGGCATACCGGAAATTCGCCCACAAAAACTTCGGCGTCACAATTCCGAACAACGTCAAAAAGAAAATCAATATGGGCAGCTCAAATACCAGCCCCAGCCCCAACAAGATCATCAATATCAAATCGAAATATTCATTGATGCTGAGCAGCGGCGCCACGGTGCCGCCAAAATTCTGAAAACTCACCAAAAACTTCAAGATGTACGGCAGCGTGATGAAATATCCGAATGCAATCCCTGTTAAAAACAGCGCCACTGTGGAGAACAAAAATCCCGTTACCGCGCTTCGCTCGTGCTTGTACAAAGCTGGCGCCACAAACAGCCATACCTGGTACAACACCACCGGCGACGCAATCACCATCCCGATGTACACGCCCAGCGTAATCACCAGATTTACGGCCCCGGCTGGGTGGTTGTAATAAAGTTTGTCTGAATATCCCGCCGCCAGCAGCGCCCTCTGCATCGGCTCGTTGATGAAATGAATCACCTTCGGCGCAATTGCCACGCCTGCAAACGCCCCGATTCCGATCGCGTACAGCGAATTGATGATCCGCTTACGCAGTTCCGTCAGGTGCTCGAAAAATGTCATCTGGCTTCCGGCTTCTTCCAGCCGTGCCGCTAAGGAATTGTCAGGCGGGTTGCTGTTGGTCATGAGAGGGGTCGGATTCCGCCGTTGTCTTCGCGCTCGACGTTTCGCGCTTCGGTTTCTGGTCGATGAAATTTAGTTCGCTCTGTTTCGCTTCCGCCACGATTTCCTGCTCGACGCCACTCACGCTTTCCCCCGCCCCCGCGTCTAACCGGGGCACAGCCTCTGCCACCGGTGTAATCACCGGCGCTTCCGTAACTTGTTCTAAAGGATAGGGGTTGGGCGATCCTTCCGTTCCCTCTGGGGATCCGAGCGTCGCCACCGGAGCCGCATTGCCAACAGAAGTTCCATTCGCTGCCGCGTTCGCCGCTGCCACTGCTTCGGCGGCCTGCTTTTTCAATTCCGCAATCCGCGTCTGCCGTTCCAGGTCCCGCATCTCTTCTTCAAACGCGTTTTTGAAGTCCCCGGAAGCCTTCCGGAATTCCGCCATCAATTTCCCAAAGCTACGCGCCAGCTCTGGCAGTTTCTGGGGCCCAAACACCACCAGAACCACCAGGAACACCACAATCATGTGCGGAATACTCAACATGTTCCGATACAGTCCTTTTATACCCTGTGTGCATCATAGAAAGGGCAGCCAACTCTGTCAAACGACTCTTGGCTGTCCTCATGTTATACTGCTGTTTCGGGCCTTTTTTAGTAGGTGCGGGCTTTAGCCGGCCGCCCGTTTGCAGCGCCGCTTTAATCGGCCTGGTTTTACCGGTTTTCGTAGGGGCGGCTTTACGCCACCCAACCTGGATTTTCAGGTGCCCGGTTGTCGCACCCGCCGGACACTAACGATCTCAGCAATCCCCGGTCTAACCACCGGTACACCACGAGGTATACATGAACGCTGAACGACGTGGCATTGTAGTCGTCATCGTAGTCCTGGCACTCTCCGCTGGCCTTGGCGCCATCTATGGCCCCTCCGTCCGCGCCACATCGTCCACCTCCGACGACTATCAGACCGCCGTTCGCGACTTTGCGCGCGTCCTCGATGTCGTTCAGAACAACTACGCCGACCCGGTCGATGTCGACAAGGCCGTCTACCAGGGTGCCATCCCCGGTATGCTCCGCATGCTTGACCCGCACTCCAATTTCTTTGACTCGCGCCAGTTCGCTCTTCTCCGTGAAGATCAGCGCGGCAAATACTACGGCGTCGGCATGGTCGTGGCCCCGCGCGAAAATCACACCGTGGTCATGTCTCCCTACGTCGGCGCACCCGCCTACAACGCGGGCCTCCGTCCCGGTGACGTCATCGTCAAAGTCGACGAGAAAGCCACCGACGGCCTCACCACCAGTGAAGTTGCCGATCTCCTGAAAGGTCCCAAGGGCACGGTCGTAAAAATCACCGTCACCCGCGAAGGTTATTCCGATCCGCTCGTTTTCACCGTCACCCGCGACGAAATTCCCCGCCACTCCGTTGAAATTGCGTTCATGCTCAAGCCCGGCATCGGCTACGTCCGCCTCTCGCAATTCAACGAAACCACCGATCGCGAAATTGCCGACGCCCTCAAAATGCTTGGCGCCAATTCTCTCGACGGACTCATCTTCGACATGCGCGGCAATCCCGGCGGCCTTCTCAACGAAGCCGTTGCCGTTGGTGATATGTTCCTCGAAAAGGGCCAGACTATCGTTTCCTATCACGGTCGCAGCGCACCGGAACGCCGCTTTACCGCCATCCGTGGCAATCAGGGCATGACTGTTCCCGTCGTCGTCCTCGTCAACAACAACTCCGCTTCTGCCGCCGAAATCGTTGCCGGCGCTATTCAGGATCACGATCGCGGCCTCATCGTTGGCGAAACCACGTTCGGCAAAGGTCTGGTACAGACCGTCCAGCCTCTCGCCGAGAACACCGGCCTCGCTCTTGACAACCGCTCGCTACTACACACCCAGCGGCCGGCTCATCCAGCGCGACTACAAATCCATCTCTCTTTACCAGTATCACTACGAGCGCAAGGTTCCCGATCATCCATCCGAAATTCGCCAGACCGACAGCGGCCGCCAGGTTACCGGTGGCGGCGGCATCACGCCCGACATCGTTGTAGTCGCGCCCAAGCTCAACAAGTTCCAGCAGAATATGTTCCGCAGCGATGTCTTCTTCCCTGCTGAACAAGGCGTTGCCGGATTCACCCGCTACTACCTCGGCACCAAGCCCACCATCACGCACACGTTTGAAGTCGACGACAAAGTGCTTCAGGATTTCCGCGCCTATCTTGCGAAGCATAACGTTCACTACACCGAACCCGAATACGCCGACAACCTCGACTGGATCAAACGCAAGATCAAGCAGGAAGTATTCATGTCCGCCTACGGCACCCAGGAAGGCTTCAAAGTTCTTCTCGAAGCCGATCCCCAAGTCCAAAAGGCCGTCGAGTCCGTTCCCCAAGCCCGCGCCCTTTACGAAAACGCCCGTAAAGTAGTTGCCCAGCGCGCCGGCACCACCTCCGACCAACCCTGATTCTCGACATTCACGTTTTGCCCATTCCACCGCTCGCCTCCATCTGTTAACCAGCGCACCGACTGTTCCTGCAACCGGTCACTCCTCGTAGGGGCACGGCACTGCCGTGCCCCTCTTGGGGTTTCCGTATCCATCCGCTCAACCTCCGCTTCCCCGTGACTCCCATCACATTCCCCAAGCCCTTCGCCCTGCCACACTTCCATAGTGAAGCACTCTACGCTCACAACCCTGCGTCGAATCTCGCAAACGCTCTTCCTCGCCCTGTTCCTCCTGCTCCTCCTCCGCACCGAACTGCGCGGCTCTCTCCCCGCCAAGGGCGATCCCACCCGTCTGCCCTATCCCGTTCAACTCTTTTTCCAACTCGATCCACTCGTCGCCGTCTCCAACGCACTCGCCTCCCACGCCCTTTACCGCGGTCTCCTCTGGAGCCTGCTCATCCTCATCCCCACTTTTTTCTTCGGCCGATTCTTCTGCGGTTGGATCTGCCCCATGGGCACGCTCAATCATTTCTTCGGCTCGCTGCAATCCGAATCCAAGCGCGGCAAACATCTCATCGAATCCAATCGCTACAAGCGCTGGCAAACCACCAAGTACTACCTCCTCATCGCCGTTCTACTCTCCGCCTTCTTCGGCTCAGGACTCGTTGGCTGGCTCGATCCCTTCTCTTTTCTCGTCCGCTCGCTCGGCCTCTCCTTCTTCCCCGCCGCCAATTACGCCGTGAACTCCACGCTTGACTCCGCCGCGCACGCGGTCATGATTCCTCTGCAATTTCTCATTGGCATCATTCATCTCGTCCTGAACGCCACGGTCCTCAGTTTTAAACAGCCGCACTTCCGCCAGGGTTTCTTCCTCGGCCTGCTTTTTATTTTCATTTTACTTTTGAATTTTCGCGTAACGCGCTTCTGGTGCCGCGCCATCTGCCCGCTCGGGGCGCTACTCGGCATCGCCTCGCGCTGGTCCATCCTCGGCCTCGAAAAAAATCATGTCACCTGCGACAACTGCAATCGCTGTCTCCTCCACTGTCAGGGTGGAGACGATCCCATCGGCGGCGTTCCCTGGCGCAAAGCCGAGTGCCACATGTGCTTCAATTGCCTCGGCGAATGCCCCCACGACGGCCTGGCCTTTAAATTTTTCCCCAACGACTCTCCCGTCCTCGGCCCTAATCTCAAGCGCCGCCAAGCGCTCGTTTCCATCGCCACGGGCGCGGCCATCATTCCTCTGATGCGCAGCACTTCCGCCTTCGCCGTGGAAAAAAGCGATCGCCTCCTCCGTCCGCCCGGTGCCCTCGAAGAATCCGATTTTCTTTCACGCTGCATCCGCTGCGGCGAATGCATGAAGATTTGTCCGAACAACGCTCTGCAACCTTCCTTCGCGCAAGCCGGCATCGAAGGCGTCTGGACGCCGCTCCTCGTTCCGCGCATCGGCTATTGCGAATCCAGTTGCGTACTTTGCTCGCAAGTTTGCCCCACCGGCGCCATCTGGGAAATCACGCCAAAATCCAAAGGTTGGACCGTCGACATCGCCGCAGACACCAAACCCATCCGCATCGGCACCGCCTTCTACGATCGTGGCCGCTGCCTACCCTGGGCCATGGCCACCGATTGCATCGTCTGTGAAGAGTGGTGCCCCACTTCACCCAAAGCCATTTATATGCGGCCCGCCGAAGTCATCGACGCGCGCGGCCTCGTCAAACAAATCAAACAACCCTGGGTCGATCCTCAGCAATGCGTCGGCTGCGGCGCTTGCGAATACGCCTGCCCGATTCACGACAATCCCGCCGTGTACGTCCTCAGCATCGGCGAGACTCGCTCCAAAACAAATCAAATCCTTCTCAATCGTCGCAAGGAGAAACCCCATCCATGATTCGCCTGCAATCTTTCTCTTCTGACTCTGTGGCACAGCCATTCCTGACTGTGCTCTTGGGTCCTTCCTCGGGTGCCGCACCCTTCGCAGCTAGGGGTGCGGGTTTAGAGTTCGCTTCTTCTTGGCGTGGTTCCAATAATATCTGGGCCTCTGTTGCGAGTCTGTCTCTTCTACTTCTCTTTGCAATTATCAGTCTCTCCGCCTGCGGCCCAAAACCTTCATCCGCTCCCAATCCCAAATCCCTGTTCCCCGATTCCACCACCGCCCCGCAAGGTTGGGCTCGCTCGGACGACATTCGCACCTACCCGCCCGCGCAACTTTCCGATTACATCGATGGCGACGCCGAAAAATATCTTCGCGCCAACGTGCAATCCACATCCACCGCCGACTACAAGTTCCAAAGTAAATTCGACGCCGTCGCCGACATCTACACCTTTTCCGATCCTGCCGGCGCAAAAGCCATCTTCGATTCCGAGCCCTCCGCGGGAGCAGCCACTCCTCCCGTTGGCGACGCTGCCCGCCTCTACGAGCAAAGCCTCATCTATCGCAAGGGACGCTACCTCGTCCGCATCGTCGCCTATCAAGCCACTCCCGAACTTCAGCAAGCCCTCCTGGCTTTAGGCAAATCCATCGAACCAAGGCTCGCACCATGACTTCTTCATCTCTCTTTAGGGGGTCGGACCTTCAGGTCCGACCTATCCAACTCACTCGGTTTGCGGCATTAGCCGCTGAGGAAAAAGTTTTTCTAGCTTCTCGCACTTCATCACAGGTCAAAACAATTCCACCAACTCAGGAGCAATCATGACCGACAATTCCGACAACTCACGCCGCAACTTCCTCAAAACCTGTGTCGCCGGCACCGTCGCCCTGGGCGCAGGCAAACTCAATATCACTGATGCCGCCGTCGATACTCCCGGCAAATCCAAAGTGGTCATCGCCCGCGATCCCAAAGTCTACGACCTCTGATGGCACGCTCGACTCCGGCCCGCGTGCAAAGACTCCTCGACACCGCCATGCAATCTTTCTTCGACACCCGCGACCCCGTCGCCGCCTGGAAGAAAGTCGTAAAGCCCGGCGAAGTTGTCGGCCTCAAGGTCAACACCATCGCTGGCCCCGGCCTCTCCACCACGTCGTTCTCGTCGACGCCATCTGCGAACGCCTCAAGCAAGCCGGCATCAAGCCCAACGATATCGTCATCTGGGATCGCATCAATCGCGAACTCGATCGTGTTGGCTACAAAATGTCCACCGATCCCAATCGCGAACGCATCCTCGGCTCCGACTCCAAAGACGTCGGCTTCGAAGACACTTCTTCTACAAACGCACACGGCTCCGTCACCACGCGTTTCTCCAAACTCCTCACCCGCACCTGCACCGCGATGATCAATCTTCCCGTCCTCAAAGATCACAGCATGGCTGGTATCACTCTCGCCATGAAGCAGATGTACGGCGTTGTCAACAAGCCACCGACTTTCACAGCAACAATTGCTGCCCCTTCATTCCCGATCTCTACGCCATCCCCGTCGTCAAAGATAAATTCCGCATCTCCATCTGCGATGCCCTCACCGGCTGCTACGAAGGCGGACCCGGCTACAAGCCGCAATACACCTGGAAATACAACGGCCTGATGATCGCCACCGATCCCGTGGCCCACGATTACACCGGGCTGGCAAATCATCGAACGCCAGCGCGCCGAAAAAGGTCTCAAGCCCCTGGCCGACGTCGGCCGTCCGCCCAAATACATCGCCGTAGCCGCCGACCCCGACCATCTTCTCGGCACCAACGACCCCGCCCGCATCCACTTGGTCGAGGTCTAGAAAATGTTGAACCTCATTGCTGTCATCCCGACCGGAGGCCGAACACATTTTGTTCGGCAGCAGTGGAGGGGTCGTGATAATCACCGATTCCTGCCCATACTCGACGCACGTTCAACTCCTCGCCTTACTGAAAACTTAAAATCTAAATTTATACTCTTTTACGGAGTTCCACATGCCGCCATCACCAACCAATCCAACCACCCCACCACTCACCCGCCGCGACGCCATGCTCAAAATCCTCCGCCTCGCCGGCATCGGCGCCACCACCACCGCCGCCGCGCTCTATCTCTCCTCCCGCAGCACGCATCCCGTCGACGAACTCGTCACAAACGCCCGTCGCAACCACAACATCCCGCCCAATCCCGCGCTTCCCCAACTCGCCGTCATCACCAACGGTTCTCCCGAGCAACTCCTCCAGCGCGCCCTCCAGGAACTCGGCGGCATCACGCGCTTCATCTCCCGCTCCGACGTCGTCATCATCAAGCCCAACATCGCCTGGGACCGCACCCCCGAACAAGCCGCCAACACCAATCCCCTGCTCATCGCTGAACTGGTTCGTCAGTGCCTCAACGCCGGCGCTAAAAAAGTCATCGTCACCGACGTCAGTTGCAACGATCCACGCCGCTGTTTCCAGCGCTCCGGCATCGCCGACGCCGCCTCCAAAGCAGGCGCCGAAGTCCTCATGCCCGACGCCTCAAAATTTAAACAAGTGGATCTTGCAGGAGACGTCCTGCAAACCTGGCCCGTCTTTCAGCCATTTCTCGAAGCCGACAAAATCATTAACGTGCCCATCGCCAAGCATCACAGCCTCACCGGCGTCACCCTCGGCATGAAAAATTGGTACGGCATCCTCGGTGGACAGCGCCAGCAACTCCACCAGCACATTCACGAGAGCCTCGTCGACCTGGCCGACTTCATGCGCCCCACACTCACTATCGTCGACGCCTACCGCATCCTCCTCCGCAACGGTCCCACCGGCGGCAACTTGGAAGATGTCCAACTCAAGAAATCCTTAGTCGCCAGCACCGACCCCGTAGCCGTAGACGCCTACGTCGCCAAAGCCCTCTTCAACCTCGACCCAACCTCTCTCCCTTATCTCCGCCAAGCCGCCGCCCGCAACCTGGGTACTCTCAACTTCGACTCGCTCTCCACTCGTCTAGTTAACCTGCCGTAGGGGCGCCAAGCATCATCTCCCCCTAAGGTTTGCCTTTGTAGTGGCCGATCTTTAGATCGGCAAGCTTTTCCGTTCTTTATTTTTTAAACCGGCAGCCATCACCTCGCCCCCTGGTTATGCCTTAGCCTTCCTGGCACAGACACTCCTGTCTGTGTTCCTGGGTTCCGCTTCGCGTGCCGCATGGCCGTCAAGGCTGCGGGTTTAGACTCAGCCCTTCCCGAACTCTCTTCCATCCCCGCCATCACCCGGCCCGGTGGTGTTGCCTTTGCACCCCGGCCTTCCCTACCAGCGCCTTAGCCTTAGCCTTCGCTTTCATCCCGACCGGAGAGTCGCGCCTCCCGCGACTCGCAGTGGAGGGATCGCAGCACCATCCCAACTCATCGCAATTCATCGCGACAAACTCCCTCGCGTTCAACGCACCTTCCTCATCCCTTGCTCCAATCTTCTGCTCACTTCTCCTCTGCCACCCATTTCTCAAAATTCGCCTTATCCTTTTCCACAAACGCCCGATACCCCTCCGAATCCATCCACGCCTTCACGCCCTCCGTAGCCGCCCGCGCCCGCTTCGCTTCCATTTCAAACCGCTCCACGTGGTACGCCAGAAAAATATCCGGGTGCAGCGATTCCAGCACGCGAAACGTCTTCCGGTAATCGTCCGCAATTCCCGGATACGACGGGTCCTTCACAAATCGCGTCCCGGGATTAATCCCCGTCCCATCCGCAAACACCACCGCAGTACGCTCGCCCACCATCCTGCACCGTAGTCGTCCACGTCGTGCATCCCGGCGTATGCCCCGGCGTTAGATGAGCCGTCAACGTCACCCCGCCCAGCGTCACCGTATCTCCATCCTTCAACACTTTGTCCGCACTCACTCCCACAAAGTGATATTCATCCTTCTTCGCGAACAAATAATCCGTCGTCCCGCCAGACTTCAGCAGCGCCACATCCGCTTCCATCACCTCCACCGGCGCGCCTGTTACCTGTTTTCATTTCCGCCAACGATCCCACATGATCGAAATGCGCGTGCGAAATCAGCAGCACGCGAATATCCTCCACCTTAAATCCCAGCCTCCGAATCGACGCCTCCAGTAAAGGCGCCGTCCCCGGCATCCCGCCACTCAACAAAATATTCCCCCCGGGAGTAGCGATCAGATACGCGCAAATCCCTTTCGTCCCCACATAATAAATCGGTCCCGCAATGTGAAACGGTTCCGTTGCCACAGTCCAATCCTTCACGTCCCCGCCGCCAGCCCGCGCCGCGCCTACCGCCCCCAAAAATCCCGCCACCACCATCAGACTCGTCGCCGCCATCAACCAGACTCTCATCGACCCTCACTTTCCGCGGCCGTTCCGCCGCGCCAGTCTTTGCCATCCAACGAATTCAGCCAGTATATCCAACTCTTCCCAGGCTGCTTCACCGCTCGTCTTCGTAGTTGCACGTTGCATCGTGCCCTACGGGTTCGCCGTTGCCACTACCAGCGGTCCGCGTCACAGACTCTCTCACCCATCGTGCTACCCTCCATTCCATCTGGTTTCAACACAGCATCAAGACTCCTCATGCGACTCCTCTACGAATACCTCTTCCCCGCCATGTGGCTGGCCTACATCCTCTACTGGCGCTTCATGGCCAGGGACGTCAAATCCACCGAGCGCCTTGAATCCAGTTCTTCCCGTTGGACTCGTCTCGTCCTTTTCCTCTGCGGCGCCGTTCTTCTCGCGCTCCCACACGTCCGCCCGGCATTCTTGAATCAACGCTTTCTTCCTTCGGGCCTGTGGATGTTCTGGCTAGGCACCGCCATGAGCGCTTCTGGTTTTCTCTTCTCGATCTGGGCCCGCCGCCACCTTGGCAAAAACTGGAGCCAAGCCGTCACTCTCAAAAAGGACCACGAACTCATCACCAACGGCCCCTACGCGCTTGTCCGCCATCCCATCTATACCGGACTTCTCCTCGCCTTCTTCGGCTCCGCCATCGCTCGCGCCGAATGGCGCGGACTCCTCGCCCTGGCGCTCATCTTCATCGCCCTCTGGCGTAAACTCTCCCTCGAAGAAAAATGGATGCGCGAACATTTCGGCGATTCCTATGAAGCCTACTCCCGCGGAGTCCGCGCCCTAATCCCTTTTCTTTTCTAATCGCAGTTCGTCCGATCGATATACGCTGATTCTCTTTACCTCCAGCCAGCTCAGTTCCACTGACACCCTACTTTCCTGCTCTTGGGTTTGTTATTGTTTTTGTCCCTGTATCCTTATGCTTAAGTCCGGTCTTTCGCGTTCGCCCATGTAACGGCCGCCTTCAGGCCACCCTCTTGGGTTCGCCAATGTGGCCGATCTTTAGATCGGCCACCTTGCCTCTGCCTATTGACTCGAAGGGGGCACGAACTTCAGCTCGCCTGCGGCAGGCAGCCTCCAACGTACATTCCCTCTCAAGAGCTGGCCTTCCCCCGAACGCGGCAGGACTCTGTTACAATCCCGCGATCACTCACCTCTTCCGCGCATCCAGCACCACCACCCCAGTTGCCGCCCCTCTCCATCTATAGTAAATTTAAATAGTACTTGCCCGTCTTGTGGGCGTGTAGCTCAGCTGGGAGAGCGCGTCGTTCGCAACGACGAGGTCGCAGGTTCGAACCCTGTCACGTCCACCACTTTTAACCAATAAAACAAAGGCGATTTCGAATTGTGGCAAAAAGCCCCTTTGCCCAAAACTGCCAAACCTTAGCCCCACCTTAGGTTTAAAGCCTCACCTTAGGAAACCTGCGGGGTATGCCGTGAATCCGGCCCGAATCCGCGCTTATTCCACTCAACCCATCTGACAGGGTGCAAACTGCGATCTACCTGCCCCTGCCTACTTTCACGACTCAAGGGCGATCTCTTCCCATATCCAGCCAGAATTGCAGGGCCACCCGTCCCCCGGCCTGGCGCGAATGCCTCCCGCACGCGCTTTTGGTACCATCGCCGGTAGATGGCCCCCACAAAATCAGGTCATTTCAATCGGCCAAAAAGATGCGTTCACTGTGGGATTGAACTTCCCCGGCGCTGCAGGACAAGGGACCATGTATTTCCTCGGATGTGGTTTCCAGACTCCACACCCTCCACAGTTCAGCGATGGACAGTCCCCGCTTGTCGAAATTGCAATCGTCGCTTAGGCGCGCTTGAAGTAGATCTATATCTTCGCCTTGCCCCATGCACCGACCCCGGCAAAGTCGAAGCAGCTGGATTGAATAAGAAAGTTCTCAAGGCGCTCGGAATTGGAGTCACAGGGTTGGACCCCATCGAAAGTCGTGCCCGCGCCGCGCTCAAAACTAGAATTGCCAAAGACATTGTCCCACACGACCCAAGCCATGTAACGCTACCCGGTTTCGGTCCACATCGGGGATTCCCGGACGTCCAACTGTCCGCAGTCGTGATTCCGCGCCCACTTATCAATGAAGTGGGAAAGAAAATCGTGCGCGGATGTGAGTACGTTCTCGGAAGCGAGCGAATTATCGAATCACCTTACGAAATCACGATCTATCTTCCCGAAGCAGCCGAAGCCTCACAACTTCGCCAAGCGCTTAATGCATTCAGTGTTGTCACACTCGGTCCCGGCTTTCGATTGCAACGAGCACCTTTTGCGGACGACCCTCAAGCATTTCTCTACGACGTTCACATTTGGGACAAGTTGAAATTTTTCAGCACAATAATGATTCCGGCCGAATGAATCAAAAAAGCAGTCGCCCCGCGATCACCTTCCCCCGTGCCTAACTTTCACCCGCACTGGACCGATCGCCTCGCCTGCTTAGCCAGAATCTCATTCCCGGGCAAGCCACGCTCCCCTCCCGATGTTCCTCTCTCGCCTTGAAATTCTCGCATCGTGTCGGAGGGTATGAATTTAATCTGATCCATTTTTGACGTCCCAGATAAGCTAAAATCTTGATACGAGGACTAGGATGTGGCGGACCAACCCCAACCCACGAAAATTACTCCTGAGCTGTCCGCTCAGGCGGAACGACTTTCGAAGATATTCTTCCCGAGTGAATCGAAACGACGCATGGAATGGTTTAAAAAGACGCCGGACCAAAAATCCGCAAAGTTGGTTCACTACACCACTGCCGAGTCTGCTCTCGCGATCATAAAAACAAAGAGATTTTGGATGCGCAACACGGTCTGCATGTCGGATTACAGCGAGGTTCTGCATGGCTTCAATCTTTTTAATGCCTTTTTCCAGGAGCAAACAAATCTGAAGAAATTTACTGACTCACTTGATTCGTGTCATGCAGGAGTTGCCCAAGAGGCTCTAGATACATTTAATCAGCAGTGGCAAAATAGCACGATTCAGATGCAGACATACGTCGCCTGCCTTTCGGAGCACGACGATAGTGAAGATGTCCACGGTCGGCTATCGATGTGGCGCGCGTTTGGAGCAAGCCCATCACGCGTCGCCATTGTCCTAAACATTCCATCCGATACACTTGCTTCAGTCTCTCTTGGTATTCAATTCAGTCCGGTCTCCTACTTATCCGAAACTGCGGCTCACAATGAAATCGCCAAAGTCATTGACAATGTTCTCGATGACTGCGCTTACCTACGAGAAATTGACCGAGCCTTCCTCGTTCAGTTGGTTTACAGGATGCTAGTGACTGGAGTCGTGGGTTGGAAGCACGAAGCCTTTCACGAAGAACGCGAATGGCGCGCCATTTATCAACCCAAGATTTGGTCGTCACCATTGATGGGATCTTCGACGCGAGTAATCGCCGGAATTCCGCAAATTGTCTATGAGGTTCCTATGGATTCGAGCAAGTCGCCTGAGTTAGCCGACCTGAATTTTGCAGCAATGTTTGATCACCTAATTGTCGGCCCGACTCCCTATCCTTGGCCAATTTACGAAGCGTTTGTTGATGCCCTCACCAAAGCCGGAGTGACGGACGCCGGAAAACGATTGGTTCCGTCGGGCATTCCTATTCGCGCCTGAATCAATACTGATACGGGTAGGGGGTGTAAAATCTCTACGGCAAAAAAACGGAAACCGCCGCGCCAGTCATTCACACGCGAGCGCGGGTTTGTATCCCCCCCCATCCCCTTCGTCCTTTCGGCACAGCCAAGGATCTATAGTTCTATTACCTGCTTGTCCGATTTCCCGGGAGTTAGTCCCCAGAAACAAGAATTGCCATGCTAGCGTTCGAGCAAATGACTGAAAAAAGAAAAGAACCTGAACCTCGAACCGGACATCCACTGGCACTCGACCCTTTGGCTCAAAGTGGTTCACAAACTGAGCCTGCATTCATTGCGAGATCCGCTGGTACTCCGCTCTGCCACGGTTTCGAGGTTCTAGGCGATGTTGTGGTGGGAGGCTTCACTTTCGGGAAGATTACTGATTTCGAGATTGAAACTTGCAACGAAGGCGACGCTTTCGTTGTCGCGTCCGACAACAGCAGGGCAGGACTGGTCTGGGATATTTCTGACAAACCCTACTTTCAAGAGATTTGCGCGCCCGAAACGGAGCGATGGGGAGTTTGGGGCGTCTCCTTTCCAAATGCTATGACGAGCCGCGAAAATGTCCGCAAGAATCTTGAATCTATTCTTCCAGAACTCAAAAAACGTTGGGAAGATTGGCGTCGAATCAATTTGAACAAATAACATCTGATTAAAGCTTATCGCGTGGTTGGCACGGTGGGCCACTTAGACGGTTTCGCGACTTTACCAGGCAGTGAGGAAGCTTTTTGATTAAGGGCGAATGTCAGCACAAGTTGTGCCGCGTTTCCTTGGATAAGTGACGGCGATGTTCGGAATCTTCGCTCGCATTAGCTCCGAAACATCTATTTCAAAACTATCACGCGATGCAAGCGTCAAAACATAGTATTCCCTAATCGCTTTGTAGACCTGCTTGCCCGCATTTTCCAAAACCGCCAGGCGTTCCGGTGTCAGTTTGTACGTACGGAGCGGGTCGTCTGTCGGTTCAATAAATACCAGTCCACCCGTCTGAATACTGAGAGAATTAAGGCTCTCTCTGTTGGGTGTTACATAAGCGCCAGGGATGAATCCGGGTCCACCAGGCAAGGGTGCAAAGCCTACGCCGTAGGTCCCGGCGACTATTTCGCCGAACTGGAAGCCAAACAGACGCACACCATTGGCGGTCAGAGAATCTCGTACCTTGCTAAACTCCGCCTTCGATTGAAAGTGCTCTATTCCCAGCGTTAGGACAATAATTGCATCGCCTTGCCGATGTGGCGCAAGCCATGTGGCCGCTTCTTGGATGGAATCGAGAACACCAGTAGATTGGTTTCGCCCTTGAGGTACGTTAGCGAGTTCCCCAACCGCTTTCGTTATGTCGTCACGATTCTCGCTGAAACGAAATTCCTTGAGTGGACCGTGGCTAGTGATTAGCGCGACAGAATCTTCTGGACGCATATCTGAGAGAATCTTGGCAATCACGTTCGCTTCGATTTTCCGAACCGTCTCCGAAACGTGCTTTCCAGTTTCGACAACAAAAACGATACGTCTCGGTCCATTGTCCACTGTCAGAGAATCGATGGACGGAGCGGCGGTTTTGCTCTTTATCACAAATTGGTTCATCTCTAGTTTTCTCACCAATGTCCCATTGGGCAAGTACACGGTCATGGGAACCGTAATTTTGCAACTGGATTCTTGTGCTGAGAGCAATCCAGATGTGGAAGGTCCCAAGAACAAAATAGATAGCGCGGTCAATTGGGTGAGGCATCCGAGACGCTTTGTCATGTGTGGTGTTGGAGCTAGTCTGCCACAAAATACGATTCTCAAGTCCTGGGAAAAGCGATAACCGGACAGCTGTCCGGTTACCCGACCTGAACGAATCAGGAGCTGGGGCCTTGTTAGTCGGCCATTGTCTCTGCGGCACCTTCAACCCTCACGACGAACTAGGAACCAGTGCGCGCATCTTCTCGGCGATTGCTCGTGCCGCGCGGAGGGGGCTTAGCCGGTAAAACTTGTCCATCAGAATTGCATCCCTTCCAACAAATACATGGTATGCGTCACGCTCGATACCGCGAACTATTATTTCTGCGGCCTTGGCCGCTGACAGCGCTTTAGTACCACCGCTATCCACAATCTTGTTGGAACTGTTGACAGCCGAGTTCTCTCGAATGTTTGTCGCGACAGCGCCTGGGAACACAACCGTTACGCGAACGTTGGTCTGAGCGAGTTCGGAGGCTAAACCCTCCGACATGAGTTTCACAGCGGCCTTCGCCGCGCAGTAAATTGTTTGGCCCGGTACTGGAACAAAGCCACCCATGCTCGAAAGATTTGTGATGTGGGCTTCGGGCCGGCTAAGCAGATGGGGTAGAAACGCTTTTGTGACAAATAATGTGCCGTATAAATTGACATTCAACACGCGGTCAATGGTCGGATAGTCCAGGTCGTTTAGCCTCGAAAATGGCTGAATTATGCCAGCGTTGTTGATAATTCCATCTACCATTCCGAAGCGCGTTAGTACTTGTGATGGCAGAACTTCGACGGCTGGTCTTTCGGTGACGTTGACAATAAACTGGGCAAATCGATCCTCATAGCGACTGGCAAGGGCCGCCGTTTCTGCAAGCGACTTTGAGTTTAGATCCACTCCTGCAACACGCGCGCCCTTAGAAAGGAGGAAAAGTACGAGTTCGCGCCCGATCCCGCTCCCCGCACCCGTGACGACTATCACTTTGTCCCGGACCTCCATGTATTCCTCCTAACGAACGATTTCTATCCTCGTTCGACTCAAGCGTTAGAGCGAGCCGCCATTACCAACCAATTACAGCAATTTTGTACACGAGCAGAATGACTACGGCCGCCAGCGCGATCCAGACGGACAGTGTGTAGCGTCGGAAGAAGTACAAGGTCACGCCTGCCCAGCAGAAGCAAGCAGCTATTAAGGCACCACCAACATACGGCGCAGCAACTGCGGACGAGAAGCTCGTGCCAAGGACGTGCCTGAGCCGGAAGAACTCACCTAGCGTCCTTACCACGATGAGGAATTGAGCCGTGATTCCTATCTGAGCCCAGCGTTCTCTAGTCACGGGGGATATTCTAGCTGGGCGGGCTACGCTTGGCGACAAATCGCCATTGCGCTCACTATGCTGGGCCAGGTCACTTCGTGCGCGGTCGGCAAACCGAAAGTAATCGCCTAAGGTGTTGCGGTAGGGACGACCATCGCTGATCGCCCCCCGCACAGAACCGTACGAGCGGCTTTCCCGCATACGGCTCCCACCTTGGATATATGACGCGGAGGGTTGCTCTGCGTACACCGCTCCATTCCTGGGACACTCGATTTCCCCGCTCTGTGTCGGGCAAGTGTTGAATGAAACGATGTTCTCCTTGGTCCGCGCCCTTTTCTCCCCAGACTCCGCCGAAGATTGCTCTTCTTTGTTCGTCTGGTTCATCGATACTATGGCGCGGTCCGACTCCTCCAGAGCGTGCGTGTCTGCCTTGTGGCTTTGCACCTTCGCAGACCGGCCTCGTTCCCTTTCGGGTCGAGGCGCTCCAGAGGTCTCCCGGTTCTCGTGCATGTTGTTTCTCAGCGTGCGCTGGTTCTTAGACTACGCAGGACCGACTGCTCGCTCGCGATTATCGCGATACAGCCGTGGTGCCTTCCGCCATCAGGAAAGAGTCGGCGTCCTGGTTTTGCGTTTTTCGAAGCTCAATCGCCCGGCCCACCGATACCCCTGTCTACGCTTCAAGCGACATCTCGCGATGCCGCCGCAAGACTGAGGGCCAAGATGGAGTCGCTGTCTCCCTTCTTGTAGGACTCTTTCATTCCTTACAACATGATGCCGGTTTAACCCGGCGCACCCTGACTAACGCAAATCGGTAACTTGGGTACTGGAACCTAGAGGGTACAAAAAAGGGAGCGCCCAGCGTCGAAAGGTCGGAAGAGCCTTCAACGCCGTCGCTCCCACTGCGAGGGAGAAAATCGAACCGCAGCTAACGGCTCGAAAAAACCTCGCATGCTGCGGCACCTCGCAGAAAGAGTGCCGCAAACTCGCTTAGCTACGCGGCCGGAAATTCGGCCGCCACACGGCCGCCTTGCCCGTTGAAAGCCAATGCTTCGCCTGCTCTTCCGGCAAGATAAGTCGTGTATTGATCTTCCCCAAACCCGCTGGCATATCGACACTCACTAGAAATATAATCTCAATCGTTTTCTCACTCATCTTTTTTCTCCGAAGGATGGACGGACGCCTGATAAAGCGCGTCCGTCTCCGGAATGGGGTAAGCAACCGGCCCGTAAGTAGGATTTCAACGGCCATCTCTACGGGGTAGAGAGGATCGCGGTCTCCATAGACGATCAACGTGCGGGCAGAAATTCGCGAAAGAGCCTGCTCCGTGAAATTCATATCATCGCGGCTGTGCTGTAAGCCGCGCGTCCAATCCCATGGTGCGATGATCTGGGGATCGCCAAGTTTGTGGCGCTGACGATGATCATAGCTTCGATTCGCTGTGGCTGTAGGGTTGCCATGTGGAGGAGGATGTTGCCTCCCATACTCAAGCCGATGGCGCTGCATTGCTGAATGCCGAGGTGATCGAGCAGCGCTAACGCGTCCAGCGCGCACTGACGGTGGGTAATTGACTTGTCCGGGTTTGACGAGCGTCCGGTTGTATCAGCTTGTATTCACGCACGAAGTGGTCACGGCCCGAGTATGTCCAGTCTTCGTGACAACCTGTGCCGCCGTGAAGCAGTAGCAGCGGTTCGCACTCCCCTTCGATTTGGTAATGCAGCTCGATGCAGTTGAATAAAACAGTTTTGGTGTGCACGGCAACATCTCGCCAGAAAGCCGACAAAGAAACAATCTAGGAAATGCGTGTGGTATAATTCATACTCCATTTGCAGCAATAAGTTTCCCACCTGCTAGCAAAGTTGTCATCGCTATTTACTTAGTACATGGCACTTCTTCGCCTTAATATGTAGTCGGACCGATCACCGCATTTTCCACGACCGGCG
>CAWAKR010000004.1:0-352041 GCA_963782755.1 Candidatus Acidiferrales bacterium
CTCCGACCGAGACCGGCTTCTCACCAGACATTCTTTTAATTCGAGATGCTGCCTCGGCCTCCCAGGTTAGCGCTGTACTCGGCCGCATGGGTGGCAATCCTCGAATGCTCGGGGCTGCCTCGACTAATTTCACCGATCTTCAAATTACATCAGGGGTGTTCATCGGTGCATTTAACAATCCATGGACGTTGCGTTTGCAGGCGCCTCTCAGGTATCAGTTTGTTCGAAACGCAACCGATCAAACCTACCGGATCGTTGACACACAACACCCTGACTTGCGTCTCTATCAGATAGACAAAACCAAACCATATAACCAGTTGACTCAGGATTACGGAATAGTTGCCCGATTTCTGAGCCCAACGACGGAGCGAGAAACAGTGATCATCGCCGGGATCAGCGCCAACGGAACTCTCGCGGCAACCTCGATGGCTACCGATGCGCGCTTTTTCGAAGAGTTGGCCCGCACCGCGGGCAAAGGCGTGGCGAAGAAGAACTTTGAAATTCTCGTGTCAACACAAGTAATCGATAATCGCACCGGTCCGCCCAAAGTCCTCGATGTTCAGTATTGGTGAACAGGTTCATTCAGCGTTTGTGCTTCCAGCTAAAATCACCGATTATCGCAAATAAGCGAGAAACGTTTCGACACACCTTTCCTTGATAAGGGCCTTAATACAGGCAATCTAACGATTGAGAGAATGACGGCACCCAGATTAGGTCCGGCCACTCAATTTATCGAGAGATTCTGGTGCCGGGAGGGGCGCTTATGCCAGGAAAAGCATCAATGTAACCCAACCGTCTGAACGGTTTGCCTGTAATACACCCGGAACAAGAAAACAGAAAGATTTCTCGCGATGACCGCATCGACGATCCCTATCGAGCGAAATATTCCCGGATTGCTCAATGGATCAAGTTCCACGCTCTCTGGTCGATCAGAAAAAAGGACAACGCAAAGGGAGAGGCTAACTACTCGGAGAGAATTTCTCTGGTGGCGCATTCGGATTTGGATTAGTTAGAATGCGAATCGAAATAGGGCCAACCCACCGTGATCGTTGACCGCCAAACCAAATTCTCGGAAGAGGTTTTATGACAAGGAAAGCAAGCAATCTGAAGCCACGGCGTGAATTTCTCAGGCTGGCCGCGTTTACCGGTGCGGCGGCGCTCACGGGAAAGGGAGCGGCAGCCGCGGGCGAACAAAATGCCAGTCCACAATCCGCGGACAGTCATGAGGGGGATGACAAGATGGAGTTCCTTCGTGTCAGCGGCCGTCACATAGTCAATGCGAAAGGGAAACAGGTTCGCCTGAGGGGAACCTGTCCGGGCGGCTGGATGAACATGGAGGATTTCATTAATGGGCATCCGGGCGCGGAGCATACTCTCCGAGCGCAGATGGCGGAGGTGCTTGGTCCGGCCAGAGCACAGTTCTTCTTCGAGCGCATGCTGGACTACTTCTTCAATGAAGACGATGTGATCTTTCTCAGGAAGGCCGGCGCCAGCGTCGTCAGGATACCTCTTAATTATCGACACTTCGAGGACGATGCCGTTCCTTTCAAATACATAGAGGCGGGTTTTGCCCGTCTCGATAAGGTGTTAAGCCACTGCGAAAGGCATGGTCTTTACGTCATTCTGGACCTTCATTCGGCGCAGGGGTGGCAGAATGTCCACTGGCATTCTGACAACGCATCGCGCATCAGCCTTTTCTGGGAGGTTGCGTTCTATCAGGATCGCTTCGTTGCCCTTTGGCAGGAGTTTGCGCGGCGCTACAAGAACAGGGCTGTAATCGCCGGCTACGATGTGCTGAACGAGCCTTGTGCGAACAACGCCCTAGGCGACTATCCATGGAACGTGGGTTCCAATTACAAGCCCAATTTTGACCGCATGAATGCCGTCTACCGGCGCCTGGTTACGGAGATTCGCAAGATCGATTCCAGACACATTATCTTCCTTGAAGGTGATGAATACGCAAGGAGCTTCTCGGGGCTAGAGAAACCCTTCGACGATAACCTCGCCTACAGTTCACATAACTACACTGTGCCTGGGTTTGGACCCGGCCAATACCCTGGCACAATCCATCCGCGATCGGCGGCAGCGGGCAGTGCTCAGGACTGGGATCTGGCAAAACAGGAGCGCAACTTCCTCGATGCCGAGGGAACGAAGTTCACCCAGCAGCATAACGTTCCGCTGTGGGTTGGCGAGTTTGGGTCTGTCTTTAACGGGCCTGCCAATGAGAGTGGCGACCGGCTTCGCGCGTTAGATGATCAGATTGGCATCTTTGAAAGTCACGAAACGCACTGGACAACGTGGAATTACAAAGATGTTGGCGTGATGGGTATGCTGACGCTCAACCCTGCATCTCCGTACATGGAGCGCATCAGCGACCTTCTTCGTAAGAAGGTTGCTCTTGGCACCGACGATTGGATGAAGTGGCTACCACCAACGCCGGTAAAGGACGCAACGGCTCAGCTTGCTGACCAGATCCGTCAAGTGGTTGGTGATCCGCAGTTGGATGCGCGACTCAATGTACGGTGCATGAGTCAGACCCTTTTGTGCTTCTACACGGGGACCCTGATGCAGCCCCTCTACGCCAGCCTCTTCAAAGGCCTGTCCGAGAATGAGCTGGATCACATCCTATCTTCCTTTTCGGCAAAGCGGTGCGTGCCAAACCAAGGTCTGGTGGACGTCCTCAGTAAATACATGGCCACGCCAGCTCAGGTGCCGAGTACTGGCGGTTGATTCCCAGCCGCTGCAATGCCGAGATCACGATATTCAATCGTGAGTCGCTTAACTTTGCTGTTGAATAATCGGACGAAGAGAATCGCCCCTTTCTACTTAAGTTGCAGAAGACACAGAATCAACACAGATTTGTCGGGCTACAGGGAAAGTACAAGGCTGCGCTTCACTGAGATATTGCATTGGTGTTTACACTGGCTATGCATACCTTTGAAAGCCCCAGAGTCAAACGGTTTTCTTATGGCATGAGGGCCATTGGTATCTTTCTGCTGTTTGGAGCCAGCATGGCGTTTCTTGCAGGGACTACTCTGACATGGCAAGGCACGTGGCTCGACAGAATATGGATTCTGAATCCGCAAGCGTATAAGCAGCTTGTTGCCTACGGAAAAATGTGCGGGATTCCCTTCCTGTTGCTCGGTCTTGCGATGGTCATTGCCGGAGTGGCCTGGTTAAAGCGTCGCGTTTGGGGCTGGCGAATGGCGGTATTCATTATTGCTACTCAGGTTCTGGGAGACCTCGTGAATGCATTGATGGGCGACATCTTCAAAGGACTAGCCGGCTTCATCATTGCTGGCGCTTTCCTAGTCTATCTTCTTAGTGGACGGGTAAGAACGGCATTCGTGTCAGGTCGTCTGGCCTCGAAACAAACTACTCCCAAAACCCTCTCTTAACCAGTTATGGAATCTGAGAACCAGCATACACTGACTCTTCGCTGCTCCTTCTTCGCACGAGGGCAAGCGAGAAGGGAAAGGTAATTAGACGCCGAGAACCTTGAGTTGTTCAACGATCTCAACGAACCGAAGAGTTCTGAAATCGTCCGCCAGGGCGAGCCAAATTCTCCTTCTCGTTCAGTTATTTACGAACGACCCATCCTCGCGTTTAAGCTGCGGAGTCCCGAGTGTCATACCAGTGTCATGTAAACCGCGTGAACCGTGACCCTTCCGTCATATACCTTCCGATTCGTTTTCTCCATCGCTTCACGCACTTGTTCGACGATGCAGAGTTGGTAGATGCGTTTCGTCTCCGGGCTCGCGTGACGCATCGCCCAGCCGCGCGAAAACGTAACAATCTAGTTCGACGGCACCAGAACCGGAGCGCCTTGGTCCTTAACCAAAACACTCGGCCGGATTGTTTGCACGATGGAATCGCATGGAAAAAGCGGAGTTAATAGTCAAATTATTTCAACATAATGTGACGTACAGCACTTGACATATTACCAGAGGGTCTTTATCGCTGCCTGCGACGTCGGACCCGTGTTTATGAATCTGTGGGATATACAATTGGGTTCAACTACTCAATCGTTAATTGTTCCGGTAGGACCCGAAAACGGTGTTGATGCCGGACACGCGATTTCGTATTCGTACAACTGTTATATGAGTTAATGGTTAATAAGCTTAACGTAAAAGATGGCGTCTTCCAAGCGAATTCCATGCTACTTAAACGGAAAATCGATTTGAAGAATAGAAAGATTACAGAGCAATGGCGGAATATCGGAGGCGATGATGTCCATATATACTAGAACCTTCATATTATTATTGTGTTTAACCATCGCGCTGCTCTCCGTGGCCGTCCCTTTGTTCTCTCAGCAGAGTATTCCTGTGAAGCAAGAAACGATATTGACTTTCACTCATGATTTTCTGCAGATATTCTACCCGGAGTTTTTCGACAAGAATCATAGATTAAGCCTTGGGATTACTGCTCCCGCTGATGATCCTTGGTTAGAGATGGGAGGTGTGTACTTCGCGATCACGGAAGAAAAGGTGATTCCACTGGAGAAACTCGTAAACTCCCATCCGCAGACGACGGACCATATCATCCTGGGAGGTTCAATCTGGCTTCCCCCGCTAGAATATGGCCGGGTGCAAGAGCTGCATTCTCATTCCGATGCAGTCCATGAACAGCAACTTAGGACGTTGCGCGGATTGCTTCAGAAACATCCAGGTTGGTCGAATGCCCAAATCGCGAGTGCCCTAAAAGAAGCCGGAGCGCATTTTGGACCACACGATCAGGAAGCGTTTGTCAATTCGTTACCTTTGGGCAAAGCAGAACGTTTTTTGGGAAAACTCAAGATCACCTCCGTGGAGTTTGCATATCCTCAACATGGTTCGAGTGGGCGCCCCGCAGCTGTGGGACTAATATGGATTGTAAATGCTGACGCTGAACTTCCCGATGGCACTCATCCTCGTTACGTTTTCACCTTCGAACCATTCGAGGGGAAGCTCACCGATCTTGTCCAGTCCTTAGGACGCTAAATCAGCTCACTGTTTGGTCGAGCGTGGCATCTTAGAATGGCGTAACTCTAAGGCCTGCGGCTTATATCGAGACGGGGTAGCTTTTTGGTTCGGGCCTACAAGTTTCCGCCTCGGGAATTGCCTGAGAGGCGCAGATTGAATTCTCGCTAATTGAATGAAAGTAAGCGGTACATCAAAGGCAGGTGCTAGAGAGTGTGTGGTAGAGGCATTTCCGCTATTACACATCGATTGGTATGAGCTTGCTTCCACTGGGCTGGCTGCGTCCGCCAACCTGATTTGGCCGAGGAAGGAAGATTCGGCGTGCGGTCCAGCCGAACACAAAAGCCAGGCAGATCAAAGCTGCACCCCTTTCACCCATGCAGCTCATTTCGAAGCGTGGTTAATTCCTAAGTTCAGACGTGCTCCCGAAGTGGCCGGTCAGGCTCAGATCATGTTCTGGTTGGCTGTATGACGAAAAATCGGGAAGGTTCGCTGGTGCACAATTGGTGCACAGAACGCTGCGAATGGGATCATTGCCTGCAAATCAAAGCATCTTAAATCATTGAAAATGCATGTAAAGTGATGGGTACAAGCAGGGCAGATTGAATTAGCAAACCGCCGCCTTCAGCCTCTCGGCCACCTCTCCGGCGTTTTGTTTCAATAGTTTACCATCAAACGGCAAAAAGCTGCTGGCCTTTTGCTGGCCTCGACGTAGTTCCTCCAAGGTTGCTTGCATCCGTTGCATCGCTTCCAGCACTGCTGGATCGAACACCTTGATGTAGCGCTCCTTGGTTACGTGTGGCTTGGCGTGGCGCAAAACGCGCTGGACGACTTTGTCGTCAGCACCCAATGCATACAGGTTCGAGGCGATACCACGCCGAAACCCGTGCCACCCATACCACGGCAGCCCGATCGCTTCGATTGCTGGCCGAATCACCTTCTGCGCAAGCTTGTCCATTGCCATCGGACGTCCATCGCCGGAGTGAAATATCACTCCCGACTTTGGGTTATGCATGCTCATGCGGTAGTCGTCCAGAATCGTTGCCAATGCAGGAATCACCGGAACGGAATTTCTGCTCGCGCGGGTCTTTGGTCGGTTGACAACCGACTTCCAGATCGACCGGCAGACCGTCATTTCTGCCCCGTTGTAGTCGTGCCATTCCACTCCCCGCAGTTCACCTTCGCGCAACCCAACAAACGATGCTGTGGCGACGGCAGCCTTCGGTAGCAGGGGCAGGACATCCAGAATCTGAAGAATCTGGCTCAGGTTGTAAGCGAACGTTTCCTTCGCTTCACGCGCCTTGCTCGGAAGCAAAGCGCCTTGAACCGGATTCGCACCGTCGAATGCACCTTCATTTTTCGCAAAAGTGAAGATGCCGCTCAGCACCGACTTAATGTGCTGGAGCGTGTTTTTCGCTAGGTCATGGTCTGCGGCAATGGCCCGCAGCATCCTACCGACGTGAACGGTACGAACGTCGCGCACGCGCAATTTTCCAATTCGTGCGGACATGTGATTCTCCCAGTTCTCCCGGTAACCTTTACTGGTGCTGGCTCGGCGTTCCGCTTCCACCCAAGGCAGGTAGCAACGCTCAACGAATTCCGCAAGGGTCATGCCCGAATCAGGGTCACATCGATCGTGATTGATTCTTTGCATGAAGCTGATACGCAGCGCCTCGATATGAGCGGCAGTTGGAAAAGAATCCAAACCGCCCAGACGTTTGGCCCGCCTGCAAAGTTTCGCCGAACCGTCCTTCTGCCGGACAGATTCGCGATATCGCACAAACCAGGCACCATTATCCTGGTACAAACAGCCCTTCTGATAACGAACAGGTCTAGTCAAAGTTCCCTCCTTGACCATACCCTGTCCGTGCTCACCAACTGGCGGCTCAGCCAATCGCTCAGCTCAACGCTGCCCCAACTGAAACGAATGTACCGTCCCAGCCGGTAGTGGGGAATCGGATCGCTAATGCGCTTTTGGTTTGCCCGCGAGCGTATCCAACTTTCCGGCACGCTTAGCCGTTTCGCCAGCTCGATCGAGTCTATCACTTCCAGTTCGTCTTGCTTCATAGGTGATCCCAAAAACGATCCTGCAAGTTCGCTTTCGGCAAGACATGCAGAAGACGCATCCGTCGCGAGCTGTCGTGGCTCTTTCTTGACGGCGATCTGGGGATGAACCTCACGGAACTCATGCGAATCCTTCGTGACTGCCGAATCCTTCGAGTGCGCCCGCATCATACTATACGTACAGCACCATGAAAAGTGTTTTCGACAGAAATGTGGCTGCCGCCGTCGGGTGTGTTCCGCCGGGTTCGGACCAAGCCGAACTGGTCTTTCGTCAGTCCTCGCCTAGCATCTTCCCAAGCGTCTCCCTGTTTTTGTTCGAGATCTCCTCCGCTGCAGCTCGGACTAGTTTTTCATATCTCAATCTGGCGCGAACACGGGCCGCAGGGAGTGCATCTTCCGGGGGCTCGACAACGCAGGTAATGACGTATTTCAGTAGCACATCGATGAGGGCAACCTGTGCCTGGGCAAGCGTGTGAAGGCTCTGGCCCTGCTTCGCCATGTTGGCGAGCGTGGCTGCCACCCGGGCTTCAAATTGTGTCGCCGCTTCATCGTTATCGCCCCTTCGGATCTCGTTTTCGCAGGCGGCGAGAATGAATGCCTGTTCGGATCGAAAACCCCTATTTTTAGAGGCTTCTCGCACCTTCTCTCGGAATTCTTTACTCGGAAACAGGAGACTTCGTTCCGTTCTTGGCTTCGTGGCCATGTATTTTCTCCATTTCACGGTCTTGTAATGTCGAAAAGCGTGGATCGATTAGCGGTGGCACATTTGGCACTCAAGCAAAAGTCGCCACATCCTTTCTTTCTGAAAACCAAGAAGTTGCCTCCAAAAACGCGGGCCCCGTCGCCACATTCCTTTATGTTCCAATACGTGTGTTTTCGCCGATGATCCGTCAGCAGTCCCTGCACTGCGCTCCTATTCCTGATGAAAGAGTGTTGACTTCTGTTGGCAACTGATGACTTTTGTCGATTTCTGCCAACTTAGGTTGATTTTCGGGCGATACTTGTCGACTTCTGTTGATCTCTGTCGACTCTTGTCGATTTCTGCCGACGCAGCGGAGCCCCTTGCTTTACGCCGAAACACCATACTGCTATATGTATAGCAGCATCAGAACATATGTCAAATGGAACATTTCCGCCAGTGCCTGAACAGACTAGCCGCCACTCCATCCCGGAGAAAAGCTGCGCTTATTCGATCTCTTCTTCCGGGGATCGAGGCGGCGCTGAGGTGCGGTCATTGTTTTAAAGAGATTTGGGTAGCGCTGGAAGGAGAAGGGCTACAGATGAGCTACCGCGTTTCTCACAAGACCGTCTCACGCAGCAGAAACGCAAAGAAGCCAACCGCCACCAGCATCTGGGGAAAACTGGATAAACCTCTCGAGGCGCAAGCGCGGCAGGGAACAAAAGTGGAGGCAGTTGAAGAGCGGGACCCACTTGCGAATCTAAGACGACTTGAACCAGAAGCTAGGCCTGGCTTCCACTGGCGGGGTATACGGAATGTGAAAACGCCGGTGCAAGGGACTGAGGATTCGAATGACAAGAACAATCGGTAAACCTCGCTGATGTTTTCAATACTTGGGGGAAAGAAGTCGGGGATGGTTGCGGGATCGACGCCGGGAATCTTTCTCCTCGGAAGCGGCGGGACGGGAGTGCGCTTGTAACGTTCATTCCATTTGGCCCAGGAGTTTCGGTCGAAAATCCCGGGTGCGGGGTCATCCAGTGTTCCGAATGTGTTTTTGCATCAAGGCGCGCAGTTTGAGCAGATCACGATTTGACATGCGCACACTCCCGCGAAATTAATGGGGTGGGTTGAACGAGCGGCGAGGGTGGTGTATATATCTGCATGTACGGGCTGTGACGTTAATTTAGTTGCGGCAATCCCATCCTGAAGACAGCAGGGAATCGTGCCCAAGCGGCGAAGCGCTCATTTCGGAGTCTACAATGTCCGGCTCTTGAGTTCTCTCGACAAACTCCTGCGGGACAAACCGAGATTTATGGGAGAACTGTCGACTTCGGTCAATGACGCGCTTCTAGCGGTCGATCTGAATACGGTCGAGCTTGTGACTCTTCAATCCAGACAGAAACAAACCGGGAGAGAAACGCAAGTCGTCATCTTGAATCGACTTCGCAAGCGCATTCATCAAGTCGCCAAAAAGCGGAATTGTTCGATGAATCAGCTCGTCAATAGCGCTCTGCTGGCTTTTTACTCAAAGGGCGGAGAAACGAAACTCAAAAAATCAACCAAGGACCGCGGATCCTCTTTACGTTCGTACGACACAATGTCGGATTCGGAACGTCGGGAGCTTCATCAGATGCTTGCGGAGCTTTCGACAATGCAATCCGTTCCGTTCGAGGCGGAAGAGCCGAACGGATCATATTACGAATACGATCGGAACCTGAAAGCGACAGTGAAGGTAACCCCTGACGGAGAGCGAACCCCCGTTGAGAAATTAGAGACGAGCTTTGGGAAGACTCCGCGCAAAATTGCACACGAGGAAATCGCATCCTGAGCCAGCAAAAGCCAGCTCTGTTCATAATCGCGGGACCGGTGGGCGCCGGTAAAACAACTTTCTATGAAGCCTACTTGAAAGAGGCATTCCCCACACTCGTTCCCGCGCTGAGACACCAGCAACAACCATTTCTTGAGGAGCGGCGTTCTTTTGCTGTTGAGGACATTCGTGTGGACACGCAACTGCTCGACCAGGCCAAAGCAGCAGGGTATTCGACGAAGGTTCTTTTCATTTCGACAGAAGACGCACATTTGAATGTGGGCCGCGTAATGGTGCGCATGAGTCGCGGAGGACAGGCCGTGCCCGTGTCCAGCGTGATTGACTCGTATCGCGAATCAACGGCGAATCTCTCCGAAGTCCCCAAACATGCCGATGAATTGCTCGTGTACGACAACACAGCGCATCGTCGCGGCTTCCGCGTAGTGGCACAATTCGTAAGCGGCAAGTTGAGTAAAACCACACAGACGATACCCGACTGGGCAACTAAAGTGTTCGGCAAGGAATTACAACCCTCAGAGCAACACGAGAAGTCCGGACGAGGACGCTAACTTTTCTATCCCCTTTATTCATTATGTGCCCTGGGCCCCGACTCGCTCTTTACCTGCTCGGGACCAGGCATCCGGGCTGTAACAAGCTAGGACGGTCGGGGAAGCACCGACGATCATGCAGAATGACGCCATAGAGTTGACGGTGCGATCATTGAGCTAATTTCTGGAGTGTGCTCAGCAAGGGTGGAGCCCTTCAGTAGTGGATAAAATGCTCGGAGTGCGTATATACTTTCCGAGAGGATTATCCATCATGGCGATTGTTTCAAGGGCCGTGAATTCAGCACGCAAGGCTTTCAACAAGCGTGGGGGTATGCTCCGGACGATGGACGCGCTACGTCTGGGTATCCATCCTCGTACACTTTACAAGCTCCGTGACCAGGGGGAGCTTGAACGTGTTGGCCGGGGACTGTACCGCCTCTCCACTGCACCACATCTGACTAATCCAGACTGGGTCACAGTGGCGATTCGTGCCCCCAATGCAGTAGTGTGCCTGATATCCGCGCTGGCTCATCATGGTCTGACAACACAGGTTCCCCACACTATTGATCTTGCCATACCCAGCCATGGGCAGATACCAAAGCTGGATGCTCTTCCCATCCGAGTGTTCTGGTACTCCGAGCCGGCTTTCAGCGCAGGAGTTGAGCTAGTTCGAACCGATGAGGTTTCCGTCCGAGTCTACTCAGCTGCGAAGACGGTGGCCGACTGTTTCAAGTACCGCAATAAGATTGGCCTGGATATCGCGGTTGAAGCCCTGCGGCGATTTCGGGAACTGAAGAAAAAGTCGGACTTTCGGGAACTCGTGCGCTACGCGCGCATTTGCCGTGTGGAGAGGATCATGCGCCCCTATCTTGAGGCTACGCTGTGAGTAAACGAGATATCGGGGCTTCCGTGCGTCAGCGCTTGCTAAATCAAGCACACAAACAGGGGAGGCCTTTTCAGGAGCTTCTCCAATACTTTGTCATGGAACGGTTCCTGTACCGATTGTCGAAATCACAGTTCCGTGACTCGTTCATTCTGAAGGGTGCCCTTTTGCTGACTGCTTGGAGGGCGCCACAGTCGAGACCGACGATGGACATCGATCTAATGGGTCGGGCCGACAACGATCTTGAACACATACGGTCAATTATTGAGGAGATTTGCGGTCTCGCGGTGCAAGAGGATGGAGCCGAGTTCAAGAAAGAGACCGTTGAAATCCAGAGAATCAAAGAAGATGCAGAGTACGAAGGAGCACGGGTTCGCCTAACCGCTACGGTGTCAAAGGCGAGGCTAGTTGTACAAATCGACATCGGATTTGGTGACTCGATCATCCCTCGCCCGACTGAGATTGAATATCCGGTTCTGCTTGAATTTCCTGTCCCGAAATTGCTTGCGTATCCCAGAGAGACAGTTGTTGCAGAAAAACTGGAGGCGATCACTGTTCTCGGAGTTCTGAACAGCCGGATGAAGGACTATTTCGATCTCATGTTGCTGTCACAGCTATACGAGTTCGATGGTGCCATCCTGCATCGAGCAGTGAGAGCTACGTTCAACCGACGTTCCACGGAAGTCGAGCCGCTGCCCATTGGTCTTACGGATGACTTTGCGTTGGTGCCAGGAAAGGCTGCGCAATGGAAGGCATTTCTTCGCAGGAGCAGATTCGGAACGGACTACGCAAATCTAGATGGCGTCATAAGGATAGTGCGGGGTTTTGCTGGACCCGTATTGGCAGCGGCTGTAACCGAAGACGGATTTCAGTCTCACTGGAGGCTTGGTGGGCCGTGGGTACTGGCAGCATCGGACACCTCGTCGTGGAAGCGGCGGTCCGGCAGGGGTACGCCGTCCGTGCATTAGTGCGCACGCCCTCCAAAGCCCACAAATTTCCTGCTCAAGTGGAAGTGATCTCCGGGGATGTTACCCGCCCAGAGACGCTAATCGCCGCAGTCCATGGAGTCGATGCCATCGTTTTTACCTTAGGTTCGGACGGCAAAGGTAAAGTCGGTGCTGAGACTGTCGATTACGGCGGCGTGCGCAACATCTTGTGCGCGGTCGGCTCGCAGAAGCCCCGCATTGCGTTGATGACCTCCATCGGTGTCACAAACCGCGAAGGTTCCTACAATCGCTCGACCGAATCTCATGACTGGAAACGACGCGCAGAAAGGCTGGTGCGTGCGAGTGGCCTGCCCTATACCATCGTGCGCCCGGGCTGGTTCGACTATAACGGCCCCAACGAACACAGGCTGGTCTTTCTTCAAGGTGATCAGCGACAGGCGGGCGATCAGAGCGATGGCGTCATTGCTCGACGCCAGATTGCGGAAGTGCTCGCACACAGCCTGACGTCCGAAGCCGCCCTCCGGAAGACCTTCGAATTGGTCGCAATCACAGGTCCGGCACAGGAGATCTTGGATCCACTATTTGCAGCGCTAGATGCAGATCCGCAGAACGCGTTGGATGGCGCGTGCGACACGCCGAACCAGCCGCTGGAGGAAGAACCCCAGCGTGTACTGGATGACCTTCGCGCCTTGTCGTCAAACCCACGCTAGGCGCACCGACAGTCACTTTTCTGAATTGACCGGGCGTCACTCGTGCATGACGTAAGATTCAGCCTAGGCAGCATCGGCCGCTTGAGTCTGGCGGCACATGCTCGAAGAATTGAAGTCCGTCAGGTTCACTTCGTCTGTGGTGTTGGGTATCGTTCTCCGGTGATGGGAATCGCCGTAATCTCGGCCGTGAAGGTTGCGAGTTCGTCGGAAGTGAATTCAAAGGCCGAGGACCACAGATTCTCTTGCAAATGCGCCAACTTCGTCGTTCCCGGAATGGGTACGATCCACGGTTTTTGTGCCGAGAGCCAAGCCAACGCAACCTGCGCTGCCGTGACTCCCCTCTTGTTTCCAAAATCAGTTAATGCAACGATGAACTTCCAGTTGGCTCTCACGGCTTCGGCTTTGTAGCGAGGCAGCGTGGGGCGATTATCATTGCCAGCGACATACGTCGTCAGATCATTGATGTACCCCGTTAAGTAAGCCCGGCAAAGGGGGCTGTAAGGGACAAATCCAATTCCCAATTCCTGACAGACAGGGATGACATCTTGCAGTGGCTCTCTAGACATCAATGAGAACTCTGTCTGCAATGCTGTCACAGGATGAACGGCATGAGCCTTACGGATCGACGTGGGACCAGCTTCACTCAACCCGAAGAACCGCACCTTACCTTCCGCGATTAAGTCTTTGACTGCACCTGCAACGTCTTCCATTGGGACATTGGGGTCTACGCGGTGTTGATAAAGAAGATCGATGTAGTCTGTTCGCAGTCTTTTGAGGGACTGGTCCACGACCTCCTTGATGTGTTTTGGTTGACTGTTAAAGCCACCCGTCATTTTGCCATTCTGGATGTCAAAGCCAAATTTGCTGCAGAGAGTGACTTTCTTTCTAAAGGGTGCGATCGCCTCGCCGACAAGTTCCTCATTCACTAAAGGTCCATAAGCTTCTGCTGTGTCAAATAAATTCACATTCAGGTCATACGCTTTTCGGATAAGGGCGATCATCTTCTCGCGCTCTGGAATAAAGCTGCGATTCCAACTCATGCCCATACAGCCGAGGCCCAGGCCATAAGATACTTCGATCGTGTTCTTCCCTGAACCCAGGGTGCGTGCCTTGCTTCCTGGGCGATTTTGTTGAGTGGTCTTTGGACTCGCGTTGACATTAGACGGCACAACGCCCGCCGCGAGTGCAGTTGTGCCCAACATCGCCCCGCACTTCAAGAACTCTCTGCGGTTGTTTTGATTCATCGCTGACATTCTCCGTTCGTCGACTCCGGCAATCGTCGTTCAACCCTTAAAGTAAGTGCACTTCGTACTGCGTGTTTCCAAGGGCAGAGCTAGTACAACGCCTCTAATTCTAGGAACGAACGGGTGCTGGTGCCACGCAATGCACGCCATTATGCACGCAGAACGCGCCAAAATTGATTTGCAGGCTCCGGATCCATCTCCCATTCAGCGCGTTGACGCTCGACCCAGGAGCCTTAGCATGATTCTCCTGACGATCTCAATTCGGTCCTTATGCGCCGACCTGCGGCGTCAACTTGAGGATGTGCGCATTGCTGAGCCATATCGATCGAACCAATACAGATGCTCTGCACTTGGCTGGAAAACGCGCTATGCGCAGACTTGGTCGCACATGGTGCCTCGATCCAGGGCCGCCGAGATAACTCCTCGATGGTCGGGAATCCCGAGGAAGCTATCCAGATACGGCTTTCGAGCAAGTGACGGAAGAGCTTGCGGACGAGTCGTCGGATCCCGGAATAATTGCTGGCCCTCCCCGTCAGACGTGGGGAAAACAGGCCGTTTCTTTTGCTGAACTCTTGCTGAACTTTAGACTGCAAATGGGAGTATTTCGGTGCAACTGAGGAGCAGGTAACGCAAACAAAATAAACGAAAATCGGTCCGTGCGAACAGGTCAGGGTGAATTAGCAAACCGCCGCCTTCAGCCTCTCGGCCACCTCTCCGGCGATCAACTCACTTAGCTTACCACAGGCTTTGGCCAACGTGGAGAAGAGCTAGCGTGCGAAAGCGTATCCCTCCCGATTAATTCCACTCCGACCCTGAACCCCCAAGGTACACACGACAATTGCTAAGGTACTCGCACGTGGAGGCAATGTGCTTCTTAACCCGCTTTCTCTTTCGCTAGCAGATAAAGGTAGCCGCCATCGGTTTTTGAAAAGTCCGGGCCAGCGCCGATGAACAGCTTCTCCCTCACGATGCATCCAATAGCCCTCAACAATGCCTCTCTTCGCGGCGTCGCCAAATACTGCGCACGATTATGCAAAGCTGGCGCAAACGAAGCTAGCGATGCCAGTCCTGTCGATCGCGGTTGAAAAAGCAGGCGGGAAAGTTGTTGCAGCGCAAATGAAACTTGTCGCGCGCAATGTCAACGCCATCGTGCCAGAGGATACTGGCCATTGGGTGACGGAAGGGCGCTCCGGAGAAACAATGCAGGCCATACTGAATTTTCTTTGTGGAGCGCAACATTGGTCGGGAACCGAGTGTCGATGCACGCTACTCACACTCTGACTTAGCGAAAGGCTAATCGGCGGCCGCCGCTAGAGTTGGCGTTTCGAAGCGCCGTAGATCCCTTGTGAAGTTCGGGTACTAAGGGTGAGAATGGCTTTCGGGATTTTGTCGTTTAAGATTCATTCGCTACGAGCAATACCCTTATATAGATTTCTTAATCCAGGCGCGGCCGGTCGCGTCGGAAAGGTCAGACGTTATGCCGAACTCTACGGCTCCGACCGTTGATCATCGCCTGGTGCGTGAATTGAAAAATCGCGAAGACACGCGATTTCGCGAAGCTCGTCCGAACTCCGCCGAATTGCAGGCTCGGGGCCGAACTGTTATGCCCAATGGTGTGCCCATGGCATGGCACGTCGGCAGCTATCACCACCTTCCACTCTGGGCCGTTGAGGGGCACGGGGCGCGATTCACCGATGCCGACGGTTTCGAGTACAGCGACTTCAACATCGCGGACATGTCCATGTTTTGTGGATACGCTCCGCAGGCACTGATTCGGGCCGTAGCTGATCGGATGGCGCGCGGACATCAGTTTTTGTTGCCCGTGGAAGATGCAATCGTTGTCTCTGAAGAATTGGGCCGTCGTTACGGACTGCCTAAGTGGCAATATACGCTTTCAGCCAGTCAGGCCAATACGGAAGTGATCCGCGTTGCTAGAGTGGCCACCGGGCGTGACAAAGTGCTTCTCTTTGACGGCAAATATCACGGCCACTTCGACCAAACCCTGGTCGAGTTTAATTCCGAGGGACAACTTGTTCCTGAAGAACGCGGTTTGCCCGCCAGCGTGACCGAGCAAACTTGCCTCGTACCTTTCAACGATCCGAAAGCACTTGCCCGAACGTTGGAACGCCGTGATATGGCCGTTGTCCTTACGGAACCAGCACTGACCAACAACTTTGGCCTCATCCTTCCCGATCCTGGATTCCACGAGGCGCTTCGCGAGCTCACCAGGCAGACCGGGACGTTGCTTGCGTACGACGAAACGCACACGCAGGTTGTGGGTCCTGGCGGTCTCACCCGGATGTGGGGATTACATCCGGACTTTGTCACCTCAGGCAAATCAATCGCCGGCGGAGTTCCCTTCGGCGCCTGGGGCATGACCGAGGAACTGGCAGGCCTGTTAACCCAGCATAAAGGCCCTGATGGCGAGCGGTCGGACCTCGTCGCCATCGGCGGCACACTGTTTGGGAATGCACTCTCCTTCGCAGCCGCAAAGGCAACGATGTTGGAGATCCTGACGCCGCAAGCCTACGCTCACACCCAGCGCCTCGGATCTCGCCTCGCTGAGGGCATGCGGGCCGGTGTCACCCGCGTTGGACTGCCATGGCACATCCATCATCTTGCCTGTCGCTCCGGGTATACGTTTCAGCCTGGGCCCGTGCGCAACGCTGCCGAAGCCCGTGCTTGCAGCGACGATTTGCTGACAAGACTCATTCGCATCTGGCTTGCAAACCGCGGGGTGTGGGAAGCGATCGTAGGTGCTGGTCCGGTCTGTTCGGTTCCATGCACAGATCAGGATGTGGACGCGTACCTTACGGCGTGGAACGAACTTCTGAGCGCCCTGTGTTGATCGAATCATCGTTCAGAAACGTGTATGCGCCTGGCCTTTAATTCTGAGGTGATTCTCGTATTGGTGCTGGATTCTCCCAGAAGTAGATTCTCTCGTGCAAGGCAAACGAACTATGGCAGATGCTTCCAAAGTTGATCTGAAAAATGGATTGTCTGTCCATGACCTTCCCGAAGGTAAGTGCGTTCTTGGACACCTCGACGGGGAAGACGTGCTCGTCGCGCGACGTGGCGAAGAGTACTTTGCCGTCGCCGCTTTTTGCACACATTACCACGGTCCTCTCGCCGAGGGCCTGGTGCTGGACGATACCGTGCGCTGTCCGTGGCACCATGCTTGTTTCAGTCTCCGCACAGGAGAAGCACTCCGTGCACCCGCCCTGGATCCTATCTCTTGCTGGCAAGTTCGCAGGGAGGGCGACAGACTCTTCATCGGCGAGAAGTTGTCAGCGCCAAAGCCCAGGCAAATTGTTGCCTCGCTCACAAGGAATTTGCCTGCGTCCATTTTTATTGTTGGTGGCGGCGCCGCAGGCCTCGCCGCCGCGGACACGCTCCGCCGTGAGGGTTATGAGGGCCTTGTCACGATACTCACGGCCGATGACTCTCCACCGTACGATCGCCCGAATCTCTCCAAAGATTTTCTCGCCGGCACAGCTCAACCCGATTGGATTCCGCTCCGCCCGGCCAACTACTACGAAGACTGCAAAATTAATCTGCTTCTCAATTCCCGCGTAACCTCTATCGACCCTGCCAGGAAACGGCTCCAACTTGAAAATGGCGACAGATTTGATTTTGGTGCGCTGCTGCTGGCCACCGGTGCAGATCCAATAAAATTAAAGATCGAGGGAGCGACTAGTTCCAATCTCGTTTACCTTCGGACTTTTGCTGATAGCAAAGCTATCTTCGCCAAGGCTGCTACCTCCAAACGCATTGTCGTTATTGGTGCCAGCTTCATCGGTCTTGAAGTAGCGGCCGCACTTCGCTCTCTCGGTAAGGAGATTGACGTTGTCGCCCTGGAGCGTGAACCGTTGGAACGCGTCATGGGTTTGGAAGTTGGCCGTGCACTACGCAAACTCCACGAATCTCGTGGCGTCCATTTTCACCTCGAACAGTCGGTCAACCGGATTGATGGACGAAAGGTAACACTCAGCGACGGCCAAATCCTCGAATCCGATTTTGTGATTGCAGGCGCTGGCGTTCGCCCCGCAGTCTCATTGGCAGAGCAGGCTGGCTTGGCCACGGATCGCGGTATCGTCGTTGATCGCTATCTCGAAACCAGCGTGCCAGGTATCTTTGCCGCAGGCGACATTGCGCGTTGGCCCGATCCGCATTCCGGTGAACGGATTCGTGTCGAACACTGGGTGGTGGCCGAGCGCCAGGGACATGTCGCTGCAAGGAACATGCTGGGCGGACAGGTCCCTTTCGATGCGGTACCCTTTTTCTGGAGTCAACACTACGACGTGGTCATCAATTATCTGGGTCATGCCGAACACCCGGATTCCATCCAGATTGACGGTACTCTCGACTCGTACGATTGCTCCATTCGCTACATCCAAGGCCAGCGTACTTTAGCTGTTGCAACCATTTCCCGTGACCTCGAAAACCTCCAGATCGAAGCGGCCATGGAAGCCCGGCTAACTGATTGAAAATACACGTGCACAGCGCAATTCATTCAAAGTGGTTTAGAAGTTTATTTATCTCATTTTCCGATTCTAAAGGGACTGACCAATTTGCCCTCTCTTGCGTCTAATCCTCCAGCAGCAAAAGTTGCTAGGGGCGAGCTGGGTACCTGTCCGCAACTCTTTTTTTTCCTTTGATTTGGACCTACAATGGGAGTTGAAGGTGCCGCGCCAGGTCCCAGAGAGTATAGATCGACACTCCCTACTCTCCCGCTCCGAGACCGCTCTGGAGCGGTTTCGCTTCTCCGGCGAAACATTTACTCAGGTCAGGGCGTATTACCTGTAGGCACGAACGACAATCTATCTTCACAACTCCCCCGGCACGCGTGGTGGTTGGCAGGGGAATCTTGGAAGGAATCGCATGAAGACGTGGCAAAAGGTCGGAATTGGTATCGTCGGCGCGGCTGCTCTCGCTGGCATAGTGGTCTATAGCATCAACCAGGCAAATAAAGGCGTGATCACGGTTCAGACCGCGAAGGTCGCCAAGCAAGTTGCGCTCGTCTCTCAAGTTACTGCCTCCGGTGAAGTCAAACCTACTACCTACACGAACATCACTGCTCAGGGGTTTGGTCGCATCACCGACATCATTGTCAAAGAGGGCGATCACATCAAGAAGGGTGACAAACTCCTTCTACAGGAGAACGTCCAGGCCAACGCTGATGTCCAGGCCCAGGCTGCCACCATCAATTCCAATCAATCCAGCATCCAGGCCGCGGAAGCCAGCTTCAAATCTTCCGAAGCGGATTTGATTCAGTCTCAAGCCAATCTGGAAAAAGCCAAGCTCGACTTCGACCGAGGGCAGGGTCTGTTCAAGGACGGACTCATTCCCAAGCAGGATTTCGATCAGCGCAAGACTTCTTATGACGCTGCCGTCGCGGCTGCGGACTCTGCTAGAGCTCACGTCGGTTCTGCCAAAGCCCAGCTTGATGTTGTTCGCTCGCAGCTTGATCAGAGCAAAGCCGTCTTGGTGCGCACCAAAGACATTTTGCAGAAGACTACGTATGTTTCTCCGATCAATGGCATCGTCAGCTACTTGCCTGTCCGCCTCGGCGAATATGTCGTTCCTGGAATTCAGAATGCCAACGGCAGTTTCCTGATGACCCTTTCGGATATGTCTGTCGTCACGTCAGAAGTCAAGGTCGACGAAACCGACATTGTGAATGTGAAGATCGGCCAGGACGCCGACGTTACCATCGACGCCGTGCCGGGCAAGATTTTCAAAGGCAAAGTGACCGAAATCGGATCGCAGGCTGTACTACGTAGTTCGGGGCTTGCCACCACACAGACCACGACCAGTAATCAGGAGGCGAAAGATTTCAAAGTCGTCGTCACTCTCGAAAGCCCGCCGGAAAATTTGCGGCCTGGTTTGTCGACGACCGCAAAGATCAAAACAGCCGAACGCAAGGATGTGGTCGCTATTCCTATTCAGGCGCTCGCCGTCCGTTCCAAGAAAGATCTTGACGAAGCTGCGAAGACCGCGAAGGGTGAATCCAAAGGCAGTGTCACTCTGGCGGCACCACCGGCCACTGCTTCCGGCGACCCCAAAAAGGATGAGGTTCAGGGAGTCTTCGTCATCAACGGGAAAAAGGCGATTTTCCGTCCAGTTGACACAGGTATCTCGGGCGTGACCGATATCGAAATTACCAAGGGCCTGCAGCCAGGTGACGAAATCGTCGTCGGCAGCTACAAGGCGCTGCGAACTTTGAAGCCGGATTCGACGGTGAAGATTGATAATTCCGCGCCCAAGAAGACGGATGATCAGCCGTAAACAACGAAGGCCAGTGGGGAGACAAAGATGCCTGTAGAGACGACAACGTCTGAATCCTTTCGGCAAGACCTTATAGACTCCGGTGTGGTTATCCGCACGGAAGGTCTGGCGAAAGTCTATGAAATGGGCTCGGAGCAGGTGCACGCCCTTCGTGGTGTTGACTTGGAAATCCGCAAGGGCGAATACGTCGCCATCATGGGCCCTTCCGGTTCCGGCAAATCCACTTTAATGAACTTGATCGGTTGCCTGGATTCTCCCAGCACCGGTCGCTACTGGCTTGCCGGACGGTTGGTCAGCGAACTCGATGACGACGAGCTGGCCTACATCCGCAACAAGGAAATTGGCTTCGTTTTTCAGACTTTCAATCTGCTGCCGCGCGCCTCCGCGCTTCACAACGTGGAACTTCCCCTGATCTACAATGGCACTCCCGCTGAAGAGCGCGTGGAAAAGGCCAAGTTAGCCCTCCAGCGCGTCGATCTCACTCCGCGCATGAATCACAAGCCGAATGAGCTTTCCGGCGGTCAGCGTCAGCGCGTGGCCATTGCGCGGGCACTTGTGAACGATCCTTCGATCGTGCTTGCCGACGAACCGACCGGCAACCTCGATTCCAAGACCGGTGAAGAGATCATGAATCTGTTCGAAAATCTCCACCGTCAGGGCAACACCATCATCATTGTCACTCACGAAATGGACGTCGCCCAGCATGCTCATCGCGTCATTTTCATTCGCGACGGCCAAATCGCTTCCGACGAAAAGGTTATTAAGAAGGCTCCCGCTCCGGTCCCCACCCCGGCCGTTTCTTAATTCCTCAAAGGAAGTTTCTAAGCTACTGGCAGGCTGCTATCGCATAGCCGCGGGGTGCGACTCGTCCAGTTCCGGAAAGATCTCCGGCGCCCGCAAGTATGTCCCGGACAAGCGGTCGTGCCACGTCAAGGCGTCTTCATCCCACAAGGCCCAAAGGAAACCCAGGAATAGTGTTCCGGCGGACAGCACGTATCCACTCGCCCTCAACAGCAAATGACGCAGCGTTGGTTCATCTCCGGAAAAAGTGGCCACCTGTAAACCGCGGATCATCATCCCCGGAGTTGTCCCTCCGAAAATCGTGAACAGTCCAAAATATTGCAGATACACAAAGGCGAACGTGAAGAAGTATACGGCCGCATTCAGCTTACTGAACGTGAAATGTCCTCCCAGCGAACCGAACAGGGCCAAAAAGCCGCCGTACGCAAATGCCAGACACGCGGCGTCGATCATTGCCGCTGCGCGGCGTTCGTCGATCGTCGCCACAGGGTACATTCCCGCGTATTCCGGAATATGCGTTTCTTCGGTCATCGTGGCTTCTTCCGGTTTCAGTTGTGGGGGCAGGGAAACGTCAATCAGGTATTGTGTGTCCGCCGGCTCTTCTTCTTTGGGAGGCCGTCCGATCGCAATCGTAAACGAAAAATCATCTTCGCCCATCCGGTTGCAGTGCCCGGAATCTTCTACCTCGAGCGCAACGTTCGCCGCTGCTGGTGGTACGCTCTGACTGAAGGCAAGCTGAGCTTGGCCTTCATGATCACCCGACTTCCGGCGCCGCGCTCGATATGCCTGAACGCGTTGGTTCAGTTCTCCACGCCATTCGGCATCGTTCTCCGCCGTAAGCGCAAGATTGCCTTTCGTTGCCGGCGACCCTTCATTGAACGAGGGAGCTTCGGACGTGTCACAAAAAATACAACTGCGAGCACCCTTGGAGAGTACTGCGCCACACTGCAGACATGTATTGTTCACCGTTGTTTTTGCGCTGCGGACGCTCACTCCGGTGAGGAGTAGACTTCAATAGCCTAACACTAAACGGATGAGTTGCAGCGGCAGACTGTTCCACAAGTCGCCAAGTAGTTAGCAGGGAATTCCTGTAGGGCTTAGACGTCGACTTGCTGGGCCAGCATTTCCCGGTTGAACGAGATTCGACGATCCAGGGCGACCGCGGCAAAGTAGGCGCAACTGGCCTGTTCCTGTTCCGTCCACGCTTTCAAGGTCGGCACAAGTCGAGAGATAGATTCCTTCGCAACATTCAAGCAGGTGTAATAGAAGCCCACAGCGCGCAGTCCCGTACGGTCTTCAGGCCGTTCCGGGCACAACTCCAGGATCTGCACGACGCGCGTATAATCCCGTGCCGTGGCGGTTTCGGCGATTCCAGTTACGTCCCGCACTTCTTCCGAAAGTTCTTGCCGGGCGGCTGACGCCATCATCGAGCGGCAATAGGACACGAAGAACATGAAAAGTGTTACCGTCGATATCGCGAGAATCATGGCAGCCATCATCGCTGCACCGTCACAAGTTGCGCAGTCGCCAGTCGCGATTCTTCTGAGTGGCGAAGTATTGTGATCATCCACGACAGTGGCAGGAGGCAGCCCAACGCCGGGCCGATATATTGCACGACTCCCAACTTTTCCTCCATATTCGTCAGCGCATAGCTAGCTGCATACGCGCTAAAATACAACCCTAGCGACAGTACCAATTGCACCAGTCGCGTCCGCGTTTCCCTTAATTTCAACACGGCCCCCCAGAGGATGTAAGTCAGAATAAGGCCAACGAAATAGAGATTTTGTGACAGTCCGATGGCGAACTTTGTCGACAATTGCGGGGTGGATCGGTCGACAATCGCGTACGAGAACAGCGCCGTTCCCAGCAGCACCAGCATTGCTATCCAGTACAAATATTGCCGAACTTTAAGTTCGCTGAACACCCGCTGGTACAAGCTGATCAAAGCCACAAACAAGGCCAGGGTCAATACCAGGTCGGTATAGTAATAGCAGGACATATATTGATCCGAGTCCTGACCATAACTCCGCAAAACCAAGTAGCGCGAAGCGCTGCCAGCCAGGGACAAAAGCAGATAAAGATTCAGGAATAAATAGCGAAGAAAAGATTTACGCGCGACTGAAGACACCACGAAGGATAGCTCCAGTGCTACCCCTAGGAACCAAATGATCCAACCTATCGAACCCGGCATCATTTTCTTTCTGCCGGATCCGATGTTTATTCAGCGAAAGTTCTTCGCGGCTATCGGATTTCCGGCACGGACGTCATTTCAAACGTCGTTTTCGGCCAAGGATTCTTGGTTGGCACAGGTGCTGGTCCGTTTGCCACTTTCGGCCAAGGATTCTTGGTCGGAACTGGAGCTGGCCCATTCATGACTTTTGGCCACGGATTTTTTGTTGGAACTGGAGCCGGCCCGTTCATTACCTTCGGCCACGGGTTTTTTGTCGGTACAGGAGCCGGGCCATTTGCTGTTAGAACTGTGCCCGATCCCGCCGACAACACCGTCTTCAATCCCATTGCGCCTACAAGAATCGCCATAGCAAGAGCTATAGCCCCAAGCTTACGTGACATTGTGCCTCCGTTGTACAAGGAACACGAACGGAGACACTCTATCCTTTATGGGGATAGTGTCAAGTAGGGCACACCAAGCCCTTGCGCCAATTAATAAATACTAAGCAACGTCGCGCTTTCGCCTTATATTCGTATGGCGATCATGCAACCTGCTTCTGGCACCCACATATTTACAGTCCTGTGCCGCTTGGGAACAACGGTACCGAGGTCCTACCCTACTGGTACCAAAGTACTACTCGCTATTGACGGTCGCTCTCTACCCTATGCTCCACCCACACGTCTTGACACTCTCTTACCTTCCTACATACCATGGAGAATTGCCTGTCTAGCCGGCGTAGCTCAGTGGTAGAGCGAGGGTCTCATAATCCCTAGGCCGTGGGTTCGATTCCCCCCGCCGGCACCATTCTGCCCTCAATTCTATTGGCCAGAGATTGACTTACGTCATCTTGTCCGGCAGCATACCCAACCAGTGGAACCAATTTTGACTTCCTGTTCTGTCCTTCCTGATCTCGTCTTCGTAAATCCTGCCGCTGGCGGTGGGCATGCCGCGGATTCATTGCCCTCTTTGCAGGCCTTCGCCAAGCGCAGCAACTGGACGGTCGAATTCCGTGTCACAACCAGTGTTCAGGATTTGAGGGAGCTGGCCTCGTCGGCCGCTGCGGCCGGCTATACACGCTTTCTGGTGTTGGGAGGAGATGGCTCCTTTCAGGATCTGGTGAATGCTCTGGCGGCCTTCCCGGACGCCATCTTGGGCATTCTTCCGGCCGGTGGCGGCAACGATCTTGCCGATTCTCTCGGCTTGCCACACCATCCCGTGCGGGCTGCGGAATTGTTACAGATGGGCGAAGTGTGCTACATGGACGCAGTGCGAGTGAGAACTTCGGATGGCAACGTAAGATTCTTTACGGGTGGCGGAGGAGTTGGGCTCGATGCGCAGGCTGCCCACTTCGCGGCGACAACGTTTCGCAGGCTGACGGGACGTCTGCGCTATCTGCTTTCCGCCTTTCGTGCCTTGGTTGACTACCAACCTGTTCAGGTTCGCGCAGAGATCCGGCTGGGCCTGGAAGCTCCCGTCGTGCTGGAAGCCAGCGCCATGATTCTCGCCATTCTCAACACTCCGAGCTACGGCGCGGGTCTCCGATTCGCACCAGATGCAACTACAAACGACGGCACCTTGAATCTTGTGCTGGTGGAGGACATGCCATTTCGGCAGCTCCTGAAAGCACTGCCGCGACTGATTTTCTTTGGTGAAGTCCGTTCTCCACACGTGAAGCGCTTTCCCGTTCACCACCTCGTCATCCAGACCGGGTTTCCATGTCAATTTCACGGCGACGGCGAGATTCTCGGTTACACACCCGTGCAAATCGATGTTGTTCCTAATGCCTTCCGCATGCTCTGTCCTTCCGGCTCGCCTCTTTTGTCGGAAAAGTCGGACGCCAAACTAACGGAATAGAATCCAACATTCAGTTGGGAATTTGAATAATCTGGAAGATTAGTCTACGAAGTCCAGAATCATGCCTTCGTGGCGATAGAGGAATCCGGCAAACGTGCCAAAGTTGGGCGAAGCCACGTTGTTATACACCGCGTTGAAATTGTGGTGATTTGTCACGTTCAACGTATACACCCCCAACCGTATGTGGTGTACTTTTCCGTTTTTATTGCCCAAATATGGCACACGGAATTCTCGATACAGTTTCAGATCCAGCGAGAAAAATGTATCGAATCTCTGCCCGTTTGGAGTCCCAACATATTGCTGTTGAACATCGATCGGGGAATATGGATAGCCGGAGTGAACATCCACCAGCGGACTGAACGTCAGTTTCCACGGGAGTGCGAAAATTCCCCAGGCCACGAGCCGGTTTGGAATGTCAGAAGATAGAATGCCGTACACATTCGGGCGAATCACCGGCGCCGCAAACGGTATATAGATGTTCGACAGACTGTTCAGATCGCCTCGCGACCGGCTCCAGATATAAGATCCGTTCACCATGTCGTGCTTGCGAAAGGTGTATCGGAGAGAAGTCTCTAATTCACGATAGTGGGTCGAACCCGTATTGGTCAGTCCCATGAACGAATTCTGGCTGTCCAGCGCCGCGGTGAAAGGGACTACGGTGAACAAGTACGTGGTATGACTATCCAGAAAGTTCACCCGCAGCCGCATGTTCGTGTAAATCTCGCGCTCCACGGATCCGTTCCACGTTACGTTTCGCGGAGTTGTGCTCGGCTTCTCTGGCAGGGTCGTCGAAAACAAGGGGTTCTGCTTCCCAACAAAGAGGTTTGTATAACTGACGGAAGGGCCGATCGGAAGTCCGGTGGTGTCAAATTCCGTGATCGTGCGGTTCGGATTCGCGGCAAAGTCTGCCGCCAACAGCGGCAACACTCCATAAAATATTCCGGCGCCTGCACGGATCACCGTTTTTCCCGATGTGCCCGGTGACCAGGCTACCCCCGCTCTCGGAGCAAGAGCCGCTGACCATCCATTTGTTTCCGAAGAGACTCGTCCACCTAAATCAACGCTCCAGTGCGGATTGAACACCCAATGATCCTGCACAAATTCGGCGATCGAACTGTCCGAGGAAATCTGTGAAGGTACGGTCGAAAATGTGATCTGTTCCGCCAGGCTATTGTCTTGTCTCAGAATCTGTATCGGGTGCGATCCTGTAGTCCCGAAAAACGATCGCCAGTCAATATCCGCGCCAATGCGTATTTCATGCTCGCCGTGCCAGTGCTTCTTTGAAAATTGGTACGACGGCACGGCCTGAAACTCTTTTCCTCTGCGAGACCACGTATTGAAATAATTCCCGCCGTATCCTTCCGGCGTTATCAGCATGTCCTCAGGGCCTTGGCCGTGGGCATTGCTGTCAAACCGCATGTACTGGCTCACAACACCCAAAATGGCGCCAGACTCGAACTGATATTTGTCGTTCACGCCAATTGCCCACCCGCTCTGATTCAAGTCGTTCGAAGCCGGTTGCGGCACCAGCGCATTGATATCCACGTGTTGCTGGCGCAGTGGGAATGCATTTACCGTCAACATGAGCACATGATTGGGAGCCAGAATCGCTTCAAGCGTCGTAAAGTTGTTGAAGCCCTGTCGTTTGCTGATGTCATAGGGCCACGGCAATCCCTCAACCGTCGTCTTCTTCATCTCGTACTGGAAAACTTCCGACATCAACAGTTTGTGCGGCACGATCGGAATATCAAGCGCAACGCCCGGAATGGCTTCCGCGATGCCCACCATGCTGCCGTTCTTTCCAAGTACCGAAGGAACGACACCCCGTACTTTGAATCCCCATTGGTCTCCCGGTGGTTTTGTCTCGATCGTTGTCAATCCACCAGAGAAACTTCCCAGACTCGCATCATACGGTGTCTTATACACGGCAAAGGATTCCACGGCATCGGTCGGAATCGGAACTCCAAAACTTCCCGTCACCGGGTCCGTGGTCCGCGCGGAATTCACCAGCAACAAGCTCTGATTTTCGTCAGCACCCTTGAAGGTCAACTTTTTATCGAGCGTCTTGATCACTCCCGGCGTGATCTCCAGCACATCTTTCACTTTTTCTTGTGGTGTGGGAATACTCTTCAATTCGACGTTGGTTACCGTCGCGGGTGGCGCCGCTGCGCTCTCGGTGGAAACGGCAGTTGCCGTTTCGTTCACTTCCACTTTTTCGGCGACCACATCCAGTTGTAGCGAGAAATCTTCTACATCTTGTTGTTTTGCAGCAAGAACAATGGTTTTGGTTACTGGCTTGAATCCCATCAGGCTGATCGAAATCGTATAAGTCCCTGGCTCCAGGTTTGGGAATTCATACGTACCGTGCTCGTCTGTGCCCGTGCTGAGCGGTTCTCCTGTCGCTCCCGCATGGGTAAGTTTCACCGCTATTCCTGCTACCCCCGTGGCCACATTGTCCTGGGTGTTTGTGACAGTTCCCTTGATGGAGGCCGCCTGCTCAGTCGCCTTCTTGGTGGATTTAGCCTGCGCCGCAGGTGCCGCGCTTTGCACGTGGCCGTGCTTCCGTCATGGAACTCGCCCATAATCCAGCCAGCGCCCCCAGCATCAGCGGTCCCAATAAATAAAATTTCCTTCTTCGCACTCGATTCCTATCTATTCGTAATTCACTGGCGTTTTTGCCCAGTTTTACCCGTGTTCTTCAGTGTAAACGATGGGGATTGCGAAAAATTCGTAAGGAATGTTGAAAGTTTCCAGAAGATACTTCGCTTCTAGCTCTTCTTTTTATCTATCTTCAAATTCAAGGTCATCTCTTTCCTGCTGTCCAGTGAGGACATGGTTTTCGACGGTGATTTCGCGCCATCCAGCTCAGCATGCACCTCGTAATCTACGTTCGGGTCCAGGCCGCTGAACCGGTAATTTCCATCTTTGTCCGCGAAGCGGCTGCTCACTGCATTTGTGCGCATATTCCGTAAGAAAATTACGCTGCCCGGCAATGGCGTCTCAGACTTGTCGGTTACCAGTCCACTCACCGTACGCAGTTGCGTCTCTTTCTTGTTTCCTTGTGCCGTGGCCATGCCTGCGACCAGCAGCACCACCATGCAGATCAACCCAATCTTTCGCAGGCTTCTCATTTTTTTGTTCCACCCTTCTCCGGGTTTACTGCTTCCAGCCGAATGGACAGTCGATCTTGAATTTCGCCCGCATTTGCGTTTACTTTGGTCGAACTTTCCTTGTATTTCTTTTCCTTCACAAAGACTTCGTATGCTTGGCCTTCCGGCACGCGAACCGCAAATTCTCCACGGGAATTCGTATACGTCTCCCAGCGATACTTCTTCTCACTTTCCCGCCGTATTTGCACTCGAACGTTGGGATACGCCAAGGCCTTCTCATTGAACACCGTGCCGATGATTACGTAGCCGGGTATTCCCTTCTTGTTCTTGCCCTTTGAGGCCTGACTCGCCTTGTTGCGCGGTTCGAGCCGGCGAACTTTGTTGCGCAGTGGCCGGAGGGGCCGGTTCTTGAGCGGCCGCAAGCACTCCGGCGCACAACAGGCTTGCCATCCAAAATGTTTGTGGTATTCGCATCAAAGTTGCGCGATAGGCAGGTTCTTACGCTCCATCACTTGGATGAATTCCCGCGGGCAATCGTTGCCCTCGTTGCCAGACGACGTTGCTACTCGTCGTCGTCCTCTTCGTCTTCCTCTTCGTCATCTTCCACGTCGCCGTCGTCGTCGAGGTCATCATCCTCTTCGTCTTCCTCTTCGATCTCGTCGTCATCGTCTTCTTCTTCGTCGAGATCGTCCGCGATCGGCTTGAGCGCTACCGGGTGCGTCTGAGACACTTCGAGCTCCGTTTCGCACTCGGGGCAACTCAGGATCTCTCCCTCTTCCACTTCGTCTTCGTCCACATCTATTTCAACGGCACATTCTGGGCAACGGAGCACGACTCCATCCTCCGATTTGATCTAATCCGGCCATCCCTAAAAGACGTGGCTGACTCGGTCCAGCTATTATATACGCAGGTGGCCCCCCGCAAGGGAACCACTCTCTCTTTGCAGTTTAACCTTACAAACGCCTGGAAAGAAAAGGAAGTTCATGGCCAGAGAATACCCGGATCGGCCGGTTGTCGGAATCGGCGGCGTGGTGATCGAAGCAGGGCGCGTCCTTCTGATTCGCCGCGGCGGTGAACCGCTCCGTGGACAGTGGTCCATTCCGGGCGGATATCTGGAACTTGGTGAGTCCCTGAAGGATGGCGTTGCCCGCGAACTTCTAGAGGAAACTGGCTTGCAAGTGCGTGTCCTGGATTTGATTGAAGTCTTCGATCGCGTCTACCGCGAACCGGACGATACCAATCCCAAGAACCTCCAGGGCCCTAAATATCATTTCGTAATAGTCGACTATTTATGCGAAAGAATTTCTGGTGAGGCCAGGGCTGGCAGCGACGTTACTCACGTCGCCTACGCCACGGAAGAGGAACTCGCTAAGTACGATCTGACATCCACCGCCACACGCGTTATCAAAACCGCCTTTGCCATGCACCGCGCCCGTCATACCGGGCTGTAGCGAGTACCATCAAGCGGCCTTACGACCATGCGGAATGTAGGCAGATTCCCTGCCCCGCGGAATTCCTACCCACCTATTTCGCCAATTTCAAAATCTCGATGTTGCCATTGGAATTTGTAAGGGACATTGTGCATCCGCCATTCCCGATCTTTCCGTTCAGCCGAATCTCCCCCCAATTGCCCAGTGGTTGTAATCGGCAATTCACTGTTGATCCGCCCAAACGATGTCCGCGCACTCACCGAATAGTTGCTGCCTTCGCCGATGCGCAACTGGATCGGTGCGAATGAAGTTTTGGCCGTGATTCCTTTGCACCCGGCCGACGTCCTTGCCTCAGACAGAATCACCGCGCCATTCTGATTGTCCACCGTAATGACTCCAGCCACGTCGTCCAGCGTAACCGACCCGAAACTCATCTTTGCTGTCGCATCGCCGCTGATCGAGCTTGCCACCACCGGGCCATTCGAGTTTTCCACCCGCAGGCTTCCATTCACGCGCTGCACGTTCACAGATCCGAAACTTGTCTTTACATAAGCCTCGCCGCCCACGTCATTCAGTGAAATCCGCCCATTTCCCGTGGTAGCCTTCACGCCCTTGCGGAGTCCGCTCGCCTCAATCGAACCGAACGAAGTATTGAACTCCGCTTTTCCTTTCACGTCCTTCGCCGAAATATTTCCGTTTGAATTTTCCACAGTTACCGCCCCGCCGATCTGTTCCAGCGATACCTCTCCAAATGTCGTCTTCACGTAAGCGTCGCCGCCCGTCGGTCCGCCCTTCACTTTTCCATTCGATGAATTGCATTTCACGTATCCGGTCACATTCACAAAGTTGATCGCACCGAAGCTTCCCGTCAGCGTGGCCGATCCCTGTACGGTGTCGACATCGATCAGCCCGTTGTTGTTAGTGATTGTCAGGTTTCCGTGAATGTTCTTTGCCGTCACCGAGCCAAACGAATTGCTCACCGTCGCGGCGCCTGCATCCGTCAACTCCACCGGTCCGTTCCCTCCCGAAATCGTCACCTGCCCATCGATATTATTTGCGGTAATCGACGCAAAACGATCCTTCACATCTACCGCCCCTTTCACTGTGGACACCTTCACCGATCCGTTGTTGTTCACAATCCACACATTGCCGGTTGCGCCGGCCACTTCCATCGATCCAAACGCATTCACCAGCTTTGTCGAGCCGGAATCCCGCGAAGTCAGTTGCCCGTGCCCATTTTCAATGTCGGCCCAGCCTTGTACTCCGCGTACCTCCAAATTTCCGAATCCGGTTCGCACCCACAACTTTGCATCCACCGGCACCGCAATGTCGTAATCCACTGAATAGGACGATCCCTTGTGAATCCGCAGTACCAGATGATCTTCCGGATACACCGTTTTCACCTTGATACCCTCGGCGTCCTGTGAAACTTCGATCTTTATTTCGTCGACATCCTTGTTCGCTTCATTCTGCGAACTCGCCTGCGCCCGTATCGTCGCCGTGATTTTCGCTTCGCGGCTATTTTCGCCGTGAATCCGTACTTCGCCAAACTTGCTTTCCAGGCTCAGCGTCTGGTTCGCAGTCAGCGTCAGCGTTTTTTCAAAACTTCGTGTAGCCGCGTCCTGCGCTGCCAACGCATTCGCCGCTAACATCACCCCGGCCATGAATGCAACCGCTCCTGATCTCGCGTACCTCATCGTTTCCTCTCCAGAATTTCCTGCAACGTGGTCTGTTTGGCCTGATACATCGCCAAAAGTTGATACCGCAAATGCGCGTTTGACGGATTTTGCCCTGCCTGCAACCGCAGCTCATCGATTGCGCTGTCCAGCACCATCAGTTTTTCCTGATAACTCGCCATAAGTGGGGAACTATCCGCTTCCAATTGCGGTTTCGCCTCAATCGCCAATTGGTCGATTGCCTTCATATACTCGAGTTCCGTGCGTTCCACTTCCGCCAATTTGTGGTCCTTCAAAAATGTTCCTCTGACAGATTGTTCCGTGCCACCACTTCGATGCAGCATCAGGTATCCACCTGTCAACGCCAGCGCAAACACCATGGCTCCGGCCAATCCCAATTGCCATGCCAGCGGCACATGTCGCCAAAACAACAACGATTCCCACCAAGGGGCCTGCTTGTTCTGCTCTTGCTCCATCAGCGAAGCTTCAATCCGCGACCACAGCGCCGGATTTTCTCTATAATCCCGCAACTTTTCAGCGGCGCTGCTCAATGCCTTCCACGCCCGCAACTCTTCGCCGCACTCCGGGCACGTCGTCGCATGGACTTCCAGCGCGGCCCATTCTTCCGCCGCTCCATCCACAAAAATCTCGCTCACGATCGCCACAATTCACACTCATCCCGCGCCTCCCGCATCCGCGCTTCGCGGGGCTTCCAGAGTTCCGCGCAAGCTTTTCTTTGCCTGGAATAGCGTATTCTTTGAAGCCGTTTCTGTAATCTCCAGCATTCCCGCAATTTCTGCGTGCCGGAATCCTTCTACTTCGTACAATAGAAAAACGTCTCTTTGGTGCTGCGTTAATTTCGCGATGGCCCGCTCCAGCGCCATCCGCAAAATAGGGTGCGCACCTGGCGCCTTTAACTTCGGCAATGGATTTGATTCTTCCGTCTCTTCTTGCGCCAATTCCTTTCGCCGCATCCGGCTACGCCGCAAATCGTGGCAGGTGTTCACCAGGATTCGAAATATCCATGTTACGAATGAGGATTGTCCGCGAAAGCTACCGATACTTCGCTGCACCTTCAGGAATGTTTCCTGGACTGCGTCTTCGGCTTCACTCTGCGTGCCCAGGAGATTCCTCGCCAGGTTTCGCATCCGCGCACCCTGTTGCCGGTACAATCGCTCGTACGCCGTCAAGTCACCTGTCAGGCAGGCTGCCGCCAATGCCGCATCATCTGAACTCGCAGGCGCGACAAACTGGCTGCTGTTTCGCGTTTCTTCCGGCGAACTCTCCACTCCTTGCCGCGCCCCCTCGCCGCATGTCGGTGCGATTTTATGTTCCCAGACCAACGCCAACTCCGCAGAACTCATCGCGTTCTCCTGAGGTATAGACGACCCTCAACTGGCAAACGTCATAGCGCAGCACGGCCCAGCCTGGGTAAGCGTAAGTTGTGGATTTATATATGGTTAAAGCGAGGATCGAGTGGCGCGAAACGCCGGGCTCAGCCGGAATCGCACTTTCCCATGTCGCGGGCTCAACTCGTTTCCCCAAAGCAGCGCTCCCACTCTGTCGTCTGACCGCAGCCAGAGCCGTAGCCCCTGCCTTCGCGCCGGAACCTCAAATACCAGATACGAAGTATACGACTCGCCCGGGCGCAACGCTGTCGAGAATGGTGTCGAGTGGAGTTGTTGTGCTGCCAGAACTTCCTCCATCCGCGGTGATGGCCGGTAGGTGTTTCCGTCACTGTCGGTCAGAATCGCCACGCGGCCGTTCGGAGTCAGCGGCCCGTCACCTCGTTTTGGGGAGATTGTTGATGGGTCAAACCATGTGCGCAACTCCACCAACACAAAGTCTCCTTTGCTCACGATCTGATCGGACTCACCTCCCACCGCTTTGTCCGTCGAAACCGCAGCCACCTGATATGCCAGATGGCAATCAATCTCGCAAAAATATTTCTTCGTACCCACTGCTAAATCCTCGTCGCTGCTGAATAGCGAAAATCCCAGTAGGATCGCGCCATATGTAACCAACACGAGTCCGACACCGACCCCTGCAAACGTCAATACTCGCCGAGATTTCTTGAATAAGCCGTAAGCCGCCACCAGTAAAAAGGCCGTCAGCACGAACCCGGTGCCCAGAAAGCTCAAAATCGCTACAGGCGCCATCGACGGCAAATACGCGCTCATCTCCACTCCTCCTGAACCCAACTCACAATTTGTCGTATCGGGCAACGCGTGGGATCTGCTCTTTCCCAACTCTTTAGTCGGCGCATAAATCCGTAGCGCATTCCTCCGGCAGTGCTCCGCGCGTGCGCTCTCGCTTCTCAAATTCCAGCACCGCGTCCCGCAAATCCGCCGGTGAAAAATCCGGCCACCGCTTCTCCAGGAAAACAAATTCGGCAAACGCGCATTCCCAGAGCAGAAAGTCCGATATACGCTGTTCTCCACCCGTTCGTATCAACAGGTCCACATCTGTCGAACCCCCGTGCTGCACTTCTGAAAGCACATCTGCGAACGCTTCGCTCGAGAGGTCCTTCACCTTGTAAAACTTGGTGGCTGCCTGGTAAATCGTTTGCCGCGCCGAGTAATCAATGGCCAATCGCAGGTGCAGCCGCTTTCCATTGGCGGTCAGCGCCTCCGCTTCGGCAATCGCATCGCGCAGCATGGCCGGTACCCGGTCGCGTCTCCCGATGATGCTCAGGCGTATCCCGGCATCCACGCAGTGTTCCGTTTCCTCCAGCAGATATTCGCGAAGAATGCCGAGGATTGCATCGACTTCCGACTTCGGTCGCTTCCAATTCGCCGAAGAAAGTGCAAACAAAGTCAGCGTGTGGATTCCCAGATGCGGTGCACACTGGATTACACGGGACGCCGCTTCCGCTCCCGCGCGATGTCCCGCCGAGCGCGGCAATCCCTTGGAACTCCCCCAACGCCCGTTTCCATCGCATATGATCGCCACATGCAGCGTCGAAGCCGTTGTTACCGGCACCCATACCTTGTGTTCCAACACGCTGTTCTGCATCAACATGATCTTGTCTCCTGAGTTCCGTTCTGCAATGTACTTTGCATCATAAAGTATGGATGCAAATTTTTTTACCGCTCCCGCGTCGCCCGAATCAATGCCTCCATGTGGTCCAGATACTTCTCCAGTGTTTTCCGTCCCAGTGCAGTCAGGCGGTATTCCGTTTTCGGCAACCGGCCGTCAAACGACTTCGTGCACACGATGTAATCCGCTTCCTCCAGCTTCCTTGCGTGCACGCTCAGGTTGCCGTCCGTAGTTTTCAAGAGGGCCTTCAATTCGTTGAATGTCAGTGAACGGTTTACCGCCAGCGCACTTACGATGCCAAGTCGAATCCGCTCGTGGATCAACCTGTCCAGACTTGCCGAAACTGGCTCTGCAGCCACGCTGCGCACGGCTGTTGGACCCGGTTCCCGCGTCACTCGTTCCTGTCGGACTGTCGATGACTTCGTCATAGATAAATCTCTTTATGCCTACTCCCTTATCCGCCGTACCGCAGCGCGATCCACAATCCAAATCCCATTTGCACTACGCCAAATCCCGCGGCCATGAATATGTTTCCCCACTGCGCCGGTGCAAACAAAGCCCCCGCCCCCAGTGCCATGATGCACAACCCCATAATCGGCACCGCGCGTACCGAAAATGCGCCGCCGGTGATAATAGCGGTGCCGTAGAGCAGTAGCCACAATCCCGGTAGTGCCGACGTTACCCCCAATTGAAATAACGCGAAGGTCAGCAATCCACCAACAAAGATCGGCGGCACAAAACTCATCACAAATTTCCGCCCCGGCCCAGAGAAAAGGGAAGAGTTGCCGCGCCGCGCCTTAGTCGCCGCCGCAGGGGCTGCAATCGCCACCGCCACAAATACTTCGGCCAGCCACACGGTCAGCCAGGCACGGGGAGTGCTTTGCCGAGCCGCCAGCGCCGACGTCGCCAGAGCGGTTACTCCCATTGCTACGCCTCCCCATCCAGGCACAGCTGTAAATTCCGCGGCGCTCTCCATCGTCTCGCGGATGTAGCGAAGATGATCCGCCGCACGCGCATCGATGGGGATGGGCTTGCGGTTCGTCGGGATGGGATTGCTAGAAGCCACGGGGGAAGCCTACGCCGGTCAGGAATTCGTGTCAAGTACTTTATAGTATAAAGTTAAACCCTACTTTCCGCGCCGGTACCTGCCCCGCAGTCCGTTCCACCGGATAACGAATACGTCTGCGAACATCTGCAGGCTGTCCCGGAACATGCTGACTTTTGTCGCGGGAGAGTGCGCCCACCGTACCGGCACCTCTACCGTCGTCAACCCGTGGTGCCTGGCGAGGTACAACAATTCTGGATCGAATCCGAACCGTTCAATGGTCTGCTGTTCAAAAATGATTCTGCATCGCTCTCGTCGAAATGCTTTGAATCCGCACTGCGTATCCACGAACGGCAACCGCAGAATAATTCTCACAATTTTGTTGAACAGTATTCCCGCAAACTCCCTGAACGCTGATTGGTGTGCTTCGATTAATTTACGATTCATTGCCCGGGATCCGATCGCCACATCACAGTTCCCTAAAGCGGCCAGTAGCTTCTCCGTTTCATCAATCGGCGCCGACAAGTCCGCATCCGTGAACAAAACCACGTCTCCCAGTGCGGCAAGCGACCCAATTTTCACGCTGAAGCCCTTGCCGCGATTCACTCCATTGGGAATCACACGCAGATTGCCGATTCTTCCCCGAAAGTCTTCGGCCACGCGGGCCGTTTCGTCGGTTGACCCGTCATCCACCACGATCACTTCGGTGTTTGGTCTCTGCGTCCTGATGTAATTCGCGATTCTTTCCAGTGTGCCGGGCAGCCGTACTTCCTCATTGTACGACGGCACTACAATCGATAATTCCAGGGCGGTGTTGTTCATCGACGTTACGAATCCTTCCATCCATGATGGCCAACCAGCGGCACAAAGCGGCAAGCTTCTCTCCGCTCGCACAAAATCTTGTTTCCGTGGCTCCTCACGTAAATCAGTGCTTCGTTTTCACCTTCGGTCACAGGTACGATCATTCTCCCGCTATCGGCCAGCTGGGCCAACAACGGCTCCGGCAATCTAGGCGCTGCCGCAGCAACCAGTATCGCGTCATAGGGTGCAAATTCCGGCAGGCCGACAGAGCCGTCAGCACAGTGTACGGACACGTTAGAGTATCCTAGCCGCTTCAATCGCACACCCGCCGACTGTGCCAGACTGGCCACCACTTCCACGCTGTGCACCTCACGCGCCAGGCCCGCCAGCACCGCCGCCTGGTATCCGCAGCCCGTCCCAATCTCCAGCACTCGTTCTGCACCACCAAGCCTCAACGAAGCGGTCATCAAAGCCACCATGAACGGCTGCGAAATCGTCTGCCCCTCGCCGATCGGCAAGGGAACATCCTCATAGGCACGATTTTGCAATTCCGCTCCCACAAACTCGTGGCGCGGCACGGTGCGCATTGCTCGCAACACTCTCTCGTCTTGGACCCCGCGGCGCCGGATTTGTTCTTCAACCATAGCTTCGCGTGCGGCCCGGAAATTATCCTCGGTCGGTGCCCTCGTGGCCTGTCCACCGTCTTTCAGGAATTCGCGCCACATTTCACTAGGTCTCCCGCGCAACCCGCACAGAGTCCCAACCTCCTTTTACCGGAAAACTGGCCGCATGGCCAGTGACGCACGCAACAACTCTGCACTCTGGAACAGGCGCGCTCTGCATTTCCGCTCCCTACACTCATTCTTCGAGCCGTAGCGCTCGCGCATTGGGAGGTTGTCATGAAGGCAGTGCTCGCATTGATCGTCATTTATATTGGCGCGTTTTTCCTTGCCATTCAGGGCACGTCCTCCACTTCTGTCGAAGCCTTCGGGCAATCCGCCACCGTGCAATCCGCATCGACAAAGTCCAAGGCCATCGATCCCGCGAAAGCTGCCGATATCCACGCCCTTCTCGAACTTGTTGGCGCGCGCGATCAGGTTCAGGAATCCGTCAATCTGACCGCCGAGCAGTACCGAGAAAAATTGCTCGCCACCGTGCCGAACGGCGAAAAGGGACAGGCGTTCGTCAACGCCGTCATCTCCGACTACGAAAAAAAATTTGACGTCGATCAAGTCACCGAACAGCTTGTCTCCATTTACGACAAACACTATTCCGATGACGAGATCAAAGGTCTCCTCCAGTTTTACGGTTCGCCGCTAGGGCAGAAGGTGGCCTCGGAAGGCCCCAGAATTTCCCGCGAAATCCAGGAAGCAAGCCGCGCCACGGCCACCAAGGCCGTGAAAGAAGCTCTCCAGCAAGCGAAACAGGACAATCCCGGTGTTGGGCAAAATGCCCATCTCGGCACCAGCGCCCCGCGCCGCCTCCAACAACGCCGGCAACAGGATCCATTGCAGCAATCCGCACAGCAACAGGATCAACCCTGAGCCCACTCGGAAGATTTTGAAGTTGCGTTTTTGATGTACTACGGCAGGCGCTTCTTGAATTTGATATCCACGCCGAAAGTTCCGTTCTGATCCCGCAGTGCCACCACCGACACGGTTCGCGATACGTTGTATTCCACCTGAATTACCTGTTGTTGCGTTGAACTCACATTCGACACGTACATGATCGAAAGATTTCTCGTAACCTGTTGCTCCACGGTGATTCGCGCGCCCGCGTTCTGGTTCGAACCCGTCGCGCCTATTCCTGCCAGACCGGGATCCACCCGGAATCTCGTGATGCCAAACAACCGCTCCACGCGTCCTCCCAATTGACTGGAGATTGCTTCCGATAACAGCGCGGAAGCTCCCGTTGCTCCTGTCTGCGTTCCGCCTCCCGATCTTATCGTTGATTCCGATCCTGTTTGCCCCAGCGCCAGCAGCGTTACGATATCGTTTCCAGGCAGGGGTGGATCCGATCGGTAAGACAGGCTCATCTTGCTCGACTGCCCCGTAAAGTTCAGTGTGATCTCGTACTGCTGAATATTTGTGGTCGCTTCCACGTTGATCGTCGGGTCCAGCCGGAACGGGTTGGCGAAATTCAGATCACCTCGCGTTACTTTGTAATGATTGTCCCGGAAATATAGATCACCTGACAGTACGTGGATGTGACCCAGAATAATCGGGTGTTCCGCGGTTCCTCGAACACGCAGATTCGCTTCCGCTTCCAGGTGCGCTCCTGGCCATTCCATTTGCGCATCGGGAGTCGAACTTGCTTCCACATCGAACTGCAAATTCCGCAAGAACGACGAGCCGCTGGAGCTGCTCGAATCTTTGCTGGAAATCAGGCTGCCTGCTGATTCCAGGCCTCCATTCAGATTCACTCGCTGCACGATTACCTTGCCTGAGAGTAGCCCGCCATCCATCGTTCCCGACAAGCGCAACTGTCCTCCCAGCAGCCAGCTTAATCCCTCCGGATAACGAACCCTCAGCTTTTCCGTTCTCGCGGAGATGTCATAGCGCAGCGGTCTCTCCGAATAATTCACACTGCCGTTCAGCGACAATATTCCTCCGCCCGCTTCTCCCGTCACATTCTCAAAGAACAATCGATTCGCATCGAACACCAGGTCGCCTTTTACGTTATTCAACCCCGTCGGAAAATCCGGGGAACGCGCCGACGCATTCTCCAGCTTCATCCGCCCGATAATGCGCGGCCGGTCCAGGGTACCTTCAAACGAAGCGTTCATGTCGACGTGGCCGCCTACATCCACGTCCGGTATATACGCGCTCAACAAGCGCAAGTCCACCGACCCATTCAGCTTCATCGCCAGGGTTCGCCGTCCGGTAAACTGGATCGAGCCGCTTAAGTCAACGTTGGTATCCGTCCCCTTTAGCACCGCGCTTATTATTTTCAGGTTGTCACGCGTCGATGTCAGATGGATTGGCCCCGAGTTTTCCAATTGAACGCTTTCGTAGGTCAGTACGAGCCGCGTAAAGTTTCCGTCCACTACCATTGACTCAGGATGTTTCAACTCTCCTTTTACGGTGATGTCCCCATCTGCCGTTCCGTGTCCCGTAAATTTCTCCAGGTGCAAAGCCGATAGCAGATAGGGATCGAGATTGATGTTCTGGATCGATACTTTTCCATCCAACGGCAGCGGATCCAGCAATCCCAGGTTCACGCTACCGGAAATTGCGCCGGTGCTCATCGCCGACTTGAGTTTCAGGTGCGCTTCTTTTCCATCGGCATTTAAATCTCCGTCCAGGCTCCCGATCAGCTCAGTGCCCACTTTCAAATCCACCAGGCGGAACGTTCCCTCGCCCACCGGTTGCAACGCGGGTCCACTCGATTTCAACCGGAAGGTAAGCTGGCCGCTCACCGGCAATCCCGCAGACTTGATCCTTCGAAAATTATCCAATGGTAGAGAAGCTCCTACCAAATCCGTTGTCAACACCTGGTCTGCATATCTGTATGCGACACTCCCTGTAACAATTCCCGCCCCACTTTTCCCTGATCCCGGCGCAAAGAATCGCAGCTCCGCGTTCGATAGCCGCACCTCATCCGGCAGCACGTTCAGCTGTCCGCGCAAGCGGTTGAACGATACGCTATACACATCCCCGTCTGCCAGATCGAAGTTCCCCGTCAGCGCCGGTTCCGCGCGCGTACCTTGCCCGTGGAATTGTCCCGTCAGAAATCCATGTACCGGATAATTCCATCCCGCCAGTTGTTCCAGTCCCTCGAGCGGCACCTTTTCAAGATTGATTTCGCTCGACCAGCGACTATCCGGCTGAAATTCCCAGTCATTCAGTTGCAATTGCCCATCGATTCCCGCCTGCATCGTTCCGCGCGTCGCTCGCCCGTGGGTGATGGACAGGCCATTCGGCGAATAAATCATGTCGCCGTCCAGGGAATCCAGCGCCACATTTGCGTACCGGAAATTTTCTCCGCGAAAGTGCCCTGTAAATGTTGGTCCGTCCGACGCGCCTGCGATAGTTCCGTCCCACTGAAACGAGCCGACATATCGCTTTTTCGCTTCTTCACTCCCTGGTTTATCTCCAGAGAGCGCGTGAATGAAGTCGCTCCAGTTTTCCAGCGAGCCCACCTGCAAATGAACGTCCAATGCTGTGTCTTTTGGTGCCAGCACCCCCGTGATTTTTCCCCTCGAGGTGGGAGTTTCGAAATCAAGCTGCGAAATCTCCAGCAGATTCCTGTTATCCCGGTATCGTATTTTCCAATCTCCTGTTAACGGAATATGCCCTGCACGTAAATCATCGGGCTCCTGCAGTTGCAGCGTCGCCGCTACGTCGAAGTCACGGAAGTTGTCGTGCCAGGTTTCCACTGTGTCCGCGCTGATCACCGCATCCCAATGCAGCGAATCGATCGGAAACCCTGTATGGTCGATCGCCGGTGTCACTTCCGACATGCGCACGTTCTGCAGTTTTGTCACCGCGCGAAATTGCAGACCCTCGTACTTCATGGTCAGCTGCCCCTTCAGGCTGCCTCCGAGCGCGTACGCGGTGAAGTCCGGCAAGAACACGCCTTTCTCATCCAGCGTGTAATTGGAACGGCTCGACAGGTTTGCGGAATGAAAATCCTCAAAGCCCAAAGTAATATTGTCTCCAGCAAAACTTCCTCTTCCCTGAACCTTGCCGCCGCCAATCTCACCTTCGCCGCGCAGATCAATTCTTCCCAGCGGAATTTCTGGCGTGCGAAACGCCTCTCGCAAATCCAACAAATCCAGCCAAGCGCGATACCGGTATGTAAACGCAGGCACTTCCAGATTCGGCATTCTTGCTTGTACGTCTAGGTGCGACCTCCCCAGGTCCAGAATTCCCTGCTCAATCGCGAATCCTTCCCGCCCCAATGAAAACTTTGCGTCCAGGTTTGCAGGCACGGGCACATCACGCCGCCTTCCCAGTTCCACTGCTTCCCAGTTCAGCGTACCCAGATACACTGGATTGTCTGCCGTTCCGCCCAAAGTGACATTCAGTCGAAGGTCGCCGCCCTCCACCGCAATCAGCGATTTCACGTTGTTGTAAAGAATCCAGCCGTCATCGATTTCCAAGTGCACGATGTGTAGTTTTAAGAGTGTTTCCTGCAGGGGCCCTGTCGATTTTGTTTTCGTCCTTAGCGTCGGAAGGTTGTTCGTTCCATTTTTCTCCACGCGCAGATGCACTCGAGGAGATTGCACGATTAACTCTCTTAGCGATACGCGTCGTCCCCAGAAAGAATCGATCCGCAATCCGACTTTAGCTTGCTCCACACTCAGCAGCGGTTCGGTGTCCTTCGGTTCTGTGCCGTGAATCACCAATCCCTTCACCGCCGCGTCCAGCGAGAACCATCCTACGGACACGGTCCGTATCTCCACCTTGGCACCAGTCAGTGATTCCAATCGTTCGATCAGCAGTCGTCTGAGCAGTGGATTCGCCAGTCCACTTCCTACCGCGATAACCACGAGCGCGACTCCCAGCGCCGTCCACGTTCCCAGCACCCACAGCACGTGTTCCAGCCATTTTATTTTCCGGCGGCGGGACTCTTTGCTCATTTTTGCCCCTCCGTCAGCAGAATCTCCACACGCACCCGAGCGCGGCTCTCCTTCAGCCATTTGTCCGCTTGCTCGTTAATTGCCCGCTGCACCAGCGCTTCCTGGATGAAGTCGTGTGCGGCTTCCAGCGTCGGTGGGTTCTGTCCCCGCGATTGGGCACGCGGTATTACCCTCGTCTGGTAGAAATCCTCAATTGCCTTGTCATCGATTTGAATCGAAGGCCGGAAACGGGTGTCCAGATAATTGCTCAAATAGAGTTGCGACCTGACCATCCGCCGCACATCTTCTTCCGTTAACCCGCTTGGCTTCATGCGATCGGCAAATTCAATTTCGGAAGAAAACGACCGCTTCAGCCGTGTAAGGCTTCGTTCCACTTCCTCATCGGATGGCTGCGCAATCCTGCTGACATTTGCTTCATTGCGTACGATCCATTGATCGATCAGTCGCTGCAGAATCTGCGCGTCGCTCTCCGATTTGCCGTCTACGAACAATTGGTAACGGCTCAACTCGCGGACATCGCTCAGCAGTATCACATCGGTCTCTACTCGCGCCGCAATCCGGTCCACGACTTCCTGCGCAAAGCTCGCCGTCGCCGCAAATAGCAGCAGCACCAGTAGCTGTTGCGCGAATCGCGGCATCAGAAACTCGATCCTAGATTGAAAAATACCTGGAAGTGGGGCAAATGCGTACCTTGTTGGCAGAACACGGCGCTGTTCTTGCATGGAATCACGATCGTTGGCCGGTTGATCTGGTATCCCAGGTCCACGCGGATTGGTCCGATGGGCGTCGCGTATCGCAACCCAAATCCAATCGTGTGCGAAAAATAATTCAGCTCGTTGGTGCAGTTGTACAGACACTGCGTAGGATTGAATCGGCTCGGCGGTAGTCCGGGATACGCCGCCTTGAACACCGGCTTTGGTGGAGACCACCGCAGCGTCATTCGGCTGATTCGGCTGTAGGCGTTTCCTCCATCATAAAAAAATGCTCCTCCCAATCCGGAAGGCACGAACGGGAATTTGAGGGGGAACCGCAATTCCTGGTTAATCACCAGCAGCGCTTGGCCGCCCACGGGGAATCCCGTGATGGAATCGCGGGGTCCGGCCTGGTTCAACGCAAATCCCCGTAGGTTCGATCCGCCTCCACTAAATAGCCTTTCTGGCAGTGGAATAACCTGCGGGGGCGGTTGTGTCGTTGGCGCGGGAAAGGTCAGAGACACGGTGCTCGCGTATGGTTGCAGGATCCCCAGCCGGATCGATCGCGCATAACTCCAGTTTCGTTTGATCGGGTAGTAACCGGAATTCTGCACGAACGTTCTCACGAAACTCGCACTGCTTCCAATTGCTGTCCCTGCCACACTGAAGTCCGCGCTCGTAAACGTTCCCTTTGTTGCGTCTGCGGGGTTGTCTCTCGTGTCCCGGAACCATGTCGCCGTAAATTCCGAAACCAGCGTGGGCTGATTGAACAGCGGTACTTCATCGGCTGGAATGTTCAGATTGCTAACGGTTACCTTCCGGAATGCGTAACGGTACAGAAAAGACGTCCGAGGAGAATATTGCTGCGTCAATTGCAAATTTCCTTCGTATCTCACCTGTGAAAACGTGTTGATGTCCTGCGTTTTTTCCACGTACGCCGTCGCCTGGGTACTCCACTTCTGGCTGTTGAACGTATCTGGCGAAGAGTACACCAGCAAAGCGCGCCCCTGAATGGTACTTCCGCGCATCTTCAGTGAAAGCGAATCTGCCCTTCCGGTCAGGTTCTGCTTGGATATCTCTAGAATTCCTCGTGGTGCCGCTTGAAACTCCCCCCCTGTTGGGTCCGTGGTGCTGGCCAGTCGCTGGACTTCGAATCCGCCTCCGTACGCAAACGTATATCTCTTCGCTTCTTCCACCAGCACTACCACGTCTTTCTCCGGATCGGTCCCGTTCGGATTCTGCGGCTCAATCGTTACCCGGTTAAATATTCCCAGGTTATAAAGTTTTTGTTGCGATTCCACCACGTCAGCCTCGCGCAACGGCTCGTTCGGTTTTACCTTTACATCCCTACGGATCACCTTTGGACGGGTATGGTCGTAACCTGTCAGGAACACGCGGCGCACTCGTATTTGTTGCCCCTCTACGATTGTGTAAACCAGTTTGACGGGTTCCGCTCGAGCTATTTTGGGCGCACCTTCTTTTTCCCGTGCCTTGTCTCGAGCCGCTTCTTCTTCTACTACTTTCGTCGCAATTGGTTTCTCCTCTGTAACTCCCGCGGCCTCCGCCTTCCACGAAAACGACGCGTTGGGAAACCCTTCGTTGAAATATACCGCCAGAATATTGTCTCGGTCGCTCGCCACGTTAATGTCCGAATACGGTTGTCCAGGCGACGATCCCACTACGCTCATGATCGTCTCTTCCGGAATGGTCTTCATTCCCTCGATCTGCAAACTCGCTACCAGTGTCTGTTTGCCCTCTTCGATCACGAATTGGATTACCAAATCGCCCGTATGCCCTTTGTAGTCGTCCAGAACTTTCCCTTCCACTTTTGCCGATAGGAATCCGTTCGCCACATACAGGTTCCTTATCGAAAGCGCATCATTTTCCATCAATCGACGGCTGAATCTCGGCCGTGTCGCCCATGAACTTGCCAGCACGTTCAGGCGGCTCCGTAGTAATGACGTGCTGAAGTATCTGTTTCCTTTGAATTCGATTTCTAGCAACTTGTGCCGGTCCCCACGGTCCACCTTGTACGTGATCGTCTCTTCCGACCCTTTCCATCCGGTTTTCGTACCTTCAATCCCTTTCGATACCATGTTGTAATTCACGCTCGCGTCGAAATATCCTTCACGCTCAAGGCGCTCCCGCAAATTCCTTTTTCCCTCTTCCAGCAGGTCTGCGTCCACTGACCCTTCCTGATAGATCGGCACCAGCTTTTTCAAATCACGTTTCGAGAATTTTGCCCCTTCTACCTGCACAAGCACACGTGGCCCTTCCGTCACTTCAATCGTCAACGGAATCGAATTCTCGGCCTTGTTGTATTCCCCGCGTTTCCCAGACACTCGTCCGCTCAGATGTCCCTTTTTCTCCAGAAACTTCCTTATTCGTTCTTCTCCGGAGCGCACTCTCGCGATCGTCAGTTCGCGCCCGGCCTTCACTTTAAACAGCGCCAGCAGATCACCATCCCGGTATTCTGTGTTGTTTACTAAATCGATCTTGCTCAGGCGCACTCGCTGGCCAGACTTCACATGCACAATCAAATCCATCTGGTGGCTCTCCGCGCGTGCTCGTTTCTCCACTTCCAGCTTGGCCTCATACAGACCTTCTTCGCGCAGCGCGTCCTGCAGGCGTGCAGTCGCGTCTACCAGGTCCACCTCGTGGAAGGTCTGTCCAAGTGAAAGCTGCATCGCTGCCGCGGCCGAAGCTTCGCTCGGCGGCGCTGTCAACTCCTCGATAATCACTTGATTGATGTACAGGTTTTCTGTGGCGACAAAGTCCAGCCGCACGCCATTCGGTTCCGGATATGTGACCGCTTTGATGTCTGCAAAATCTCCGGTTTGATACAAGACCCGAAGGGCGGCGGCAACCTTCTCCGGTTCCAGCGGTTTTCCTACTTCAACGGGCAATCCGCCCGCCGGTAACGCAATCTCTCTGCCATCTTCTTTCACCACGCGCACTGCTACCACGCTCGGTCGCGCCGCTTTTCCGGCTTCTTCCCCAACTTTTTCCTGAGCGAGCGAACTCCCGGCTCCGAACAACAGTCCCAGGAGCGCCAGAATCCGTATCCTATTGTCCCAGCTTGCTTTCATCCTTCTCTATACTCAGACGAAGCGTAGCACACGCGCGTTGCTTCTTCGGCAGCCTTTGGCGGTATCATTAAGGGAGTTCCCTATAGGAAATTCTACTTTACGTGAGCCATCCCTTATCTGAAAAATACTCCCGTCAGATGCTCTTTCCGGGCATCGGCCCGGTGGGTCAGGAATGCCTCGCTGCCTCTCGTGCTGTCATCGTGGGCTGTGGCGCAATCGGCGCGGCCACCGCCAACTTGCTCGTCCGTGCAGGCGTGGGTCATCTCCGCATCGTCGATCGCGATTTTGTTGAGCCTTCCAACCTCCAGCGCCAGACCCTCTTTGAAGAATCCGACGCGCGCGACTCCCTTCCCAAAGCTACAGCCGCGGAACGCCGGCTCCGCGCCATCAATTCTGACGTTCAGGTCGAAGGTATTGTTGCCGACCTCAACGTAGCGAATGTGCGTGAACTACTTGCCGGTTTTCCACTTATCCTCGACGGTACCGACAATTTCGAGACCCGTTTCCTGATGAATGATTTTGCCGTCGAAACGAATACCCCCTGGATCTACGCCGCCGCCGTTTCCAGCTATGGAATCACATTATCCATTCGTCCGAGCCAGACTGCCTGCCTCGCCTGCCTCATGGACTCCTCCGCCGCCGTGGGGGTCGAGGAAACCTGCGATACCATTGGTGTGCTTGGACCCATCGTCAACCTCATTGCTTCACTCGAATCCTCCGAAGCCCTGAAATTTCTGGCCGGACGTCTCGAAGCCCTCCACGGACGACTCGTCTCTTCCGATATCTGGACCGGGCATTTTCAATCCATCGTTCCCGAACGCTCTCCCAATTGCCGCGCCTGTGTTCGCCGGGAATTTACCTATCTCCTGGGCGAAGCTCAGCCGCACATCACCATGTGTGGCCGCGATTCCGTGCAGATCCACGAACGTCACCGCACTCTGGACTTGTGCGAACTCGAACAGCGCCTGAGCGCGACCTTGCCAGGCGTTCGCCAGAATGGTTTCCTGCTCCGCTTTCAAGTTCCACCTTACGAATTGACCGTCTTCGCCGACGGTCGCGCCATCATCAAAGGCACAAAAGATCCTGCCGTAGCTCGCTCTCTCTACGCCAAATACCTCGGCTCCTAATCAAAGACTCCAGATAACGCGCTCTCACCGGCGCACTCTCAGGAGCACATTCACCCGCTCACGCGTGGCACGACCGCGCCGCCAGCAGGATCTCAACTGATCCACTTCGCGAACACACAGCCTGGGTCTGGAGTGTTTTGTGTAGTGCCGGCTTTCATCCCAGCGCAATAGATTGAGAACAGGTGGGACTTGAGCTCTACCGGTAAACCCCGCCCCGCCCGCTCGGCGAACGCATCGCCGCACGGTCCAGGTTTTCCCTCAGATTCATCAACGTCAGAAACGTGCTCAACACGCGCGCCTTCAGGTCATCCGTCAGGTGCAAACCGCTGGTTGCCACGCGCGCCAGCTTCTCGCCATGCTCCGTGATGAATCCCATGATCTCTCGCGTTCGTTCATGCGGTGTATTTCCAAGCGCCGTCTCGCGCCGCATCTCTGCACAACTCGACTCCAGCGAGAGTGTAAAATGCAGTACGCAAAGCTTTTGCTCGGCCAGTGCGGCCGGAACGTCGTGTTTGCACCCCGAGATGTGACAAAGTTCGCTCATGGCCCAAAAAAGGTGATGGCAGATACGTAACATTCCCCACGCCGAAAATCCAGCAGTATCCGCAACCTCGTGCCCTTTGTGTATCAGTCGCTACCTGCCCCATCGTCCAGCCGATTCAGTCTGACCTCCATTTCCCCTTTGTTTTCGCCATTTTTAGCGATCTGCGTCTCTATTTGCACCCTGCGGAATTTGCCGGGTGTGCTTCTCTCCTGCTTCGTTCTTCGTATCGGGTGACAGCCTTGTGCGGCGGGCGCATTTCTTTCCGCAGTCCCGTTGTCGCCTGGGTAATTTTTTCAGAACTTGTTTGACGGCCCTAAAATGTTCCTGTATAAATATACAGTCGACTGAATGGAATATGCATATGAGCGCTACCAAAACATTTCGCCACGGCCAGATCCTCCGCGTCATCGCTCAGGGCGGTGTCAGCAATCAGGAGGAACTCCGCCGCCGCCTCGCTCAGCAGAAGCTGCGCGTCACCCAGGCGACCCTTTCCCGCGATTTGCACGAATTGAAACTCGCCAAGACTCTCGAAGGCTATAAGCCGGTCACGGGAATTCCCGACGAGGCCGCCGCGGTTCCTCCACTCACTCGCGCTCTTCGCGAATTTCTTCTCGATATTCGCCCAGCCGAAAATTTGCTTGTCCTCAAGACACCCCCCAGCGGCGCGCAACCGTTGGCCGCCGCTGTTGACGGCGCAAAATTTCCCGAGATTGCCGGCACCATCGCCGGCGACGACACCGTCCTCATCATCACTCCAAATCGCAAGACCCGCGAATCCTTGCAGAAGAAAATCGAAGCTCAGGTGAAATGAGAGACCCCAAAACCATCGCTGTCATTGGTGTCACTGGTTATACCGGTTTTGAGCTGGCCACGCTGCTCGTGCGCCATCCCGCCGTTTCTCCGCCCGCCTTTTACGTTCGCGAAACCAATGGCTCACGTTGCCTCTCGCAGATGTTTCCGCAGCTTCGTGGCTGGGGCGAAGCGCCTCTCAAACCGCTTTCCATCGAGAGCGATTACCGCCAGCAATGCCGGCACTGCTTTCCTGGCCACGCCTCACGAAGTGTCTGCTGATCTCGCACCTAAACTTCTCGATGCCGGCCTTCGTGTCATCGATCTCAGCGGTGCCTTCCGCTTTGCCTCCCCGGAAACTTTTTCCCGCTGGTACAAACTGCCATCCCCTCATGCTTCGCGCCTCGCCGAAGCCGTCTACGGACTTCCCGAGCTCTTCGCTCCGCAAATCTCCAGCGCAAAGCTCATCGCCAATCCCGGGTGCTATTCCACAAGCGTCATCTTGGCGCTTCGCCCACTTTCGGATGCTGGCCTAATCGCGACTGATCAAACTGTCGTCTGCGACTGCAAATCCGGCGCAAGCGGAGCTGGCAAAGAACCTCGCCGCGAACTCAACTTCGTCGAAGTGGATGAAAACTTTCGCGCCTACAATCTTTTTTCCCATCGCCACACGCCCGAAATCCTCGAGCACGCTGGCGTGGACCAATCCAAACTCATCTTCACCACGCACCTCCTCCCGGTTGCTCGCGGAATCCTCTCCACTATTTATGTCACGCTCTCCCAACCAACCATTCCCGAGTCCATCGAGTCCATTTACAGAAAGTTTTATGCTGCCCGCCCCATGGTTCGCATTTGGCCTGCGGGCACTATTCCCGAATTGCAGCATGTCGTGAAGACCAATTTCTGCGATATCGGCTTTGCCCTCGACGCTTCTGGAACGCGACTCATCGTCGTCTCTTGTCTCGATAATCTCGGCAAAGGCGCCGCCGGACAGGCCGTGCAAAATCTCAATCTCACTCTCGGACTCGAGGAGCAAGTCGGCCTTCTATGAGAATCGTCATTAAATTTGCTGGAGCATTGCTCGAAGACAATACTCTCGTCAGCGAACTTGCTTCTCACGTCGCCAGACTGGCCCATCACGGTCACGAAATCCTTGTCGTTCACGGTGGCGGCCGACTCTTTACCGCAACGCTCAAGCGTCTGGGCATCGAGAGCAAGTTTGTTGGCGGCCTGCGCGTTACCGACCGCGAAACGCGCGACGTTGCCGTCATGGTTTTCGCCGGTCTGCTCAACAAGAAACTTACCGCTGCTATCACTGCACAGGGCTATCCAGCCATTGGCATCAGTGCTGCCGATGCACACTCCTTTAGCGCCGCTCCTCTGGTCCACAACGACATCGAAGGCAGCCTGGGTTTTGTCGGCTACCTTACGGGAGTCAACACTCCCGCTCTTGAATCCCTCTGGCGTGAAAAACTTCTTCCCGTCGCCGCCTGCCTTGGCCTGGGCTCCGACGGTGAACTCTACAATATCAACGCCGACCACATGGCCGCCGCTTCCGCCGAATTCATTGGTGCCGATCACCTCGTATACCTCACCGATGTAGCTGGTGTCCTTGACGGAGACAGAGTCCTCTCGGTTATCTCCTGCGAGCAGATCAACCGCCTCATTGATTCCCGCGTGGTCTCCGGCGGCATGGTTCTTAAATTGGAGGCTGCTAAGCGCGCCCTCGAGGGCGGTGTTGGCCGTGTCCGCATCGTCGGCGGCAATTGCGCTGCTGCTGCCCTCTCACCGGATTTATATCTGCCTGCTGCATTGGATTCGGATTTTTCCGCTGTTCCTGGTACTCGCGTCGTCAAAGACCCAGCGCATTTCAACAGTGCCGCTGTGGCATCAACCTAGAATTCAGTGAAGGAGAATCAGCCTATGACCGCAACGCTCGCCATTCCCGTTTCCATCGCGAAGGATCTGCTCACCGGAGCAGAATGGTCCTCCGCGGACGCCCGCGATCTCCTCCAGCGCACCGCCGAAATCAAAGCGCGGCCTTCGCGCTACGCCAGTATTCTGAAGGGCAAACATATCGCCCTGATTTTTGAAAAGCCCTCGCTGCGCACGCGCGTCACCTTCGAGGTCGGCATCCAGAGCATGGGCGGCAACGTCGTTTTTCTTGACCACACCCAGGCGCGCCTCGGCGAACGCGAATCCATCCCCGACGTGGCGCGCAATCTTGAACGTTGGGTGCAAGGCATCGTCGCGCGCGTCTATGAACAACGCGTCCTCGATGAAATGGCCGACAGTGTCTCCATACCCGTGGTTAACGCGCTCTCCGACCGTTTCCACCCTTGCCAGGCCTTGGCCGATTTCTTCACGCTCGAAGAAAAGTTCGGCTCCCTGCGTGGGTTCAAACTCACCTATGTCGGCGATGGAAACAACGTTTGCCACTCGCTCATCTACCTTGCCGCCCGCCTCGGCGTTCAATTGCGCATTGCCACTCCTGAAAATTACGCACCCGCTTCCGATGTACTCGCCGATGGCAGGCGCGTCGCCAAGGAAACTCGTGCACGCATTGAACTCTTCACCGATCCCGTCGAAGCTGTCACTGGCGCTGAGGCGGTTTATACCGATTCCTGGACCAGCATGGGCTTTGAAGCCGAGGAAAAAGTTCGCCGCGCTACTTTCAAGTCCTTTCAGGTGAACCGCAAGCTGATGGATCAGGCCGCGACCGGCGCCGTATTCATGCACTGCCTGCCCGCCCATCGCGGCATGGAAGTCACCGACGAAATTCTTGATTCGCCGTCTTCTATCGTCCTCGACCAGTCCGAGAATCGCATGTACGTCCAGAAAGCCATCCTACATGCGCTCTATACTTGATATGGTCGTAACCCGGCTTCGCCGAGCGCAACGAAAGAATTTCAGGAGGCCGTGGCTTCAGCCACGGCGTAAATTGCTAACTGGAAATGGGCTTTAGCCCCTGAAGAAGGAGTTTTCTTCATGATAAAGCTTCAAAAACAATCTTGTTTCGTTCAGGAGATCGCAGAGTGATTCAGCCACGCCCCAAACCGAAAAAAGTTGTCCTCGCCTACTCCGGAGGCCTCGACACCTCCATCATCATCACCTGGCTCAAGGAAAATTACGGCTGCGAGGTCATCGCCATGATCGGCGACGTCGGCCAACAGGAAGATCTCGAAGCCGCGCGCAAAAAAGCTTTTGCGACCGGCGCCTCTTCTGTCTACGTCGAAGATCTCCGCGAGGAATTTATTCGCGACTACATCTGGCCCACTCTTCGTGCCGGTGCGGTCTACGAACACACCTACCTTCTCGGCACGTCCATGGCTCGCCCAATTCTGGGCAAGCGTCAGGCCGAGCTCGCTCTGAAACTGGGCGCTGATGGTCTCTCCCACGGCTGCACCGGCAAAGGAAACGATCAGGTTCGCTTTGAACTCGCTTACAAGGCCGTCGCTCCCGATCTGCAGATCATCGCTCCCTGGCGCGAATGGGATATCGACTCTCGCGAAGACGCCATTGCCTACGCCGAAAAACACAACATTCCCGTCGAGCAGACCAAGAAAAACATCTACTCTCGCGATCGCAACATCTGGCACCTCAGCCACGAGGGTGGCGAACTCGAAGATCCAGCCAATGCACCCAGCGACGCCATGTGGCAGTGGGTTGCCTCTCCGGAGAAGTCTCTCGAACAAGGAGAGGAAGTCGAAATCGGTTTTGACGCCGGCACACCTGTGGCGGTTAATGGCAAAACTCTCGGTCCTATCGAACTTCTCAACGCCCTGAACGAGATCGCTGCCCGCAACGGAGTCGGCCGCACCGACCTCGTTGAAAACCGCCTCGTCGGCATGAAATCGCGTGGTGCCTACGAAACCCCTGGCGGCACGCTCCTGATCGCCGCACACCGCGAACTCGAGCGCCTTACTGTCGATCGCGAAACCGCGCACTTCCAGCAGGCCTTGGCTGTCCGTTACGCCGATCTCGTCTACAACGGTCTCTGGTTCACAGCCCTCCGCGAAGCCCTCGATGGCTTCTTCAACGTCTCGCAGCAGCGCGTCACCGGCTCCGTTGGCCTGAAACTCTGGAAGGGAACTCTCAACGTTACCAAGCGCCTTTCTCCCTATTCGCTTTACCGTGCGGATCTCGCCAGTTTCACCATGGGCCGCTACAATCCGAAGGATGCCGAGGGCTTCATCAATCTCTTCTCTCTCCCGGTAACTGTTCGGCCGAAAGCCAAAGCCGGTAGCTCCAAAGCCTGATTCTCTGTATGGGCGCGGCACGCTGCGCCACATCCAGCCAGGGGGCAATGTAATCGCGGCAGTTTTTGATCTTGTGCCAACGCCGCCACCAAGGAGCTTGTCATCCTGAGGAGCGCGCTGATATCGCGACGGAGGATCTCAACTGAGCCAGAACAAGGTGCCAAAATCGCAGCACCGAACTAGCTTCAACTAATCACAGATGATTGAGAACGACGAATTTCTATGACCGACCGCAAAGATGATCGCCTATGGGGAGGACGCTTCGAACGTGCCCCCAACGTTGATTTCGACGCTTTTCAGCGTTCATTCTCGTTTGATTCGCGTCTGCTGCCCTTCCAATTACGAGTTGATCGTGCCTGGGCTAGGGCCCTTCGCGGCGCGCGCGTCCTATCAGACCAAGAACTGCAGCAAATCCTTACCGCACTCGATGAAATCTCCGAGCGCATTGATTCCGATCCCGTTTGGGTTGATACTTTCGGGGTCGAAGTTGAAGATGTCCACCATTTTGCCGAAAAAGCCGTGGTGAACGCCCTCGGTCCAACCGGCTGGAAACTCTACACCGGGCGCAGTCGCAATGAGCTGGTCGCTACTGAATTCCGGATGTTCGTGGCGCAAGCGGGCCAGGAAATACTCAACGCGCTCTTTGCGCTTCTCCGCACCTTTCTCGAGCAGGCAAAAAGTTGCATTCACATTCCCATGGCCGGCATGACCCACATGCAGTTTGCCCAGCCACTTCTGCTTTCTCATTTTCTAATGGCCCATGCGGAAGCCTTCTATCGTGATTGCATTCGCATTGAAAACGCCATCGACGCGGCCGACGCTTGCCCCATGGGCTCTGGCGCTCTCTCTGGTTGCGCTTTTCCCGTCGACCGGCTCGCCATCGCAAAAGACCTCGGCTTTTCCCGGATCACCGCTAATTCCATCGACGCGGTCAGCGAGCGCGATTTTGCTCTCGACTTCCTGTTTGCGCTTTCTACCATCGCCACTCACCTTTCCCGCCTCGCCGAAGATTTCGTCATCTTTGCTTCACAGCCATTTTCCTACGTCATCCTCCCTGACGAGTTTTCCACCGGCAGCAGTCTCATGCCTCAGAAGAAAAACCCAGATTCCTGGGAACTCGTCCGAGGGAAAACCGGTCGCGTCACAGCTTCCTTATTCACTTTGCTTACTGTTTTGAAAGGTTTGCCCACCAGCTACCAGCGCGACCTGCAGGAAGACAAGGAATCCCTTTTTCTTGCCCACGACCAGATTCTGAGTATGCTCCTCGTCGCTGCTGGCGCGTTACAAACTACAAAATTCCGTGAAGATCGCCTCCGCGCTGCGGCTTCTGATCCCGCCTTGCTGGCAACGGAGGCCGCGGATCACCTCGTCCGTGCCGGCGTACCCTTTCGCGAAGCCCACGACCTGGTCGGAAAACTCCTGCGTGAAGCGGAAAATCAAGGCATCCCCTGGACCAAACTCTCTCTAGCCGACGCTCGCAGGGTCTCCTCCCACTTCGACCAGCAGTTCCACGACGATCTTCCATCCTTGGAATCGGCCATCGCTTTCAAATCGGTTCCCGGCGGCACTGCCGAAGAATCTGTCCGTACCGCAATCGACCAGTTTGAACAAAGACTCCGAAAATTGCAGATCAACGAACCCATCTAATATGAAAAACGCGCCCTCCGAATCCGCTCTGCCTCTTGGTTTCCGTTTTTCGGCCACCGCGTGTGGCCTGAAGAAAACCGGCGCCCTCGATCTCGCGCTTTTGTGCAGCGACGTCCCCGCCTCCGCGGCCGCTGTATTCACACAAAATCTGGTTGTTGCTCCTCCCGTTGTTGTCTCCAAGGCGCACCTGCGCTCTTCGAAGGGCCGCATGCGCGCGGTCATCATCAATGCGGGAAATGCCAACTGTGCGACAGGCACTGCCGGTTACGAAGCTTCCGTCAGAACCGTGGAAGAGACCGCTCGGCGCCTCAACTGCAAGCCCAACGAAATTCTGGTCTGCTCCACGGGAGTTATCGGCGTTCCTCTCCCCATCGAGAAAATTATGCGCGCCCTTCCCGGCGTTGCCCGGAATCGCCGTGCCTCCGCGCGTTCCTTCGCTGAACTCTCTCTCGCCATTTGCACTACCGACACTCGCCCCAAAACCGCTTCCACCTGGTTCAAGATGGCTCGCAAACGCATTCATTTCGTGGGCTGCGCCAAGGGTGCGGGCATGATCCATCCCAACATGGCCACCACACTCGCTTTCGTCGCCACCGATGCCAATATCGCCCCGGTCCTCCTTCAGAAAACTCTGCGCGACGTTACTTCTCGCACCTTCAACTCCATTTCCATCGACGGCGACACGTCCACCAACGACACCCTGCTGGTTCTAGCGAATGGAGCCGCTGGCGCTCCCCCAATTCGCCCCGGCACCGTAGCCCACCGTGCTTTCACAAAGGCACTCGAAGAGGTTTGCCACTCTCTGGCTCTGCAAATCGTCGCCGATGGTGAAGGCGCACAACGCGTCATTGAAATCGAAGTTCGCCGCGCCAAAACGGAATCTGCCGCGCGCAAAATCGCTCAGACGATCGCCACATCGCCGCTCGTGAAAACGGCCTTTGCTGGCGGCGATCCTAACTGGGGCCGCATCTTCGCCGCCGCAGGCCGTGCCGGCGTCAAGTTCGATCCCGATCGCGTGGATATCCACATGGCCGGAATCCCCGTCCTGCGCGCCGGACAGCCGCTCGATTTCAACGAGCGTGCTGCCAGCAATCGCCTTCTTGAACCTGAAGTTCAAATTGTCGTGGATTTGCATGCGGGCCGCGCCTCGACCCGTTACTGGACCTGTGACTTCACTGCCGAATACGTCCGCATCAACGCCAGCTACCGCACCTAGCCTTTTACTTCTGCTTCAGCAGCGAGCCAAAATGAACTTGAGGGTGCCCCATCCTTCGCGCATTTCGTGAAGGCTGGGTTCTGACGAAACGACCGCCACAACTTTTCTGTCTCCTTCGTTTTTTTGGTGGCACAGCCATTCCTGGCTGTGCTCTAGGGTTGCTCGATTCCTACTCCGCCCACTTCCAATTCGCATACTCTTCCCGCAGCGCCATCTTCTTGAATTTCCCCACGCTCGTCCGCGGTATCGACTCCACAAACACAAACGCATCCGGCACCTGCCACCGCGCAAACTGTTTCTCCAGAAACTCCCTGATCTCCCGCTCGTCAGCGCTCGCGCCTTCTTTCAACACCAACACGCCCAGCGGCCTCTCCTGCCATTTGGGATGCGGCACGCCCACCACGCACGCCTCGCGCACCGCCGGATGCCCCATTAACGCATTTTCCAGATCAACCGAACTGATCCACTCCCCGCCAGACTTCACCAGATCTTTTGTCCGGTCAACGATCTTCATGATCCCTTCCGGATCAATCGTCCCCACGTCGCCCGTACGGAACCATCCATCCTCGCTCCACCGGTGCGCTTGGTCCGGCGCGTCATAATAATGACTGGCCACCCACGGCCCGCGCACTTCCACTTCGCCTGGCGTCTCTCCGTCCCACGGAGCCTCTCCCTCCGGCCGCATGATTCGCAAATCGATCAACGGCACTGGCCATCCCTGTTTCGCTCGCACTAGATATTTCCGTTCTTCCGTCCAATCCCTCATTCTCGACTTCAAATGCCCCGTCGTGGCCAGTGGCGACGTTTCGGTCATTCCCCACAGATGCAGAATCCGTATTCCGTACCTGTCTAGTTGTCTCATCAACTCCAAAGGCGGCGCGCTACCTCCACTCACCGCTCGAATCGGATTTTCAAATCTCCATCGTCCCGGATTGTTTTCCAGTTCTTGCAGAACGCTGATCCATACCGTCGGCACGGCGTTCGCCGCCGTCACTTTTTCCTGCACCATCAGATCCAGAATCGCCGACGGCTCCACGTTCGGCCCCATCAGCACCATCTTCGCTCCCGTCATCACCGCCGTGTACGGCACGCCCCATGCATTCGCGTGGAACATCGGCGCCAGCGGTAGTAGCGTGTCCTGATGACTCACCGCGAACGTATCCACCATTGCTTCCGCCATCGAGTGCAACACCAGCGACCTGTGTGTATACACTACGCCTTTGGAGTTTCCCGTCGTGCCCGAAGTGAAGCACATTGCCGCGCCATCTGTCTCCGCGATCTTCGGATACGCAAAGTCCACGCTCCCCGACGACAGCACATCCTCGTAATTCAGATACTCGTCCGGCACGCTATCGAACCCGTAAGGCACCACGATCACTTTTTCAAACTTCACGTCCGCGGCGAATTTCTCATACACCGGCAGCAGCACGTCATCAATGATCAGGAAGCGATCTTCCGCGTGGTTTACGATGTTCGCAATTTCATGCGGATGCAGCCGCAAATTCAGCGTGTGCAGAATCGCCCCGGTACACGGCACACCGAAAAATACTTCCAGGTGTCCCATGTGGTTCCACATCATCGACGCCACGCGATCGCCGCCCCGCACGCCCAGTTTCGTTAACCCTGAGGAAAGCCGTTTTGCTCGCTCGTAAAACGATCCATAGGTCGACCGCACGATCGTCCGGTCTGGTCTTCGCGAAATGATCTCGACCTTGGGGAATAACTTTCCGGCCCGCTCCAGGAACGCCGGTAATACCAGCGGATACTCCATCATTGTGCCGTGCATGTTGACCTCGAAAGGCGGGAACGCGTGGCTGGCATCCTACCACTCTTCCATCATTTCCAAAGACCATTTCGGCTGAGTTCCTGAGCTTCCGTGTTCGATCACCTGTCCTGCTTCGCCCGTACCCTTTCCCGCACGTAATTATTGTTGCAAAAATGCCCATTATTCGAGACCATGCACGAGACCACTGATCTGTACGAATCGCTCCCGTGGCACGTCCTCTGGTCTGCCTCCCTTGCGGTCTCGGTCTCTTCAGTGCGCTCCGCAATCGTCGTTCGGTTCCGGGCAGAAGGAGTCCGTAAGTGAAGAAGCTTTACGTCGGCAATCTTCCGTTTAACGCATCGGAAGAGCAGCTCCAGGAATGGTTCGGTCAAGTCGGTGTCAATCCCTCGGCAATCAGTCTGATTCGCGACCGCTTCACGGGTCAGTCTCGCGGATTCGCCTTCATCGAAATTACCAACGATGAAGAAGCGGATCGCGCCGTCACTTCCCTCAACGGTCAGAATTTCGGGGGCCGGAACCTCGTGGTGAACGAAGCACGGCCGCAAACGGAACGCTCTGGCGGCGGTGGCGGGCGCGGTGGTTATGGTGGCGGTGGTGGTGGCGGAGGCCGTGGTGGTGATCGCGGCGGACGTGGCGGCGGTGGTGGTGGCCGTGGTGGTGATCGTGGCGACCGCGGTGGCGGCGATCGCGGTAACCGCTGGTAAGTTTTCTCGTCCCTCTCTTTTCGCTTCTGTTTTTGGCTTTCAGCCGGTTTGTGTCTGGAGTTCGTTCCCCTCCCCGAACTCCTCTCACGTTCCCGCGGTTCTCTTGCGCGACGCCTCGCCCCTGAACGCTCCCAATTATTCACAGCCCGCAAATTTTTTTCTGGCTGTTGCTTTTCTTTGGTTATAGTATCCGGCCAGTTTCATCCGGCGGCTTCCTTCTTTACCGCTCCCCGTCGAGTCTTCACGCATGGCAGTTGGATTTCGCCTTCTGGAATTTTCAAGGCGAAACATTCCGCGGGGTTATGTGTTTGAAACAGTAACTGATTTTTTTCACTGATTCTCTTTACTGTGGAGTATACGAGAAAGGAGTAGGCGAGCTTTGCAAAGCATGCTGTGAAGCGAAAATGGGTAAGACCCGCGAGCCACTGGGAACTTTCCACCCCTTCACCGCATCAAAGGAATTGAACGCTTGAACAGCAACATGACAACTGGTTGGCACAAACGCGATTGGAAGCAATTCTATGAACTGGCGCGCCGTCCCTGGCAGCGTCATCGACCGCCACGGCCCGTGTATCCATCCGGCATGAATCGCGTCTCGCCCGCCGCAGGCTTCAGCCTCTCTGAACTCGACGACGCGGGTGTCGATCTCGACCTCGCCGAACGCCTCGGCCTTCCCGTCGACGCCGGCCGCATCGGTGCCTACGGCCCCAACGTAACCAGCCTCCGCGATTTCGTCCGCTCTTCCCGCAACCCGCTTTAGCCGTTGCTCGAAACGTAGGTGCCGGGCTCTAGCCCGACCATCCCAGTAGTGGCCGATCATTTAGATCGGTGCACTCTTCCTCTATCTGTCGTGGCCGAGCTTTGGCTCGATTTCTTTTCCTAGCAGCGCCGCGTTCCATCCGGCCTGATGTTATTCACCTACGAGCGCTCACTCTGTTTGCTTTGCCCCATCATTTAACTGAATTAAACTCAAATCCACCGCCTTCGCATCCCCGTCCTGCAATTGAATAGCTCACTCCTTCTTCTTCGATACTCTTTCAGCACATCCGGATCTTCCCAAGACCCCTCTTCCAGATCTTGCCAGCTGTAAATCTTGTACTTTCCCGGCGGCAATCCGCGCAATTCGTAGTGACCATTCTGGTCCGTCGTCACCGTCCACGCCTTCTTTCCAACCCAACTGTTCTCCGCCATAGCCACCGCCCAGGCATTCGCCACAGGTACGCTTTCCGCTGTCAACACCGTCCCTGCAACCCTCGCGCCACGGGAACAGAGAGTGATCTGAACTTCTCCGCCGCCCCTGTTTAGCTTAATGATATTTCCGTCCGCTCGATTTTCGCCGGCCCTGATTTCCTTCACGTAGCAGTCCTTACTCATCCCCCAAACGTCGACTCGAATCTGTCCCTCAGACAGCGCCTTCCAGACGAACTGCGAATTCTTGTCCACAAGTGAGGAGCCACCACCACCGAAATCCAATTCTGGGGAAGTCGCAATTACGGTTATTCCGTCCTTCTCCATACTGGGCTGTCCCTCCCAGCCGACCGTTCCGTGGACTTCAATTCCCGCTCCAATCATCAGTATCAAACCCTCCACGTCCGTGGAGCCCACTTCAATTTCCTGCTCCGTGGAATGCCGCTGCTCGCCGAATTGATAGGCCGTTATGAGGTACCCCCCAGGTGTCATGTTTGGCAGTTCGAATGTTCCGTCACTGTGTACACGGTTACCGGTAGAGGTCATCCGGAAGAAGAGTTCGCTTTGATTCTTTGGCCTAACTTGCACCTCAAAATTACCGCGCTCCGTGCTTTTCGTGAAGACAGAGACGACTCGTCCTCGCACTCGCACAACTGTCTGCTCTCTCATAAGGAAATCGACCGAAGGCACCTCCTCGCCCGCTTTAACCTGCACGGTCGATGCTCAACTCGGATCTGTCATTCCGGGATAGTACAGCCGCGTGTACGCCTTCTCCGGGCCAGATTTCTCCGATCCCGTATATTGCTACTCGCCTACGATTCGATCTTCCCCGTCCGATTCTGCGCTGAGGTAATACCTACCCGCCGGCAACCCGTAAATCCGATACTCGCCTCGGTCATTCGTTTCCGTGTTCCCCTCATCCCACATTCGTTTTTTTTCTCGGAAAAACCCTTGCCGCATTGCTGCCACGTTCACGCGCGACATCGGTTCTCCATCTTCATCAAACACCCGCCCGGTAATCACTGCTGCGCGTTCCAACCGAAACACCAGATCCCGAATCGTCTGTCCGGGACGCAGCGCTAATTTAGAACCTGGATCGCTCGGTTTTTTCTGCCCGTATTTCGTCGTCACGTACCCGTTCCGGCTGACCAGCAGGCTGTATTGTCCTGCGGGCAGGTTTTTCAGACCGAATTGTCCATCGGCCGTCGTTCTCGTCGCGATCGACATGGTCTCGGTCGTTGTCCAAAACTAGCTGGACGATCGCGTTCTTCAACGGCGCATTATCCTCACTCCGAAACACAACGCCCGAGACCGCACACGTCTCTTCAGGGGCATTTGGCTTCATCGCCGCGGGCGGAGCTTGCGGGCGCCCTTCGAAGCTGCATGCCAGGAGGAACATCGCCGCGAGTATTTTTCGATACATTGTGGTTACCTACGGTCGAAGTATACTCCAGCGACTTCCTCAACCATTTGCGCCTTCCTTTTTCGGAGTAGCAACGCCTTCCATGCTGCTCCATTCCTCTCTGCTTTTGTTATGCCATTGGCTCCGCCCACCTTTGGACTCTTCCCCCCATTCCACGTAAAATAGGATATCTCAGACCAACTCCATGGCCACTCCCTTCAATATCATCTCCAACGGCTCAGCCGCCGTTCCCTCGCCCGACGCCCACCCTCGCCCCGACTGGCTCCGCGTCAAATTCTTCGGCGGCGAAAAATATCACGACCTTAAGCGCATCATGCGCACGCTCGACCTCCACACCGTCTGTGAATCCGCCCGCTGCCCCAACATGGGTGAATGCTGGGAGCACGGCACCGCCACCTTCATGATCCTTGGCGACATCTGTACCCGCGCCTGCGGATTCTGCGCTGTCCCTTCTGGCAAGCCCGTCGGCCCTCCCGATGAACAGGAGCCTATCCGCGTGGCCGAAGCTGCCGCCCGCATGGGCTTGCGCTACGCCGTGGTCACCAGCGTCAATCGTGACGATCAACCCGATGGCGGCGCGCGCATCTTTGCCCGCACCATCGAAGAAATTCGCAACCGCGTTCCCGGCTGCAAAGTGGAAGTCTTGATCCCCGATTTTCGCGGCGATTGGGACGCGCTCAACATCGTTCTCGCCGTGAAGCCCGATATCCTGAATCACAACACGGAAACCGTTCCGCGTCTCTATCGTCAGGTGCGAAAGGGTGCCCTCTACGAGCGCTCGCTCGAATTGCTCCTCCGTGCCAAGAACATGCATCCTGACATTCCCACCAAGACCGGCCTGATGCTTGGCCTCGGTGAAGAAAAAGACGAAGTCCTGGCCACCATGCAGGACCTCGCCGCACAGGGCACGGATATCTTGACCCTCGGCCAGTATCTCCAGCCCACTCGTGAACATCTTCCTGTAATTCGTTTCGTTCACCCCGACGAATTCGCGGAATACAAGCGTCTCGGCGAACAAATGGGCTTCAAGCACGTCGAAGCCGGCCCACTGGTCCGTTCCTCCTACCACGCCTTCGACCAGGCCGAATCCGCCATTCGCTAACCTCCTGCTTTTCTGATTTCCGTCTGACGTAAAGGCGGCTTTACGCCTCCCGCCCTTGTTCCTGCTCCCCAACGTAAATCCTTCCGCCCGCATAAACAAAAAGGCCCCGGAGGCATTCACCTCCGGGGCCTTTTAAAACTGTTGCACATGGAACAATTCGGCTACGAGTCCATCCAGGCACACCCCTGCGCCAGTTCAGGCGCGGGAATGTCCTTACTTCAGGTGTGAATGACTAAGCGCGAGCGCTTGCTGCTACCGCTGCTGCGGCCTTCTTGCTGGCTTTCGCTGCTGCGGAAGCTTTACGGCGGCGCTTGGTCTTGGGCGGGGTCGCGGGCGGTTCACCGATCACTTCAGCCGTGAGTATGCTCGTAACGAACAGTTTCGGTCCATGGTCGTCGAAATCCACAGAGGTGCGTTCCGCATCCGCTGCCGTGACGATCCCCAGTCCGAACACTTCATGCTTGATGGTCTGGCCTTCTTGCATTACTTGCACAACTTCCTCCTGTACCGCGCTGCTTTTTTTCTAAACTCTTTTTAAAATTGAAAGGTCCCCGACCCCTCGAGGACCTTTCCAATGCACAGGCTAGAGGGCTGTTACGTTCTCCGCCTGAAGGCCCTTCGGACCCTTCTTGACTTCAAATTCCACTGCCTGACCTTCGTTCAGAGACTTGTAGCCCTCTGATTGAATAGCGGAAAAATGTACGAATACATCTTCCCCGGTCTGGCGTTGGATGAATCCAAAGCCCTTCGAAGCATTGAACCACTTCACTGTTCCTTGTTCCTTAGACACTGCTGTACCTCGAAATTGAATTGCATTAGCCCCTCTTGAGTCCGTGCGCCGGATCCCCTGCGTCGTGACAGCCTCTCCACTCGAAAAAAAAGGCTCCGAGAGTGTTCTCGCAGCCCCCTGAACGAATCAAAAGGTTAGTACAAGAGCAACAAACGCTATACCTAACGTTATCACAAGAAAGGGCTTATTGTCCACATAAGCCTGCATCCACTTCCCCACATCCACTTTTTGGTAAGCTATTGAATTCTAGAGATTTACTGCCTTTTCGGACCACTTTCTTACCCATAAATCGTATTAATTCTCTGTGATTTTGACCTCCGAACTCACCCAAGTCTCCCCCTCAGACTGGAGAGGTTTGTCCTGCCCCGACCCAGTACATTGTCATCTTGAGTCCGTACGGTTTGCCGGCGAAGGATTTCAGCCAACAGGTTTGCTACTAAACTCATTGGAGGCAGATCCTCCTGCGTCGCCACACGCCACTCTCCTCATTTCGAGGGCATTTCTTGCAGGAGGAATCCGCTTTTTCTTTTTTGTGGGTTCAACAAACGATGAATTTCGCGACTACTCTTCCAACGACTCCGGCTCGATCCCGATTCCCGCTTCTCCCGCAGACTTCTTTTGCCAATACTTATTAACCCAGGCTTCCCAGCTCTTCCCGGCCGCCGTATCTCGCCCCGAAAATGCCAGCGCCGCAATCTCCGAATATGCAATCTTTTGTCTCTGGTTCGAATCCTTCGGCAAAACGCGGACGTAGGAACTCTCTAATGTCTTTCCGCTGACCCGGTCGAAGAGGTAGCCCTCAAGCTTCTCTCCATTTTTGCGCGTTATCGTCACATCCCCGCGGTAGTCGAACGCTTTTTCCAGCGCTTCGCGGATTTCCGTCTCGCTCGCCAGCTCCGGAATCCATCCCTGCAGCGTTTCGTGCGCGAATCCCGGCGCTACTTCCAATTCATCTGGATTAATGCTGTGTTCCGGCCGCTCCGCATGGCGTGGACCCGTCATGCTCGTGTCTCTTCCATCTTTGCGGGATTCGATTCGATCTGCACCAGCGGGTTGTAGGAATGCACCGGTGTCACCGGCTCATTCAGCATCAACAGCGCTTCCGCATCGTCATTCTTCGTAAACAGAGTCGCCTTTGCGGTTGCCAGCAAACCCTTCAGTGAACTGAACGTATGATCCACGCCCGAAGCCTCATACCCGCTATGTACCATGCAATTCGCGCACTGCGGATTGCCCGATTCCGTTCCGTAATTCGCCCACTCCGTCGTTTCCATCAACTCGCTGAACGTATCCGCATAGCCGTCCTGCAGCAAATAGCACGGCTTTTGCCAGCCAAAAATCGAATAGGTCGGCATGCCCCACGGCGTGCACTTGAAATCCCGCTTGCCCATCAAAAATTCCAGAAACAGCATCGACTGGTTGAATTTCCACGTCGACTTGCGGTTCGACAGCATCGCCCTGAAGAGTCGCCGCGTCCGCGCGCGCCCTAGGAAATGCTTCTGGTCCGGGGCCTTATCGTATGAATAGCCCGGCGAAAGCATCATGCCTTCCACGCCCAGCTCCATCATCTCGTCAAAAAATGCCCGCACACTCTTCGGATCCGCCCCATCAAACAGTGTCGTATTCGTCGTCACACGGAAGCCGCGCTTCAAAGCTTCCCGCATGCCTTCAATCGCCAATTCATATCCGCCTTCGCGGCATACCGAAAAATCGTGATGTTCTTTCTGCCCGTCCACGTGCACCGAAAACGTTAAATACTTACTCGGCTTAAACAGGTGCAGCTTTTCCTTCAACAGTAAGGCGTTCGTGCATAGGTAGATGTACTTCTTCCGCGCTACGAGCCCTTCCACAATTTTGTCAATCTGCGAATGCATCAGTGGTTCGCCGCCCGGTATCGATACCATCGGCGTTCCGCACTCATCCACGGCCTTAAAGCATTCTTCTGGCGTCAATTCGCGCTTCAGTACGTGCGCGGGATATTGAATTTTCCCGCAGCCTGCACACGCCAGGTTACAGCGGTACAGCGGTTCCAGCATCAACACCAAAGGGTATTGCTTCCGTCCCTTCAGCTTCTGCTTCAGGACGTAACTGCTAACCGTGAACATCTGTGAAATAGGTACAGGCATTCTTTCCCTTATCGAGTAGCCCTTAAAATTTTGGATGCGGAAGCCCCAGCCCCCGAAACTCTATTTTAACCGATGAATCGCCCAATCTGTCACCTAAAGATACTAAAGCGCTTTCCCACCTGTTCCTATTCTGATGCACCGAAAGGTGCTTAGGTGGCACCCGGAGCACCCACCGCTCATCGAATGGCGTTATCCTCAATCCCTCTTAACGGAGAGCTGTCATCCTGAACCCGTGTTCTGAGCGGGTGAAGGCTCTCAACCTAATCCGTATTCCAGTCGATCCGATGGACTCCGAGGTGTCGCACCCTTCGTGTCTAAGGGTCCCGATGTTTCTCTATCCTCTGGCCTTTACAACGCCCTGCGCCGCCGGCAGTCAACCCTTCTCGGTCGCCCGCCTCCCTTCAAACTTACGACTTCAGACTCACAACTGTGCTCCCTCGTCGTATCATGACCTCGTCATGCCCCGCTCTAACCTTCTTTCCGTCTTCGAAAACTTCTCCCTCTACGCCAGCGACGTCGCCTTCGTCCAACACCACGGCTACCGTCGCGAAACCTACACTTACGCCGACCTCACCCGCCACGCCGTTTTTTGCGCCGAAGAATTACGTCGCCGTGGTGTTCGAACAAATGACCGCGTGCTTCTCTGGGCTCCCAATTCTTTCGAATGGGTTGCTGCCTTCTGGGGCTGTCTACTGACCGGTGCCGTTGCCGTCCCGCTCGACGATTCTTCCACGTTCGAGTTCGTTTCCCGCATCATCCGTGATGCCGACGTAAAATTCGCGTTCGTCTCGCGTTCGAAAGTGAATTGCCCACTCTCTGTTTCAAATCTTCTCGTTGAAGAAATCACCAGTCTCACAGCGGCCAAAAACGATTCCAGCAATTGTCGGCCTGCCGACATTACTAATATTGTCGGCGGCGGCACCTCGTTTCCCGGCGAACCCATTTCTCGCGATCAAATCGCGCAAATTCTTTTCACCTCTGGCACCACGAGCGAACCCCGCGGTGTAGTTCTTACTCACGGAAATTTCCTCGCCAATCTCGAACCCCTCGAAAAGGGCATTGACGAATACCGTAAATACGAACGCTGGTTCCACCCTATTCGCTTTGTTTCTCTGGTTCCCCTCAGCCACGTTTTCGGACAATTCATGACTCTTTTCGTTCCACCGCTTCTAGGTTCCACTGTCGTTTTTGAAAATTCCCAGCAGCCCGTCGAAATTCTTCGCGCCATCAAACGCGAACGCGCCACCGCGATAGTCGCCGTCCCGCGCATGCTCGATGCACTTTGCAATGCCCTCGATCAGGAAATCGATAAACGAAATTGGCGCCGGTGGTTTTCTTCTGCTGTCTCGGCCGCGACTGGCCAGTCATTTCTCCGCCGTGCCTGGCGCTTTCGCCGCATTCACCGTCTCCTCGGATGGAAATTCTGGGCCTTCATCTCCGGCGGCGCCGCTCTCTCGCAGCAAAGCGAGGGATTCTTTAAGCGTCTCGGTTATGCCGTAGTCCAGGGCTATGGAATGACCGAAACCGCCTCACTGATCAGCCTCAATCATCCCTTTAAAGCCACCGAAGGCTCCGTCGGCAAAATCCTTCCCGGTCGCGAATTTCGTCTGGCCGACGATGGCGAAATCCTCGTGCGCGGCAAAAATGTTTCCAGCGGTTATTGGGAAAAAGGCGCCATCCGCCAGGTAAGTGAAGAGGGCAACGGGTGGCTCCGCACCGGCGATTTGGGCGAACTAGACGCAGCAGGGAATTTGCGTTTCAAAGGCCGCAAGAAGAATGTCATTGTCACTCCCGCCGGCCTCAACATCTATCCCGAAGACCTCGAATCCGCCCTTCGCCGTCAACCCCACATCCGCGACGTAGTCGTCATTCCCATCAATTTCGGCAGCAACGCCGAACCCGCCGCCATCCTCTTGATGAATGCTATCATCCCGAGCGAAGCCAGGGATCCTGACAACGAAGCAGCCTTACGAGAATCGATAAAATCGCTCGGAACCGATCCACTCGCGACCGTCGTCCGCGCCGCCCTTGACGCTGCCAACTCCACCCTTGCCGAATACCAACGCATCCGCCGCCACGTCGTTTGGCCCGATCCTGATTTCCCCCGCACACCAACCGGCAAGCCTCGCCAGGCAGAAATCACCAATCGCGCCACTCAACTCCTACGCGCAACTCCAGAATCTAGCGGTGTCATTCTGAGCGAAACGAAGGATCTCAAACCTTCCTCATCGCAACTCCCAACTACGGAATTCCTTGCCTCGATGACCTCCCTCGACCGCGTCGAACTCCTATCCAAACTCGAGCAGCGCCACCAACTCGAACTCAACGAAACTCAATTCGCAAACGTCCGCACCACTGAGGAACTGCAGAGACTTCTCGCCCAGCCTTCAGCCCGTCGCACCAACTATCCCTATCCGCGCTGGCCGCAATGCACTCCAATCCGCATCCTCCGCCTCTTCATTTATTACCTGCTAACCTGGCCTTCCACTGTAGTTCTTGCTCATCCACGCATCGTTGGTCGAAAAAATCTCGCCGGCTTGCGCGGCCCTGTAATTTTCGTCTCCAACCACATCACCCGCCGCGCCGACATTGGGCTGATTCTCTTCTCGCTCCCTGCAAAATATCGTCACCACCTCGCCACGGCCATGGGTGGCGAAACTCTTCAGGAGTTCCGCAATCCGCCGTCCGATTGGTTGTTTGCCAAACGCCTTCTGTGGAAGCTCAATTATTTCCTGATCGTTTCTCTCTTCAACGTTTTCCCGCTTCCGCAGCTTTCGGGCTTCCGCGAAAGCTTTCGCTTCGCCGGAGAATCCGTCGACCGCGGCTACAGTGTCCTCGTGTTTCCGGAAGGCATCGTCAACGACTGCGACCATCCCGGCATGGCCCCCTTCCAGCCGGGCATCGGCCTCCTCGCCGAAAATCTGCAAATTCCCATCGTTCCCATTCGCCTCGACGGCGTCTGGCAGATGAAGCAGGAGCGCCGCCGCTTCGCCCGTCGCAACGAATTAGCTGTCCACATTGGCGCCCCCATCATCTTCCCCGCTGATACCACCGCCCTCGAAATTGCCCAACGCCTCCAGGATCAAGTTCGCTCTCTATAGCGCCACACGCGCTTTATCCCGTTAACCAAATGCATAGGGGTGCAGCATTGCTGTACCCCACCTCCGCAAGATGTAATGATCAATGGCTGTTTACCTAAACCCATTCCATCAAGGCCTTGGATCCGCTATTGTAATGGTCGGCCATCAGGTCGGTTTTCTTTCAGCGCTTAGCTACCGGCGCAATAAACTGTGCCCATCTTGGGTTTGTCTTTTTGTCTCGGCCGGGTGTCTCACCCTTCGCCTTTAAAGGTGCGGGTTTTCTGCAGCGCTGGCTGTAATGTCAGCGACTTTGGGTCAGCTTCTCATCCTCTTCCTCATGAAAATTGTCGCCTGCGGATTTTCGTTATAGCGTTCGCACCGTTTATATCCATGACGCTCATAAAATCGCGCCGCTGCGTTCATCGTATCCGTCGTGTCCAGGTACAGCCACTGATATCCACACTTCGCAGCGTACTCCTCCAGCGCTCCCAGCAGCGTATCTGCAAGCCCTCTACCCCGATACCCTGCCCGCACATACATCCGCTTGATCTCTCCACAATTCTCCGCCTTCCCCAATTTCCGCAGTGCAACACATCCCGCCTCCGCATCATTCACCTCCGCCAGCCACACTCCAGCTCCCTTGCCGAAATACTGATCCCGAAACTCTCTGTGATCTTCGCGCACCTCCACGTCTACCTCTTCGTAGTATTCCTTCACTAGGTTGAAGGCGCGATCGAGCTCTTCCTGCGAAGCACGGCGCACGGCGTAGCTTTTCAAGCTCTCACCTCTCCGCACAGAGTTTCCTCTCCCGAAACAGCACGAAAAGCCCCAATTTGGCCCCTGTCCGCGCCTTTTTGCGGTTCACGCCACACCATCAACGCTGACCCGCTTCGTCTCGCTGGCGTCCCAGTTTCCGTTCTGTGGCAAAATAGTAGGGCTGCACCCAACAACCATGGCTAACCGTGTGACTCTCGCTCCCGAAAAAGCCCCCAAGTCGGCCAATAAGAGATCTCCGTCTCCGCGCAACTCCGATCATGTCGAACGTGAGCGAATCTTCGAGCTTTTCCGGCGCTGGGGCTACTACGAAGCCACGCTCGATCCACTCGGCTTTCTCGCCCCACTGAAGTTTCCCGATCTTCAAGGACTCTCCGGCGAATTCGCCGAAGAAGCGCGCCGCTACTATTCCGGCACCATCGGCGTGGAATTCATGCACCTCCCCGAACCCGACCGCCGCCGCTGGATCGTGGAGCGCATCGAAGGTCCCGAATTCGAGATCCATCAGGAGAAGATTCTCGAACGCCTCGTTCGTGCCGATCTCTTCGAGCAGGTTCTCCAGAATCGCTACCTTGGCACAAAACGCTTTTCTCTCGAAGGCAACACTTCTCTGATTCCGCTTCTCGATTCCATTCTTGATGCGGCTGGTGAGCTCGGTGGGGTTGAATCCGTCATGGCCATGAGCCATCGTGGTCGCCTCAGCGTCATGACCCATGTCGCGTGCAAACCCGCCTACGAGGTTGTCGCCGGTTTTGAAGACGTTGATCCGCGCAGCGTGCTCGGCGCTGGAGACGTCAAATATCACGTTGGAGCAACCGGTTCCTACACCACCTCTTCCGGCAAAACGCTCAACATCCATCTGGTCTCTAACCCCAGCCACCTTGAAGCCGTTGATCCCGTGGCCATGGGTCGCGCGCGTGCCAAGCAAACTCGTTACGGTCGAAACGGCGCGCACATCATTCGCTCCAAAGATATTCGCAACAAAGTCTGGACCATCGTCATGCACGGTGATGCCGCCTTCGCCGGTCAAGGCGTGCTTGCAGAGACGTTGAATCTCGCTGACCTTGCTGGCTATTCTGTCGGTGGCACTGTCCACATCATCGTCAACAATCTCATCGGCTTTACCACGCGGCCTGTACAGGAACATTCTTCCCGCTTTGCTTCAGACATCGCCAAGCGGCAGAGCATGCCGATCTTTCACGTCAACGCGGAAGACCCAGACGCTGTCGTCCGCATCGGCCGCCTCGCTGCCGAATATCGTGCCGAGTTTAATTCCGATGTCGTGGTCGATCTCATCGGCTATCGTCGCCACGGCCACAGCGAAGTCGACGATCCCACCATCACCCAGCCGCGCCTTTACGAGCGCATTAAGACGCATCCAGCGCTCTGGAAGATCTACGCGGAATCCACCGGCATCTCGGCGGATGCCGTTGTCGAGGCCATCAAGAAAGAATACGAAGAAGATCAACGCAAAGCCGGTAAGCTCACCAAGATTCCGCGTCTTCGCAAACTGCCCGAGTATTGGTCGCCTTACAATTTCGGCAAGTACGACCCGAAATACGAAGTCGACACTGGCCTGTCTCGCGAAAAATTGGTCGAAATCACCGACGGACTCGTGCGAACTCCTGCCGGTTTTCACGTGCATCCAAAAATCGTCAAGCTGCTCGAACAACGCGCGGAGATGGGCCACGGCAAGCGCGCCGTTGATTACGGTTTCGCAGAGCTACTCGCCTACGGTTCGCTGGTTCTTGAAGGCAATCCCGTTCGCCTCACCGGACAAGATACGCAGCGCGGCACGTTCAATCAGCGCCATGCCGTTCTAGTCGACGTGCAAACCGAGCAGGATTATCTGCCGCTCGCGCATCTTTCACCCAGCCAGGCGTTCTGCGAAATTCACAACTCCTCGCTTTCCGAAGCCGCTTGCCTTGGTTTTGAATACGGGTTTTCTCGCGACTATCCCGAAGGCCTGGTCCTCTGGGAAGCGCAATTCGGCGATTTCGTGAATGGCGGCCAAATCATCATTGATCAGTTCATCAGCGCCAGCGAAGACAAATGGGGCCTCCCCACTGGTCTTGTCCTCTTGCTCCCGCACGGCTATGAAGGCCAGGGGCCGGAACACTCCAGTGCGCGCATCGAACGCTTTATGCAACTCGCCGCCGAAGGCAACATGAATATTTGCCAGCCTTCCAACGCCGCGCAATATTTTCACCTTCTGCGTCGTCAGGCTCGCCGCCCCTGGCGCAAGCCGCTCATCATTTTTACTCCGAAGAGCATGTTGCGCCATCCTGACGCCAGCTCTTCCCTCGATGCTTTCGAGCGCGCCCGCTTCGAGACTCTCGTTCCCGATCGCGAAGTCACCGACGCCCAGAGTATTCTGATCGCCAGCGGCAAAGTCGGCCACGAACTCCGCGCCGAACGCCGCCGTCGCAAAGACACCACTACCGCCATCTTTTTTCTCGATCAGTTGTACCCGCTGCCGAAAGCCGAAATTGCCGCCGCCATCGACCAGCATCCCAACGCGCGCGAAATCGTCTGGGTTCAGGAAGAGCCCGCCAACATGGGCGCGCTATTTTACGTTTTGCCGCGCCTCGAACGCATCGCCAAAGAAAAAAACATTCGTGTCCGCTCTGTGAAGCGTTCTTCCAGCGCCAGTCCGGCTACGGGTTCCGCCAAAGCTCACGAACTCGAGCAGAAAACCCTGCTTACCCTGGCTTTCGCTACCACGCCCACTTCTTAGGTAAAGTACGCAATTTCAAATTTTGGGTACCTTTTTACAGGAAGACTTACTCTAACTTTTCCACTCCAGTAATCTCATTTCGAGGAACTACCATGAACCCTCCGACTGATGACGGTCTGGTCCACCTCAACAGCCCTTACTCGGCTGCAGAAACCGTCAAACGCGTCGAGTCCGCTTTACAATCCAAGGGCATCATAATTTTTTGCCGCATCGACCACAGCGACGAAGCGGAAAAAATCGGAATCAAAATGCATCCCACGAAATTGCTCATTGTCGGCAACCCCATGTCCGGCACCCCACTCATGCTCGCCGCCCCGACTGTTGCCATCGACCTGCCTTTAAAGGTCTTAATCTGGGAAAGTGCCGACTTCAGAGTCTGGCTGTCTTTCAATTCTCCCGAATACCTGCAACGCCGCCACAAGTTTCCGCCTGACCTTTTGCCGAATATAGCCGGCATCGCCGCACTGCTGCAGACCGTGGTCGTCTCCTAATTTTCATCAACGCCCTGTAATGTTCTTCCAACCTGTTCTTTCCCTTGACTTAATATCGTTAACAAGCCATTCACATACTTGTCATCTCACACTCACCAATAGACTTCCTCCTCTCTGACATACTGAGTCAGGTCTTAATGTCTTGGAGCCCATTCACAACCATGCCTACCGCAATTCGGCTCGCTACGGTAGACTCCTACCGACGCGCTCCGTCTATCGAGCCTTATCGATGAAACGCATTCTGATTATTGAAGACGACCGCGACATCGTCGAACTTGTCCGCTACAACCTGGCCAACGAGGGTTTCCAGATCAACGCCGCCTACGATGGTGCCAGTGGCCTCGCCACTCTCAAGAAGACCCCGCCTGATCTTCTTTTGCTCGACCTGATGCTTCCCAAAATGTCTGGCCTCGATATCTGCCGCGAAATTCGCAAAGACGAATCACTCAATCGCCTGCCTATCCTCATGCTCACCGCGCGTGGCGACGAAGCGGACCGTGTGGTCGGCCTCGAAATGGGCGCCGATGACTACGTCACCAAGCCCTTTAGCCCGCGCGAACTGATCGCCCGTGTCAAGGCGCTCATCCGCCGCGCAGAACCACCGGTGGATTCTCCCCGCGTTCTCGAAATCGGCCGTCTGGCCATTGATCCCGCTTCCTATCGCGTCAGTCACGCCGGCAAGCTCGTGCCGCTCAGCACCCTGGAATTTCGCCTGCTCTATTACCTGGCTTCTCGTCCCAATCGTGTCTTCACCCGCGATCAACTCCTCGACGCCGTCTGGGGCACCGATCGTTTTGTCACTCCGCGCAGCGTCGATGTCTACGTTCGCCGTTTGCGCGAAAAAATCGAATCTGATCCGGAAAATCCGCTGCATTTGAAGACCGTGCGCGGCGCCGGATATTTGTTTGAAACTCGTGCCGCGTAAACTCTTTTGGAAGCTCGCGCTGACCTTCATCGCGCTCCTGCTGAGCGTGTTGCTAGCCGTGGACTTTTTTGCAGAGCGCACCCTCCGTATCGGCTACGAAAATGACAGTTTCCAGGAATTGCAGGTACTCTCGCGTGCGCTCCTCCTGCAGCCTCTGCAACTCTCCACGATTCCTCCGCAGACTCCGGAAGAGACGTCCGCATTGCGTGATTGGGTGCACCGGGCTGCCGGCACTGGAGTCCGCGTCACTATCATCTCTTCCGAAGGTACCGTGCTCGCCGATTCTTCCTCTGATGCCAGCACCATGGAATCTCACGCGCAGCGCCCCGAAGTGATCGAAGCGTTCAAAAATGGCGAAGGCCACGCTACTCGGTACAGTGTCTCCGTGAGACATGCTTTGCTTTACTACGCCAGGCGCGAACCCCAACCAGGCGGAAAACAGCTCCTCATTCGCCTGGCCATGCCGGTAGACGGTATTGATGTTGCTCTCGGAGAATTCCGCACCCGGCTTTGGCTTTGGTCGCTGCTGATTCTTCTCCTTGCTGGCGCCATCGCTCTCTGGATCTCTCGCTCCTTCACGGATCGTATCGAACGCCTCCGCGAATTTTCGCGCCGCGTTGCTGAAGGCGACTTCCGGCCGCTTCCTTCCGATGGGAAAGGAGACACCCTCGAGGCTCTTGGCAGTTCATTGAATCAGACCGCCGAGCGACTCGACCGGACCATCCGCACGCTTACCGAGGAACGCAATCTATCCTCCGCAATTCTTGGCTCGATGGTAGAGGGCGTCGCTGTCGTTAACAGCGCAGAACGACTTGTTTTCGCCAACCCGGGTTTTACGGAAATCCTGGGACTCGATGTGCCTCCCGTTGCCGGCAGTTCTCTGTTGGAAATTGTTCGCCAAAGGGAATTGGTCGATGCCGTCCGCCGCGTTCTTGCCGGTGAACCTCGCGTTGAATCCGAAATTGTTACCGGCACGCTTCGCCAGCACTTCTTCGCCGCTACCGTTGCTTCCGTCCTTGCGGGAGATAATTCCGGCGCCGTCCTGGTGCTCCACGACATCACCGAATTGCGAAAGCTGGAACGAATCCGCCGCGATTTCGTTGCCAACGTCTCCCACGAATTCCGCACTCCCCTCACCGCGATTCAGGGATTTGCGGAGACTCTCGTTGCCGGCGCCATCAACGATCCCAACAATCGCGATCGCTTCCTCGCCATCATCCTCGACCATTCGCGCCGCCTCGCGCGCCTGACCGAGGATCTGCTTCGCCTTTCAGAAATGGATGCGGAACGTCTCGAGCTCGAAATCCGGCGCGTCAGCGTTCCACAGCTTGTCGAATCCTGCTACGAAACAGCACAACGCCGCGCCACCGGGAAGGGACTCACCCTTTCTTTGCAATTGCCAACCCAGTTTCCGGATGTTGCGGGAGACACGCGCCGCCTTCAGGAAGTGCTCCAGAATCTTCTCGACAACGCCATCCAGTACACTCTGCCCGGCGGAAAGATTGTCCTCAGCGCCGAAGCCAAGAATGACGAAGTCATCTTCACCGTTTCCGATACTGGCATTGGCATACCGCAATCCGATCAGCCGCGCATCTTTGAGCGTTTTTACCGCGTCGATGCCGCACGTTCTCGCGAAGCCGGCGGCACCGGCCTTGGCCTGGCCATCGCCAAGCACCTCGTCGAGGCGCACGGTGGACGTATCTGGGTTGAAAGCGAAATGGGTGTCGGCTCCAGATTCCATTTCTCGGTACCCATCTTCGATCCGGAACGTTCCTTAGCGCGCCCCGCCTCCCCGACGGTTGCGGTCGGCAGGCCCGGCCGTCCTTCTTCTTGGCCTCTCGCGTAACTGTTTTTCGCTCAATCCTTTCCACCATATTCACCCCACTGTTAACGCTGCGTAATATTCCTGTCTCACTCTTCTAACTAGGCGCGCGGACTGTGCCCGCTCTATCAACACCGCGGAGGTTTATTTATGGCGACTGCTGCTGGACTGACCGATGTCGTGCTCTACGACACTCTCGTCAACTATCTGATCTCCATGGCCCGCCTGGTGGAAAGCGCCATGAACCGCGCCCTCGACGCCATCGTCGCCTTCAACAACGAACGTACGGCCGGCCTTCCTGGCGAAGTATTTCTTCTCGAGCCGCGCATCAATGAAATGGAAATCATCATCGACGAGCACGCCATTCGCCTGCTCCGTCGCGGCTCCTTCACCGACGACGAGATGCGCCTTATCGTCGCTTCCCTGAAAATCACCAACGACCTCGAACGCATCGGCGATATCGCCGTCAACCTCGCCGAGCGCGTCATCTCTCTGCGCGAAATGGACGAGGCGCAAATTCCCGAGGAACTTGCCCCCATGGCGGAAGCTGTTCGTTCCATGGTCAGCCGCAGCCTCGGTGCGCTCATCTTCAAGAATGCCGACCTCGCCGGACAGGTCCTGGAGAGCGACGATGTTGTCGACCAATATCGCGATCGTATTTTTGACAATCTGCTGCAGCACATGACCCAGGATGTAGCGCTTGTCAGCCCGGGCATGCAGTTCATTCTCGCCACGCGCCACCTGGAGCGCATCGCCGATCACGCCACCAACATTGCTGAGGACATTATTTTCTGGGTGCGTGGTCTGGATGTGCGCCACGGCCGCGGCCTGGCCTTGCGCCCAGATCAGCCCGACACTACTTCGCGCAGTTCCGTACAGCGATGTCACCGACAATTCACATGCGCTTCATTCAGATTTGAACCCGGGCTGTGAAACTACTCCCGTTTGATCTTCATTCCTAGGTCCCTCCACGGGGACCGGCGCACCCCTGGCTCCGGCCCCCTTCCCCCTTTCTCGCCATCTTTTGTCTCAGATTTCCTGCAAATAGGAATTTAACAACCACGCGCGAAGCCCACTCACCGGAGCTTTCGCCTGGAAGAAAGTGTTACGAACATCCCCCACCGGCTAAGCAAAGCCTGATGTCCCATCCCGCCTTTGCAGTGATTCCTGTAGGCAAGCCAGATCTTTACGCTTCCTTAAATTCAGTAACTGTCTGATTTGAAAACGGATAAGCACTCCAGCTCACACGTGTTACAGATTATTCATTTTCAATTGACATAAGCGTAAGACGCAGCCACTACCGTCAATACCCGGGGTGAGTTCTTCCCACGGGTGTTGTTCGAATTCCGCTCGACGAGAGAGAGGCAATGAAAAAACTAGCGTCACTTACACTATCGCTGTTCCTGCTGACTGGAACTGCGTTTGCTGATTCACCGAAAGATGCTCCAAAAGAAGCCGATGCGCAGCCAGCTAAGTCATCGCAGCCGGCAAAACCTGCGGCCGCAAAATCCAGCGCAGAAATTGCCGCCGAAGTCGAAGAATTGCGCCAGGTTCTACAGTCACAGCAGGAGCAGCTTCAATTGATGAAAGAGGAATTGGCCAAGCGCGACCGCCAGATTGAGGAGGCCCGCGAAGCGGCCGCTTCTGCAAACTCCCGCGCCTCTGAAGCAACCGTGAAAGCCACAGAAGCTGTTGCCGCTTCCGCGGAATTGAAGACCACCACCACGGCTTTGAACTCCACGGTGACGAACATGGCCGCCAGCAATGCTGCCGTCGTGAACGGAAGCACGCAGGCCGCTGCCGCCCAGGCCGCACCGGCCGAGGACAAGGGCCCCGCGACCATTCGCTACAAGGGTGTTAACATCACCCCTGGCGGCTGGATCGAAGCGGCTACGGTGAATCGCACCAAGGCCGTCAGCGGAGACATCAACACGCCGTTCACTGGCATTCCGTACAACGGCAATTCGCTCAGCAAGCTTTCAGAAATGAATTTCACCGCGCGGCAATCCCGTCTTTCTGTCCTGGTCGATTCAAAGATTGGCGACGCCAAAATCGGCGGCTACTATGAAGCTGACTTTCTCGGTGCCGGCACCACCTCAAACAACCGGCAGAGCAACTCGTACGTGTTCCGCCAACGTCAACTTTTCGGTTTCGTAAACCTCCCTGATGGCCTTAACTTTTCAGCCGGTCAGATGTGGAGTCTAGCCACCGAAAACAAAAAAGGCATCGTAAACCGTGGAGAAATTCCCCCTCTCCAGGTCGATCCGCAATACGTCGTGGGTTTCACTTGGACGCGCGCCTATGCCTTCCGCGTGGTGAAGAATTTCAACGACAAGTTCGCACTCGGGTTTTCAATTGAAGCGCCCCAGACGACCATCGGTGGCCGTGGGTTCAGCACCTACACCAACACTTCTGCGATCGGTGCCGTGACCACCTTCCAGAATTTCTGGTTCAATGCCCCCGGTTCTGGCGGCGGTTTGTACAACGCCTTCGATCCCACGGGCTACACCGTTAACAAGATTCCCGATTTCATCGTGAAGGCGGCCTTTGATCCAGGCTTTGGCCACTATGAAGTCTTTGGCATCTTCTCCGACTTCCGCAACCGCGTTTATCCTTGTGCCGTCATCGGCACCACCGCGGGCAACACTCCAGCGCCACTGGTTCCGGTATCCGTAACTTGCGCCGCTACCACGGCAACGTCTCCCACAGCGAACGGAAATGCCGCAGGCGCGGCAGGCGCATACAACGATTCGCGTTTTTCCGGCGGTCTCGGCGCTAGTGCCAACTTGCCCCTCTTCCACAACAAGCTCGATGCTGGCTTAAAGGTGGTCGCCGGCGATGGCATCGGCCGGTACGGATCTGCCCAACTTGCGGATGCTTCAGCGCGCCCCGACGGGACGCTCGCTCCCATCCGGAATCTTCAGTACCTCGCCAGAGCAGAGTGGCACCCGAACAAGAAGCTTGATATCTACGGGTACTTCGGCTCGGAATTCGCCGCTCGTGCTTCTTACACTGGCTATACCATCATTAAGGTAACCAACACGCCGGCGATTCCGGCCACTCCAACACAGCCAGCCTATCCCTCGATCTCCACAACTACTATTTCCACGACGGGGGTTGGCGGCTACGGTTCACCTTACGCCAACAACACCGGATGCGGGATCGAAGTGGCTCCGGGCGGCACGGGCGCTCCGGGCGGCGGCGGCACTTGCGCTGGCGACGTCCGCATGGTGACGGAGGGTACTCTCGGCTTCTGGCATAAGCTCTATCAGGGCGAGCACGGCAGAGTGCAGTGGGGCCTGCAGTACTCGTACCTCTACAAGCTCGGCTGGTCGGGTAACAATACCTCGCCATCCGCAACCACCCAGCCGGGCGGTATCTCACCGAAGGCTGTGGACAACATGATCTTCACTTCGTTCCGCTACTACATTCCGTAGTCAAAGGCAGCGGACGCGATTCAATCGTTTTGTTCACAATCAACAGGGGCAGCCCAACGGGTTAGCCCCTGTTTTCTTTTCTAAGTCTCCTTATCTTGCACAGACTCGACCTAAGCCAATCTAAATACTCAACTTGCAACTGAACTCCCTTTGTTTCCAATATTTAACAAACTCTGCCCTCACTGTAACAATTCTGTAACGTCCTCCCCTCACAGTGAGATGAACACTCTAGACCGGTGCCCGCTAAGAATCTCAATCGCTCTACGGAGAGAATCAAAATGAAGAGAATTGCTGGAACAGTTGTGGCCATACTGGCCCTTGGCGCCATCGCCTGGGCCGCACAAAATCCCCTGCTCATCAATGGAGCAGGCGCAACATTCCCTTATCCGATTTATTCGAAGTGGTTTGACGAGTACCACAAGAAAGACGCCAATATTCAATTCAACTACCAGTCGGTTGGCTCCGGTGCCGGAATCAAGCAAGTCACCGAGGGCACCGTCGATTTTGGCGCCACGGATGGTCCGATGAACGACGAGCAACTGAAGAATTTCCAGGACAAGCGTGGGTCCAGCATTCTTCATTTCCCCACGGTCATGGGCGCAGTTGTCCCCACCTACAACGTTCCTGGCGTAACGGGCGCTTTGAACTTCACTCCTGATGCTCTCGCCGGTATTTTCCTCGGAAAGATCACCAAGTGGAACGATCCAGCAATCGCGGGCGCGAATAAAGGCACTAACCTTCCCGCCAACGATATCGTAGTTGTCCACCGTAGCGACGGCAGCGGCACTTCCTACATCTGGACCGATTACCTCTCCAAAGTCAGCGAAGAATGGAAGTCCAAGGTGAGCAAAGGCACTAGCGTTAATTGGCCCGTTGGGCTCGGCGGAAAAGGCAACGAAGGCGTCACCGGTCTCGTCAAGCAAACTCCGAATTCGATCGGATATGTGGAACTGATCTACGCGGTACAGAACAGCATTCCCTACGGCTCCGTCAAGAATTCTACAGGCGCATTCATCAAGGCCGATCTTGCCAGCGTCAGTGCCGCCGCCGCCGGCGCGGCCAAGGAGATGCCCGACGATTTTCGTGTCTCCATCACCAACGCACCCGGAAAGAACTCCTATCCCATCTCCAGCTTCACCTGGCTTCTCGTTCCTCAGAAGATTCAGGATGGTGCGAAACGCGAAGCCATCAAAGGCTTCGCTAAAATGGATGCTCTCCGATGGGCAGAGCTATGCCGAGCAGCTTTCCTACGCCAAACTGCCCAAAGAAGTGATTGAGAAAGAAAAGAAAGCGATCGACAACATCCAGTAGCACTACAGAGGATCGTGGCCGCAACTTCAACAACTCTTGGAACCGCGGGCCCGGCAACGGGCTCGCGCTCCTTTGTAAAGCGCCTTCGTGAAGGCGACGAGATCGCTCGTCTTCTCACCTTTTTGTTCGCGGCCTCCGTCGTAGTAATCACCGCGCTTCTTGTCTGCCAGCTCTGGATCAATTCCGCTCTGCCGCGCCACAAATTTGGGTTTCATTTTTTTGTTACGCAAGTCTGGGACCCCATCCTCGATGAATATGGAGCGCTGCCCTTCATCTACGGAACCCTCGTTACTTCTGCCGTTGCTTTGCTCATTGCCGTTCCGCTGGGAATTGGCGCCGCCATATTTCTTGCGGAACTCGCTCCGCCGCGGATTTCCGACACTCTCCAATTTTTTATCGATCTGCTTGCCGCGGTTCCCAGCGTGATCTACGGTTTGCTGGGCGTATTTATTATCGTGCCTCTCATGCGCGTCGTGATCGCTCCGGCACTCATCAAAACTCTTGGTTTCCTGCCTATCTTCACCGGCCCATCCTACGGAGTCGGTTTCTTCACCGCCGGTATCGTTATGGCCATCATGGTCATCCCCTACATCATTTCGGTTTCACGCGAGGTACTTTTATCCGTACCGCGCGACCAGCGCGAAGCGGCTCTTGCTCTCGGTTCTACGCGCTGGGAGGCTACCTGGAAGGTCGTTGTCCCCTTTGCCAAAACCGGTATCATGGGCTCCATTTTTCTTGCCATGGCCCGCGCTCTTGGCGAAACCATGGCCGTCACTATGGTCATTGGCAACTCTCCCAAAATTGCCGCCTCCCTCTTTGCCCCGGGCTACACCATTGCCGCCGTCATCGCCAACGAATTCACCGAAGCCACCGGTGACCTGTATCTGCAGTCGCTTGTCTATCTCGGCCTCGTCCTCTTCCTCCTTACCTTCTTGCTTAACGGCATGGCGCGCCTCCTGATTCTCGCCACCACGCAAAAAGGAGGCCGGGTAGCCTGATGAATCGCGCGCGCCTTCACTGGAGAAAATTCGTCAGCAACTTCATGCTGACCATGACCGGCCTCTGCGCTCTTATTTCCGTCAGCGCGCTTTTCTTCATCCTTGGATATCTGCTCTTCAACGGGGGCACCTCCATAAACTGGGCCTTTCTCACACAACTTCCTAAACCCGTCGGCGAGACGGGTGGTGGCATGGCCAACGCCATCGTTGGCAGCGCAAAGCTCTTGTTTGCCGCTTCGCTCTTTGGCGTTCCCATCGGATTCCTGGGTGGAATCTATCTCGCGGAGTTCAGTGGTGGCTTCGTCGCTTCCATCGTTCGCTATTCTGCCGACCTGTTGAACGGCGTTCCTTCCATCGTCATCGGCATCTTCGCCTACAGCATGGTGGTCTTGCCGTTCAAGCATTTCTCCACGCTTGGCCGGCGCGTTTGCCCTCGGCATCATGATGATTCCCATCACCCTGCGCAGCACCGAGGAATTTCTGAAGGCCGTGCCGCGCAGCTTGCGCGAGGGAGCTATGGCTCTCGGTGCCAGCAAATGGAGAACAATATCCAGCGTCATCGTGCCCGCGGCCTACCGCGGCATCCTCACCGCGATTCTTTTGGCACTCGCTCGAGTCGCCGGTGAAACCGCGCCGCTGCTCTTCACCGCATTCGGCAATCGCTTTTGGACCAGTGGCTGGCTCACTCCAACCGCTTCTCTGCCCGTCATGATCTTTACTTATGCAGTTTCGCCGTACGATGATTGGCACAGGCAAGCCTGGGCAGCCGGATTGGTTCTTCTGGGATTGATTCTGATCATCAATATTCTGGCACGTACCATTTTGTCGCGTGGTATTGCCGTGCCGAGGTCTTGATCATGCCAGCCATTAAGCCGGGGATTTCCGTGAACATTACGACCACAACTGGAACATCTGCCAACCGTGAGCCCAGCGCACCTTTGCCGATGCGCATGACCGTTTCCAAGGTCAATTTCTTCTATGGCAGCAAGCAAATTCTCTTCGACATCAACGTCGGTATTGCCGACAAGCGTGTCACCGCACTCATCGGCCCCTCCGGTTGCGGCAAATCCACTCTTCTGCGCACGATGAACCGCATGCACGAGACTGTCAACAGTTCCCGCCTCGAAGGTGAGATTCTTCTCGATGGTCAAAACATCATCGCGCAAGACGTTACCGCTGTGCGCAGCCGCGTCGGCATGGTCTTCCAACGCCCCAATCCGTTTCCCAAATCCATTTTTGACAACATTGCCTATGGCCCACGCATCAACGGTATGAAAGGCTCTATCTCCGAAATCGTGGAGAAAAGCCTTCGTCACGCCGCGCTTTGGGATGAAGTGAAGGATCAGCTCCACAAATCCGCCTACGAGCTTTCGGGCGGGCAGCAGCAGCGCTTGTGCATCGCGCGCGCTCTCGCTGTGGAGCCGGAAGTGCTCCTCCTCGACGAACCGTGTTCTGCTCTCGATCCCATCAGCACTGCCAAAATCGAGGAACTGCTCGTCGAGCTGAAGAATCTAACCACCATCGCCATCGTTACTCACAACATGCAACAGGCCGCACGCGTCAGCGACTTCACCGCTTTTCTTCTCACCGGACAGATCATTGAGTTCAGCCCGACACCTCACTTGTTTACGACGCCCACCGACCCGCGCACAGAGGCTTACATCACTGGGCGCTTCGGATAAGTTTGTAGACACTCTGGGGAGCACCAGTGCTTTTTGCAGTACGCCGGTAACTGCCGCTGAGCGGCAAACGGGAAGGCGAGTATGGAACGACACTTTGAAAAAGATCTGAACGAGCTCAAAGAACGCCTGCTGTGGATGGGCAGCCTGGCGGAGCGCGCCGTCCACCAATCCGTTCACGCCGTGCTCGATTCCGACGAACAAGGCGCCAAGCGTGTCCTCGACGAAGAAGATGCCATCAACGAGCTGCAACTTGAAATCGATGATCGCGTCGTGCAGCTCCTCGCCTTGCACCAGTTGATGGCCGCCGACTTGCGCTTTGTTTTGGCCGTCTCGCGCATCAACAATGACCTGGAACGCATCGGTGACCAGGCCGTCAACGTGGCGCAGGGCGCCTTGCGCATCCTCCGCCATCCCCGCGTTAAACCCTATGTGGATTTGCCTCGCATGACCGAGCTTGTCGAGGAGCAGGTCCGCAATGCACTTAACGCCGTAGTCCGCCGCGACGTCGAGCTCGCGCAAAAAGTCATGGCCTCTGACGATCAGGTCGATCAGTATCGCGACCAGATCTTCCGCGAACTTCTCACCTACATGATGGGTGATTCCAGCGTGGTCTTTCCCGCCTTCGAGCTGATCCTTGTCGCCAAGAATCTCGAACGCATCGGCGATCATGCCACCAACATCGCCGAAGACGTCATCTACATCGTCCAGGGCCAGGACATTCGCCACCCCAACGTCGATCGCCGTTAACTGCGCTTGGATTCTTAGCTGAGTTGTTCCGGGTAGGCGCCGTTTTTCAACACGATCAGAATCGCCACAATCACGAGGCTCAAGGAAGTTAGCAGGTCGCCCGCCGTGCGATCGGGCGTTCGCGTGAAGCGTACCTCAATGAGTGACTTTCCCTCTGCCACGGGCACCACCATCTGGTTGATGTCGTCCAGGCGCTCCGGCTTTACCTTTTCGCCATTCACCGTGACGTGCCACGCTGGATAGTTCACCACCCGCAGCGCAATGTGCGCCGCGTCTCTGCTGCTCACCTGGATCTCTTTGTACTCTGTGCTCCACGTCAGAATTGTTACTTCGACATTTTGCGCCGGTGTTGGTGGCGACGTATCACTCAATGCTCTCGCCATGGGTGATTTCAACGGAAGATCCAGATGATCGTCGCCCACTGGATCGTATTCATCCGTTCCATCGTATCCCGCGCCGCTGGTAATCGCGGCCATCTGCGTCGGCATCTCATCCGGGTCCCACCACCCGTTTTCTACCATCAAGTTTGCCAGCGGTATGGACAGCGCCAGAAGAATTACCGGTACTATCCAGCCTCTACGTTTCTCTGCCACGGCCGCCGCAAAGCACGCGTAAATCAGGGCGACTATCGACATCCATCTCCACGGGAACTGTACGAACCGCAGCTTTGGCAGGTGCATCCATAAAACATTACTGAAGCTGAACATCAGCAGAGAAGCGACGGCGCTGAGAATCAGCAACGCTCCCCACGTCCGTTTCGAGGCTTCCCCATTTCGCTCCGCAGAAAATCGCCGGGAGATCAGGGCGGTCACTGCCACCAGCAGCATTAAGATCACCGCGCACCACGACGCGATGAAGTTAAACCAGGTGTGCTCGACGTCGTCGATGCTGGTGAACAGAAAGTTCTGCCAGGGCAACAGTCCGCTTGCGAGTGCCTGCGAAATGTTCACCCACCGCTGCTCGAATGCCGCGGGTACCAGGTAGAAACCGATCAATCCAAATCCCAGCGCAATTCCGGCTGCGCCACGCACCGCCGTTTTCCACGAACGTTGTGTGAACACGGTCCAGGCGATCACCAGCGCCACGGAGTAGCTTGCGATCACTCCTGCTGGTGCGTTGCACAGCCACACCGCCGCAAACGGCAACGCAAACGCTACTACAGGGGATACCTTCGAATCTTCGTCCCTCACAAGCTTCCGTTAGCCGTAGTGCACCCAGCAGCAATAGTGGAAAGAATGCGCATGCCAGTTGCTCCGCAAAATCGCTTCGCACATAGGTAATCAGCAGCGCGTTCGGATTCGCCACGTAACACGCCGCTCCAAGCAGCGCGCCTCGCTCGCTTGTTAATCTTCGCAACAGCAGATACGCGAATAGTCCCGCCAGCGTCTGCATCAGAATTACGTAGCAAACGGGCACCCACGGCAACGGCACAATGCGCGTCAACCCCGCTCCCAGCATCCACGACAGTGGCGGATAAAAAATATATCGCGGCTCGCCGAATCCGTGGTTCGTCCATGCTGTCCACTTCGGGTAAAACGTTCCTTCGTGCCATTGGTAGGAAACATCCAGCCACGATGCCACGTGGAACTCGAAATCGTGCCCCGAAGCGCTCCCCATCCAGAAAAACGGCAGCGCCACCAGTAGCGAAACAGCCAGCGACAATCCCAAAGCCCGCACCCAACTGGGAATTCGCCTCTTCTCTGAACCAGATTTTACTTGGAGCGTGTCGGTCATCTGCAGTCAGCAAATTGTAACGCCTGGAACTGAAATGGTCACGACATCCGGTAGCTTCTCGAGCGCCATCGAATTTGCAGCCGCTGTGTTGCGATGGATCGCCTTGCAGTTACTTCAACAATTCCCGGCTGATGTAATTGATCTGTCCTACATGATGATAAAAATGCACTGCGCACCGCAGAAAAATCGTGAAACGATCCTTTGCCTCCGGTTCCCGTTCCGCCGCATACGCTTTGCACCAATCCGCTTCCGGTTGTTTCTCAATCGTTGCGACAACCAGTTCGATGGCTTCGTCAAATTTGCGCAGCACTTCATCCTTCGCCGGTTTACGCACTTCCGCGAATTCCAGATCACGGTTTCGCACGTATCCTGTTCCCGCCACCTGCGTCCCGATGTAGTAACTCAAATTACCCGTCAGGTGCAACACCAGGTGTCCCGCGCTATTTCCATACCCGAACGGATTCTTCCAGAACTGTTCTTCAGTCAGTGGATCAACCCACTTATGCAACTCCGCCGCGCGCATCCGGTACTCGCTGGCCAGTGCCGCCGTAATCGCCTTCGAAAGATCGCTCATCACTCACCTCTCAACCTCTACGCTTCAATGAGCTTTCCCTGCTCCATCATTCCGGTAGACCACCCCTTCCTTCATCACGAACAACACATGTTCGGTCGCCTGAATGTTCTGCAGCGGATCGCCCGGTACCGCCACCACATCTGCCAGTTTCCCAGCTTCAAGTGTGCCCACCTTGTTTGCAATTCCCAACAATTCCGCATCCGCGGAAGTTGCCGCCTTCAATGCCGCGCTCGGTTTCATCCCCAGCGAAACCATCTGGCCAAACTCCTCGGCATTTCGACCATGCGGGTACACCGCCGCATCTGTCCCGAAGCCGATCTTCACGTTCTTCTCCAGCGCTCGCTGGAACGTCTTCTTTGCCATGGCGCTCGCCGCATTTGCCTTCGCCAGAATCGGTGGTGGAAAGTACACGCCCCGCTTGATGCGTTCCTGTTCTCCCACCAGTGCCATCAGTGTCGGGACAAAATACGTTCCATGCGCGCGCATCATGTCGAGCGCTTCATCGTCGAAGAACGATCCGTGCTCCAGCGAATCTACTCCCGCGCGAATCGCCCGCTTTGCCGCTTCTGATCCGTGGCAATGCGCCGCCACTTTCAGCCGCAGCGCATGCGCTTCGTCGATCAATGCGTTCAATTCCTCCTGTGTCAGTTGCGGCGTATCCACGTCGTCGGTCAGCGAGAGCACGCCCCCCGACGCGCACGTCTTGATTACGTCTGCGCCGTATTTATGTGCGATGCGCACCGCATAGCGCATCTGGTCCGGTCCATTGGCCACCGCCTCCAATGGACCGGCCTCGTGACCAAATATCCCCTGGCGGAATCCAGCCTCGTCGTCGCAATGTCCGCCCGTCGTGCCAATCGCTCCAGCGGCTACCAGCATGCGTGGACCCGGCACCACACCATCGCGAATCGCATTACGCAGCGCAACATCAATTCGCCCGGGCGCGCCAACATCGCGCACCGTGGTAAATCCGGCCAGCAGCGTTCGCTTTGCGTAAACGGATGAGTCCAGCGCCTGCTCTGGCAAACTCTTCTGCAGACTGTCCAGCATGTCCTGCCGCCAATCGTCGCTTGAATCACCGGTCAGGTGGGTATGCGCGTCGATAAATCCCGGCAGCAGTGTCGCGTCGCCCAGATCGATCACCTCTGCGCCCGCCGGAATTCCAGCACTCGCTCCAACTCCGGCAATCTTTCCATCCGTCACCACCACGATCCCCGGCGTGATCAACGTATCGCTCTTGCCATCGAACATTCGTTCCGCTTTCAGCACATACGACTGGTTCGCTGGCTTCGCTTGTTGTGTCCAGGCTACTGCCGCAGCCGCCAGCAACACCAACCCACACATCAGACTCTTCTTCCACATTTCTTTCATTTTGTATCCTTGCCCGCTAAATGGTCTTCTACTTGGCTTTCTCGTTCTTGAAAATCACGCCTTCCTTCATCACAAAAAGTGCGTGCTCCGTCTGCCGGATGTTTTGCACAGGATCACCCGGCACCGCGACCACATCCGCCAGTTTTCCCGCTTCGAGCGTGCCAACTTTATCGGCAATCCCCAGCAGCTCCGCATCCGCCGACGTACCCGCCTTCAGCGCATCCGCCGGCTTCATCCCCAGGTCCACCATCTGGTGGAATTCTTCCGCATTCCGTCCATGTGGATACACGCCGGCATCCGTGCCTAATCCGATCTTCACGCCTTTCGCCAGCGCTTTCTGAAACGTAGTGTGCAACGACCCAATTGCCGCGTGCGCCTTCATCGCAATCGCCGGTTGCATGTAGATGCCGCGGTCAAACTGCTCCTGCAATCCCTGAATGGCCATCAACGTCGGCACCAGGTACGTACCATGCGCCTTCATCATGTCCAGCGCTTCATCATCCAGAAAACTTCCGTGCTCAATGGAATCGATCCCCGCGCAGGATCGCCCGCTTGGCTGCCTCCGCTCCATGTGCATGCGCCGCTGTCTTCCTGCGCAAGGCGTGCGCCTCGTCCACAATGGCGTTGAGCTCTTCCTGCGTTAGCTGTGGTGTGTCCACATCATCCGTCGGCGAAAGCACGCCGCCCGATGCGCACACCTTGATCATGTCCGCTCCATACTTGTGATCGAGCCGGACCGCATACCGCGCCTGATCCGCTCCATTGATCACGCCTTCCAGCGGCCCCGATTCGTGTCCGAACAATCCTTCACGAAAGCCATCCTCATGATCGCAGTGCCCGCCAGTCGCTCCCAGAGAGTGTACGGTCACCAGCATCCTTGGACCCGGCACCACACCGTCGCGAATCGCGTTGCGTAGCCCCACATCCATGTAATTACTGGAGCCGACGTCGCGCACCGTCGTAAATCCGGCCATCAGTGTCACGCGCGCATTCGTAACCGCATCCAGAGTCTGCTCCGGGATGGTTTTCTGCAGCGTATCCAGTCGCGCCTGCTTGTGATCTTCCGAATAGGGAAACGTAAGATGCGTGTGCGCATCGATGAATCCCGGCAGCAACGTCACGTCACCCAGTTCGATCACTTCCGCACCTGACGGCACCGCCGCCGACGTTCCCACGCCCACAATTTTTCCTCCCGTCACCACCACAACTCCGGGAGTAACCACTGCCCCGCTCTTTCCATCAAACAGTCGAGCAGCTTTCAGGACGTAGGTCTTGTCTGCTGGTTTTTGTCCCTGTCCTTTTGCCGGCGCCCACAAAATGAACGCGGATAGTAGAATGAACGCGAGTTTGCGTCCCATGCGTGTCTCCTGTACTTCGAGGCCCTAATTGCAGAAGGCAAACTTTATCTTGCTGGCTCTGAATGTCAAGGAGCAATCGCCACCCTCTTATCTCGCATGCGTTGGACTCGTCCGCCAAAAGCCGAGGAAGGTTTTGTGAGCGCTGTTCCGTCGATTCGTGTAAGGAAATCTAACGCGCAACCCATCAACGCGCATGGCGACTATGTACTTTACTGGATGATTGCCAGCCGTCGACTTCATTTCAATTTCGCCCTCGATCGCGCGCTTGAGCATTGCGTTACCCTCCGCAAGCCGCTCGTCATCTTCGAAGCTTTACGCATCGGCTATTCATGGTCCAACGACCGTCTCCACCGCTTCGTGCTCGAGGGCATGGCGGACAATGCCCGTGTCTGCCAGGAACACGGCGTCCGCTACTATCCTTATGTCGAACCCACTGCAAATGCGGGAAAAGGTCTGCTCTCAGCGTTAGCCGAATACGCCTGCGTCGTCGTCACCGATAATTTTCCCTGCTTCTTCCTGCCCCACATGGTCGCCAGCGCCGCGAAACAACTTCCCATCTTTCTCGAAGTGGTCGATTCGAACGGGCTCCTGCCCCTCTACGCCACGGATAAGGTATTCCTCCGCGCTTTCGATTTTCGCCGCTACCTGCAAAAGGAATTGCCCAAACATCTAGCAAATGTCCCGCACGCAGATCCGCTCGCCAAAGCGAAGCTGCCTCCTACGCCCTCCCTGCTCGGAAAAATCACCTCCAATTGGCCCGCCGCCTCCAAATCGCTGCTCTCTGGCGAGCTCAGTTATCTCAACACCTTGCCCATCGATCATTCGGTTTCGCCGGCGCCGTTAGAAGGCGGCCACGCCAATGCCCGTGCCTGCCTCGTGGAATTTCTCGACAAGAAACTCCCTCTGTATGGTGAACAGCGCAACCAGCCCGAACTTGACGTCGCCAGCGGTCTCTCCCCGTTTCTCCACTTCGGCCATCTCTCCGTCCACGAAGTTTTCTGCGAACTGGCCCAGCGCGAAAGGTGGGAGCCCGAAAAGCTCTCCCTGCGCACCACCGGTAGCCGCGAAGCCTGGTGGAACATGAGCCCAACGGCCGACGCGTTTCTCGACGAAATCATTACTTGGCGCGAGGTCGGCTACAACTTCAGTTCTCATCGCGCCGATTACGACCGTTACGAATCACTCCCCGATTGGGTGCAGAAGACTTTGCAGCAGCATGCCAGGGACGAACGCGATCATCTCTACACTCTGGAAGAATTTGAATGCTCCAAAACGCACGACCCTCTCTGGAACGCCGCGCAAGTTCAACTCGTCCGCGAAGGCCGCATCCACAATTATCTGCGCATGTTATGGGGCAAGAAAATTCTCCAGTGGTCCCGCTCCCCGCAGGAAGCCGCGCGCATCATGATTCATCTCAACAATAAATACGCACTCGACGGACGCGATCCCAATTCCTACAGCGGCATCTTCTGGGTACTTGGCCGCTACGATCGCCCTTGGGCTCCAGTGCGTCCCATCTTCGGCATGATTCGCTACATGAGCTCCGAAAACACCGCGCGGAAAGTACCCGTGAAAAATTACATCCGCAAATATGCTCCTGATTCTGCCAATCGAGAGCAGCTTGGTTTTTAACCTTGGGGATTGGATTGGTGGGATGTTCACGAACAGGGGTGATTTTCAGAGGCAGCGATCCGCCAGATGGGCGATCCTGATTTCCCTCAATATATCTTTGTCATCGATTTCTTCCTGGGGCTCTTTTCCATCGGCGTGCGTGAACCGGAATTTAACGTATACATCAGAGGTACCGCAATACCATGGAGGTTCTTCGCTGGCAATTCTGGTAAGGTCGTCAATCGGTTCGCGCAGGAACTCGATCTTGTTTAGGTGCAGAAAATCCTCAACTTCTTTTCTATTCATTCCGGGTTGAAGAGCTTGAGTGTAAGTCTGCAAGACCCGCTGATAACCCACCTCTCGGTTATCCTGGGCCCGTAATTCTGCCGCAACTTTTGCCCGGTCGCGCAGGACGGCGCGAGTCGAGCCAGCAACAACCAGGAGCAGGAGTAGCCATGCCGGGTACTCAAGGGATTTCATACGGCTTGAATGCTACCAAGATCGAGAGAATTCAGAACAGTATTCTCGTCAACCTCCGAACTCCGAAGAGTCCACTTGCGTGCCGGGCAGATCGAATGGGACGTGTTAAAATTATCTCTGGCCTTTGCGTCGGCACCCCCAGAATTCCATGACTGAAACCTTTATCTATCGCAGCAAAATGCCCGCTTCCGCCGAAGCCGTTTACCGCTTCCATGCCGAACCCGACGCCCTCGAGCGCCTTACTCCACCGTGGGAAAAGGCGCAGGTCGTTGCCCGCACCGGCAGCATCGAGCGACCCGGGTCCAAAGTGACGCTGCGCGTATCCGTCGGCCCTTTCTCGCAAAACTGGATCGCCGAGCACGTCGACTGCGAACCCAACAAAATGTTTCGCGATGTCATGCGTTCCGGCCCGTTCCGCCATTGGGAGCATACGCACACCTTTGTCCCTGAGACCGATCGCACCAGTTGGCTCGATGATTCCGTCGAATACGAGTTTCCCCTTGGCTGGCTGGGCAAACTCATCGGCGGCGCCTATACCCATCGCCGTCTGCAACGCATGTTTGAATGGCGCCACAAAGTCACTGCAGAGCTACTGGCGAGCCGAGCGGCGAAGGAGAGTTCCTGATGCCGGCGGTAAAAATCAATCCGCAACTCTTGAACTCGTACTGTACTCAGGCCGGGCGGACTCTCGGTGAACTTTCGAATGAACGTCCTGTTCTGCTCGTCTTCCTTCGCCATTTCGGGTGCACTTTCTGCCGCGAAGCGGTCGCGGAAATCACGGAAATTCGCAAAGACATCGAATCCAAAGGCACGCAACTCGCGTTCGTCCATCTTTCCGATGACGACGCCAAAGCCCAGAAGTTTTTTGCTCCGCACGGCTTGCAAGACGTGCCCCGCTTCGCGGATCCCGACGGCCTCCTCTTCCAGTCCTTTGGCCTCGTTCGCGCCAACTGGCGTGCCTACTTGAATTACGAAAGCATCCTCCGCACGCTGCAGGCCTGGCTGAATGGTCATTGGCTCGGCTTGCCCGCCGGTGACGTGGAACGCATGCCCGGCACCTTCCTGATCCACAACGGACAAATTCAGAAAGCCTTCCGCAACAAATTGGTCTCCGATCGTCCTGACTATCTGGAATTGGCTTCACCGGCTTGACCTGCTCACGCGTCGACAACCTGCGAGTTGCCCTTGCGCTCTTTGTACGGAATGTCGCACGATATCCTATAAACTTTTACAAGCAGGGTTCAGCTCGTTTGTCCATTTACTGAGGGAATTGCAAGAATGTCTTCCAGCCCGGATGTTCTGATCGTTGGCGCAGGCCTAGCCGGACTCTCCTGTGCGCGTGCCCTTCACGAAAAGAATGTCACCTTTCAGATTCTTGAAGCCTCCGACTCCGTCGGCGGACGCGTTCGCACCGACAAAGTCGACGGCTTCCTCCTCGATCGCGGATTTCAGGTACTCCTCACCGCGTATCCCGAAGCGAAGCGACTGCTCGATTATCCCCGCCTTGATCTGAAACCGTTCACCCATGGGGCCCTCTCCTGGTACGCCGGGCGCATGAATTCCCTTGTTGATCCCTGGCGCAATCCCGGAGCATGGTGGACTGCTCTGCGCTCCGATTTTGGTTCACTCCCAGATAAGCTGCGCATTGCAGCGCTGCGCAGCCGGCTTCGCCGCACCTCCATCGACAACATCTTCAAGGGTCCCGACCGCACCACCAAGGACACTCTCCAGTCTGCCGGTTTTTCCAAGGAGCTGATTCATCGCTTCTTCCGTCCCTTCCTTGGCGGCATTCTTCTCGATGGCGAACTACAATCCTCCAGCCGCATGTTCGAATTTGTTTTTAAAATGCTTTCCGAAGGAGACACTTGTATCCCCGCGCAGGGAATGGGGGCAATCCCTGCGCAGCTTGCGGAAAAACTTCCCCCCAATTCGATTCGTTTCAGCACCCATGCAGAATCGCTGCACGAAAGCGAACTTACGCTGACAGGCGGAGAAACGCTTCGTGCCCGAGCTATTGTTGTCGCCGCGGAAGGCCCCGCCGCCGCCCATCTTGTCGGCGAGGTCGAACCTGCTTCACGCAGCGTTACCTGCTTCTACTACTCCGCGGACGAGCCTCCCGTCGCACTGCCGATCCTGGTGCTGAACGGCGATGGTGCCGGGTCTGTGAACAACATGTCGGTCATCTCACAAGTTGCCCCCAGCTATGCCCCCGTGGGAAAGCATCTCGTCTCCGTCACGGTCCTCGGCACGCAAGCACTAACCGAAGTGCAGCTCGGCGGTTTCATCATCGCGCAGATGAAAAACTGGTTCGGCAAAGTGGCTGGCTCTTGGAACTTGCTCCGCAGCTATCGCATTGTTCATGCGCAGCCGCAGCAATTCCCCGGCGCACTCGAACCGCCGCACCGCCCCGTCCGCACCCGGCCCGGCGTCTACGTCTGCGGTGATCATCGCGACAACGCTTCCATCAACGGTGCTCTGCTGAGCGGCTACCGCGCCGCAGAAGCCGTCTGGTCCGATCTTTCGCGCTGATGGTCGCTTTGCTTCGCCCTCTCGGGCTTGGATCGTGGAGTGGCAAATCCTTTGATCGGCGCATCTTCTTGGTTTTTCATCCGATGGCGGTCGCATAAACGATTTTGTTTGTTTAACCGGGCCATGAAATTGTTTTCCCCTTAAAGGAGTGAATCAAATGTGGAACCGTGCCTGCCCTCTCTGTTTCGCCAGGCTTTCGCGCACCCAGGTCCTATCTCGTTCCAACGACCTGATTTGCCCAGCCTGCCACGCACAGCTTGAACTCTCTCGCCCCAGTCGCGTCTTGGGCTCCTTCGCGGGAATCGCCGCAGCCACGTCCGCGTTCCAGCTGGCGTATACAGCAAACTCCTTAACCAATTGGACTTGGCCCATGTTGGCCGCAATTCTTTCCTTTGCATTCGCTTCCGCCCTCGTGCTGCTGCTTGCCTCTGACCTTGTGGTGCGGTCGCAACCCCATTCCGCCACTTTTCCACACTCCAAGCCGTAACAGACCGAACGTACTATTGACCTGATTATCAGCGCCGCTGACACTGACGTGGATGGCTTCCTACTCGCGCTATTTGGGCCGAAAAGTCACCGTCAATTATCGTGTCGGCGATGTGCTGATCCCTGCTTCCGGCACACTCGTCGCCGATTCCGGGCGCTCCATCTTTCTCGAACAGCATCTGGAGCAGCGCGGCCGCATGAACTATTTCCGCTGGGAAATTCCCTATCCCTACATTCATCGTCTTGCCGAAGTTACCGAAGCGGAGGAGGCCCTTTCCTCATCTGAACACAGCGCCGCTACTCTCAATCCTGACGACGCAAATAAGCCGCCCTTCAATCGGGCCGCGCGCGCTGCCGCTGCTTCCGGACCTTCCGCCATTCTTCCGCTCTCTCACCGTCCCAAAACCGCCTAGACTCATCTCCCCGTTTCGGCGCGTGCAGGTCATCCCGCTACCGCGAAGGATCTAGTTTTGTAACCTCTGCATCCCGTCGGCCTTTTGGTTTTGGTGGCACAGCCATTCCTGGTTGCGCGCTTGCCTTGCAACTTTCTACTAGCTTTCGATAATCAGCTACAATAATTTCCGCAAACGATTCACTTACGAATACCCTGGAGGCGCCTAATGTCCACTTCTACCACTTCCCGCAACATCGGCCTGATCGGCCTCGGTCTCATGGGCCGCCCCATGGCGGCAAATCTTCTGAAAGCTGGCCACTCCCTCACCGTTTGGAACCGCAACACACTTCGTGCCCAGGAACTGGTCCATGGCGGTGCCACGCTCGCCAATAATCCCCGCGAAGTTGCCGCCGCCGCCGATCTGCTCATTACCATGGTCAGCGATCCACCGGCGCTCGAAGAAGTTTTGTGGGGCCACGAAGGGAAAAATGATGGCGCCCTCGAGGGCCTAAAACCTGGCAGCATCTACATGGACTGCAGCACCATCTCTCCCGCGTTGGCAAAAAAAGTGGCCGCGGTCTGCGCCGATCGCGGAATCAGATTTCTCGACGCTCCTGTTACCGGTGGAGATTGGGGCGCCCGCGAGGGCACACTTACCTTCATGATCGGAGGTGAAGCAGAGACGGTAGGCGAGGTCGAACCGGTTCTCGCCGTGCTCGGCAAGAAATGGTTTCATCTGGGTCCCAACGGCGCCGGGCAGACCATCAAACTCGCCATGAACGCGCTGCTTGCTCTTCAGATCGGCGCTATCGCCGAAGGTATCGCCCTCGTCACCAAAGCCGGCCTGAAGGGCGAACAACTCTTCGAAGTTCTGCAAGCCAGCATGGCCCGCTCAGGCGTCCTCGACATTAAAGTTCCGCTCATGCTGAAAGGAGAATTCAAGCCCAGCTTTCCCCTCCGTCTGATGCACAAAGATCTCAGCCTCGCTCTTGATCTGGCCAATCAACTGGGTGTGCCGTTGCCCACCACCGCCGCCGTCCGCGAAATTTACAGCTCGGTAAAGGGCGAAGCCAAAGAAGATGTCGACTATTCCGCGGTCATGCGCTTCTGGCAAAAATAACCTCCTCCCGCAGGGGCGGCCTGCCTGCCGCATGCAGGCTCTACGCCGCCGCCTTTTTGTATCCTCCTGGCACATTCACTCCTGACTGTGCTCTTGCCCCATCTTACTTTGCCAACTCAGCGTCTCCGCGTTCGTCTTTTTCTTTCCTGTGTCTTAAATAAAAGACGGGGCAGGAAAAATCCTGCCCCGCACCATTTCAATTTTTTCCGAAATTATTACCGCAAAGGCTTCGGCGGGAAAAATCCAATCGGTAAATCCCGCGAAGTCCGCAACCCCGAAGCCGCCTCCAGAATAGCCGGTATCGAATTCACCGCCACCGATGCTGTAGCGATATCTCCGTGTGATCCGCCCGGAATCACCAGACTGATATTCGGATGCCCCTTCAACTCCACGCTATCCGCCGGATCCTTCGCGCCCACGTACATCTGCAGTTCCATGTAGATCAATTCCTTACCGTCGTGCAGCCCGCGCGCAATCTGGTGCACTCCTGCCGCTTGTCCCGCTTCCACGGTCAGGAATTCCGTCTGCACGCGCTCGGTCGCTACCTTCGGTTCAATCGTTTCCGTAATCTCGTCGACCGGCAATCCCAAACTGTCCGCGACCATCGCCACCGATTCCGGCAAGCCCACGTGTTTGATCACGCCTTCCGCGACCTTGGCCTTGAATTCCTCGACGCTCATCCCCGCGCCGATTTTCTTCTGCAGCGGTAACCGCCGTTTGCCCGCATCCACAATCCGCAGCGCCTTCACGTGTTCGATCTTCTGCGACACCGCCGCCAGCGTCACCACCAGCTTGTCCATTACGAAGCCTGGATTCACTCCCGTTCCCACCAGCGCCACCCCGTTTTCCTTCGCTGCTTTGTCTAGTTTCGCCGCCAATTCCGGATGTGTCCGATACGGATACGAAAGCTCTTCACACGTCGACACCACGCACGAGCCAACATCCAGGCAAGCCAGCAATTGGTCCGTCACCTTCGCCAGCGAAGATGACGTTGTGTGCATCACGATGTCCGCCGACTGGTCCAGCACGCCCTTCGCATCGCCCGAAATCTTCACGCCCCACGGAGCATCCGCCGCTCCCACCACTTCGCCCAGGTCCTTCCCCACTTTTGCCGGGTCGGTGTCGATGGCGCCCACAATTTCAATCGTCTCTTTTTCCCGCAACAGTTTCACAATCGAGGCCCCTATCGGCCCGATTCCATACTGGATCGCTCTGATTTTCTTTTTCACGTTAGTCTCCGGTTCCTTCTGCCCGTGTCTTCCCACGGCGTGAATTTCCTGTGGGAGCGAACTTCTTATCCTACTGTCATTCCGCACCTCAATCAATCGCGCCGTTTGCGAAGGCACGATCAATATTGGCGACTACTCGACAGTTGATTTGTTGGATGGCACAAGGAAATCCTGCGCACAACTCCAGGAAAGGGCTCGTGACGGATTTATTCAATCCGACATCGCCTATGCAGGAATGTAATTCAGGAATATTGACCGGACTCAGTCAGAAGTTGCTGCCCAAACCGAGTCCGCCGAGTTTGCTTGAGCTAGTTAAGGCTCAATCCACGCGCTTGATGTCGATGATCGTGCCGGAATTTCTGGATTCCGTCTCTACATCCAGCAACCCATCCTTGGTCGCTTTGATCTTCGCCGCCGGTATCACCTCACCGCTCAGCGGCTTTCCCAATGGATCAAACTTCATGCGTACAATCGTATAGGGATAGTCACTCGCCTTGATGCCTTTGTTTTGCTCGTAAAGCGTCAGGACGTGCTCCAGGATCAGCGTCAATTTTCGGCCGTCAGCCACTTTGCGCGAAAATGCCGCGGCGATATCGCGTCCGGTCTGTCCTTCAATATTGATGTGGCCGTGATTCATCGAGTGCAGCAATGCCACGGCTGCGTCCGGAGTGCCGTTCTCCAGTGCGTCCATCAGCTTTTGTTTCTCCGCGTCGGTCGTCCACGAACTGATCTGGATGGTGACGCGCGCTGAACCGCCGGAATATCCTTCCGCGGGGATGACCGTCGCCGTGTAACTTTCCAGTGCAAATTGTGCAAATGCAGACGTAAGCCACAGCAGAGACACTACCGCTACCAAGGTGGCGATACAGCCAACAACCGTGTGCGCTCGGTGCGATTTCAAACGCGACTGGAGCTCGGGCACTCTATTCAATCGTTCTTTCAAGTTGCACCTCGATGAAACAGGAACCTGTGGCGAGAAAATGTTGCTATGCAATCGATGGTAGCACGCCGGATTTCCGGCACACGGGAGAGTAACAACGGCGACGCGTGTTAGGCACCCTTGCATGCACAGGGTTTTTGTAGCCGAACCTGGACCCATTGGGCCGAAAGTCCACCCAATCACCTGCCATTTCGGCCTGCTTCCCGCCCGCCGTCGCTAAAGATGGCCTCTCACCTATCCCGCTTCCAGCAGTTAGAATCCTAATTTCGGGGAATCATTCCTTACCTATCGAGGTGCCTCATGCAGTTCAGCCTGCCCGACACAATTTCATTTCTCTCGCGGACACCTGCTGCTCTCAATGCGCTGCTGCGCGACCTTCCGGAAATGTGGACCCGCGGCAATGAAGGCGAGAACACCTGGAGCCCTTTTGATGTGGTTGGCCATCTGATTCACGCCGAACGCACGGATTGGATTCCGCGCGCCAGAATGATTCTGCAATTTGGCGAGTCGCAACCGTTCTCGCCCTTCGATCGCCTGGGCCATGAGAAAGAAAGTCAGGGCAAATCGCTGTCGCAATTATTGGACGAATTCGCTCGTGTCCGCTCGGAAAATCTCGGTGAACTTCGCGCCTTGAATCTGCAGCCCCAAGACCTCGATCGCCGCGGTCAACACCCCGCCCTCGGAGCCGTAACGCTTTCGCAGTTACTCGCGACGTGGGCCGTTCACGATCTCACCCACTTGCACCAGCTCTCCCGCGTCATGGCCCACCAGTACTGCGAAACCGTCGGCCCGTGGAGCGTTTACCTTGGCGTCCTGAAGTGCTCCGCCCACAGCTCCTAGGAGTTAGCGCATAAATGGTTCTTTAGGAGGTCGGCTCTTCGGCCCCGACGTACAAGCGAAAGAACATGTGGCTTTGCCTCTGAAGAAAACTTCGCAAGTACTCGCCGTGTGTGTAGGAGAAGGCTTCTAGTATCGATCTCTCTGGGTCACATCTTTCATGGTGAGAGAAAATGCGCTGACTTGTTTGAGGCAACTCCTCGCAGTAGGGCTAGCTCTTCACGCTGCTGATTTGTATCGTGGGTTGCGTATTGGTGTAATTCGGAATGTCTCCCACAATCTGCGCGGCATGAGGCCCGAACGCTTTCTGGAACGCGTCCAAAGACTCGAAGTACAAATTTCCTAACGCAGCATAGGGAGCCCGTGAACCCGGCTCCATTCCTCCGATTCCTTCTTCCACCACCGCGTTCAACAGCGCCGGGCCCATTAGTTGGCGCACCAGGGGAATATGCTTCGCGCAGTAATACGCCATATCGAAATGGCTTCCTTCATTGTTTGGATACATCACGCACACGTTGATCACGGATCCTCGCAGTGCCGTGGACTTTATGCCAGTTCGTCGACTTTCGTCAATTGGGTGATGAAGTGATTCTTTGGCAGTCGCAAAGAGTTAAGGTTTTGGCTGTGCACTCTGCGCGACTCCGGTTGGTGCAGCGGCAGCGTCTTTCGCCGATCCCTCAAATGTCTCGCGCTTCAGTTGCAAATCACCGACCACCGTTGCCGTGAATTCTGTGTCCTGTGGAATGGCCACATCTTTTCCAGACGAAAGCGGCACCACGGCATCCGCCGCGGATGTCGACGAAGCGCCCGTCGCCTGCTGATAACCGCGCAGCGGTGCCTGCTCGCCATTTGTCATGCGCACCGAAGTAATATTGAACGCCAATCGGCCACTGTGCCCGAAGCGCTTCTTGGGTTCCGCTTCCGCGACCACGCCCGTGGCCTTGGCGCCCTTGCTCACCACCACGACACCATCGACCGTTACATCCTGCAGCACATCAAATTCCACCACATCGCCTACATGCGCCGTCGTCGAGGATATGGGTTTGTCCAACTTCACATGTACCGCAGTATCTTTCCGCAAAATGAATCCCGCTGCGCCAGCCTCCGCGGGGGCCGGTGCTGGCCGCGTTCGATCATCGTACGGAGTGCGTTCTCGCGATGGCGCCTTTGTCCCTGTTGTCGGCAATCCGGTGCCCGGCTGATCCTTCAGCAAAACCACCGCCGCCAGCGGCACGTATCCGGTCTCGCCCTTGGCGTTTCGTACGCCAAAATATCCTTCGTAGCGTCCCGCAATCTGCACAATTTCACCGCATTGCAGTGTGGTGCGCACATCCAATGTAATCATTGAACTGTAAAGATATACGTAACCGTCGTCGCGCGCGCACTCGACGCGCCCGGTATTCTGCGCCCTGCCCGCTGAAGGTAGGAACAACAGCACAAATAATGTCGAATAGATTGGAAAGAATTTCATGCTACACCCACGGGTACTTGAAAGCAGAGCATCACCCTTCTATACCAGCGCAAAGATGTGTCAGTGACAAGAAACTAGGCCTTAGTACTGTGTATAAAACGTCACCAACTCTCGCGCATCGTAAGACTCCGAAGGGGTGCAGCACTGCTGCACCCCAAGCCCGCAAAGTTTCTATACTTCGTAGTTTGTCCATCGTGGTCCTGGCTTTCGTGCCAGCACGTTCACCTGTGGTTTTGTCGTGCAGTGAATTCCGCCGCGCCATCTCGAAATTTTGCCACGTCACAGATGCTGTCTTTCTGAGTACGCGAAGTTGGCCGCCGAACGATCTCAACCGAACAGTTTCTCGCGATTCAGAGCTGCGAGCTCATCTCCCCCTGCCACTAATTAAAGTTGTATCCAAACTCCCAAAGAAACTGATGATTCCCGCTGGTCACACCGTAATTCCCGATCTGATAGGCGGTGTACAGCGTCAGTTTGGAAGTCAGTTTGATAATCGCACCCGGATTCACATATCCCACCGCATTTTTCCCCGTATACCACTCCGCGGCCAGCGTCAGCCGCTTGTTCACTTGCTGCTCAAACGTAAATTGTCCACCTGCGCGATTCGCGCTCGCCACCACGTTCTTCGTGAAGTCGTATCCCCCCAAACTGATCCGTGTCCCGTGTTTCCATTCCTTCGCAAATGCTACGTACACATAATTTCCCGTGTTGTAAGTTCGATTGCGTACCGGAAAGAACAAGTCATCTCCCGCATAAAACGACCATCCCGAACTCTGGCCTTTCCATACTCGCCACTTCGCTGTGGGGGCTATGGACCATTCATCCGATGACACTGTGCTCAGCCCATTGAAATTCACTCCTACTTCAAGCTGGTGCCCAATGCCGAAAACCACGCGCGGCGTAAACGTTGCTACCGGATCCACGGGCCGCACCGTCCCGTCCAGTTCGGCATACACCTTTCCTTTGTCGAGAACGTCCGCGCTCGGAACGTCGAACACCGTCTCCTGCCCATACGCGCGGCAAGCAGGGAAGATCGCCAGCAGCAACACAAATAGCAAGCTCGACCTGATTTTGAGCAGGAGCACCAAGATGATTCAGCTTAACTCACACTTTGCTCGTGGTCATATGCTTTCGCAGTCGAATTGAGTAACTCTGCTCGAAGTGTTTCTATGACGTAAAAACAGAGTGTCTCTTGCGGCGAAGATCGCCCCCTATTTCCAACCTTGAATATAAATTGAACTCTTTCGCCTCTGGAATCCGATTCTCGTAGTAAGGGCATATCGGCTCTTCTCAACCAGCCATCTCGCCCCGCATTTCTTGCCGCTTCCCCCTTCGCAACGCATAATGGTTGTTGCTCGCGCCCGCCCCGAACTGGAGGCACCTTATGAACGCCAAGAGACTCACCGACGCGGAAGTTCATCAGCAGCTCGCGGACATCCCTGGCTGGACCCTTGCCAACGGCAAGCTCCACAAAAATTTCGAGTGCAAGGATTTCATCGACGCCTTCGCAAAAATGACCAGAGTCGCTTTCGCCGCGGAATCTCTCAATCACCATCCCGAATGGTTCAATGTCTGGAATAAAGTTCAGATCGATCTCAACACCCACAGCGTCAAGGGCATCAGCTCGCTCGATTTTCAGCTCGCCGCCAAAATCAACGATATTTTTGGAGCCTGATTTCCTTCAGCACGAATGATTGGCGCCCACCACTCTGAAAACACTTCCCGCGGACGCCTCACCATCACGCTCCGATGGCTCGCTGCATTCCTCGTCCTCGGCCTGCTCATTCATTTCCTGCCATTCCCGCTGCTTCTTGAATCCATTCATCGTGTCCCCGTCACACGCTTTCTCGCCATTCTCGTTTGCTACCTCCTGGCCCATCTTGTCGGCATCGCCAAATGGCGCATGGTCGTCAACGCCGCCGGCGCGCAACTCGATTTCTCCACCAGCGCCCAATGTTATTCCGGTGGACTCTTCGCCACACTCTTTCTCCCTTCCATTCTCGGCGGCGACGCTGTGCGCCTCGCTGTCGGCCTCCGCCGCAGTCCCAATCCTGCCGCCGTCCTCGCCGGCAACATCGCCGATCGTTTCCTCGACATGCTCGCGCAAGCTGGCCTCGTTCTCGTCGGCCTTCTTCTCCTCCCCGGTTCGTTTCCCGTCGCGCTCCAGTCCAAAGCCACTCACGTTCTACCCCTCTTCTTCCTCGCTATCTTCGCCATCGCCGTTCTTTTCGCCTGGCTTCGCCGACCTCTGCTCCAGGGCCGCTCCGTACGTTTTCGTCGGCGGCTCGCGCGTCTTCGTCATGCCCTTCGTACGGTTTCCAGGCGCCCGCACATCCTTGCCTTTGGATGGCTCCTTGGCACGGGCATCCAATTCACTTTCCTCACGCTCACCGCGCTCCTCGCCATTTCCTGCGGACTCTTTCTCCCGATCCGTGTCTGGTTGTTCGCCTGGCCGCTCGCAAAGCTCGCTGCTGTCCTCCCCCTTACCCAAGGTGGAATCGGCGTTCGCGAAGCCGCTCTCGTCGGTCTTTTGTCCCCTTTTGGTGCACCCGGCCACCTCGTCCTTGCTTCTGGCCTCGTGTGGGAGGGCGTCGTCATCGTTGGTGGACTCATCGCCGGCCTCGTCGCCTTCCTCTTGCGCCGCAACGTGTCCACTGCAACATCTTCGAAATAAAAGTTTTCTAATACTTCACATTTATGTTGACGTAGCTATAATATAAGCAAGCAATACTATCCCCCGCCGAAAGTGGGCCCTTCCTGCAGGTCAAGAGCGGCATTCACTCTTCGTTCTCCTAATCGTCTCTCCGCCGCCTGCTCACGCTGTTTCTCTCGTGGGTATTTACGATGCAACCACAAACGCTCCGTGTTCTCCTCGCGGAAGGTGGCCTTACAGAAACAGGCATCACCCTGCGTGCCCTTTGTGCCGATCAGGGACGCCGCCTCGAATTGGTGTTTGTTTCAAATGCAGACAGGCTCCCCGATGTCCTGCTCCAATCTCAACCCCATATCGCTTTTCTCGCACTCTCGCTGCTCCAACCCGACCCGCCAGGCGCCGTCTCTCGCCTCCATCAATCCGCACCGCACATCCCTCTAATTCTTTTTGTTCAACCTGCCGATAAAGACAGTGCTATCGGGTGTCTTCGCGCAGGGGCAGAAAATTACATGTTGGAAGGTTTCATCGATGTGCCCACGGTGGACCACGTTTTGCATACGGCCATTAGCCACTATGCTCCGTCCACTGCCTCTCCCTCACGCAAGCCGAGTCTCCACTTCATTACCAACTTGCCCAACCGTGCCGGGCTCCTTCATCAACTCCAACATTCTTCACAAGACTCCGTGCTCTCTGGCTCCCGTCTGCTACTCTCCGTTCGCCTTACCAATCCCAAATACTTGCAGTCCTCCGCCGGCCATTCCGCCGTGGCTCGGGCTCTTCATCAGATCGCGCAGTCATTGCGATCTCTGGTCCGCCGCTCTGACTTGCGCGAACAGGCCGATCGCGCCGCTTTGCTCACTCGCGAGCTGCTGGCTTTCGCCCGCCGCCAATCGCTCCAGCCCCGCGCCATCGATCTCAATGCCGTCAATCGCGGCTTGACCAGCTTCCTCGATAAAGTCATCAGCAAGGACATCGAAATCAAGGTAGACGCCGGTGTCCTTCATCCCATCAAGGCCGATCCCACGCAGATCGAACAGGTCTTAATGAACCTGTGCCTCAATGCGCGCGATGCCATGCCCAACGGCGGGCGCCTGCTCATTGAGACGGAAATGGTTCCCATCGATGACTCTTACTGCCATTTCTATCCCTACGTCATCCCCGGCCTCTATGCCGTGCTCTCTGTCTCCGACACCGGCGTTGGCATGGAGCCTGAAGTTCGCGAGCGCATCTTCGAACCCTTCTTCACCACCAAAGAAAACGGCAAGGGCACCGGCCTGGGCCTCGTTACCGCCTATGGCATCGTCAAGCAGCTTGGCGGCTTCATTCATGTGTACAGCGAACCGCGCCACGGCACTCTGTTTCGCGTTTATCTGCCGGCCATGGAAGGGGCCGCGGCAGAATCCTCTGCCCCCGTTCACGATTCCACTCCCACTTCGCCTCTTCATGGCTCGGAAACCATTCTGCTCGCGGAAGACCACGATTCCATTCGTGAAATGGTTCGGCAATCACTCGTCAACTACGGCTACCGCGTACTCTCCGCCGAAGATGGCGAACAGGCGCTCCGTCTGTGCGAACGCGAAGCACCCGACCTCGCCGTACTCGATCTTGTTATGCCGCATCTCGGGGGGCCCGCTGCCGCGCTCCGCCTCCGCGAACGTTATCCTCGACTTCATGTTCTCTTCACCAGCGGCTACTCCGAATCCTCGGCCGGCGCACTTGCGCAAGTCCCGGATTCCCGCTATTTGCAGAAGCCGTACAGTCCCACTTCACTCGGCCGAATCCTCCGCGAGATCCTTGGCCCTTCCCTCACTCCCGACCTTTTTTCCGCCACTTCTGCGCGGCGCGGATAGGTGATTAATGTGTGAATGGGTTTTAACATAAGTCCTTTTTTTCTCTTCATTTCGATAGTATTTTTCGCGCGCCGACATCACTTTTTTGCCGTTGACATGCTCTACTCGGAATGTTACAAAGTCGCAAAGGCAAGCCCTTCGGTGGTTTGTCTCGTCCGCGATTACTTCAACGTTTCGTGGGTGAGGCGCAGACCCGCCTGGCAGGGCAGGTGCTGCTGTCCTATCGTAGGCCTTGTTTGTAACACCCCACCCCACCCCGGGAGGCGGAAACTCACGTTTTCGCCTCCTTTTTTTCTCGTAAATCCTTTATTCCCAGTCACATTGCCCTCCCTAGTCGCGTCCGTGTCGTCTTGCATTTACCATGCAGAGTCGGGTGCCGCACCCTTCACTGTTAAGGGTGTGGGTTTAGACGTCCCAGCGTCCGGCCGTAACCGGGTTGGACTATCGTCATCCTGAACGCAGCGAACAACCTCAACTCTACCTTGACCCGAGCCGCACTCGCCGCTCTGTTTGTCATACTGAGACCGCGTTCCTTGCGGGCGAAGGATCTCAACCACCCATTCCACAGCACCTTTTTTTCTCCACTCCAAACACAACCAGGCCCCCACCGATCTCCCCGCATTTCAACTCAACTCGATCTGTGAGATAAATTCATTACGAATGAAAAACACTCCACCTCTTCTCGATTTTCGCAACATCTCCGTCGCTCGTGGCAACAACCTGGGCCTCAATCGTTTTTCGCTGCGCATCGAATCCGGCGAGCATGTCTGCATTCTCGGCCCAAACGGTTCTGGCAAATCCACGCTCATCAAGACCATCACGCGCGAATGCTATCCCTTGGCACACGACGATGTGTCCATGTCCATCCTGGGCCGCTCCGTGTGGAATATATTTGAACTACGCCCGCTCCTCGGCATTGTCTCGCCCGATCTGCTGGCCGCCTGCACCACCGATGCGTCCTGCCTCGACGTCGTGCTCTCCGGATTTTTCAGCAGCACACGCATCTTTCCTCATCACCATCCCTTGCCCGAACACGAGCAACGCGCAAAGGCAGCGCTGCAACGCATGGGCATCGCCCATCTTGCCGCGCGGCCGCTCATGGAAATGTCTTCAGGAGAAGTGAAACGTACGCTGATCGCCCGCGCCCTGGTTCACAATCCGCAAACGCTTCTATTCGATGAACCGGGAAACACGCTTGATATTGCAGGGCAAGTGGAGCTCCGCCAGATCATGCGTGAACTGGCCCAGGCGGGAATCGGCCTGCTCCTCGTCACCCACCACATTTCAGAAATTGTCCCGGAAATTGATCGTGTCGTCTTGCTGCAGCGCGGTACTGTGCTCGCCGACGGCCCCAAAGAAAAAATCCTCACCAACGAACACCTCTCCAGCTTGTTCGAGGTTCCCGTCCGCGTCTTTCCCGACGACGGCTACTACCATCTCCACGCCTAACGCATTTGTACCTGCCGATCTCGCCACGCGGGATCGGCTCTTTTGCCTTGGGTTGTCTTTTGTAGGGGCGGTTTTATACCGCCCTCATGTATTTGTAGTGGCCGATCTTTAGATCGGCCATTATTGGTTCTGCAGCGTGCCGTTTAGCTCGGCCCCCATCGCTCATTTTGGCTAGGGGCACGATAAATCGTGCCCTTCTCAGGTTTCTTATCTTCGCGGAGTGGCGCCGCACTGCTACACCCCATCTCCGCAACACTCTTACTTATTCGCAATTCCTTCCGCAAAATCGGCGCCGCTCATCGGCAGCTTGAAATTCTCATTCTGATACGCTTTCACCATCAGGAATACCCAAAGCACAAGGGTCAGCAAACCCAGGAGCAGCGTAAAGGTCCCATACACGCCCCAGCCGATGTACCCGCCGGTCATCCCGCCCATGAAAGTCCCAGTCCGATGCGGAGAACCGTTAGCCGCCAAATACAACGCCATCGCTTGCACCGCATGAAACTTCACAAATGGTCGCTTGTCGATCAGGAGAAAAATGATGCGGCGATCCACCGATCAGCCGAGTGTGTAGCACAGCAGTCCTGCAACGTTTTCGTCAATGCCCTCGGTCGGGGATGCCTGGGCTGCGGACAGTTGCAGGCGCCGCCACTGGCGTTGCTGCCGCTCCCTGATTTGCGCCGCACTTCGGGCAAAAACTCGCCGTTCCTACCTCTTGACCACACGCTTTGCAGAATGCCATCTCAGATCCTCCCAGGACCAACCTGCGCGCAGCCTATCACTCGCTCTCACTCCCTGCAATCCCTATTGCTTTCCGCAAATTCCCCGATAATCCGCAGTTCTATGTGGTGTAAAGTATCGAAATTCTCAAGATAGTTCATCGACCATGTGACCTCGAGGATGCTCCACCCTTGCGTTCCTTTGGGTGCCCACCCGTCCCTGTCGCGTAATGGGATTCCACTCGGAGTGAATCTATGGCGCAGCCATTCCTGGCTGTGCTCTTGGGGTCTCTATCGGTCCAGCAAACCGCATCTTTATCAGTGAGAGATTTCACCCATGAACCGCGCCACCATCCCCTTGGCGCCCACCGCAAATCCATCTTCACCCACAAATCCCACTGCGTTCAAATCCAACGTTCCCGCCGGCATCCAGCGAATGCCATCAGCGCTAATGTCTGCTCCGTTCGGTCCCACGGCCACAAATCCCTTCCCATAATTCGCTGCCGCGGACCTGTAACCGCTCGGCAGTTTCTCCGCCAATTTCCAAGTCTTTCCTTGATCCACAGAATATGCCGCCACCCCCTCGCTCTGCTCTGGCTTTGTGTAATCTCCGCCAACCGCCACAACCGTGTCACCTGATCGCGCCAGCGAAAATATTCCCTGCGGTGCCGTTCCACTCCGTACCGGTGTCACCGTGACCGTCCAGCTTTTCCCCAGATCGGTGGAATGAAATACGCGTGCCGCCGGGCCTCCCGTGGCAAAATAAATCTCTCGCTCACCGTACAGCAATAAACTCGAATTGCTTGCCGCAAACGATCCCTCTTTCGCCAGTGCCGCAGGCATCCCTTCACTGGACATCTCTGCCCAGCGCTTTCCGTCAGTGGTCCGCAGAATCACGAATTTGCCATCCACCGGATCGCTCAGTGCAAAACAATTCGTGGTCGAAGCGCACGCGATGCCGTCCAGAAAAAAATCCTTTCGTTTATCCGTATACTGCAGTTCCCAATTTCCTCCCCCATCGCTGGTCTTGTAGATCCGTGATTTCTCGCCCTCACCGCTGGACATCACATACGCAACATTTTCGTCAAACGCCTGCACGCCTCGGAAATCCAACGATTCGCCTCCCGCCACTTTCAACCGTTCCCAGGATTTTCCCGCATCCGTCGATCGCAGAATCACCCCATTCGATCCGCTGGCCCAGATCGTCGCGCCGCGTCCGCCGCTCTTGCCCGCTGTTATCGACACTCCGCGCAGATTCGTGTCCACGCCGCTGGTCTTCACGGACCACCACGCCGCGGCAACGGTTGCCAGCAAACACAAAAGGATTCGATTCATGTTCGGGAAGTGTAACAGAACTAAAAACTATTCCTTGATGGTCCGCGCCGTCGAAATCGTGCGCGCTTCGGGGTGTTTCGGCGTCCAATCTTCCGGTGGAAACGCCACTCTCCAGAACGTCGGGCAAGCGACTGTGAATTCCAGTCCTACTTCTGATTTTCCCGAACGCACCGGCCCCAGAAACACCACATGGCATTCCTGCTCTTGCTTTGTTCCATTGTGTTGCATGAGGACCTTACTGCCGCTGGTCACCCGCGCCTGCAGCGGAATCAGCGCTCCGTGCGCGTTGATCGCCAGCGTGGATGTTTCTTCTTCAAATGCTTTGCCCTGTGCATCGTTTCCGCGGATCCGCACCGCAACCTGCATCAATACCCGCTGGCTTCGGCGTCGCGGACCTGGATGGCTGGGAGAACCTGGCTCTTGGCCCATAAAACCTCGTCACCTTGAATATACAGTCCGGTGAACCAAAGTCGAGTGTCAAGAGCATGGCCGTACTCAAATTAGCTACGTGCCACATTAGCACTCGTTACGTACTTAAGTCGTAATAAAATTGTTTACGATTGGTGCGGTTGCATACCGCTTCTCTCTGTCCGTCAGCGCCGTTCAATTGGCAAATACGACCGCGTGTCATGACCCAGGTAAATCTGCCGTGGCCGCGCAATCTTCTGCTCAGGATCCAGGATCAGTTCTTCCCATTGCGCGATCCACCCCGACATGCGCGGAATCGCAAACAGCACCGGGAACATGGTCATCGGAAAGCCCATCGACTGGTAAATCAATCCCGTGTAGAAATCCACGTTTGGATACAATTTACGCTTCACGAAGTACTCGTCTTCCAGCGCGATCCGCTCGCACTCCAGCGCAATTTCCAGTAGCGGATTCTTGCCCATCAGGTCGAATACTTCATACGCAATCTTCTTGATGATCCGTGCGCGCGGATCGTAATTCTTGTATACGCGATGCCCGAAGCCCATCAATTTCGTTTCGCCGGCCTTTACCCGCTTGATGAAATCCGGCACCTTGTTCACCGAACCGATTTCCACCAGCATCCGCAACACTTCTTCGTTTGCTCCGCCGTGCAGCGGTCCGTACAAAGCCGCAATCGCCGCCGCCGTCGCGCAATACGGGTCCACGTGCGAACTGCCCACCCCGCGCACCGTATTTGTCGAGCAATTCTGTTCGTGATCCGCGTGCAGGATGAACAGCACGTCCAGCGCATGCTCCAGCGTCGGGTTCGGCCGGTAACGCGTCTCGCTCGTCCGGAACAGCATGTTCAGGAAATTTCCCGGATAGCTCAAATCATTATCGGGATAGACAAACGGCATGCCCAGGGAATGCCGATAGGAAAATGCTGCAATCGTCGGCATCTTTCCGATTAGCCGGTACGTCTGCTTCTTCCGCGAATCCGGATTAAAAATATCTTTTGCGTCGTGATAAAAAGTCGAAAGCGCCGCAATCGTCGAAATCAGCATCCCCATCGGGTGGGCATCGTAGTGAAATCCATCCAGAAATTTCTTGATACTTTCATGAATGAACGTGTGATGCACGATGCTGTGCTGCCAATCTTTTAATTGCGTTGCCGTCGGCAGCTCGCCGTACAGCAGCAAATACGCGGTTTCCAGGTACGTCGATTTCTCCGCCAGCTCTTCAATCGGATACCCGCGATACCGCAATATCCCCGCATCGCCATCAATATACGTTACGCGGCTGATGCACGATGCCGTGTTGTTGTACGCCGGGTCGTAGCTGATCATCCCGAAATCCGTTGGCGCTATCTTGATTTGCCTCAGATCCATTGCCCGGATCGTTCCATGCTTGATGGGAATTTCGTAGGTCTTGCCGTTGCGGTTGTCGGTGATCGTTACCGTCTCGCGCGGCTCGGAGTTGGCCGTCTCGGCGTTTCGCGTTTGCGTTGTGGGAAGTGCAGAATCCATCGAATACCTCGAACGATGCGGTGCGCGTTGCAACCGCACAGGAATAACACTTTACACCAAAGAACCGCCTCGTGGAAATCGCCCCGTCACACTGCCGCCATGCGCCCTCTGCCCTCCCGAACGGGTAAGCATCTGCATAAAAAGGACATACCGGCTACTCCAGAAATTCAGAATATGCCTCTTGACAATAGTCGTGATAACAAGTAATATGCCTCTATCATCGCAACCAAAGGGGGTTCTCAATGATTAGCATTCGCAAGTCCAACGAGCGTGGTCACGCCGATCATGGCTGGCTCAGCACCCGCTTCACCTTTTCTTTCGCCGATTATTACGATCCGCAGTATGAGCAGTTCCGCACCCTGCGCGTCATGAACGACGATCGCGTTGCCGGCGGCGGCGGTTTCCCAACCCATCCGCATCGCGACATGGAAATCGTCACTTACGTTCTCGAAGGCGCGCTGGCCCACAAAGACAGCATGGGCAACGGTTCGACGATTCGTCCCGGCGACGTGCAATACATGAGCGCGGGAACGGGCGTCGCGCACAGTGAGTTCAACGCGTCGGAGACCGAGACGGTTCATCTCTATCAGATCTGGATGTTCCCGGATAAGAAGAGCTACACGCCGGCGTACGATCAGAAGCATTTCTCGGCCGACGACAAGCGCGGCAAGTTGCGCCTGGTGGTTTCTCCGGACGGGCGCGACGGCTCGGTGAAGATTCGGCAGGACAACGAACTCTACGCCACGGTTCTCGGCGCAGGCGAAACGGTGAAGCACGAACTGAAGCCCGAGCGCCACGCGTACGTGCAAGTGGCAAAGGGCAGCGTCACGCTGAACGGCAAGCAACTGGAAACCGGCGATGGTGCCGCAGTCAGCGCCGAAAAATCGCTCGAGTTGACGGGTGTGAACGACGCGGAAGTTCTGCTGTTCGATCTGGCGTAATCAGCTAGCTCCGCGCATTGTGCAAGGGCCGATCTTTAGATCGGCTCCTTTTGTATTGCGCGCAGTTTTCGCGCGCCGGGCCACGCAGCCGAAGGATCTCCGCTGCCAAAATAGAAAAAGCGGGAGCATCGCTCCCGCACTCCATAAAACTACTTACGCCGCGGCTTTCGACCTCGCACCGAGCGCGGTCAACGCTCCGATCGCCATGGCGATCAACAATACTCCGCACGACGCAATCAGCGCGGGCTTCACCACCATCAAATACACAATCCCCAGCGCCAGGAATGCGCGCACACGGATCAACGTCACGATCACGCCATCCTGCACACGCGACAACCCCGTTCCGGTCAGCGCCGCTTCGCCTTCGGGCAAATCCGCCTTGATGCGCTTCATTCTCGGCATCACCAATCCGAAACCAATCCCCAGCGCGATCGCGATTCCCAGGAACGACACCAGGATCCAGCCTCCCCTCGACGCGCCCGTCACGCCCGCCATGTAGCCGCCCGTCAGGATCAGCAGCAGCAACGATGGGCCGGAAAGCGGCAGCGACAAGCGGTAGGTGCCAAGCCAGGTGCGCGCGGCATTCGCCGTGGTGGCGTGGCGCAGCCGGCCGGTGGAGACCCATTCCAGTCCGTAGCCAATGAACAATCCAGCCATGCCCGCCAGGTGCAGAAACGTTACTTGTGCTAATACGTTCATCGAAACTCCCTCAGCCTCATTTAATTTGCGGGGCTAATGCCCCCTGTTCCAACTGATAAATGTCGGAGCTAAAGCTCCGACCCCCTAAAGGGCAATCATTGTAGCGGGCACCTTCAAGTGGCCACCGCCGCGCCATGCCACAATACTGCAAACCGGGGCTGCCTGAAGGTAGCCACTACAAAAGACCGGACCGCGTAGGAAGGCGGTGCCTACAAAACCGTCCGACAAACAACGATTAGCCTCGTACGCGCTGAAATTCTTTCATGAAATTCGTCAGCGCTTCCACGGCATCTAGGTCCACGGCGTTATACAGCGAAATGCGCATGCCGCCAACCGAGCGGTGTCCCGGCGTGCCGATCAATCCCGCCGCGGTGGCCTGCTTGCCGAATTCCTTCTCCACCGCTTCGTCGCCGCCAGCCACGCGAAACACCACGTTCATCAGCGAACGCGAAGCCTTTTCCACCGGGCAGCGGTAATAGCCGCCACTGTTGTCCAGCGCGTCATACAGCAGCTTGGCCTTCGCTTCGTTGCGTTTCTGAATGCCTGCGATGCCGCCTTCTGACGCGATCCATTCCGTCACCAGTCCCAGGATGTAAATCGCAAACGTAGGCGGCGTGTTATACAGAGACTTTTCCTTGATGTGTGTGCGATATTGCAGCACGGTCGGCAGGTTCTTGTCGGCGCGCTCGGCCAGATCCTTGCGGATCATCACCAGCGTCACGCCCGAGGGACCAAGATTTTTCTGCGCGCCGGCAAATATCAATCCGTATTTCGCCACGTCGATGGGCCGCGAAGCGATGTCCGAAGACATGTCCGCCACGATGGGCGCCGCCGACGCGGGAACCGTGTGCCACTGCGTGCCTTCAATGGTGTTGTTGGTGCACAGGTGCGTGTAGGAAGCGTCCGCGGAAAGTTTTATTTCTTCGGGACGCGGCAGGCGCGCGAATTTTTCCGCTTCCGTGCTGGCCGCAATGTTGTGCAGAATCCCTTTTTTCAGTTCGCCGATGGCCTTTGCGGTCCACGTGCCGGTGTGGAGCACGTCGATCGGCTTCCCGGGCAGTCCCAGGTTCAGGGGAGCCATGGTGAACTGCATGCTGCCGCCGCCCTGCACAAAAATCACCGCATAGTCGTCCGGGATCGCCAGCAGCTTGCGCAGGTTCGCCTCCGCCCCGGCGTTGATGGCTTCAAACTCCGCCGAACGGTGCGACATCTCCATCACCGACATGCCCGTGCCGCGGTAATCCAGCAGCTCTTCGCGGATGCGTTCCAGCACCGGCAGCGGCAAAGCCGCCGGCCCGGCATTGAAGTTAAACGCGCGCTTGGCGGCGCCCCCTTTGGCGAGGTTTGGTGCGGTGGCAGGTGCAGCAGGAGTGGTGCTCACGGTCGTGGATACCTTTCGGTGAAAGATTCGCGGAGCGCAATTGGCGGGAAAGCCGAGGTGCAGGCCGCTCCATAGAATAGCAGAAGAGAAGAGGAGCGGGAGAAAAGTAGGTTAACCATAAGAGGGGCACCCTTCCCACCCCTCGTGCGGAAGATTTTGAAGGAAAAGGGATTAGGGAGCGCGCGCGTGCATGTGGCGGAAATAAAGGGGTTAGCGTGGTTGAAGATAGAGAAGTTGGATTGTTTTCGCGATTCCTTGGATTTAATGCCTGAGTCTTTGTGTCGCACCTACGGCGCTCGGTTTCTTTTCTGTATGTTTCCCACGGCTCGCGCCGTGGGCTATCTTGTGCCGCGCCGCCGGCGCTGGTGCGAGAAGAGTCGAGAAACGGAGTGAAGACGGAGCGCGCATGGCGGTCAGGAGTTGGGAGTGGATGGGGAACGGGGAGCGTCGAGAAGTTTGCGGATTTTTTCGATGGGTTGACCGGAGCCGGTGCGGAAGGAGAGTTCGTGGGCGAAGAGTTCGGCTTCGAGAAGGATTTTGCCGAGATAGGTAAGGACGGCGGCGCGGTCGGTGTCGACGCGGCGGTTAGCGAGTGCACGCTGGACATTTTCGAGGGCGAGGAAGATTTCGGATTCGGAGAGATCTTCGCGGCCGAGATTTTCGAGGTTGCGAGTCAGTTCGTCGCGGCGGGGAGTGCGTCCCCGGCGGGAAGCGTGGGGGAGACAGAAGCCGTGATGATCGGGATGCGCGGGGAGGGCGCAGCGGCGTCCATCGGCGAAGGAGAAACGGCAGAGGGCAGAGCCGGGAAGTTCAACGCGTTTGCTGGACACAGAGAAAGTATGAAGAAGAAATAGATTAAATATAAGTAACTAATTTAGCAAAAAGTGGTAATGGGACTGGGGGAGTTCGAAGGAAGTGTTGTTACGGCGCTGTTGTTGTTTAATAAGCGGCCCCACGGCTTACGCCGTGGGCAATCTTGTCGCGCGCCGCTGGCGCTGGGTCCTCGGAGCTAAAGCTCCGGTCCTCGACACGGCAACAACTCCCTAAAAGGCAAATGGAGCTGTAAGAGGTTCTCTCATTGAGAGTGCTCGTGCTGGTGAGTTGCGCACGGACTTCGCTGCCGGGAAGTTCGGACAGGCCCTAAACGCAGCGGCGCCCCACACGGCAAGATGGCCACCTGAGGCGTCCGCTCCGGGGCCCGCGTATGACAGCACAATGACGGCACGCTCAACTACTTGGCGGCGGACTGGTGTTCGCGGCGCATTTGCGCGGCGAGTTCCTTGATTTCGGTGAGGTCGCGCTGCATCTCGCTCCAGCCATACCAGAGGGCGTAATCGGGGCTGGCGTGGAAGGTGCCCTGGAACGTGCGCATGCGGTGTTCGAGGAACATGACGAACAGTTTTTGTTCGACGACCGTCGGCGCATCGTGGAACGTCAGCAGGTTCGGGAAGGCGTAGGGATAGTTCGCGGGCTTGGGCAGCACTCCATCCTTATAGAGAGCGGCGACTTCGCGAATGCCCTGGGCCATCAGGTGATCGGCGTTCTTGATCATGTCGTCGCCATGCTGGAGCTGGTCTTTGGCGAAATTGACGGAGTGGCACTGGTTGCAGGTCTTGACCATTTTGTCGCGCTCGGTTTGCCAGGAGGCTTGATCGAGACGCGCGAGGTCGGCGGCCTTCACCACGTCGAGCAGCTTGGTGGGTTTGCCATCGGGATCGAGTACGCCGAGGGCCTGCAGAACGGTGACGCGGTCGGCGGCCCATTCGGGATCTTCCGGCATCGGCAGGCGAACGGCGAGGAAGCCCCAGGCGGTGCGCACTTCATGATTGCCTTCCTGCATGTGGCAGGTCTGGCAGGTAGGCGCAGCGGATTCCGCGTTCTGGATTTTCAGTTGCTTGAGATTTTCGCGCACGCCGTGTTTCGAGGAGTCGTACATTTCCCACTGCGGATGATCAAAGCCCATGTGGCACGTCTTGCAGGCCTGCGGAGAGCGCGCTTCTTCGAGAGAAAATGTGTGGCGCGTGTGGCAGGAATCGCAGGAAGCGTTGCCGAAGCGCACACCGTTCTTGGAGAGCGTGGCGATCTGTTCGGGCGTCTTGAGGCCGATCTTGTGGCAGCCGCCGCAACCCTTCATGCCTTCGGTCATGGACATGGGTTGGTAGTGAATGGTGGGCATGGCTTCCATGGCGGCCCAGGCGATAGCGTGCTTGCCTTTCTTGAATTGCTCGACGCGATCCGCATGGCAAGTGCCGCAGGTTTCGGGCGTGGGAATCTTGGCGAGCGAGGCGTTCTGAAAATTATCGTGCGCGGTGCCGTGGCACGCGTCGCAACTGATGCCAAGCGTGGAGTGCTTGCTGAGCTTCCAGTCGTTGACGACGTTGGGGCTGACTTTGGCGTGGCATTCGACGCATTTGTCGACGGCGGGAGCAGGTTTTTTCGCGGGAGCGGTTTTCTGTTCTGCAGCGGAAGCTGTGGTGGCGCAGAAGGTGAGAAGTAGAACGAGGGAAAGGAAAGTGAGAATTCTTGTAGAGAGATTCATGGAGGCCTCCCGGTGACCCGCAGTGGAAGCGTTGGGGCACCTGTGTGCGTACCCGCAGTATGGAACAGGGAGAGGTCCTTTGGATGTGACGCACGCCCCTCGGGCAACGGTATTAAGAGGATAGTAAACCTTATTGGTGAAATTGGGGAGGATTAGCTTGGTAAGAGGAGCGGAGACTGCGCAATAGAGGTCGTTCGTGCTGGCGTGTTGCCACGATCCCTCCACTGCGAGCCGCAGAGGGCGCGGCGCTCCGGTCGGGAGGACACATCCGACCCACTACGACGGTGACGATGGCCACCTGACGGTGGCCGTACCCAAACGTGCGCAGGGTGAGTCAGAGGTCCTGGGCGCCGTGGGGATCGGCGGATGGTGGATCGGCGGAGGGAGTGGAAGGGGCTGCGCGTTTGCGCGTGGCCCATTCGGCATCGGGATCGGGCATGTCGAGGCGGCGGATGCCACCCTCGAAGCGCGCCTGCAGGCGTTCATACTCGGCTTTGTGCACAGGATTGGGATGAGACCAATCATGGAGGTAATAGACGGCGCGGACTCTGGCTTGGAGCATTTCCTTGGTGCAACTGAAACAGGGACGCATGGTGGTGTAGACGGTGCTGCCTTCGATGGAGATACCGAAACGCGCGGCGGAAAGAATGGCGTTTTGTTCGGCGTGAACGCAAATGCAGAGGTCGTAGCCGGAGCCGGAAGGATATTGCTCACGATTGGCGCAGCGATGGCAGCCGCCGTCGAGACAATTGGGCATGTTTTCGGGCGTGCCGTTGTAGCCGGTGGAAACGACGCGTCCATTGAGCGCGATGACCGCGCCGATGCGGCTGCCGAGGCAGTTGGCGCGTTTGCGAACGGCCATGGCGATGCCCATCAGATATTGATTCATGTCGGGGCGAGAATCGGAGGTCACAAAAGTCTCCCGTATCAAAAGGTGACGCGGCGGAATTATGAAACTGTAGGTATAACGAGATTGCGTGGGATTTGCAATGTTTGGGGTGGGTACTGTAGACGCGAAGAAATCATGTATCCGTTTGCTGTGCGGCGCAGTCAAAAAAGAAGACGAGTGAATTTCGGAAGGGGAGGCGAGTAATGGAACCACGCATTGATTTAACAAAACATGTGAACGAGGGTGCGAGGGCGCTGTTTGCCGATCGAGACGATACCTGCAGACGTCAAGTTCGTCGAGTTTGGAAAAATCGGTGACTGCACTTGATCAAGATGCGGGCTTCGCAGATTAATGGCTGCGCATATTGTCTCGACATGCACTCGAAAGATGCGCGCGCCGGATGGCGAAACCGAGCAGCGGCTGTATGGATTAGACGCGTGGCGAGAGGCGCCATACTACACGGCGAAAGACGCTCGCCGCTGGCGTGACTCGATCGGCATCTGCGCGCTTTATAAGGAGCGCTGGCAGGTGGAAATCTTCTTCAAATGGATCAAGCAGCATCTGCGCATCAAACGGTTCTTCGGTACTTCGGAGAACGCCGTGAAATCCCAAATCTGGATCGCCGTCTCCGCCTACGTGCTCGTGGCCCTCGTCAAAAAACGCCTCCAGCAAGAGGCTTCGCTTCACACTTTGTTACAGATCCTCTCCGTCACCCTCTTCGAAAAAACGCCCATCCAGCAAGCGTTTTCCTGCATCGCCTACCAGTTCGATAGCACTGCCAACGCTAACCAGTTGAATCTATTCGAGTTTTAACCGGACACTACTGGAACCACGTATTGACTTAACAAAACATGTGAACGAGGGTGCGAGGGCGCTGTTTGCGATCGAGAGATACCTGCAGGCCTCGAGTTTGGAAAAATCGGTAATGCACTTGATCAAGATGCGGGCCTCGCAGATCAATGGCTGCGCATATTGTCTCGACATGCACTCGAAGGATGCGCGCGCGGATGGCGAAACCGAGCAGCGGCTGTATGGATTAGACGCCTGGCGAGAGGCGCCGTACTACACGGCACGGGAACGCGCGGCGCTGGAATGGACGGAATCGTTGACGCTGGTGGCGCAAACGCATGTGCCGGATGAAGTGTATGAAGCGGTAAAAAAAGAATTCAACGAAGCGGAACTGGTGGATCTATCGTACGCGGTGGTGGCGATCAACGCGTGGAATCGATTGGCGATTGCGACGCGCGCTCCGGCGGGAACACATCAGCCGACGCATAAGAAATCGTCGGCCGCGACGTAGGCATTTGGAACAGCGCTGCGCCGGATTGAAAACCGGCACACCCGCCGCAAATTCTAATCCAATCCTCGACTGATTTAATTTCCTGCCGATAGCACGGGCATGAGCGAAGTCACGCCCGAGCGCCGAACCCCGGTGATGATTCTGGTCGATGCATCTTGGGAAGACCAGAGTGGAACATTGGTCGAGGCGCGTGTGCGGATGGAGAACAAATCCATGCCGGGCGCCTGCCTGCGCACGAAGCGGCGCATTGCCCCTGCGACAAAGGTGCACGTGCAGTGGCGCTCGGAAGAGTTTTCCGGCGTGGTGAAGTATTGCCAATTGGAAGCTGGCGAATATCGAGTGGGCATACGGCGCGATCCGGCGGCGCAGGAACCGGTGGAACAGTTGGAGGCGAGGAAGGTTCCGCGACGTGCGGAAGCAACGCGTAAAGTGAACGCCCGCGTGCGGGAAGTACCGGGGAGTCAGAAGCCGGCAATTGTGCCGATGATTCCGGTTGTGGCGGTGCCTGCGGTGGAGAGCCGAGTAAATGGAGTTGGCACGGCCGAATTGGAACAGAGTGGTGCTGCTTTGGTACAGCCTGAAAAAGTAAAAGTCCTTCCAGAGACACATGTCCCCGCCGCAGAGCTCTGGTCTCGGAGGGAAGCTTGCAAGGAAAGGAAATCTATGGGAAGCAAATTGCTGCAGTTGGCACACTGGCGCAAGAGAGAGGAAGAAGATCACGGAAACGGGAGCGCGAGCAACGCTACGGGGAATCCAACAAGTCACAATGGACCGAGGAAGAACGGCGCGCATCTGGGCGTGGCGAGTGTGCTGGCGGAGAAGAGCGCGGCGGAAGCGGCTGGCGCGAGTGCAGAACATATTCAGGTGGAATTGCTGCCGATGGAAGATATTTATCGCGCGGCGGGGATTGTGAATCCGCGGCGCGGGTACAGCGTGAGGAAAGTAGTGGAGATGCTGAAGAGCGGGCACCTGCGTGGGCTGTCGAAGGAAATGAACAGAGCGTCTGTGCTGATGGCTCTGGATGCAGCGGGTGTGTCGATGGACGATGTGTTGCGTGATGCGAGGGTGCGGCAGGAAGCGATCGATTCGTATGAAGCGGAGCAGCGGAAGCAGTTTGAAGCGTTGTGGGCGCAAAAGGCCAAAGAGAACATGCAGATCAATGCGGAGCTCGAGAGGGTGAGGGCGAGTTATGCCGAGAGGATTAAGCGGAATCAGGATGGGGTGGCGCGAGAGAAAGCGACGTTTGTGGGATGGCTGACGACCAAGCAGCAGGAAGCGCAAGGGATCAATGAGCCGGTGGGGCGGGAATTTGCCAGCGGTAAATGTGGCCGGCGTGAGTACGAAGGTAGTGTAGGCCGCACAAGGAAGAAAACGAGCCGATCTAAAGCTCGGCCCCTACAACAGCAACTTCAAAATTGAGCTGCTGCGGCGAAATCAGGGAGCGGTGACGAGCGAGAACTCCACGCGGTGACGCATCGGATCGATGCGTTCGGCGCGGACGCGAATGCGATCGCCGAGTTTCCAGGACAGCGGAGCGGATTTCTTGCGACGGCTGCCGCGGCCTTCGTTGCCGGGTAGCGAGACAAACGAGTGTTCGCGTTCGCGATGCATGACGCGAGAGCCGGTGGCTTCTTCGAGCGCGCTGATCGGTAGCAGACCTTCGACAAAAACTTCGAGTAATTCGACGAAGCAGCCGTATTTCTGCACGGAGATGATAAGTGCTTCGTATTCGTCGCCGAGATGATCTTCCATGAACTGCGCGGTCTTCCAGTCTTTCAGTTCGCGTTCGGCGGTGGCGGCGCGGCGTTCGGTCTCGGAAGTTTCCTGGGCAATTTCTTCGAGATGCTTGGTGGAATAGAGAGCTGCTTCGGTGCCGATGGCGGGCTTGAAATAGCTGGGCGGCGTTTCGTTGGGATGCGCGAGAGCCCATTTGAGAACGCGATGAACGATGAGATCGGGATAGCGGCGAATGGGTGAAGTGAAGTGCGTGTACTCATCGAAGCCGAGAGCGAAATGTCCAAGAGAATCGGCGGCGTAGCGGGCCTGCTTGAGGGAGCGCAACATTAAATAGGAGACGATGCGCTCTTCGGTGGTTCCCGTGAGCTTTTTCAGCAGGCGCTTGATAGTGTTGCGGGGTAATGCGCACATCGGCGGCGGGAAGTGCGACTTTCATGCCGCGTTCGCGGCCTTTGCCGTAAGAATCGGGACGGCCCGCTTTGGCGGGCGAAGGAACCTTGCCGTGACGGACGGCAACTTCTTTCTGGTAGAGATCTTCGACGCCCAATGTATAGCCGAAGGCGCGGGCCAATTCCTCAAATTCCAGAATCTTGCGGGCGTCGGGTTTTTCGTGGACGCGATGGATGCATTTGATGGCGCGATGCAGGAGATAATGCGCGACGGCTCGATTGGCGGCGAGCATGAACTCTTCAATGATGCGGTGGGCGATGTTGCGCTCGCTGCGCGAGATGTTGGTCATGCGCTGCTCCGCGTCGAACTCGATGACCGCTTCGGGGAGATCGAAATCGATGGAGCCGTTTTCGTTGCGCCTGGCGTTGAGGAGAAGGGCGAGACCTTTCATGGCGCGGAAATGATGATTGAGATGGGAGTAGCGCGCGGTCATTTCCGGATCGCCTTCGAGGACCTTGTTGACGTTGGTGTAGGTCATGCGCTCGGAGGAGCGGATGACGCCCTGCACCATCCAGGAATTGAGCATGCGTCCAGCGGCATCGAAGTGCATGATGGCGCTTTGCACGAGGCGTTCTTCGCGAGGCTTGAGGGAGCACATGCCGTTGGAGAGCGATTCAGGAAGCATGGGCACGGCGCGATCGATGAAGTAGACGGAATTGCCGCGGAGGCGGGCTTCGCGATCGAGCGGAGACTCGGGAAGAACGTAGTGGGCCACATCGGCGATGTGAACTTGCAAAAGCCAACCGCCATCCTCGCGGCGATCGACGTAAACGGCATCGTCGAAATCGCGCGCGGTTTCACCGTCGATAGTGACTATGGGAAGTTCTCGAAAATCCTCGCGACCTGCGCGATCGGATTCGGAGACGGGAAGAGCGAGTCGTTCGGCTTCGTTAAGAACTTCCTGCGAGAAAAAGTGGGGAAGGTGATGCTTGCGAATGATGATTTCCGTGTCGACGCCAAGATCGCCGGGGCGGCCGAGGATTTCGACGACGCGGCCGGAAGGCGCAGCGCCTCCACGGGGGTAGCGCAGAAGTTCGACGTTGACGACGGCGCCATCGAGTTTCGTGATGTGCGGCAAGCGGCGACCGCGCGCGACAGAGTCTTTTGCGCCGGGAAGAAGTTGCTCGCGCAGAGCTGCGGAGAGTTCATCGCCGGGGGTGAGTTCGATCTCGTGCTGCACGCGGGGATCGTAGGGGAGCACGACGCAACCGCGAGAGGTGTAGCGGAACTGGCCGACAACGGAGGGATGCGCTCGGCCGATGATGCGGATGATGCGGCCTTCGGCGCGGCGGGCGCCGGTCATGCCACTGAGGCGAGTAATTTTGGCGATGACCGTGTCGCCGTGCATGGCGTCTTCAATCTGGTCGCGTGGGATGAAGATGTCGCCATCGACGTTGGGAAGGGCGATCTCCGGAACGACGAAGCCGTAGCCGTCCTGATGGTGGACCAGCCGGCCGCGAATTTCGTCGCGGGAAACGGCTTTGTGTTGGGGAAATTTCTCGGGAGCAGCGGCGGCGGGAGGTGGCAGCAGTGTCGCGTTCTTTGCGGCGAAGCAGATAACGGCTATGAGAAAGTTCCTCGATGAGGCCACGCTTTTTGAGGCGCGCGAGCATCTGCTGAAGGACGTGGCGCTTGCTCTTTTTGACCTGGAGGGAGCGAGAGATTTCCTCGATGGCCACGGGGTCGTTTCTAAGTTGTAGAAAACGAAGGATGTTATCGGTACTTAACGGCGACGGGCGCGACATGGGACCCTTTCCAAAGGGCACAACAAAGTACAGAAAAGAGTGTAGTCTTTTTTTTTCGTTTGACTGTAACTTTTTTTGGTTGAGCAGAGTTTAATAGGCAGGCCAACACACGACCGGCTAGCCGCCCTCCGTCAGGCTTGCCGGTTTCCCCGAAAGGGGAATATGGAGAGGCGGGAAGACCTGGCCCGCCTCTCTTCTTTTAATCTTCAATGTTTATGCTGGTATTTGAATCAACCTAGCGTTTTTGCCTTATTACTGCGACCGACTGCGACCACGAATTTTTAAGCTCTTCTTCGAGTTTGTCCTGCCGACCTTTGATCCAGTGGCTATACCTACGCTCTGTCATCTTGATAGACGTGTGCCCGAGCAGTGTTGAAACGGTTTGCAGGCTCACACCTTTTGAAAGAAGATCTGTAGGGCAAGTATGACGAAACAAATGAGGATAGGCGCGAGGAACCTCGGCCAATTCAATGATCCTGGCGAGGGACTTCTGATAGACACTAACCGCAGACTTCGGTTTCGACTTGCCATCCCAGAAAAACCACTGACCCTTCGCCTGGACGGCCGATAGCGCGTCAACAACTTGCGGTGGCAACGGGCAGAAGACTTCAACCCCCGTCTTCGCTGTTCGCAAATACAGGCGGCTGCCTCGCACAGAGTCGCGACGAAGTGTTACCACATCTCGAATGAGCAGTCCCGCGAGCCGCAGCAGAAGGATCATAGCCTTCAACAACTGGCCGCGGGTCTTCTGACTGTACTCGTTGCAAGCTTTCAGGATCGCCGCGAATTCAACTGGTTCAAGCGGCACAATCTACTGGTCAATAACCTTCGCAGCCTTCAGATCTTCAGCATAATTCTCTTCGATCCACTTCGACTTCTGACAGAATCCTATGAACGCGCGGAGATTCCCAAGCTTGACGCGTGCGGCTTCGTTCTTGTTTGGCCACGTTGCACGAAACTCACGCAGGTTGTCGAGGTTTAAGTCAGAGACGAAGACCAGTCCTTTGTTTGCAGCAAAGTCCTAAAGCTGACGAAACAAGAGGTGGAACTTGTGCAGCGTTGGCTCTTTCAGATTGCACGCCTGGGCGTCCTGAATATATTGTCGCATGCATCCTTGATCGGCGGCGAGGTAGTCAACTTCTTGATTCCCGTGATCTCTTCTTGCCGCACAATCGCCAGAGCTTTCTGGTAATTGCAGGTCTTCATGCTTTTTCGGAAGCGACGTCCATTGACGCGCCACTCCTTCTCGATCGGGCAGGAGCACGCGTTTAATTCCTGACGGTTCTTAACCGCGCACTCGGGGATGTGGCGTCGACGAATGAACATTATCTTGTTTGAGGAATAGCTGTTAGCCTAGCGTGCACACGCGCAGCGACCGACTGTGGAATACGCAGCGTTACGTATCCGCGGACACGCTGGTCACCGTTTGTGCCCAGACGCAAAACACCTGGTTCATTTCTGAAAATCTGCCGCACAGTTTCCGTGGACACACCCCACGCTTTAGCCAGATCGGCCGGCGCATAGTGCCGCTCATCTTTTGACTCGCCGTTGATGGCTTGGTCCACAAACACTAATAAGGGAATTTTGCAGTTGGACAGACGAGATGATCGCATGGAAGCGAGCTTGATTGAAAGGCTGAAATCCATCGCAGTGATCGATCTGCAGAAAGCGCAGATATCCACGCAAGCGGCCTCAATTCGTTTCCGCTGTAGGGCACTTAATTCGGTCCGGAAAAACTCATCGAGTGTTTCCTGTTTGCGGTCCTGCCCAAACCACAAGGGCTCGCCGGTATCCAAGTTGCTGACCACAGTGATGAACTTCATCTGCTTGCCGAAGTAAATCTCATCCACACCCATTTGTACTAACGGGTCTTTGCGGCGCGCTGCACTCCAACGCTGCAGATACCGCAGGTCGATCGCTCGCACCGTGCTGGCTGCCAGTCGGAACTGCCTGGCCACCTGGCGAACCGCTGCGCTTTCGCACGCTAACCCCACGGCATCTTCAAAGCGCTTACTAAACGGCGCTTTACTCGGCAGCTGGGGCACCTTCTCGACCTTTACCCCACATTGCGGACAGCACACCCGGTACACTTCGATGACTACCGTCGTTCGATATTCACCCCACGGCAGGTCGCGCACTTCCCGTTCGTTGAATCATGCGCGTCTGTAAACTTTCTTCCGCTTGTATGTGAAGGATTGACCACGCCCCACGCTTATGGTCGGCGTCTTTGTGGGTTTGGGGTCGGGAGACCATTCCAGAAAAGACCTTGAACGCAGCAGTTCTTCGATCCGTACTGCTTCCATGATGGGATTCTACTACGCGCGCCGGCGTTGTAAATGTTCTTGATCTTTCATTTGTGGCCAGGCAGCTCCCCGCAGGCACGGCCTGTAAGTAGAGAGATGGGACCACCAAGAACTGGTTGGGCAGGACCTTGCCTGCATTCGCGATGAGAAGTATTGGCGAGACATTAATTGTCCTCAACGCGTTGACGGGATAGGGGATAGGAGCCGGCGAAACTGCCCTCTTTTTTTGAGAATTGAAGAGTCAGCAATTGTGATCAGCGAAAGAGGAGCTCAATTCGCGAGCGTGGTTTAAAACTGGAATCCTCCAAGGAATTGGGCCTCGGACACCTCACAATGCCATCCGCAAATAATTCATTCTTGGGATGTCCTCAGGTTCCCGGGCACGATACAGCATTTTGTTAGGCGGGGGGTTCATCAGTCTCAGATTCCGAAATGAGCCCTGGGTGCCGCACTCACTTCAGACCACTAACGACGTAAAGGTCGGATGTAATGCGTGCGTAACCATACACAATCTGCTTACCATCTCGGGCTACATCAATCTTGTCTATCGAAAGGAGGCCAGCGGGATCAGCCGGCACAATCACTTTCCAGAGTTTTCTTTCCCCGGTTGTGGCATTGACCCGATAAACCTGTGCTGAAGTGCGCCCATGGCGAACGTATACTATTTGTCCATCATCACTCCATTGAATAGGCCAATATCCTTTTTCCATTCCAGGCACACGATGAGACTCACCCGCTCCGACCGGATAAATGGAGAACACTCCCTCTTCGGAACTAGCGGCAATGATTAGCTTTCCGTCCTGTGAAATCAAAATGCCGACCACTCCCTCAGGAGTCAAGGGCCTCAGTTCGCTGCCGTCCACCGATTGAATGTAGGAGCGCTTGGGCCTGCCGGGCGAGTTTCCCAGGACGAGCAGGTGTGTTCCGTCTGGAAACCATTTTGCCGCTCGTTGCTCGATGCCCGGCGATTCAAGTACCTTCATCTCTCCTGACCCGGTTGGCAACAGCAGCAATCCCGGTGTGTTCGGACGGATCGATACCACCCACTTGCCATTCGACGATACGCCGAAGGGAAGGCCCTCCCCAAGACGTACGGGAGCAGTGCCGTCCGTCGTGCGAATGCAAGCCGCATAGTTTGGCCCGCTCGCTTCACTTTCTTCGCTGAATACAATCGTGTGTCCGTCGCCAGAAAGATCCCCGGTAAGAAATGAATAATCGAGCCAACTCAAATCTCGTTCTTTCTGTTCGTCGGATGAAAGGCCTGTGATCCCAAACCGTTCATTCTCTTCTGTAATCAGCACGCGCCCATCGGAAGAGATGTCCTGAAGCACCATCCTCGCTCCAATACGCTGAATGACCCGCTGCTTCCCTGCCAGGTTAATCGCGTACAGATCGCTACTGCTGCCCGATGCAGCAGCTGTAAACCACACCTCGTTTCCGTTGGAGGACCACGCAAGACCGTCGACAGTCTCCCAAACCGGAGAACGCATGACGACCTTTGCTGAGACATCTACGACTACAACAGATCCCAGGTCATCCCCCCATTTAGGATGGTCGAGAAAAGCCACCAGATGCTGGTTTGGCGAGATACGCATGTTGCTGATGAACCCCTGACTTTCGTAAAGCGTACTCCCAACCGGAAATTCCAGGCGGCAGCGGTCTCCCACGACACGAACCACCGCTATCTGTTTCCCCGCGGAATCCCAATCTGCGGCCATCACATCGTCGAGAAGGTCTCGCGCAGCTCCTCCTGCAAATGGAGCCTGGGCGAGAGTTCCTTTGTAATTCGCAACTCGCCCGAAAGTTGTTGGATTCCGGGCTATGACCATCTGCCCAGTGTTGGAAATCGCTAAAAGATTGGCCGCTCCCAACCCAAGTTGGCGTGATTCGGGAGAGTCTGAACCGGCCGAAAAAAGTTCGGGTGGGCTTCCATCCCAAGCCGCTGCGTAGATTACCGTGCGGCTGTCCACCCCAAATCGTGCCGTCGGAATATAGCCGCGTCGAAAACGCAGACGATGAAACACGGCTGATGGCGTGCGCCAGTAGAATTTTCCTGCAAGAAGTCCGGTAGCGGCGGCCAAAAGCACTCCGAACGCGGCGCCGAGAATGTAAATCCGCCTTATTCTTGGCACTGACTTGTCTTTGACGATCAAGGTGCCGCCGGCAAATTTGTTCAGAACAGCGGCCTTTCCATTGCCGGGTAAGGGCAACCCGATCTCCACCCTATTTACAGCGGCAAGGAATCGATAACCCTGTTTCGGGATAGTTCCGATGAAAGTTGGAGATTCAGCGGAATCACCGAGTACCTCGCGAAGCCGCTTGATTGCCGTGTTCAAGCCCGTTTCAAAACTCACATATGTGTCGGCAGGCCACAGGGTACGTTGCAGCTCTTCGCGCGTGACGATCTCATCGGCATGCTCCAAAAGTCTGATAAGCACATCTAGTGGCTGATCCTGGATTTTCTGCTTGATGCCGCTCTTTCGAAGCTCACCGGAGCTCGAATCGAGCTCAAAGGTACCGAAGCGATAAACAATAGAGGAGGGAGAATGCACGATTCACCCCAAGGAAGGTCTCACTCTATCATGATTGGTGTATTGGCATAGGACATAATGCGTTGTAAGTATCGGGAATCACGGTCGTTAACATGTCACTTTTATTTTCAGCGTCATGCCACTTGAAATTCGCTTCCCGTGGGAAGACTGTGACTGCTGCACGGATTCTGCACGGTCGAATCGAACCACGTTCGGGAACAGAGAACTTTAGGCCATTGACGGTGCCTGAGGCCACTCTCCGTCCCTAAACTTTAAGGAGATGTCCATGAACATCAGAAAATTGGCGCAAATTTGGTCAGCCGCTTTGGTCGGATTCATCGCTGTGCTTGTGGCTGCAACGCCAGCCCGGGCGCAGCAGCTTTCATCTCACACACGACACACACGATATCAAGTCATTGACGTGGGTACCTTCGGTGGCCCGACCAGCTCATACAACTCTGGCAGCGTGATCATCAATGGTCGAGGGACCGTGGTGGGTGCAGCGGACACGTCCATTTTCGACGCAGCCTGCGGTTGCTTCGTTTTCCACGCGTTCCGCTGGGAGAACGGTGTCTTAACTGATCTGGGCACACTGCCTGGGGGCTCGGACAGCGTTGCTGCCACGATAAATTCGGCAGGCTCGATCGTTGGACTAGCGACAAACGGGGTCATCGACCCGCTGACTGGACCGCAATTCGATGCCGTCCTCTGGAAGGACGGGCAGATCATTGACTTGGGTAACCTGGGAGGATCCTTCGCAGTGGCTATAGACATTAGTAACCGGGGGCAGATCGTCGGAGGAGGCCTGAATACGACCTTCGATCCATTCGGCGGTGTCTACCCATTCCTTGGCGGGACAACGCAAACTCGTGCGCTTCTCTGGCAAAACGGCAGCATGCGCGACCTGGGGACATTGGGTGGCAACGATGCGTTTGCGGAATTTGTGAATGAGCGCGGCCAGATAGTCGGAAATTCCGTATACGAATTCTGTCCCAAATCCTGAAACCGGGATTCCAATCGTTGCCCCTTTCATTTGGCAAGACGGCCACATGGTTAACCTCGGAACTCTCGGAGGCGTTTTCGGAACGTCCAGTGGGCTGAACAATAGAGGGCAAGTGGCGGGCACCTCAAATTTGGCCGGGGACCAAACGGCCCATCCATTCCTTTGGGAGCGGGGATCACTTCGCGACCTTGGCACGCTGGGAGGGAGTTTCGCAGTCGGCAATTGGATTGATGAGGCTGGAGGAGTTGTAGGGGGCTCAAATACCGAAAACGATCAGCTGTTCCGAGCATTTCGCTGGATAAATGGCCGGATGATTAACCTGGGCAGCCTGAACTTGAACGGCGATCAGTGCAGTATAGCGTGGAGCGGCAATTCGAAGGGTCAGGTGGTGGGAAACTCTTCTCCCGACTGTGACGAACCTCATCCGTTCCTATGGGAGAACGGCGGACCGATGGTGGACTTGAATTCCTTTGTTACTCCCGGTTCAGGCATTCTCTTGCGTGAGGGAGTCTTCATCAACGAACAAGGCGAGATCGCAGTCTCCGGACGTGTCGCAAATGGTGATGAGCATGCTTTCGTGCTTGTTCCACTCGACGACCGCAATGAGAGCGCCGTCGACGCGGCGCAAACTAGCCCAGAACCTGATCAGCCGTCGCAACAGGCGATTCACCCACCAGTGACTCGGGAAGCGCTGGCTAAATTCGCTACGCGATCCGCTCATCGCGATCACAAATTCGGGGCCAAGCCACTCAAATAGGCCAGCCCAAAATCGAACAACGGACACGAGCGGGGCCGTAGGCATGCGGCCTCGCTCCCAAAAAATGGGAACCGAGGACAGACGGGACGTTTTTGATCTTAATCCGCCAGTGAACGTACTACTTGCGAATTCCTAGATCGATTCAAGCTTCGCAAGTGCCAGCCAATGCCTAGGATGCGGAATACACCGTCCACCGCGAATTCTGAGCGCATAGGACTCCGAAACATTGAGCGCCCGCATGATCGTCGGAACAGTGACGCCTCCGAGCCGTGGCTGGACTTTTTCTTGGAACGTTCCCTTATTCAGCCAATCTGGTTTGTCTGCGGGATTCCATGCCTTCAGTGCGGCATTTTGTCGCCGTTGAGTTTCAGCGCGCCGGGTCTGCGCCTCAGGTTTTTGCGTGACCATCCGCCCCAGTTTTGCGTAAGCGACTGGTCTGAACCGTCTAGACGAAGTGTGAGTAATTAAGGATGCTGCCCGATGTGGGCACATCGCTAAGTGCCCACGAGGGATAAGTGGACAGTTGCCGGGGCCCTGAGATTGTTATTTGCTTAGGGCGATCGATTCCAAAACGATGGCGCGGATCTCATGTGCCATGTATTCCGAAGAGGGATTTCCATCTTTTAGAAGGTAGTACTCGTGTAGAGTGTTCACTACATTCGCGTCGACAGCATTTGAAATCCTGTCATTGAGATATTTCACGAGGTTGGCAACTTCTGCTCGCAAATTCACAACTTCTGCTTTCTGCGTGGCGGATTCAATCATCAGCCTTTTGAAAGCTTCGTCTGATTTGGCCTGAACACGAGCTTCTGCTTCAGCTACGGCTTGGTTGGCGGATTTGGTTGATTCCCGAATACAGGCGTCCAATGGGCCCTGGGGACCGCTGGGACCTGCTATTCCTTTCAACTTCTTTACTTCCACGAATGCGTCCTCGATGGACTGCATCCGCTGTTCGATTGTCTCTGACATTTCATTCTCCAATTGGATTACTACCGGTTAGCTGTGCCGGTTTCTCGATTGCTTCAGCAAGCGGAACTTGTTGTGAGGGGATACAGGCAAAATCTCTCGCCGACGCCGCCATCGATGTACCGGGCAGATGACCTCGTGTTTGGCCCTCTGACTAGTTCGGAAGGCTTCCCCCCGTAGTGAATCCGCAGCATCTTTGCAGGTGGTTTCTTGTGTTTTCCTCTATCTAGTCATATAACTAGATTACAGGAGGCACCCTTATGGGATTCCCCACCAAAGTTCAACTTATCCAGCGCAAGGACAGTCAGCAGTGGTACATCAACTTCCCCTCGGCCGTGGCCCAGGCTATGGAGTTCACCCGCGGCGAGGTCGTCGAGTGGATCGTGGAGGACAAGAGCCGCCTGCTGCTCCGTCGTCGCAAAGTTTCCGCAGCGACGCTAAAAAAAACGAAACACGGCAAGGTGTGATGGCTGGTTGGAATGCGCTGTTCGATCAAGCGCGTGCGGCTTTCGCGCAGCAGCGCAGCTTCGAGCGGGCGCGCACGCTGGGCGTGTCCGCCCTGACCTGTTTGGGCCGACACACGCTGTCAGGCTTGCTCTGTACCACCGGGCAACAGTTCCGCGACTGGTCGGCGGCTTATCGCTTATTCGAGCGCGAGCGTCTTGACGGTGAAGCCCTGTGGCGGGTTCCGTTGCAAGGCGTGCTCGCAACCCTGCCGCCGGCTAGTCCCATCGTGGCCTTGATCGATGACACCTTGATTCGCAAACGCGGACACCGCATCGCCGGCACTTCCTGGCGGCGCGATCCACTGGGACCCCACTTTGCCGATAATTTCATCTGGGCCAGCCGTTTCCTGCAGATTTCGCTGGCCCTGCCCGAGCATCCCGAAGCGCTGGTCAGCGCGGCTCGCGCCATTCCCGTTGATCTGCTGCATGCACCTTCACCGCGCAAACCTTCTCGCCGCGCCGATCCCGCGGGGCCAGAGTGGCAGAGTTGGCGGGCCGCCTCGTCCGCTTCCGCCATCAGCCGCCGTGGAGCAGAACGCCTCCGGCACTTGCGACAGGCCATCGATCAATTCGCCGATGGTGCATCTCGCTCACTGCTGGTCTGTGCCGACGCCACCTTTACCAACCGCACCGTGCTGCGAGATCTGCCCGCGCACACCACCCTCCTCGGTCGTATCCGCAAGGACGCTTGCCTCTACGCGCTGCCTACCACCGAGGAGGAAAACCACGGACGCGGCCGTCACCGCTGTTACGGTCAGCGTCTGCCCACTCCCGAACAATGGCGCCGCGATGAATCCGTCCCCTGGACCACGGTGCAAGCATTTGCCGCTGGAAACGTCTACGACTTTGACATCAAATTCAGCACTCCGCTGCGCTGGAAAAACGCTGGTGGCGAACGGCAACTCTCGCTACTCGTGGTTCGCCCGGTCGCTTATCGGTTGCGCAAAGGCGCCCATCTCAGCTATCGGAACCCGGCTTACCTAATCTGCAGCGATTCCGCCTTGTCGCCCCAGCAAATCCTGCAAGCCTATCTGTGGCGTTGGGAGATCGAACTCAACTTCCGGGACGAAAAAACTTTGCTGGGCTTCGGGCAGCCGCAGGTCCGCAGCGATCCCGCCGTGCGCACCACGGCGACGTTCTTTGTTTTCGTCTACGCGCTCCTGCTGCTGGCGCTGGAAAACTGTCATCTCACGCACAGCCCGCTGCCGCGCCCTCGCTGGCAACGCCTTCGACCGCAACACCCTTATCCGCGCATCACTACGCCCCAGGCCATCTCCCTGCTGCGCGCCGACCTGTGGGCCTCTGCCTTGAGCCTGAAAAATAAAAATGGCTTCGCTGCACTCGATCCATGCAAGGAAGCCGATCCTATTCCAAAACAACCTGCAATCCGCTGTTCTCTATGCCTCAGGATAGCCAAACACGAGCGGACCGCCTCAGAAGGCGGTCCCTACATCGGGGCGGACCTTCGGTCTCGATGGCAACGCGGGTTGTGCAAAGTGGAGGGGGGAAGCAGAGCACAGCCCGGAATGGCTGTGCCACTACTGCATGCCTGAGGATATGGACAAGAGTGCATGGGCGAAGAAGAAGGGCTGGCACGAAAACCGGTGCCAGAAAAGAAGAAGGAAGGCTGCACACAGCAGAGGGCAACTGTGCAACGGAGCACGCACTTGCATTCAGGAAAATAATGGCAATTGTCAGCGCGGGATGTTTTCTGTATTGTGCAGAGACAATTTTGGGAGCGCTCTCCGTGAAATCACTACTGAAATGTCTAATCCTGATTTTATTGATGATGTCGGTGCCAGTGGCTTGGGCGCAGGCACAAGCGGGGCCGGAAGGGGCCAGCAGCGAGTGGCAGGTGTGGACTGGTGGCGGGCACGGGATTAATGGAAGCACTTCGGGGACGGGCGTTTGGAACCTGGGACTGCGATACGGGATTGTGATCACTTCGCCGAAGGGGCCGGGATTTTTGAAGGGGCAACTGGAGTATGCGCTGGATGTAGTGCCGGTGTGGGTGATTACGCAGAAGACGAATACGGCGTATGGAGGGGGAATTAATCCGTTCGCGTTCAAATGGATTTTGACAAAGCCACGGAAAGTGAAACCGTATTTTGAAATTGAAGGCGGGACGTTGTTCACGAATACGAAGGTGCCGGAAGGGACTTCGCAGATTAATTTCACGACCGCGGGTGCGTTTGGCGCACACTTTTTGGGAGAAAGACATAATTTTACAGCGGAAGTGCGGTTTATGCACATATCAAATGCGGGGATGACGCAGCCGAATCCGGGGATTAATACGATACAGGTGAGAATTGGATTTGGGGAATTTAGAAGGTAAGGACAGAGGGAAGAAGAAGTTGATGATGTGGGGACGGAGGTCGGGAAGAGAGTCGCGGGGAGATGCGTTGGAAGTTGAGTTCCTTCGAGTACGAGTTGCAAATACGGCGACGCTTCATTCAGGTTGACGTCGTGGGTTGGCTGCGTTGTAGTGACGGAGCTGCGCCCAGCCAGGAATGGCTGCGCCACAAACGGCCGAGGCAATAGCACAGTCAGGAGTGACTGTGCCACCAAAAGGAAATCCACAGGAATGACAGTCAGCGGTGCAGCGGATAAGGGGACGACCCCTTGCGGCTCTAGATCAGCGCAAAGGCGCAACTGGATCTGAAACTAAAACACAAACTAGATGGAGATTGAGTTTTCGATCGCGCAGATATGGGGTGGAGCGGGCTGCACCCCTACGGAATAAATTCAAAACCAAAATCATGCAAGGACAGCCTACGGCTACGCGGTGACCAGGGTGGCTTCCTTGGACTCTTTGATGGCGCGGGCGCCGTCGGGAGTGACGTCGCGATTGGCGAAGCCGACGCCGATTTTTTTCAGGAAGGCGGTCGGTGGTTCGCCGCCAGCAAAAATCCAGACGTAATCGTTGGGAAGAGTTTGTTTGACACCTTTGACTTCGAGGATGACGGAGTCGTTGCGGAATTCAACCGGGTTGCAGTTGAAGAGAACTTTCAGTTTGTTCTTGCGCATGAAATCGTTGATGCGCTGGGTGTTGCGTTCCTTGATGCGCGAGAAGGCTTCGCCGCGATAGCTGAGCGTGACGGTATTGCCGACCTGGCTGGCAAGGCCCATGGCGGCTTCGACAGCGGAGTCACCTCCCCCGACGACGAGAATCTTCTTGTTCACATAGTGATCGGCTTCGATCAGGCGATACATGACGTTGGGGAGTTCTTCGCCTTTGACGCCGAGTTTGCGCGGACTGCCGGACTTGCCAAGTGCGAGAATGACGTGACGGGCGCGATGCTGGCCCTTGCCGGTTGTGACGGTGAAGATGCCGTCTTCTTCCTTGACGATGTTGTCGACTTTTTCGCCGGTCTTGCATTTGAAATCGGCACGCTTCAGGACCTTCTGCCAGAACTCAAGCAATTCTTCCTTGGAGAGTTCGGTCTTCTTGAACTTTCCATGCATGGGAAATTCGACGGGGCTGGTCATGACCAGTTTCTGGCGCGGATATTTGGCGACAGTGCCGCCGATTTCGGATTCTTCCAAAGTGATGTAATTCAGCTTTTTCTCGGCGGCGCGAAGGGAAGCGCTGATGCCGGCGGGGCCTGCACCAACAATCAAAATGTCGTAGGCAGCGGGTGGCAGGCGAGGCAGACCGCGAGGAAGTGAGGCGCGTGGCCATGGTGTCGACGCAATCGCGGCCCTGATTGACGGCGTTCTTGATGAGAGCGAGGCCGCCGAGTTCGCCGACGATGAACATGTTCTTTACGGTGGTTTCGTAGGCAGGAGTCAGCGTGGCTAGATTGGCGCCGACGCTGGGGCTGGCGAGAACCATGGTGATGGCGCCGACCGGGCAGGCTTCGGCGCAGAGACTGTGACCGATGCATTTGTAGCCGTTGATGATCATGGCCTTGCCGCCGACCATGCCGAGAACGTCGCCTTCGGGACAGACCATGGTGCAGGTGGCGCAACCGATGCAGTAGTTGTTATCGATGTGAGGATGCTGGGATTGCGGACCATCGGAGCGGATCTTGCCTTTTTCGGCGGCGGCTTTGGCGGCAGCGTGTTTTTTCTTTTCCTTGCGAAGATGGAAATAAAGGAAAGAGCCGATGATGGCGGCGGCGATTAGAAAGGAAATGAGATTATCCATAGCGTTCGTTCCTGAGAATTTGAGAGCGGGGCGGAAGCCCCGGGTAAAACAAAATCGAAAATGTCGGAGCCTGCCTGCCGCAGGCAAACCAAAGCTCCGACCCACTAAAGAAAAAGCCAAAATAAGCAGCCAAGCAAAATCGAAAAGAAATTCAAAAGCAGAGTCAACAGAGCCGGTCTAAAGACCGGCCACTACAAAAAGCAAACCGGCGCCATCAGAGGCGATAGCCCATGGAAAGGGCTATGCCGATGTGAATGATGGCGAGAATGGCGAACGCGTAGCTGAACGGGCGATGGACGATGTGCCACATGTGAAAAACCTGCTGGGTGCGGGAAAGAAATAGGATGCGCTTGGAAAGAGCGGCCTGCCTGCGAGCGACATCAACGGCGTGTTCGAGCTTGACGTCCTGGGTGCGGCGAAGTCCGCCGATGGAAATAATCCAGGAACCAAAACCGGTCGCCTGCAAGCGAAGCAAAGAGAGTTGGAGCGGGCGCTTCATGTCGATCCAGATCATGCGGGCCAGGGCGAGTAGCATCGGCATGTCGGCAACTTCCTGGCGCGAGGGGAGATCATAGAGCGCTTCGAGACGCGAGCCGAAGGTCATTTTCTGTTCGGCAAGGCGTGCGCGCATGGATTCTTCCAGTCTGTTCGAGCTCTTTCATGGAGAGTTCGGCGGCGTTGACGCGACGAGGAATCTGCGCGTAGAGATAGCGGCCGACAAAACCGGAAAGGGTGACGCAGAACATGCTCCAGAAAGCCATGCCGGCGATATTGCCGAATTTGAAGGAAGCGTGAAACGCGATGATGAAGCGGCGCAGCGGTGCCGAGGATAACGTGAAAATCAAGCCAGTGGCGCGAATTGCCCTGGCGCGCGAGCCAACCCCACTTTTTGCGGAGCGGGTAGAGATAGATCAGGAAAAAGAGGAAGACGCCGAACATGCCGAGCTTCATGCCAATGGTGCCGCTGGGGCGAAGGATGTCGTGCTTGGGAGAGAAAGGACGATCAGCGGAGCTGAGTGTGTAGTAGTCAAACCCATAACCGGCGATGACCAGAACGATGGCGAGGGCGAGCATCCACGCGAGGAAGAGGCGGATTTTGTGACCGCGCTCGGCATCCTCACGGGCAAGAATGGCACTTTGTACGCTGGCTTCGGCACTCATGGTTTATCCCCAAAGTCTACTTGGATTGTGGCGCGGAACCGCTTGTAAGACGTAAAGCGGTGAACATTCCGCCAATGCTGTTTAGGTGTCTCTACGTCGATGACCGCGGAGGCAGGCATCCAGTAGGCTTCATCGGGATCGTGGAACTGCACGATGGCATAGTGGATCTCGCTGCGCAGTCCGTGAAGGCCGAGATCGTCCATGCTGGACTCGAGCGAAGAGATCAATTTGACGACGGAGCCGGATTCGCGTTCGATCCAGACGTCTCCCGCGAGGGGAAGCGGGTAGTTGCGACCGCGCAATTGGATAGCGGCGGGAGAAGAGGCTCCGGCGACGGGAGCGAAATGGATTTTGACGAGGGTACGTCCGTCGACGACTTCTTCGCCGACGGGCTGAAAGGTATAGCTGGATTCAAAATCCTGATGAAGGACCAGGAGCATGCTGGCAAAACCATTGGTGATGAGCAGGGTCTTGGTGGGATCGCGGAAAGCTTCCTTGCGGGCTTCGCGGCTTTCGACGAGTTTCAGGCTGCCGCTGCGCGAACTGGACTGCAGCTGATATTCGAAGACGGATTCTTCGCGATACATGGGCCTACCATTTTTGCCGACCATGGTTTGCGCGACGTCTTCGCTGCAGACGACGTTGGCGGTCTGCTCGAAGAACTTGTCGATGAGCTTGCGCGAAAGAAGCAGGGAGTTGTTGGCGCGAACGAGGAAAGCGGGATCGGCGACGGAACCGGCGGCTATTGCAGGCGCGTCATCCTTTGGCGTGTCGGCGGACGCAGTAATGGTTTGCGCGCGAAGAAGTGCAGTGCAGGCGAAGATGGCAGTGAGCAGCGCGAGCAGTGCCAGCAGAATCTTCGGGCGCGAAGGAGTGTGACTCAATGCCTTAGCCCTCCAAAGCGATAGCCGAAGGTGGTGGACCACTGGGTGTAGTTGAGCGAAGTGCCCTGATACCAACCGATATTGCCTTCGATGAAATAGCGGCGGCCGAAAGAGTAGTCGACAACGCCGTTAACGAATTTGGCGCTGTTGTTGGAAGAGAGCGGCGAATTAAATTTCTGCAGGCCGCCCATGACCTGAAGATGCAGGGCATCGGAAAGATTCTTAGAGACAGAGATGGATTCGTACTGACCGCTGCCGAAATCGCTGTTGAATTTGGAGTAGTGAGCATCGAGGAGCACGCCGGTGCCTTTGATGTTCACAAAGGTGATGCCGAAGGCTTCGTTCAAGGAATTCTTGGTATCGCTGCTGGTCTTGCTGCGGCCGAGCGCGGCATAAAGGCCGATGTGCTGAGGAAGATCGAGACGGACATCGCCGCTGAAACCCTGGAAAAGATATTGATCGACGAGCCCAGTGCCGATGAGGCGCGGGTCGAAGGTGGGAAGCTGGCGGAAGAAATTGTGATTGATGCCGAAGCCGATCAGCTTGATGGGCTGGAAATGAAGCGAGGTGTAGCTCTGCGAAACGCCGGTGGGATTGCTGCCGCCGTTGACGAGAGGAGAAGTGCGCGCAGCGTCGATCTGCATGGAGTTGTAGAAAGAGACAGTACGCTTCCAGGTGAAGTTGTTTTCGAAGAAGGCAAATTGCCGGGCGACGCGCCATTGAATGCTGGTGACCGCGATGCCCCCGGTGCTGATCAGGTGGAGATGGTCAAAGTTTCCGTACTCCGCGCTGAGAAAAGTGCCGGCGATCTGCTGGTTGGGGTTATAGCTCCAGGACGACGGATCAGGTGTGGAGCCGGCAAAACCGCCAACGGTGAAATAGTTGTGGAACTTGCGGCCGTAGTAGCCGCCATCGATGGTGCTCAAGCTGGGAGCCCAGGGAAGATAAAGGCGGCCGACACCGATGACGTTGGGCGAGTAGGGGCTCTGATAGGTGAAGCCGAGATGATAGGTGCGATTGATGAGGTCGGTGAGCGTAGTGGAGGCGACGCCGGGAAAAGAATTGGAGCTGGTGTTGAGAGTACCGCGCCAGTAGCCGGCAAAATTCCAGTAGGTGCCGCCGATGTGAGTCATGTCGGCGTCAATCATCAAGCCGAGCTGCGTGGAATTCATCCCGGATTCCTGAATGCCACCGTAGCTGAAACCGAAACGGCCGCGCATGGTGCCTACGATGCGGTTTTCGGGAGCGGCGAAAGTACGGGTGTCGCGGATTTCCGCATCGAGAGGATCGCCATCGGTGAAGGCCACGATGATGGGATAGTTTTCGGAATCACGCGCGGTCTGGGCCAGATGGCGGTCCTCCACGCTGGTGGGAGCAAGAAAAGCAAACTGACCGACCTTGAGATCTCCGGTAGAGGTGATGACATCGCAGACGGCGGAAGAATCGGCGACGGAAATTACATTCAGTTCGGCGACGTGAGGGTAGCCGCGGAAGCGAACACCGTCGACGGCAACATTATCGGGAGGCGGGTCGATGACAGAAAGCTTCATACCTTCCTGAAGATCGGCATTGCGGCCGGCGTCGATGTATACGGAAGTGTCAGCAATGTATTTCACGTGAAAGACCGTGGGCTTCGACCCGGACGACGACGCCGGAGGCGCAGAACTTGTCTGCGCCGAGAGACCCGGAGAAAAAAATCCCAAACAGAGGCAGGCGAAAAACGCCGATGCCAGGTCGAAAACGAAAGTCGAACGCATACTAGCCCCCGCCGCCGTTTTTGTGGCAGTTGTAGCAGGTGGTGGGGCCGTAGGAGTAACCGTTAACGCCACCGTGCTGACCGTTTGTTCTGGTCTGGGTGTGATAGTTGTTGGTATGGCAATTGATGCAGGTAAAGCTGGAATAATTGGTGGAAACCTGGTGGCAGTCGTTGCAAACGGAGCTGTGGTGAGGGATGGGGAAATAGGTGTGATTGAACGTTGCACCGAGCCAACTGGTGGTGGTGTGGCAGGTGTCGCAGGTCGTTGGATAGCCAGCCGCAATGTGATTCGGCACGCTGCCGCCGAGGGTTTGTGTGCTGGTCCAAGCGGCCTGGTGGCAGCCATAGCAGGCGGTGTTGGCAGCGGTGAGGCTGTAATTGTTGTTGATATGGCAGGCAGAGCACGGAGCCTTGGTGGTGTCGAGGTGCGCGCCGGTCAGTGCCCAGCCAGTGGTGGCGTGGTTAAAGGTGCCAGGATTCCAGGCCGTCGTGTTGTGGCAGGTGGAACAGAGTGAAGTCGGGAAACCAGCCGCAACGTGATTCGGAACGGCACCACCAAGAGTCGTGGTGCTGTTCCACTTGTCGGTGTGGCAGCCGTAGCAATCGGTATTGGCGGCAGTCAGATTGTAATTGTTGTTCACGTGGCAGTTGGCGCAGGGCGTGGTGATGTGTGTGCCCGTCAGAGCGAAGCCGGTAGTGCTGTGATCGAAATTGGCGGTGCCCCAGCCGGCGGTGGTGTGGCATGTGGAACATTGCGCAAGAGCGAACGCCGGGCCAGCCGTTGAGTGCGTCGGATTATTGGTTTGTTGCCAGGTAGTGAGATGGCATCCAGAAGTGCCGCAAGCCGTCGGGGCAATCTGCAAATTGTAATTGTTGGCGATGTGGCAGTCGGTGCAGGCGTTGATCTTGCCGGCCGGGGCATTCTGGTGCAAGTTCTGCAGAGGGAATCCCGTGGAATTGTGACTCCAGGTGGAGGTCCAATTCGTGGTGGTGTGGCACGAAGAGCACTGCGCCGTGGGAAATCCAGCAGCGACGTGATTGGGAACGGCGCCGCCCATGGTTGCGGTGCTGTTGTATTTATCCTGATGGCAACCGTAGCAATCGGTGTTGGCGGTGGTGAAATTGTAATTGTTGTTGGTGTGGCAGTTCGCGCAGGGCGTGGTGGCGTGAACCCCGGTGAGAGCCCAGCCCGTGGTGCTGTGATCGAACGTGGCGGTTGTCCAAGTAATGGTGTTATGGCATGTGGAGCAGTTCGCGGCGGCGAAGGGCGCGCCAGCGGAAGAGTGCGTTGGATTGTTGGTCTGCTGCCAGGTGGTGAGGTGGCAGCCGGAGTTGCCGCAATCATTGGGTTGAATGGACAGAGTGTAATTTCCGCCGATATGGCAAGCAGTGCAGGTTGCAGCTTTGCCGGCAGGTGCGAGCTGGTGCGAATTCGTCAGGTGGGAATCCGGTCGTGGAGTGATCAAATTTGCCGTCGGCCCACGTGGTAATGGTGTGGCAACTGGAGCAGGCGGAAGACGTCGATGGGAAGTTCGAGGCCACGTGATTCGGGACGTTGCCGCCAACCGTTTGCGTTTTATTCCAGTCGGGCGTGTGGCACGACATGCAGTCCGCGGTGTTGAGCGTGTAGTTGTTGTTGACGTGGCAGGAGACGCAGGGAGTCGGCGTTGGCGACAGGTGCGTGCCAGTCAGCGCGAATCCTGTGGTGCTGTGATCGAAGGTGGCGGTGTTCCAGGAAATCGTGTTGTGGCACGTGGAGCAATTGGCAGCGGCAAAAGGTGCGCCCGCTGTGGAGTGTGTCGGGTTGTTGGTTTGTTGCCAGGTGGTGAGATGGCAGCCGGAGTTGCCGCAATCGTTGGGCTGCGTCGTGAGATTGTAATTGCCGCCAATATGGCAATCGGTGCAGGCGGTTACTTTGCCCGCGGGCGCAATCTGATGCGAATTGGTGAGCGGGAAGCCAGTGCTGCTGTGATCAAATTTTCCGTCCGCCCACGTGGTGATGGTGTGGCATGTGGAGCAAGCGGAAGCCGAAGTCGGGAAATTTGAAGCGACGTGGTTCGGAACATTGCCGCCAAGCGTTTGCGTTTTATTCCAGTCGGGCTGATGGCAAGTAAGGCAGTCCGCAGAGTTCAAAGAATAATTGTTGTTGATGTGGCAATTGGCGCAAGGTGTGGTCTTGTGCGTGCCGATCAACGCGAAACCGGTGATGCTGTGATCGAAGGAAGCGCCGTCCCAACCCTTGGGAGTGTGGCAGTTGGCGCAATTCGCGGCGGCGAATGATGGGCCGGAGGTGGAATGTACGGGCGTGGTGGTTTGCTGCCACTTGGTGAGGTGGCATCCGGAATTGCCGCAATCCGTGGGAGCAATTTTCAGGGCGAAATTATTGTTGATGTGGCAGTTGGCACACGGCACGTTGGCGTGGCCATCGGTGAGCAAGAAGCCGGTGGTGCTGTGATCGAATTTCCCATCTGCCCAGGTAGTGATGGTGTGGCAGGTAGAGCAGGCGGAGGCCGTTGAGGGGAAGCCAGAGGTGAGGTGGTTCGGAACATTCCCGCCGATGGTCTGTGTCTTGTTCCAATCAGGCGTGTGGCAGGTCATGCAATCGGCAGAATTCAGGGTGTAATTGTTGTTGACGTGGCAAGCGGCGCAGGGCGTTGGCGCCGGCGACATGTGCGTGCCGACGAGTGCGAAACCGGTGACGGCGTGATCGAAGGAAGCGGCGTCCCACCCCTTGGTGGTGTGGCAGTTCGCGCAGTTGGCGGGAGCAAAGCCCGGACCCGAAGTGGAATGAACCGGATTGGTGGTCTGTTGCCACTTGGTGAGATGGCAGCCGGAGTTGCCGCAATCCGTAGGCGCGATCTGCAAATTGTAGTTGTTGTTGAGGTGGCAGGAAGCGCAAGGCACGTTGGCGTGGCCGTTGGTAAGCAGGAAGCCGGTGGTGCTGTGATCGAAGATCGCGGTATTCCAACTGACGGTGTTGTGGCAGGTGGCGCAATTTGCAGCGGCGAAGGCAGGACCGGCGGACGGGTGTGGAGGATTATTGGTCTGTTGCCAGTTGGAGAGATGGCAGTTCTGACAAGCGCCGGAAGTGAGGTTGTAATTGTTATTTACGTGGCACTGTTGGCAGGCCAAGTTGGCGTGGCCATTGGTGAGCAAGAAGCCCGTGGTGCTGTGGTCGAACTTTGCGCCGAGCCAGCTATCGAAGCTGTGGCAGCCCTGGCAATTGGAAGAAGCGAACGCGGGGCCGGCCTTGGCGTGATTTGGATTGGTGGTGTTCTGCCAGTCTTTCAAATGGCAGGAATCGCAGCGCGTGGAAAGGCCATAGTAAATTCCGGTGCCGGCGCTCTTATGGCAAGACTCGCAGGGGACGGCGGCGTGAGCGCCGAAGAGCGGGAAGCGATTCTGGTGATCCTTGACCGCCTGATTCACCGGATGCCAACCCTTCACGGTGTGGCACTGGGCGCAATCGGTGCCCATCTGACGGCGGTGAATGTCGGCGTGGCAGTCTGCGCAGTTCTTGCTGACGTTGGTGAAGACCGGCTGGATGTGACATTGGGTGCAGGGAACTTTCTCGTGCATGCCGCGCAATGGATATTTCGTCTTGTTGTGGTCAAATTCGGGGACGACTCGGATGGGACGCCAGCCCGCGGAGGTGTGGCAGTTTTCGCAGGGAATGTTCAGGGGCCCGTGAGGATTGCGGGTGGTTTGATTCTGGGCAGCAGGAAATCGCCTCTCCTGCGGAAGAGGTGGAGTGAGTGGCCGGATAGCCGGGGGCAGGAACGGCTAGCAGAGCCCAAAGGGCGAACTGGAGCAGCGTGAGCGTATAGTTCTCCCCGACCCTGGACAGGGGCAGCTGTCGAGGGGGCCGTGTTGCAAAACATCATCTATTATCTGACTGGGTTAGGCCGTCAAACAACTGTACAACTGGCCAGTTAAAGGCCAGTTGTGACTGTTAATTCTTTAGTACGAACATTTGGCACCTGATGAAGCATGAAACGTATGTTGCAGATGAAATGCCAACGGTTGCCTGCGAGATGAAGATAAAAAGCGTCAAAATGCCGGAAATTTGGCGAGTTTTATGATCTAGTAAGAGTAAGTTGTGGAGGTAATTAACAAGAAGGCTATTTAGGCCGTAAAATTTCTTCACTGTGAAACGGAAGAATTACTCACGGGAACGGCTGTGAGTTCATAATCTTGGGGTTATCGCCATGGCAGTCGACGCACTTTATTGGAGTGTTCTTATAAATGACGATGGATTTATCCGCGACTAATTTGGTCTGGGTATGGCATTTGGCGCAGGGTACATTGGCGTGTCCGCCGGTCAGGGCGAAGTGAGTGCGGGTGTCGTGGTCAAACGTGGAGGGAACCCAGCGTTGGGCATTGTGGCAATCGACGCAGTGAGTCTTGCCATCCTTGGCGACGAACTGAGAATCATGAACGTCATTGTGGCAGGCTTCGCAGAGCTGCGGCGTGCCCTTGAAGCGTGATTCGTAATTAGTGGTGGCTTTGTGGCAATCACCGCAGGCAACGGTGCGGTGAGCGCCAACCAGAGCGAACTTTGTTTTGGAGTGATCGAAACCGTTGACGTCGGCCCAGGAACGCGCATTGTGGCAGGCCTCGCAGCCAAAGGGAGTGCCATTGGCGCGTTTGCGCGCCATGCGATCGTTGAACTCGCCTTTGTGCGGATCTTTATGACACGCGGTGCAGGTGCGATCCTCAAAGTGGAACGGAAGAATTTTGTCGGTGCGTCCCGCGGCGCCCTGTTTGTGGCAATCCGCGCAGGGCACGGCGACGTGCGCGCCAGCCAAGGGGAAACGGGTGGTCTTGTGCTTGGCGATGGTGAACGTGGCGCGATGGAAATCGACGACGGTGTGGCAGGTTTCGCACCGGTTATTGTAGGGCGCGGCGACAAACTGATTGTCGTGAGGATCTTTGTGGCAATTTGTGCAGGCTTCAAATTTAACTTTGTAAATGGTGTCTTTGCCCGCGGGAATGTGGCACTTCGCGCATTCCACTTTGCTGTGCATACCTTTGAGCGGATAGCTGGAACTGTCGTGTTCCTTCACGCCGAATAGCGAGGGCTTCCAGCCTTCGATGTTGTGGCATTCGGAGCATTCGCCCTTCTTTTCGCGCTTTTCAAACTGTCCCTTGTGAGGATCCGGAGTGTGGCAATCGCTGCAATTGGCGAAGGGAATCTGTTTTTTGAAATCGCCATTCAAGTGGCACGCGACGCATGCCACCTGAGCGTGTTTCCCGACAAGAGGGTATTTCGTTTTGGAGTGATCGAAATCGAAACCGGGCAAGAGCGTTTTCCAACTGCTGGTGGTGTGACATGTTTCGCAGGTTTTCTTGAACTCGCCCTTGTGCGGATCGATGTGGCAGGCGCTGCAGGTGTCGAATTTCATGTTTTGATAACGCGCGGGACCACCGGGCGTATCGGGTTTGTGGCACTTTTCGCACGGAACCTTAATGTGCAAGCCGGTGAGAGGATATTTCGTCTTGGAGTGGTCGAAATCCTTGGCGGCCTTCCAGCTTTCGACGTTGTGGCACTTGGTGCATTCGTTTCCAAGCTGACCTTTGTGCGGATCGGTGTGGCAGGGTGTGCAATTCGGGGATTGGCCGAAGAACGATTTGGAAAGATCCTTCATCTTGATAAGTTCGCGATTGGCAGGGAGCATGTGCGCGGAAGTGTGGCACTTTTCGCAGGCGACGGTGACGTGCTTACCTTCGAGTTTGTAACCGGTGAGCTTGTGATCGAATTTTTGCAGCGAAGGCTCCCAGCGAATGAGGTGGAAGGCTTCGCCGTTATGCTCCAGATGGCAGCGGACGCAGTCTTTTCCCGTGGGATTGTGCATCTGTATTTCGAAGTGATAGCCATGCTTGGCGGAAAGATCCTGGGCTACTTCCTTGTGGCACTCAAGACACTTGAAGGTGGGCGTGCTGGCGCCGAACGCGTGGCAGGAATTGCATTGCGAAGTGCCGGTCAGCGAAGAGTGTGCCTTGGAAAGTGGGCCGGGAGAAATCTGGGAATGAGCGGAACTGGGAATGAGCAGACTGATTCCGAGGAGCAGGAACGAGAGGAGGGTGGTCCGTTCGAAGAGCCTGAGCAAACGACCTGAGTTGGCGCTATCTGGCGCGCTAAAGAGCACGCGGTCCTCCGCTATGGGGCTTAGGAAGCAACGGCTGGCGGCTGGGTTGCCTCAAGTGAGAGTGCGACACTTTTGCGAGATAGGGAATAGCAGGAAAGGGCAGTGTTGCGAAAGCTGTACGAGAGTCCAGTGAGAAAAGCAGCTGGTAGCTGTACTTCCGGATAGTGGAGTCATGCTGCGGCCGACTCTTAGACGGAGATGCGGAACCGGTGGCTGGAAGCGCCTAGGTCTGCGAAATCGATCCATCACATTCCTTACGAACAACGGCAACAATCTGGAAAAAACCTAGCAGTTCGCGCGAAACAATGACTTGAAACGGAGCACGCCTCAAATCCTGCGGCAACGGAAGTTCCCTGGCGAGGCAATTCAGCACCGGATAGGGATCAAAGCTCCACGAGATCACGTGCCGAGTGGAATCTCCCTCTTTGGCACGCATGAGTGCGAGTTCGAATTGAGCGACAGAGGAGAGGAGATTGTCAGAATGAGTAGACAATGATTGCAAGAAAGCGGGTGCCTGGGTTTCGCGGAAGGGAGAAATGTTTGTTTCCGAAATAAATTTTGAGAGGGATTGTTCAAGCGTATTCCTTTGGCGCAAAAGAGAGACGGTCAGCGGGCAGGTACGCTCGAGAACATAGACGCGCCACAAGAAAATGTTCCTGCGGCCTTCTGCGAGATCCCGGGATCGGGCGACTTGATGAACATAAGGGTCATCGTCCTCGTCAGGTTGATAGGTATTTCTGAACAAGGCCCAGAAGGATGCGCTGATGAGCGGCGAGATCCATGGATCAACTCCCGAACGCAGAGCGCAGGGTGAGCAATTGTTGCTCGATAGCGTGATGCCCCAGGCCGGGTACGGCTTCAGGCATGAATTCGTAGACAACCACCTGAGCGCCACCTGCGGACTGACGAACGACCTGTTGCGCGAGTTCCACCGTGGAGGATCGCGCAAGCTGGGAATGTACGTCGAGTAGCAGGCCGTTGTGCTCTACCCCACACGCGACATGCAGCTCGCGCACATTCGTGATATTCAGTTCGTCGAGGAACGCGGGAATGTCGAAGCCATGATTGTGCGCGTCACATTCCAGGTTGTACGCGTCGAGAATCAGGCCACAGCCGGTTTGAGCCGTCAAGGCGTTGAGAAAAGCGGCATCGCTAAAGTCGCCCGCGAAGTCAGGAATGACGTGAACGATGTTTTCCAGCAAGAAGGGGATCTTGTAGCGATCCTGGATGGAGATCACGCGTTCGCAAATCATGTCGAGCGCCTCCTGCGTTTTCGGCATGGCGAGCATGATGCCCAGGTGTTCGCCATCGACTTTGGTGTAACCGAGATGCTCGCTGTGCCAGGAAACATCAATCTGTTCCAGGAACTCGTCGAGGAGATGCAGGTAAGTTGAAGCACATCCTTCGTGAGAACCGATGGAAAGGCTGACGCCGTGGACGATGATTTTCGCGGCTTTACCGATGTTCTTGAGTTCGGACATGACGCTTTTGCTGAGCGAGAGTTGGCCATCGTGCATTTCAGAAATCGTTTCCAGAGTCACCTCGATATAGTCGACAAGGGGAAGCATCCGCTCGAGCAGTTCCGGATCGCGGCCTTCATACGCTGCGCCAATGGATACGCAAGATTTGGTTTGTGTACGCAGGCAATCGATCGCTGCAGTCATCGGACACCTCCCCTTGTCTGGGTCCTGATTCGGTACAACGGTTAGTGCATTTGCGAAAATACGGCTCCCTGAATGTTGGCGATCTTGTTTACTTCGGTCATCGCGGTGAGGGCGGGGTCGCCGCGGAGGAAGCTGATGTCGAAGCCCGTCAAACCGCAATTACAGCCACCTTTCACGACATGCCGGATGGCCTGGTCGAGAGCGGCGTGAAGTTCCTCGAGTGTGACTTTTCCTTCCGATACGACGATTTGGATATGGCCGTTCTTCATTGCTTTTTCTCCTTCCGAGGAGCGGGCAACCACAAAGCTGGATTTGCGGGAGTTCCCGTCCATGAAATCGCCTAGGCGACTCATGAACAAGTAGTGCGAATGGAGCGGAAATCGTTTCCCTGTCCCGAGTCAAAAATGGCGGATGGTGGAGAGGCAGCGGCTTAGCGGCCTGTTTGCATGGGATTAGGAGAGGCGGGTGCAGAGGGAAAAAGACACGTCTGCTGCTGACGCACGCCGGACTGGATAGTTTTCCTCAGGAGAATCCGGACTTCCGGAGAGGAAGTTTCCAGGCGGGGTGGAACGCGATCATTGGCGAACAGTTGAGAGATTATCTGGCGAAGGGTTAATGCGCAGGAAGATTACCGCGCGTTTACTTGGCGGCGTTCGCTGCAGAGTCGCGCAGCAGGGTGAGGATATCGCTTTCGAAAGAGGCCTTATCCACCACGCCAGCGTGGGAGGAAGCGATGTTGCCTTCGCGGTCGATGAGTAGCGTGACCGGCATCGCTTCCACCTCATAACGTTTCGCCAAGTCGGGGTTACCGATCGCGATCGGGTAGCTTATGGGGTGTTTCGCAAGGTAAGGCTTCACGGATTTCCAGCCATCTTCATCCATTGATACGCCGATGACGGCGAGACCGCGTGCTTGGTGTTTCCGCTGGAACTCCATGTACCAGGGAATTTCGATCTTGCAGCCGTGGCACCAGGTAGCCCAAAAATCGAGGACGACGACTTTACCCTTATAGTCCGAAAGTTTTAGAGGAACACCGTGGGAATCCGTGAGGGCGAAATCCGACGCGACCTTACGAGCACCGCGTGCCGTGATGTCGCTGGATTGCACTGCAGGTGAAGACACGAAGCAGAGGGTGAGCGCGACGGTCAAGGCGAATCGCAGAGATCTGTTGCGAACCATTTCGGTATCCTCCTTGTAATTACCAGGCTGCTTTGAAGCGCCGCGAACGGGCCAGCCGAATTTCGCGAACGATGTAACCGCCCACAACAATTGCCATGGCGTTGCAGAGAAGGCTGAGGAATAACTGGAATGCGAACGGGAAGTCGAAGCCATTCCCAATAGGCGACGCAATTAATAGAATCTCGGTGAACAGGAATTGCACAAGTCCAAGCGCGCTAGTAGCAACCAGTTCCCGATGTTTCGAGATCAGAGCAACAAGGCAACCGACCAGGATTGACTCGAAGACCCTGCCGATCAACAGGCCATCCGTTGCCCAGAAAACGTATCGGTTCCAGTGATTTGGGTAGATGCGAAAGCAGTGAAGAATGGCGAAGATCAGTTTTCCAGAGAGACCTCCCCCGAATCGGAGGAGCGCGAAGCCCGCTAAAACCGAACCCATCACCGAAACCGGTGCCAATCGAAAGTTGACGGACAACTGAAACAGGAGAGTGCGCACAGTCTGGCGCCAGAACCAGCGGCGAGCAACAGGGCTATCTGCGCTGAGCGCGATAGCGGAAAACTCCTCAAATAAATCACCGATGATCGATTCGGCGTTGTCACTCGGAACGAAAAGGTCGAGAAGCCAAGCAGCGAGATGCGGCGGTCGCGGAGATCTTGGCGCGGACATCAGGATAGGCCTCCGCAATAGGTCCAGCCCCTCGGTCATATTGCACAGTGCGCGATGAGTGCGGTTGACGGCGGCTGTGCCCAGCGCCGTGACGCGAAAGAAACGCTTGGAGCGGCCACCACGTTCGGGAGTCGGATCGCCGAGGGCTGATTTGACGTAGCCTTTTGCCTCGAGCCGATCGAGCGTGGCGTAGATGGCGCCGATGGACACGTCGCGCTTGGTACGAGCTTCGATTTCCCGACGTACGGTCACGCCGTAGGCTTGATCGCCGAGACGGAGAAGAGCCAGAACAACCATGTGTTCGAATTCGCCGAGAAAGTCTCGCTTGTTCATTACCTATACAATATAGAAGAAATGAGTGAATGTCAATGGTGAACAGTATTCAGGGGCGGACGGATTATCCGGTGAGGGAAGGAAATGCAATGTGGAGCACGCAGTGTGAGGGGATTTGCGACTTCTGCAATAGAAATTCAAGGTTGCGATCCTTCGGGGCGCAAACGGCGCGCCCCTCAGGATGACGGCATGATGTTCGTTTCGGGTGGCAGACGGCGTACACCTGTAAAAAGAGCCGCTGCGAAGACTACTTGTGAGTCATGGTGTCTACGTGCGAGAGGCTGTCGCGGTGGCCCTGAGAATCAAGCAAGGAACTGAAACCGGCCATGCCCGCAGGGTTCTTCTTGCGATTTTCGTCGAGAGCGGCGCTGAACTTGTCGAGTCCTTCGGCACCGTTCGCGACAAGTGCAACGAAGAAGCCGCCAGGATCGCTGGTGTGGACCACTTCCTCATCGATCTGGTAGGAGTGAAGCGCGCCATCGGCAAGAAGTTTTTCAAGCATGGCGACCATGGTGGACTTCAGGATTTTGCCGTCGGGATCGTTGGCGCCGGCCTTGAATTTCCAACTGCCGACGCGGAGATAGCCGTTCTTGAAGGTTCCGGAGTGAGCGTTGTAGTCGCGGCTTTCAAGGATATAGTCCCAATGCTTCGAGGCGCTGAGAGTAGGACCGGTTGCATCCGGACCGGAGCGAATACCTTCGAGAACTTTCAGCAGGCTCGCCATGGAGTGAGCAGAGAACCACGTGCCGTGCGTCGGCAGGCCTTCCTGATGAGTGATGATCGAAAAATTTCCGTAAGACACTATGGTACCGTCGGCGATGAGCTTGTTCATTGCTTCATTGCCGCTGGCTTCCATTTTCTGGTAATCGGCCCACATGGCGCGCGGAACGGCCCACTCTGAAACATAGGTGTAGAGAGGGGCCTTTTCCTCCGGCGCGGATTGCGTCCAAGCCGTACTGGAGCAGAGCAAGACGATGGTGAGAGCACACAACATATAAAGAGCCTTTGTAGCTGAACTACGCATGTAATTCCTCCTGGAATTTTTACCGCAGATAAGCGGGCAAGACCTGGCCTGACTTGTAAAGGGATAGTGCGGGAGCCTCGCGCACAGTATGCCGGGCACGCGTAGATGTCAATCAAAATGACGAATGGGAGCCAAGAAAAGCCACGTGAGTTTCCAGAGTTGAGGTGGTTCTTGAGTTCGACTAGAATCGCGACACCGAATCCGCCCAGAAATACCGCGAGACAAATCGGATGAAATACCTGCTTCCGAGCGCAGTTTTTGTGTTGATGGTGTCGGTGGGCATGAGCCTGCGGCTGACGGAGGTGTACGCGAATTGGCGACGGCTGGACTGGTCCGCGTGGCTGAGGTTGGTGTTGGGGACATTTATTGTGCCGCCGGCAATTGCGCTTGTGGCGGGAAGCTTGTTTCATCTGGCGCCGGCAGAAATTGGCGGACTGTTCATGGTGGGAGTGGCACCAGGCGCGCCGCTGCTGACGCGGAACATGGTGAAGAAGGGATTTGATTTGCAAATGGCTGCCAGCTATCAGGTGTGGGCGGCACTGATGGTTCCAGTAATGATTCCGCTGCTGGTGGGGCTGGCGGGAAAACTTTATAGCCAGGACATCTGGATACCGCCGGGCGTGCTGTTGTGGCAGATCGCCAAACAACAATTCTTGCCACTGGCGGTGGGGATGGTGCTGGACTGGCTGGCGCCGCAGCTCAGCGAACGCATGCAACCCGTGATGAGCACGGTGGGAAATTTCGTGCTGACGGCGATCATCGTGATTCTTCTGGTGAAGATGGGAAGTGCCCTGAAGCAAATTACGCCACTGTTGCTGGTGGCCGCGCTGCTGATTGCGGTTGGATCGATCGCGGCGATTCGGTTGTTCATGATTGGAAATCCCGTGTTACGGCAAACGATTGCGGTGTGCAATGCGAACCGGCACGTAGGGTTGGCGCTGCTGTTGAGCGGGCAGTATCTTCATGCCAAGAATGGATTGCCTGCGGTGTTTTGCTACGCGCTGGTGGCTCCAGTGGTTATGATGGTGTACATGAAACTGAATCCGGTGGAGAAAGTGGCGGCTGCCTGAGAAAAGAGACCGACCTGAAGGTCGTCGCCATCTAAGAAAAAAGCGCTGGCAAGAATGTCCGCGCCACTTGCGCTAACGCAATGAATCGCTAGCGAGCAAGCGATTGGATCCAACCCGCGAAAGACAGCCACACTCCCGTGTGCGCGATAGGAAAACGGACCATTTGAATGAAGATCAGAAAAATAGTCGCGTAGAGTGTCGCCCGATGAACTTTGCGGGTAGACCAGAAATCATAGGCGATCAACACGAGCAGAAAAATCCAGGAAATTATGGCGGCGCGGAACGGATTGCGGTGTGCGAAGGCGAATGGCCAGCGAGCAATGGCGGCGATCATGAGCGCGACGGTTGCGATCAGGATGAGCCGCTTATGAGCGGCAGGATTGGAACGCGCGCGGAAGGCGAAAGCGATCAGCACGGCGAAGATCAACATATCGGTGATGGGTACGATGTAGAAAATTTTGGGATCGAGGCCGGAGGGACTTACGCGATGGGCGAGTGAATCTGTCGCGGCTAGAACTCCCAGCACCACCATCAGGCAAGCTAACAGAAAACCTGCGATACCGAGGCGGCGGTGAATGTCGACGCGACCGGCGGAGACCAGCGACGTTTGCGTAACCAGCAGGAGGATCCAGCAGGAAAAAGCGGCTCCATGGAGGTGAATAATCATGCTGGGGAGCGGGGCGTGAAAAATGCCGGCGAGGTAGTAGGTGTGGGCAAAGCCAACGAACACGGTGAGGAGCAGGGCCAGCGCCATCCCTGAGAAAAACAGATGGTCGTAGCGACGGCCGGGCAGAGATTTTGGGGGAATACCGGCTTGAGCGATGGCCGTAGCCATGATGCCTCCGTGAGATTTGCGAATAGCCTGGATGACAGAGAATGAGGAGAAGTATAAGGGAAAGCGTGAGGGAGAGGTGGAATGATTGGAGCGACGACGCCGATGGATACAAGGCAAAAGCACGAGTGGCCGACCTGAAGGTCGGCCGGTACAAAGGACAAAATGCCTGGGCAGCGTAAGTAGGCGGCCACGCCTACGGACGATGGGAATTAGGGTTGACGATCAAGATGGAAGGCGGCGGCTTGGAAATCGCCACGGAGTTCCAGGTTCAGGCCGTGATTCATCCACCAGGCGCCGGTTGCGGTCGTGGGCGTTTCGGGACGCGCTTTGCCTTCGATCATGGTGAGTTTATATTGCGCGCCGGGATCGAGGCCCAGGAGTTGCAGCAGCGGTAGAGTGCGGCCCTGGATCGTGGAATGGGTGAAGGCGAAGACCACGGCCTGATTTTTGTCGGCGGAGACGGATTCGGTTACCGAAAATTGGCTGCTTTCTCGCGGGCTGATCAGCCGATAGAGATCGCCACGAACGATGGTGCGCTGCACGGAATGATAGGCGGTGATTAAACGCTTGGCGGTGGCAAAATCTTCAGGGGTCCACTTATTCAGATTCGCGCCGATGCCGAGCGAACCCTGCATGGAACTGAGCATGCGATAGCCGAGCGAAGTGGCGCGGCCATTGAGCCAGTGCGGTGAATCGGTCACCCACGCCATCATGATCTGCGGCGGGTAGGCGTAGCTGAAACCGTCTTGCATGGAGAGTCGATCGAAGGGATCGGTGTTGTCCGAGGGCCAGACTTCGTCGGTGTATTGCAGAATGCCGAGATCGACGCGGCCACCGCCGCCGGAGCAGGATTCGATTTCGACCCTGGGATGTTTCTTGCGAAGCTCGGCGAGAATGGAATAGAGGTTGCGAATGAATTCGACGTAGACTTTTTTCTGCTCATCGACGGGGACCTGATCCCAGCCGGGCTCGGACCAGTTGCGGTTGTAATCCCACTTGAGAAAAGCGATATCGTTTTCGGTGAGAATCTTGTCGAGGAATCCGAAGATGTAGTCGCGAACGTCGGGTCGCGCGAGATTCAGGACAAGTTGGTTGCGCGATTCGGTGCGCGGGCGTCCGGGGAAATTCAAAACCCAGTCGGGATGCTTGCGGTAGAGATCGGAATCGGGATTGATCATTTCCGGCTCGACCCACAAGCCAAAATCCATCCCGAGAGCGTGAACCTTATCGATGAGCGGCTTCAGGCCGTTGGGAAATTTCTGAGGATTTACGTACCAGTCGCCGAGGCCGGCGTGATCGTCTTTGCGCTGGCCGAACCAGCCGTCGTCCATCACAAAGCGATCGACGCCGATGGAAGCGGCCTTTTCGGCAAGCGCGACCTGGCCGGGTTCGTCGACGCGAAATTCGGTGGCTTCCCACGAGTTGTAAATGACAGGGCGAGGTTTCGGATCTGGAGATTGTGGAAGGATGTGCGCGATTTCAAAGCGGTGGAGCAGGCGCGATGCACCGCCCAGGCCGTGCGCGGAATAGCCCCCGTAGAAGACGGGAGTCTCGAGGTGCTCACCGGGTTTCAGTTTGTAGCCGAAATCGAATGGATTGAAGCCGCCGGTGACGCGAACGAAGTCGAGTTGATTCTGTTCAATGGTGAAGCGCCACGAACCGGACCAGGCGAGCGCGCCAAACCAGACTTCGCCATGTTCTTCGCCCGCGTGTAGGGTCCGGTGAACGAGTGGCTGTCGTCGCGCGAAATGGCAAACCACGGATTGGCCTGATGGCCGGTGGTACCGCGGCGGCTTTCGATGACGCGTTCGCCACCGTGAATGGGTTCCTGGTTGAGGGTCCATTCGGCGCCCCAGCGGCCGGTCAGATAATTCAGCGTGTAGCGAGCGGGAGGAAGGGTCCACTGTGCGGCGGCGGCCTGTTCGATGACGACCGGCTGCTTTTCTTTATTTTCAATGTTGGCGGAACGCGCGAGGATGCCGGTCTCCGGATCGATGGAGTAGCGCAGCGTGACATAAATTTCGCGCGAAATATCCTTCATCAATATGTCCACGGATTGCGGACCGTGTGGAGTCGCGCTGACGAAGTGGAGGACGAGGTCGCGATTGCCGTCGGCGAACGTAATTTTAAGGGCAGGCTCGGTGTACAGCCCCGCGCCCCATCCGGCGTATTCCTGCGGCGTGGTGGTGGCAGGCGGATCAAAAGAAGCCATTTCCGGAAATGAATGCGCGGGAGGAAAAGCGTCGTTGGCGCCGACGCGGCCGCCCCAGTAGATCGGCTGGAGTTCTCCGCGATCGTTGACACCGAAGGCGTAAGTGGAATTGCCGCCATCGAGGCGGAAGATTTGTGGAGATTGCGAGAACGCGGAGCCGGCGGCGAGAAGCGTCAGAAGTGTTACAGCAAGAATGGATGACAGACGCGTAAGGATTGAGTTTTTCATTTGGCAAAATCGTAGCACTGAGGCGTGGGTTTGTCTTGCGGAGTCATCTAGTGGCTTCTGAGGCAGGCAGAAATCGCAGCCATTCGAAACGAACCGCGTGATAGAATCCCCCGCTATTTCCGAAGTTGCCCGCCCGCACTTCCATGGAGGATCTCGAGATGTTTCGACGCTTGGGGAAAATTTGTGTGCTTATCGTGTTGGGGACAGGATTCGCCGTGCAGGCGGCGGGACAAAGCGGAGCGGCCGCGGTAGAAAGTTATTTTACGGGCAAGGAAGTGACCGCGAAGATCGATATGCCTGGTACCCAAAAGGGAGTGGACCTGAAATTCGACAGCAATTCGCCGATGAACTGGAAGGAGTATGGGTCGCGCGTGAAACAGTTTGGGGCGGCGATTCGCAAAGGCGACCGAGTCCGAGTTACGAGCGTCGTTGTGAAAAAAGACATGATCGAATTTCAGTTGAATGGCGGCGGCTTCGGAACGTTCGGAGACGATACGACCACGAAAGTGGAAGCCAAGAAGATTGAGCCGAGCGATTACGAGAAGCAGTTGGAAAAAGAGATATCGGACACCACCGATGAAGATAAGAAGCGCGATTTGCAGCGCGACCTGGACCGCGAACGCTCGCGCCGTCAAAAGCAGAATGCAGAGAACGAGCGCGCAGCCCAGGTAGCCAGCGAGATCAAATCGCAACAAGTGCAAGGCAACCGGATGAATGGGGGATCGCGATTCAATTTGCGGTGGAAGGGGTCGATACCAGCGGAAGAGCTGACTCCCGAAGCAATCATGAAACTGCTGGGAGAATATGTGGATTTCGGTGAGATGCAGGGCGGCGGAACGGATGCAGCAACTCCCCCCGCGCAGAATGGCCAATCGACGGCAGAACGAGCGACGCGCGGTGATGCAGGCGGCGAATCTCCCACGGCGCAACTGAAACGCGGAATGCAGATGAGCGAAGTGAATAGCCTGCTGGGTGAGGGAAAACAGCTCTCTGAATCGACCACGCCCGAAGGAGTGAAAACGCAAGTGGTTGAATATCTCTCGGGTGACCGGCGCGTGGAAGTGACTTACGCGGATGGACTGGTGGTGCGGTTTTCGATCAGTTCGAGGTAGTTTTGCGGGTGTTGGGTTGCGGATGAGAAAAATGAGATGGTGCCCGAAAGAGGACTCGAACCTCCACGACCGTGAGGCCACTAGCTCCTGAAGCTAGCGCGTCTGCCAATTCCGCCATTCGGGCACAACAGCAATTCTACCTTGTTCGCAGTGAATTCCGCAACGAAGGGTAAAGTGCGGAGACATGCACCATTTTGATCGAGAGAACTTTCCTCGAATCCCGGTAGCTTCCGCGCAAGCCCACTCACCTTGACATTCTACTGGAAGGTTCCTATTCTCACCTAGTATGTCTACTGAAGAACATCGCGAGCGGATCGAGCTGCTTCAGGGAACGCTGGACCTGCTGATTTTACGCACCTTGCGCAGAGGCCCGGCGCACGGCCACGCCATCGTCAAGGCAATTGAACTCAATTCCGAAGATGTGTTGCAGGTCGAACAAGGTTCGCTCTACCCCGCACTGCACCGGCTCATCAAGCGCGGATGGATTTCCGTTGAGGACGGCACATCGGAGAACAATCGGCGGGCCAAGTTCTACCGCCTGACTCCCAAAGGCCGCCGGCAGTTGCTGGTCGAAACCAGTAAGTGGGAGAAGTTGGCAGGCGCGATTGCGCGAATTCTCCGTCCCGTCCAATAGGAGGTCGCATCATGAGACGTCCGAAGCGCATCTTGCAAAATCTTGACCAGGAGATCCGCGACCACATCGAGATCGCCACGCGCGAAAACATCGAATCCGGAATGTCAGTGGAGGAAGCGCGCTACGCTGCGATGCGGAAGTTCGGGAACGTCACCCGGGTCATGGAAGAGACACGCGAAGTGTGGAGCGTGGTCTGGTTGGAGCAGTTTCTGCAGGATATTCGTTTCGGCTTCCGCGGGTTGCGCAATTCTCCCGGATTTGCCGCAGTGGCCGTACTCACACTGGCGCTGGGTATTGGTGCGAACACAGCGATCTTCAGCCTGATCGATGCTGTCATGTTGCGATCGCTTCCGGTTGGGAATCCTTCGCAACTGGTGCTGCTCAAATGGGGCGCGCGCAACGCGCCGAACATACATGGCTATCAATCTGCCGGTGATTGTCCTTCCAATTTGCGCACGGGGGCCCAGAATCCCTCGGGCTGTTCGTTTTCTGAGCCGATGTTTCGTGAGATGGCCGGAGCGAACATTTTTTCGGGCATGGCGGCTTTCGCCGATGCCGGCCGACTGAGTTTGACCGGCAATGGCCCTGCGACTGTAATCAACGGCCAACTTGTTTCCGGAGACTTCTTCCGCGCACTGCAACTGAAACCGGCGACAGGCAGGCTACTGGATGTGTCCGACGACACTCCTTCCTCCGCAGCCGTTGCCGTTTTGAACTATGGCTACTGGCAGAGCGCCTTCGGAGGTTCCAGAGACGTAATCGGCGACACCATCGAATTGAACAGCGTTCCGTTCACAATTGTCGGTGTGGCGGAACAGCGGTTTACAGGAATTACTCCGGGCAGTGATTACGACGTTTGGGTGCCGCTTTCCGCCGGGCAACGGATTAAAGATCCGCAGCGCTGGGAAAATCGCCAAGGAGACGTGAGCTATTGGTGGCTCACGATTGTGGCTCGGCTCAAATCCGGAACACAGCTCGCACAAGCGCAGCCCGCGATTAGTGGACTCTTCCGCAACGAGATGCTGTACGGGTCGGTTCCACTTTTCCACGCGGGAGAATTGGCGGGCGCACCACCGGCGCAAACGAATGTCACGATTGGCGGGGGTGCCCCGGTGGGGACGCCCTCGCTGCCGCAACATGTCCCCGCAAGTGGCCAAGTTCAGATTCGTGGAAATCCGTCCGCCGGGCCGGCTCCGCAATCCGCGGGAAACAGGGCCGTCATCATGAACGGGCCCGCGGAGGCGCCAGCGCCCGGAGGCAGCCCAAGGACTTTATCTGCTATCGCCGACAATCCAGAAGTCACGCTCGTGCCAGCGCAATCCGGCTTGAGCGGCGCTCGAATTCGCTACGCCAATCCGCTATACGTTCTCATGTTGGCTGTCGGAATTATATTGCTGATTGCCTGCGCAAACGTGGCAGGGCTGATGCTTGCCCGGGCTGCCGCACGCCAGCAGGAGATGGCCGTGCGACTGGCGCTTGGCGCGGGTCGCGCGCGGATAATTCGCCAGCTATTGACCGAAAGCGTAGTGCTCTCATTGCTCGGCGGTGCGGTGGGGATTCTTTTTGCCTATTGGGGCGCACGCGCGATCATTTCGTTTGTCTCCAGTAATCAGTCGCGTCCCCTCGGATTTGCATCCGGCGTCGACCTGCGCGTGCTCGGGTTTACCATCGTCGTTTCTCTGCTTACGGGAATTCTTTTTGGTCTGGCGCCGGCTTTTCGCAGTTCTCGCGCGGATTTGACACCGGCGCTGAAGGAAGGCGGAAGCTCTGCGAGTTCGCGTAACGCCAGTGGGAAGTGGTTCAGCATCGGCAATGCTCTGGTGGTGGCGCAAGTCGCCCTCGCCATGGTCGTCCTGGTGGGCGCAGGACTTCTGGTGCGGACACTTGCGAATCTGCGAAATGTGGACGCCGGATTCGATTCACACAATCTCCTGATTTTCGGGATTGACCCCACGCTGGTCGGTTACAAAGGCCCGCAGGTTGACAGCTTTTATCGCGACTTACAGGGTCGCCTTGCGGAAACTCCAGGAGTGAAGTCCGCGAGCTACTCGATGATGCCGCTATTGAGCAACGGGCTCCTCATCGCGGGCTTTCACTGGCCCGGTACGCCGCAAGACCAGGAATCAGAAGCAGACACGCTAGGTGTTGGACCAAATTTCTTCGAGACTCTGCACATTCCCTTGCTCGCCGGACGCGGATTTAATGCTTCCGATTTCTCCCTCTCCGCCGCCAACACGGGCGATACTCCCACCACCGCGCCGACCCCTGTGATTGTGAATCAATCCTTTATCGAGAAATATCTCGGCAAGGAATACCCACTGGGAAAACAGTTTGGCGAATCGGGCGCGGGCCCGGAAGGTCCGGCAAATCCTGGTTACGAAATTGTCGGCGTGGTGCGCGATGCGAAATATAGCGATTTGCGCCGCGAGATTCACGCCATGATGTATACGCCGCAAGCACTCGGAGGAGCCGTGTTCGAGGTGCGAACAGCGGCCAATCCACAAGCGATTCTTCCGGCGGTACGAGAAGTGGTGGCGCAGGTGAACACAAACTTACCGCTCTTCGAGGTAAAGACGGAATCCGAGCAGATCGACCGCTTATTGCTTCAGGAAAGGTTGGTGGCGCGGCTATCTACGTTGTTCGGTTTGCTGGCGCTCTTGCTGGCATGCGTGGGGCTGTACGGCCTTCTTTCGTATGAGGTTTCGCGGCGCACCCGAGAAATTGGAATTCGCATGGCCCTTGGCGCGGAAACCAGAAATGTACTGAAGCTGGTATTGCGGCAGGGGTTTGTTCTCACGGTGGTCGGAGCGGCCGTGGGCATCGCAGTCGCGCTGGTGGTGATGCGGTATTTGAGTGCGATGCTCTACGATGTTCACACCTACGATCCATTTACCATGATTGCCGTTGCGCTCCTGCTCACCATCGTCGCGCTGGCGGCGTGCTACCTCCCGGCTCGTCGCGCGACGCGAGTCGATCCTATCGTTGCCTTGCGATATGAATAGCGCGGGGCGAGTGTTCTCGCCGCAGGTTCACGGATGACCAGTTGAGGCGTTTGTGCAGTCGGCGTACCCGAGCCTGAAGGTCGGAAACCGTGCGAAAGTTTCCTTAACTTATTGAATACAAATGGGTAATGCGGATGCGTGGCGCTGCGGTTCCCAAGCAGCGGGCTAGTACGGGGTGTTGGCAAATGGGATTGATATCGCGCCCGGATGCGTGACGTAAGCAGTGGCATTCGCAACGCACAGTGTTATACTCCGCGCGAATAAGCCTTGCTCGTTTCACAGACGAGCATCGAGTGGTTCCCTGGGAGGTTGCTATGGGGCCCTTAGAATACCTGCTGAGCTCTCCAAATCTGTATCTTCTAATTGTCTGGGGCATCGCCACCGTCATCTTCATCGGGTTGTTGATTTGGCGGAGCTTGCTATCCAGCCACGAAGACGATCAGATTTTTCTGGATCCTTCCGAAGCACACCTGGTGAAGGAACAGCACGATCTGGTTGCAAAGATCGACATGCTCGGGCGGCCGTTGCTGACCACCGGCATAACATCTGGAGTGCTGCTTCTGGTGATGGCAGGGATGGTGGTATACCACGGACTGAAGAGTAATTTTTAAGCTTCAGTAGAAGTGGCGCTCGCCGGGCGTGGGACGAGTGGAAGGCTAGGGCTTAGCCGCGGCCGGAGGTTGCGATGGTGGCGCGGTGCCGGCGGTGACGCCGGTCTCCACAATCGAAGTGTGATTGAGGATGATGACCCATTTGTCTGTACGCTTTTCGAGCAAGAGCGTGGTCTGGCCGCGGGCGCCGCTTTGCTGACCATCGACAACGGCTGAAAAATCCCATTGATAACAGGCAGAAGCAAAATTTCCGGTCACGCGGATCAGTGTGTTCACGCGATCCATGCGGAGCTGCTGGGTGCGCGCGTGTTGCGTTTGGTAGCTGGTGAGATAGTTTGGCCAGCCAACCACGGGCGGCGCCCACATACCGTTCACTACGATGACATCGTCGGCCATCGTCTGATGGAGCTTTTCGATATCGCCCACCTGCCATGCGCCCAGCATTTGTGAAATTGTGAAATCCACTTTGTCTTGATCGGGCAGCTTCTGGAAGGCGCTGTCGGTCGCGGCCTGCGCCGATGCGGCTATCGCGGCGTCTTGCTGCTTCTGTTTCTTTTTGTTTTGGGCGAAGGCGCTGCCGGCTAGTGCCGCGCTGATGAGCATGGATGAAAACCAATTTGTAAAAGCGGGACAGCTTTTGTGTCATTTCACTTTCCTCACGTCGTTGAAACAAGACATGAAGAGCATAGCGCACTGCGATGAACGGGAAAGAGGATGTGCCTAGTTGGTTTATCGGGGGAACGAGACGGCGATGATGGAAACGGTAAAGAAATCGGAAAATTAGCGCACTAGAAGCGCACAGCCACGAATGGCTGTGCCACGAAACGTAAAGCGGAGCGCGTAAAGCCGCACCTACGGAAGAGAGACGATGGATGGTTACTGGGATTTGGAGGCGGCCAGAAGATTGACGAAGAGGCGATAGGCGCCGGGGACACCTTCGGGGAGCTGCCGGAAAAAGGCGAGACCGGTGTAGATGTAGGTGCCCTTGCCGTAGCGCGTGTAGACGAGCGCGCCGTTGAGATCGGATTCGCCGGGATCGTTCATGGCGAGCAGAGGTGTGTATTTGGAATCGAAATCGGACCAGTAGTAGAGTCCGCGCTCCTGCACCCAATTATTGAAATCGGCTTGCGTGATTTTGTTGGGCTGATTGAGAAGCGGATCGTCGGGCTTGAGGAATTTCACCGGCGAATGTTCGTCGGTGGTGCGCGGGGTGGGGCTGCCGATTTTCGCGGGGTAGGGAGCGGGTTGGAGCTTTGTCCCAGATGAAATCGCGATTGTATTGAACGATCAGCGTCCCGCCCTGCTGCACGTAATCGAGCAGGCGCTTGTTGGCGCCGGTGAGTTCGGGACGGAGTTCGTAGGCGCGTACGCCGACGACGATGGCGTCGAATTTGGAGAGATCGCCAAACGCGAGCGCGGTGGGATCGAGCAGGTCGACGGAGATGCCGAGGCGCTTGAGGGCGTCGGGGATCGGCTCGCTTTCAGCGGAGATGTAGCCGACGTGGAGTTTCGCGGGCACGTTGATGTCGAAGGCGTGGACGATGGTTTGCGCGGGCTCGCTCCAGAGAATGGTGGGCATGGAAGGAAGCGGGGTGAGCGAGGTAGAGAATTTTTCGTCGTCGCGTTTGGCATAGGCGGTGATGGTGAAATTGCCGGCGTCGAGTTTCGCGGGCGGCGTGACGGTCAGCTTGGCGTAGTGGTCGCCGATGCCGTCGAAGGAAAGTTCGACGGGAGCGCTGGCGCGGAGTCCGTCAGGAACGTCGAGGCCGACGGAGATTTTCGCGGGCTTGGTGGAATAGGAATGGACGCGGAGAAGAACGTCGAAGGGTTTGTGCGGAGCGTTCAGGACTTCGACGGTTTGCTCGGGCTCGACGGCGAGCGTGTAGGCGGGGACAAGGCGGATGGGTACGCGCTCGACACTGGTTGAGGTCGCTTGGGTGTACATCACGGGTAAACCTCTCGAATAAAGTTCGTCGGCAGTATGCCCCAATCTTTATGGTGGCGGAAGCAAGGGATCGTGTCCGAACGCGTAAGGGAATTGGCTCCCAAACTCGACTCATGTGGTTCCGAATCAGCGGTAACAGTAAATTTAATCCCTTTCTCCGGATCGCCAACGCCGTCCTGATAAGTGTGCGAGGGCGTGGACACACTGACCCCTCCTTGGACGGGGCAGGTTACCTTCGGCCGGCAGTGGTAGCTTACTGTTACTGTGAATGGCTCACCAATCACGACATCTCCGCGGTCGGCTTCTGCTCGAAGGTCAAAACCACTCGTGAGTCGGATAGCACGCGAAATTCTGTTCAGTTCCCATTCCCAATTCAGGAAGTCAGTTGAACCTACTTCTACACGGTGTCCTAGCATATCGAAAGGTGAGCCCGTGATAAGTATTGTCTGCGCATCCAACAGGAGCTTCGTCGTTTGTTGCCAATCGAGTTTTAGTGCGGAAGCACGTGCTGACAGAATTTGATCGTCTGCCTTTTTTACTTTGCCGCACCAATTTCCATGAGTGTTACAGAACTTGCTATCGCCACCGCCAAATAACGCTGTGAGTGGAACTGCCAAGGCCGATGCATCAATAGTTTTGCCGTCTTCGCGGAAGAGAGCAATGGGTCTGCGAATGAATGGTGAATTGAGGAACCCGGCGATGCCCTGAGTACGGTGATTCGCAAAGGCGTCGATGCCGATTTGCCGCCAGGATTTTCCGTAGAGTGGGGAAATCTCGTCGAGCGGAAGCACGTAGCCTTTGGGATTCTCGCTGCCGCGATCAAGGTCAAGAATCTGTACGCCTTCTGTGCCGCCATCCCACGCGTTTGGCCTGGCGCCCGCGTCTGAATAGAACATATAGGATATGCCTTCGGATCGGCGGCGAGCACCACCGCTTTGGGAGTCAGGACTCCGGAGGCTTGATGGTGGCCATGTCCAGAGTGGACGCCGCCCCAGTTGTTGATGACGATGTTGGGGCGGAAGGAGCGGATGACGCGGACCATGTCTTCGAGGACTTGGTCGCCCCAGATTTTTTCGGTTTCGGCGGGAGTTTTGGAGTAGCCAAAATCTTTTGCGCGCGTGAAGTAAAGTTTGACGCCATAGCCGCGCGTGGCGGCCAGCAATTCCTGTGTGCGGATGAGGCCGAGCTGCGGGGCTTGCTCGGGGCCGAGGGCGTTTTGTCCGCCTTCGCCGCGCGTGAGGGAGAGAAGGGCGACGTCGGCGTGGAGTCCGCGGGCGAGATAGGTGAGGACGGCGGCGGATTCATCGTCGGGATGCGCGGTGATATAGAGGATGCGGGTGGTGACGCGAGCCGCGTCGATGGCTTCGATCGTTTCAGGAAGACCCGTGCCGGTGCCGGGAGCGGCAGGGAATTGCGCGCGGGAACACGAGGCAGTGAGCAGGGCACCGATCAGAATAATCAGCCATCCAGGAAAAAAGCGCTTCACGCAACCTCCTAAACGAGTGCCGCAGTATATCTGATGAGACGGTGCGCCAAAAAGATTCGGACCGGATTCCTCAGGGGCAAAGCCCAAGCTTGTCCAAAAATCAAAGTCAGGGCTGAAGCTCCGACCTCCTGCTAGCTGGAGCCAAGCCCAAAGCCTCGGCCTCCTAAAAAACCATTTCGCAAGCAGTAAAGACTTCATCCCGAAGACCAACGCAACTTCTAAACACTTGTTCTGGACGCGCTGCCGGGCGTTACAAACGGCCAGAAGCCTTTTACGCGGGCCCAGACCATGTAGGCCGCCACTCCCAGAGCAATTTCCATCAAACCATATTTGCGCGCCGGGCCAGTCTGCCAGAAAAGCCACGCCCAACCCAACATGGTGAGGACGGCAGGCAAAGGGTACAACCACATTTTAAACGGCAAGCCGGCGGAGCCCAGCCGTTTTCGCAAGAGCATCACGCCGACGGCCTGGCCGATGAATTGAACAATCAGGCGCATGGCCAGGATGCCGGTGATCGCCGTCTCTAATTTCAGCACGATGCTGAAGGTGAAGGCCAGAGCGCCGAGGGCCAGCAGCGAGACGTGCGGAAAGTGCTTTGTTGGATGCAGCTTGGCAAAGAAAGGGAAGAAGTTTCCGTCAAGCGCGGCGGAATAGGGAACGCGCGAGTAGCCCAGCAGTAAAGAGAAGACGGAGGCCAGCGCGATCCACAGAACCATCCAGGTGACGAAATGAGCGGCGCCTGAGCCGTAAAGTTTTTCGACAAAGAGGCTGGCGATGAACGGAGAATTCTGCGCTTCGCGCCAGGGGATGACACCGAGGAGGCTGGTCTGCATCGCCAAATACAAAACGGCGATGCCGAGGATGGAGAGAAAAATGCCGCGTGGAATATTTTTTTCGGGCTGGCGAATTTCGCCGCCGAGATGGCAGATGTTGTAGTAGCCCCAGTAGCTGTACGTGGTTTTGACCATGGCGGCGCCGAGTCCCGCGAACCATAACGAATTCAGATGAAATGCCCCGGGCGGGAAGTCGAACGCGAGTTTGGGATCGAAGTGGCGGATGCCACCCCAGATGAGCCAGAGCATGGTGCCCACAACGCCGACCCACAGCAGGACGGAAATCTTGCCGATGGTCTGGATGCGGCGGTAGAGCAAAATAACCAGCAGAATGACGAGGCCACCGGAAACCGCTTTTGCTTCCCACTTCGTCAGTGGATGCAGGTAGCCGGCGTAGCTCGCAAAACCAATGGAAGCGGAAGCGACAGAAAGCGGCGCGGCTACAAACACTTGCCAAACAAATAGAAAAGACATCAAGCGGCCCCATTTGCCGGGGCCGTAGGCTTCACGCAAAAAGATGTACGTGCCGCCCGCCTGGGGCATGGCCGCGCCAAGTTCGGACCAGACGAAACCGTCCAGAGTGGCAAGAAGTGCGCCGGCGAGCCAGGCGATCAACGCTTGCGGACCGCCCATGGCCTTAATGACGAGGGAACTGACGACGAAAGGACCGATGCCCACGATCTCAATCATGTTGAGGGCGACGGCTTCTTTCAGTCCGAGGCCGCGTTCCAGTTGAACGGGCTCGGAGGCCGCAGGCGGCAACACATCCGGCTTTTGCGGTTCAGACATGCTTTGCGAGAATAGCACGCTCCACTTGCTCCATCCGAACCGTGGCGGCGTGTGCTTCCTGGGCACGCTTTTTGCTATTTCTGCTGCGCGATCCGAGCGCTGGTGGTAACGTAACGCTTAGCTCACCTCTTGCACCTCTCCGGAGTGAGCCGCGATATTCAGTCTATTCGCTGAGGCCACTCCGCCGAATCGGTACCCTTCCAGAAAGAGAACGACGCCCATGCGGGAAGAAGATTCTTCCTGTCGGGCCGCGCTTCGTTTGACGTATGCTCCGTGCCAAAGCTGTTTCCAATCCTGCTTCGAAAAACATTTCCGCAATGGCCGTGCGAATGGTTGTGGCTGTCGTGTGCCTCCTGGTGGGGACTGTGCTGTTTATTTCCCACGGGCTCCTGATGGGCGATTATTTGCCGCACCAATTTTGTTATGCAGGAGACAAGAAGCTGGTGTCTGCCAACGCGCTGGGCGATGGTGTGATCGGGTTGGCGTACCTGCTGGTTTCCGCGGTGTTATTGTGGCTGGCGCGGCGCTCCGGCAGAAAACTGCCGTTTGCAAATTTGTTCTGGTTGTTCGGGATATTCATCGTCAGTTGCAGCACGGTACATTTCCTGGAAATTATCACGCTGTGGAAGCCGCTGTACTGGCTGTTGACGGGAGCGAAGCTCATCACCGCGCTTGCATCCATGGTGACGGCCGTGGCGCTGCTTTTCTATGCGAATGAAATATTGGAGTTCGTTTTGGGCGATGCGGCCATCGCCACACTGCGAGGCAACGAACGGTTCCGCGCGGTGGTGCAAGCCGGACCGATGGCGGTGATCGGAGCAGATTGCGAGGGCCATGTCAGCTCGTGGAATCCATCCGCGGAAAGGATTTTTGGTTGGAAGCAAAACGAGATTCTCGGCACGCGGGCCATCACGGAACCTGAGGGAAGAAAGGCTGAGCTGTTCGGACGGGTAGAAAGGACCTTGAAGGGAGAAGTCATTCGAGGATTTGAGACCATGCGGCTGAATCGCGCGGGGGAGTTGTTTCCGGTAAGCATTTCGATGGCTCCGTTATATGACGAGAGGCTGCAACTAACGCGAGTCGTGGCAACGACGGAAGGTATCCGCGAGCGAAAGCGCGTGGAGCAGGAATTAAGCGAAAAGTCGGCGACACTCACGGCGGTGACGCAGGCGATGAACGCTTTTCTGGAAACAGGGAATTGGAGTTCGGCCAGCCAACGGCTGCTGACGTTTGTGTTACAGCGGACAAAGAGTGCGTTCGGATTTTTGGAGTTGTGCTGGATGGGCCGGTACTGCGAGTTTTAGCGCACGACGGGATCGTGTGAGATCAAACCCTGAACCGCGAGTTATATGAAGAGAAGATGCGGCAGCACGCGACCGACAGCCATTTCGAACTCGTCCATCACCACAACCTACTGGGTGAACTGATCTACAAGGCGAAAACGGTGGTCAATAATCAGGCTTCCAAAAATGCAAATTCAGGAACAATGCCGGAGGGTCACCCCACGATACACACTTTTTTGGGTGTGCCGATTTCTAAGGGCGATGAAATTGTCGGATGGATCGCCGTGGCGAACCGGGCCGGTGGCTATACCGGCGAAGAATTGCGTTCGCTGGAAGAGGTGGCGCAAGCGACCGGCGTGCTTTACGACAATTACCGGCAAAGCCTGAAACGTGCGCAACTGGAATCGCAGCGCTCGCGACTGGAATCCGAGTTCCGGCAATCCCAGAAGATGGAAGTGCTGGGCAAACTTGCCGGGGGCGTGGTGCACGACTTCAATAATATGTTGATGATCCTGACGGGTTCGGCCGAGCTCCTGCAACAATCGATTCCGGCAAATACGTCGGCAGAAAAGTACCTGGGACAGATTCGTCGGACTGTCGATAAAGCGACAGGCATTACGAAGCAACTGCTGGCATTCAGTCGCAAGCAGCTTCTGGATGTGAGACCGATGGACCTGCATGATGTTTTGACGGAGAGCGAATTTTTGTTGCCAAGGCTGCTTGGTTCGGACGTGGAGCTTACCTTCCGACACGAAGCGTTGCGGTCGTGGATTCTGGCGGACCCATCAGCGCTGGAGCAGGTGATTGCGAACCTGGCGATTAATGCAAGAGACGCTATGCCGGGAGGCGGGAAGCTTTCCATCACTACCCACAACGCGTCGCGGCTTCCCGTCGATGCTCACACCAGCGACCCATCGTCCCTGCCGAAACACTGGCCGGTTTTGGAGGTGCGGGATTCGGGATGCGGCATGGACGAGGCAACGCGAGCGCACCTCTTCGAACCGTTTTTCACCACCAAACCACTCGGAAGGGGAACGGGATTGGGCTTGTCGACCATCTATGGAATCGTGCACCAGTTTGGAGGTTACATCCACGTCGAGTCGCGGCCGGGTGCAGGAACAACGTTCCAACTGTTCTTTCCCGGGCATGCGGCGCAATGCGAAGTGCAGCCTTCCACGGCGCGCGAAGTGGAGCGTGCGCCGGAAACCGGTAAATTCACGATCCTGCTGGCCGATGACGAAACGGCAATCCGGCAGGTTGTTGCGGAGTATTTGCACGGTGCCGGGCATCGCGTGATGGATTCGCATTCCTCGTTAGAAGTGTTGGAGATGGCGCGGCGCCACAACGGACCCATCGATGTGCTATTGACGGACGTGGTGAGGCCGGGGCTGCGCGGGCCCGAACTTGCCAGGCAGGTCGCGGAAATCCACCCCGGCGTACATATCATCTATATGTCGGGATACGCGCCGGGGATTTTGGACAGCCCGATTCCGGCGGAAGCCGGCTTTCTGCAGAAACCATTTCGGTTTGCATCTCTAGTCGAACAGCTTAAACTTATGCCTCGGAAGGTTTAGCCCACCGCCATCCTTCCCCCCAAGGTCATGCTGCGATTTATTTCTATCTTTTTCCTGTCCCTTGCTGCCGCTGCGTTTTCGGGTGGCAAATCGAATCTGGCACTACCCGACAACACGCAAATAATCCTGGACCACATCTACTCGGCGCGAAGTGATCTGGCGATACCGGAAGCGCAGCAGATGCAGCGGCAAATGCCGGAACACCCGTTGGGATACATTCTGGAGGCTGAGGCGTTGTGGTGGAACATCTGGTGTTCTTCCGCCGAATACAAATATGGAATGACGATGGCGCGGCATCGCGAAAAAATGGCCGCGGACCAACATTACCTGGAACTGGCGACGAGAGCGCAAGGGCTGGCCGAGGTGAGCTTGAAGAATAGCCAATCCGCCCAAATGTATTTCTATGCTGGGATGGCGGAGGCGCAGGCGGCGCGGCTCTATGGATTGCGATGGGAGAACCGGGCCACCGCGCGAATGGGGATACACGCGCGCGAGAATTTCACACGGGCGCTGGCGCTCGATCCAGGACTCGCGGATGCGGACATGGGGCTGGGATTGTACGACTACTATGTGGATACGTTGTCGACCATGGCGCGGATGCTGCGATTCTTCATGGGTATTCCAGGAGGGTCGAAGGAAGAAGGGATTCGTTTGTTGAAATTGGCCATTCGCGACGGGCAACTGACTCCTCCTGTCGCGCGCTTTTATCTGGCTATCAATCTGCACAACTATGACCAGCGGTATGAAGAGGCGCTGCAGGTGATATCGCCGCTGATCCAGCAATACCCGGGCAATCCGATTTTCCTCCTGGCGCAGGGCGACCTGTATGCGAAATTGGGGCGCACATCGCAGGCGCTGGAGGTCTATCGAGCGGCGACGGTGGCGGCCAGCAGTAGCGATCCAGGGTGGCGCAAGAGGATCGAGTTGCTGGCCGGGGAGTCGATTGCCGCGGTATCGAAAGGTTTGAAGGCAAAGAAGTAGCGGGCGGCGGCTTTGCGAGCTTGCCCGGGACGACGATTCAGATATTTCGCAAATGGCGGCAATAGGCAATAATAGGGGGTGGTAGAGTAATCTAGCAGCGCCGCCGGGCAGAGCCCGGACCGGAAGGTTGGGCGGTCAACGCCAGCGGCTGTTTTTGCATCTCAACCCAAACAGGCGCGCCGTCCCTTAGCTTTCCCCTCGAGTGGATGCTAATCTGGCGAAATTCTTCTGTCTGCAGATGAGGAGTCAGGATGAAGCGGTTTTTGGCAGCATGCGCTGTCGCACTTATGACCTTGGGCACGCTGGGTGGCTGTAGCCAGGGACAGAACTCAATTCAGTCTTCGACTGGCGCAACAATTACCAGTCTGGCGCCCTCGGGAGTCTTGCTGGGGGGAGGCGACTTCACCATCACGGTGACGGCGTCTGCGTTTAACGGATTTAAGTCGACGACAGTAGTGCAATGGAATGAAAAGACGTTGGAATCGACGCCGCTAAATTCCACCACGATAACAGCCAAAGTACCCGCCTCCCTTATCGCTCAGTCCGGCACAGCGTATGTGAACACGTTCACGCCGCAATCAGGGACGGGGCTGAACGGATTGTCGAACTCACTGGCATTTCTCATCTATGGGTCGCCAAACCCGGTGCCCTCGCTCAGTTCCATCACGCCATCGAGCACGCCGGTGTGCACTTCAAAGTGCTCAAATGTGACCATCACTCTGGCAGGTACGAATTTTCTGCCAACTTCCACGAACGGGGCCTCGAAGGCAACGTTCACTGGTATAGCCACAGGGCTAGTCGAGACCGCAATCAATATTCAGAGCATCACAGCGACGGAGATTAAAGCAATCGTCCCGGGCAGTTACCTGGCGACGGCCGATTCGGCGAGGATCAATGTGATCAACCCGCCGAGCGGTGTCTGCATCGTGCATTGCCCGGATCTGGGCGGTGGCAATACCGGCAACGGCGTAGACGGGAACAACACGACGCAGATTTTTACGATTGGGTCCGGGTCGGCGGCAACAACTGCGGCCGCAGTGGCGGAAGAAACGCCTGCACTGAGCCAGGATGGTCGCTATGTCGTATTCACGAGCGTCCAGAACGATGTGGCACAGGTTGTGCTCCGCGATACCTGTGTGGGCGCGGAGAAGGACAAGAATTGTTCGCCAAGCACGAAAAACATCTCCGCATCGATTGACGGAGTGGTGGGAAATGCGGAGAGCCACAATCCGGTAATCAGCGCCGATGGACGGTTTGTCGCCTTCAGCTCCGCAGCCACAAATCTTGTGGAGGGAGCAGCAAAAGGGAAACAGATCTATCTGCGCGACACGTGCGTTGGCGCAGATTCCTCTTGCAAACCTTCCCTGCAATTGATTTCCGTGGATCCGGAAGGTGCGCTGAACGGAACAGAGGCGATTCTTCCTTCGATCAGTTCTTCGGGGCGATTTGTTGCATTTGTGGCGGTGACGCCCGATGCGAACGCCAAGACGGCTCCGCCTGCTGCGACGGAGACAACCAACAGCGGATTGCGTCAAGTGTTCCTGCGCGACACCTGTCTGGGAGCCGTGAATTGCACACCCAAAACAACACGGATTTCACTGCAGCCGGGAGATGCTCCGGCAAATTCGACGAAGCCGGCAGGCCCGGCGTTGAGCGGATTAGCCAAGCAGATTGCGCTCGCCGGCGGAAAGAGTTCGACGGTATTTACGCCGACGGTCCCTGTTGATGATCGAGTGTTTCTGGCCTTGCCCAAGGAACAGAAGTAAGAAGTTCTGGGTAACTAGTTCAAAGTAAGGCGCAGAAAATAGTGCGCGCAAGTTTGCCGGTGACCCACCCTCAAGTTGAGGGTGGTTTTTTTATTGGAACTTGTGTTTTTCGGAGCTTACAACGGAAGCGGGAATCGTACGTATCTGGGGTGACGCCGTAGTGTGCCCCTACATCGAGAGTGCAAAACGTGAGAGTAAAAAATAAGGCGCACCGGGGGTGCGATGCGCCTTATTCCCTCTCAAGTTTTCCATCCGCACTGACTGTTGTTATTTGTTTAACCCATGAATCCCAAATTGCTGGCTGGGAAATTAACCAGGTTGGGAAAGACCGAAGGCAGGCTGGCATCGGGGACGCCAAACCAGGAAGCCAATGTGGACGCATATTGATCGAGCGCGGTTGTGGGGATCCAGCGTCCGTTGCTGCCAGCGTCGTCCGGTCCGCTGAGCGCGAGTGTCGGGAAAGTGCCATAAACGTTGTTGCCCTTGACGGCGCCACCCAGAATCACTTGATGGCTGCCCCAGGCGTGATCCGTGCCGGCATTGGTGCCTGGTTGCAGTGTGCGGCTGAATTCCGAAAGCGTAAATGTGGTCACCTGATTGGCGACACCCAACTCTTGTGTTGCCTGATAAAAAGTGGCCATGGACTGGCTCAGATTGCTCATCAACTTGACGTGTTGCGCCAGTTGATCGCTGTGCGTGTCGAAACCACCCGTGGAGCAGAAGAAAATCTGGCGGCCCATGCCGAGCGCGCTGCGGGCGGCAATTACCTGAGCCACCTGACGAAGTTGTTGCGCAAGGTAGTTGTTCGCGAACTTGGTGGCGAGGGGAGGAATATTTTTCAAAGCGTCAGAGAGCGTTACGCCGTATTGAACTGCCTGTCCCGTGACGGTATTTGCGGACTGCACGAGAGAGAGACCGCTGTCGAAGGTCAGCAATTGCTGCGTGGCTTGAAAGCGGGCTTGTGAGGCCGCGGAAGAATCGAATCCTTGCAGACCGGGAGACGAGTACGGGCTCATGGTGAAAGGACGCGTGGTATCTCCGGTGCAAAAGATGGCATTGCCGCTGATGGAGAGAATCGGAGGAAATTGCGCGCTGGTGTTGTAGGTGCCCTGAATATTGTCGGCCACTTTTCCGGCCCAGCCAGCGGTCTGCGCGCCGGATAGTTGTGCGCTCTGCCATTGATCCTGCTGGTCGGAGTGCGAGTACAAATTTGAAGGAAGATTTTTGTACGTTTGATACTGCGCCTTGGTAGTGGGCTGGACCAGCGTGCCCACGTTGGCGAGCACGGCGAGATTCTTCTGGTTGTTGAAGAAGCCCTGCAGTTCCGGCATGTTCGGATGCAGTCCGTAATTTGCCTGGCTTCCGGTCTGCAGCGGGAGCAACTGCCCTTGCGGAAGAGCGATGTTGGCGCGGGCTTGCTGGTAAGCAGCGTAGCGCGAATCAATCGGTACGATCAGATTGTTCGAGTCGTTCCCACCGAAAAGGAAAATGCACACCAGTGCCTTGTAATCCGTGGCGCCCTGCGCCATCGCGCTGACGAGGCCGAATTTGCTGAGGCCACCAACGAGCGCGGCACCCGCTGCCGAGCAGCAGGTCAAGCGCATGAAGTCTCTACGTGAATGGTGCTGCGTCATCTCTCTCCTCCGAATTAGTGCTGCACCTGATACATCGAAGACGACGTCACCAGGTAAATCGCCGCCTTGGCCTGGCCCTGTAAATCGCCAGGATCCACAGCGCTAATGGCCGTAGTAATGATGGATTTCATCTGGTCGGGCATCGAGCTGTGCATAAAGACGGTGTCGAGCCACGCGACCATCTGGTCCGGCGTACCGGCGTTCGCCACCGGCGAGATGTCCAGCTTGGTTTTGGAGCCAATAGCACCGTAGGCGGTGTCGTCGATGAAATTGACGCGCTCAAGGCTCGAGACCGTGTCGAAGATCGCGAATTCCGGTCCGTTCAACGTGCTGCCCTGAATCGAATTGACCGGCGGGAAGAAATTGAACACGGTGGGCGGATAGAAAATATTCTGTTCCATGCGATCGCCGGCGTTGGAGAAACCAGCGGCGTCGGTCTGTGCATGGAAAGCGCGCGCGATGCTGGCTTCCATGATGATGGGCTCGCGAAGTTTGCCATCCGTGGCGACGGCCGTAGTGGGCGAATCGCCCTGACGCGCTTCCGGGTCGAGCAGGACGGCCGCAATCGTAGCCTGCAGGTCACCGCGCTGGCCAGAACCGTAGGAATTAAAGGAGCCGGTGTTAAACGCGGTCGCGACGCGCTGCACGTAACCCGGTGTGGGATTGCTGGTCACCAGGCGCAGGATTAATTGCTTGGCGACGAATGGCCCAACGTTGGGATGGTTAAAGATGATGTTGAGCGCGGCATCGAGATCTGCTTGCGCGCCCTGGCCCGCCGGGATCGCTTGGCCAAGCAGCGTCTTGGCTTCCACATCGTGGTTGCTGTCCACCGCTACCATGGGTCCGCCGTAATATTCGGGATTGTGCTTCTGGAGCGATTTCCCGGGTTGCGTGGGATAGGTCCAGCCGGTGAAAGCGAGACCGAGGGCCATCACATCGTCTTGCGTGTAGCTGGGAACTGGATTTCCCGAACCATCGAGTACGGGAGTGCCATCGATATTCAGCTGGTTCAAGCCGAGTGTGAAGAGCTGCATGATTTCGCGAGCATAATTCTCATTCGCATGCTGGCCGACGGCGGGCTTGTCGTTGTTGACCATGTCGAGGTAGTGGCCCATGGCTGGCGTCAGCGTGACGTCTTTCATCACGTCGAGATAATTGCCGAGCGCATCTTTATCGAGCGTGCGCAAATAATTCGTGTAGCCGAGTGGATCACCAATCTTGTCCGCGCCCACTACCCACAACTCGTTCAGAGCCAGGCTGGTGCGTCCGCGAAGTTGGTCGCCACCGGCAATGGCATGCAGGAAATAGATTCGCTGCAGGTCGTAGATCGACGTTGTAGGAGTCGGGTCCTTGTACGCGGTTAGCGCCGCATTGAATTGATTCTGCAGATAGAGATCGAAGCCCGTTTCCTGAACCTGATTCAGCGTTTCCGTATCAGGTCCAAACGAAGCCTGTTCCAGGAAGCGGTCCGCCGCGGCGGAAGATACAGGATTCCCGCCGGTAGTTACATGCACAACGACGCCAGCAGACGTGCCGCCGCCGGGCACGGGATTCGTTACCGTGACGGTGACATCGCCGGCCGTGGCCACGTTTCCGACTGCGGTGATGAGCAGCGGCGATGCGTAAGTAACCACGAGCGGCGTGCCGCCAAAGCTGACGGTGGACGTATTCACGAACCCGGTGCCGTTGAGCGAAATCTGAAATGCGCCAGTCCCTATGGTAGATGGCGTGATCGACGTCAGCACCGGAACGGGATTGATGAAAGAAACCGTGGCGGTGCCTTTCTTGGTGGGGTCGGCAACGCTTGTGGCCGTAATGGTGACTGTGTTCGAGGAGGGCAAAATATCGGGCGCGGTGTAATTGCCGTTTATGTCGATGGTGCCGATGGTGGAATCTCCACCCGTTTCGTTGTTCACTGACCAGGTCACGGCCGTGTTGGTGGTGCCGGTAACGGTGGCCGTGAATAGTTGCGAAGCGTCGAAAACCAGTGCGGCGGTTGCCGGGCTGACGGTCACCTTAATGTTGGAGTTTGGAACTGTTACCAACACCGCGATAGAACCAGAAGTAGCGGAGCCGGGATTCGGGTTCGTGACCGTCACGGAAATATTGCCAACCTGGCTAGCCAGCGCCGTGCCGGTAGCCGTCAACTGCGTGGACGAAACAAAGGTTGTGGTCAGCGGCGTGGACCCGAAGTTGACAACCGCCCCGTTCACGAAGCCAGTCCCGGTCAGGGTAAGTGTGAATGCGCCCGTCGACACGGAAGTAGGCGCCACGCTGGTCAGAACCGGCATGGGATTCAAGAGACTGATCGCGGCATTTCCGGATTGCGTGCTGTCGATGACGCTGGTGGCGGTGACTGTAATATTGTTTGCAGTCGGTACGGTGAGCGGCGCGGAATAATTACCGTTGCCAATGATGGTGCCTACCGTGTCATTCCCGCCGGGAATCCCGTTGACCGACCAGCTCACTCCATTGTTCGACATGCCTGTAACCGTTGCCGTGAACAGTTGCGTGGCGCCGGCGCGAACATTTCCGCTGCCGGGGGACACGCTCACGAGCGAGCTTGCGCCCTTAACCTGCGCGGTGATTGCCCCGGAAACGGCATTGCCGGGATTCGGATTCACCACCGTGATCGAGACGTTGCCGACCTGCGCGTTTGTTGCCGTGCCGGTGGCCGTCAACTGTGTGGAAGAAATTCGCGTGGTAGTCAGGGCCGTCGAACCAAAATTTACCGTTGCGCCTTGCGCAAAATGCGCCCCGCTGATGGTCAGCGTGAACGCGCCCACAGGAATCGTCATGGGAGAGAGAGTAGAGATCAGAGGGGTGGGATTCTGCAAAGTGACGGCGCTGGAAGCGGATTTTGTGGCGTCATTCGTTTCTGTGGCGGTGATCGTGATGCTATTGGGAGCGGGCGGAAATTCGGGGGCGGTAAAAAGTCCAGTCGTGGAAATTGTCCCTGTGGTTGTGTTGCCACCAGCGACGCCGTTCACGCTCCAGGACAGCGCGGGATTTGAACCGTCATTCGTTGCTGCGGTGAATTGTTGCGTGGTGTTGCCCAGGACCGTAGCCGTTGCCGGCGAGACAGACAGGCTGAAGGGTTGTGGTCCGCCGTGGTAGCCGCTGCCAACTACGGTCGCGCACCCTGCGAGCAGCCATGCGGTGCAGGAGATGAGTAGGAGCTTGGATCGGTTCACCGCGGTATCTCCCTAACAGAATGTTTTTGAGATAAACCGAGCCACTCTTTATTTTGAGCAGCAACCAGTTTTTCTCACTTTTTAAATACGGCAGGACGGGTCAGGGAAGAGTAGATGGAACAATGAAAATGCTCTACTGACCGTAGGTACAGAATGGGGGCAACTGTACCGGCGACTTTCGAGGGTGTAGCACACAAGACAAAGAGGATCTTGCGGACATGGGACGCAGCGTGCCGCATCCCTACAGAAGCAGACTAATTAAAGCGAACCTTGATGTCGGGGCGCTTCTCGAGGTGCACGGATTCGATGAAGCGGACCTGCCGCTCGTCGAGAGTGAGAATCATCGAAGAGGTGCGCACACCTTCGCCGAAGAAGCGCACGCCTTTCAGCAGATTTCCGTCCGTCACGCCAGTGCAGGCAAAAATAATCTTCTTGCCGGGAGCCAGATCTTCCGTGGAGTAAATGCGCTTGGGATCTTTCACGCCCATTTTTTCCAGGCGCTCGAAATGCTCTGGTTTGGTGACCACCAGACGAGCCAGAATTTGCCCGTTGAGGCAGCGAAGAGCCGCAGCGGTTAGCACGCCTTCAGGCGCGCCGCCCGTGCCCATGACCATGTGCACGCCTGTGCCGATGACGGCGGCGGAAATGCCCGCCGACAAGTCACCATCGCCGATGAGCCGGATGCGCGCACCCACGGCGCGAATCTCGCTGATGAGTTTTTCGTGACGGTCGCGATCGAGTACCATCACCACAAGGTCCTCGACGTCGCGGTCGAGGCGCTTGGCCACGGCTTGGAGATTGTCTTTGACAGGGGCGTCGAGATCGACCGCGCCTTTGCAGGACGGCCCAACCACAATTTTTTCCATGTACAGATCGGGTGCGTGCAGCAGGCCACCGCGTTCGCTGGCCGCGAGCACGGTGATGGCATTTGGTGCGCCAGTGGCGCATAGGTTGGTGCCTTCAAGAGGATCGACGGCAATATCGACAGCTGGGAAAAGAGATTTTGGCGCGTGCGTGGCGAGTCCAACTTTTTCGCCGATGTACAGCATGGGTGCTTCGTCGCGCTCGCCTTCGCCGATGACGATGGTGCCATCCATCTCCACCTGATCCATGGTCTTGCGCATGGCTTCCACGGCAACTTCGTCGGCTTTAGGACGGTCACCAAATCCCATGGTGCGAGCGGACGCGATGGCGGCATTTTCAACGACGCGCAAAAATTCCAGACTGAGGCGTTCTTCCATGGTGTCCTCCGCGATTGCTTATATTAGGGGAAAGTTCTGCTTATAGTCGAGCGGGAGCATGGTAGTTGCTGCGAATCGGTCATCGGACTGCGGTTTGTGGGCTGAGTGGGAATTATCGAAGCGAATCGCGAGATTCGACGGCTTGGATCAGGCCATTGAGGAATCGCGGGTCGGTGAATTCGGTGCGCTCGCCTGCATGTTTGCCGGCAATAGGCATCAAGCGCGCGGAGAGTGGCTTGTTCCATTTCACGGAAAGAGAGGCTACGTCGCCGATGATTCGCGAGAGTGTGTCTTCGCTGATGTTGCCGGGAAGCGGAATGGTGTCGAGTCCTGTGCCGCACACGGCGGAGTAGCTCATCAACGAATCCAGGGAGACAAGGCCCGCGTTCCAACGCTCGGCTAGCCGTGCATCTTCCAGAATGGGGAGCATCAGTCCGGAGTAGCCCACTCGACGCGCGCCAATTTCCTTCAGCGCAGAGGTGATGACGGCGACAGCGCTCATCGTTCCGCTGGTGCCGAAAGGCTGCTTCGACAGCGATTCAATCGCAGCACCGATGGAGGCGTCCGTTCCTGGCGCGGGCGAGAGGTCGAGACCGAGATACGTCCAGGCAAACTGGGAATCGAGTTTTCCGCCGACATCTTCCACATCGAAGGCCTGCTGGAAATAGAGATCGATCAGGCGGCGCTTGGCATTCGCATAGTCGGTGGCACCGTTGAATGCAGCGGCTACCGTTGTTGCGGATTCCAGAGCAACGGAGAACCGATGGCCGCCACCGGTGTCGTACGCAGCCGGGAAGAATGGCGAACCCGGCGGGACGTTGGCGATTGCGGCGAAGCGGAAATTACCTTCACTGTGCGGCGTTTTTTCGGAGAGTTGTTTTATTACACGAGCTGCCGCGCGTGTGGCCGGCCAGTTCACTCCGTCGCTGTTGGTGACAACGACTGTTCCGTAGAGCGATTTCGTATTTTGGATGATGTCTGCCAGCAGCGCGGCTTGCGCATCGCCATCTTCTCCGCTGAGATACGCGGGCCCAATGGAGATCATGATTTTTTCCTGCTGCGCGATGCCGTCGAGATTTTTGAAGAAGCGCAGGGCATCTTCGCGCGCCACGCCTTCGGTGTATTCGTTGAAGGGCTGCGTCGCGATACGCAGGGTCTGCACCGTATAACCATCTTTTTCAAAGGCGGTTTGCGCTTTGCGCAGGAACGCGACGGCCTCGGAGAAATCGATCTGATAGCGCGTGCGGTCGACGTTGACGAACGCGGTGATTGCCCGGACCTTCGGCTTCGGCGCGGCGGGCGCTTGCTGGGCGTGTGCGAAACCACCGCAGCACAACGTTGCTATAACAAGTATGCAAAACAGTTTGACGATGCGATTGGTCATATGCCTCACTCGAATGCGGCGATGCCGGTGATTTTTTCCCCAATGATGAGCTTGTGAATGTCGTTGGTGCCCTCGTAGGTGAAAACACTCTCGAGGTTGTTCATGTGGCGCATGACGCAGTAATCGTCGACGATGCCGTTGGCGCCGAGGATGTCGCGGGATTTCCGCGCAGTCTCCAGCGCGATCGACACATTGTTCATTTTCAACATGGAGATGTGCGACGGATCGGCTTTGCCCTTATCCTTCAGGCGGCCCACATGCAGTGCGAGAAGTTGCGCCCTTCACAATTTCGGTAATCATCCAGGCGAGTTTTTCCTGGACAAGCTGATGCGAAGCGATCGGCTTGTTCGCAAACTGCTTGCGCGTTTTCGCGTATTGCAGTGCGGTGTCATAGCAGGCCATAGCGGCACCCAGCGCGCCCCAACCGATTCCGTAGCGCGCCTGATTCAGGCAACTGAGCGGTCCACGCAGCCCGGTGACGCCGGGCAAAAGATTTTCTTCCGGGATTTCGCAATCGCTGAAAGCCAGGCCGGAAGTGACGGAAGCGCGCAGCGACCATTTACCGTGGACGTCCCACGCTTTGAAGCCGGGCGTGCCCTTTTCCACGAGGAAGCCGCGGACTTTGTTGTCTTCGCACTTTGCCCAGACCACGGCGACGTCGGCAATCGACCCGCTGGTGATCCACATCTTCTCGCCGTTCAAAACGTACTTGTTGCCTTTCTTTACCGCGCGCGTCAGCATCCCGCCGGGATTTGAGCCGAATTGCGGTTCGGTCAGGCCGAAGCATCCGATGGCCTTGCCTTCCTGCAACAACGGCAGCCATTTGTTTTTCTGCGCTTCCGAGCCGAACGCGTGAATCGGGTACATCACCAGTCCGCCCTGCACGGAAACGAAGCTGCGCAGTCCGGAATCGCCGCGCTCGAGTTCTTGCGTCATCAGGCCATAGGCCACATTGGACATTCCCGCGCAGCCGTAGCCCTGCAGGTTCGCGCCAAAAAAGCCCAGTTCCCCAAGTTGCGGCACCAGGTGCATCGGGAAAGTCGCTTCGCGGCTATTTTTTTCAATGATGGGGATAATCTCGTTGTCGACGAACTGGCGAGCGGTCTGGCGTACCAGTTTCTCTTCGTCGTTCAATTGGGAATCGAAATCGATGAAGTCAACACCAGCAAATGAGGGCATGAATGAATCCTTCACAAACGAAAACGCGGCAAGCAAAGTGTACCGCGCCCCTTCGATGCACAGCAACCGGAGCGGCTTGCGGTGGATGCCTTTGGTCAGTTTTGGAGAGGGTGCGATTTAGGAAGCGGAGAGATTACCGGCGAAACGCGGCGTCGTCGTGCTTTATTGAATCCTCAGGCGATGTGGAAGCGCGGACCGCGGTTACGTAGAGCTGGCCTTTTTCCGGAAGGAAGCGGGCTTTCAGCGTGACGTATTCTCCTTCGAGATGAAGCAACGTCTCGGAATTCAGAACCTGATAGAGCTTCTGGTCAGCAGTGCAAAGCAGAAGAGCGCCCTTCTTGGTGACTTTCCCGGTGAGCGTGAGGAGTTGTTGCTTCGAGCTTGCGGGAGAGGCAACAGTTTGCGGAGGCGCGCCATGGGCCGTCATGGGCAAAACAAGCAGGCCAATTAGGATCAGTAAAAGAGTGCGGAGTTTTGTCATCACAGGACTCCTTTGCAAGGCAATTTAGGCCGATGCTCTACGCCAGACAAACGCAAAGATTTGTTGGAATGTATTGGGAAAGTTGCGAATTGGCAGAAAGGGTGGCGGAGGCGATACGAGGGATGAGCAGGTACACTATTAGGAGAAGGACGGCAGCACGATATCGAGGCGGAGCGCACCAGGCGAATGGCTAAAAAGGTAGACCCCAAAATATTGATATTCGATGTGGATGGCGTGCTCGTGGATGTGAAGGAAACATACTGGCGGTCGGGACTGCAGACGATTCACCAAATCACCGGAAAGAAACCGACGTGGGCCGAGTTTTACGAATGGAAGCGGCAGCCCGGAAACAATGATGACTGGATGATGGTCTCCCGCTGGGCCACCGCAAAGGGGTTTCCCACCACGTATGAAGAAGCGCGCGCCGCATTTCAGCCGTTCTACTGGGGTGAAAATGGCCGGCCGGGAAATGTGCAGAAAGAGAAGCTGCTGGTGACGCCGCGGCTGATCCAGAAATGGGCTAAGCGGCGAGAATTAAATCTGTTTACGGGACGCACCCGTCAGGAATTCACCTACACGTTTCAGAAGTGGACAGCCGCGAAAAGCTTCCGCAAAGTAATCACCATGGACGATGCGCGGAAGAAACCGCATCCCGACGGGCTCTATGACATTCTGGGAAAGCGAGACCCGAAATGCGCGCTGTACCTGGGCGACAATATAGATGATGCGCTGGCGGCCAAGGCGGCGGGCGTCCCGTTCATGGCCATTCTGCCGAAATCGTCGTACGATTTTCGCCAACGGTCTAAGGCGTTCCGTGAACTGGGCGCGCTAACTTTGCTCGAACGCGCGCGCGATCTGGATCGCTGGCTTTTGTAGGCATTCGGCGAGCAAAGGGGCAAGCACCCTTTCGCCTTGGCGGTGAATCTTAAGAATAGGCGGACGGCTAATCGCGATTTTCGGGGACTTGTGGTGGCGCGGCCGGGATTACTCCAACGAGAAGCTCAGTGATATTGCAGCAGGAAGGTTGATCGATGATGCGAACGATGGGCGGAATTTTACTCTTGGGTGGGTGTGGATTGTTGGCAGCGGGAATCGCCTGTGCACAAGCTCCTCCGGGACCGCTGCAGCCCTCGCCGTCCACGGCGTCGGCCGATGCGCCGCCTGCGCCAGTGGTAAGAAAAATGCCACCCCGCAAGAGCATCATGGGCGATTGGAAGTTTAATCGCGACGACAGCGACGATCCGCGCAGCAAAATGCACCAGGCTACCGCAAAGGACACCACGCCCCGAACGAACGGCCCGCAAGTCGGATGGCCAGGCGGTGGCGGTGGAATGGGCGGCCCCTACGGCGGCCACCGCAATGGAAACCCCAATAATTACCCGCAAGCCGATCCGAACCAGGCGTATGAAAAAGTGCAGAACCTGATTGATCCTTCGATTCGCGTGCATCTGGTGCAACGCGATCCAAAAGACCCTGTCGTGGAGTTGACTGGCGATCAGGGCAAGAAACTGGTGTTCTACACCGATGGCAAGCTGCCGGAAAAACCGAGTGACCCGAATATGCGCATGGTCATTGCGCATTGGGACGGCAACAAGCTGGTGACCGAGGAAAAGCTGGAGAAGAACGGGACGCTCAGCCGGACCTACGAATTGTCGGAAGACGGGCTGCAACTGTTTGAGGAAGTCCACCTGGTGACTGGAAAAAAGAATGATCGTCCGGTGACGATCCGTTACGTCTATGACGCATCGAACGCGGAAGTGGAATACTAACTTCCTTCGCCGACTACCCTAGACTCTTCAACGCTTGCTCCAGATCAGCGATCAAATCTTCCGTCGACTCCAGCCCGATGTTCAAGCGCACGATGCGGTGCTCGTACGGCGGCCTGCCAGGGATGCGGCCAATGTTGTACGCAACGGCGAGGCTGGTGACACCAGCCCAGCTATAGCCAATCTTGAAAAGTTTCAACGCATCGACGAACGCGTAGACCTGCTCCTGTGTCGGACCGGGTTTGAATACAATTGAAAATACGCCGGAGGAGCCGAGGAAATCACGCTTCCAGAATTCATGGCCGGGGCAAGAGGGCAGCCCGGGATGCAGGACGCGATCGATCTCCGGACGCGCCGCAAGCCATTTGGCGATGGTCAGCGCGGAAATTTCGATATGCGAGAGACGCACGGCGAGCGTTTGCAGTCCGCGGAGAGCGAGGCTGCATTCGTCGGGCGAAACGGCGCAGCCGATATTCTGTTGCGTGGAACCGAGTTTCTGAAAAAGCGATTGATCGCGCACAGTGATCGAGCCGAGCAGCAGGTCGCTGTGGCCGCCGATATATTTAGTGACCGCCTGCATGGTGATGTCCACGCCATGATGGAACGCGTCGAGGAGCACTCCCGCGGACCAGGTGTTGTCGAGCACAACGAGAATGTTGCGCACGTGCGCGGCGGCCACGATAGCGGGCAGGTCCTGCACCTCCATAGTGATTGAGCCGGGACTCTCGCACCACACCAGGCGCGTATTGTCCTGCAGCAACTCCGAAATTCCAGCGCCGATGGACGGCTCATAATAGGTGGTCGTGATGCCGAACTTCGAGAGCAGCCGCGTGGCCAGTTGACGATTGGGGTAGTACACGCTGGCCGGAACGAGCATGTGATCGCCGGCCTGCAGCAGCGCGAAATTGATTAGTGAAATCGCGGCTTGTCCGCCGGGCGTGAGTATCGTATGCGTGCCGGATTCCAGCTCGCAGATGCGCGCGGCAAGCTCCAGCACGGTGGGCGTGCCGTAAAGTCCATAGGTGTAACCCACGCGGTGCTGGTCCCAGGTGTCGCGCACCGCCCCCGCCGAAGGAAATACGGTCGTGGACCCACGATAGACCGGCGTGGCCAGCGACTTGTAGCCCTGCGGAATCGTCGCGTCGGTGTGAATCAGTTTGGTCTGCCAACTCTTGGTCATCGTGACCCTTAACTCCTCCAGTGCTGACATTCTAGGGGGACTCAATTCTGGAGCCAAATTCCAAATCTTCACAGCCATTAATCTGGTCTGCCCGGTGGAAGGTCCGACTGGCAACCGCGTCCATGATCATCACGCCTCCACCAAACTCCTTTACCTACCAAGCCGTTTACCCATCGCATTCATCAGCGGCCATGAATTCGATTTGTCCAGGCGCGCGGTGGAAGAACACGCGATCACCTTTTAGTATCTCTTCCCCGGTCTGGTATCGGAATAACTTCAATGCTTCCAGTCAGATCTGGCTTTGCCCCAATTTATTCTGGGTTAGTGGACCACCGTTGTTCTTCACGAATTGCGCACAGATTGGTGCTTGATTGGGACCTCTCCCTTCGTTGACGGAATTCTACACGGAATGTTATAACTGACTATTCTGAGTGGCAGCAACAAGCCCACCGTACGCTCCTATCGGGTCGGGGAAACGGTGTGGTTGCTATCCTGAAAGTTTTAGGCGAAACAATTCCATGGCAGATCTGGTTCACCAAATTGGAGAACTGTTCCTTCGGGCTGTGCCTGTAGCCCTGATCGTCCTCCTTTTTTACTTCATCATGCGTTCCATTTTCTTCCGTCCCCTGCTCAAGGTGATGGCGGAACGCGACGCGCGCACCCAGGGCGCGCAAAAAGCCGCGGAAGCCGCACAGAATGCCGCCGCCGAAAAAATCAGACAATACGAAGACGCACTGAAGCAGGCACGCGCCAAGGTCTATACCGAACAGGAAGCCGAGCGCAAGAAGTTGCTGGACGAACGCGCTGCATTCCTGAAGGAAGCGCGTATAAAAGCCAACGCGGAAGTGAATTCCGCCAAGGAACGCGTGGCCGGAGAAGCGGCGGCCGCGAAAAAAGAATTGGAAGCGACCACTGCGCAACTGGCTACCGAAATTGCCCAGCGTATTTTGCAGGCACCGCCAAGCCCGGGCAATCCGGCAAGAGAGGCCCGATGAGTCGCAAAGTGAAAATTTATCTGGCGTCTTTGATGCCTGTTCTTCTTTCTATCCTGACGACCGTCGCACGTGCCGCCGAAGAAGGAAACGCTAAAGAACAGAATACCGGAGATGTCTTCAAGTGGATTCACTTCGCAATCGTCGCCGGACTGGCCTATTGGGTGTTCGGCAAGTTGTTGCCTCCCGCATTCCGCAAGAAAGCGGACCTGATTAGCGAAGCCATCACGAAGGCGACGGCCGCGAAGGCGGAAGCAGAACGCCAATTGAAGGAAGCCGCATTGAAACTGGCTTCGCTGGAGCAGGAAGTGGCCGCGTTCCGTGCGATGGCGCAGAAAGACGCGGCGGCGGAAGTGGAACGGCTGCGCAACGCAACGCGCAGCGATGCGGAAAAAATTGTGGCTGCAGGAAAAGCGGAAATCGCGGCAGCCGAACGCGCCGCACGCCTGGAATTGAAAGAGTTGGCAGCGAAGCTCTCCGTGGACAAGGCGGAATCACTGGTCGCGCAGCAGATGACGCCTGCGGTGCAAGACGCGCTGATCGATAATTTTGTGCAGAGCCTGCAGGGGAGGCCGAATTGAAATCCGCGCCTCTGCAATACGCGAACGCTCTGGCAGATATCGCTCTCGAGCAAGGGGCGGCAGAGCCCGTTTTGAAGCAGCTCGCGGATTTTACCAATGCCTATCAGGAATCTGCCGAACTGAGAAATTTTCTGGCCAGTCCGGCGGTGGAACGCGAAGCCAAGCACGGCGTAATCGAAAAGCTGTCGGCGAGGCTGGGCGCCAGCAAAATCATCCGTAATTTTTTGTTCATCATGATTGACAACCAGCGCACCACGTTGCTGCCGCAGATGCTGGAATCGCTGCAACTGGTGCTGCAACAGCGGCAGGGTGTGGCCGAGGCCAACGTGGTTTCCGCCACGGTATTGAGCGACGCACAAAAGGCGCGATTGCAGCAGACTTTCGAGAAATTAACCGGCAAGAAAATTCAGGCGAAGTATTCGCAGGACCCGGCATTGCTGGGCGGCGCGCTGGTACGGATCGGTGACACGATCTATGACGGTTCGTTGCGGAACCGTTTGAACCAGATGCGCGCGCGACTGGCAGCGGAATAGGCGGGAACGGAGCAGGCATGGCAAATATCAAAGCGGACGAAATCAGCAAGATTCTGCGAGAGCAGATCGCCAACTACGAGCAAACCGTATCGGTCGATGAAGTTGGCGCAATCATCAGCGTGGGTGACGGCATTGCCCGCGTTCACGGCCTGCAAAAAGCCATGGCCGGCGAAATGCTTTCCTTTCCACATAACATTTTCGGCCTGGCCCTCAACCTCGAAGAAGAGGAAGTCGGCGTCGTGCTCCTCGGCGAATCTTCCGAATTGAAGGAAGGCGACATCGTTCGTCGCACCAACACGATTATGTCCGTGCCGGTGGGCAACGAACTGATCGGCCGCGTGGTGAATCCATTGGGCGAACCGCTGGACGACAAGGGCCCTATCGCCACCAAGCTGCGTAATCCGCTGGAACGAATTGCTCCTGGTGTTCTAGACCGCCAGCCGGTGCGCGAACCGCTGCAGACCGGTATCAAGGCCATCGACTCGATGATTCCCATCGGCCGCGGCCAGCGCGAATTGATCATCGGCGACCGCCAGACCGGTAAGACCGCCGTCATTCTGGACACCATCATCAACCAGAAGGGCAGCGACATGATTTGCATCTACTGCGCCATCGGGCAAAAACGCTCGACGATTGCGCAGGTCGTGAAGGTGCTCACCGACGCCGGCGCGATGGATTACACCATCATCGTCGCGTCATCGGCGGCAGAGCCCGCTTCACTGCAATACATCGCCCCCTACGCCGCTTGCGCGATGGGCGAATTCTTTCGCGACAATAAGCGCCACGCCGTAACCTTTTACGACGACCTTTCCAAGCATGCTCAGGCCTATCGCGAAATTTCCCTGCTATTACGCCGGCCACCGGGACGCGAGGCGTTCCCTGGCGACGTTTTTTATCTGCACTCGCGTCTGTTGGAGCGCGCCGCGAAGCTGAACGACAAGTTGGGCGGCGGCTCGCTGACGTCTTTGCCGGTCATTGAAACGCAGGCCGGCGACGTCTCCGCGTACATCCCGACCAACGTAATTTCGATTACCGACGGTCAGATTTACCTCGAGTCGGACCTCTTCAACGCGGGTATTCGCCCCGCCATCAACGTGGGTATTTCCGTCAGCCGCGTCGGCGGCAACGCGCAGATCAAGGCCATGCGTCAGGTAGCCGGTACGCTGCGTCTGGACATGGCGCAGTTCCGCGAGTTGGCGGCCTTCGCGCAATTCGGCTCTGACCAATTGGACAAAGCCACGCAGGCGCAGTTGGCACGCGGTCAGCGACTGACGGAAGTCTTGAAGCAGGATCAATACGCGCCACTTTCCGTGCAACAGCAGGTGCTGGCGCTGTATGTAGCGACGAGCGGATTTGAAGACACCATTCCCGTGAACGAAGTGCGGCGCTTTGAGAAAGAGTTTCTGCAATTCGCCGAAACCAGCTACGGCAACATTCTGAAAGAGATCGCCGAGAAGAAAGCGCTCGACGATGGCATCAAGGCAAACATCAAGAAGGCGGTGGATGCGTTCAAGGAGCGCTTCACGGCGACGATTGCGGCAACTGCGGGCGCGAAAGCCTAGTTAACAGGGAACATGCCCACTCTACTCGATTTTCGGCGACGCATCCGCTCGGTGAAAAACACCCAGCAGATTACCCGTGCCATGAAGTTCGTCTCCGCGGCACGGTTGCGGCGCGCGCAGGAAGCGGCATTGGCGGCGAGGCCGTTCGCGAAGGAGCTTTTGCGCGTATTGCGTTCCACGATGGCGCGCATCGAATCGCCGCAGCATCCCTTGCTGGCAAAGCGTCCCGAAGAGCGCATCCTTGTGCTGGTGCTGGCCGGGGAACGCGGCCTGGCGGGTGCGTTCAACTCCAACATCCTCCGCAAAGCGTCCGAATTTGTCCGCACGAAACAGGGCAAGAAAATTGTCACCATCCCGGTGGGGAAAAAGAGCCGCGACGCGTTGCGTAAAGCGGGGTTCGAGTTTGCCGCCGAATATGTGAACGTGCTGGCGCGTGTGGATTATGGAGTGGCGCGAGAGATCGCGAAGCTTGTCACGGAGTTGTATTGCCAGGACAAGATTGACGCGGCGTACATCGTGTTCAGTGAATTTCACAACGTGGTTTCCGCGGAGCTGACAGTGCAAAAGCTACTGCCGGTCGAGCCGATGGAAAAGGAAGCCGGCGACAAGGCGGCTGAGACGCAGATCGATTACATCTATGAGCAGCCGGAGCAGCAGATTCTGGATCGCTTGTTGCCGCGATACATCGAAACCCAGGTGCTGCGCGCGCTCCTGGAATCTTCCGCAGCGGAGCATGCCGCGCGAATGACCGCCATGGAAGCGGCCACCAAGAACGCCGGTGAAGTGATTGAAGGGTTGACGCTGCACATGAACAAAGTGCGGCAGGCGGCTATCACCAAGGAAATTATCGAGATTGTCAGCGGAGCGCAGAATACAGCCTAGTCCGCGCACGAAGCTGGAATTTGAGGAGTGAATGATGGCAGAGAAATACGCGGCAGTCGGACATGTGGTGCAGGTCATCGGACCTGTGCTCGACGTTCAGTTTGAGGCCGGCCATTTGCCGGCGATTTACAACGCGGTGCGTGTCACCAGCGAAGGTTTTAATTCGCCGGAACCGCTGGATGTTACGGCGGAAGTGCAGCAACACCTGGGCGAAGGACGCGTCCGCGCGGTTGCCATGGAGCCGACTGACGGCATCGTGCGCGGCATGAAGGCATTCGACACCGGCGCGCCTATCACCGTGCCTGTGGGACGCCCCACTCTTGGCCGCGTCATGAATGTGCTTGGGAAACCTGTCGACCAACTCGGCCCGCTCGTCAGCGCAAACAACTATTCAATTCACCGGCCAGCTCCGAAGCTCGACGAACAGTCCACCACCCTCGAAATGTTCGAGACCGGCATTAAAGTTGTCGACCTGATCCAACCTTTCTTGAAGGGGGGGAAAATCGGGTTGTTCGGCGGTGCGGGTGTTGGCAAAACAGTTTTGATTCAGGAATTGATCCACAACGTGGCCATGCAACACGGTGGCGTTTCGGTTTTCGCGGGAGTAGGCGAGCGGACCCGCGAAGGCAACGACCTCTGGCTGGAATTTCAGGAATCCGGCGTTGTCGTTCCCGGCAACTCTGAAAAATCGCGCGCCGCGCTGATCTATGGACAAATGACCGAGCCACCCGGAGCGCGTCTGCGCGTCGGCTTGACCGGCCTGACTGTGGCGGAATATTTCCGCGACGTTGAGCACCTCGACGTGCTGCTCTTCATCGATAATATTTTCCGTTTCGTACAAGCCGGTTCGGAAGTATCCGCGCTGCTTGGCCGCATGCCTTCCGCCGTAGGTTATCAGCCGAACCTCAACACCGAAATTGGCGAGTTGCAGGAACGCATCACCTCCACCAAGTCTGGATCGATCACTTCGGTGCAGGCGATTTATGTCCCCGCCGACGACTACACCGACCCGGCGCCGGCCGCGACGTTTACCCACCTTGACGCCACCACCAACCTTAGCCGCCAGATCGTGGAGCGCGGAATTTATCCTGCCGTCGATCCGCTGGCCAGCTACTCGCGCATTCTCGATCCGCGCGTTGTCGGTCAGGAACACTACGCCGTGGCTCGCTCGGTAAAATCCGTTCTGCAGCGCTACAAGGACTCTGCAGGACATCATCGCCATTCTCGGTATTGAAGAACTTTCTGACGAAGACAAGCGGACCGTGGCACGCGCACGCCGCATCGAGAAGTTCCTCTCGCAGCCGATGTACGTTGCCGCTCAGTTTACCGGCCTCGAAGGCAAGTACGTCAAGATCGCGGACACGGTACGCAGCTTCAAGGAAATCGTGGAAGGCAAGTACGACGATATTCCCGAGCAGGCGTTCTACATGGTTGGCACAATCGACGAAGTGCACGAAAAGGCCGAAAAGATGAAAGCGGGCGTTTAGGAAAGTTTCAAGGCGAATCAAAGAGAAAAAATGCTTCCGGAATCGATAAAACTGATCGTGGTGACGCCAGAACGGCAACTGCTGGAGGAAAGGGTTGTCGAGGTCACTATTCCCGGCCTGGATGGCGAGCTTGGGCATTCTTCCTGGTCACGCGCCCGCTGATCACTGAACTGGGAATCGGCGAACTGCGTTATCGCACTTCGGCCGGTGGCGACACTGGTGCCACTGGCAATTTTGCGCGGATTCGCGGAAGTGCTTGGCGGATCGCGTTACGGTGCTGGCGGAAACAGCCGAGCGCGCTCATGAAATCGACTTGTCTCGCGCGGAAGCGGCACTGGCCCGCGCACAAAAGCGGCTGTCCTCGAACGATACGAATATTGATTGGGATCGCGCGTCGATTGCTCTGCAGCGCGCGGTGATCCGCATACAGATCGTGCGGAAGTATAAAGGCGTGCCTGTCGCTCAGTAGATCGAAATGGTGTCCCATTCCGTTGCCCAACTTCGCTAGCCCAAAACTCATCTAATCTTCGGGAGCCCGGCATGGAAGAGATTACGATGTATAGCACGACGTGGTGCCCGGACTGCTACCGGGTCAAGCGTTTCCTGAAGGAACGCGGTGTGGCCTTTCACGAAGTGAATATCGAAGAAGATGAAACCGGCGAAGCGATCGTAATTCGCGCCAACAACGGCAAGCGAAAAGTTCCCACGCTGAGAGTAGGCGAGCGTTATTTTGCATGCAGTCCGTTCAGTGCCCACAAACTCGCCGAAGAATTAAATATCCCGCTGAACAAATAGCCTTGCGCGTTCGCACTTCAAAGGTGAACCTGGTCAGGCAGGCTGCTGTGAGACGCCGCGCGCCCAGACCCGCGTGACGTTCAGCGCTTCGTCGAGCAGCACGATATCGGCATCGGCACCCGTGCGAAGCGAACCCTTCTTGAACTCAATGCCCAGCAATTTCGCGGGATTCAACGTCAGCATGCGCAGCGCATCCGCCAGCGATGCGCCCAAGTTCACGATGTTGCGAAGCGCGCGGTCCAGCGTCAACGTGCTGCCAGCCAGCCGGCCTTCCGCGTCGCGGCATACTCCACCGCTTACGGTGACTTCCATCCCGCCCAGCGAATATTTTCCGTCGGGCATTCCCGTGGCGGAAGTCCCGTCGCTGATCAGAATGACTCCGCCCGCGCCTTTTGCCTGCAACAGTAGGCGCATGGCGGTTTCGTCGACGTGTACGCCATCGGCAATCAGTTCCGCAGTCACCTCCGGCGTAGTCAACACCGCGCCAATCACGCCGGAATCGCGGTGCGAAAAAGGCCGCATCGCGTTGTACACGTGGATGGCATGGTGGGCGCCGCGAGCCATCGCCGCGCGTGCCTGCTCGTACGTCGCATCAGTATGCCCGATGCCGACCACCATGCCCGCTTTCTGCGCCGCGTCGATGCACGGCATCGCTCCCATAAGTTCCGGTGCAATCGTCAAGATCTGGGCATGACCGCCGGCCGACTCAACAAATTGTTCTAACAGTTCTGACGAAGGCAGCCGGATAAATTGCGGCGGATGAACGCCACGACGAACTGGGCTGATAAACGGGCCCTCAAAGTGGATGCCTAAAACTTCCGCGCGTGGGCCCTCGGCTAGTTGCTGGGAACCAATATATCTGGCGATGCCTTCCGCGCTTTTGCAGATCATGTCCGGATCGGCGGTAACCGTGGTGGCCACGAAAGCGGTCGTGCCGTGGGAGGCGATCATTTTGGAAACTGCCGTCAGAGCAGAGTCCGTGCCTTCCATAACATCATGGCCTCCCGCCCCATGAATGTGCACATCAATAAAGCCCGGCGCAGCGGCTTTATCCAGCTCCAGTATTTCTTGCGCGCCGTCTGGAAGCGCCATGCCTCCGCGCGGACCCACTGCTTCGATCACGCCATCCCGGAATAAAATTCCTGCGTCGATGATTTCGTCTGTTGGAGTAAATGCGCGGTTCACATGAAGGAGTGTCGTAGACATGGTCAGAACTTCATCGTAACGGAAATTCTGGCGGGTGCAAAAGAAAATGGGCAGGAATAAATCCTGCCCATCGGTAAAACGGAAAGAATGATGCTTACTTGGCCATCGAGACGGTGTCGAGCTTCAGAGAATCGCCGCTGACACTGCCTGTGACGGTCACATGATGCCCTGCGTGAGCCGCAACTTTGTCTTGCGCATCGATGGCGTAGACCTTCTTGTCTGCGTCATTGACGAACACATACTTTGCGCCGTGCTCTTTCACGCACTTTGCTGCGCAGTCGGCATGTTTTGCGTCTGCGCCCTTCACGCCGCACTGGCTGTCGGAAATGTAGCCAGTCCAGCTGCCATCAGCCGCAAAAATGAGTGCTGCCGCACAAAGAGTCAACGCCAGTCCTGCTGTGAATTTCGCTTTCATTTGTTTTCCCCCCATAAATGATTGACTTATCCCCCGTCGGATTAGCCATAAGATTGGCACAGCCTTTTGTAAGTGTCCAGAGCGAGTGTGTAAACGTTATGTCTCCTGCCGGGGCACTACTTGATGGTCCCAAAAAACAAAAGGGAGGACTCTGGATCCTCCCTTTTGGTCGTCTCTCAAGGCAAACGACTGCAAATCATGGATTGGATGGCTTACTGGGCCGTGCCATTGCTGGCTGCCGCAGTTCCGCCGGCAGTCTTCGGCGTGGACAAATAGCCAGTCACCTGGTTCTTCGTCACGTCAAACACCACCAATTCGTACGGGGCTGCGTGGGCGCTGCCTTTCACATAGAACTGGACAGGTTCACCAGCGGTTTTGTCCTTCTTTTCGATGGAACGGTCATCAGCAAGCACCGTCATCGTGTACTTGGACTTCTTCTGATCGGTCTTGTTCAACGCAATAGACACCGGGCCAACCTTTTCCGGAGTCTTGGACTTCTGCAACGTGAACTCATAGTAGTTGCGGTCGCCCCGGCGCTTCAGCTCTTCCACGTCGTCATGATTGCGGGCAATCAAGCCGCTCATCACGCCCATGTCGCCCGTGGCGCGCTCCAACTTGGCCTTGGTCACGTCGAGGTCGTTCTTCACGCCGGTAACGTCACCGCTCAACTTGTTGACATCTTCGGAGTTCGCCTTAGTTGCCAGTTGCGTGTTGACGGCGTTCACGTTTGTTTCAATCCCGCTGAGTTTCTTTCCGTAATTGGCGGCCACGGCGCTGGACTGTTTGCGCGCCTTCGCCAGATCTTCCTGCGTGACGTTCAGCTTATCCGTCACCACTTTCAGATCGCTCGTCAATTGTTGATTCTGCTCTTCGGTCTTGCTCAGTCTCTGGGTCAGTGCATCATTCTGTTGCTTCAGCGAAGCCTGCGTCGATTGTTCAATCGCGCTGCCCTTGCTGAGTGCGCTCCAGCCGATGCCGAGGCCCAACAACGAAATCCCACCGAGTGCGGCGATCGCCAGGCCCACCCAGCGCGGTGTTGAGGTTGCCGTCTCTACCCGAGTTTCTTGATACTCGCTCATTGCGTTGATCTCCTTTGGGGTTCACAACCCCTGTGCTAATAGAAATGGGCAACCGTATCGCCAGATTGGTGCATCCTCGGCCAATCCGGAGTAACTCTTTAAGGGTCAGCAGGTTATATGGGAAATGACAGTAGGAAACACGTAGATTTAAACGTACTAGTACGAGTAAGGATTACATTCACAGACCCCTGCTGGTAATTTTTTCAGATTTTCACGTTAGCGTTAAAAACGGGAGTATCCTGATAACTGGGATTGGGAAGGGATGCGTATTTGATCGGAAATTATTGGAAGTGCTTGGAAAAGAAAGGCTTACAAGAGCTGTCAGGCAGCCTTAGGATCAGCGGCAGCCCGGTTGGCCCCGAAGTAGCGATCCAGAGTTGTCGTGGCTGCGTTCAGGACCAGTCGACAATCGCCGCAGGCGTGTAGGTGGCGCTCGATTTCACTCTGCACACCAGGCGAGAGTTTGCCTTCTAAGTACATGCAAATCAAATGGATAGTGTCGCGACAGGTCATAACGAACCGCCCTCAGTCCCAAGTCTGCGGAACCTGAATTCTGGCGGAGTATGGTGCATTTCGTACGCCAAAGTATGTATGACGCGCTGTCTTTTGTAATTTTATGATTTTAAATGGGTTAAATAATATTCCCGAGGAGTGCGGATTGGACTGGTACCCGTTTCATGCGGAAATGTTTACCTGCGCGTGAACGTCCTTTGCACCACAGGTAACATTAATGCAGTTGCATCTGGCGCAGCGCGGCAATGCGGTCTTCCAACGGGGGGTGCGTACTGAACAGGGAAGAGAGCGTGCCCTGCCCGAAGAACGGTTTCACGATGCACAGCGAAGAGGTGGAAGGCGAGATTGCCGAGGTCGGGATGCGTTTGTTATATGCGCCCAACTTCTGCAGCGCGCTGATCAGTCCTTGCGTATCGCCGACCATTTTCACGCCAGTTTCGTCCGCGGCGTATTCCCGGGTGCGCGAAAGAAAAAGCTGCAGCAACAGCGCGGCGAAGGGCGCCAGGAAAATCATCAGCAACGCGGAGAGCCCGCCGCCACCACGATCGTCATCACGGCTGCTGCCGCCCATGCCGCCGAAAATCATGGCCCACTTGCCCATCTGCGCCATGTAGGTGATGGCGCCGGCAATCGTTGCGGCGATGGAACTGGTCAGGATGTCGTAGTTGCGCACATGCGAAAGTTCGTGCGCGATCACGCCTTCCAGTTCGTCGTCGGTCATGATTTGCAGCAGGCCCTGGGTCACCGCCACCGATGCGTGTTTTGGATTGCGCCCAGTGGCAAACGCGTTCGGCGCCGCATCGGGCACAACGTAGAGCGCGGGCACGGGAATATTTGCTTTCGCCGCCAGCCGCTCCATCACCTGATACAGCCGCGGCAATTGTTCGCGGCTGACCGGCTGCGCTCCGCTTGATTTCAGCACAATTTTGTCCGAGAAAAAGTACGAGACGAAATTCATGACCACGGCAATCGCCAAGCCGATCTGCAGTCCGCCGCGCCCGCCGATGGCTCCGCCGGCCACTACCAGCAGCATGCTCATCACAATCAGCAGTGCACCCGTGCGCAGAATCTTCATGGTCGTTCCCTCGTGGGCAGACTCCTGAATCGTCAGGAGTCAGAAATTTCAGTCTAGGGTGCAGGGGAGTGAGCGTCAAGTTGAGGCCGGTTTTGGCGGTGGCGAAGCAACCAGTCGGCAGGAAACCAACACGAATGAATATGCATGTGCGTCGATCTGTGCCGTGGTTAAGATCTCGCCGCGATCCCTCCGCGACGGTCCGCATACGGCGCGGACCTCTGGTCGCGATGACAACTGAAACTGGCATCATTAATACCTCCGGCGGGGGCGAGCGTATTGGCGGCTCAGTTCGCGCCGGCGGAGTTCTTCGGCGTCAGGCGGAGGAATATTTTTGGCGGGGTCCTGGCGCCGGGAGGGAGCGTGGGATCCCAGGGATAGAAGTGGTTGAGATGCTGTTGCGGCGCGGTGGCGCAGGAGTTCGAGTGGAGAACAAGAGAATCATTCCGGAGTTTCAGCCTGCATTTATTGCAGCAGACTAAATATCCATTTGGGCCAAGTTCGGCCAGTTGATGCAGTGTGTCAGTCTTGTATCCCATTTCGCTACGTCTCACCGCTTCCTCCTTTCTAACCGCGCGTCCACCCCGCTACAATTTCTGCATGAGCTCTCTCCCCAGTCGCAACACTATTCTTGCGCCCATCCTCTCCATTCTCGTTTTCCTGGCACTTCTGGCGGTGATGCCATCGCTGGTGCGAGCGCAGCACTGGTCGCTGGAAGACACCATTGTGATTACGGATGTGAACATCGTGGATGTGCGCACGGGAGAGGTGCGCGCGGACCAGGTGGTGGTGATCGAGCGGAACAAGATTATTGCGGCGGGATCGCGGAAGGATACGCGGTATCCGCGGAACGCTCCCAGCGTGAATGCCAAGGGCGGCTACCTGATACCGGGATTGTGGGACATGCACGTCCATCTGGCGTTTGGCGACTGGTTCCCGAACGCGGAGCAGATATCGTTGCCGCTGTTTATTGCGAATGGCGTGACGGGCGTGCGGGATATGGGGAGCGAGCTGGCGACGGTGCAGATGTGGAGGAACTCCATCGAAAGCGGATCGCTGATCGGGCCGCGCATCCTGACTTCGGGGCCGATGCTGGATGGAGCCAAGCCGCGGTTTCCGAGTTCGCTGGCGATTGCAACTCCGGAAGAGGCGCGGCGCGCGGTGGACAACCTGAAAGCCAGCGGCGTGGACTTCATCAAATTTCAGTCGTTGATGACGGCGGACGCGACGATGGCGGCGGCGGAGGAAGCGAAGAAGCAGGAGATTGCGTTTGCGGGACACGTGCCGGATGCGGTGCGCGCCGCGGACCTGTCGAACGCGGGGATGAAGAGCTTTGAACATTTGATCGGGATATTTGAGGGGAGTTCTCCGCTGGAGGACGAATTCCTGAAGGGCGGGAAGAACGAAGGGAAATTTCTGGCGAGCTACGATGCGGAACGGGCGGGGAAGCTGGCGGAGTTGCTGGCGAAGAATGGGACGTGGCAATGTCCGACGCTGGTGTGGGAGCGCGGCGGGAACCTGATCGACGTGACGGATTTTGCGAAAGATGCGCGCGCGAAATATGTGCCGGCTTACTGGAAAGAGAAAACGTGGAAGAAGATGACCAGCGACGTGGAAGCGGAGTTTGGCACGGACGATCTGGCGACGCGCAAGAAATTTGTGGAGAAAGAGCTGGAAGTGGTGGCGATGCTGCACAAGGCGGGCGTGCCGTTCCTGGCGGGGACGGACACTCCACCGGGTGTGTATGTGTTTCCGGGATTCAGTCTGCACGAGGAGCTGCAACGATTTGTGGCGGCGGGATTCACTCCGCTGGAGGCGCTGCAGACGGCGACGATTAATCCGGCGAAATTTTTTGGGATTGAAGAGCAGAACGGGAGCATTGCCACCGGGAGGTATGCGGATCTGGTGCTGCTGGAGGCGAATCCGCTGGCGGATATTGCGAATACACAGAAGATTGCGGCAGTGGTGTTCAATGGGAGATATTTTTCGCGCGCGGAGCTGGCAAAGCTGCTGCAGAAGGTGGAGGATGCTGCCAAGAAAGAGCCGGTAAAAGCGGAGAGCGGCGGGATATTTCAGTAGGATGGTTTAAAAACAAATATGCTGAAAAGGAACTTGCTGACAGGTTGGCGAAAGGAATGACATGAAGATGGATGCGATGGGGAAGCGATGGATGGTAGTGTCGGCGCTGGGCGCGGTGGGTGCGCTGGGATTGTTGATGGCGGGCGGCGCGATGTTGCGCGCGGAACCGAAGAAGGCGGCGAAAACTTTTGACGCGCTGGCGGATCCGGCTTTCGAGGCGATGAAGAAACGCGCGGCGGAGTTGAAGATTGGCGGCGTGGCGGTGGTGGCGTACTTCGAGGGAGATACGGTGCAGGCGTGGAGCTCGAAGATGGTGGTGGTGGGGCGGATGAAAGATGCGCCGAGCACGGGAAATAATGGCGCGAACCTGCTGGGGATTGCGTACACGAAGGCATCGGAGATGGCGGAGACGCTGAAGGATAGCGGGAGTGGGGTGCGGCCGCCGATGATCGGCGAATACGGATGGCAGGGCGGCGTGATTGCGAAGGCGAAACATGGTTATGCGATCGCGGCGTTCAGCGGAGGGAAGAGCGAGGACGACGTGGAAGTGTCGAAAGCGGGCGTGGGCGTGCTGAAGAACGTGGAATAGAGAGATTGAGATACAGGATCAGTTCACGAGGTGAGACAGGAAACCGAACGAGGATTGGGTGAGAACGCGTTTTGCGAAACGCGGCGGATGCCTTAAAATTGGAGTAGTCCCGCTGTGGGCGTGTAGCTCAGCTGGGAGAGCGCGTGCTTTGCAAGCATGAGGTCGCAGGTTCGATCCCTGTCACGTCCACCAAAACTTCCTTCTTCCCGCGAATTAATGCGCGCTAATTTTTTTGCGCCGGCGCCGGGCGATGCGGCTAGCGGGGTAACTTCCAGCAAGAGGCTGTCGGCAAATTCCACGTTTAGTTTTGCCGTGGGGCCTTGCACGGTTCCCAGATCGCGATTGTTGACGTAGTCCACCACTTTGTAAGTTCCGGCCTGTAAGCCACGCAGTTCGACTTCACCCTTCCAGAGATTTTTCGCAGCTTGCGTTGCGTTGAGCGCGGGCGATTCGTTCGATGTGTAAAACGCGTAATACATTTTTCCATCTTTGGCGATGGCGTAGGCTTCGGGAAAATCGTAGCCGTAGGTGTAGAGATCGAGAAAATCTCCCTGCGAAAGCATTTTGTCGTTGTAGAGCGCGATCCACTTTTTCCAGTAGGCATCTTTTTCAGGACTGAGGAACGTGTAGGGAAATTTCGCGCTGTACTGCGGAAGAGTGAATTTCGTGCCGAGTACGCCGCCCGTGCCGAGAGTGGAGGCGAAGTCGACGCCAAGTTGCTGGGCTTGCGGCGTGTCGGGATGAATGATTCGGGTGAGCTCGACGTGATCGCCATAGATTGCGGCGCGCGGGCCGAGGAGGGCTTTGTACATTTTGATGCGGCGACGAACCTGCAGCGGAGCTGATGGGATCGGCGGTGACGGCCTGGTCCATGTAACGGAACCAGGCGAGGCTGGGAGGCGTTCCGCAGGGGCAACTTTGCGTGACGCTGTCGGGTTTGAGGGCGCGCGTGGTATTGAAAATTATTTTGTAGATTTCGCCCATGGCGTAAACGGAATCGTTTGGCGATTTGTGATGATGCGCAGGATTGAAGCATTGCGGAACGGCGAAAATATTGTCGAGCTTGTGACCGTCGAAATCCCAATCGCGAATAAATTTTTCGGTGAGCTGCTTGAAGTAGGCCTGAACTTCAGGAACGGCGGGACAGAGGACGGCGAGGTTGCGCGTCATGCGAGCGGGCTGGCCATCTTTGCCGAGCACCAGCCAGTCGGGATGCTGCTTGACCACGTCGGAGACGATGAATTTGCGGCCGCCGTCGCTGTAGTGGCCGTCTTCCACGCCGATGGGGAGCCACCAGAGTTGCACCTTGATGCCCTGCTGGTGAAAGGAGTCGACCATTTTGCGCATGGAATCGCCAGGGAAAGTGTCGGTGCGCGGAAGCCAATCGCCGTAATTGTTGTACCAGCGGTCGTCGAGCGTGGCCCAGTGGATGCCGAGGTCTTTTAATTTAGGAATAGTGTCGAGCATCTGCTGCGGAGTGATGTTGGCCCTGTAGCCCCAACTGCACCAACTGACGGCGTAGTCTTCCTGATTGAAGGTGGGACGCGGCAGGCCCTCGCGGTCGAGAAGATGCGACCAGGTGCTGAGCGGCTGAAAATAATCGCCGGAATAAACGGTGAGGAAAGTGCGGGGCGTGGAATAAATTTCGCCGGGCTTGAGAATGACATCGGCTGGAATGTCGACGGCAGCGGAGACGCGGCCATCGGGCAGGGTTTGCACGGGAATGGAAAGAACCAGAGGGAGAGATTCAATGTGGCCGATGGCGATGCCAACGTCGCGAACCCAAAAAGCGATAACGGGAATGCCGCCACCGGCGCCGCCGAGATCGTCGCCCACGGCAATGGGGAGGCTGTAAGGATTTTTCTGTGTGAATTTTGCGGGAACGCGAAAGACTTCATCTTTGCCCCAGGCGAGGCTGGAGCCAAAAAAGGCGGTCATATCATTGGGAGCAGCGTGGCCGCCGGAAATGGAGGCGTTGAGGACATGCTCCTGAAGAAAGACGCTGTCGAGTTTAATTTCCTGATTGCCAGAGTTGCGGAATGCAGCGGAGAGAAGAGCGACTTCCGGGAAATCATCGTAGATTTCCAAGGTGAGAGTTTCCGCGAGACTGGCGCTGGGGCTGGCGCCCTTTACTTCGATGTGTTTTCCGAGCTTGCCAATTTTTCCCGTGGCCTCGGTGACGGTCGCGTGAGCGAGATCAAAAGAAAAATCGTCGATGAGTTTTCCGGCGAGAGTGACGTGCTGACCGGGATGATTCGCGGAGTCATCGAGGGAGAGAGACTGGCCAGTGCGTTTCAGTGCAGCCCGCAAATAACCGGAAGACGAAAGTGTAAACGTGGCGGAAGGAGATTCGACGAGGATAGCTGTCGGTGGCAACTTTAACTTTGAGCGCAGATTCCTGAGCCGGCGAGTTCGGAGCGGTAGAGGAAGAAGAGTTGTTGCGCTGACATCCCGAAAGTTGGACAAGGGAGAATCCCAAGGTGATGAGAAGGGCACAGAAAACGAGGAACGCGGATTTCTTCTGGAGAAGTTGAATGGCACTGCGCGAGCGCGGCATTAAACGTTGACCTCGGCTTTCTGTTTCAGGTTTCTTTTGCAGCACTGATACTCGCGCACGGATGCGAGTTCAGGAGACATTGGCGTGAATGGGAGATCTGGCGGCGACAGCAACGGACGCGATGCGGCGAACGCTTTCGCGACGGACAAGTTCAGTGGGAACGGTGAGTTGCTGCGGCGGGAGGCTGGGATCCTGAATGCGGCGCAACGTGAATTCGGCGAGATGGCTGCCGAGTTCCTTGGGAAATTCGCGCGCGGTGGTCAAGCCAGGATGGAGAAGCTCGCCGAGCGTGTCGTTGAAACCAGCGACGCTGATGTCGTCTGGAATGAGAATGCCGGATTCCTGCAGGGCCTGATAGACACCGGAAGCAACTTCATCGGTGCCGGCAAAAACGCCGGTGGGGCGTTCACCACTGGCGAGAAGCGATTTGATGGCGAGATAGCCGAGTTCGCGATCTTCGGAACGAATTTCGCTGAAGTGCGGCTCGAGGCCGGCTTCTTTCATGGTGCGGCTGTACCCTTCGGCGCAACGCGCAAACCAGGGAAGACGCTGGTTGCCGATAAACCAGATGGCGCGATGACCCTGCGAGATAAGGTGCTGGGTGATTTCCGCGGCACCGCGCACGTCGTCGGTGGACACGCAGTCGAATTCTTCGGGGCGCCATTCGCCAACAATATTGTTACCCACGACGGAGAAGGGAATGCGTTTTTCACGAAGCGCGGAGAGTATGCTGACGGAATGCGTGCCGCTAAGAATGACGCCGCTGACACGATTGGGACGGGTCAAGGCTTCGGGAAGAAGCAAGTTCGCGGGAGGAGCATAGAGATCGCAGCGGAAGGAAATGAACTGGAGATCCCAATTGTGCTGCGAGCAGTAGCTCTCTGCGCCCAATAAGATGCGCGACTGGAATTCGTTGACGGTATCGCGATTGCCCAGGACGAAAGCGATGGTGCGATTCTTGCGGGTTTCGGAAAGATCGATGCCGAGTTTTTTTGCCGCGGCGTAAACGGCCGATTGAATCTCCGGGTCAACCTGCGGATTGCCACTGGCCACGCGGGAAACGGTCGCGGAACTGACTTTAGCCAGTCGCGCGACATCCTTAAGAGTGGTTTTATGTTCGGCCATTAAACGGGAAATATGCCACAGGATGGTTCTGGATGCAAGTGACGAATTTCCGTTCAGTTAAGAGAAATTTCACAAAAATGAGAAAATATATTGACAAATACAGAAACTTTTAGTAGTTTGCGCCCCAGCTTGTTGAAATTGCTTCGGGGGTGGGTGTGATGAGCAGACGCAACTTTACGGTTCAACTCTCCAGTATTCTATTGATAATGCTAGTCTTAGCGCCGATTGGGGCCATGGGACAGGGAGCGGACTCGGCGCTTGCGCGTGTGAACGTGATGGATCCGAGCGGCAGCTCAGTGCCTAATGCGACGGTCAGTATGACGAACGACGGGACCGGAGTTGATCTTTCGTGTACGACGGATCAAACGGGGAGCTGCAAGTTCACGGCTCTACCGCCCGCGTCCTATACGGCAAGAGTCGCGGCGACAAATTTCAAGACGGCGATCAAAGAAAAAATCGTGCTGCAGGTCGGACAACAGGTGGACCTGAACTTTTCGCTGGAGGTGGGTGCAGCAACAGCGACCGTGACGGTGCAAGCAGGGGCGCCGCAGATCAACACGATCAGCGATGAACTGGGCACAAACGTCGCGGGCCATTACATCCTGGATATGCCGCTGTTCGACCGGAATCCAAACAACCTGATTTTCCTGGCGCCCGGTGTGACGAATGTGAACGGTGGCAACGTAAACGCGCTTGGTGGCTTGAATTTCTCTTCCAATGGACAGCGCACGTTCACCGCGGAACTTCGACTGGACGGAGCGGTGGCATCCGCACCAGAAGGCGGGGAGGGCGGCACCAACAACGTGACGTACAAGCCCTCGGTGGAAGGCATTCAAGAATTCAAGATGCTGACGAATGGGTATTCGGCAGAGTACGGAAGCAATGGCGGAACGGTGATCAGCATGATTACCAAGTCCGGAACGAACGAATATCACGGCAGCGGATTTTATTTTACGCGGCGTCCCTGGATGGACGCGAACGGCTGGTTTGCGAATGCCGCGGGAGAACCGAAAGCGTCGTACAAGTGGGAAGAGTACGGAGGGTCTGTCGGCGGGCCGATCATAAAGAGGAAACTGTTCTTCTTTTTTGATATTGAGAAGGATCAATTCGATCAGCCATTCACGGTTGGTGCGATCGTGCCAACGGCGCTGGAGCGCGCAGGAAATTTTTCGCAATCGTTTAACCCGGATGGAACGCCCGTGGTGATCTACGATCCGGCGGGCCCAATAGTGGACGGGTTGCGTCCGCAATTTCACGCGCTGGTGAACGGCGTGGACACGTTAAACGTGATTCCATCTGATCGGCTGGATCCGTTGGGAATGGCACTGATCAATCTGCTCCCGGCGCCGAACCAACAGGTGGATCCGTCGACCGGTGCGAGCAATTATGTGGCGAACCTGGCAACTACAGTGCCCGGATGGCAGTTGGATGGAAAGATTGATTACTACCTGACAGAGAACAATACGCTGACGGGCCGCTATTACATGAGGAGGGAAACGCAGAATGTGCCGGACCCATTCCTGTCGGCGAACGTAACGAAAGCCAATACCTATGGCATTCACTCTTTCAGACAACTGGACGGTTACACCGAGTTGGTTGTGGTCAAACCGCGTTGACACTGACGCGCTTCAATACGCCGGAATACGTGAAGACTGACGGTAGATCCGCTGAACATCAACGGCAGCGGAGTGGGATTTCCCAGCAGCCTGGTGAACAATCCGTTTTACCAGGAACCGGCATTCCCTTCGATCAGCTTTGACAGCGGATATCAGGGATTGAACACGATGCCTGCTGTACGGTCACGAGGGAAACGGATACGCAATGGTCGTATAACTCGATCGCGACGAAGACGTCCGGAAAGCACACTTTGAAGTTCGGAGGCGAGCGGCGCATCTATCTGAACAATTTCTTTCAGCCCAGCAACACGGCGGGAGGATTTGGCTTCAATCAGAACAATACGGCGCAGGACATACTGGGAGGCAGCGGTGCAAATGATATCGAGGACGGAAACGACCTGGCTTCACTGCTGATCAATTATCCCTACAACCAGGATGTGTTGACGGAAGTGCCTGCGGTGGCGAACAAGTCGATGGAAACCAGTTTCTTCTTCCAGGATGACTGGCGAGTATCCCCCAAGCTGACATTGAATCTGGGGTTGCGGTATGAATTCAGCACGCCCTACACGGAACGGTTTAACCGGAACGAATTCACGTGCTTCACGTGCAATTCGGGAATCTACGTGCCAGCGTCGGGTCTCTGGCCGGGCGGAAACCTGTTCGGAACGGCGGTCCTGGCAAGTTCCAGCATGCGCCACAGCAATACGGACTGGAACAACGTGGGGCCGCGACTTGGGTTTGCGTACGCGCTGAATGAATCGACGGTAGTTCGCGGAGGGTTCGGAGTGTATTACGGACTGAACTTTGCGACGAACTGGCAATATGGCGGAGCGGCCTGGAATGGTTCGGTACCATTTTACTCGACGGTGGACAGCGGCTTCACTCAAGTTGCCTCGATGAACAATCCATTTCCCAACGGATTTAGTTTTCCGCAAGACGGGAAATATGGAGCCTACACGCTGTATGGGCTGGCGAATTTTAACCACGCCGGTCTGAATGCGCGAAATGCCGAGATCTATCAATGGAACATCGGCGTGCAGCATCAGTTCTGGAAGACGTTCATGATTGAAGTGAACTACTCAGCGAATCGCAGCACGCATCTTCCGTACGACAAGTCATTGCGCAGCCAGAATTATGTCAGCGCGGCGAATCGCACCGCGTGCGATCCGAACGATCCCTCGATTTGCGGCACGGCCTATCTGAACGAACAGGTCCCTAACCCGTTCCAATACTTGTTCGTGCAGTTGCCTGGACAGCCAGCGCCAATTTTCAACGAGCCCACGTCCAACTACAACAACGCGACGATTCCGCGTTTGAATGTCGTGAGACCGTATCCGCAATTCGAGGCGTTGTACGGCTACACACCGTTTGCGGCGAGCGGTACGTACAATTCCATGCAAGTACGATTTGAGAAGCGGTTCTCGTACGGCTTGAGCTTCACGGGAAATTACACGTACTCGCACCAAATGGCGAGTTCAGACTCTGGCGCGAATTCCTCGCTGGGGAGCAGGCTAGGACAGTTTGGACCGGTACAGGACAAGAATAATCTGGCGGCGGAATGGAGCATTTCGGCGAACGACACACCGAATCGCTTTGTGATCGCGGCGACGTACGAACTGCCGTTCGGACGCGGAAAAGAATTTGGCAGGGATGCGAACAGATATGTGGATGCGGTGATTGGTGGATGGAAGGTGGGGGCCTTTGTTACGTATCAATCGGGCCAACCGCTTCCGATCCGCGCAAACAACCGCATCAGCGGTGGAGCACAACGGCCGGACCTGATAGGAGATCCATGTACCGGACTGAGCATTCATGATGTGCTCAACGGAGTGGGGCCGTACTTGAATCCAGAGGCATTTGTGTGCGCCAGGAGATGAAATCGCGGGAAACACGCCGCGGTACATTGCCAACTGCCGCACCGATTCCATTCGCAACCTGGATATGAACGTGTCGAAGACGTTCAAGTTCAAAGAGAACATTTCGCTGGAATTGCGCGGAGAATTCTTCAACACATTCAACCATCCCAACTTCGGGGCGCCAATCACAACGATTCGCTGCGGGGCAACGCCTGGATCCGCGTGCAGTTCGGGCAGTTTCGGACAATTCCAGGACAGCCAACCGGACAACCAGTGGCGGCACGGACAACTGGGCATTCGGCTGCAGTTCTAATAACCTCTAAGACGATTTGTCGAGGACGCCAGGGGGAGGCTGCGACGGAATTCCAGGTCAGCCTCCCTGAACTGGGCTTGCAGTCCATGTGGGTGCGCGGAAGCGCGATAGGATCTACATGAAACGCAGAGAATTTATTGGCATTGTTGCTGCCGGAATGACCATCCCCTGGTCATCCTTTGCGAGTGAAGTTTCCAATCCACGGCGGCGCGAGAATTTCAATTCAGGATGGCTGTTCCGGCGGCAAGCGCATGGCGGCGGCGCCCTGGGGTCGTTCGATCGCAACGCGACGATCGGGGCGGAGGTCGAGCCCGAGTTTCTGCAAGCGACACTGCCGACCTATGGCGATTCATCGTGGGAAGAAATATTTCTTCCGCACACGTGGAACGCGCATGACGGGAGCGACGAGATTGCTGGTTACTTCCGGGGAATCGGGTGGTACCGGAAACATTTTGTGCTGGGCGAGGAGTTACGCGGAAAACGAATCTTTCTGGAATTCGAGGGCGTGAACCAGGTTTCGGAGTTCTGGCTGAATGGCAAGCGCGTTGGGGAGCACAAAGGCGGGTACACGAGCTTCGAGTTTGACGTAACCGAACAGGCGCAATTCGGGTCGAAGGGCAACGTCCTGACAGTGAAGGTGAATAATCTTTACGATCCGAACATTGCGCCGACGATTAAAACCGACCTGACATTTTATGGAGGGATTTACCGGGACGTCTGGCTGCGCGTCAGCGAACCCGTTTATCTTTCCACGGTGTATTGGCGGACGCCGAGCGTGAGCAAGAGTGCCGCAGATGTGGAAGTGTACGCGACGATTGGGAACCCCGAACGGCACAGCGGCAGCTTCAAAGTAGTGCATGAGATTCTGGACGCGGATGGAAAGGTGGTCGGAAGCGTTTCCTCGGCGGTAGATGCGGGCGCGGTGAGCAACGGTGGAGTGACGAAGCAAAAGATGAGCGTGACGAATCCACGGCTGTGGTCGCCAGATTCGCCCAATCTGTATCGTCTTCGCACTTCGCTGGTGGAGGGCGAACGGGTTTGGGATGCGCAGGAAATTCCACTGGGGTTCCGCTGGTTTAGCTTTGACGCAGACAAGGGATTTTTCCTGAATGGCGAGCGATTGCAATTGCAGGGAACGACGTGGCACCAATCGTATCCGGGGATGGGAGATGCGCTGCCGAATTCGCGGCACTACCTGGATATGGTGAATATCAAGGAAATGGGCTGCAATTTCTTTCGCACCAGCCATTATCCGCACGATCCAGCGGTGATCGAAGCGTGCGACCGCCTGGGCATTCTGGTGCTGGAAGAATTGTTTGTGGGCGAGGAAGTGGAGAACACGCCGGAATATTTTGAAATACAGGCAAAGACAGCGGACGAGATGATCGTGCGCGACCGCAACAATCCGAGCGTAATCCTGTGGGGATTGTCGGGGGAAGTGGATGCGCCGGAAAAATCCGTGGATGTGGTGCGAAAGATATTGCTGCGGTTTCGGGAGGTGGATCCATCGCGACTGGTGACGATGCACGACCCGCGCGCCGAGGGTGTGAAGGAGGTGCTGGATGTGGTGGGGCTGTATGGCACGTTTGAGCAGGATGACGCGGACCACAAGAAATTCCCCGCGCGCAAATACCTGATTGAAGAGTATTCGGCATCGGAGATCGGGCGGGGAATTTATGGCATGGGGCCAGGCAGCGAAGATCTCGGCTGCGTGAATCACGAAAAATTCCTGAGTGAAGTGAATTTGCGGCCGTGGATTTCGGGAAGCGTGCTGTGGCATCAACTGGACTATGACGGCGAAGAATACGACTCAGTAATTCCGCACGTTCTACCGTTTGGGATGGCGGATTCGTGGCGCATTCCAAAGGATGTGTATTTCTTCTATCAGAGCCAGTGGAGCAACAAGCCCATGGCGCACATCTGCGGGCATTGGAGTTGGGCCGGCGACGAGGGTAAGAAGAAATCGGTGAGGGTCTACAGCAATTGCGAGCAGGTGGAATTGAAATTGAACGGGCGAAGCCTGGGAGTGAAGGGCAAGGGAACGTACGTGGGATTAACGCATCCGCCGCGAATATGGGAAGTGCCGTATGAGGCGGGGACGCTGGAGGCGATCGGGAAATCGGGAGTGCAGACCGTTGCCGATTTGCGGAAGACCGCAGGCCCGGCGGCGGCAATTGTGCTGAAGTCGGATGTGGATCATATTGCTTCTGGCAATCGGGACAGCCTGGCATATATCACGGCGATGATCGTGGACAAAGCCGGCACGGTAGTGCCGAACGCGGTGAATACACTTTCGTTCACGTGGTACGGGCCGGGAGAATTGTTGCCGCAAACATGGGCGGGGCACCCAACCGGATTGACGTGGAACGCGGTGGCGGGAATGACGGTGGTAGCGCTGCGGGCGACGGACCGGGTCGGAAGATGCAGGGTGACGGCGTCTTCACCGGGACTGACGATTGGACGCGTGGAGATCGCGGTTTCGGCAAAAGGGAAGCGCGACGAGATAGAGTACCGGTCGGGCGCGGATCTTTACAATTAAGAATAACGTTGCGTAGCAGTAGGGGACCAAGGGCCACAAGATGAAAGCGACGGGACGGCAATTTCAGGTAGGACCGCTGGCAGTTAGCGTATATGAAACAAAGGCAATTCTGGGCCGAGAGGCGGCTGCGGAAGCTGCGTTGCATATTCGAGGGGCGATTGAGAAACGAGGGAAGGCGCGGGTAATTTTTGCAGCGGCAAATTCACAACTGGAGATGGTTGAGAATCTGGTGAAGACGCCAGGGATCCATTGGAATGCCGTGGAAGCGTTTCACCTGGATGAATATGTTGGACTGCAATCTCCACACCCGGCCAGTTTTGGCGGTTGGATGAAGCGGTACGTGGTTGATCGAGTGCATCCCGGCAAAGTGAACTATATTGCGGGGGCCGCGACGGACAAGTTCGCGGAATGCGAGCGTTATGCGGCGTTGCTGTCAGAAGAAGCAATCGATGTTTCTTTCTTGGGAATCGGGGAAAACGGGCACATTGCATTTAATGATCCGCACGAAGCGAATTTTGCCGACACGAAGAAAGTGAAAATTGTAACGCTCGATGAAAGATGCCGGCTGCAGCAAGTTGGAGAAGGGCACTGGCCCAATCTTGCCAGCGTGCCGACTGAGGGTTTCACAATAACTTGTCCAATGGCGGTAAAAGCGGCGCATATTATCTGCTGCGTGCCAGGAGCGCAGAAAGCGGAAGCAGTGCGAAATGCGCTGGAAGGGCCGATGTCCACGGCATGCCCGGCATCGATGCTGAGAAATTGTTCGAATGCCAAACTGTTTCTGGATGGGCACTCGGCGTCGTTACTGGCGGTGGAGCAGCGCTGCTGACTGGTTGAGAAACGGATAGTTTGGAGTAGTAAACCTGGGTTAAGCGGCATGATGAGCGTTCGGTTGGGACTGATCGGCGGCGGCAATATCTCTGAGACTCATGCTCGCGCGGGGCGAGCGATTCCCGGAGTGGAGATTGCAGCGATATATGGCACGAACGAGGAAAAAGTAAGGCGACTCTGCAGTGAGCACGGCGGCACAGCTTATTCCAATTTTGAAAAATTCCTAGAGCACCGGCCAATGGACGTGGTGGCGATTGGAAGTGCGTCCGGACTACACGCGGAGCAGGGCATCGCGGCGGCACGGCACGGGTTGCACGTGCTGACGGAAAAACCCATCGACATCAGCATAGCGCGTGCGGATGCGTTGATTGCCGCGGCGGACGAGGCGGGGGTACGCCTCGGGGTATTTTTTCAGGATCGATTCAAAGCGGACATCATTCGGGTGAAACAGGCGATTGATGACGGACTGCTGGGCCGTCCTGTGCTGGCAGATGCGCGAGTGAAATGGTTTCGTCCGGCGAGTTATTACGCAGACTCGAAGTGGCGAGGAACGTTGCAACTGGACGGCGGCGGGGCGCTGATTAATCAGGCGATCCACACGGTTGATTTGTTGTTGTGGATGTTTGGCGACGTGGTGAGCGTGCAGGCGCAGAGCAAGACGGCGGTTCATAAAATCGAGGCGGAAGACACACTGGTGGCGCTGCTGGAATTTGCGAATGGAGCGACGGGCGTGCTGCAGGCGGCGACTTCAGTGTATCCGGGATACCCACGAAGACTGGAACTGACGGGAACGGAAGGCACAATGATCCTGGTACACGACCGGTTGCTGGCCGCCGATCTGCGGACTCCTCACACTGACCTTGTGCCGCAAGGGAATGACAAGAATGCCAGCGAATTTTCGCCGGTGGTAAGCGATTTCCGCGGGCATCAAGCGGTGCTGGAGGATTTCATCGAAGCGATCAGTGCAAATCGGAGTCCACGCTGCAGCGGCCAAGAAGGCCGGCGAAGCGTGGCGCTGGTGGAAGCGATCTATAAGGCCTGCAGGACAAAGGAGCGCGTTGCGCTGTAGGGCGGGAACCAAATGGGGGAACGAGAGAACACGCAACGCAACGGGGAGAGCAAAGTCGGAGGTGTGGTTCCCATGCTGCGGGCGAAACGTCCGGGAAGAGAAGAGCTAAGCGGACGTGTCGTTTCGGTAGTTCCGATTGATCCGGGAGTGCACGGCGAAGCGTTGTGGGAAGGAACGCGCGCGCACGATGAGTTGTGGACGTACATGGCGCATGGGCCGTTTCCGGAGCGCGGCGCGTTTGAGACGCATTTGAATTGGATGGCTGTTTCGGAGGACCCATTTTTTTACGCCATCGTAGAAAAAGCTACAAAGCGTGCTGTGGGCTACGCGTCGTATTTGCGGATTGAGCTGATTCACCGGGTGATTGAAGTCGGGAACATCGTTTATACGCCGAAATTACAGAGAACCGTCGGGGCAACAGAAGCGATGTATCTGATGATGCGGTATGCATTCGATGAACTGGGTTATCGGCGGTACGAATGGAAGTGCGATTCGAAAAATATGCCATCGCGCCGCGCGGCATCGCGTCTGGGATTCCAGTTTGAAGGAATTTTCCGGCAACACATGATCATCAAGGGATTAAATCGAGATACGGCGTGGTTTTCGATCGTGGACTCCGAATGGCCAGCCCGCAAGAAAGCGCTGGAAACGTGGCTGACGGCAGAAAACTTCGAGGAGCAGGGGCAACAAAAAATTGCGCTGTCCGAGTTGATGGGAGCGCTTGCTGGCGATGAGGTAGGCCGATGAAGCGCGAGACCGAGCGCGACCGGAAAAATGAAACGTCGCGCGTTCCTTGGGTCTCTGGGAGCGGCTTCGATCGGAGCGGCGTGGATGCCCGGCGTTGCAGCGGGAGTAGATGCGAATAAACGTGAGGCAGCGGTCAACGCGAATGTGCGACTTGCGGGAATGAGCTGCCGGAATTGCGAACGAGTCTTCCACGACGAACTGTTCCAGGTGCAACTACCCTTTTGGGAAAAGCACGGCATCGACCACGAGTATGGTGGAATCATGTGCAGCCTGGACTACGACGGCACGTTGATTAATACGGACAAGCTGATGTGGTTCCAGGGCAGGGCGATGTGGGTCTACAGTTTTCTCTACAACCACTTTGGACAAGATCCGCAAAATCTGGAGATCGCACGGAAAGATTAAGGATTTTGTTTTCAAGTATGCGCAGCAGAGCGATGGCTGGTGGGCGGAGAAATTAACGAGAGATGGAAAGGTCGCTAAAGCCGTTTAGCGGAGACATCGAGGGAATCTATTTCATCGCGGAAGGATTGCAAGAATACGCCGCAGCGGCAAAGGATGAGAGGGCGCGTGAAACAGCCTGTGCATTGCTGAAAAAACTCTTTCGGTATTTCAATCGACCTGAGTTCCGCTATTCAGGCCCCGATTTTCCGGATTTGAAGACCGGATGGACCGTGCGTAAGGCCGCAGGGAACGTGGATGTTGAACCTGGGAATTGCCTCGCAAATTTTGCAGCGCGGGATACGACGCAGAGATTGCCGCGATTGCGGATCAATCCGTGGACGCAATTATTAAACATCACTACAACCCGGAAATTGGCTTGAATACGGAGATGTTGTACTTCGATTTCACGCGGCCAAAAGGGGAGGAGCGGAAATCGCGGCTTGGGCATGGCGTGGAAGTGTTGTGGATGGTGATGGACGAAGCGGATCGGCGCGGGGACGCGGCCCTGTGGGAGATTTGCGCGGAGACGGATTCACCATCATCTGGATGTTGGCTGGGACCGCGTGTATGGCGGAATGAGTCAGTGGGTGAACGTCGATCAGGGAGGATTCAAGTGGCCTCCCGAGACTCCCGTCGGGACGGACTTCGCGTTCGGTTTGTTGGCGAATACAACTACATGAAAACCTTTGGGGCATGAATGAGGTGTTGGTTGCGACGTTGAAAGTGTATGAGCGGAATGGAGCGGCTTGGGCAGCGGAGTATTTCGAGATGGCGCATACGATAATTGCGGACAAGATTCTCTCAGAAAAAGCGGGGCCTGCCGGGCTACACACTATTTACGGATAGAAGGTTTACGCCGCAGGCGACATGTGGCGCGCCAGGACAATTACCACCCGCTGCGACAGTTAATGCTAAACATCCTTACGTTAGACGCGTGGCTGGCGCGATCGAAAGAGGTGAAGTTGTGGGGCTCGGTGGAGCGAAAGATGGGGAGCGAGATAAGGACGACATTCCAAACAGCGTGAAGAGGATTGAGAGACAAACGCTCAGGCAGTGGCAGGGTGAACAGAAACGAAATGGAATGATCGCGGTGGGGAAAGGCAGCCAAATTGCTTATCAAGGTTCTGGACGATAAAAATGCACTGGGTCGGACCGCAGCGGAGCAAGCCGCGGAAACTATACGTAAAGCGATTCAAATCGCGCGGCCGCGCGCGGATCGTGGCAGCCACAGGCGCTTCGCAATTCGAGTTTCTTGGAGGCGTTGACGCGGCATGCCGGACATCGACTGGTCGCGCGTGGAGATGTTTCACCTGGACGAGTACGTAGATTTGCCGGCTGAACATCCCGCGAGTTTTCGAAAATATTTGTTGGAACGATTGATCAACAAGACGGGAATCACTGGCTATCACTTTTTGAATCCGGGGGGAGACCCGGAGGAAGTGGCGAAACGGGTGGGGAAGGAACTAAATTCAGAAGCGGTGGACGTGCTGTTCGCAGGGATCGGAGAAAACGGTCACCTGGCCTTTAACGATCCACCGGCGGATTTTGAGACGGAAGAACCGTATCTCAGTAGTGGAGCTGAACAAAGAGTGCAGGCAGCAGCAGGTCAATGAGGGATGGTTTGCAGAGCGTTCGGAAGTGCCGGAAAGAGCGGTTTCAATGTCGGTGCGGCAGATATTGCGTGCGAAAGAGATTATCGTGGCGGTTCCGGGAGAGAGAAAAGCGCATGCGGTAAAATTGTGCTGCGAGGGAACGATTGGTCCGCTAAATCCGTCGTCGATTTTGCGAACGCACGCGAATACGACGTTGTTCTTGGACAAAGAATCGGCTGCGATTGCTGAGTCGCAAAGACAAGGACGGCGAAATAGGTGTCTTTTCAGCAAAAAAGATCGCAAGCCGAGAATCTGTGAGCCGTTGTTACGCAAACCGCACAGCGATGACAGCCCAGTTGCAAAGCGGCTTCGTTTATCCGGCCGTGCCATTAAGAACCTGCGGTGGTGGATCGGCGGATTGTTGTTCGCGTCGACGATCATTAATTACGTCGATCGGCAGACGTTGTCGCTACTGGCGCCGTTTCTGAAAGCAGGATTTCCACTGGACGAATACGGATTACGCGAATCTGCTGATCGGATTCCGGCATTGCGTATGCGGTCGGCCAGACTATCTGCGGGCGCTTGGTGGATCGAGTCGGTACTCGGCGCGGGTTGAGCATCACGGTATTTCTGTATTCGGTGGTGGCGATGTGCACGTCGATGGCGCGGGGATTCTATAGTTTTGCGACGTTTCGTTTTCTGCTTGGTGGCGAGCGGAGTCGGCAAATTGGCCGGGAGCGACAAAAGCGGTTTCGGAATGGTTCCCGCGGCGAGAGCGGGGATTAGCGACCGCGTTCTTATGACAGCGGATCTTCGATTGGAGGTGCGCTTGCACCGTTTCTGGTACTGGGAATTTATTTTCGCTGGGGCTGGCGACTGGCGTTTGTGGTGCCGGGATTGCTGGGATTCGTCTGGTTGTCGGTTTGGCGAAAAATGTATTACCGGCCAGAAAGAGCACCCGCGAATTGGTGAGAACGAACTGAAGATGATACTGGCGGATCGTCGGATGCGGAGCCATGCGAGCACGATTCACGACAGAGCTTCCGGGATTTGCTGAAATTGCCGCAGACATGGGGAACGATTATTTCCAAAACGTTCACGGACCCGGTGTGGTTTTTCGTGGTGGACTGGTTTCCGATCTACCTGGTGGCCAAGGGAATCCCGCTGACGAGCGGATTGATCGCGGTGTGGATTCCGTTTATTGCCGCGGACCTGGGGAATTTTTTTGGTGGTGGCGTGTCGGGGTACTTAATTAAGCGAGGATGGTCGTTGGGAGTGGCGCGAAAGGCGCTGGTTGTGTTCGGGGGGATTGGGGTGCTTCTGCTGATTCCCACACTTTGACAGTGAATCTCTACGCCATCACACTACTATTTGCACTATCAACATTTTCGTATGCGGCCTTCTCGACGATTGCCAATGTGTTGCCATCGGATTTATTTGTGAGCCAGTCGGTGGCCACGGTCAGCGGATTGAGCGGGACGGGAGCGGGAATCGGGACGATTATCGCATTCAAATTAATTGGATATTTCTCCGACCTTCCGCACGTAGCCGCTACTCACTCCTTCGACCGGATCATTGTGGCAGCGGGAATTCTGCCGTTCATCGGGATGGTGCTGGTGTTGTTGCTTGTGAGAAATACGAGTGCGACGGATCAGGGATTGGTGCGACGGATATAGGGTGTGATCAGGGAGTGTGGAGTGCGAGGGTTGAGATGACTAGAAATTTCACGCGGCGAGACTTTCTCAGCACAACGGCCAAGGCGGCTGTACTTGGTGCGACCTCGTACAGACGGGTTACGTGAGTGGATATTTGCGATGTTTCTAAAGTCGGCGAGCAAGCCACCGGAGCCTCGGCGAAGACCCGCATCGTCGATATTCACACGCACTTCGATCCGAGCAATGCGAATTATTTGGATGAATTTCTAACGATGTCGGAATGAATTGAATCTGACCGGATGCATGCTGACTCCATTTGAGAATCGCAAAGTGGTCGCGGAGGCGGCCAAGAAATATCCAAGGCAAATTGTGCCATTCGGGTACGTGGATCTGGATGCGCCGGACGTGGTGAAACAGGTTGAAGAGTTGCATGCGCTTGGTTATCGGGGGTTGGGCGAGCTGGAATTTGTAAAGAAGCAGTACAACGATCCGGCGTATTTTCCGGTGTACGAGTTGGCGAATCGCTACCAGTGGGTAGTGCTGTTTCACACCGGGATTGTGGCGCGCGAGAAATTCAAAGAGCCGGAGGATGTAGCTTCGTTCCGGATGAGCGCGGTGTATCTGGAAGAAATTGCGCGACGATTTCCGAAAATCACGGTGATTGGCGCGCACTGCGGGAATCCGGATTATCAGTGGGCAGCGGAGATTGCACGATGGAATCCCAACGTATTTTTTGATTTAAGCGGGTCGACATTGAAGAAATTAGGTGGGCGCCTGGACGAGTTCCTGAAATATTTCTGGTGGACCGGGACTGATGAAGGGACGGAAACACCAAACAATGATCCGAGCGCGTTTACGAAGGTGGTGTTTGGGTCGGACACCAGTCCAAAGAACGTGGGGCACGTGTTGAGCCAGTATCAGGCGATGTTTGAGGCGTGCGGCGTGCCGGAGTCGGCGCGGAAACTGGTGCTGGGAGGAACGCTGGCCAAGATTTTGCAGTTGCCGCAGTGAGGTGGGCAGATCGCACGCGCGAGTTGAGCGACGGCAGAGTGCAAGGAGAATTGAAGCCATGAAGAATGAACTATCGCGACGGAAGTTTTTTGGGGCGGCGGGGATGTTGACGGGTGTTGCGCTTCCGTGGGGGAAATTTGAGAAGACGATGGCGGAGGCAGTCTCGATTGGCGAGATGCCACGAGTGGATGCGCCAGCGAAGGGCCGGATCGTCGACATGCACATGCACTACAGCCCAGAGCTGCCCAATTGGTTGGATACGTTTCTGAAATTATCGGATCGCTTGAATTACACGGCATGCGTGTTGACGCCCTTTGAACATCGCAAGGTGATTGCGGAGGCGGCGAAGAAATATCCCAGGCAGATCATTCCGTTCGGGGCATTGGAACTGGACGGCCCGGAGGTTGTTGAGCAGGTGAAGGAGTTTCACGGGCTTGGGTACCGCGGGTTGGGCGAAATCTCGGGAATGCAGAGGGATTGCAGCGACGCAGAAATATTTTCCGATTTACGAACTAGCGAGCCAGTACAAGTGGATCTTGATGTTCCACACGGGGATTGTAGGCCGCGACAATTTTAATGTCGCGGAGAATGTCGGGTCGGGACGGATGCGTCCGATCTTTCTGGAAGAGATCGCGCGGCAGTTTCCAAAACTGATGGTGCTAGGCGCGCATTTGGGGAATCCGGAATACGACTGGGCGGGCGAAGTCACGCGGTGGAACCCGAATGTGTATTTTGACCTGAGCGGGACGACGTTGCCGAAGATGGCCGGGCGGCTGAGCGATTTCCGGAAGATTTTCTGGTGGAGCGACGTGGAATGGGAAGCGCAGCCGGGAGACGACCCGAGCCCGTACTGCAAGATCGTGTTCGGCACGGACACAAATATGAAGAATATCGATACGGTGATTGGGCGGTACCAAGCGATGTTCGATGCGTGCGATGTGCCGGAGAAAACGCGAAAAATGATCATGGGCGGCACGATGGCGAAACTGTTGAATCTGCCGGATTGAAATGCGGAGAGGAGCTCATTTTCGTTTTGTGTGTTTTGTGGTGCGCTGATGACGGGGCGTCCGGATACCGCTGCGCCGAATGAACCACTGGTGCTGTACACGGATCTGGCATCGGGACCGAACACGGGCGGAGAAAATAATCACGGAACGTATTTATCCGTGTTCGGAAAGAATTTCGGAAGATCGGCCGGGAAGGGAACGAGCACGAAAGTGTTTATTGGTGGAGTGGAAGTGGCGGAGTATCGGTATCTGGGGCCGAGCATGGGACGTCCGGACATCCAGCAGATTACGGTACAGGTAGGAGCGTTGGGAAATCCAAGGCGGGTACGCCGTTGCCCGTCGAAGTTAGTGTGAATGGTGTAAAGTCGACATCGTTTACGCCGCAGACGTTTATGGTGAATCCTGGACGGGTGCTTTTTGTGAGTGTGAATGGAGATGATGCAACGGCGATCGCGGGGGATGTGACTCATCCATGGCGTTATATGCAGACACCGGCCAGCACGATCACGCATTCAACCGGAGCGTGGGGTGCGGCGCGGCCAGGAGATGTGATCGTGATGCGCGGCGGCCACTGGACGGATATTGGATTTGGAGGGCCAAAGCGCCCTTATTTTTTGAAGTTCACTGGGAATCGAGGAACTGCGCCAACCGGAGCAGAGGGTACGGGACCGATTTCGATTACCGCTTATCCTGGCGAAAGAGTTGTCGTTGATCCGCCCGTCAAGATTGCTTACGGAGTTTTCGATGGCGCGAACGCACCACGGCTTGGTGACGGAGATGACGATCCGAAATACTCGCATTGGATTACGATTTCAAACCTGGTGATTCCGACCGGAGGAATCAACGATGGGCCGATTAATCTGGAGACCGGATCAAATCATTGGAGAGTTGTAAACAATGATTTATCCGCACCCGATGCAGTGACGAATAGGGCCGCGGGCGTGACGGGGAACGGGCAATACGAGGAAGTGCTGGGGAACCACATCCATGATGTAGCGGGGGTGGGCAGCCGGGGCGAAACACTGCTGGATCATGGCATATATATTGATTCGGGATCGGACTGGGAACTGGCTTACAACCTGATTGAAAACATTACCGGTGGCAGCGGAATTCAACTTTATAACTCCGGACACGCTACTCCCACGATCGACAGGGTGAACATCCACCACAACTGGGTTCACGATGTGGCGAAACACGGGCTGAATATCGGCGATACGAGCGGAACGGGGATTCTAAGCTGGAGCAATGTGGTCTACAACACGGTGGGTGGATGCTGGCGAAACAATTCGGTGGATCTGCAGGGCGCGAAGATCTGGAACAACACGTTTTACAACTGCAATACCAGTGGTAGTTTCGGCGCGATCTGGAACGATGTGAAGAATGTGGAGAAACCGATTACCGCGGATTTCAGAAACAATATTGTGTGCGCGGCGCGCGGCGAGCAAGGAGTACACGGGGGGCGAGACCGGGATTTTATGCGAAGGGCGTGCAGTTCAGCGGCGGCCAGAACTTTTGGTGCAAAGGGAGAAATGCGGCCAGCGCTCGCTTTGATGCGAGGGCGATCTTTTCGGACCCTATGTTTGTGAAAGCGGATGGGAAACTGCCGGATTTTCATTTGCAGGCGGGGAGCAAGGCGATGGGCTCGGGTGATGCCGCTGTGATTCCGCTGGTGATTTCAAACTATGAGTTTGCGGAAAATCATGCTGGAGCGATTGGAATTAATCGAGGTGCGTTTTAGGAAATTGTCGATTTAAGGAATAGCATATTTCAGTCAGGAGAGAGGCTGTTATGGACAATGCAGACGCGAAGCTGAACCGGCGGGAATTTTTGCAGAAGACGGCGGTGGTTGCGGCGGGCAGTGCCGCCTTTAATCCGACGGCGCTTTCGTACTCGCGCATTGCTGGGGCAAACGACCGAATCGCGCTGGCACACGTGGGCGTGGGTGTGCGTGGTGGCGAATTGTTGGGGATGGCCGGTGAGTTGAAGGACAAGATGAACGTGGAGATGGTGGCGGTGTGCGATCTGTGGTCCGTGAATCGCGAGAACGCCGTTGCGGAGAATAAAAAACTCTACGGGCGAGCTCCGGTTGCATATCAGCACCTGGAAGAGATGCTGGCGGCTGGAAAAATGGATGCGGTCATCATTTCGACGCCGGAGCATGCGCATTCGCTGCAATTGAAGATGGTGGCGGAAGCAGGGAAAGACGCCTACGTCGAAAAGCCAATGGGGAATGTCCTGGCGGAAGCGCAGGCGGCGCGCGACACCGTGCTGGCGCGGAAGAACCTGGTGGTGCAAGTGGGAACGCAGCACCGCAGCGAACCATACCAGCTCCGCGTGCACGAAATTATTCGCGAGGGCGCGCTTGGCGATGTAACCAAGTACGAAATCGCCTGGAATTATCACGGACCGCGGTGGCGTGGACGGCCAGAAGTGAAGCAGATCCGGGAGCAGGATACGGACTGGCGCGCATGGTTGATGAACAAGCCATACCGGCCATTCGATCCACAACTCTATTTTGAATACCGGCTGTACACGGATTTTTCGAGCGGAATACCGGACCAGTGGATGAGCCACGGCATTGATTTGTGTCATTTCTTCATGGAGGAAACGTATCCGGTGTCGGTGACAGCGAATGGTGGAATCTTCGCGTGGCACGATGGACGGGAAAATCCCGATACGTTCCAGGCGCTGCTGACTTACCCGAAGGGAATTCTGGTGAGCTACGCGACAAGTTTTGGAAACGACGCGCCGGGCTATACGCGCATCATGGGGAAAAAGGCGACGCTGTTCAATACCGGGGGAGAAGGAAGCCCGCGGTGGGCCCTGGTGGAAGAAAAAGGAAATCACGAGCAAGACGAAATGATTGACCAGCAGCGAAAGCGCACGGATGTGCTTCTGCCGGGCGATACAAAATTGCCGCCGACGGGAATTGCGGATGAAGATCTTTCGCACATGACGAACTGGTTCGAGTGCTTGCGTAGCCGCAAACAACCGAATGCGACGGTGCAAAATGGGTTTTCGCACTCGGTGGCGTGCATCATGGCGGCGAAATCGTACTGGTCGGGAAAGAAATTGTATTGGGATCCAAAGACGGAGACGATCCTGGACCATCCGTCAGCGTAGCGGCCTTCACCCGCTCGATTAGCGAGGAACGACGGGCAAGATCAGAGCCGAGGGGTGATCTTTGTCGTGCAAGACGGCGTTTTCGGCTTTGAGCATTCGCGTAGCGCGAGCTTGAACTTCGCCGGTGTTCAGGTTGCGGTCGAAGCGTGGGAAATTGCTGCTGGAAATTTCGAGACGAAGTTTATGGCCGGCGAGAAATACGTTGCTGGTGGCGTTCATGTCGATTTTGATTTTGTAGATCTGGCCAGGGTTCAGGAGTTCGGGAGTTGACTGCGAGTTGCGATAGCGCAGGCGCAGGATGCCTTCGCTCAAGTTCTGCGCAAAGCCGTTTGGCCAAACGTCGACAAGCTTTGCGGTGAAATCGGTGTCGACGGCGGAGGAAGAGACGTAGAGGTCGAGGCTGATCGGGCCGGTGACTTCGAAGTCTTTGTCGAAGGTCGGAGCTGTATAGACGAGAACGTCGTCTCGCCCCTCGACGGAACGTTGATCCATGGGGCCGGCGGGGAGAAGGCTGCGCGTGCAGCAGAGCGGTCCGCCGTGGGTTGGGACGGGATTTGCAGGATCGTAGACGAGTTTGTCGCTGCCGGCAGACAGCGTTTTTGCGGGCTGGGGAGTCAGGTGACCATCTCCAAGGAGCGAGTTGGCGTGACCATCGGATTGCAGAAAGTACGGAGTGGGTTTGGCGCGGGCGAGTGGCCAATCGTCCTCGTCGCGCCATTCGTTGATGCCCATGACGAAAATCTTCACGGGTTTTTCCTGGTCAAGCCCGTTGGGAATATTTTTCAGCAGATGGTCATACCAGCGAAGCATGGTATCCGTTTCACTGAGTTCAGCGTGAGGACCAAAGTCGACTTCACCTACTTTGCGTCCATCTCCAGCATGACCACCGATGCCGATAACCAGGCGCTGGCTGTGGCGTGCGAGTTCTCCGTTGGCGGCGGTTTTCAGGCCGATATAGTTGCGAAGCGATCCGCTGAGGAAGATGTCGTACCACGCGCCGGTGTGAAAGGCAGGGACGGAGATTTCTCCGTAGTGTTCTTCGATGCAGAGTTCTTTCCAAAAATCGTCGTAGGAAGGATGAGCGAGCCAGTCCGAAAAATAGGGAGCGATTCTTTCTTGCGAGATGGGATTCAGAACCGGGTACGAGGCCAGGGGAAGTTTGTCGACGAGTGCGAGGGCATTGGTATTTTCGCGGACGCGGCGGGTCATCGCATCGCGAGAGAGGCTGGCGGTCCACGACTCGTTCAACCATTGCTCGAAGGCGCCGCCTTCGTAGACCCACCCGTTGTGGAAGTTGGAGCCCGTGACGACAGGAAAAATTCCGGCGAGGTGTGGCGGATGAGCCATGGCGGCCAGCATCTGCGTAGCACCTTCGTAGGAGCCGCCGAACATGCCGACTTTTCCATTGGAGTTGGGCAGAGCGGCAGCCCATTCGACGGTGTCGTAACCATCAGCGGATTCGTATTTGAAGGGGTACCACTCGCCGGGAGAGGCAAAACGGCCGCGCACATCCTGCAAGACGACAACGTAACCGCGCTGGGCAAAAAAGATTCCGGTGTCGCGTTCGTCCTGCTTGTCGTAGGGAGTGCGCAAGAGAAGAACGGGGAATTTCCCGTCGACATCGGGACGGTAGACGTCGGCGAGAAGGACGACACCGTCGCGCATGCGCGCTTCGACGTTACCCTCGAAAGTGATGGGGTAGCGTTCTGCGGCGGACAGGAGAATGGGGAAGACGAGGGAAAAGCAGAGAAAAAGAGAACGAAGTGGTTTCACGGAATCCTCGCGCACAAACAATTCGCGGTAACGAAGAAGCGTAGTGCGACGCAATCATACTGCTGAAAAAAGTGGAGTGAGCTTGCGCCGGAAAGAATTATAAGCCAGGCATGGAAACAAAAGGAAAGAAAACGATAGAAAAGGAAAGTACACCGAAAATGCCGACAAATGTGCCCTGCGAGATTAGTTTTCGGAAGAGGAAAAAGATTCAAGCGCGTCGCACGATAATTCCAGTGATTGCGGCTTGTGCGCTGCTGGTCGGAGCGCCCTGCTATGCGCAGAAAAAGATCCCTTCGGAGTTTCTGCCCGCTGTGGGCGATGCTCCGGATGTGGCGCCGCCGCTAGCGACGGATCTGTCTCCGGCGCTGGAGCGGGCGGCAGTCGAAAAGGCAATGATCAAGGTTGCGGATTGGCAGTTGGAACGGGCGAAGAAAGACTTCAATCGCGACTGGACGTACGCGGCGTTGTACACGGGATTCATGGCCGCTTCCGCGAGCACGGGGAATCCAAAATATTCCGACGCGATGCTGGCGATGGGAAAACAGTTCAAGTGGGAATTGGCAACAGAGTCGAAGAATGCGGACGACGACGCGGTGGGCCGAACTTATGTTGAGCTGTATCTGAAATACCGCGAGCCCGAAATGATCGCGCCGACGCGGAAAAAGTTTGATGAGCTCATACGCGGGCCAGAGAAACCGCCGCAAGTCCAGTTTCCATGGTGGTGGTGCGATGCGCTGTTCATGGGGCCACCGGCGTGGGCGGGAATGTACAAGGCCACCGGGAACATCGCGTACCTGGATTACATGAACCGGGAATGGTGGGCAACTTCCGGGCGGTTGTACGATCATCAGGAACATCTTTATTTTCGCGACGCCAGTTTTCTGAACCGCAAGCAGGCAAATGGAAGAAAGTTGTTCTGGTCGCGGGGCAACGGCTGGGTGATGGCAGGGTTGGCCGGAGTGCTGGATTACATGCCGGAAAACTATCCAGACCGGCATCTGTTTGTCGAGCAGTTCAGGGAGATGTCCGCGGCGATTGCTAAGATTCAGGGTAGCGACGGATTGTGGCGGACCGGTCTGCTGGATCCGGACAGTTATCCATTGCCGGAAAATTCGGGGTCAGCGTTTTTTACGTACGCGCTGGCGTGGGGAATCAATCGCGGGATACTGGAGCGTACCGCATACGAACCGGTGGTGGCCAAGGCGTGGAACGGTTTGTTGCAACATATCTACGAGGATGGTCGATTCGGGTGCATCCAGGCGGTGTCGGATGCGCCTGGCAAGTTCAAACCTACGTCCAGTTACGTTTATGGCGTAGGAGCATTTCTGCTGGCTGGTTCGGAGGTGGATCGGCTGGCGCAAAGTAAAAATTCACAGACGGGCGCGGCCGCCCAGCGATAGCGGAGAAAGAGGAGGTGTGGTGATGAGCGCGCAGACAGCGACGGCAGAGAATCTGGTATTTCGAAAGACAAACGCACAGGCGGGGCGGCATATTGCCGTCTCGCCGAACAACAGCGCGATGAAGCATCTGGCGTACGGGCGGATCATCCTGAACGCGGATGAACGATGCGGTGAAATTTGGGACCGACGACCGCGAAACAGGATTTATCTGCCTGAGCGGCGAGGCGGAAGTGCTGGTCGACGGGAAATCCATTCCGTTAGGGAAATACGACGCGATGTATATTCCGCGGGATTGCAACGTGGAAGTGCACACGACGACGGTGGTGGATATCGCGGAGTTTTCCGCGGATGTCTCCAAGAAATATCCGCTGCAGATTGTGAGGTACGCGGAGCTGGAAAAAGATCCGGGCCTGAAATTTCAAACGGGCGGCCCGACGTCGACGAGAAATTTGAATATGCTGTTGGCGAAAAATATCGAGGCGGGACGTTTAATCGCGGGTTTGACACATTCCGCACCTGGAAATTGGACGAGCTGGCCGCCGCACGAGCACGCGAAGATGCTGGAGGAGCTTTATGTTTATGTAGATATGCCGCATCCGGCGTACGCGATTCAACTGGTCTACAACAACACGGAATATCCAGAGTTGGCGGCGATCGTTCGCGAAGGTGATGCGGTGCTGATGCCGAGTGGTTATCATCCGAACGTTTCCGTTCCCGGGCATCCGGTGGGATTTTTGTGGGCGATGGCGGCGCACAGGGAAGTAGAAGACCGGCAATTTGGAGTGGTCAATGTGCAACCGGATTTTAATCAGGGGAGCTCAGGGTTGGAGCAGGGGAAGAAGAGCTAGCTACGTGCAAGAGTTTACTCAGGGGCTAAAACTTCATTTTCGGGGCCGCGAAAGTGAGGGCCTGCCCGCCGAATGCAGGCTAAGGCTCCGCCCCCCTGAAGACCATAAATGTTCGCGTTTCTGGCGCGGCAATGGAGCAGCGAAATGATTTTGGATGCATTTCAACTGAATGGAAAAAACGCGCTGGTAACCGGATCGCGAAAGGGACTCGGCGCAGCGATCGCGTTGGCTCTGGGGCAAGCGGGAGCGAACGTTGCCTGCCACGGCAAAGGTGAAGACGTAAATCAGATCAGCGCGAAGATAAAATCGTTCGGGCGGAACTCGATTTATTTGACGGGGGATGTGGCGGATGCTGCCGTTTGCGAAACTCTGGTGGGGCAAGACGGTTGAACAACTGGGGTCGATCGATATCCTGGTGAACAATGCGGGCGTGATCCGGCGGAGCCCTGCGCTGGAATACAGCGGAGAGTTTTGGGATGAAGTGATTGCCGTAAACCTGACGTCAGTATTTCGTTTGTCGCAACTGGCGGCGAGGGAGATGGTGAAACGACAGCAGGGCGGAAAAATTGTGAGCATCGCGTCGGTCTTGTCGTTTCAAGGGGGAGTGCTGGTTCCGGCATATGCGGCAGCGAAAGGAGGAATCGCGCAACTGACCAGGGCACTGGCGAATGAGTGGGCGGCGAAAGGCATCAACGTGAACGCGATCGCGCCAGGATACATGGTCACGGACAACACCACGGCATTGCGCGAGGACGAGAATCGAAGCCGACAGATATTGGATCGGATCCCCGCGGGACGATGGGGTGATCCGAATGATCTGGCGGGGGCGGCGATTTATTTGTGTTCACGGGCCAGCGACTATGTGCATGGACATATCCTGACGGTGGACGGTGGATGGCTGTCGAGGTGATGAAGTGAGAGCAGTGAAGAGAGTCGGCTACTTCTTATTGTTGTTTGCGGCAACGAACGGCTGGGCTGCGGAGAAAATAAAATCGGTCACGGTTACCGTGGAAAATCCGGCAAACGTGGCGCGAATCGCGGCGGATGTGGTCGTATCGATTCAGGAACTGCGCAAGACGGCACCGGATTTCACGGCGGGAGCGGTGAGAGTCACGAGCGCGGCTTCTGACAGCCCAAAGGAAACAATAGAACTACCGTCGCAAGTGGACGATCTCGATGGAGACGGCAAGGCAGATGAACTGGCGTTTCAGATCGATCTTGCGCCGCACCAGACGCGCGTTGTGACCATTCAGTATGGCGACCCACAGGAGGTTTTGCGTGTCCGGCAGGACTATCCGGATCGCACCTTTGCGCTATTCAGCGCAAAGTACGAAGGGCTGGGTTGGGAATCGGAGAACATTGCATTCCGCATTTATTTTGATCCGAGAAATGCCATCGATATTTATGGGAAGCGGCGGCAGTCGTTGCAGTTGAGGCTCTACGCGACGCCGGAGTATCCGTATCACGACGAATCTCCTGAAGGACGGGACATTTTTCGAGTGGGAGATGCGATTGGCATTGGCGCGATGGCGGCCTGGGTGGACGGAAAAGTGGTGAAAGCGGCCGACGTGAAAGAGCGCACGTGGCGCATCGTGAGCACCGGACCGGTGCGGGCGATTGTGGAGGTCGGGTACGGCGGCTGGAATCTGGGAGAAAAAACCATTGCTGTCCGATCGCGAATTATTATGTGGGCCGGGGAACACGGTTTTTATCACACCATCAGCGTTGATCCGCAAGCATCCGCCAGTTTCGTCACGGGCCTGCCAGTCAGGGCGGATATACCACCCGTGAAATCCAATCCCGCGGAAAAAGGAAGCGCCGCGTGGCTGGCAACCTGGGGCGAAGAAGTTCTGGCACCGGGTGCAACGGCAACGAAGATGGTTCCTGGACAGAATCTGGGACTGGCGATTGTGACGGTAAATCCGAAGGCGGAGTTTGCCGAGGACCAGGCGAATTACCTGCTCAAGTTTGCCCCACAGATTGACGATGTGACGTGGTACGCGATGGCAGCGTGGGATCAGGAAAACAAGACCGAGAAGAAATCGTCCATGCTGAAAATGAGTGCAGCGATAACGAGCAAGGAAGGATTTTTGGCGCTGGTAAAAGAACAAGCTGTGCGCATGGCTGAGCCGGTGAAGGTGCGGGTGACTGGCGAGGTGGGCAATTGAGTATTGCAAAGCACACAACGCTTCAAGATTGTCCGTGGGAGAAGAGAGTAAAACCGCAGACAAGCGGAAAACAGGCTGCAATCATATTTGGTGATAAGTAACTGAAGTTGCAGTCTTTCGGAACATATTGGAATCCCAGATCAACAAAAAGCAGCAGGGAAGTATAGACGCTCAGCACCCAGACGAGCCGGGTAGCCATCCGCTCCTGTGAATCTTTTCGCGAATGCCAAACACAGAAGAATGCACAGACGAGAAAGGAAGCGTAGAAGGCATTGGTGGTGAAATCCATGAGAAAACGCGTGATTAGACTGCTGGAAGAAAATAAGAAGGGATCGGTGATGACTGTGAAACATGCCGTTGCGAGAAGCACTGAGGAGCCCCACAGAACAGTCATTTTGCGAGGTGTCCGGGTTCCGACGGCCCGTACGCCCGCTTCGCAAACGCTTAACAAGAAAAAAACAATCCCCAATGCGTCTGAGGCGAAATAGGCATACATGTACTCGTCAGAGCTCTGTCCGTAATGCGAGAGCACGGCGAACCGGCAAATGCCGCTTGTGGCTGAGAGGAGAAGGAAAGTATTCAGGAAGAGAAATCTACGAAAAAGGTGATGAATCACGAAAAGATAGACTACGAAGAACTCGGCCAGAATCGTGAGTAGCCAAAGCGTCAGATCGGCGAACGGAATGAAAGTATCTCCCAAGGAAGCCGGCCTCAGGCAGGAAATCTGTACCTATCGCCATTCAGTATGGCATAGCACTAATTTCGGGGTGCAATTACTTGGTGGTCGCTGCTGACAGATAGCAAATAGGTAAAATCGGCAAATCCCGACTGCGATGCTGCGTTTTGACTATCTGAGCTGGTGAATTCGTCCGTGCGCATGAAATTCGAGGCGTGGAGTTTTACGATGAGGATATAGCCGCGCAGCCGAGGATTGCCCCTAAGCGGCCATCCACTTCCGCGGGGGATGTGATACTATTCCGCAGTTGACTGAGACTAACTCCCGATAAGAAGCAGCGTTCGCTCAATCACGATGTTCCGCCGCATGAAATTCTTCCGCCCAAGAATGAATTATTGGTTTTGAATTCGTAGTCCCGATGTCGGGTTACCAAAAAACGCGGGACGAGAGGTTTTATGAAATACGCACAAACTTGTTTTGCATGGATGACAACTTTTTCACTGATTATCGCTCCCATCGGACTGGAAGGCTGCAGCTCGAAGGATGCACAGCCAGCGGCGATTGCGCAACAAGCGCCTCCCGCGCAAGCCGGCGTGGCGGACGCATCCGCTACCAACCAGCAGCCTGCCGGTCAATCTCAGCCAATCAATCTGCCAGACGTGAATCTGACGCCGGCAGGACTGGACGAATTACTGGCGCCGATTGCGCTGTATCCCGATCCGGTTTTGGCGGTGATGTTGCAGGCATCGGTCGATCCGCAGCAGGTGATGGACGGAGGCAACTGGCTGGCGCTCGATCAGAACAATACATTGAAAGAGGCGGCGCTGGATCAAGCCTCGAAAGATGCGGGCTTCACGCCGGTGATGCAGGCGCTGCTGCACTACCCCACGGTAATCGATTTGATGTGCACACAGTTTGACTGGACCAAGCAGCTTGGTGCGGCATACCAGGCAGACCCGAAAACGGTATTGGATTCCGTGCAACGACTGCGGGCGACGGCTGTGGACAATGGCGCACTGAAGAGCGGGCCGCAGATGAAAGTGGATGTGACGCAGCAAAACGGGCAGCAGGTGGTGCAACTACAGCCTACGGATCCGAAAGTGGTTTACGTGCCGCAGTATGATCCGACACGAGTCTTCAGTACGACGACCACGACTACGAACCCGGATGGCTCGAGCACGACGACGACTACAACCAGTAGCCCGGTGCCGACAACGAGTACTGTCACCAACACCACAACCGTAGTAGAAAAAGAAAAATCAGGTGTGAGCACGGGAACAGCGGTGCTGATCGGGTCTGCTCTCCTTTGGCGCGGGAATGGCAGTCGGGGCTGCGATTAATAACAACAACTATTACTATCCAAGGTGGGGCTATGGTGGCGTGTACTACGGGGGGCATCCGTATTATCCACCTCCTTACTATCCTCACTACCATGGCGGATGGGGCCCTGCTTACGGTTACAACCGGCCGGTGCACTATGGAAACAACAACATCTACATCAACAACAGCAACAACAACTACTACAACCGGTTCAACAACAACAACAATTTGAACAGCAACTACAAGCCCATGCCCGTGAACCACAACAACAAGCCGAACGGCGTATACCAGAACAGCATGGGAAACCAGCCGGGCTCGAACAAAGGCGTGAATTACAACAAGCAGAATCCGAATTACAAGGCACCGCAGCAACGGCCGGCAAATGCCGGAAACAACGTGAATGGACAGCAGCCGCGGCCGGGTAACCTCGGCAATGCAGGAAACACGGCACAACAACGGCCCGCGGGAAACACAGGAAACAACGCCAGCAACTGGAAGGGGCAGAATACATACCAGGGAAATAAGGCCGGGGGTGCGAATGCTGGGAATAAACCCACGACTGGCAACGTGCAGGCGCGACCCGGTGGCGCAGCAAATACCGGAATGAACGGGCGGCCAGGTGGTACAAGTCCCGGCGGAGGTAACGCAAACTTTGGAAATAAGCCGGTCGATCGCGGCTATGGACAGACGACAACGGGAGGGCGGCAGAATGCAGGAAACGCATCAGCCGGTACGCGTCCCTCGACCGGAAACGCGAGTCGGCCAACGACACAGCCAGCCACTCGACCGTCCACGCAACCGGCGAGTCGGCCACAACAACAAGCGAAGCCGAGCGGCGGCGCATTTGGTGGTGCTTCGAGTGGTGGCTCGAGTGCCGCAAGCAATCGAGGCCGATCGAGTATGGACGCGCCACAACATAACGCGGCAAAGCCAGCGGCAAGCAAGCAAGCAGCGCCGAGGAAGAGGTAACCGACCATGAAAATGATAAAGCTCACTATTACTTTCGCGATGCTGCTTCTCAGTTGTTCGGCGATTGCCAGGGCTGTCGAGCAGAAGACGTTTACCACACCGGCAGAGGCAGTGAAGGCGCTGGTTTCAGCGATGGAGTCCGGAAAAGAGGATGAATTGCTGGCGGTTTTTGGCGACGACAGCAAGGACCTGATTGACTCTGGCGACGCGGTGCAGGACAAGAATACGCGTGACGGCTTCCTGAAAGCCTACAAGACGAAGCACGCGATTATAGCGGAGGACGCCAACCGACGCGTGCTGCAAGTGGGAGTAAAAGGTTGGGAGATGCCGATCCCGATCGTGAAGGAAGGCGACAAGTGGCGCTTCGATACGGCTGCTGGCAAGCGCGAACTGATTTATCGCCGCATTGGCGAGAATGAATTGGGTTCGATCGCCGCCTGCCGTGGATACATTGCGTCGCAAGATGACTATGCGGCCGTTGGCCACGATGGATTGCCCGCAGGAGTGTACGCGCAGAAGCTCCGCAGCGATCCCGGCAAACAGAACGGGCTGTACTGGGAAACCAAAGAAGGAGAGCCCGAAAGTCCCGCAGGGCCTTTCCTGGCGCAGGCCGGTGAAGAAGGCTATGGAAAAGGTGATCCCTATCATGGGTATTACTACCACGGCCTGAAAGCACAAGGTTCAGCCGCGAAAGGCGGAGCAAAAAGTTATTTGGTGGACGGCCAACTGAAGGGTGGCGTCGCGTTAGTGGCCTATCCCGCGCAGTACAAGAGCAGCGGCGTGTTCACGTTTATCATTAATCAAGACGGAGTGGTGTACCAGAAAGACCTGGGCGAAGACACCACCAATCTGGCGAAAGCCATGACGGAGTTCAACCCCGACAGCACCTGGAAAAAAGTTACGGACTAGCGACCCGCAGTTCGGATACGATTATCGGAAAATAATGGCGCGCAGCAGACCAACCTCTGTTGCGCGCTTTTTTTGTGCATATCTCCTGCTATCCGATTCCGGCGAATGTATACTTCGGATAGTTTATCGCTTCGGAAAAATACGTTCGCTTGTCGAGGGTTCCTGAGATTCGACCCGCGGAGAATGTCTAACCCATGGGAGAGAAAAAATGAAAGTGTCCAAAGGGATGCGAGTGTGGTTGTTATGCGTGGCTGCGATCCTGCTGCTGGGAATGGTGAGCACTGGAGTCGCCCAGACGAAACCGGCGGGTAAGGAAGCGTTCCGGCCCGACCGAATGGATACGGTGTTGTATGGCGCTGCGTATTACCCCGAGTACATGCCCTACGAACGAGCCGATGAAGATATCGCGCTGATGAAGAAAGCAGGGATCAGCGTGGTGCGCGTGGGTGAGTCGACATGGGGACTCTGGGAGCCGGAAGACGGCAAGTTTGAGTACGCGTGGATGGACAAGGTAATCGAGAAGCTGCATGCGGCGGGAATACGCGTCGTGATGGGGACGCCGACGTATTCAATTCCTGCGTGGATGTACAAGAAGCACCCGGAGATGGTGGTAACGCGGCTGAATGGGCAGTATCTCTATTACGGAATCCGCCAGAACACGGATCTGATGAACGCGCAGTACCGCTTTTATTGCGAGCGCATCATTCGCAAGCTGATGGAACATTACAGGGACAATCTCGCGGTGATCGGCTGGCAAGTGGACAACGAAACATCGGCGGCGGGCGCGGCAAACCCGGATGTGCAGGCGGGATTTGCAAAGTATCTGCAGGCGAAATTCAAGACGGTGGACGAGATGGACAAGGCCTGGGGACTGAATTACTGGGGGCAGCGGATTTATAACTGGGACGAATTGCCGCCGCGCGAGGGAATCATCAATCCCGGCTGGAAATTGGAGTGGGAGCGCTACCAGCAATGGGAGACCACCGATTTTCTAAGCTGGCAGGCGAAGATCGTGAATGAATACAAGCGGCCAGACCAGTTCGTGACCCACGACTTTGCGGCTCCGCCACGGCCCGAAGTGAATGAAGTAGAAGTGTCGAAGAGTCTGGACATCGCGGCAGCCAATCCGTATCACGGCACTCAGGACAATTTCGACGGCGAATGGTCCTCCATGGTGGGCGATTATACGCGTTCGCTGAAACACACGAACTACCTGATTACAGAGACAAACGGCGACACGATTGGGTGGGATTCCAAGAATCAATATCCGCCCTACGACGGACAGATGCGGCTGGATGTGTATACGCACATTTCTGCAGGCGCGAACATGGTGGAGTATTGGCATTGGCACTCGCTGAATTATGGCCAGGAAACGTACTGGAAGGGAGTGCTGGGGCACGACCTGCAGCCTGGACGTCCCTACGAGGAAGTGAGCAAAACAGCGCACGAACTGCAGCTCATCGGGCCGGAGATCGCCAACCTGCAGCGGAAGAATCAGGTTGCCATTCTCTATAGCGACGATTCGCACTATGGAATCGAATTCATGAAGTTCAGCGACAAGGTGAATTACCGGACGATCTTGATGCAGATGTATAGAGCGCTGTACCGCTCAAATGTCGGGGTAGACTTCGTGTTTCCAGAGAGCACCAACCTTTCGGACTACAAGGTGATTCTGGTGCCGCCTCTGTATATTGCGAGCGATGCGGTACTGGGGCGGCTGAGCGATTATGTGAAGGGTGGCGGGAAACTGGTGGTGGCGTTCAAGAGCGGGTTCGGCAACGAATTTTCTACCATACGTTGGACGACCATGCCGGGGCCACTGAAAGATGCGGCCGGCTTCCATTACCAGGAGTTTTCGAACCTGGAGAAGCCGCTGGCGTTGAAGGACGATCCGTTTGGAGCCGGGGAAGCGAATAAGGTCAGTGACTGGGCGGAGATGATCACGCTGGATTCGGCGAAGGGGTTGGCGTATTACGACCATCCCTTTTTTGGAAAATACCCGGCGATTACGCGAAATGAATTCGGCAAGGGGACGCTGACTTATGAAGGTGCGGTATTGAGCGACAAACTTCAGCAGCTGGTCTTGGCGGGAGTTTTAAAGGAAGCGGGCCTGCTGAGTTCGGATCAATCCTTGCCAGGGTCGGTGCGCGTGAAACACGGCACGAACCGGAACGGGAAGACGCTGCACTTCTACCTGAACTATTCCAGCGCGCCGCAAACCATCACGTTTGCCTACAGAGCTGGAACGGAATTGCTGACTCAGACCGTTGTTGGCTCTGGGCAGACGCTCACCCTGAAGCCATGGGATGCTGCCATCGTCGAAGAGAAGTGAGCGCGTCGCAAGAGCGTGCGGTGTGAATGGCTGGCCGGTGACTGGCGTGTGCCGGAAGACACGGTGTCCGAGAGAAGACACGTTTCCGCATGTGTGTTGAATTCTGAATGCCGTGAAATTCCACTTAAATTTCGCCATCTTGAGCGATGGTGCCAGTGGGCCTTCTCTTGCTAAGTGCTCATCCGTGCGCAGTCGAGTTATAGTTAGCGGTTCTTGAAGAGGCAGCATGGGCCAGGATCGGAAGTTGGCTATCTGGGCGGCCGTTGGCACAGGGCTGGCGGGCATCGCGAGCGTTACGCGATTCAAAACAGGAAGTGCGTGAAGCCAAAGAAATTCGGGTGGCGCTGCGGCCTTATCTACCTCCCCAAACTGTGAATTTTGAAGTAGTGCGCTCGCCCGAAGTATTTCTGCAGGCGGTGCGGTTTCAAGATCACCTGTACATCGCCGGTCCGGGCGGGCTATCCGAATACGATTTGCAGGGAACGCCGCGACGACAATTCCAGCCGGGCCGGGATTTGCCGTCCTCTCCGCTAGTTGCGATTGCCAGTGGTTTGCTGGCGGGGGCGACAGAGCCAGAGCTAGTGATTGCCACGGCAAACGACGGGCTGCTGATCTTCAACGGGCGATATTTTCGTCAGGTTTATCCCGCCGACGATACGGTGAGAACCATCACTTCCATTCTGCCCGTATCCCCGGGCCATTTGCTGATCGGGACAAAAAAGCGCGGTGTGCTGTTGTTTGACGGCAAGCAGATCCGGGAGCTGCATCCGACGTTGAGCAATATCTACGTGCAGGCGCTGGCGGGCAGTGAAGTGGATTTGTGGGTGGGCACGTTGGACCGGGGTGTGCTGCACTGGCACGCAGGCATGACGGAGACTTTTGGGGAAGAGCAGGGGCTACCAGACCGGCAGGTGCAGGCGATCGCGATCGCGGGTGACAAGACGTACATAGGGACACCGCTGGGCGTGGCGGAATTTGATGGTGGGAGATTTTCGCGGGGGCTCGGAGCGGGCTTGTTGGTGACTTCGTTGATGGTACGCGGAGAAGACTTGCTGGTTGGCACGGAAGAGCAGGGAGTTATGGCCGTGCCCTTGAGCAAGGAACGCAACGGCGCGGCGAGCCCGCAAAATGCAGCGGAACTGGCGGAAGTCCGGCAGATTCTGGGGACGGATGACAGCGAGTACGTTGTGACGCGGAGCGGAGTCTTCGCGTTAGGGCCACATGGGCTCGGCTGGAGTTCGGTGCTGAAGCCGGGAGAGTCGGTGCTGAGCGACCGGAATATTTCGGCATTGGCCAAGGACAAGAGCGGACAGTTGTGGGTCGGATATTTCGACCGCGGTTTGGATGTGCTGCCGAACGGGACAGGCCGTACGCGCCACGTGGAAGATCAGCACGTATTTTGCGTAAACCGGATCTGGGCCGGCGAAAAAGCGGAAAGTGTGGAAGTGGCCACAGCGAATGGACTGGCTAGGTTCGGCGCTACTGGGAAACTGGAGCAGGTTCTGACGCGGGCGGATGGATTGATTGCGGACCATGTCACGGACGTGGCCGCGTACCGCGGCGGACTGGCGATTGCCACGCCTGCGGGGATTACGTTTCTTGATGCCCCGGGTGCGCGCAGCATGTACGCGTTTCAGGGATTGGTGAACAATCACGTTTACACCCTGAGCGTTTCTGGCGACGATCTGCTGGCCGGAACCCTGGGCGGATTGTCGATGATCGGCCGCGGCGATGTGCTGCGTAACTACACGGCGGGAAACTCCACTCTGAAGCACAACTGGATTACCGCGGTGGTGCACCTGGGGGACGAGTGGATGGTGGGCACGTACGGCGGCGGGGTGGTGGGATTGGACTCGGCTGGAAATTTTCACAGCTACGAACTGGTGACAGTGGCCATGGAAATTAATCCCAACGCCATGATAGTGACAGCGCGCCACGTGTTTGCGGGAACGCTGGGCAAGGGCCTGTATGTGTACGACCGCGATAATTCGCGCTGGAAAGCCATCACGGAAGGATTGCCTTCGTTGAACGTGACGGCGCTGGCCGGAGAGCGATGGGTGGATTTACGTGGGAACCGACAATGGTCTGGTACGGATTCCGGAACAGAAGCTGCAACCATGACTAGAGTTGCTGCGCATGGCCATTCTGCTATTGATGGCGCCGAGCGCCTTGCTGGCGGACGGCGGAGTGTTGATTCCCCGAGACACGTGCCATGGCCGTGGAAGGCGCGGATTTTCGAAAAATCATCCTGCACTATTTTGCCAATCCAACGATCGGACCAATGCCAGCGCAATCTTCGCCGTAGTCGTTCGATGGAATACGAACACTATTCTTTCAATCATCACGAAGCGCATCAGGGGAATGTTGAAATCCACCTGAGTTATTGATGAAGTGTGAGTACGGCGCAGGTGGACTGGCAAACGATGCGGTAGGCAATGGCAGACGGAAGATAGCCCGGGGTCCTGAGCGTAGTGCGTAATCCCAGTAGAATCAGATCCGCGTGGCTTTCCTTTGCGGAGGCAAGAATCTCTTCCGCCGGTTTTCCAAATCGAACCGCAAACTGGGGTTTGCACTTCATGAGGCAAGCCTCCGGCAAAGCCTTTTGCATGCGATTGATCATGAACTCTTCTACCAGTTTCTGGCTTGGCAAAGAGCTTTCGCCAGATTCTTCGATGACATGCAGCATGGTTAACTTCATGTGTTGACGGTACTCGAACAGGTGCGCGATGCTCGCCGCGCGTTCGTTGTGCGGTTTGAAATTCGCGGCAAACAACAGCTGTTTGAGTTCAAATCCTCGGTCCTTGGAAGTTTCATTTTGCGGCGGCACCGTGAGAATCGGGCAGTCCGCCATACGATAAATTTCTTCCGCCACCGGGCCAAGCACCAATTTCTTGCTGTTGGTTTTTCCGTGCGTCCCTACAACGAGAAGATCAATTTGTTTTGACTTCACCGTTTCCGAAACCATCGGCCATACCGCACCTTCGGCAACGACGCCTTCGTGAGGTATCCCCTGAGCACCAGCATCGTTCATCAGTCGTTCCAGTTGCTGCTGGGCAAACTCTCTCGCCTTCGCCAGCGCCTCACGTGAAGTTTCCAGAGATGCCAGTTCAAACACGTCCGTGGGGATCACGTGAATCATGAATATGCTGGCTTGGAACTTTCTGGCAAGTGCGCGGGCACAGTCCAACGCACGCCTCGCTCCCGGAGAGAAATCCGTTGCGACTAAAATCCGCTGAAATTCGAGTCCAGGGCGGACCTGGTCGCCCTGGACGACTGGATTGTTGTTGGACATGATCGCTAGACTGTGAGCTATTCACCGACAAAACGACCCCACAATAGGTGATGCACGTCACATGCCACGTGGTTTTCTGCAAGTTATTGATAATGACATTGTTTATTACTCTCAATATGGACTTGTTACCGGGGAGATGGGGGAGTTCACGCAAACGACGCGAGTTTTCACGCTATCGGTTCCTAGCGGAAAGCGGGTCCCCGACTCGGGTATACTCCTTTACTTGCAGTTTCTAGGGAGTGTTACCATCTTCAAATGTCTTTGCCGGTCCCGGACTCGCACTTGAAGGAATGCTTCATTGACGAGATGAAGCGTTACCTTCATTTCCAGGATCAGGATGCCCAACTGCTGAAGCAACTCGGCCCACGCATGGAGCGGCACCTGCCCGAGATGGCCGAGCGGTTTTACGCACAGATTCCCCATCATCCGGGCGCCAGCCGTGTATTTACCGGCGGAGAAGCGCAAGTCAACCGCCTGAAAATGACATTGCAAGCTTGGGGACGAGGCCTGTTCAACGGGCGGTACGATGAGCGCTATGCGGAGGAGCGATCCCAGATCGGTTTTCGCCACGTACGGATCGGACTCGACCAGAAATATGTAATCAGCGCCATGGGAGTGGTCCGTTCCTTTCTGCTGGACCGCTTGATGGAAGAGATCCCCGCGCGAGAAGAGCGGCTTGCGTACTCGCAGGCTCTCAGCAAAATGTTGGACCTGGATCTGAACCTGATGTGTGATTCGTATTTTCACGCGACGATGGATCACCTGCAGACGCTAAATCACGAACTCGAAATGGCCGGTGCGCAACTGTTGGAGGCAAACGCCATCAAGGATGAATTCCTGGCGCAGGTTTCGCACGATTTGCGAACGCCGTTGAATTCGATTTTGAGTTTTACGAAACTCGTCCTGGATGGACTCTGCACCAGCCCCCAGGAAGAGAAAGAAGTTCTCCGTGATGTGTTCAGCAGCGGCCAGTTGCTGCTGCGCCTTGTGAATGATCTGCTGGATATCTCCTGCATTGAAGCCGGTAAGCTGTCGTTGAATCTGGAAACCATGAACCCGCGGATGATTCTGGATTCCACACTGCCCTTGATGGCAGTTCAGGCTGCCTCAAAGAACCTTCGTCTGGTGGACGAGACTCTGGAGCATGCTTTGCCCATGGTATTGGGGGATGAGGTACGCTTCCGGCAGGTGCTGCTGAATCTCCTGTCAAATTCCGTGAAATTCACAGTGAAAGGCCATGTGATCGTGCGGGCCATCGAGAACGAACCCGCGGGCCAGCTTCGGATTGAAATCGAAGACACCGGTATGGGTATTCCGGAAGACAAGCGCGAGGCGATGTTCGAGAAATTCGTCCGCCATGACCTGCAGGCGTTAAAAGGGATTAACGGGGCAGGTTTGGGACTGGCGATTGCCAAGCGATTGGTAGAAATGATGAATGGGAAGATCGGACTGGAAAGCGGACCCAACGGCAAAGGTTCGCGTGCATGGTTTACGTTGCCGCTGGCAGGGGTGCGAGGGTGAGCGCGGAAAACAGCGGCGAGAAACAGAAACAGATCATCATCGTGGAAGATAACGCGCTGGTGGCGAAATTTTTCCGCATGGCGCTGGAGCGGGCCGGGGGATTTTCCTGCATCGTTACGGAAGACGTTGCCCACAATCATTGGCAGAGTCGAAGCCGGCGAAGTGGATTTGATCCTTCTGGATGTCTCTCTCAGCAACGCGGAATGGGAAGGCCAGATGGTGAACGGCGTGGAGCTGTGCCGGATTCTCAAGTCGAAAACAACGAGGCGCCTACCCGTTTTACTGGCAACGGCCCATGCGATGAGCGGGGATCGCGAACGATTGCTGCAGGCCTCTGGCGCGGACGGCTACCTGGAAAAACCAGTCTACGATTCAGCAATGCTGGTGGAAAAAATTCGCGAACTTATGAAGTGAGTCGTTGAACCGCGGTGATTCTCAGGCCAGCGTTGCTTGCAGAACTTCGCGGAGCAAGTTCCTGTTTTTGCGGCGTGAGTTTTGTGCCTTGTGACGTCAGATAGAAAACGTCGATCGCTTTCTGTCCTTCGGTATCAATCAGGGCCACTTCAATGTTGCAGGCCAGGCGAGCCAGTGCGGAGCCGATTTCGAAGAGCAGCCCAGCGCGATCCTGCGTAACTACTTCCAGTAACGTGCACTGGTCGGAAGACGCATCATCAAAATTCAGTGAAGTCTGGATGGCGACCTTTGGCGGCCGCGTCAGGGAATTTGCCAAACGGCCTTTCAGCAACGGCTCCAGTGCTTGCCGGTTGTTCACGACGTCCGCGATGCTCTGGCGGAAGCGTGGAATCTCGCTTGGATTCAACTCCAGGGTGCGGTGCAGATCAACAAAGTGGAAAGTATCGAGAACCACGCCGGCAGCGTTCGCAAAGGCATCGGCTTTCAGAATGTTCATACCCCAGGCAGCCAAAACTCCGGCGATGGCTGCAAAGAGGGCGGGCCGGTCCGCCGAAATCAGAGTGAGGGTGAAAGCATGGTGCGTCGGCTTTAATTCGGTCTGCACCGGTTCGGCGCCAAGTTTCTGGTAGAGCGCAAAGTGGGCCGCGATTTCGGCAGGTGAATGCACGGCCAGGTAGCGGCGCGGGAATCCTTCCAGAAACCGTTCGATTTCCGGTTTCGAAGCCCAGGCGGCCTGTTGGCGAACTTGTTCAAGAAGCAGCGCTTCGTCGGATGCGTGCAAGCGATCGCGATCGATGGTGCGGCTGAAATGGTTCGAGGTGGCCACGAAAAGCTGCCACAGCATTTCGGCTTTCCAGGGGGTCAGCGCTTCGGGATTTACGGCGTGAATATCGGCGTAGGTCAGCAACGAGAGCCGCTGCAATCGCTCCTGATTTCCGACGATTGCGGCGAACGCAGAAACCGTGGAAGGATCGAAGATGTCGCGGCGCTGCACGGTGGCCGACATGTCGAGATGGTGCTCGATCAGAAAACTGACTTCGGCTTTTTCCTCGGGAGTGAGGCGCAAGCGATCGGCGGCGGTTTCCAGGGCCTGCAGGCTTCCCGTAACATGATTCTCGACGGGCATCCCCTTGCCGACGTCGTGGAGCAACAGGGCCAGAATCAGAAGGTCTCGACGATCGACGGCGCGCCAGAGGGGCATGAAGTGAGTGCCCAGTGGATCGTTGGGCTCGGCAAGATCCTGCAAATGCTCGATGGTTCGCAGAGAGTGCTCGTCAACGGTGTAGCGATGATAGAAGTCGCGGACCACAAGCGAATCGATATTCCGGAATTCCGGAAGCATCTCAATCAGCAAGCCAAGTCGATGCATGGGCCGCAAAGCCACCCCGGGAAAATCTCCGCCTAGGATTTCACTAAGAGTGGGCCAGGCAATCCGCGTGTTCCGGTGGGTCAGTTCGGGATGCATCATCACGTAAGCGATGGCGCGTTCGGATTCACGGCTGAGGGGGATGCCGGTACGCGAGGCCTCGGTAAGCAGCGCACACGTGATATTGCGATCGGCGAATGCCTGTTCGCTGGTGATTTCCAGTTGTCCATCGCGAACAACAAAAGGCCTGCTGTTCGGCGCTTCCGGTTTTGTGCCGAGGGTCGCGTTCATCAAGCGCTGCCGCAGAGAAATCGTGACGGGGGCGCGCTGTTCCACGAAGCGCAATAACTGGCGGTTCAGAGTGCGTGCATGGCGGAAGTACAGCCGCATCCATTCCGCGGCATTGCGCCGAAGGTTATCGTCGATGCCGAGGGAGCGCTCAGCCGCGCCAGCCTGCAATTCATACGTGAGCGTATTGTCATTGCGGCCGTTGCTGTAATGCAGGAAGCAGCGGATGGAGCTGAGGAATTCCACGGCGTTGCGTGTCAGCTCATCTTCACTCACGGGACTGATGCGCGGATCGCGTCGCTCTCCGGCCAATTGCCGCATCCACAACAGCGCGTGGTAATCGCGGAGACCACCTGGAGCTTCTTTAATGTTTGGTTCGAGATGGAAAATGGTATTGCCGTAACGAAAGAGGCGTTCGCGAGTCAGGCGCTGCAATTCCGCCAATAGAAAAGATTTGGTCTGTTTTTCCGAGCCGGAAAGAATCTTCGAATCCAATTTCGCGAAAATCGAATTGTCGCCGGCAATAAATCGACGGTCGAGCATGGCCAGGTGGAATTCGGCATTGTCGCCTTCAATTCGACGGCATTCGTCCAAAGTGCGGCCGGCCGAGCTTACGCGAAATCCGAGATCCCAGAGTGTGCGGGAGAATTCCGCGATAAGAGGGCGAAACTCCTGTTCGGACTTGTCGCTTCCGAACAGGAACAGAAGGTCGAGGTCCGAGTATGGGAACAGCATTTCACGGCCGTAGCCGCCCAGTGCCAGCAAACACAGGCCCTGCCCGGTGGTGCTCCGTACCCGCAAGAGTTCACTAAATACTTTTTGAATGGAGTCGTCAGCGAGTTCGCACAACTGACGCAGGGTATCCTGAGCGGTGGCGCCGCTGTTGAACAGCTTCAGAATGCGCTCTCGCTGGGCTTCGACCTGCGGCCCTAACACAGAGAGCGGCGTGACGGATTCTTCCATCTTCCTGCTCAGACGACGTATAGGTTCGAGACTGGATCGCGGAGAGGACATTAGGGCTACAGAGCGCTTTCGCCGCGTTCCTCGTTGCGAATCCGGATCGTGTCTTCGATCCTGGATAGAAAGATTTTACCGTCTCCGATTTTACCTGTCTTGGCGGTTTTCAGGATGGTTTCCACGGCGCGCTCTACCAGCGCATCGGGTAGCACGACTTCCAGCTTGATCTTCGGCAGAAGGTCAACGGTGTATTCGCGGCCACGATAAACTTCCGTGTGGCCTTTCTGCCGGCCATGGCCGCGGACTTCCGTCACGGTCATGCCCTCGATGCCGATTTCCAGTAAAGCATCCTTGACCGATTCGAACCGCGACGGCTGGATGATCGCTTCTATTTTCATCATACGAATTTCTGCTCCCGCATGGAGTGGTGAACCTGCTTCCGCCCCTACGATTCCATGTTATAAGCTTCTTCACCGTGTTGCGAAATATCCAGCCCTTCCACTTCGTGTTCTTCCTTGACACGCACGCCGGTGACCGCATCGACAATCTTCAGGATGACGATGGTGCCAACTAGCGCGAAAACCCAGGCGAATAGCACGCCAACAAACTGATAGCCCACCTGCACCCAACGGCCGTCCAGCGCTCCTACAGGTTTTCCTTCACCAAAGATCGGATTGAAAACGGCTTGCGCGAACAGGCCAGTTAACAACGCACCAATGGTGCCGCCGGCGCCGTGAACTCCGAACGCATCCAGCGAATCGTCGTAGCCAAACATGGCTTTAAATTTCGTGACCATCAAGTAGCAGAAGATGCCGGCGATGAATCCGATCACTAGGGCAGGCATCGGTCCGACGAAACCGGCTGCGGGCGTTATGGCAACGAGCCCCGCCACCGCGCCAGAGATCGCGCCCAAGGCACTGGCCCTGCCATTTTTCAACCACTCCGCCAGGCTCCAGCTTAGCGCCGCGGCCGCTGCACCGAAGTGGGTGGCAACGAATGCGGTGGTGGCCAGGCCGCCGGCAGCAAGAGCGCTCCCAGCGTTGAACCCGAACCACCCCACCCACAGGAGGCATGCGCCGATAAAACTGAGCACCAGATTGTGCGGCGGCATCGCCTGTTTCGGATACCCGATGCGTTTGCCCAGATAAATCGCGCAGACCAATGCGGACACGCCGGAAGTGATGTGTACGACCGTGCCGCCGGCAAAATCCAGAGTGGGAAACCGGCCACCCAGCGCTGCGTTCAGCATTCCGCCCTTGCCCCAGACCATGTGCGCCATCGGCGCATAGACCAGGAGGAACCACAAAGTCATGAACAGCATGGTGCCGGAAAATTTCATGCGTTCCGCAGTCGCGCCGGTGATCAGCGCCGGGGTGATGACCGCGAACATCAGCTGATAAATCATGAATGTCATCTGCGGGATGGTGGCGGCGTAATCGGTATTGGGCACAACGCCCACACCACGAAGGAATGCGTGCTCAAAATTTCCGATGAACGAACCGCTGCCGCCGAAGCACAGGCTGTATCCTACCAGCGCCCACAGCACGGTGATCAGCGACATCAGCGCAAAACTCTGCATCATCATGGCCAGCACATTCTTGTGCCGCACCAGACCGCCATAGAAAAGAGCCAGGCCCGGACCGGTCATCATTAATACCAGTGCGGCGCAGACCAGCATCCAAGCGTTATCGGCGGAAGACTGCGCTGCGGTCACTTTCTGGTCGAGTTGGGCGAGTTTTTCGTTTACCACGCGTGATGCGTCGGGAGCGGAAGTGGGGGAGGGCGCAGTGGAGGCAGGAGCGGGCGAAGAAGTTTGTTGCGCAAGAAGAGGGACGGTCGTACACAAGATCATCAGTAAAAGGCAACAAACAATGCCCATGCGCTTCATCGAGTTCTCCACTTCCATAGGTCTGGGGCCAAGTTCGGTCGGCTCACTCGTAAAATGTTTTGGGGTCCAGTCACGGTGTACGCGGGATTATACGCGGCAAGGCAAGTCAAATCTGTTTGAAGTTTTGCTAGTTCGGATTCATTTTTCGGATAGCTGGCCGAGCAAAAAGCGGCGTTTTACCTCGGCGGCGAACCGGTCGGCGTCACGCGTGGGCCGAGGAACGCGCAAGCCGTCGACGACACTTAAGGTCAATCCTATGGCCGTAGCCAGGCTAACCCTGTGTCCCTGAGAGACATAGATTGGGCTGACACCCGCCCGGGTCCGCAACACAGCTCCGATGCGTTCCTGATTGCTCGATTTGGGGTCGATCAGCGCAGCCCAGCTGCCTCGGCGCCTTCCCGGCACGTCGTGAGTACCCATCAGGCGGCTCTTGGCGCAGCCGATCGTGGGCCGTTCCAGTATGATTCCCAGGTGCGTCGCCAGTCCCATCCGTCGGGGGTGAGCAATGCCCTGGCCATCGCAAAAAAGCAGTTCCGGCATGTTTTTGAGTTTGGCCAGCGCGGCCAGCAAAACGGGTATTTCGCGAAAGCTGAGTAGTCCGGGTACATAGGGAAAGTTCAATGCTTCGATCGCGTAGGCGCGTTCGATCTCAATCATTTCGGGATAACGATACATGACTACGCACCCGATCGCGCGATTGGAGACTCTCCGTGCATTCCAGCGATTCATGCGCTTTGCAAAGGCTTGTGATCCGCCCAGGACAAACGCGGCGTCTAATCCTGCGATGGTCTCAATTCTGGCAAAGCGATCCTCGCCGATCCAGTCCTTCCGCAGTTCTGTTTGTAGCTCCGCCGCCTCTTTCGGAGAGAGATCCCAGCGGTGCCGCCGAGGGACCATTGCCAACTTGTTCTGCATACTTAACATCGTATAATGCAATGGCCGCCTCAAAACTATCTGCCCCGCGGCGACCCAGCTTTGTTCGAACGCTCAGAAAGGGAATCTTTCGATGACCCTGCACCCACCTCTGGAAGTTTCCGCGCGCGAAGCCGGTGGAATTCACTTTATCGACGTACATGGAAGGTTGACAATCGGCGAACCCAGCGAGGTGTTGAATGACTTCGTACAGAAGTTGACGCAACAGGGGGCGCGCAAGATCATCGTCAACCTGAACGACATTCCACAGATCGACAGTTCCGGGATTTCCGTACTGGTGAAACTCTCCATCTCACTGGCCCGGCAGGGCGGCGCATTACACCTGGTCACCGGGCAGGGCCGCGTGCGCGATGCGCTCACAGTAACGCGCCTGGTCGAAGCCATTCCTACCTACGAGACGGAAGAACTCGCCAGAACTGGGTTCTGATTCTAAAGTTGCCACATAATCCTTCTGAAACCAGGCATGGTACACTGCGCGGCTATGAAGCCGCCTACTTCGCTGCGATTGGTTGCAATTTTCCTGGTCGTGTTGTGCTCCGCATTTTCCGCTACTTCTCAAGAAGCCAGCCATGCCTCGATAATCCCGCAAAGTTCGCAGGTGGCGATGCAGCAGATAGCGGCACAGCTTGCACAAAAGGCTAAAAAGGTCGGCTGCGATTCCTCGCAATGTTCCTTGCTGATTGCAGACTTCGATACTTCTTCCACATCGACCTCACGGCTGGGGCTGCAACTCTCAGACGAGTTTGCAGCTTTGATGGCCAAAGCAGATCCCAAAATCAAGCTCGTCAGCCGGTCTTCACTGCGCGAGCTCATGAATCGGAATCGGATACCTGCGGAACACTTTAATGATGAAAACGCTGTCAGATGGTTGGGAAGGGAAATGGGCGCGACGGCCGTCCTGACGGCTGCGTTTGCATTCAAACCGGGAAGCCCGGAAGCCAAATTCAAAATCTTCGACTCGCGTCCCGGGAAGAAAAAGGTCGAATCATTCAGCGCCAAACTTCCCGACTTGACCTTTAAGGACAAAGACCTGCAAACCATTGAGCCCTATTCGAAGTTGGAAAAGGCTCTCAAAGATGAGGACGGCGAGGTTTTGCCTTCGGCTGGCAAGGGCGGTGTCTCAACCCCTCGCTGCACGTTCACTCCAAATCCATCCTATACGGATGTCGCGCGCGAGGCCAAATTTTCAGGTGTGATTTTGATGGATGCAGTCGTCACACGGCAGGGATCGGTCGAAATCGTTCGAGTTGCGCGGGGGCTGCCCTTTGACCTGAATGAGCAAGCGCGGAGGACCCTGGAAACGTGGCGTTGCGTACCGGCCACAAAAAATGGCAGCCCCGTGTCGGCACTCGTTGTGCTAGAAGTGAATTTTCGTCTGTACTAAGGTGCGGACTATCTGCCTTTTTCAGTTCGGCGAGAACCCCGCGGACGAGCGGTAGCACACCACCCCAAATTTGGCACTGCCCAGCACATGATGCGCGAGTTACTTTCTATCGCGCAGGATGGCTGCCATCACTCTTGGATTGCGACGGCCGTGAAGTACAGCCAAAACGAGGAGCGGCATTTCATCCGGTGCGTGGGCTATCAGGAAGTCTCGTACAGGATGAAAGCGCAGCGGCCGCCAGTAAGTTCGGAGCGTATATGGCCAGCTTGGGGGAAGGGGATCAGGGAGCGGATCGCTTCGTAGATTTGTTGTAAAAGACTGTCGGCAGCGTTAAGTGAGTCCGTCGCAATGAATTCCCAGATTTCATCGAGGTCTGCGACGGCATCTGGGTGCAGGACAAAGCCGCTCATGAGCGGCGATGGCGTTCAGCTCTTGATCCTGATAGGGTTGAAGGCTTCTCCGCCATCGATGGGCTTTACTAGCCCGCTCTTGATTTCGTCGTACCGGTCATCCAATGTTGCACGGATTTGTCCTAGTTCCGTCAGGTAGCCGGCCATCGCATCTTCGACAAGTTCATCCGGGGCGCGGCCAGTGGTCGCGGAGAGCTCCTTGAGGCGGGACTCGGTTTCAGGCTTGAGGTGGACTACCATAGGAGTGAGTTTAGAGACGGGGAGAGAAACTGTCAGAGCGAATGTCGGCCGGGCGGCTAAAGCCTGATACTGCTGCGAGGTTTTGTGCCGCGACTGAAGTCCCGGCCTCCTAAACAACTAAAGCGAAAATCGATAGACTGCTGAGATGTGGCGCGGGTAAGAGCCTAGCTGCCTTTTTTGAGTTCGGCGAGGACCAGGCGGGCTAGTTCTTTCAGGGTATCGAAGACGCCTTGGCCATTGATTGCCACGCCTTCAATCACGGGTTCACCTTTTTTCTGCAGTTGTTTGGTGAGCTCTTCGACGGACATGGCGTTCGGCAGATCGCGCTTGTTGAGTTGCAGGACATAGGGAATCGTCGTGAAATTCAGGTTGTGTTCTTTCAAGTGTTCCTGCAGGTTGTCCATCGTCTCGAAATTGGCATCGAGACGTTCTTCCTGCGAATCGGCCACAAACACCACGCCATCCGCGCCTTTTAGAATCAGTTTGCGGCTGGCTTCGTAAAAAACCTGACCGGGAACGGTATAGAGGTGGAAGCGCGTTTTGAACCCGCGCACGGTTCCTAAATCGAGCGGCAAAAAGTCGAAGAACAGGGTTCGATCGGTCTCGGTGGCGAGGGAGACCATCTTGCCCTTCTGGTTTTGATTGGTGTGATCATAGATCCATTGGAGGTTTGCTGTTTTGCCCCCCAACCCAGGACCGTAGTACACCAACTTACAATTTATTTCGCGAGCAGGAAAATTAATGAAAGGCACGAGTCGTCAACCTGAATCCCGGTTAAAACTTATAACACACGCACGAAGGGCAAGCCAGCATCCTCCGTCCGATTGGAGCCTGGAATCACTTCCTAGTGTCGCGGAGAAGCCAGGTTTCGCGGAAGCTATTTTTGGGGACTGCTGCCGGAGGGTAAAGGCTATCCAACTCGTCACTTTGTGGAAAATCAGCCCACTCCGTTGACGGAACACTCAGCCTTTGCTACATTCGCGCCATGGCGAGAGCGCAAAAGTCCTCAGCGGGGTCGGGGCGCGGCAAGTCAGCCTCCAAGCCCAAGTCTAAGCAATTGAAAGAAAAGAAGTTACCGGCCCCTCCGCCGCAGCGGGGTGGTGTGGAAATGGTTGATCCACGCGTGCAGGCCCAGATGAAGCTCTATGAAGAGGCTATGGCCCTGTTTCACCAGCAGAAATTCCAGAAGGCCAAGCAGGAGCTGGAAAAGGTTTTAGAGGGCCCCAGCAAGGAACTGGTGGACCGTGCGCGCATGCACATGCGCATTGTCGAACAGCGCATGAAGCCCACTGCGGACCAGAGCCCCAAATCGCCTGAGGATCACTATCAGCGCGGCGTAGGCATGATGAATCTGGGACGCTGGGACGAAGCGCGCGAGAGTCTGGAGCGAGCGCGAAAACTGGCGCCGAAAGCCGATCACGTTCACTATGCGCTGGCAGCACTCGATTGCTTGACCGGCGAAGCGGATTCGGCGATGGCCAATCTCAAGATTGCCATCGAACTGCGGTCTGCCAATCGCTATCACGCGCGTAACGACGAGGACTTCGCTTTCTTGCAGGAAGATCCCCGATTCACGGAATTGCTCTATCCAGAGAAGGAAGGCTATTCCGGTTAGTCCTTTTACGGTAAACGCCTTGTAGATTGATCTCGGAAATGTCTGCATCCTCTTTTTAAGATTTTTAAGGCAGGCCTCTCGCTGGAGGCCCAACCCCAGTGAGTATTTTGCGAGGCATCGCTCTGAGCCTTGCCGCCCTGGAATAGAAACTGAGCCTGACGTGAAGAAAGCTGGAAAAAACAAAGCTGGTAAACCCCACGGAATGCGCGTGGTCGCACTGGGCGGCGGCACCGGCCTCTCGGCGTTATTGCGTGGGTTGAAAAATTATCAAGCGGGCCGCGGAGATACCACATCGCTGAAAGACCGGCCGATCACGGATCTAACCGCGATCGTCACTGTTACGGATGACGGCGGCAGTTCCGGGCGATTGCGGCGAGAGAATCGCATCCTTCCACCAGGCGACATTCGCAATTGCATGGTTGCCTTATCCAAGGACGAAGCACTGCTCGGGCGCTTGTTCCAATACCGCTTTCACGCAGGACGGGGCCTCCGTGGCCACAATTTCGGCAATCTCTTCCTCGCGGCACTGACGCATGTGACCGGCGATTTTGCCGAGGCCGTGCGCGTGTCCGGAAAAGTCCTGGCCATTCGCGGGCGCATATTTCCTTCCACGGTTTCCAACGTGACGCTGGTGGCGACTCTCGAAAATGGGCGGCGCGTGCGCGGTGAAACAAAAATATCACGCAGTATTTCGCGCATTCACAAGCTGGAACTGGTCCCGCGCCGCGTGCGGCCCCTGCCAAAGGCCGTCGAAGCCATCCAGGAAGCGGATTTGATTCTTATGGGGCCGGGATCGCTGTTCACGAGCGTGATCCCCAATCTATTGATTCCAGAAATAGCTCGCGCCATCGCGCGTTCAAAGGCGCCGCGCGTATACGTGGCGAACCTGATGACGCAGCCCGGCGAGACCACGGATTTCACACTCAGCGAGCATTTGCGCGCCATCGAAACGCATGTCGGAAAACGTGTCATTGATTATGTGGTTGCGAACCGGAAGTCGGTCTCACCAGATGTGGCCCGCCGGTATCGCGCGCAGGGTGCCGCGGCCGTCAAACTCGACCCGGAAAAACTCTCCAAGATGAAAGTGAGACTCATTCTGGATAATCTGTTGGAAGAGCACGGTGTCATCCGCCACAATTCTCCGCGCCTGGCCGCGTTGCTGGTGAAAAGGTTCCTCCGCTAGGCAAAGCTCTCGCCGTTTCAGCGGCTACCTCATAATTGAAACTATTCGTTCCTTAAAAGCGTATACTCACCAGCACACAATCTCATCTACAAGGTGGTCCATGAACACTCGATCCGCGCTCTCCCGGGCCTGTCTTCTCGTTTTGATTTGCATCGCCCTCTGCTGGCCAGTGCTAGCTCAAAAGGCCCCTGACCTTTCCAACAGTCAGATGCCCTCTGTGGTCACCGTCCCCGAGGCTGCGAAGGCCTCCGAACATTTTGATGCCGATGTGGCGACCAATGCCTATCTGGCTGAGATTCCCCCGGCGGCTCGCGCCCGGAGCGATGCCTACTTCGAAGGCGGCTACTGGCTGATCTTGTGGGATTTCCTTATTGCCCTGGTGATTTACTGGATCCTTCTGCGCCTTGGCTGGTCCGCACGCATGCGCGATTTTGCTCAACGAGTGACGAGGTTTCGTCCATTACAGACATTCATCTATTGGGCGCAGTTCATCCTCATCACAAGCATCCTGCAATTTCCTATGGCAGTGTACGAAGGATATTTCCGCGAATGGAAATATGGATTGGCCACGCAGACCTTCGGTCCATGGGTATGGGATCAGACCAAGGGCTTGCTGATCGGCATCATTCTGGGAGGCTTGCTGGTCATGCTGTTGATGGGGATTGTGCGCAAGCTTCCGAACACCTGGCACATCTGGGGCGCGGTTGTTACCACTCTCTTTATGATCGTAACCGTGATGATTGCTCCGGTATTCCTGGTTCCGCTGTTCAACAAGGTGACGATTCTCAACGACCCCAAAGTCACGACACCCATCCTTTCGCTTGCTCGCGCCAACGGAATCACCGCCAAGGATGTTTATCAGATAGACGCTTCCAAACAGACCACGCGCATGAGTGCCAACGTCAGCGGATTCGGCAAGACCATGCGCATTACTCTGAATGACAATCTGCTTCGCCGTGGTTCACCCGAAGAGATCCAGTCCGTGATGGGCCATGAAATGGGACATTACGTCTTAAACCATATCTACAAGACCATTCTTTTTATCTTTGTCGTCGTTGTCGCCTTTTTCAGCATCTTGCGCTGGGGACTGAACTGGTCGCTCGCCCGTTGGGGCGAACGTTGGCAGGTTCGCGAAGTGACCGACGTTGCCGTGATTCCGCTGGTTTTCTTGATCGCCGGAATATTTTTCTTTGTCCTGACGCCCATTCAAAATACGCAAACCCGCACAGAGGAACACGAAGCCGACATGTACGGCTTGAACGCCAGTCGCCAGCCCGACGGTTTCGCGCAAGCAGCCATTCACCTGGGTGAATATCGCAAAATGAATCCCAGCCCCGTGGAAGAATGGATTTTCTTCGATCACCCCAGCGGCAGAAATCGCATTCACGACGCCATGCAATGGAAGGCGGAGAATTTGCAACTCTTCCAGCAGACGACGCCCGCACCAGCGATGCCAACTGGGGAAGCCCCGACTAAATAAAGCCATGGTTAAGCTTGGAACCTCTTCAACGCAACGTAAACCGCACGCCGCCACGCACGAAGATGGGCGGTCCCACGTTGGTCACAGGAGTTTCTGCGATCGCGAACCGGTCATTTGTAAGATTCTGCACGGCAAAGAACAGGGAACTGCGGGGCAAAATCTGTCGCGAAACCTGCGCGTCCAGAGAAAACGCGCGTCCCATGGGCAGCAGATTCTGATCGTCGTCGAACTGGTTGCCCAGAAAGCGTGCCTGCACAGCGGCAGTCCATTTTTTCCCCAGATAGCTGGCTTGTACGCTAAACTGGTTCTGCGGCACCTGTGGAAGCCAGTTCCCGACGATCGAAGTGCCGCCGGGAGGCGGTGGAAAACTCACCACCGTGCTGCTGACGAAAAGGTACGAAGCGGAAAGCTGGATGCGCGGCCTGACCTGGAGCTGGCCGGAAAGTTCGAACCCGCGGGCCTGCGTCTCGCCCAGGTTTTCCTTTTGCCGTGTAATCAGTGCCGGTGTGCTCGTCAGTGTCACGTTTGCCACGGGATCGGAAATGTCGCTCCAGAAAAAATTTCCCCGCAGGGTCAAGCGGTTCTGCCATCGCTGCGCGCTGATGCCGGCTTCTCCGCCGGTCAGGTGCTCGCCGGTCAGCGCCGGATTTGCCAGTGTAACGATGTTGCCCACGCGGAAATTGCGGTATAGCTCATTCAGTGTAGGCGCTCGAAACGCCTGATAAACAGAGGCATTCAACGCCATTCCGTTCCGAAAACTGTGCATGAGCGAAACGCGCGGGCTGAATACCGATTCGCTGCGCGCCGGAAATGTAGCTGCCGTAGGAGTGCCCGTCGGCAGCGGCGTGCGATTCTGATAGCCCGTGTTGTTGTTCCAGGTGTCGACGCGTCCCCCAAACGTCAGCAGCCAGTTCGGCGCCAGCAGAAAAGCATCCTGAGCAAAAAATCCGAAAGCATGTTGGCGCCCGCCTGCGTCGACCAGTGCGGTTGGCACGGTCAATCCCGTCGAGGCCTGGAATCTGAAATTCTCTTCCGCACTGTGGCCGCGCACGTCGTGCGCTTCCATCCCCGCGATGATTTTATGCTTTTCCGCAAACAGACGAGACCATGACGCCACAAAGCCAATCTGCTGCGACGGGCTGTGCTGATCGTTGGTCAACGATTCGAAGTTGCGGCCCGGCGCCACCGACGAAAATGTCTGGTGAAAGTATTCCGTGGAACCATAGAGGCGCGCGGAGATGCTGCCAACGCGATTCGATGCCCAGTCTGCACCCAAATCGAGTTCCGGAATTGTGGTGTCGTTTCGTTGCAAGGCGGTGCCATTGTCGCGACTTTCGCCGAATCCGCTTCCGCGAACAAAAAAGCGGCCGCGCTCACCCAGGCTGTGTCCGATCTCCACGATGCCCGCCAGATCACCGGTGTTGGCGTTGGTGTCCACACTGCCGCGCTGATCTGGCGGCACCAGAATGTACCCGCCGGTGCGAAATGCCTGGCCCATCGCCGAAATTGTCCAATTCCCAATCGGCCCTCCCGCGGCGAACGACACATCGGGCGTGTTCAAGCTGCCGTAGGAAAGTTCTCCGTTGACGAAGGCTTCGGTGGCGCGCGTGGTGTGGAGGTTTACGACCCCGCCCAGCGCGCCGCCACCGTATAAATCCGAAGCGCCGCCGTTAGAAATCTCCATCGACGCGATTCCTTCCCGCGGCAAACGGCTCCAATAGATCCAACCGCCAAACGGATCGTTCAGCGGGATTCCATCGACCAGTACGGTAGAACGGCTCGTGGCGCTTGCACCCACCCCTCGTAACGACACGCCTTGCGAGGAGGGATTCGCGAACAGGCTGCTCGACCGGCGAAACGTGCTGAATCCAGGAACTTGGCGCAACACATCGTCCACTACCAGACTGCCTGACACGTCGATCTGCTCTTCGGAAATGGAATACTCACTGATGGGTACGGCAGGAATCCTGTCCTCGGTGGTCGACTTTACCTCGAGCCGTTGCAAATTTGGCGCGGGGCTCAAGACGACCTGGATGTTTTCCGTGGACGAGTGCGGTTTAATATCGGTCACAAAACTGGCGAACCCCGCATAGCTGATCTGAAGTGTGCCCTCAGCGCTTTCAACCGTGAAGGAAAACTGGCCCGATTCGTCGGTCGAAGTGATCAGGTTGGCGCCGCTCGAATGAAACTCGACGCGCGCTCCCTGTATGGCCGCACCCGTCGAGTCTTTCACCGTTCCTTTCAGCGTGTGCGCCTGTTGCGCCGCTGCAAATGAGCGGCAAAAGAAGGAGTGCTGCCAACAAAACAATCGAGCTGGTCATGCACCAGATGTTTCGGAAAGCTACAGATCTCAGATTCAAATCAGCGCCTCAGGAAACCTTGCCCGGATGAACTCAAATAAGAATGCTTCCATTGCCAACTGCGGTAATGTTTTTTTCCGCCAATTCCCCAATACCAGCGGCCGCAGAGGTCAACAATCCTACCTCAAGAGGTGGGTTTTCAGCTTATTTGGACGAATTCACTAGTCTGACGCTCAGCGGAAGAAATGAATGCCTTCCGTAACCTGTCCCCGAGTTCGCCGGTGCGTCCTGATTCCCCCTACATCTCCTATCGCGCGCCGCAGTTTCCAGATAACATTTCCTGAGTTGTCTTTTTATTTCGGAGAGACGCCATGTCTACCTTTGGACTTATCGAATACCAGGATGCCTGCCCGGAAGTGAAAGCGATCTACGACGACATTCTGACCACGCGGAAAACCGACTACATCAACAATTTCTGGAAGGCCATCGCGCACGATCCGGCGCTGCTGAAGAGCACCTGGGAACGACTGAAAGCCATCATGGGGCCAGGCGCGCTCGATCCCCTCACCAAGGAACTGCTCTACATCGCCGTCAGCGTCACCAACAATTGCCACTACTGCATCGCCTCGCACACCGCTTCGGCTTTTGGCAAAGGCATGACGCCAGAAATGTTCAAGGAACTGCAGGCGGTCATCGGCATGGCCAACGCCACAAACAAATTGGTCACCGGTTACCAGGTCGCAATTGACGAACGTTTTCAACCTCCGCTCGACGTCAAGGAAAAATAACGTCACGACTACGCCAGCAGCGTAACGTTCTCCACAACTGTTTCCATCGTAGTACCCAAGTACTATAGGTCTGCCTCTCCGCCAAACCGAATATAAAAAGGTACAGATCTGGGGCCTCCCTGCGCGTGGCAGGGCTGACTTCCTAACCCTATTTATTGTGAGTGTCCCATGGCACCAACCGTGAAAGACGTCGAGAGCTCGACATCGACCAGCACCGCCGCTCTTCCCTCCGCTCAAGTTGCTAATCCTGCGCCGGCTGCGGCGCGCCCGCAACCCATCCCGCTGGAAGTTCCCGTTAGCGTGAATGGCGCTCGCACGATTGAAGGCTCCGACAAGCGCGAACCGTTTTCCGAATCCACCAAGACGGTGCTGGTGTTTGCCAATGGCGCGGTCATCCGCCTGGCCTCCAGCGTGGCCCCCGGACAGCTGCTGTTCGTCACGAACGATAAAACGAAAAAAGAAGTCGTTTGCCAGGTTGTGAAGTCGAAGAACTACCGCACCGTGACCGGCTATGTCGAATTGGAATTCACAGAATCTGCGCCTGGATTCTGGGGCGTGCGCATCCCCACAGACTCCGCCCCTGCTGCCGCGCAGCCGAAAGCTCCCGTAGTGCAGCGACCCGTTGTGCCGTCCGCCGCAGTTTCTCCTGCGATCGGCACGCCAAAAGCGGCGGCCCCGGCGCCGCCCGCTCCAGTAGTCGCGGAAACGAATGCACCGGTTGCTCCACCGGCAATACACGTTGTTGCTCCGCCGCCTGTCACCGTTGTCGCCACGTCGAAACAAGAATCCGCACCGCTGCCTGTACAGCACGCTGCTCCTGCACCTGTTAAAACAGATTCACTTTCCGCACAACTTGCGGCGCAACTCTCTGCGTTGACTGCCAGCGAGCCTGTTGTTGCCCCTCCGCAACCAGCCGCGTCACAAAAATCCGGCGGCGACGCCTCGACGGAGGAACTTCGCCAGCAGGCAGCGCGTTTGCAGGAACAACTCAGCTCGCTCCTGTTCCGTGAATCTACGCCGGAAAAGACCGCAGCGCTCGCTCCGCCGACACCCGCGCCTGCGGTCGCTGCGCACTCGCCAGTTTCTCTGGTTCCCAAGGAAATGCTTCGTGGCGCAGACGTTCTCGAGCAAGCGGTAGCGGAATTGCAAGCCAGCGCGAAGTCCGAAGTTAAGCCGGAAGTTAAGCTCGAGGCGAAGTCCGAGCCGATCAAAATTTCCTCGATTCCCGCGCCCGTGGCCGAAATTAAGACGCCGACCATCGCTTCCAAGACCTCCTCCATCTCGCTCCCCGCGGAAGAAGTGAAAATTCCTTCCTGGCTGGCACCGCTGGCCCGCGAGACAGAGTCCGCCAAGGAATCTCCTTCCAGTTCGAGTTCTGCTTCGACCGCGACCGAGGAAATCTCTTCGCACAGATCTTCCGATGAATTCTCTTCCGATATCTCTGGAGACTCCTCATCTCGAGCGCAGTCCGTCGTTTTTGGCGGGCAGCTCTTGGGCGGATCGGATTCCACCGAAACGCAAGCCACGCCTTCTGGTTCCAACAAGGGATTGATCTTCGGCCTGATCGCCGCAGGCGTTCTCGCAGCCGCTGGTGTGGGTTGGTACGGAATGCAGCCGGGGAATTTCCTGGCTTCGAAACCCGGCACTTTGCCAGTTGCCCAAAATAATTTCGCGGCATCCTCCGCACCCGTTTCGAAACCCGACGCGGCTGTAAGCGTACCGGCCAGCACGCCAAACGCAGCTGCAGCAACTCCGTCTTCTGTAGCGGCAAACAACCGAACTGCAACTGCCTCACCCGGGCCCTTGCCTGCCGTGGACGCCAGCCGCAATTCGAATCCAACATCCGCGCCCGTCTCATCGAACTCCGCCGCGCGAAACGTGCCTGCCGTGGAAGAACCCAAAAAGCCTGTTTTTGGTGATGTGCGCCTGACAACGCCAAACGTCAATCGTGGCGCGAATGCCGATGGCAACGTAGCCGCACCGGCCATTGACGCTGGGAGTGGTCCCGTCACCACGGATCCATTGGTCGGCCTTGCCAGTAGCAACAACAATGGACCGAGCGCCCCGCTGCCGATTGGCGGTGATGTGAAGCCCGCCCACTTGCTGAAAACCGTGCCGCCGATTTATCCGGCTACCGCCCGATCGCAACGCATTTCCGGCGATGTACAGATCGACGCGCTAATTGACGCTACCGGAGCTGTCACGACCACCAAAATTATTTCCGGCCCAACGCTGCTGCATCAAGCGGCCATGTCTGCCGTCAAGCAATGGAAATATACGCCGGCGCAGCTCGACGGCAAGCCAACGTCCATGCACCTTGTCGTCACCGTGCAATTCCGCCTGCAGTAACGCGGCAGCTTGCCAATAATCTCACGCAGCACTGCTTCACACGCTTCTAAATGTCATTAATTCGTTGCCTCCTGAGGGCCGATTCTGATCGGCTCGAAGGTTTTCCATCGAGAATTCTGGTGGGTTTTCAAATTGAGTTGCTTTGATGAGAGAGCAACCTCGCGCCTCAGCAAGACAAGAATCCAGCGATTGCGAAGTATTGTCAGTAATGAATTCAACTAACGCGTGGGAGACAAGCCGCTGTGCGGATCGAGCGCTGGATGCGCCACCGCAGCTTCACCGGCGAATTCTCCCGCCGCTTGCGCATTGGCGTGCAGGATGACGATCCATGACAAGTGTGGGAACGGCAGAAAGCGATCGATCGGTCGGATAAACGGAATCAGAATATTCAGCAGTTTGATCTGCCAGAAACCGAACGTCTCTTTCTTCAAGACGCGCCCGTTCAGCCACCAGCCGGGCGCAGCGATACGATTGAACTTCAGCACCTTGTCCACGGTGAATCCCGCATCCTGGCAGGCCTTCACCAATTGTTCCTGCGTATACCGGCGATAGTGGCCCAGCACTTTGTCGAGCGAGCCGTAGAGCCGCGGTCCATTGGGCACCAGGATGATCGCGCGGCCGTTTGTGTCTAGCCGCTTGCGAATATTGCTCAGCGCCTGAACATCATTTTCCAGATGCTCCACCACATTCAGGCAAACCACCGTATCGAATCGTTCCGCGGGATACGTTTCCTCGGCGCTCGCGTCGGTGTAGTGCACCTTCAGGTATGGGCGCGTCTGTTTCAAAGTGTTAAGCCGGTCCAGATATTGCGGATTGATGTCGCTGGCGTGATATTCCGTGCGTGGCACCAGGTTCGCCGTGAGGTTGCCGATCCCTGCGCCGATTTCCAGCACGCGATCCCCAACATACGGTCGAATCGTATCCGCCATCCACTTGGTGAATCGGGGCGCACGATTCAGACGCGCCAGAATCTCGCTGCCATACGCGTCCGCGACGTAGATCTTGTCAGAGATCCCATACTTGATCAGCGAACCGATAGCACGCACGCCATCCTTCCAGGTAATTTTCTTGCCTTCGGCATAGGTGCGGCCGGAATAGCGAATGGGAATCTCAAAGATGCGCGCCTTGCGTTTGGCCAGCTTGATGGTGATTTCCGGCTCGATGCCGAAACGATTGCTTTCCCATGGAATATTTTTGAATATGTCGGCCCGCACCATTTTGTAGCAGGTCTCGATGTCCGACAGGTTCAGGTCGGTCACAATATTTGTTAACAGGGTAATCAGCCGGTTGCCCAGGCTGTGCCGGAAAAACAGCACGCGACGGAAATCGCTGGACATGAACCGCGAGCCAAACACCGCGTCCGCGTCTTCTTCCAAAAAGAGCGGCAACATCTTGGCAATATCGGAAGGGTGATACTCCAGATCCGCGTCGTGAATCACCACCAGATCCGTGTCGACGTGCGGCAGCGCGGTGCGGATGGACGCGCCTTTGCCCTGATTCTTCTCATGTTCCAGGAAGATCCACTCGAAATGCGGCAGGTTCAGGTATTGCACGGAATCACGAAAACGCGCCAGCACCGCTGCCGTTCCATCGGTAGACGCGTCATTCACTACGATCACGCGCACACGCCCCAGCAGCGGCGACTCCTCCAGCACCCCCAGCCGCTTCAGACTGGTTTCCACCAGGTACTGTTCGTTGTACACCGGCACTAAAATCGCGAGACTGACTTTGCCTTCCATGGCTCCCATCGCCTACCGAATTGTCCTGAAACGCGTCTTAGGGGGTCGGACCTTTAGCTTGCCTGCGGCGGTCAGGTCCCGATATCACGAGCCCCCAAAACTGAGCTTTCGCCCCTGCCTGCCCGCCGAAGGCGGGAAGACTCTCGTGCCTCTGGTGAACTTCGCACGTGAAACATGCTTAAATTCAAGTCTAGCAGATTTACTCTGTGTTACTTAAGAATCGGATTGTTCGAGTTGCGGATTCGGTCCTTGAATCACACAATTGAATCACGGTGACAGCACGTGGCTTGAGACCGATTCTCATCCATCCGTGGCAATCGTTGTCGTTCGCTCCAAGCCCCAAGTCGCAAAACTCTGCCATGCCGCAGTGTTTCCAATTGGGATTTCCGGTTCCTGCATCACAACCGAAGAATAACCCTCCGCCAAATCGTGAGCCGAATGTACCTTCTTCATCGACTTCACAGGTCATAGAGCACAATCAAGAGCAGGACAGCTGTAGGCGACTACATCGATCATCCGGGGCGAATTCTGAAAAATTGCGAAAGGCCACCGGTTGATAGGAGCCTCCATCAGCGTGATCGTCGCAATCAGAATCAGCCGTTTGTCGGCTCCAGGATTGAATCGGGCACGGAAGGCAAAGAGAATCAGGACCGCAAATATGAGCATATCCCGAGGTCGCAGCATAGAATGCTTTCGCACCAACTCCGAGAGAAGCGCCAGCCCTCCGTAGCAAATCGGTGCCTGCCATCGAACCCAGGACCACCATCACGCACGCCAACCCAAACCCAACCACGCCCAATCGCCGGTGTATATCCACGCGTCCCGCCGCCACCAGCGAGGTCTGCAACGATCAACAAGATGATCCACAATGTAAACGCCGCGCCATGGATGTGAATCACCCAACTTGGTAGCGGTGCTCTGAAAATACCTGCCAGATGATGGTTTGCGCAAAGCCTAGAAAAGCAGTCCCAAAGAGTATCAGCGCCATCGCCGTCGAAGAAGTGGTGTTCGTACTGTCGCCTGGCAACTGGGTGGTCCGGTTTGATCGCCAAGCTGATGGTTCGCAGTCATTGCCACTCCTATGACGCTTTTCGGTGTAGAAGTCGCTACTGACCTTGACCTGTGCATTCTCATACCGGTTTCAATACGGAGCCTGCAACCCGCGAGTTTTTCGCGGAAGTGCCAACTCCAACACGCACTGTGTCCCTCTACCTTGCGGTCAGCCATCTCCCTTCGTATACTGGCGACCCGGCCAATTGGCAGCTCCGGAGGGTGGGTAGCCCGCCGATCTTTGCCTCCCTTGGCCATTTCTAAAGTGCCTGTAAGTCTCTCGCGGGCCGAACCATGCTGCGCAGTCGGTGCTCCACGGCTGTTTCAGTAAAGGAGAGTTTTGCATGTCGCAAGCGCCTGTACCGGAAGAAATGAATGTCTATCAAAACGCGGAAGCGCGTTTTGAAATGGCCGCGAACAAGCTTGGCCTCGAGCAGGGCATTTACCGCTATCTGAAATATCCCGACAAAGAGATCACCCTCTACATTCCGGTGGGCATGGACAACGGGCAACTGGAAGTTTTTACCGGCTATCGCGTTCTGCATTCTACGGTTCGCGGGCCCGGCAAAGGCGGCATTCGCTTTGCTCCCGACGTCAGTGTTGATGAAGTTCGCGCACTGGCCGCGTGGATGACCTGGAAGTGCGCAGTGGTCGACATTCCTTTCGGCGGAGCCAAGGGCGGAATTATTTGCGATCCACGCAAAATGTCCCGCGGCGAACTGGAACGCCTCACGCGCCGATACACCGCCGAACTTTCGGACTGGCTGGGGCCAGAACGCGACGTGCCGGCCCCGGACGTCGGCACAAACGAGCAGACCATGGCGTGGGTGATGGACACCTATTCCATGCATGCCCGGCAAGCCACAACCGCTGTCGTAACTGGCAAGCCCATCGAGTTAGGCGGATCGCGCGGACGCCGTGAAGCCACGGGCCGCGGCGTGATGATCTGTGTCGACAAGGCCATGACCAAGTTCGGCATGAAAAAAGAAGACACTCGCGTTATCGTCCAGGGTTTCGGAAACGTGGGCTCGCTTGCCGCCGAACTGATGTACAAATCCGGCTACAAGATCATCGGCCTCGCGGATATCGGCGGCGGTTTGTACAACGAGAAGGGTTTCGACGTCCCCAAAATCATCGAGTGGGTCTACACGCAGAAGAAACCACTCCAGGATTTCCCAGGGGGCGGCGCAAAAATGAGCGCGCGCGACGTGCTCTTCCAACCATGCGAGGTGCTGATTCCCGCAGCCATCGAAAACCAAATCACCGAGCAAAACGCCCACCAGGTCCACGCCAAGATTCTTTGCGAAGGCGCGAATGGCCCGACCACCTGGCAAGCCGATGCCATCATCGATTCCAAGGGAATCTTCACCGTGCCCGATATTCTCGGTAACGCCGGCGGCGTGACCGTCAGTTATTTCGAGTGGGTGCAGGACCGCCAGGGATTCTTCTGGCGCGAGAGTGAAGTGAACGAACGCCTCTACGACGTGATGGACCGTGCTTTCGACGAGGTCGTTCGCTACGCGGAAACGCATCGCGTGAACAACCGTATTGCTGCCTATATGTTGGCTATCGACCGGGTGGCTACGGCGCTCAAACTTCGCGGCATTTACGCCTGATTTTGCTTGGCTTTCCTGCTCGCGAAGCGTACTCTTTTGGAAAGTTGCTACGTTAATTTGGCTATACTGGTTGTCTGAGTTGAATCAGACCTCTAGAAGGTCGAGGAAGGGGTCCGCACCGTGCCTTCGGACTCAATGCCCGATACTCGCTTAAGAACAGAAGAACAACATCGCCTCGACGTCTGCCAGGTTGGCCGATGGATGTACGAGCGCGGCCAGATTGTGGCTTGCGAGGGTAACCTCTCCGTGCGTCTCGATGCCGAACGCATCCTGACCACGCCCACCTGCATCAACAAGGGGATGATGTCGCCCGATGACCTGGTGGTCATGGACCTCGAAGGCCGTCATCTGCGCGGTGATCGCAAGATCTCTTCCGAAGCCGGGATGCACTTGCTGTTTTATCGCATGCGTTCCGAAGTGCAGGCCGTGTGCCACGCGCACCCTCCCACCGCAACGGGTTTTGCCGCCGCCGGGCAGGGACTCGATCAGGCCTTGCTCCCGGAAATCGTTGTGGGGCTCGGCAAAGTACCTCTCGTCCGATATGCCACACCCGGCACTCCCGATCTCAGCGCTGTTCTCGAACCCTTTATTCCGCATTACGATGCGCTGCTGCTCGCCAATCATGGCGCGGTAACCTGCGGCCCGGATTTGTTCAGCGCCTTCTTCCGCATGGAAACGCTGGAACACTTTGCGAAGATCATGCTGAACGCCCGTCTCGCCGGTGAGCCGCAACTCCTCTCCACGCGCGAAGTAGCCAAGCTGATGGCTGCCCGTGCACGATACCACGTGACGCCACCTCCCGGAGGCGGCGCCGATCTGCCGGAAACCTGTGACAACGGTGAAAATACCACCGATGAAGTGACGCTCAGCCGTTCTGAACTCGACGCGCTGGTGGACGAAGCGGTTCGTAAAGACCGCGCCCGCCGCTAGGCAATCGACTTTGAAATTATTGGGGCGGTTTTAGGCCGCCCGATTTTTTTCGCAGTCTTCCCAACGTGAGTTCTCGCAGGAGGCTTTAGCCATGCCTACAGCTGCTGAGCTGTTCGACGCCATCCGCCAAGGCGACCTCGCGCGTGTCCAGTCCCTACTCGATGCAGACGCCTCTCTCGCTTCTGCCAAGAATGAATCAGGCGTATCAGCGGTTCTATCCTCGGTCTATTTTGGCCGCAAAGAGATTCGCGATTTGCTACTGGCGCGTGGCGCAAAACTTGAACTACAGGATGCGGCTGCACTCGGCCGCCTGGATCGCGTCAACGAACTTTTGACAAACAATCGTGCGCTCGCGAATTCGTACTCTTCTGATGGATTTTCCATTGTCGCCCTCGCTGCCTTTATGGGGCACACTTCGGTAGCACGCTATCTGAAGGAGAATGGCGCGGATATCAACGCTGCGGCTACGAACGGTTCCGGCTACAACGCGCTGACGGGTGCCGTCACTGGCGGACATCTGGAAATGGTCAAATGGCTGCTCGAATCCGGCGCCGATGCCAACTACCGCTACGGGCCGGGGTACACTCCGCTCCTCGCTGCTGCCGCAAACGGCCACCTCGAAATCGTCAAACTTCTGCTGGCACACGGTGCCGACAAATCCGCCAAATCCAACGACGGTAAAACCGCACTGGATCTAGCCGAGGATCGTAAACACGCCGCAGTAGCCGCCTTCCTGAAAACCGCATGAGAATTGATCGTTTTCCGTTGGTGCGGGCTGACTGCCGCAGGCAGGCTTTGCCCCGCCCTCTTGCTTTCGTTTCAATTCCCTCCATGCCCGCTCCGTTTCAATCTATATCGAGTATCCTCATAGGAGAATTTCTGCTGGGGGTTTTGTGCGCCGGACACTTGTTTTTTGCGTGCTCATGTTTTCACCCGTGCTTCCCGCCTTCGCTGCCCCCCATCCGCAATCGCCCTCCGCGAACGCCTTTCCTGCGCTGGAAGCGTGGCGCCTCGCCGTTCTCTCCGGTGATTCCGCCACACTCGCCGAGCTCTATTCGCGTTCACCCGAGCCAATGATCAGTGACCTGCAGAAGAATCCGCTCACCTTGCAGGATGAACTCTCCTTTTGGTCTGGCTGGAAAGCGAAAGGCCTCTCTGATTTAAAACTCGAAATCATCCAGGAGCAGACTCCGCAGCCAAACACCCGACTGGTTGTCTTTCGCGCCTCGCTCGCACTGCAGCAAGGCTCTGCGCTCAAACATCAGTACCTCGTTGTCGTGCAGGGCTGGACAGAGCAGGGAAGTAAATGGTTGATCGGCTTTGTGCAGCGCTCCGACGCCACGCGGTTGCGCCAGCCCATCGAGAAGAAAGATCTTTATCCCGCTTCTGCCGATGCCAAGAAAGAAATTGCGGAAGCGTTGGCTATCGCCGCGAAAAATCACCATCGCGTGCTGCTCGTCTTCGGCGCAAACTGGTGTTACGACTGCCACGTTCTCGATGAAGCGTTCCATAGTCCCGAAATCGCCCCAACCATGGAAAAGTTATTTGAGGTGGTTCACGTCGATATCGGTCAGGGAGATAAGAATCAGGAGATCGCCAGGAAATACGATGTTCCCCTCGGTCGCGGCGTCCCCGCCATCGCCGTTCTCGATTCCGATGGCAAGTTGCTCTTCAGCCAGAAGCGCGGGGAATTTGAAGCTGCCCGCTCCATGTCCACCGAAGACATCCTCGATTTCCTGAATGAATGGAAGCCCGCGTCCGCTACTCACTAATTGTGCATTCAAAAATCGTTGACGGCACGGTCTCACTCGCCTGTCTTGACTCCCGTTTCCGTACGTCCTGACACTACTTTTTGCATCGAATGGGCGAATGCAAACGGGTGCTCGAAGCTCAGATACACAATCAACCCTTTTTCTCCCGCACATGAGCCAATCCCGATCGGCACAGCAACACCGGGCACAATCTGCAATCCGCTCTTGAAATTGTAGGCCCACCGAATTCCCGGGCTTACATACAGATCCTGCGACCAGTTCGTTTTCCCGGGAGCCACAATTTTTTGCGTTGTAGTCCACAGCGTCTCGACGAGCACATTCACCCTCGGGTTTGCCAGCCACACCACCGATTGTCCCAAGTTCACTCCAACGATTCCTGCCGCGTCATTGCGCGCGTTGTGTGCGTGCGGCACCCAACTTGGCCCCGCGATCCAGTGCGTCACCCAATGTACCGAATGCTGAATGCTGATTGGCAGATTTGTTTGGATTCCCGTACCACCGTAACCCCGTCCTGCCGTGTGATCTCCTGTTGGGAGCAAAACGCTGAATCGCGGCGCTACCGCCACTTTTTTGTCTCACCGCTACCCACAAGTTGATACCTGTAGTTAATAGCGCTATCTCCCCATCCCGCTCCCGACGCGTGAAAGTCTCCGCTCGCCCGCAGGCCGGCCAACGTGAGGCTCAATTGATGTTTATAAGAGCGCAGCGGCCATTCGTCCGTTCTGGGCTGATAGAAACCGGACAACTTCTGCGGTGTTTGAGTCGCGAACCACCTCCTGAGCCATGCAGAATGGCGAAAAGCTCGAGATGATCACCACATAGGCGACAACCGGGGAACGCATGGAAACCTACAGTTGCAAATGATTATCAGTTGCAAGTAGCTTGCTCCTTTCTTTCCTTCCGCAATGTGATTGACGTCACTCTTGCCTGTGACCCGTGCGGCCTCTCCCCTATCCCTCTTCTTCCTCATTCCCCTTCCGTTGACAGGCGAACATAAGGCGGCAATACTCGGAAACGATGATTGGACTCTTGCGCGGTCGGCTGCTGGAGAAGCGGCCGAATCAGATCATTCTTGATGTAGGTGGCGTGGGTTATCTCGTCGCCGTGCCGTTATCCACCTATGCAGCGCTGGGCGAACTTCACGCCGAAGTCACTCTGCTGATCCACACGCACGTTCGCGAAGACGCACTTACCCTTTACGGTTTCTTGTCTGCGCGGGAAAAACACGTTTTCGAACTTTTACTTGGCGCTTCCGGCGTTGGCCCCAGCCTCTCCCTGAAAATTCTTTCCGGGATGAACGTCGAGGAATTGGTTCCCGCGATTCGCGGTGGTGATATCGTCCGCCTCACCAGGATTCCCGGTGTTGGGCGCAAAACCGCCGAGCGCATGGTGCTGGAGTTAAAAGACAAACTCGACGCCGTTGCCGTTGAGAGCGACAAACCGGCGCCAGTTTCCCCCGCGGGTGCCGAAGCCGACGTGAAATCCGCTCTCGTAAATCTGGGTTACGACGAACGCACCGCCGAAAGCGCCGTGGCGGAAGCGAAACGCGAAGCCGGCACATCCAGTTTTGAGAAACTGCTGCGCGTGACTTTGACTCTCTTGAGCACGCCGCAGAATCGATGAGGCATGAGTTGTTTTGTAGCGGCCGCCTTCGGACGGCCAGATTGACGCGAGAGACCAATGAAGATTGGCGCATTTAATGACTGATTTCAGCCCGAAGAAAGCACCACCAAATTCGGAGCTGCCTGCTCGCATCGTTTCTGGCGCAGCTTCCGACGACGACGCGCGGCTTGACGCTACCGTACGCCCCAAGCGCCTCGACGAATATATCGGCCAGAAGCGCGTAAAAGAGAATATCGCCATCGCGATCGAAGCGGCCCGTAGCCGCGGCGAAGCGCTCGACCATGTGCTGCTCTATGGCCCGCCGGGTCTCGGCAAGACCACGCTCGCCCAGATTATCGCCAACGAACTAAACGTTCCGATCAAGACCAGCGCTGGTCCGTTACTCGAGCGCAAAGGTGACCTCACCGCCATCCTTACTTCCCTCGATGGCAAGGAAGTTTTCTTTCTCGACGAAATTCATCGCCTGCAACCCGCCGTTGAAGAAATTCTCTATCCCGCGATGGAAGATTTTCGTGTGGACCTCATCATTGGCCAGGGCCCCGGCGCCCGCATTCACCCGTTTCCTCTCAACCATTTCACTCTGGTGGGAGCCACCACGCGGGCCGGACTGATCACCGCGCCACTGCGCTCGCGCTTCGGTATCGTTCACCGCCTGGATTTCTATGAGCCGGAAGATCTGCTCATCATCCTGAATCGCTCCGCTAAAATTCTGAACATCGCGATGGATCCAGCCGGGGCCGAAGAAATCGCGGGCCGTTGCCGCGGTACACCGCGCGTTGCCAATCGCCTTCTGCGCCGCGCACGAGATTTCGCGGAAGTTCGCGCGCAGGGCCGTATCACTAGGGAAGTAGCGCATGACGCCCTGGCCATGATCGGTGTTGATGAACACGGACTCGATGAAGTCGACCGCAATCTGATGATCGCCCTCATCGATAAGTACGGCGGCGGCCCCGTCGGCCTGGGCACGCTGGCCGCGGCGCTCAGCGAAGAGGAAGATGCCATCGAAGAAATGTACGAGCCATACCTGATGCAGATCGGAATGCTCGATCGCACGCCGCGCGGACGCGTCGCTACGCCTCGCGCCTATCAATACTTTGGCCGCGAACTTCCCAAGCGCCAGCCGCGCCTGTTCTGAGTTCTGTGGCCGCACAAAACTCACCTGCAGAGATTTGTCTGGAAATGGTATTTGTAGGCAAATATGATATTGCGCAACCCGCCCCAGATTCCCGGCCACGGAGAACCCAATGCCAAGACGCGAATTCCTTGCCCAACTCTTTGGATTGCCTTTTCTCTCTTTTGGTCTGAAGCCTGAAGAACCCAAGAAGGCTTTGAGAATCATGATGAAGAGCGCTTGGGGCTCGGATGACCCCACCAAGGCCGCTTTTCCGTTTCTTCACGGGCTGGCCCTTGCCGAGGCCGGCCATGAGGTGCAGATCTTTCTTCTTGGCGAAGCGACCTCACTCATGCGGAAAGCCACTGCCGCCGCGGTCGTGCCGGTGGGCTGGCCTCCACTCATCGATACACTCCAAAGACTCGCAGGCAAACGCATCACGCTATTTGTTTGTGGGGCCTGCAGCCGGGCCCGTGGGGTCTCGCAAGAAGACTTGAATCAATGGGGCGCGAAGTTCGGCAATCCGGCCATTTTTGTAGGATTGGTCGAGTGGGCCGATCGCATTATCACAGAATAAAGTTCCCAAGACAAAAAGGGGCAGCCTTTCCGCCGCCCCTTCTGGCGCCTTAATTACTCCTTCACGGCGCTCCGTGGTGATCGAAGTCGAACAGATCGAACAGATCTCCAATCGCCGGACAGTTCACCGGCACGTATGGATTAGCGCGGGTCTTCGGGTTCGGGTAATTATCGCGGCTGCGATCGCTGATCGTGGGTAAGTTCCAGTTCCGCTCGATGAACTTGATGATCGAAGCGTGGTCCGTGTAGCTGTGCGAGATGTGTCCGGCGCGCGTATACGGCGACACGACCATCAATGGGATGCGCGTGCCATCGCCAAAGAAATCCAGCGGTTGCACGTATCCGGAATCGTAGTAACCTCCGCCTTCATCCACGGTGATGAGAATCGCCGTGCTCTCCCACAACTCTTTGTTGCTCTGCACCTGGTCGACGATGTTTTTCACGAACCCTTCGAACAGGTCCATTTTGGAGGAAGCGGGATGCCCGTCCACCCATCCGCTTGGCTTCACGTACGAAACCGCGGGCAGTGACCCGCTCTTGAGGTCGGCGAAAAGATCCTGCGTGTCTTTCAAGTGCGCAGTGCGCACGGCGTCATTTGCCATGATCGATGCCTGATACTGGAAGGGATTGCAGATGTTGCAGTATTGATCGCTGTTTGGACCCACCGTGCCATAGTTCAATTGATATTTATCCGCCAGGTACGCGTTCCACTGATCGCCGTAATACTTCCATGAGACATTCTTCTCGTTCATTACGTCGGCGATGCTCCGCTGATTCGTCGGTGGAATTGTAAACGGCGTGTTGTACACAAAATGATCTGTAAACGCGTTTGATCCGTCGCCGAAATAGCCAGGATTGTAATTATTAAGCAGGTAGTAGTGGCCACGGGTCGCAGTTCGGTTTGATCGGCCTCGGCAGGGAACTCAGGTAATCCACGATCGGTCCAACACCAGGCTGATTCACATCAGAACAATCGCTGTACGAACCGCCACCATACACGGAGGAGCCGAAGCCGCCGCCCCCGTATCCATCTTGAATCCAAAAATTGTTGGTGCCCGCTTGCGGATTCGGATTCTCGATCTCGTCCACCGTGCCGGTGTCCAGCGGCGTATCAGTCCAAATCGTTTCGTTGTGTGGAGGCACAGCCGCATTGCCATTCGCATCACTGAACCAGAGTGCATCGGCAAATCCCAGCATGATGCTGTTCGCACCCGTCCCACCCATTACCGGTTGGTGATAGTTGTCGCTCATCGCGTAGTGGTCCGCCAGATATTTGAAATACGGATTGTCGCCCTGCAAGACATTGTAAAAGCCCATCGCCGTTGCGCCTTCGCCGGTTGTCGTTGCCGTCGGAGAATAGTCCGTGCTGAAATTTGCGGGTTGCGGACGTCCGTTATTGTTTGATCCCACCGTCACTTCCGTCCATGTGAAAAAATCTGCTTTGCACCCGCTCGGATTCAGAAAATTTGCATGAGCAGCGTTGCAATCCAGCTGTTGCCACATCTGATAGAAGCGATGCACCGGGCTGGCCGCGTAAGAATCGTTCGTAAACGTGTTCGCGCCGTTCGAATTGGTCAACTGAAACGGGCCGGGAGGCAGCTTCGAATACGGTGCAGAACCGTGCACGCCGGCGATCCGTGTATCGGGAACTTTTCCGGTGAGTCCGGTGCCACCCGTGGTCATGAACTCGTAATAATTTGTCGGTGTTGTCGACAGCCCGAATGGTTCAGACGAAGTGGCATCTCCCAGGTTGCAGACTCCATTGTTCGCGCAGACATTTGCCGGGCCACCGTTCAGAGGCGCTGGCAACGCGGGATAAAGAGTTTTCTTCCTGGGGCTTAGTTCAAACCTCGAGCTTCCCGTTATATCGGCAGAGAATTGATGAGCGATCCGGTAATTTGGCCCTGGTGTTCCGTCTTCCTTGACGATGCCTTTCGAGAGCAAATTGTCCACTGCCTCGCCGTGTTTCGGCTTGTATGTCGCGAAAATATGGTCGAAGGTTCGGTTCTCTCCCACGATGATGATCACGTGCTTGATCGGCGATCGCTGGACGTGTTGTTCGTTTTCATGTGCTTCGGCTCGTTCCGTTAATGGACCTAGAACACTGAATTGCATCAGCGCCAGAAGACTGAGTGCCAGTCGTGCGCTGTGCGAGATGCTGTTCATGCGGGCTTTTCGAGACATGCTTGCTTTCCTCCTGATCGAATGTTCTCAACAGCTGGGTGGGTCTCTGGAGTCTCCCCATTCTCGATTGCTCCAACATTCCTTCTCGATGAATTCCGCGTGACACAAATGGTTTTACCTGACCAGCAAACTCAACTCTGGGAGTTTCCTTCCCAGAAAAGGTATAGTGTCCTTCAACGCAGTACGCGAAACTTCATAGCCAACCATGACAAAACGGAAATCAAATTCTTCGGCGGTACCTACGAGACGCACTTTTATTCTGGGAGCCGGCGCGATGGCTGCTTCGGCTTCGGCACTCCCTGCCGTACATTCCACTGCGCGGGCCGCAACTGCAGCTCTTCCCGAAATACTGCGTGTACCGGATCGCGTCTCTTTTTTTGGCGAAGAGCGATCCATTGAGCGGAAGTTCACGCACGCCGGCTCAAACTGGCAGGGAAGCGGCGTCGAAGTTTCTACGGAAGTTCGCAGCGGCAAATCCGGCGCGGAAGTCTTCATTTTCGCCACTGCGCCGAATATTTCCCTCACGCGCATTCGTCTGCGCTGGCATGGGGCGTTTCCTATTGATTGGAAATACCTTGGCGACCACTGGGAACGTTCCTACGGTGATCTCGAATTCCGCGGGCTGGCTGGCGACCGTTTGATGCCGTGGTATTTTCTTGCCACCAACGGCCGCGAGTCGCACGCCTGTGGAGTCAAGACCGGCGCGTCAGCGATCTGTTATTGGCAAGTCGATGCGGCGGGAGTCACGCTTTCTCTGGATGTCGGCAACGGCGGCTCAGGTATTCAACTCGGCAATCGCCGGCTTCACGCCGCCACTGTCGTGGCGCGCACGAATCACTCCGATGAATCGCCGATCGATACGGCTCGCGCTTTCTGCGTGACGATGTGCGAGCGTCCCATTCTTTCCGCCACTCCCGTCTATGGCAGTAACAACTGGTACTACGCATACGGCAACAACACTTCCGCGGAACAGAGTCTTCGCGATGCCCAGCTCCTCGCCGAACTTGTTCCCTCGAATATTTCAAATCGGCCTTTTTGCGTGATCGACATGGGCTGGCACGCCGCGCGCGACGGCGCCGGCCCGGCGCGCCAGACCAGCGCTGCGTATCCAGACATGCCGGGCCTGGCACAAAAGATGAGTGCTCTCGGCGTACGTCCCGGCATCTGGACGCGTCCCACGCTGACAGTCGAGCCGAAAGCCCAACCGTGGCGTCTGCCTCCGGCTGGCGGGCGTCCTCAAGGTGAGTTGATCGTGATGGACCCGAGCATACCCGAAGCGCTAGAGTACATGGCCGAAAACGTTCGTCTCATTCGGGGATGGGGATACCAGCTCATCAAGCACGATTTCTCAACGTATGATCTGCTGGGTCGCTGGGGATTTGAAATGGGCACTGGACTCACGGACGATGGCTGGCATTTCTACGATCAATCGCTCACCACCGCTGAAATTATCCGCAAGCTTTACAAAACGATTCGCGACGCCGCCGGCGACGCCGTGCTCATTGGCTGCAACACCATCGGTCATCTCGCTGCCGGTCTAGTAGAGGTGCAACGCATTGGCGATGACACCAGCGGTCACGAATGGGTACGAACGCGCAAAATGGGAATCAACACCCTGGCGTTCCGTCTGCCGCAACACAACACATTTTTTGTTGCCGATGCAGACTGTGTCCCGTTGACCAGCGACATACCGTGGGATCTTACCCGCCAGTGGCTCGACCTGGTCACGCGAAGTGGAACGGCACTGTTCGTTTCCGTTGATCCCGAAGCACTATCCCCCCATCAGAAGCAGCCTCTTCGCGCCGCACTGCAAGCCGCATCGGAACTACGCGCCCCGGGCGCCCCGGTCGACTGGCTGGAGACAACTACGCCACAGAGCTGGCGTCTTGAATCCAAACCCGTTACGTATGATTGGTATTTGGGCGACTGAGGCGCGGCCCAAGAAAGCGGATGCGCCTCCCGAAACTAGTCCTTTGAGTAGTCGATCCGTAGGGGGGCAGCACAGCTGCACCCCCAATTCGTAGGACCTCAGCCGGTATTTTTATATTTCCCAACTCAATTATGTTTCACAAACTGGCCATTCGTCCCTGTCAGCGAGTTGTACAAAGTCTCGATAAATTTGTCCTGGTCGATGAAGCCGCCCGACCACTTCTTCCATGGTTCCAGAATCTTTTCCTGTTTCATCTGTTCCACGGTCTTCTTTTCGTCAATCGCCTTCTGCACGGCACCCGACGTCTCCTTCAGCATTTTCACAAACGCCTGCACGTCGTCCAGGTTGGAAACCTCGCCGTGCCCCGGGATCACCTTCACATCGACTGGCAATTGCGACGACACTTTTTCTATGGCCGCAATCATTCCCTGCACGCTTCCGCCGCTAGTCACATCGATAAACGGAAACCCATAGCGTACAAAGTCGTCTCCCATATGCACCACATTGTTCTTTGGAAAGAAGATTACGGCGTCGCCATCGGTGTGGCCTGCCGGGAAGTGCAGCGCGCGAATATCTTCGCCGTTCAAGTGCACGGTCACGTCATGCGCAAACGTGATCACTGGCAGGGCCGCCTTGCCAGCTGGTTTGATATCCATTTTTACCGATCCGCCATTTCCCGCCGCTCCGCCGGTCTCAAGACGCTTACGAACATTGTCCTGTGCAATTACCGTGGATCCGGAAGTGGAAAACGGTGCATTACCACCCGTGTGGTCGCCGTGATAGTGCGTGTTGATCACGAACCGAACGGGCTTATCCGAAATGTTCAGGCTCTTTAGTGCGGCCTGAATCTTGTCCGCCAGCGGGGCATATTGATCGTCTACGATTACGATCCCATCTTCACCGACCGACGCCGCGATGTTTCCACCCTCCCCTTCCAACATGTAGATGTTTCCGGAAACTTTGGTGACTTTGATCTGCACTTTCGAAAAGTCTTGTTGCTGCGCGCGGCTCACCAGCGCAAACAATATTATGCCCGTCAGAATCATCATGCTTCTAACTAGCGCAACCTTCTTCATGGTCCCTCCACCCCCGCGCGGCATTCTACCATTCCTCCGTCAAAGTAACTTCTCGGCACACGTTGTCAATTCGCTTCCAAACCTCATAGGCTGGTAATGTATGTTCAATTTCGGGAGTATGCTGCTCCGTTCGCGCCCCGATTGCTTGAGACGAGCCCGATTTTCACATTGAGGAAATATTTCTTGGGAATCCCTTTGACCGATACCGCCGCTGAAACGCGACCCTCTAGTTCAAAGCGATTCGCTTTTCTGGTAGCCGCCGGTATTTTTCTCAGCCGCGTAGCGGGGCTGATCCGCGACCGCGTGTTTGCCCACTATTTTGGCAACTCCGATGCCGCCGACGTCTTCAAAGCGGCATTCCGTATTCCCAATTTTCTGCAAAATTTATTTGGCGAAGGTGTCCTCTCCGCATCTTTTATTCCCGTTTATGCCAGCTTGCTTGCCAAAAAGGACGAACAGGAGGCTCGCAAGACCGCCGGGGCTGTAGCGGCCCTGCTCGCGCTGAGCACCTCGATCCTCGTGCTGCTGGGCGTTTTGGCCGCGCCATGGCTGATTGACGTCATCGCCCCCGGTTTTCACGGCGAAAAACGCGAACTCACCGTGCTCCTGGTACGCATTCTTTTTCCCGGCGCCGGATTACTCGTCGGTTCTGCGTGGTGTCTCGGCGTTCTGAACAGCCATCGCAAATTTTTCATTTCCTACACTGCGCCGGTTCTCTGGAACGTCGCCATGATCGGCGGCATGATCGCGTTCGGTGCCGGCCGTTCGCAAAATTCTTTGGTCGTCATCACTGCGTGGGCTTCGGTAGTCGGCAGCGCCTTGCAGGTCGCTGTTCAGTTACCGATGGTTCTGAAACTGCTCGGCGGACTGCAATTGCACTTGGCTCATCAGGCCGAACATGTCCGCACCGTCATACGCAATTTCTTTCCCGTGTTCATCAGCCGCGGCGTCGTGCAGATCAGCGCCTACATTGATGCATTCCTGGCCAGTTGGCTTCCCACTGGCGCGGTCTCTGCGCTTGCCTACGCGCAAACGCTCTACACCTTGCCGGTAAGTCTCTTTGGCATGTCCGTCTCTGCTGCAGAACTGCCGGTGATGAGCGGCGCCGTCGGCGCAGCCGACGAAGTTGCAGGAATGTTGCGCACACGCTTGAACAACGGCTTGCGGCAGATAACATTTCTGGTGGTGCCTTCGGTGGTAGGATTTCTTGTTCTTGGCGACGTCATCGTCGCGGCAATCTATCAGTCCGGCCGCTTCACGCACGCCGACGTGATCTACGTGTGGGGAATCCTTGCGGGTTCTACGGTGGGCTTGTTGGCCTCCACACTCGGCCGGTTGTATTCCTCGGGATTCTACGCCCTGCGCGATACACGTACGCCATTGAAATTCGCCGTCGTTCGCGTTGTGCTTACCACGTTCCTCGGTTACCTCAGCGCTCTTCCGCTTCCGCGACTGTTGGGCATTGAGCCGCGCTGGGGCGTCGCGGGTCTAACCATTTCCGCGGGCATCGCCTCCTGGGTTGAATTCACGCTGCTTCAGCGCGGCCTGCGCAGCAAATTGGGTCACGTCGGCGTGCCGCTGGGATTCCTCGCTCAAGTCTGGCTCGCTGCCGCAATCGCTGCGGCTCTCGCGCGTGGCACTTTCCTCATCCTTGGCTTCAAGGGCCCCGTCGTAGCAGCCACCGTGATCTTAGGAATCTATGGAGGGGTCTTCTTTGGCTTGGCTCTCGCGATGAAACTTCCCGAAGCACAATCCATGCTCGGCATGTTTGGTCGCCGCTTGGGCGTAAAATAATCGCATGGCCACGGTCTACCTTGCCCTCGGCACCAATGTTGGCGACCGCGAAGAAAATTTGCGTAGAGCCATCACTCTTCTCGACGATTCCGGTATCGACATAAAAAGCCTCTCTGCTCTTTACGAAACTGAGCCGGTGGACTACCTCGATCAAAGTTGGTTTCTCAACGCCGTCTTGGAAGCCGAAACTACACTCGAACCGCTCGCTCTGCTGAAAGTGATGCGTGGAATCGAACAAGCCATGGGTAGCAAAAAAGCCTTCGCAAAGGGTCCTCGACTGATTGACCTGGATATCCTGCTCTACGGCAATCAAACGATCAAAACCACCGAATTGCAGGTTCCTCACCCCAGAATGCTTGACCGCAAATTCGTACTCGTCCCTCTCGTAGAGATTGCACCTAACTTCCGCCATCCAACGTGGGCTGGCGGCGCCAGGCAAATGTTAGATAAGTGTCCCGACTCGAGTGAAGTCCGCAAACTAACTTGAACACAAAGACGTAGGGGTGCAGCGTGCTGCACCCCATGTCCGCACGATTCTTTGTTGGTGGTTCTTCGACTAGCTCGACCGCCGCACCATCAGTCGGTGAATCGTCATCATCTTCGGCTCCAGCGCATCCAGCTCGATCTGCGACAGCGAACCTTCTTTTGTTTCCCTCCAGCGGTACACACCCGGCTCCGATTCGGTCGTCTCCCGCCCGTTCAACTGGCGCAGAAACTCCCGCGCGTCGTCCATCGAAGCTTTCTCGCGCAGGGTAGGCCGTGCCACCGCTTCCACGGCGTAGCTCCGAAGCAGTTTGTTCCAGTACTGATCGAACAAGCTGCCAGAGGCGAAGATGTCACTCCACGCCACTTCTCCGCCGTAGGCTATCACCACGCCCACAATGTGCTCGCCCTTCAGCCCGGAGGTTTCTTTGCGGAAGCGTCGCTGCACTTCCTCCACCAGGCCATCGACGTTTTCTACTACGCGTCGCGATCCGTACAGCTTCGCGTACGATTGTGTCGGAGCCTCATCGCGCATCGCGGCAGCCACATCACTGTGGCTCACGCGCGGTGGTGCAGCGGCTGGCGTGGCCGCTCCGCCCGACCTTGCTCTTGCCGTATACGTGGATCCGGCGCTTACCGAATCCCAGACCTCCGCCTGGTTCTGCGCTACGGCCGCCTGTTCGCGCACGCTGGGATGGACAATCGTTTTCGCCGCGTTGAACTGCGAACCTGCTGACCACCGGCCATGCTCCACGCAAAACACGTTCAACGGCAGAGGGTCGGCGCCGGGCGCCACGATCCGATCTTTTGCAATCACGCGATCTTGTTTTCCTCCACTGACCAGTTCACCCGAAAGCAGAAGCAGCGGACGCTTGCTCCGGTTCAGCAGCACCAGTTGATTCACCGAAGGCCCGGAATTTTGAATGTATTGCCGGTTGGCGTCCCGGCTGCGCACTAGCGTCTCCGCCCCCTGCTCCCGAACGATAATCTCGCCCGACGACAATCCCTCTTCCAGCGTCAAAAATTGCGAAGTGTCGAAGCCGTTCGAAGACACGACAGGAAATACCGTCAAATTTTCAAACGAAATGGGATCCAGCAACCGCCAGTCTCCGTCATATTTCGGTGGGGGTGTGGAACCGCCTGAGCCGGACCACACAAACCCGAGCGCCGTAAAACCAAGAAAACTGCCAAACAAGGTGAGTAACGAACGTTCCATTCCATCCTCCAGGCGTGCAGCGAGGGCACGCGCTGCCGTTAGAACGGAACACGCGACATTTCTTGCAAAGATGCTCTAAGGTAGGGGTGCAGCACTGCTGCACCCCATGTCCGGAATATTTCCAGAGATGCGCGGTAACTTTTTTACTGGCTACTTTATGTCACCTTCTGAGGCAGGGTTCTCCAGCGGGTGTATTTCTACCATCGTTCGATGCTGGGGTTCGTGACCGCCTAGGAGTTTGGATTACCGAGGTTCGTACGGGGCTTGAACCGGCGCGTCCGCGAAGATTCCGCTTCCGCCTTTTCATACTCCGCGATCTCCTCTTCGCTATAGGAGTACGAATCACGGGAAGCAAACATGGAGGTCGTCCGGCTGCTTTCTTTCTTCTTTTTTAGCGCCTTGCCAAACTCATACCGGGTCATGCGCAGTGGGCCTTCAATCGCCTTAACTTCTACCAGCAGGTCGCTCACCTTTTCCAGGAAATCATGCAGGTGGAACGGCTGCATAACATAAGGCAAATGAGCAATTTCCAGGTGCCCAATATACGGGTTGCCGCCCAGTTCCGGAATCACGAATAACGTGCGAATCCGGCCGCCTTCCTCCGGCGAAACCGTCGCCAATTCGCGAAGCACGTGAAATGTCGGGGAATCCACTCCAACTTGCGCTACATTGGCGATCAACAGCGAGTATTCGGCGGTTTTCAGCTCCGCATGGAGCATCTTGATATCCGGCACGATCCGTACGCGCCACCCCTCTGAATCCAAGATCTGCTTCAGTACCCCCGAGTTCTTTGGGTCGTCCTCAAGCACGAGGATGCCTACTTGCCGGGGCACAGGTGAGGATGGGGTCGCCATGAAAGAAGTATAGGGCTGTGACGTGCAACCAAACTGTCCCGGAAAGGTACAGCAGCGTAAGCGGTACCTGTCCTGAAGGACGGCCCGCCAGTCCTACGGGTTCGCGGGGGCCGGTGCCGCGACCGGCTTCAGGATCAGTTCCGCTTTATTGGGATTTCCCCGGGTAATCACGGAATAAATCTTGTCGCTGATGAATCTCAATTGCCCATCTACCAGGATCTTCGCGGCAACCGAATAAGCGTGATTCTGCTCGATCTTCGCCGGGTCAAACGTCAGCGAAAACGGCACCGGCACTTGTCTCTCGCCCAGCATAATTTTGTCCTCGGCCAGCACCTTTGCGGGAGCGTCCGCCAGCAAAACATCCAGCAACTGCACTTCGATCACCGCCGTGGGGGGCAGAGCCATCCGCACCATGTAGCTCACCGTGCCCGTCACCGTATTTGCCGCCGCGGCATCCAGCGGCTTATCCAATTTGCAATCCTTCACGATCATCGCCCCATTGCCGTCGGCGGACTCCTCCTGCAAAAAGCCGCCATTCCCCACGCCCCACCAGATCACTTTGCCGTCCGAATATTTTCCACCGTCTGCCGAACGAACTTGCTTCATCAGGTAGTTGTTTTCCTTAAACCGGACCTTTACCGTCTGCCCGTGGAGAAAGACCGTCAGCTTCTGGTCGCCCTCGCATGTGTAATCGAATCGTCTCCATTCCACCGCGCGCCGCATCTCCGAAGTGGGCCGCCCTGGCGCGGGTGCAGGTGTTGGCGCCGGCGCAGGTTCTTGCCCCACGAAAGTCAGCGCCACCAGCAACATGCCAATCGACGCGTGCATGACGATTTCCTTCTGACTGAACAGCATTTCGCTTACCTCTTCACCCAAAAACACTTGCTGAATCTATTTCCCAATCACCATTCCATTGCCCGTCAGGTAGCGTTTTACTCCGGTTCCATCCCAGAAAATCCGGTTGATCACGAACGAATTTCCCGTTCCCAGCCGCGAGAAATAAACCTGCAGACCATCGCGCGACCACTCCGCCGATCGCGCCCATGTGTCCGTGGGGCACAAGATCACCTGCCGCTTCGCCTTAACTTCATACAGAAAAAAAGCCGAATTCAGTCCCTTGGAATCCACCGGAGCGCCAGGGGGAGTCGTCGTGTAGTCTGCGGTTACCAGTAAAAGATCCGTATTTACCGGATTCGAGCGGATCGTATCGCTGCTCATGATTTGAAATCGATCGCCGTAGATGTTCTTCAGCGGCACTGTCTGCTTCACTTGTCCGTCGGTCCCAATCCAATACGCATTCTGCAGATCGTTCGCCAGCACGGTGTCGGCGGTTATCCATCCCTGCAGTGCGGCCACGTCTCCGCCGTACAAAACTGTGGCTTTCTCCGGCTCATTCAGAGCGAAAGTCCACACCTGCCATTTCTGCTCCGCGTTTTTCAGAAATGCAATGTGCGTATCGTCGAGAGACCAGAACGCCTGCCGTACCAGTCCCGTCACCAGGTCTTTCGATCGCCCCGAATCCGCCTCATACAGAACGATTGTTCGTTCTGGGCCGGTCTTTGAATCGGACCGTGTGTACAACAGTTTCTTCCCGTCGTGCGATAGCGCCAGTTCCGTTCCTGCCGGTGCCACCGTTTTCTTCACTTCACCGCGGCTCAGCACCACCTTCCCGGTTGGATCCAGATACGCTACCGCCACCGGTGGCGCGAACTTGGTGATCGGTTCCAGCACGGAGAATTTATCCTTGTCCTTGTCGGTGCCTGCCGCGGCATTTTCGTCGGGATCGAGCTGATTCTTCTTCCGGAACTCCGGGAATTTTTCGGGCGAACTCACGCCGCAGCCGTTCAGAGTACCAATCTGTGCGTGCTCCACACTTACCTTAAACGTATGCTTCGTATCAGACATTCCGTCGGAGCAGGGATCTCGCGTCAATTTGACGGCGACAGCCGCTCCTGTGGCCGAATCCTTTGCGTGATACGTCCAGAGATTTCCCGTTTCGTCGCGCGCCACATCTAGCGGCTCCAGAACCACGGGGGGATATCCGAGGCGGTCCAAACGTTCCGGTCCCTTCATTCCCAGTCGCAGGCTCCAGGACGGTTCATTGCCATGCGCAACGACCAGTATCGGATAATGTTTTGTTTGCTGCGGTCCTGCAACTTCCGCCGCAGGTGCGGGAGCGGCAGGCTTGGTAGCCGGTTTTTGCGCCGGCTTCGCCGCGGGTGCTTGCGCAAGAATCGGCTGTCCGATTGAAAGAAACCCGCCAAGAACGAACAGAAAAAAAACTGACAGAAAGCCGCTCATTATTTTCCTTTGCAATTTATTTGATGCGGCCTTTGAAGCCCGCGAAATTCATACTGCGCCGGAACCCATCCATGGTATTCCATCCACGCCAGCGCAGGATGATCCAGTTCGCTTTGTCGCCGTCAGCTCAGTAACGGCCGCCTATTTCGAAGTCGGCCCGGCATCCGCGATCCACCCAGATCTGCGAACGGGTGTACCCCCAGGTCCGGTTGTAGATGCAATCTGACTCGCTGCGCTGCCGGACGATGCGCACTCCCTGGCTGGTATTTGCGTTGCAGGAATTGCGCTTCATATCGTCCGACGCGCAATAAATGGTTCGCTTCTGGTCGGGTTGCCATCCGGCCTGCCCAATTTCGAAGTCCGCCCGGCATCCCCGATCCACCCAAATGCCGTGCTTGTCATAACCCCAGGTGGAACCCCAGATGCACGCCGATCCGCTGCGCTGCCGCACCAGGCGCACTCCTCCTCGCGTATTGACCGGGCAATTGTTGCGACGCATGTCGTCCGACGCGCAATAGACGTTGTAGGCCTGTCCCCATCCACCCCAGCCTGGTCCGCCATTCCCAGGTCCCCCGGTATATCCAATCGCGAATTCCGCGCGACAGCCACGATCCACCCAGATCCCGCGATTGTCATAACCCCAGGTTTGGCCGAAAGTACAAGGCGAGCCACTCCGTTGTTTAGTCAGTTGCACTCCCCCTCTTACGTCCGCCTGGCAATAATTGCGCCGCCCATTGTCAGACGCACAGTAAATGGTGCCTCCCGGGTATTGCGGGGTTGGCAGAGCTCGGGCGATGGAAAACTGGGAAACGTCGGGAGGGAGCAGAATGCAGGCAGCCAGACACAGCCCCAAAACCACTAAACCGGCTCTCATTTACGAACTCCTGTGCTTGAATTTCAGGTGGCGAGCGTTCGCTGGGCGTGGTGGAACGTTCTGCCGCGCTTGCATTTAATCAAAGGTGCGTTCGTGGCGCAAGGGGAAGCCCAGAGGCGAAATAAATACGAAAATACTTGACATGGCGAACAAAAAGCGAAATACTGTCCCCGCTTCGAGGTGACCTATGTCCCCAGTTCTTCCCCTTCCGACTCCGCGCTTCAACCCGCGGCGTCGCCTCGTCCGTTCCCACGCTTCACCCTTCCTTCCTTTTCGCCCTGATGAGCCCAACCACCTACAAGAGGCCGGTGCCCTTTCCCAAGGTGCACCTGGCTGGTGTAAGGGAAGTCTGGAGAGCCCTAAGGCGGATTGCCCCCCGCCTCAACTCCAAACTTCTCATGCGCCACTGGTGGGCATAGCTCGCCTCGCTGCTCAATCTCCCGCAGCGGAAACGAAGCGCAGATCCCAGGTGAAACCTGAATATTTTCTGTTGCCGGTAAAGTCCATCCTGAACCGCTGCGATTCGGATCGCGTCCCTTTCGAGTGGACCATTAATCCCTATCGGGGATGCGAATTTGCCTGCAAATATTGCTACGCGCGCTATACCCACGAATACATGGAAATTGATGGTGGAGAATTCGAGAAAAAGATCTTCGTAAAGCAGGATGCCGCCGGGCTGTTGGCGCGCGACGTCAATCAGAAATATTCCTACGAGTCGAAATCCAGCGGCTACACCCAGTCGGAGCATATTGCCATCGGCACCGCCACGGATCCCTATCAGCCAGCCGAAAAAGAATATGGCGTCACCCGCGCCTGCCTCGAAGAACTGGCCAAACGCGAAGGGCTTAGCATCTCCATTATCACCAAGTCCGACCAGGTAGTCCGTGACATCGACATTCTGAAAATCATCGCTGCAAAATCCGCACTCTCCATCAACGTGACCGTCACTACCTTGAAACCGCGGTTGGCGCGATTGCTCGAACCGCGCGCGCCCCGCCCGGATCTTCGCCTCGCTGCAGTAAAGATATTGCGTGAAGTAGGGTTGAACGTCGGCGTTTCCGCTTCGCCGCTGATTCCCGGCATCACCGACGGCGAAGGAGAACTCGAATCCGTTGCGGAAGCTGCGAAGGACGCCGGAGCGCAATGGTTTTTCTCTGGCGTGCTATTCCTGATGCCTGCCTCAGCAAAGACTTTTCTGCCATTTATTCGCGAGAAATTTCCGAAGCTCGAGAAGCAATACGAACAGTGGTACGCGAAAAACGGCTACGCACCCGAGGACTATCGCAAGAAGGCTTCTGAACGCGTCCTGCGCATCCGCCAGAGATTTGGCTTCGCTGCCCGCCCTTGGGAAGGCGACCGGCCGGCCTCGCGCGCTCCGCAAATGAAATTGGTCTGGGATGCCGCCGCCATCAGCGCCGAATTGCGGTCCATGCGCTCCTGCTCCGGTGGTTAACCGTGGAGTGCGGCAGTCCAACTGCCGCCTTTCTTCCTGGCGTGAACCCTATGGCAAATCGCAAAGTCGGGAGCCAGGCTCCCGCACTCCACATCTGAACCTAGCTGTAATGCCGCCGCGTTCAGCACGGCAATGCAACCCCTGCGCGCCTGCTCAGCGGGATGATCTGCTTTTCAACTAAGCAATTCGCTGTGTGAATTAGGCACATGCACCGTCGCCGCGGTGTCTAAACGAAGTAGCACTCACTTTCATGCCAGCGCCTTTCAGAGATTGCCTCGCTCCACGCTGAAATCGAGAATTTTCGTCTAACCTCATCAGAGGCAAGCTATGCAGTCAGATGGATTCTATCCAAGCAGGAAAATCAGGCAACGAGGCAGCCGCTACTGGATCGAGTTTAATCAATTGCCACTCTTCGGGGTATTTCTTGCCCTGCTAATGATTATGATGGTTTCAAGCGGGGCGATTCATCATGGCGTTGGCCCCGATCTGGCCGTAGTGGGTCATCCAATCACAATGAGGTTTGCCAATCGCGAGGACTCCATTCACATCGCTGTTACGAGGGATGGCAGGTTATATTTTGGTGCTTCGAGAGTCCTTCCTGCGGAAGTTTCCGGCAGAATACAGGAAAGTCTAAAGAATGGCTCGGATAGGAGAATCTACATGGTAGTGGACGCTCGCGCAAAATACGGCGACGTGAAGGTCGTCTTGGATGAAATCCGGGGCGCGAAAGTCGAACAAGTATCGTTCTTGGTGGGGAAGAAGGTTCCCTAAGTCGAAAACCCGAGTCGCAGAACAACTGTTTAGGGGACCGCATAATCTCTGTGACTTTCCTTATTCGAATAGTCCGTTACGTAACTCTTGCCGGTGCTGCACGATACGCTCTTCGAAAGCGGCACAATCAAATTCAAATAAATAATTAAACCACTTAATATACGCATAAGTAATAATGTCGGCGCGCTGACATTGCCGCCGACACTCTCACAATCCCGAGTTCACGCTTCAAATTGCGAGGCGAATTTGCCTTTGTAGGAGCGGCTTTACGCGGCCCTTCTTTGCAGCGGACGCCTTCAGAAGGCCACCACTGTTTTTGAGGATCTCGACTCAGGCTCTCTGCGTACTACGGTAGGATGATGCGTGATTCTTCGCGCTTCAATTCCTGCGCTCCGGGGAATTGACTCCGCAAATACTCGATAAATCTCCGTGACCGCGGCCTACCATTCGTGTGCATCAATCCCATGCGATACAAGAACACCAGCAATTGGTGGATTTCCGAATCTTTCGCATTGCCAAGCAAAGCGGCTGTCTGCTGTTGCTTGGACTCCTCAAAAAATTTGCTCATCGCCCCATACAATTCCCGCTGCACCGGGAGGGCAGGGAGTTGTTCATAGACAATGCCGGAAGCCAATGTTTTGTACGCTTCCGCAAGCGATTGAATGGCAGCAAGAACGTCCACATCGTTTGCCTCATGATGTTCCGCGCAGAAACGGGCAATTGTAAACGCCATGGCGGAAAGCAATTGCTGATGCGTATGAATAATGTCCGACGTCAGCCGGACCTCAAGCAACGGGGTATCGGGTGGCAGCGTGCGCGGGTGCTGCTCTTCATATCGATGAGCGGAAACCAGATATGCGCAATCCACCGGGCAATCAATCGAGACTTCCCGCTCCGTGCCGCAGCACACCGGGCAAATCTTCTCGCCTTTCGCCGGACAAAACCGCCCCGGCTTGCGCTTTTCACATATCGGACAAAGCAATTTCATTCTCCCGGCGAACGTTGAAGCAGTATGCGCAAAACCATCCTGGTCTGACTATTTGTAAAGCCGCAGATTATCGATTTCCCGGCTGTGCGCATCGCGCGCAAACTTGTCATCCCGGCCGCAGGCGGCACCGGTCTTGTTCAGCCGCAGTAGTGGGATCGTGGCAACCAACCGTCCCCGGCAGCAACCTTGGAGGATCTGTCCTTTTCCTGTCCCAGCAAATTATCTCGATAGAAGAATATTGCGCTCCCCTGTCAACACTGCCGCTTCTGCCGCAACAGGATATCACGCCATAATGACTTTATTCTGGAAGCGCCGCGCCGCTACAATCAGCAGAAATGTCCCCATCAGAAAGAGCGCAAACGCATCCGTCCATAGATGAGTCCAGCCGGCGCCGCGCAAAATGATTCCGCGCGTGATGTTGATAAAATACGTTGCGGGAACGAAGTAACTGAGCACAAAGAAAAACTTGGGCATCGTTTCGCGGGGAAAGATATACCCGGAAAAGAAAATGCTGGGCAGGATGGTCAGAAACGCCAGTTGCATGGCTTGTGCCTGCGTGCCCGCCTTGCTGGAAATCAGAATTCCCAGCGACAACGAAACGAACAAATAGGGAAGTGACAGTCCGGCCAGCAACAACACACTTCCGTGAATTGGCACGCTGAAAATAAACCGCATGAACGTCAAGATCATGCACAGCTCGAAAAACCCGATGCCCAGGTAGGGAAGCAGCTTGCCCAACAACAATCCCATGGGCCGCACGGGCGTGACGAATAACTGTTCCAGCGTGCCGCGTTCTTTTTCACGCACGATCGAAAATGCCGTCAGAAACGTGGTCACATTCAACAATAAAATGGCCGTCAGCCCGGGCAAAAAGAAATTCGGTGAGCGTGAATCCGGATTGAACAGAATCTTTGGCCGCATATCGACCGCAAAAGTGGCACTGCCGTTGATCAGTGCGCGCCGCAGCGACTCATCGAGCCCGATCGCCGTAGTTACGTTGATGGCTTGTCCGGCCACCGAGGAATCCGATCCGTCAATCAACACAAGAACCTGCGCGCCCATCTGGTGAAGCAACCTGTCGGAATAGTCGACTGGAATCTTTATCCCCACGCGGCATTTCCCGGAAATGATGGCATCATTCAGCTCGTGATCCGTATTGACGTAGCGAATTACGTGAAACGTATCGGAATTCCGCAACCGGTCCAGCAATTCGCGGCTTTCACGGCGCCCGTCGGCGTTATAAACCACTGTGTTGATTTGCCGCACGTTCGTGTCGATTCCAAAGCCCAACAGGAACATCTGCAGCAGCGGAATGATCAGCGAGAAAAACAGGGTGGCGAAATCGCGGCGGACGTGCAGCGCTTCCTTGTAAACTACGGCACGGAATCCGCGGAAGGGATTAACCACGGGCCGCCTCCGTCTGGGCTTGATGCCGGTACGTCAATTCCACAAAAACATCTTCCAGCGTCGCAGCCAGCGGCCGGATTTCCGCAACAATTACGCCGGCTTTTTCCAGTTGCTGGCGCAAGTGATCCAGATCCAGGTGATCATCAATCAGCGCGTGAATGGATTGGCCGAAAATCGTCGCACTGCGGACGCCCTGAATCGTCCGGGCAAACCGCAGTGCTTTGGTAACTTCTGTCGTGGTGATTTCCACGCGATATGTTCCGGGAGGTTGTACTTCCGGCAATTCACGCAATGAATCCGGTGTGCCATCGGCGATGATTTTTCCGTAGTAAATGTACGCGACGTGGCTGCAGCGTTCTGCTTCGTCCATGTAATGCGTGGTAACAAAAAAAGTGATGCCGTGCGCGGAGAGTTCAAAGAGCAGATCCCACAGTTGCCGTCTGGCGACCGGATCAATGCCTGCTGTCGGCTCATCCAGAAAAATCAGTTTGGGCTCATGCAGCATCGCACACCCCAGCGCCAGCCGTTGTTTCCAGCCACCGGAAAGTTGCGCGGCGAGTCGATCCAGATATGGGCTCAGTCCGTTCAATTGAATAATTTCGTCCATGCGCTTTTTCAAGCGCTCTGGAGAGAGTCCATAGATGCGTCCGTAGAACGTCAGATTTTCATTTACAGTCAGATCGCTGTACAGACTGAAATTCTGCGACATATAGCCGATGTTTTCGCGCACGCCTTCCGGATCGGTTCGCACATCGATACCTTGGACTGTGGCTTTGCCTGCCGTCAGCGGCAGCAATCCCGTCAGCATTTTGATCACGGTTGTTTTTCCGCTGCCGTTTGGCCCGAGAAAGCCGAAGATCTCGCCTTTCTTGATTTGGAAACTTACGTCATCAACAGCGGTAAAATGTCCGAAGCGCCGGACAAGATGCTCCGCGGAAAGCGCGATTTGTTCGTCGTGGGCCATCATCAATTCGCCGAAGCCAGCTTTATATCCGCAGCCATCCCGGCTAGCACGCGATGGGACGGATCGTCGATTCGCACCTTCACGCCAAAGACCTGATGGATGCGCTCTTCGCGCGTCTGTACGTTGCGCGGCAAAAATTCCGCTTGCTGATTGATCTGTTCCACCACGCCGTGAAATGTTTCCTTGGGGAACGAGTCCACGAAGATATCCGCCTTCTGCCCAACTTTTACCAAGCCATATTGTGTTTCGGGAATATAGATGCGCACATACGTCTGGTCGCGCTCGAGCAGTGTGGCGACCGGGGTGTTGGGAGCGATCAAGTCGCCCGGACGCACGTCGAGCACTTCCACGGTTGCCGCTGCCGGCGAAAGTACCTGCCGTTCCCGATATCGCGCTTCATCCATGGCCAGCCCCGCGCGTGCCGCGGCGATATCCTCTGGCCTGTTGCCGCGCTCGAATTTTTCCAAAGTTGCCTGTGTCTGGTGGTAGCGCGCTTCCGCGGCCGCGATTTCTTCGGGACGATAGCCTCGTTTCAATTCATCCAGTTTGTGCTGCGCGCTTTGCTTTTGCGCCAGCGACATTTTCCAGTTCGCTTCCGCGGCGTCGCGTTGCTGTTTGGAGACGAGGTCTTTCTGGGCGAGGGCCTCGTAGCGCTGATAATCAAGGTTTGCCCTTGTTTCATCCGCCGTCGCGCGATCTAGATCTGCTTTTGCGGAATCAATATCTTCCTGGCGGTAACCATTCTTGCGCTGCTCGTACTCCGCTTTTGCCTGCGCGGCCGCAGCGCGTGCTTCGGCGATCTCTTCGCTGCGAAATCCTCGGGCCGACTTTTCCGCAGCGGCACGAGACTCCGAAAGCGCTGCCTGTAACTCCTTATCGTCAAAGGTGATCAGCACCTGGCCCGGCTCAACGTAGTCGCCCTCCCGGACCAGCACCTTCTCAATCCGTCCGCCGATCTTGGAACCGACGCGAATATTTCGCGACTCCACCGTGCCGGAACTTCGCAGGCCAGTGTCTTTGCGAAACCATCCGGCGGAATACGCCGCGGCGGCAATGGCGGCGATGACCAGAAGTAGAATGGGCCATTTACGTTTCATCGGGATTTACCTGCTTCGTGCGAGATTATCGGCGCGGGAAACTGGCCTGGTGCGGCGAGTCCATTCCAGAGAACTTTGAAGACGTTTTCTATGCGGCGTTCCAGCGAACCGTCTCCATAGAGCGACCAGATCAGCATCGCGCCAAGTATCGATTGCCGCAGCACCGGCGCAATGTCGGTTGCCGGAAGATCCTTGCGAACTTCACCACGCTGCTGGCCAACTTCGATGATTCGCGCAAGCGACGCTGTAGCGCTGCTGTGAATCTCGCGCATCACTTCGCGGACCGGTTCACTGGAAAGATTGGCCTGCAGCAGCGCTCGCACTACCGCAGGATTTCGAGCCGGCTCCGAAATTACGTCAAGCGCCAGGTTCTGCATGAAGACCTGGATCGGAAGTTTGGTGCTGGATGCAGCGTCCGCCGCGGCCTGTACTTTTACGATCTGCATGCGCCCGAACGACGCCAGAATGTGTTCCTTGCTCGGAAAATAGTTGAAGAACGTGCCCTTGCCCACATCCGCCGCATTGGTGATGTCTTCGACGGTGGTCTCGGAAAATCCCTTTTGCGAGAAGAGTTGAATTGCGGCGTGAAAAAGGCGTTCGCGCAGTTCAAGACTGCGGCGTTCGCGACGAGGAGAGGCGGAATGGAGAAGAGTGCCCACATTGACCTTTGTTCATATATGACTATAGGTCAGTTTAGGGGATGAGTCAATTAAAATGAAAGCCCCGAAATGTTCCGGGGCTTTCGGTGGCCTGTTAGGTTTTTTGTTGCTTAAGACTTACCGGAAGACATGTTCTTCGGTGACTTCTTGTTCAAGTAGGCGACCATTTTCTGAGCTGAAGGCGGCACAGACACGGCCCCTTTGAAGACGATGTCCTGCGCTGACACGCGCTTATGATAGAGGTCCGTATTCGCCGAATTGTCGGGACGGACGGAGGAGCCAGCCAGGGAAACCCCGGCGAACAAGCCGCGGGCGCGTGAGTAGGAAAGAATTTCTGCGCGCATGGTTACGTCGGTGGACGCTTCCGCGTTCCGGCCCTTGGGCCCGGCGGCGGCGGAGGCATCCGCGCCGAGTTTCACCTTGCTGGAGAGAATTGCTTTTGCGCCGCGCTCGTTCATCACCAGCAGAACGAAGTCTGTGGCCTGTCCACCGATCTGAAAGCCGAAGCTGCCACCTTCCAGAGCCATCATGGTGGGGGCGCTCCAGGGACCATTGAAGTTCTCGCCGGAGCGGCAGATCATCGCACCGCGACCGTAGCTGGCGCCAAAAATAAAAGCGCCCTTGAGCACCGACGGGTAGACAATGACGCAATCCGCCTTATCGATCAGGTCCTGCGGAATGTTGTCGGGAATTTCCATAATTTCCTGGATGACCATGCCGCAATTGTCCAGCCGGTCGCTGATTTTGTCTCCCGCCTGAAGGGGAAGAGTCATCAGAGTGAGAGTCAGGAGGAATGGAAAGAACTTTTTCATGCGTTTTCACCTTTTTAATCTAATCGATACGTTTAACAAAGCCGGAACGACTGGGCGGTAAACTTGGCGGCGGCGATAGCGCATGCTCAGCCCGGCACCCTTCCTTGAACTTTGCAAGACAAGGGTCTCCGCTGACTTTCGAATATACTTTCAGACGTTGGAATTTGCCATAGGTGATTTATGAACGGAAAAGTGGCGCGAATAGCGGCAATGCTCCTCTGCGTGATAGTTGCCGGACTGGACAGAGGTCTGGCGCAGGAGCAGGGCCCGCCACGCTCAAAGGCAGCAGAGGCGAAAGCCAAGAGTCCCTCCGCAGCGGGTGGGTTTGCGGCGAGAGCCGACCAGGTGTCGGGTATGGCGCCGGTTAACAAAGGGGAATGGGGAATCCTGATTGTTGATGCGACGAGCGGAGAGACACTGTACCAGAAGAACGCAGATTCTTATTTTGTGCCTGCGTCGAACATGAAACTGTTGACTACCGCCCTAGCCCTGGACACGCTGGGCCCTGAATATCGATTTCGGACGACGATTGAATCCCCGGGGAAAGTGGAAGACGGAATCCTTACAGGGCGATTTGGTTCTGGTGGGCCGTGGCGACCCGAATCTTTCCAATCGCAAATTTCCGTTCGATACAAGGAAGAATTTGACGGACCTCCGGAACGCGTCCTGAATGAACTGGCCGATCAGGTCGTGGCACACGGAGTGAAAGAAATCGCCGGCGACATTGTCGGGGATGACAGCTATTTCCCGCGCGAACGCTATCCCGATGGATGGGAAATCGATGACATGGTTTGGGAATACGGCGCGGCAATTTCCGCGATCGTGGTTGATGACAATACCGTCACGCTGACGCTGACACCGGGCGAGAAAGCGGGCGACGCGGTGCTGGCGAGTGTCGAACCGGCGACACCCGATTTTGATGTAAAGAATGAAGTGAAGACTATTGGGGCGAAGGAGAAGGGCGAACTGCGGCTCACTCGCGAACCGGGCGCGAATGTGGTCGTGGTCAGCGGAACAATGGCTGCTGGGAGCACCGCACGCAAATTGATCCTGGCGATTCAGGAGCCTGCGCAGCATGCGGCAAGTATTCTGGCGCGGCAACTGGCGGAGCGGGGTGTGAAGTTCACCGGGAAAATTCGCGCCAATCACGAGCCGGATTCCGCAGAGAGTTCGCGCGCGGTTCTTGCGGAACATCTTTCCTTGCCACTCGGTGAAACCGTAAAGCTGGTGAACAAGATCAGCCAGAATCTGCACACGGAAATCCTGTTGCGCACGTCGGCTCGGCAACAGGGCCGCTGGCAGACTCCCGAAGAGTTGGCTAAATTTCCCGGAGCGTTCTATGCCAAGGTGGGGATTGCGGCGGACGATGTAGTGCAGACAGATGGCTCGGGTCTGTCGCGCCACGACATGGTGACACCGCGTGCGTTGGTGACGCTGTTACAGTATGCGCAAAGGCAAACGTGGTTTCCGGCGTATTATGCTTCGCTGCCCATTGCGGGCGTGGACGGCACGTTGACGGACCGCATGAAAAATGCCGGCATTACCGGCAAAATACATGCGAAGACGGGTTCCGTGACGCATGTGCGGACACTCTCCGGATACGCGGAAACGCCACACGGACGAAAGCTGATTTTTTCGTTCCTCAGCAATAATCAGGGAGCCACCGGCCATGATATCCACGAAGCCATCGATGGATTGTGCCTGGCGATGATTGAAGAGTTTGATGCACCGGAAAACGGGGCAAAAGCAGCGAAGTAGGAAAGTGAACCATGGGCAAGGAAAAAATAATTACGGTATTTGGCAGTTCGCGACCGGAAGAGAACGATGCTGACTATCGCGAAGCGCACGAACTGGGCAAGGCACTGGCGCAAGGGGGGTTCGCCGTGTGCAGCGGCGGATACGGTGGTGTGATGGAAGGCGTGTCGCGAGGCGCGAAGGAAGCCGGCGGAAAAACGTACGGAGTGACTGCGGAATTTTTCGCGCGCAAGGCAAATCAATGGGTGGATGTGGAGGTTCGAAAGAAAACCTGGGAAGAGAGACTATTTTCGTTGATTGAACTGGGCGACGGATTTGTGGCGTGCAAAGGTGGAACAGGAACGTTGGTGGAGCTGGCCGTGGTCTGGGAGATGTTGAACAAAGCGGTGATGCCCCCAAAACCCTTCGCGGTATGCGGCGATTTCTGGCAACCGATTCTGGACCGTGTGCGCGAAGTGGAACAGGACAAACGCCCTTCGACGGAGGCGCCGAGGTGGGGCGAGGCAAAGGCGCAATTAGTGAAGAGTGCGAAGACACCGGAAGAAGTAGTGAAGTATCTTCAAGCGCATCTAAAAAACAGGGAATAAATGTCACGATCGGCACAGGACGTACTGGAATTCGACAAACTGCGGGAATTGCTGCGGCTGCGGACTACGTGCGCTCCGGGACGGCGACGCATGAACGAGCTCGAGCCGGGAACGGATCGCGGCGCACTGGATGATGCATTCGCGCGAATCCGGGAAGCCAACGAATGGTTGCGCATGGGCCGGGAATTAGGATTTGGCGCGCTGTCGGACCCTGAAGGTTGGATGGCGCGACTGGATGCGCCCGGCGTGGTGCTGGAGGCCAAGGAATTTCTGGATGCGGGATCACTGCTGGAGACGGCGGCGTGGCTGAAGGTGCAGTTTCGCGAAGAAGCTGGGAAGTTCCCATTGTTGGCGGCACAATCAGGCGCGCTTGGAGATTTCCGGGAAATACTGACCACGATTAAGAGGTGCATTTTACCGAACGGAGAGATCAGTGACGACGCGTCGAGCGACCTTGCGGCGAATTCGCGCCAGCATCTTGCAGACGCGCGACGCGATTCAGCGAACGCTGAAGCAGATCCTGCGCTCGCGACAAACGGAATCGGGCGAAGACTACGTTACATTGCGCAATGATCGCTTCGTGATTCCGGTGCGTTCCGAGCACCGGCGCAGCGTGCAGGGTGTGGTGCATGGAGCGAGCGCGACGGGGCAGACGGTGTTCGTCGAGCCGTTCGAGACGGTCGAAACAAACAATCAACTGGTGCAGCTTGCTGAAGACGAAGCCGCGGAAATTTTCCGCATTTTGAAAGAGTTGACGGAACGGCTGCAACTCCTGAGCGGCCCATTGCAGGAGGCGGCGCGCACGATTGCGGACATGGACAGTATTTTCGCGCGCGGACGATTCGCGAAAGATTTTGATGCGTGCTTCCCGGAATTTACGGAGGCCGCAGAGTTGCGACTGGACTCGGCGCGGCATCCGGTGCTGGAAGATAAATTGCGGCGCGAGGAGCGCACGATTGTGCCGATGTCGCTGGCGATGGGCGGCGAAGAACGGCTGCTGGTGATCAGCGGGCCCAACACGGGTGGAAAAACCGTGGCGCTAAAAACGATGGGACTGGCGGCGCTTTCTGCGCAATCCGGCGTCCCAGTCGCCGCGCAGCGAGCGGTGCTGCCGTTGTTCGATCGAGTGCTGGTGGATATCGGCGACGAGCAATCGATTGCTGCCGACCTTTCCACATTTTCGGCGCACATGCTGAATCTGAAAGCGATGCTGGAGGAGGCTACGCCGAAATCGCTGGTGCTGATGGATGAGATCGGCACGGGAACGGCGCCGGAAGAAGGCGCGGCGCTGGCCGAAGCTCTGCTGGATGAGTTTCACAAAAAGAATTGTTTTGTGATGGCTACAACCCATCACGACCGGTTGAAGACCTACGCCTCGACGACGCCTGGTGTGGTGAACGCGGCGGTGGAGTTCGACGACGTGAATCTGCGGCCGACGTACCGGCTGATGCTGGGCGTGCCGGGGGGTTCGAGCGGAATCGCGATTGCACAGCGGCTTGGATTACCGAAGGAAATTATTGAGCGGGCGCGGGAGTTGATGACTCCCGAATCGCACGAGGCGGCGGACCTGATTGCGTATTTGCATCGCAGCCGCGATGAACTGGATCGTTTGCGCGTGCAAATGGCGGAAGAGCGCCACGCGCTGGAGCAGGAACGCGAAAAGCTGCGCGCGGAGTGGGTGGACCGGCAAAAGCTGCGTATCGCGCAACTGGAAAACAGTTTTGCGGAGATGCAGAAGCGGTACGAGGAGAATGTCGCGGCGATTGTTGAAGCCGTGAAGGACCGCGAATTGCGCAAGCAACTGGAAAAAACGGCGGGGCGCAAACTGCGCGATGTGCGCGTTGAGGCGAAGGATGAACTGAACGCCGCGGTGGTGCAGACGATTTCGGAGTCGCAGAAGGACCTGGGGCTGAAGACGGAGATGTCGGACGCCGTGAATGCGGAAAAGTTGCAACCGGGGAACAAGATAAGGGTGCGCGGATTCAGCAAGCCGGTGATTTTTCGCCGACTCGATGGTTCTTCGGCAGAAATCGAGGCAGGACCGCTGCGGATGAAGGTGGCGCTGGAAGAAATTACCGGTGTGGAAGAAGCCGCGCCCGGAAGAGTGGCGATACAACCGTCGAAGCGCGACAACGTTACCGTGACTTCGCAATCGAACGAGCAGCCATCGACGGGCGAAATCAACGTTATCGGCATGACGGTGGAACAGGCCAGCGAACTGGTGGACAAATTCCTGGATGAATCGGTGCTGGCGAGCCGAACGCGCGTTCGGATTATTCACGGGCACGGAACGGGGGCACTGCGCCGCGGGCTGGCGGAATTCCTAAGGACGCATCCCTCGGTGGCGCAGGCCGCGTTTGAAACCGAAGAACACGGCGGCAAAGCCATCACGGTTGTAGAATTGCGGTTGTAACCATGGCAGAAGCAGGATCATTCGCGGATCGGGTGAAGCAGCAGGCGGACATTGTTCGCGTGGTGGGCGAATACGTGCGCCTGAAGAAGAGCGGGCAAAATTTTACGGGATTGTGCCCATTTCACGGAGAGAAGTCGCCGTCGTTTGCGGTGCATCCGGTGAAGCAGATTTTTCACTGCTTCGGATGCGGCAAGGGCGGGGACGTTTTCAGTTTTGTGATGGAGATGGAGAAGTGCCAGTTTCCGGAAGCGGTGCGGATGGTGGCCGAAAAATGCGGCATTGCCATTCCGAAACCGAAGGCCAGTTCGCCGGAAGAGCGCAAGGAGAATCAGCAGCGAGCGGCGCTGGTGGAGATTCACCGCGAGGCACAGGCGTTTTTTGTGAAGCAACTGGAGTCGACGGCCGAAGGGAAGGTCGCGAAAGCCTATCTGGAAGATCGCGGGATGAACGCGGAAGCGATTGCCCGATTCGGGATTGGGTACGCGCCGAGCGGCGGAGATGCGCTGCTGCGCGTGCTGAAGCCGAAGTATGCGGAAAAATTGCTGGTGGAATCGGGACTGATTTCGCGCGACCAGAAAATACGGGCAGGATGTTCGACCGCTTTCGCCGGCGGATTACATTTCCCATCGCCAACGAATCGGGAAAAATTGTGGCGTTTGGCTGCCGCGCGCTGGGCGACGACCTGCCGAAGTATCTGAATTCGCCCGAAACGCCGATCTATTCGAAGAGCAACGTGCTGTATCACATGGACCGCGCGAAAGAACCGATCCGGCGGCAGGATTTTGCGGTGCTGGTGGAAGGCTACATGGATGCGATTGCCGTGGCGCGCGCGGGCATCGGAAATGTGGTGGCCAGTTGCGGAACGAGCCTTGCCGAGCCGCAGATCAAATTGTTGGGGCGATTCACGAAGCGCGTCATCGTGAACTACGATCCGGACACGGCGGGACAGACGGCGACGGAGCGTTCGCTGACGCTGCTGCTGGAGCAGGATTTTGAAGTGCGCGTGCTGGCGCTGCCGCCGATTGGGAACAAAAAGGCCGACCCGGACCTGTTTATCCGCGAACGGGGGAAGGACGCCTACATCAAGGCGCTGAAGGAAGCGCCGCCGTATGTCGACTACTTGATCGCCCGGGCGCAGCAGATGGATCTGTCAACGGCGGAAGGGAAACTGCGCGCGCTGAATTTTCTGCTGCCGTACGTGCAGAGAATCCCGAACCGCTTTCTGCGATCGGAATGGGCGACGCGAATTTCGCAGCAGTTGCGCGTGGACGAACCGGTGCTGCGCGCGGCGTTGCGGAAGGCGGCCGACGAACGGCGCAGCGAGGTGAAGACGCAACCGGAGTTGATCGGCAAGGCGGCAAAGCCACTGGAGCGGCGCTTGATTCGGATGCTGGTGGAGGCGGAGGATTTCCGCAAGGAATTGGCGCACCGGCTGCAGGAAGAGCGGCTGTACGAGGGGCTTGAGACCGAGAAGATTTTTGCCGCGCTGATTGTGGCGGGGCTGTCGGACCAGTCGATGCAGGCGACGGAAATTGGGGGATTGCTCGAAGACCGCGACCGGCGGGTCTTTTTCGAGATACTTTTCGAGCCGACGCAGGCGCCATCGTGGGAAGAAGCGGAAAGCTGCCTGGAGGCACTGAAACGGCGCAAGTTGGAACAGGAGTTGGGGCAGTTGCAGAGGGATATTGAGGCCAATGCGGCCAGTCCGAACCTGCGCGAGCTTTTGACCCGAAAACAGGAATTATTGAAACGCATGGCTGCGGGAAATCATCCATAAACGGCGACGATTCAGGGGGATGTCGCAGCTCTGGAACGGGGTACGAAGTAATTGACTTGACACGACTTAAGCGTGTAGCGTAGAAGGGTTGGGCAGATAACGGTTTCGCTCCGCAGAGCATCCAAATGTTTGTTGAAGATGCAACGCGACCGTAGTGGCAGAGCGCGGCGGGCGGTAAGCGTGGGGCAGCGGCGGGCAGACATCGCTCATAAGGCTTCACCGAGACAATTGAATTCTTTACGAGGGAATGATGACATCCTTCTGTCCGTCACGGGATTTAACGACGTAGTCCCGGCGGAGTGAGATGACTTGTGACTTTCGGGTCGAAAAGGGATTGAAGTCCAAAATTTGGAGGAGTTGTGGCGGCTTCGGGTCTTGAAGAAAAATATGATGCAGTAAAACAGCTGATCGCGGTGGGGAAAGAACGCGGCTACCTGCTGTATGACGAAGTGAACGATTCACTTCCCGCGGAAGTGCATTCCTCCGAGGAAATTGACGATCTACTGACGACGTTTGAGCGGAATGGCATTGAGATTTACGAAGATGCCGCTTCGGCGAAAGCGGCGCGCGCGGTGGAAGTTTCCGTGGAACGCGGCGACCGCGATGGCGTGGTGAAAGACGATGCGCATGCGGAAGAGGGCGGCAGCGGAAGCGACCTCGACCTGACACCAGGCTCTCTGGAAAAAACGAACGATCCGGTGCGTATGTATTTGCGCGAAATGGGCACGGTTCCGCTGCTGACGCGCGAAGGCGAAGTGACCATCGCGAAGCGGATTGAGCGCGGGCAACTGGTGGTGATGAAAGCGATTACGCGTTCGCCGATCGTCATCAAGGAATTAATCGCCGTTGGCGACGATTTGCGGAAGGGCGCGCGGTCGATCAAGGAAATTGTCCAGTTCGACGATGAAGAGCTGACCGAAGAGAAGATTGCCAACAAGACCAAGCAGACACTGAAGTACATCGAGAAGATTGCGAAATTGTATGAAACGGCGCTGAAACAGGCCGTGAAACTGGATAAGACTCCCAAGGCCAAAAAAGAAGCCGTACATTCGTGCGAAGTGGGATGTGGCGCGGACGCGCATCCAGATTTCGCTGGAGATTCGTGACATCGATTTCAATCCGTTCGAGAAGAAACGGTTGATCGACAAAATGCGCGGCACGGTGGAGCGCTTGCAGTCGCTGGAGCGCGAAGCCGGCCGGTTAGAGCGCCGAGCGGATGTTTCCAAAGGCGATAACGCGACGGAAGCGCGCCGGGAATTGCGCACGCGCCGGTCTGAGCTGAAGGATATTGAGGAAGCCAGCGAAGTTGGATTGACCGAACTGAAGCGCACGCTGACGATCATTCATCGCGGCGAAGCGGAAGCAGAGCAGGCCAAGAAGGAATTGATCGAAGCGAACCTGCGCCTGGTGGTTTCGATCGCGAAAAAATATACCAATCGCGGACTGCAATTCCTGGATTTGATTCAGGAAGGCAACATCGGATTGATGAAGGCGGTCGATAAATTCGAATGGCGCCGCGGCTATAAGTTTTCGACGTATGCGACATGGTGGATTCGCCAGGCGATTACGCGTGCAATTGCCGACCAGGCGCGCACGATCCGTATCCCTGTGCACATGATCGAAACGATCAACAAACTGGTGCGTACCAGCCGCCAGTTGGTGCAGGAACTGGGCCGCGAACCAACCAGCGAAGAGATTGCCAAGCGCATGGACATTCCCGTGTCCAAGGTGCGCAAGATTCTGAAGATCGCGCAAGAGCCGATTTCACTGGAAACCCCGATTGGCGAGGAAGAGGATTCGCATCTTGGCGATTTCATCGAAGACAAGGCCGTGGTTTCGCCGTCGGACGCGGTCATCAATTTGAATTTGAAGGAGCAGACTTCATCGGTGCTGAAGACGCTGACGCCACGCGAGGAAAAAGTAATCAAGATGCGCTTTGGTCTGGATGATGGCAGCGAACATACGCTGGAAGAAGTGGGTCAGTCGTTCGCAGTTACGCGGGAACGCATCCGGCAGATTGAAGCGAAGGCGCTGCGCAAGTTGCGGCACCCATCGCGATCACGGAAGTTGCGCGCGTTTCTGGAAGGTCCCTCGCGCGATTATCTATAGAATGAATTTCAACAGGAAATGTGGAAACGCCCGGCGCATGCTGGGCGTTTTTTTTTACGTTCTTTTCGGGGAATAATGATCTTGCGAAGTATTTCTAGGAACGGCCGGGTAGCGAAGAGCGGGCCGATGGAGGCACGACGTAGAAGTGGCGAACGAAGTAGACCAATCCCAGAATTACGAAGAGGATGAATCCGCCGAGGACAAATAACATGCCTCGGGTATCAAAACGATGGATGCTTGGAAGGTTGTAATTGATCGTCTGCGAGATCGCGTACAGAAGCACGACCATCAATCCGCAGCCGAACCAGGCCATCAATGCGCCGATGAAGCGCCACGTCTCTTCCTGATGCTCGGGGGAGAGCCAGTAATCTTTGTGGGGAAGATTGATTTTTTCCGGAGGGCGCTTGCTGATGCTTCGTGTGACGAAGAAAGCGGGAATCGATGTTATGGCGATGATGATCGCGGTCAAAAGAAAGAACGCCTGCTTCGGTTGCCAGCCATTCGGAGTGCCATCGCGGGCAAAGTGGGACGCCATGGTGGCAGGGAGTTGCGGATATGCATGCACCCACTGCAGCACACCTAGGATGAGCAACAGGAGATAAATAAGTGCTGGAAGGCGCGAGCTGTTCATGACGGAATCCTGAGCCTTAGATTAGGCGCGATCCCACTTGCCTGCAATGATGTTATGTCGAAGTGTGCTTAGTGAGTTGTTACGTCCTTGAGTCAAATTACTGAGCCGCAAAAAAGACGGAAACGCTCCAAGCTAATCGGGGCGTTTCCGTTGATTGGTTCCTGCAGATGTTCGCAAAACGTTAATCGCGGCTAATCGTTGTCGCGGTCATGCCCCACGAACAGGTCAGTCATAACGTCGGCGTTGGCATCGCAAGCGTGATTCAAGCAAGGCAGACGGAAGCCAGCCTCAAGAGATTTGAGCAGCGAGAAGTGCGTGTAGAACTTATTGCTCTTCACGCCGTGCGGACCGTAGTTGGTTTCCACGGTCAGAAGCACCTGGTTGGTGGTGGGTGCAGTGCTGTAGTCGTTCTCATCCCACAGGATCACGATGGCGCTGTGCCCGTCATGCCATGCGGGTGAGCTATGAATCGCGGAAACGAGCGTGCGTAAGGTCAAGTCGCCTTGATAGATCAGCGCGGGGTTGAGTCCAACGAGGGTGCCATTATCCACGTTGTCGAAATCGCACGCCGGGCCGGCATTGCCGCGTCCGTGTTGATCGTTGCACTGGTTTGGCGCGATGAAGGAAAAGTTTGGCACGCGACCGGAATTGAGATCATCGAATAATCCCTTCGGCCCCTGGAAGCCGACAACGTTCTTCAAGCTGTTGTGGGGATTCTGCCCTTCCTGGACACTCTGAAAATAGACAAAAGGATTGTGCTTGGCCGCGTAGAGATTAATGAGTGTTTGTGCTTCATTTGGCAGAGCGGCCAGAATATCCGCGCTGCCCGTAAAGAAGCCGTCGCTGTTGTTCACTCCGTCGGCCCCGGAAGGTGGCAGGGATTCCTGATAGCTTTTCCATGTCTTGTTCCATTCGGTGAGCTGATCTGCAATGGTCTTTCCGGAAATGTCAGAGGCAGCTGCGATGGAGATCGAGCCGTCGATGTTGATCGTGCCTGGAGGTCCAGAAGTCTCGTTGGAATAGTCGATGGCAGGCGTCGCGGCATCCGTGCCGGTTCCAGAGATGGGGCATATATTGGGATGCTTGCCGTCATCGAGAGAGGGTTGGCCGCTGGAAAGATTCGTCACACAGTTGGTGTTGTGCCAATCCGGACTGTTGTCGTTTAACACGCCGAAGTTCGAGCCGCCGACAACTTCCAGATAGTTGGTCAGGCTAGGATGTGCGACGGCGAAATAATTGTTCGCGGTGTTGGCGGTCTTGAGGTATTGATTGGTGAAAGGCGCGCTGGTATTGCCCACGATCTGGCTGTAGGCGTGGTTTTCCATCATGATCACGAAAACGTGATCGAGGCGTGGGACGCCCTTGGGAACTTTTCCTTCATCTGCGCAAACCGGACTGATCAACGAAGAAGCGGCAAGCAGGGCCGCGATTGACTTCAACTTCAAATTTATATTCATGGATTCTCCCTTTTGTGATTGCAAACGAAATATCCCGGAAGCTTTGCTGTTCGCCACACCGGGAGACGTAAATCACCCGTCTACCCGGAGTTCCCTCAATCGCTCGCAGAGCGACAACCGGCGAAGCAGGGGAAAGGTACCTTTCGCTGATTACAGGTGCAGAGCGGGAATGTTACGGGATTGTCAAACGAGCAGCATGAACTGCACGGTGTGGCCATCTGGCCAGAGAGGACCTGAAGGAGGCGCGGCCAGGAAGCCCTTGCCTTTCTCTTGGGAATCCGCGAAATTGGGGTTTCCCGGCACAATCAACGAAATCAGGTGCGGAGCCCCCGTGTCGTCATGAGAAGAACACAAAAGATAATGGCCGTAGTTATCGTCGTCCTGATCGGACTTACGGCCTATGCCGTGTGGAAAACGCGGCAGGTGTTGCCCCCAGATAGCGCCAATGGCAACGGGCGGCAAACGGGCAGACCTATCGTCGCCCTGCGATCCTTGAAAACGGCGCAGCAATTGGCGCAAACCGCGACAACGCGGGAAGAGCGCGTCCTGGCGCAGGAAGCGTTGCGGCTTGCCGACTATGACGCCGATTTGGCATTCGACGAGGCCATACGCGAAGCGCGGTTGCATCCTCTACCGCTATCTGCAGAAGCCATCGCCTGCAAGGCGCGGAAGGAAAAGGCGGAGAAGGCGCTGGAAGCCGCGCAGGAGCGGGCAAAGCAGTTGGCAGAACTGTTGGTGAAAGTACCTGCGGACAAACAGGCGAACGTTGAAGTGGATCTGATCCAGGCGGAGGCAGACATCGACCTGGCGCAGGACGAGGTTGACGACGCGGAGCACGATCTACAACAGGCAGGTGGCGATTCCGTAGAGCGGCTGATGGCAATGAAGAAGCTGCACGAAGACGCCGCGACCAATACGCAATCCGCAATTCCCGCCGAGCAGGAATCCATTGAGAAGCCTGGACTGATCCACCGCGCGGCGCGCTGGCGAAGCCTGCACCAGAAACAGATGAGTTTGTGGGAAGCGAAGACGGCCACGGAGACATCCGTGACGAGGCTGACGGCCAGACACGACGCGCTGGATGCGCAGATCGAGGCTGAAAAGAAGCAGGTCATACCTGATCCAAAAGAGCTACTCAAGAAAACGGAAGCCCTGGCAAACGACCAGAAAATAGTTTCGGCCTACGACAAGCGAATCGCCGAGAAGAAAGAGCTCGCAGGCGTCTACGCGCAGTGGATTGAATTGGTGGCGGGATACCAGCGCGCGGTGGTGCATCGAGCGCTGGGAGAATTCGCAATCATTTTGGGAATCGCGCTGATTGGCATCTTTTTCAGCACGTGGATGGATTCGCTGGTGCGCAATATTCCCATGGACCCGCGACAGGTGGAATCTTTGCGCACGGTGGCGCGCGTCGCGTCGCAAATAATTGCGCTCTCGTTGATATTGCTGGTGCTGTTTGGTCCGCCGAGTCAGCTTGGCACTATTCTTGGACTAGCCGGCGCGGGTTTAACGGTAGCGCTGAAAGATTTCATCGTCAGCTTCATGGGCTGGTTTGTGCTGATGGGGAGAAATGGAATTCGTTTGGCGGATTGGGTAGAGATCAACGGTGTAACGGGAGAAGTGGTGCAGATCGGGCCATTCCACACTGTCTTGCTGGAAACGGGAAACTGGACGGATTCCGGGCATCCAACCGGCCGGCGCGTAACGTTTACAAACAGCTACGCGATTGAAGGGCACTATTTCAATTTCTCGACTACGGGGCAGTGGCTCTGGGATGAATTGCAGGTGGTGCTGCCTTCGGGGCGCGACCCGTACCCGATGGTCGATGCGATCCACAAAAAAGTTCGCGAAGCAACGCAGGAAAGCGTGAAGCAGGCGGAACAAGAATGGAGAGCGGCCACGCATTCCCGCGAGATGTCTGGATTTTCAGCCGAACCGGCGATCAGCGTGAAACCGGTGCCGGGAGGCGTGGAGTTGGGAGTACGCTACGTGACGAAGGCGAACGAACGTTACATGCTGCGTACCAAACTGTATCAGGCCGCGATCGAAGTTCTGGGCGGCAAGGATGCAACGGCCAGTCCGCCACCACCGCCAGAAAAAACGCCTGGCTAAGTTGATTCCATGAGCAGTCGGCGTGCGCGCATGGCGGTCAACGTTGCGCCGGTGTACATCGTGGCCAGCAGAAAAAATCCTGTGGCAATGCTGAAGCGTTGCGCAATCCAGCCGAGCGAAAAACTCATCGCAAGTTGAAGAATTGTGGCGAAGATGGCAAACGCCGATTGCGTACGGCCCATGAAGTGGCGAGGCACGATGGCCATCAGCGCGGATTGCGCGACGATGCCGCCGAGCGCACGAAAGAATCCGAAGCAGCCCTGCAACAGGGCCGCACCAAACAAAAATGCCACGAATGGCACGGCCAGGTGGCCCAGCGCCAATCCCGCCATCGCGGCTACATAGAGCGGCAGGCGAATTTTCTGCGGCAATTGACTGGTGATGAATCCGCCAGTGATGGCGCCGATGGCCCATCCTGCTTCGATGAAGCCGAATCCCCGCGCGCCGGAATGAAGAATGTCGTTGGCCAGCGCCACGACGACGATGTTGGAGCTGACGATGCTGGCCATCAGGATGGCGTGCGTCACGCCGAGAGCGAGTACCACCGGTTGTTGGCGCAAATAGCCGAAGCCTTCCTTCATGTCCGCGTAAATTGCGAGCGATAGACCGGCCTCGGCCACTTCCGGGTTCTCGCCGCTTTCAAGGGCCTGCACTGTGCCTTGGGTCGATTCGGAATATTCGCGTGGAAAACTTTTGTGATCGCGCGGATTCACGTAGCCCTTGCGCAAGAGAAAAAGGCAGTACGAGGAAACGAAGTAGGTCAGCCCGTCGATAAACAAAATGCCGGCGATGCCGATGTGATCGTAGATGAAGCCGACGAACGTGCCCGCCAAAAGCATACCGCTTTGCACGCCGACAAGCACGGAGGCGTTGGCGCCGGTGAACTGGCTGGGCGGCACAACTTCCTGAACGAGTGCATTCACGTTGGCCCAGTAGACGGCGGAACCCGTGCCGGTGATCAGCGTCATCAGGTAGAGATGCCAGATTTGCAGATGGCCGTGCCACGCGATGTAGGCGGTAGCGAGTACGGAGAAGCCGCGCGCGAGGTCGAGCAACACGCCGAGGTAACGGCGATCGAAGCGATCGATCAGTACGCCGCCGATGAAAGGAACCACCAGGCCGGGCAGCGTAACGACGATGACTTGCCAACTGACCGCCACGGTGGAGTGCGTGGCAGACATGATGTACCAACTGACGCCGATGAAATTCATGCCGCTGCCGAAGAGCGAGACAAACATGGCGGTAAAAAAGAAGCGGAAGGCGCGCTGCTCCCAGAGCAGTTTCCAGTCGACACGTTGAGCGACGGCAGTGGCCATGGGACCTACTAGATTACTATCGCGACGCCAAAATCCTTAGAAAGATGCAGTGTGGGTGAAGCAAACGTATCATAGGGACGATGGGAGAACTCCTCAGGGTAAAAGGGTTGACGGTGGAGCTGCCGACGCCGATGGGATGGGTGCGTCCGGTGAATGAGGTGTCGCTGCGGATTGCGAAGGGTGAGGCGCTGGGATTGGTGGGGGAATCGGGCAGCGGGAAGACGATGCTGTCGCTGTCGCTGATGGGATTGCTGCCTACGGGATCGCGGGTGAGCGGCGAGGCGGTTTTGGATGCTGGGGATACTCCGGCAAAAAATCTGGCGAAACTGCACGAGGCGGAGTGGCGCGGCGTGCGCGGCAGCGAGATCGCCATGGTATTTCAGGAGCCGATGACTTCGCTGAATCCGGTGATGCGTATCGGGCCGCAGATTGAAGAGGCGATACGCGCGCATGAGCCGCGCATCAATCGCGGGATGATGCAGCGAAGGCTGATGAGCGCACTGGAACGCGCGTCCGTGCCGGAGCCGGAAGTTCGTGCGAGACAGTTTCCGCACCAGCTATCTGGTGGATTGCGGCAACGCGCGATGATTGCCATGGCGCTGGCGGGCCGGCCCAAACTTTTAATTGCTGATGAACCGACGACGGCGCTCGACGTGACGGTGCAGCAACAGATTCTGGAACTGCTCGATCAATTGCGACGCGAGATGGAGTTGGGGCTACTCTTCATTACGCACGATCTGGGCGTGGTGGCGAAGGTGGCGGATCGCATCGCGGTGATGTACGCGGGGCGAATCATCGAAGAAGGCGCGACGGCAGATGTGCTCACTGCGCCGAAACACCCGTACACGCAGGGATTGCTCGCTGCTTCGCCAACGCTGCTGCGCGGGAAGCTGACACCCATTCCCGGAACGGTGCCGCAGTTGACGGCGTTGCCTGCCGGCTGCTCGTTTGCGCCACGGTGTAAGTTTCGCCGCGCAGACTGCGAGCCGGCCGTGCCGGACTTTCGCAACGTGGGCAGCGGCCATGCGGCGAGATGCGTGTTGCTATGACGGAAGCCCTGGTGCACTTTCTGGAAGTGAGAAATTTGCGCAAGACGTTTCCGCGCGCGGGAGGAGCGTTCGGCTCTGCGCGCAAGGGCGATACATTCACGGCCGTTGACGATGTAAGTTTTTTCGTGGAAGCGGGAGAAACGTTTGCGATTGTTGGCGAGAGCGGTTGCGGCAAGACAACCCTCGCGCGGATGCTGTTGCGATTGATCGAACCGGACAGCGGCAAGATTTTGCTGGAAGGGCGCGATCTGCTGGCGTTGTCCGCGGAAGAGATGCGCAAAGAACGCCGCCAGATGCAGATGATTTTCCAGGACCCGTACGCGTCGCTGAATCCGCGGATGCACGTTGGAGAAATTGTGGCGGAGCCGTTGTGCATTCACGAGCCGGCCCTGACCCGACAGCAGCGAACCGAGAAGGCAGCGGAAATTCTGCGCCGCGTGGGGCTGCCGGAAGATGCGATGAAGAAATATCCGCACGAATTTTCGGGAGGGCAGCGGCAACGCATCGGGATTGCGCGGGCGCTGATCCTGAGGCCGAAATTGATCGTGGCGGACGAGCCGGTGTCGGCATTGGACGTCTCGGTGGGCGCGCAGGTGCTACTGCTGTTGCAGGAATTGCAGCGGGAGTTTCACCTTACTTATCTATTTATTTCGCACAGCCTGCCGGTGGTGGCGCAGATCGCCAGCCATATCGCGGTAATGCGGGCCGGCAACCTGGTGGAGTTTGGCCCAGCGGAGTTGATTCTGACGGACCCGACGGCGGCCTATACCCGGGAACTGATCGCGGCCGTTCCAGAGATTCCCTCCAGCGGAAACGTGTGATATTTTCCAGCCAGGCTCAGCGTAGTATCTCTAGCAATCGTTCTCGAATCTTCTGTGGTGGAGGACTCTTCGATGGCATCCATTCCCACGCCTGTGGCCGAGCCGCAGGCTTCGATTTCTCCGTTCGGACGCATTATTGGCGTATTTTTTTCGCCGAAAGCGACGTTTGAAGACATTGTGCGCAAGCCGAGCTGGCTGCTGCCACTGCTACTGCTCACCCTTCTAAGTGGTGCGGTGTCGTACAGCATGAACCAGCGTGTGGACTGGCGCGAAGTGGCGGTAAAGCGGCTGGAGACATCGAAAGCCCCCGAGGAGCAGAAGCAGCAGCAGATTGAAGGTTCCGTAAAATATTCACCACCGGCCACGTATGTGTTTGGGATTCTGGGACCAACGATCTTTGTGCTACTGGTGGCGCTGATCATGTGGGGCACCTACACATTGCTTGGAGGCATCCAGACAAATTTCGGGACGGCCTTTGGAATCACCTCCCATGCCTTTCTGACGGGATTGATCAGTAGTCCATTATTTATTCTGATTCTTTGGCTCAAACCATACGGGGGAACGGATATAGAGAACCCTGTTGCGTCGAATCTTGGCGCCTTCCTGCCGGATGACTCCGCCAAATGGTTGGTGGCATTCTGCAAATCCCTGGACATTTTTTCGTTCTGGTCGCTGATCCTGCTTGCGATCGGTTTCGGCGCGATCAATCGCAAGAAACTCAAGGGTTCAAAGCCGTATGTTTTGGCGTTCTCCGTCTGGGCGGTATTTGTGGTGATCCGCGTGGGAATCGCGTTCATCTTCTCCTGATACACTTGAGGAGTGAGTTTTTCCTTTGAAGTTTTGAAAAGTGATCCGGCGGGCGGGCGCTGCGGGCGGCTGACTACGCCCCACGGGGTAATCGATACGCCGGTATTCATGCCGGTGGGCACGGCGGCCACGGTCAAGGCGCTGACGCAAGATGCGCTGGAGACGCTCGGCGCACGCATCATTCTTGCCAACACTTATCACCTTTATTTGCGCCCTGGACATCCGTTGATCCGCAAACTCGGCGGACTACATTCCTTCATGTCGTGGAACGGCTCGATCCTGACAGATTCGGGCGGCTACCAGGTGTTCAGCCTTTCCGACCTTCGCAAAATTACCGATGAAGGTGTGCGCTTCCGCTCGCACCTCGATGGATCTGAACATCTACTGAGTCCGGAGAAGGCGGCGGAAATTCAGCTCGCACTAGGTTCGGACGTCGCCATGGTGCTCGACGAGTGCATTGAAACGCCGGCGCCACGGAATATCGCGGAGACGGCGCTGAAACGCACAACGCACTGGGCACAACGCGCGCGAAAGTATTTCCTGGAGCAAGCCGAGCAGCAGGGAGACTTGCGGCAATGGCAATTCGGGATTGTGCAGGGGGCGACGTTCGCGGATCTGCGCCGCGAAAGCGCACAGCAGTTGCTGCAGTTGGATTTCCCCGGCTACGCGGTGGGTGGACTGGCGGTGGGCGAGCCGCATGAGGTGACCTGCGCGATGGCGGGAGAAGTTACCGCGCTGCTGCCGCAAGACCGGCCTCGCTACCTGATGGGCGTGGGACGTCCCGAACAGTTAGCAGACTACGTGCGATTGGGAATCGACATGATGGATTGCGTGCTGCCGACGCGCGCCGCGCGCCACGCGTGTGTGTACACCAGTGAAGGGCGCGTGCTGATCAAAAATGCGCGCTACATAGAGGACCAACGGCCACTCGATCCGAAGTGCAGTTGCGCGGTGTGCCGGCGTTACTCGCGCGCGTATCTTCGGCATCTGTTCGCCGCGGGAGAAATCACCGCAGCGATTCTGGCGACCCATCATAATGTCCACTTCTACCTTGACATCATGCGGCAAATCAGAGAGGCTATCAGTTTTGGACAACTCGAAAAATTCGCGTCTGAGCTGCACGAGCGATACAATATCGGTCCAGCTTGAAGCGGACGATCGGGTCAGGTCGAAGCGGTAAGAAAGCGCAGTCAACCCGCACTGGGTCGAATCTCAGGACGAGAATCGAGCGGGCAGGATTAGCGGAAACTTTTCCGCTGGTGTAAAGTCATTTCCAGCTCCGGAAACGACAACATCTCCAGTTGGCAGTTGGATGTGGCAGTTTGTGGAAAGGGTACGGTAAGAAACGACGAACATGTCTTTGTTTGCTTTTGCTTATTTGCAGGCGGGTGGGGCAGCCGGGCTGGTGGGCATGCTTCCCATGTTCGCCATCATGTTCGGCATCATGTATTTTTTGGTGATTCTGCCGCAACAACGGCAGCGTAAGAAGGTGCAGGCGATGCTCGCCGCCCTGAAAAACGGGGACAAGATCATTACGACTTCGGGCATCTACGGCACTGTGAATGGCATGGACGGCGACACGGTCATACTCAAGATCGCCGACCAGGTAAAAATCCGCGTTGCGCGCGCGGCGATAGCACAGGTGGAGGCATCGGAAGATGCAAAGTAACTCCCCGGCTCGCCCAAATCTGCGCCTGATCTTCTAACCATGAATCCTAATCTGAAGTGGAAAGTACTCTCGATTGTTGCACTGATTCTCCTGTGCATCTATTTCATCCTGGGCTTGCCCAATTTCCCGACCTCGCTGGCCACGCTGAAGAATAATTTCACGCAGCAGATCAAGCTGGGCCTGGACTTGCAGGGCGGCACGCACCTGATTCTCCAGGTGCAGGTGCAGGAAGCCGTGGCGCAAGAGACCGACCAGACGGTCGACCGCATCACCAGCCAGATGCGCACGAAAAATATCCGCTATGAAGAAGTGCGCCGCGTCGACGACACCCACATTATTGTTCGCAACATTCCCTCCGATCAGATTTCACAGTTTCGCGACCTGGTTCACGACCAGTTTGAAACCAATTGGGAATTGGCATCGGCGCCGGGCGATCCGAACGCCCTGCTGTTGACGCTGCGTCAGGGCGCTATCGCACGCATTCAGGAAACCACGATGACGCAGTCGCTCGAAACCATCGAGCGCCGCATCAACGCCCTCGGCCTGACCGAACCGACCATTCAGCTACACGGCCGCAAAGACAACGAAATTCTGGTGCAACTGCCAGGCGAAGGCGATCCGACACGCGCCAAGCAGGTGATTCAGGCGGGCGGTCAACTGGAACTTGCGCCTGGTGGAAGATCCGACGACCTATGCGTCGGAAAGCGCAGCGATGCTCGCACACGGCGGCGTACTTCCTCCGGGTACGGAGGTGGTGCGTGGTAGGAGCGATGCGCGCAGCGCCGCAAATCAGTCTGGCGAGAATTGGTATGTGCTGACTCGCACGGCGGTGGTTACTGGCCGTGATTTGCGCAGCGCCACGGAAAATCGCAACGCGCAATTGCCCGGTCAATATCAAGTGAATTTCGTGCTATCCGGTGAAGCTGCGCGCCGCTTTGGTCCGTTCACGGAACAGAACAAGGGCCGGCAGATGGCCATCGTTCTGGAACACACCGTTTACTCTGCGCCTGTCATTAACAGCCGCATCGATGATTCCGGCGTGATCGAGGGAAGTTTCAGTCAGGACCAGGCTCACGACCTCGCGCTGATTCTGCGTGCGGGCGCATTGCCTGCTTCAATCAAGTATCTGGAAGAACGGACCGTCGGGCCATCGCTCGGTGCCGATTCCATTCGCCACGGTGTACAGGCATCCATCCTTAGCCTGGTCGTGGTGATGATCTTCATGGTGTTTTACTACCGCCTGTCGGGTGTAAACGCGGTTTTGGCCTTGATTCTGAACCTGATTATCCTGCTGGCCGCACTGGCCATGTTCGGTGCGGTGCTCACGCTGCCGGGTATCGCGGGTGTGATCTTGACCATCGGTATGGGCGTCGACTCCAACGTGCTGGTCTTCGAGCGCATTCGCGAAGAGTTGCGCAATGGGAAGTCGTCGTCGGCCGCGGTGGACGCGGGATTTGAAAAGGCCTTTCTGACGATTATCGATACCCACGTTACGACGGTGGTTTCTGCATTCTTTCTGTTCATTTTCGGGACAGGCCCGATACGCGGATTTGCCATCACCTTGACGATCGGTCTAATCGCCAACGTGTTCACGGCCATCTTCGTATCCAAGACGATTTTCCAGTACCACCTGAGCAAGATGGACCGCCAGGCGGAGTTGAGCATCTAGAAGATTCTGGCAGTTCCAGTACCATCCACCCCTTGGTTTGGGGAACAAACTGGAACAGTGTGGAGTCTAAAGAAGGGAAGCGCGAAACGGCATGATCGAGTTCTTTAAAGAGCCCAACATAGACTGGATGGGCAAAGCCAAGTATTTCTTCGCATTGAGCGGACTCCTGCTGGTCATTGGCTGGAGCGCCATATTCTTCAAGGGCGGCATTAAGTACGGCATCGACTTTAAGGGTGGCACCAACGTGGATGTCCGTTTTGCCAAGACGCCAAACATCGATGAACTCCGCAAGGGGTTGCAGGCACAGGGCCTCGGGAACAGCGAAATCCAGAGCATCAGCGACATCGCCAATCCGAATTCCAACGAAGTGATGATTTTCGTGGAGCAGGCCGGGAATTCCGATCAGGCATTGGACGAAGGCAAGGCCAAAGTTCTGAGTGCTCTGAACGCGGCGTACAACGTTAACGGTTCAACGAAGCCGGATTTCAATGCAGTGACGCCGACGGCTCTCGCGAATTTTCTGGCGCAACGCGATCCGCTCGGCTTGTCTGTGAATGCCGGCGACCGTTACACGACCCTGGCAAAGAATTTGCTCGCCTACCGCGACAAGAACAACGGCGGTGTGCTGACGAACATTGACGACCTGAAAAACGCCGATGGCGCAACCCCGTCGGTGATTTCCGCGCTGAAAGATAATTTTTCGCTCGCGCCGTTTGCGATTCGCACCGTGGAAATTGTCGGAGCCAAGGTAGGTGGCGAGCTGCGCAATCAGGCCATAAGAGTAACCCTCTATGCATTGGCGGGCATGCTGGTATATATTGCCTTCCGATTCGAGTGGGTCTACGGAGCCGCAGCAGTTATAGCCGTGTTTCACGACGTGCTAATTACTCTCGGTCTCTTCAAGATCTTCGGTTTTGAGATTTCGCTCACGGTCATTGCCGCGTTGTTGACCCTGGTCGGTTACTCGATGAACGACACGATCGTCATCTTCGACCGCATTCGGGAAAATAACCGGCTGCTGCGCAAGGAAGCGTTCGCCGACGTGGTGAACAAGTCGATTAATCAGACGCTTTCGCGGACGATTTTGACCAGCGGATTGACGTTTCTCACCGTGCTCGTGCTGTTCCTGATGGGCGGCCAGGTGCTGAGGGCTTTTGCCTTTGCCCTGGTGGTGGGAATTGTGGTAGGAACGTATTCCAGTTTTGGTATCGCTGCACCTCTTGTTGTCGCCTGGAATAATTGGCGGGGACAAGGAGCGGCAGCAGGCACCGGAACCGCAGCCGGCAACAAACCCCGGGGGAGCGAAGGCGGGCAACCGCGTCTCGCGCCAGCCGGCAGGAGGTAGAAGTCACCATGTTCGAAGAAATGGTAGTATCCACGAACACGAGCAAGAAGACCAATAAGCCGTGGACGATGGCTCTGTCCATGCTGCTCCAGGTTGGTTTACTCGCCATCCTTATCCTGATTCCGCTCATCTATACGGAAGCGCTGCCGAAGACGTTAATGTCTTCGATTCTGTTGGCGCCGCCGCCACCACCCCCGCCTCCGCCACCGCCAGCGGCCGTGCAAGTTGTGAAGGTGAAGCCAGTCGCCCATTTGATGGACGCCGGGAAACTGGTGGCACCGAAGGTCATCCCGAAAGACATCAAGATTATTAAAGAAGAAGAAGCACCTCCAGACATGGGCGCAGGAATGGTCGGCGGCGTACCCGGCGGCGTATCCGGCGGGTCCATGGGTGGAGTACTCGGTGGTGTGATTGGTGGTGCGGGCTCCTCAATGGCGCCTCCTCCTCCGCCAAAGGCAACGCCGAAGCGCATCACGGTCGGTGGAAACGTGCAGGCTGCCCACTTGGTGAATCGTGTACAGCCCTCCTATCCTCCGCTCGCTCGTCAAACGCGTATTAGCGGCACGGTCAAGCTGCACGCCATCATCGGCAAGGATGGAACCGTGCAGCAGTTGCAAGTGGTTTCCGGGCACCCACTGCTTGTGCAGTCGGCGCTGGATGCTGTGCGGCAGTGGCGGTACCAGCCAACCCTGCTGAACGGCGATCCGGTCGAAGTTGATACGGAAATCGACGTAATTTTCTCGCTGGCTCAGTAAGTAAAACGGAGCGGCGCGGTGAGGTGGGACTGCCCGTCGTTTCGAGTTCCGCAGTCGAAATTAACTTTGTTGGTGCCGGCTAGCCGGGGCCACTAGGAAATAAGGAGCAAACGAATGTTAGCAACACTTTTTGTTTACGCAGCCTGGTTGCAGGAAGCTACAACCAGCTGGAACCTGAAGGACATGCTCATCTCGATGGGCTGGGCGGCCAGAATCGTGGTCTTTATTCTGTTCGTGCTCTCCATCTATTCGTTCGGCGTCATGATTGACCGCTTCCTCATGTACAACAACGCGCGCAAGCAGTCGCGCCTGTTCGTGCAGCAGGTTGCCGGTGCGTTGAAGGATGGCAAGCTGGATGAAGCCATCTCTATCGCCGAGCGCAACAAGAAGAGCCACATCGCCAAGGTAGTCGCAACGGGCCTCTCTGAATTCCAGTCGGCATCGCAACAGGTTTCCGACACCGAAGTCATTGAAGCCGCGAAGCGCGGCCTGGAACGTTCCGTCGCCATCGTACACGCGGAAATGAAGCGCGGACTGTCGGCACTGGCAACGATTGGATCCACGGCGCCGTTCGTCGGACTGTTCGGCACGGTGGTCGGAATTTTGAACGCGTTTAAAGGTATCGCAAACAACAAAGCGACCGGTCTGTCGGCCGTCGCCGGCGGTATCGCTGAGGCGCTCGTGACCACGGCATTCGGTTTGCTCGTGGCCGTCCCCGCTGTCTGGGCGTACAACTACTTCACCAATAAGGTGGAAGCGTTCGACGTCGAGATGGACAACTCTTCAATGGAATTGATCAACTACTTCATCCTGCGCCGCGGCGCAAAGAAGTAACCGGGAAGAAGGAAAAACCTATGGCATATAAGCCAGTAGCAGGAGAGCAGGTATCGGCCCCGAACGTAGTACCGATGGCCGACATCATGCTCGTGCTGTTGATCATCTTCATGGTGGTCACGCCTATGTTGCAGAAGGGCGTATCGGTGGACATGGCGAACGTAAATAATCCACGGGATATGAAAGACGCGGATAAAGACGACGCCATCATCGTGGCAGTGACGCGTGACGATCGGATCTACCTCGGTAACAACATCATCATCAAGGAAGACATCACCGGGCAGATTAAAGATCTAATCGCCAACAGACTGGACAAAACGATCTACGTGAAAAGCGATGGACGCGCCAAGTATGGCACCGTCGTTGCCGTCGTAGACGAAATCCGCTCTGCGGGCGTAGACCAGATCGGACTGCTGACCGAAAAGACCAAGAGTGCAACGAAAGCACCGGATCAGAAACCGCAGGGGACGCAAGCGCAGTAGAGTTGAGGATTACGTACCAGTCGTTGGTATCGTTCGTTTGCTGAGTTACTAGGGGCGCCGGATCCCACCCGGCGCCGCCTCTTCCTCACAAAGCGAAACTGGCGGCTTGACAGGAGAACTCGCAATGGGAATGGATGTAGGCAGCAGCAGCGGATCAATGGCATCTCCGAATATCGTGCCACTCATCGATATTCTTCTCGTGCTGATTATTATTTTCATGGTGATCACGCCCCTGACGCCCAAGGGACTGGATACCCTGGTGCCCCAGCCTTCGCCGAACAAGGAACAGAACGTCGAACTGGAAAACAAGACGGTTGTCGTGCAGGTCGCGCAGAACGATAAATTGAAGATCAACAACGAAGATACGACTTGGGACACGCTGGGCGGCCGTATGGAACAGATCTTCAAGGATCGTGCGGAAAAAGTGGCATTCGTGAAGGGCGACAACGACGTGTTGTTCAAGGACGTCGCACGGGCCATCGACATCATGCACGGCGCAGGCATCGACAAGGTCGGCCTCATCACCGCGAAGCTCGAGGCCGGGCAGTAAACGATTCAGATTTATCTCGCTCGATGTGAGGGTCCTCTCGCAGGGTCAAACTCTGGCTGCGAGGTGACTTATGGGACTTACGCTTGGTGGTAACCGTGGGATTGTTTCGGAAGTGAATGTGGTCCCACTGATTGATATTCTGCTGGTGCTGCTGGTCATCTTCATGGTCATCCCGCATCGGCAGTCGGGGCTCCCGGTCGTTCTACCCCAGGCAAGTAGCGTGGAGACGGAGCCTCATCCGGAAGCGATCATCGTCACAGTGACCAGCGATGGTGCCGTCCGGATCAATCGCCTGGAGATGCAACGCGAAGAATTGCGCGGAAACCTGGAAAAGATTTTGGGAATGCGCGCCTCGCGAGTTGCGTTTCTTCGGGCAGATCGGTCTCTCGAGTTTCATGCGGTGGCCCAGGTTCTGGATCTCATGCACACCGCCGGCGCTACCTCGGTCGGTTTGTTAACATCAGAACTGGAAAAAAACCGCTGAACGTGATGGAATGCCCGTATAGGGCGGATGTGAATCCTAGCTTTGGCCCCGGTTGCTTGGGGTAACGCTTATCAGGGATGGAAGCTTCCATGACTCATGCATCAGTCTCACGGGAAACCGCAGCACGGTTTTCCGGCATTGCCAGCAAGGCAATCTCGCTGGCCGCAATCCTCATTCTCTTGTTTGGCGTAACGGGTTGCAGCAAACTCCGCGCGCGCGACCTTCTCAATAAAGGCGTCGCGGCTTTCAAGAACGCCCAGTTTGACGCGGCTGTCGAAGATTTCAAACAAGCGAAAGAGCTTGATCCAGATCTCATCAACGCACGTCTCTATCTCGCCACCGCCTACGCCAGCCAGTACATTCCCGGCGCACCTTCCGACGAAAATTTGAATCACGGCAAGGAAGCTGTAGCGGAATACAAGGAAGTGCTCGACAAGGATGCGAACAACCTCAGTGCCATCGACGGACTCGCCTCGATCATGTACCAGATGGCGGGACAGCCGTTTGACGCGAAGAAGTTTGAAGAATCCAAGATGTACCACCAGAAGCACATCGCATTGAAGCCCGACGATCCCCAACCGTATTACTCCATCGGAGTTATCGATTGGGCGATCGCCTATCGCGGCAACACGGAACTCCGCGGCGAATATAACCGCGCGAACGTCAAGAAGCAGGTCAAGGATATGGATCCGCTGCCGCCGGACGTACGCAAGAATTACGTGGAAAAGTATGGCGGTTTGGTGGATGACGGCATCACGAACCTGAAGAAGGCTGTCGAACTGAAGCCGGACTATGAAGACGCCATGACGTATCTCAACTTGCTCTATCGCCGCAAGGCCGACATGGTCGACTCCACGGCGGAGCGCGATTCCTACACCAAGCAGGCGGATGATCTGCTGGACAAGGTGAAGGAAATCAAGCAGAGGAAGGCCGAAGAAGCAGAGAAGGCACCTGCGGTCTAAGCCCACTGGTTAAAACATATTTCCCAAGGCCCCGATTTCGATCGGGGCCTTTTTTGTCCGGATCGGCGTAGGCTGTTAGCTTCCAGTTAGCGCGTGGATCTTGGAAAAGGCAGAGTTCCAGTGCCGTCCTTGCTCACCAGTCTGGTGAGGTGTTATCTTCGACGCCGATGGTTCGATTCTTCCGTCGTTTGATAGCTGACCCATTACACGGCTCCACTCCCGCTTTTCTTCACCCTGACAGCCAAATGCACGCGGATGATTGCCAGCTAAGAGGCGTCCCCAATCCATCTGCCGGTCCCACCGTCAACGGTTCCGACGGTTCCACCGACAAATTGACTTGGCAGTGTGAGCGGGCATAAGATGCGCCTGATTATTGTCCCTTCCAGGTGCGGCTTCCAAAACGAGGCACACTTCACCAGGAAATGGAAATGGCCGGACTTAGCTACGACATCGTTACGATTGGGGGCGGCATCGCGGCTGCCGCATTGGCGAAAGCGATGGCGGAGCGAGGGGCAAAGGTCCTTGTTTTAGAAAAAGAGTCACGCTTCAAAGATCGCGTGCGCGGAGAAGGGATCGTTCCGTGGGGTGTAGCTGAAGCGCGCGAACTTGGAATTCTCGAACTTCTCCGGACTTCTTGTGCCCTCGATGTTCCGCTTGTGGACGGTGGCATGGGTCCGCGCGATCTCACTTCAACGACGCCGCAGCGCTTGCCCTCTATTTCCTTTGCCCACCAGGAAATGCAAGAAACACTGCTTTCTGCTGCAGAAAGCGCAGGGGCAGAAGTTCGGCGTGGTGTCACGGTTGTGCAGATCGAACCGGGGCCAACACCTCTAGTCGTCATGGGTGGCCATAGCCAAGAACGAATCTCAGCGCGCCTCGTGGTGGCAGCCGACGGCCGCGGCTCAGCGTCGAGAAAATGGGGCGGCTTCAAGGTGAGTGAACACGTCAACGACTATTATATGGCAGGGGTGCTGCTGAGCGATGTCAGTTCAGCTCCGGACACTATGTATTTCGTATTCGATCCTAACTTCGGCACGTGCATTGGACTCGTGCCCCTCAGCAAGAAGCGCCATCGCGGCTACTTCATGTATCCGAAGACAGCGGGGTATCGTTTGCAAGGCGAACAAATGCTCAATTTATTCTTCAGCGAGTCCGCGAAAACGTACCCGCTTTTGAGCGGGTACTATGCGGGAGCAAAAAGCATCGGACCGCTGGCCAGCTTTGACGTAAGCGAATCGTGGGTGGAACATCCCTATCGAGAGGGCATTGCCCTGATCGGCGACGCTGCGGCGACGAGCGATCCCACGTTCGGCCAAGGGATGTCCCTTGCCTTGCGCGATGCAAGAGTTTTGCGCAACGAGCTCTGGCAAAATTTAGACTGGAGCGTCGCGGGAAACCGCTACGCTGAACACCATGAACGATACTTCAGGGACTGCCACCTTGTGGAGGAATGGCTTCGGACTCTCTTTCAGGATTCTGCTCCCAAAGCGGCTTCACTGCGAGAGAAGGCCATGCCGCTCATCGCCCAAGATCTCACCCGCGTTCCAGACCATCTGTATAGCGGTCCCGATCTGCCCGTCAACGAGAATGTGCGAGCACGGCTGTTTGGTGAATGCTGATTCCAGTTGGCACGATGATCGTCTTCCTCGGTCAAAGAGAAGTACGTGAAGTCGGTCAAATCCTGAATAGCCGGCTAGACCGAAACCGACACATTACGCTACCCCCTCCCGCTTTCCCCTCTGCTCGTCGTACACTGGAGTATGCCGTCGCCTGCCAATTTGCCGCTGAATTTCAATCGGGACCGTACCGAGCGGCAGTTGAACGCCCGCCTCGAAGAGCTCCTGGAAAAGCTGCGTAACAACCGGCCCTCGGATGATCCGTGGCTGGTGCGGCGTGCCTACGACATTGCGGCAGAGCGCCACCGCGACCAGTTCCGCAGCTCTGGCGACCCCTATATCACCCACCTCCTGGAAGTCGCACATATTCTGGCAGATCTGAAGTTGGACGCTACGACTCTGGCCGCGGCGTTGCTGCATGACGTGATCGAAGACACGGAATTCCCCTTATCGCGGCTGGAAGAACGATTTGGCGAAGAAGTAGCGCGGCTGGTGGAAGGCGTCACAAAAATCGGGCGCCTGAACATGATGGCGCCAGAGGCGCGCCAGGCGGAAAACGTCCGCAAGATGCTTCTGGCAATGGTTCACGATGTCCGCGTGGTGCTGATGAAGCTGGCGGACCGCGTACACAACATGCGTACGCTGCAATACCTGGAGCCCGCCAAGCAATTGCGCATCGCGCGCGAGACGATGGACATCTACGCGCCGATTGCGCACCGGTTGGGCATGGCGCTGATCAAGGATGAACTGGAGAATCTTGCATTCCGTTTTCTCGAACCCGAAGCCTATTTTTCGCTGCAAAAGGAAATTTCGGAAAAAGCCCCGGTCCACAAAAAATTTCTGGAAGATGTGCAAGCGACCATTCGCGCAAAGCTTGTGGAGAACGGGATTCCTGCCGAACTGGAAGCGCGCGTGAAGGGTTTGCACTCCCTGCATCGAAAAATCATCAAGCAAGAGCGCAGTCTAGATCAGATTTATGATTTGCTTGCAGTACGGGTCATTACGGACAGCGAGCGCAACTGCTATGCCGCGTTAGGTGTGGTCCATCATGTTTGGCGGCCAGTGCCGGGACGTTTCAAAGACAACATCGCCATGCCACGCCCGAATCTGTACCAGTCGCTGCACACCACCGTGATTCACAATGGCCAGCCATTTGAGATACAGATCCGCACGCAGGAGATGCACCGGATTGCGGAAGAAGGCGTCGCGGCGCACTGGAAGTATAAGGACGGCAAGGCGGTCTCCACCGGCGATGACCAGCGCATCACGTGGATGCGCCAATTGATTGAGTGGTCGCAGGAACTGCAGGAACCCGGCGAATTTCTTTCCACATTGAAAGTGGATCTCGCGCCGGTCGAAGTTTACGCCTTTACGCCGAAGGGGCGCGTGCTGGAACTGCCGAAGGGCGCCACTCCTGTCGATTTTGCATATTCCGTACACACGGAAGTGGGGCACCAATGCGTGGGCGCCAAAGTGAACGGACAGATGGTTTCGCTGCGCCATGAAATCGTCAGCGGCGACGTAGTTGAGATTCTGACGCAGAAGGGCCACAAGCCGAGCCGCGACTGGCTGAGCTTCGTCAAATCGTCACACGCAAAAAGTAAAATTCGCCACTTCATCAACACGCAAGAGCGCGACGAGGCCACGGAGATGGGCCGACGTCTGCTGGAAAATGAGTCGCGCAATTTTCCCAAGGGCTTAAAGAAAATACCCAACGAAGATCTGCAGGAACTGTCGGCGCATTACGGTCTCTCCAAAGTGGACGACCTTTATGCCGCCGTGGGATTCGGAAAATATTCTGCGCGCCAGGTTCTGAGCCGCTATTTTGGAGAGCCGACCAAGGAAGACGAGCCCTCGGCGGATGCCAAGCCCACGCTGGTCAAAACCGTCAAGCGCATGTTGGGCTTTGGCGAAGCGCCGCTGATCGTGAAGGGCGAAGACGATCTGTTGGTATTCCGCGCCAAATGCTGCAATCCAATTCCCGGGGATGACATCATCGGCTACGTCACGCGAGGCCGAGGAGTGGCGGTCCATACGCGGGTCTGTCCCAACGTGCAAAATCTGATGTACCAGACGGAGCGGCGCATTGCTGTGGAGTGGGGCGGCGGTAGCACGGCAACTTTCCCTGTTGAGTTGCAGATTCGCGCGAAGGACCGCGCCGGCCTTTTGGCGGAAATCACCGCAGTCATTAGCGACGCCAGTTCGAATATTCGCAGCCTGGAAAGCCGGCCCGACCGCCAGAACGCGCGCGTGGAAGCCAGCCTGGAGATCTGCGACAAGAAACAGTTGGAATTGATTCTGGCGAACATCCGGCGCGTGAATGGCGTCTATAGCGTTGAGCGCATCTACCGTTCCTGATTCGCGACAACGTTGGGCTGGCCTGAGGAACGGTGTCGGGCAAGGCACAGCCGATTTTTCCCCCTTCCGTTCCGCATAGAATATTCTCATGCGCAAATTTCTACTCGCTCCCGGACTGTGCCTGCTGCTTCTTTGTGGCTGTGAAAAGAAGCCACAACGCGACTACAGCGCCCTCGATCAATCGGGAATGTTTGCAACGACGATTGATGAATTGAAACAGCTAAATGTCACGGATTCCGAAGTCAGGCAGTTGGCAAAACTGAGGCAGGCAGGAGCTTCGGACGACTTGTGCCTGTCACTGTTCAAAGCAGCGCATAGCCACAATCACGATTTCTCCAGCGGAGACGCCGCCGTGAATCTGTCCCGTGCCGGTTATTCAGATACGCAGATTCTTGAAATGGCGCAATCCGATCAGATCGACCTGCTCAGCGGGGAAGCAATCACCTTGAAACTGATCGGGCTTTCCAACCCGACCGTACAGGAAATTGTTCGCCGCCGGATTCAGGGATTGCCGACGCTTACCAGCGAACAGATCGGCCGGCTTAAGAATACCGGGATGGGCGAAAAGCAGATCCTCGATACTATCGAGAAGGGCATGAGCGACGCGGAAGCGGAAAAGCTGATCACGCAGAGAGAGGCTTCGCGGAATCATGCCAATACGAATTTTGTCCGCAATCAAGGCCGCCGCCGGCGCTGATTTTCCCTCCGAACACGTTCGTCTGTTATCCTGTGTTCCCGAATCCCTCGAGGAGAATTCACAATGAAAGATATCGTGTTGACGGACCGCGGGCCAAAACCCATCGGACCCTATTCCCAGGCGGTTAAATCCAACGGCTTTGTATTTGTATCCGGCCAGGTGGCGCTGGATCCGGCAACAGGAGAATTTGTGGGTACGGAAGTGCGAGAGCAGACGGCGCGCGTGATGGAAAACTTGAAGGCGATACTGGAAGCGGCGGGCGTGTCGTTTACACATGTGGTGAAGACCACCGTGTATCTGAAAGACATGAATGATTTCACGGCGATGAATGAAGTGTACGCGCGTTACTTTACGGCCGCGCCGCCGGCGCGTTCCACCGTACAGGCAGCGCGCCTGCCGAAGGACGCGTTGGTAGAAATCGACGTGGTAGCGTTTTTGTAGAAAAGGGTTCAAGAAAAGAAAAACGGCCATCGCGCGCTTTGCGGGATGGCCGTTGAATTTTGATGAGTAGCTGCTTACGGGCGGTGCGGGCTCTCCAGCGATTCGGAAACCGCAAAATAAGTCGCTACGCCGGTAATCGTCACCGCAAAAATCAGAAAGCGGCTGCGGCCTGCTTTCAGCGGCGATCCACCTTTTCCACTAGGTCCCGAGCCGGAGCCCGCGCCCTGCGGCCCTTGCGGAGCGGCATCAGGATCGAGATACACGTGGTAGGAACTACCTTCAGCAATCAATTGCGTTTCGCCGTCCACGGTGATTGTCAGTGGACCACGCTTGCTGGTCACGAGCAATTCCTTGTCGTTGAGGTACGTCACCTGGCCGATTGTCGGCAAATCCGTCTGCGCGCGAATCGCGGCTTTCGAAGCATATAGCGTGAATGCGTGTGCGTTGCCGGTTGAAAAAGTAGCTGTTCCCCGCAGAAGTTTTGCGGAGGGTGTGCCTTCCGTGTCGTTCACTTCGGCAGCACTCGCGCTGAGTAGCAGCAACCGTGCGGCTCCGGCGCGAAGTTGCACGCTGCCTTCCGCCTCCGTGCTGATGCGGTCTCCGCCGAATACCGTGGTGCCGACAGCAGCCATTCCTTCGCCCACGTGCGCCTTGTCAGCCGTAATCACCGTTCCCAGAACGGCACTCGCCGGACCTGCGAATGCAGGGATTGAAGAGAAAATTACCACTACGGCGGCTGCGAAAAACTTGCGCAGTCCTTGCATGAACGCCTCCAAATGCAACTGCCAAAGGATACTTCGCCGCTCTACTGCCGTCAATCAGTAAACATACGCCGACCGGGGACTACCCGCATTTCCGGCTGCCAACGTCTCGTGCTGGTGCAAGTTTCCTACTACTGCTAGAATGCAAGCAACTTATGAGCGACTGGAAGCAGATCACAGCACGTATCCGCAGAGCCCGGACCGGAAAAGACCCGGCGGGCCAATTGTCCACACTTTTTGCCAAAACACGCGACGCCATGGTGGCTTTTGAACTGGCTCGTTACTACGAATCGGTCAGCAACAACGATGATGCCGGCAAATGGTACCTGACCGCGGCTGAACGATTCCGCCGCGCCGATTGGAAGACCAAGGCGCAGGAAAGTGCCACACGCCTGGGCGCTACAGTAGCTGCCGAAATTCCCGCGCTGCCTCCGAAGGAAAAGATCGCCAGCGCGCCTGAGCCTGAGAATGTTCCGGCTGTGGAAACTGCGTCGGAACCTGCTGCTGCTCCGGAAGCAGTCGAAGAGACTGTTGCGAACGCGGCCGTCGAGCAACTGACACCATCGAAGCCAGCCCTCAGTGGGCCTCCGGGGCGGAGACGTGGCCGAGGGCGTCGAGGAGGGCGTGAACACCAACGTCCCGCAGCAAAGGCGCAAACAGCTGCCGCGCCGAGCGAGGCTCTCCCTGAAGCACCTGTCGAACCCAGGGTTCAAGCGGAATCACGTATTCTCTCCGCACCTGCGCCAAGGTCGCTGGAGAGCATGAACGAAGGGAGTTCGATGTCTCTGCGTGGCCGCTCTGGCGATCCAGGGCTATCCTCGCGACTGTCTCAACTGGAAATGAGCTTTCGGCGCCTGCTGGCCTGTAGCCCTGTGAAACTCGATGATGCCGCGCATGCGCCCGCGGGACCCGGCGTGTGGGTACTTACCGACGAAGATCTATCGACCTACTACTACGTGGAAGCCTGTAAGACTCTGCGGGTAGCGATCGGGCAATTGCTTCGCGGTTCATCACGTACAGGCGCGCCGCTGAAGCCACAGCTTGCCGAACATCTGGGTATTCCCGAAGCACGCGTAGCAAAGTATCTGGCTGACCACTGCGTAGTGCGTTGGCTGCAAATGGATGACGAAGCACACTACTTTGCTCACTTCCTGATCGCCGTGCTGCACCCGACGCTCAACGAGTAGCCGATCGCTGTTCGGGTGGGTTCCTGGCCTTGTATGAGTCATTTTTGGGGCATCTCGCTGGTCGTTCGAATCACAAGCCCCGAAAGAGAAATCTTTAGTACTTGCGTACTACCAGTAACCCCTTTTCAGGCCATTGATTAGCGCCATTCGCTGACTTTTCTAGCCGTTTAATGCCTATTTTCAACCGTTTACCGTATCCCGCTGGCTTCCGGGTCCCATAGACGACAAACTATACGAGTTCAAAGACTTAAGGGGTACGCCAGTCGCGTGTTACCCTAAAAAGGGCCTTGGGGGCTGTTTCATTTAGGCTCGATTTCTATCTTTAATCGAAGTTTTTCGAGTTTAGTACGCTATCTCGAAAGTGAGGGTGCCGCTGTATGTCGAATTCGTTCACCACATCGATTTTCCGGTCGCTGGACTGGGTGGTTTGCAAGACTGCTGGTATCACGTTTGATACCATTCAACACTTCAACAAGAACAATCCCAATCCTTCCGTTACACCGCAATGGTCCGATAAGCCGCTGCTGAAGTCCTGGGAAAAGACCAAGCCGACGCTTGGCTGTCCCCGGCAGACCGACTCGCTCTGCCCGGCCTGCGTGAAAGAAGCGCGCGAAGCGATCATCGCCGGCACGAAGGATTGGAAAGACCTGATGCACGAGAAGGTCGGCGAGATCAAGGCCCAGATCATCGAGCGCGACGGCCAGGTCTGGATGGTTAAAGATTGTCCGCAGCACGGCCACTACGAAGACATGATGGCCATCGACTCCAAGTTCCTCTCCTGGATCGAAAAGCAGTTCCCCGGCCGCGACATTCCGGCGCACAACGACGAAGGTCTGCACAAGCACGGCTCTTCGAACGTTCGCTATGGCCGCGGTTCCGTTCTGACCGTCGACCTGACCAATCGCTGCAACATGATGTGCGATCCCTGCTTCATGGACGCCAACCAGGTCGGCTACGTTCACGAACTGACCTGGGAGGAAGTACAGGAAATTCTGGATAACGCGGTGAAGATCAAGCCGCGCCGTCAGATGTCCGTGCAGTTCTCCGGCGGCGAGCCGACGATGAGCCCGTTCTTTTTCGACGCCATCTCCTACGCGCGCAAGGTTGGCTACAACCGCGTGCAGGCAGCGACCAACGGCATCGAGTTCGCCAAGAGCAAGGACTTCTGCAAGAAGGCGTTCGATGCGGGCCTGCGTTACGCCTACCTGCAGTTCGACGGCATCGGCAACGACGCCAACAGCCACCGCCAGATCGGCAACCTGTTTGACGTGAAGCTGCGCGCCATCGAAAACATGCACGAAGCGGGCATCGAAATCGTTCTCGTGGTCACCATCGTCAACAACGTGAACAACGACCAGGTCGGCTCTATCGTGAAGTTCGCGATGGAAAACCCCAAGAAAATCTCGTTCGTCAGCTTCCAGCCGGTTTCGTTCACCGGCCGCGACGAAGACATCACCCCGGAACGCCGCCTGCGCCAGCGCTACACGCTTTCGCATCTGGCGAAGGACGTCAGCACGCAGGTTGGCCGCATTGAGCCGACGCGCGACTGGTTCCCCATTTCCTTGATCAGCACGTTTGCCGGCTTCGCCGACATGGTCAAGGGCAACGAATCGCAGTGGGGTTCGCTCACCTGCGGCTGCCACCCGAACTGCGGCGTGGGCACGGCGATGATGATCAACAAGGAAACCAAGGAATGGGCTCCGGTGCCGCGCTTCCTCGATGCGCAGAATTTGACGAAGGACGTCACTGCGATCACCGATGCGGCTCGCGGCAAGAATTTCTCGAACTTCATGATGGCCATGGCCCTCTTGAAGAACTACCACCCGTTCGAAGGCCCCAAGGGCCTGAAGCTCTGGGACCTGTTCAAGAAGTTCGACAAGACCTGGGCACTGACCAAGGGTGCCACCAGCAAGTACGGCAAGACGTCTCCCGAGCGCACGTTCGAAGACGCTCAGAAGCGCCGCCAGCAGGATCCCTGGAACTTCCTGTTCATCGCCGGAATGTGGTTCCAGGATCTGTTCAACTACGATTTCCGTCGCACCGAAATGTGCATCATTCCCTACGCCACGCAGCAGGGCGAAATCAGCTTCTGCGCGTACAACACCGGCATCGGCTGGCGCAAGATCATCGAGAACATGCACAAGAACGCGACCGTTGCCGAGTGGTACAAGAATCACGGCAAGCACGAAATCTATGCCAAGGGCAAGAACGTCGACCTCAGGACCTTCGAACACTCGCTGGTCATTGATGCCGAAGATGCCGCCCGCGTGCGCCACCTGGAGCATGACATCCCCCTGACCGCAGCCGAAGAAAACCGTGCGCGCCGCAAGAAGGCTTTGGAAGAGCAAGCCAAGGTTCGCGCGATTTACGAAGAACTGGTCCTGAAGAAGGCCCAGCCGACGGTGGTTCAGATCGGTAGCGTCAGCGACATCGCCAAGGCCGTACCCGCGAATTTCACCAACGCCAACAAGCCGGTCAGCATCGCCCCGGCAAACGGAAATGGCAATAGCCACGCCGCTCCGGCAGCCAAAGAATCCGCCGCCGAAGCCGTAGCCGGCGATTAATTTGTAGGGCTGGCGTTCACCTGCCAGCGCTTTTACCCGCAGCCTCCGCACGGCCCCGAGTTCGCTCGGGGCCGTAGTTTTTTGCGGTATCCTTTCTGCATGTCCTCCAAACCTAAAATCCGAAATCGCGTGGCACTTGTGACCGGGGCGAGTCGCGGCATTGGGCGGGCGATTGCCGTCGCTTTGGCTGGGGCTGGAGCCGACGTCGCGGTGAACTATCGTAAGGAACAAGCTGCGGCGGAAGAGGTATGTGCGGAGATTCGACAGCTTGGACGCCGGGCGATTCCGGTGCAAGCGGACGTCTCGCTCTCTGGCGAAGTCGAGCGACTTGTGTCGGCAGTGGAGAACGGGCTGGGACCGGTTGAAATTGTCGTCAACAATGCGGGTGTCACGCAAGTGAAACACTTTGCGGAGTTGACGGAAGCCGATTTTGACGAAATTATCCGCTTGAATCTGAAGTCTGCTTTCCTGGTCACGAATCGTGTGCTTGCAGTTATGCGCCAGCATCGATGGGGCCGCATCATCAATCTCTCTTCCGTGGCGGCGCAAACCGGAGGCGTCATCGGACCGCACTATGCGGCCTCGAAGTCTGGGCTGATCGGTATGACGCATTCGTATGCGTCGCTTCTGGCCAAAGAGGGAATTACGGTAAATGCCATCGCTCCTGCGCTGATTGCTACCGATATGGTGACGTCAAACCCGAACGCGTCACCCGATCGACTGCCTGTCGGGTTCTTCGGCGCGCCCGAGGAGATTGGCCGCGCCGCCGTCCTGCTGGCGGAAAGCGACTTCATGACCGGCCAGACCATCAGCGTGAATGGCGGCTGGTACATGACCTGAGGTTGCTGCACCGGCCAGCAGCTGGGCGATGTTAGATTAGCTTGATATACTTACGGTAGAGAAACTAAGGATTCGACCATGCCCATCTACGAATACATCTGCGAAGACTGTAATGAGCACTTTGAGAAGATCGTGATCAACAAGCAGCAGGAGATTGCCTGCCCCAAGTGCTCCAGCAAGAAAGCGGCGATCCAGTTGTCCGTCTTTGCGGCTTCAAGTTCTGGCGGCGGCTCCACGCCATCCGGCGGCTTTTCCGGTGGTGGCGGTGGCTGCTGCGGTGGCGGCTGTTCCTGCCACTAAACGATGAGTCTCATCTCCATCTTGTGTCTCCTCATTTTTGGATGCGAAATTGTTCTAGGTATTCTCCGACTCAGATCTGACCAGTCCATTCGCCCCTCCGAGCCTCAGCAACTGGCCGCTATTTTCGAAAGTGATATTTCTCCGGAAGAGCACGGACATTCGGGTCACCACTAGGGACATGACACAGAGCACGGTCACGACCGCGACCACTCGGGCTGGTTTGAAGGTGGCGGTCATCACGGCGACAGTGGAGATTACGGTGAACTCGGAGGGTTGGACAGCGACGGTCACCACTCGAAGCAACCCCGCTACTCAACTCACTCCAAAGAAACGCCATCTCATACATGGCCGGCGCCTACTTGCGAGGTTGTCTTCAGGGGCTAAAGCCCCATCTTCTATGTCTTGTAGGTCGGTGCGGAAGCCCGACCTCCTAGTGGGCCATTTACGAGATAACTTCGGGTACTAGCATTCCTTCTCCCATAAGCATCCGTAAATACGCGTCCTAACAAATTCTTCATGAATTCTTCAGGACTTTTCAGCGCCCCGATTCCTATCTTTTGTATTTCGCAGTCGGGATCCCATCGCTCTGGGGGCCGAATCGATGTCACTCAACATCTTTCTCACGCTTTGCATCCTTGGAATCGACTTCATGATTTACGTGCTATTCCAGTGGACGTATGGCGACAAACGTCGCGCCCCGGCGCGCGAGATGGCCGCCGCGCGGAATACTCCAAAGCCACAACCTGGGGGCCCATTCCTTGTCTCTGCTGAGAAAGCGGCCATTGCATCGCTCGGGCAAATACATCTCGCAAGAGCCACTCGCCGCACGCAAGCCGATGCTTCCAAAAGCACGCGGCGGCTGCCTTTTTGAGTTGCAATCACTTAGAAACACGACCTGAATTTGCCTGAGCCTAATCTTCTCGCCTGCTTTATTCTTTAAACTCAAATCCCCAAGAGGAATTATGGTTCTTCGCGAGGAGGGCATTGTGTTGATGAAGAGAACCGTCATTGCCGGAGCGTTGTTGCTGCTGGGCGTAGCCATAACCCTGGCGCAACAAAGCCGTCTTGTCCGACGAGAGTGGCCGCGTGCTGGCGCTGGAGACCGCGTGGAACCACGCCATTGAGTCCAAAGACACCAAAGCTATCGATATGCTCCTGGCAGAAGACATGGTGGCGCTTGATAGCGATGGGGCCTTCTCCAACAAGAAAGAGTATCTGGCGGGAATTGCCGGTGCCGCCTTCCAACCTTCTCAGGCGGTGAATGAACAGAACACCGCGCATGTCTATGGCGACACCATTGTTGCGGTGGGCGTATTCCGCATCAAGGGAATGGAAAAAGGGAAGCCCTACGTGCATCGCGAACGTACCATCGACACCTGGGTGAAAATCAATGGAACGTGGAAGTGCGTGGCGGCCGTCGCGGTTACGATTTCCTCGAAGCAAGGACAGTAGCAAGATTGAAGTATCGGCAGTTCGTTTTGAATTCTTCAGACCTGAAAATCTGAAAGACTCGTGGACGCAGGGTGCAGCCCCCGCGCGCGAATCAATGGGGCTGAACTTCCACGGGATCGGGCAGGTGCACGGAGCCCCGCATCAGATCGCCGATGGTGAGTTCCTGGCCGTGCTGGACATACCGCGCAAGGACGCCCGGTTGCAGCCATTCAAAACCCCACGCATCTTCGACGGCGACGATGGTGTACGAGCCGGGAATCACCCCCCGCAATAAGAACGTTCCATCGAAATCACTCTGATCCCGGCGAAACAGTTCGATGTGTGCTTCCGGATCTTTCGGCACCAGCGCCACCATAATGCCCGCAACGGGCTGGTCTTTCTTGTGCACCACCCCCTCGATGCTGACGACGCCAACGCTGAGCAAAGCGTTCATTTCCAGCGCTACCCCCGGTGTGATGGTTACTTCGTGCCCGGCAACTTCGCCTGAGGTAGAAGAAGTTCGCACAACGGAATAGGGCTTGCCTGCCGCGGCCACCAAGATGGCATATTTCCCGGGAGCTAGATCTTCGAATGAAAACAGGCCAGCAGCGTCAGGCTGCCTGAAGGCCACCAACCGCTTCCGTGAATCCTGTAAAGCCAAGGCAAATTGTTTCGGGAGCAGTTCATCGCCCGGCAGTTTGACAGTCAACTTAAGGCTGCCCAATGGTTCGCCATGCGTGGTGTCCAGTTCCTGACCGTCGCGGACCAGGTCGACATCACTCGCCTGTTCCAATTGACCGGTACTCGGGTTTCTTAAGCTCGCGGTATAGTGGCCTGGAGGTACGCCTGTTACTTCATACACGCCGGGCGCGACGCGCTGCATATTTTCTGGCTGCTCGAATTCCAGTGAATCGAACACGTGCTTTTGCAGCATAATCATGCCGTTTTGGCCCGGTTGATCTTCTTGCACGCGAAAGGTTAGATGGAGCGCAGGGGTCGGATTGAGGTGAACATCAACTTGTTGCCGGTCCCCGCCCTTTACCTCGAGGGGAGTTGCGCCGTCGGCCTCGGTGGCGCCACCGTAGTACGTGGTCGGGTAGACGACATCCAAGCCAGGAGAGACGGTTGGTTGTGCAGACTGGCTCGCACCTTCGCTGCCATTCACCGGGTGCACGGCGTACCACGGCTTGGCGCTGACAGAAACGAAATATTTTCCGGGACGCAACTGCGCGAAATCGTAATACCCCCGATCATCCGTGCTTGAGCTCATGAGCCGCGAGATTCGGCTCATCCCTCCTCGATGGTCTTCCAGATAGAGAAACACTTGCGCATGGCGGACGGGATCTCCGTATTCATCGAACACGTGGCCAGTGATCAGCGCCATCGGCGTGAGTTGTAGAACCAGACTGTCGGTCGAAAACTCCGGACCAGTCACAATCGCTGTCGAAAACTGTTCGTGCTGATCATAGGCGGCAGAGATAAAGCCGCGCTTGGCGCCCTGCAGAGAATATTTTCCTGGCCGCAGTTGAGAAAACGCAAACTGACCGTTTTCGGAGGTAACCACCGAAATTACCTTGCTGCGGTCTCTGGTTTCGGCGAGGGAGATACGCGCTTGCGCCAGCGGCGTTCCCGTCATGGCATTCACCACAATTCCGGCAATCTTGAACCCAGCGGCAGTTGTCGAGCGCTCTGGTGGAACCTGGTTGGCTTCCTGGGCCCGAGTGGGGTCGCACGGCTGCAAGAGGGCGAAGCCACAGAACGCATACGCTAAATACAATTTGCGTGCAGACAGCCTCATGGCAACTCACTCCCCGGGATAACTTTCACCCGGATCTGTAGCTTTTGCTCTGCCTCGACGCTGATGTCCTGTCCCCTGGATTCGAATCTGCGCACGGTTTGTTCGGTGGCGTATTCCAGATTCTGTTGCGGGCGATCAAAAACGACGACACGATAGCTACCGGGCGGGAGTTGCTCCTGAGTAAAGGTTTTTGAATCTGCAGCTACCGTTTCGCGGAATTGTGCGTTCCCGCCGAGAGGCAGGAAGTAGACGAAGACTTGCCGGCCCATTTCGGCTTGATCGGATTTGCTGCTCGATTTTGCGGAGTCCTCCTCGATGGTGCCTTTAACTTCCGCACCGTCGTCGCGAATCGTGACTTCGATCGGCGAATTCGCGCTGCCCATGCCGATGACGAGTGGTTCGTGCAACAAGTCGGTGCCGCTGGACGAAACAGACGCGGGGTAGCCAACCGCCGATTGCACCATCACCCGATATCGGCCTGGGCGGACGTTGTAGATGAACAGAGCCTGCTCCTGCTCTCCGGCCTGTTGCGAGGAGGCGGTTTCGGAAGTGCCAATTTCCTCTAGAGGGAGCAACATTACCTGAACGTTCATGATGCGTCGCGGTGTGCCCCCACCAGAACCGTCACCGGCGGTGTTCGCTATGATCTCCTGGATGTTGCTTTGTCCCGATTGCAGCTCTTCCTTCACGTTGACACTTAAAGAAGCGTTCGCCACGAGATTGACCGTGGACCCTTCGAGTGCTGCTCCACTGATGGTGAAATTCTGTATGCCCAGCCAACCCGGCTGACCGCGCATATCCACTTGCAGGGTGTAACTCCCGTTCGGCAACATCCCTTCAATCATCTGTTCGGCGGGATTGTAGCCAAGAGAATAGCCAGGTCCCGGATGTCCCAACGGATATACGCTGACCTCAACGGATTGTTCGACGGAGGTATGGGTCAAAGGAATCTTCACGGGAAAGTACTCACGGCGTGGCGGCGAGAGCGTAGCTTGAAACGTGGCCCCGGCCGCGAGTTGAATGGGAGTCGCGGCGGAGAAGTCGGTGCTGGCGGGGTAAAAAATCGGTGGATATCCAAACAAGGGTTCGCCGGGAGTAGTGGTGAAGATGCTTGGGTCGCGGTCGAGTTGCTCGGTGGTCGCAATTTTGTAGGTTCCGGCAGTCAGTTCGCTAAATCGAAACTCGCCATCGGCCCAGGTTGTAAAGGAGCCCGCCTGGCGCCAATGTGCCTGCCCCCCTTCGACTTCACGGCGGTAGAGCTCCAGACGTATGCGCACGCTTCCTTCGGAGCCGGGGATCAAGACATGGCCGAAGATCGAGGATTCTGGAACGAGGTAGAGAGTGATGTTCGACAAATCCGAAGAGACGAGGTAATTTGGCGGTTCATTTTCGCTGGGGAGAAATCCGGGCTTGCGCGCAAAGTAAACCGCAGGCCGGAAATTCCGAGGTGCGCGTAGGCGAAATCCCTCCGACCCGGTTTCCAGAGAACTCCTCAAGTCCGTTTCCGATGCGTCCTGTTGCGGTGGAAACTTAAACTCGAAGTGACCTCGATCGTCGGTCAATGTGGCGTATTGATTGCCCGGCGAGTAAACCAGCGCGCGGCCAATCGGTTCGTGTGTGACACGATTCAGTACTCTGCCGCTGACAGACGACGGGCCGTCGGCCGGGGTGCCCGTCAGCGGCATGATCTGGCAAAAAAGTGCGCCATTGAGTAGCAAACCGCAGAGGAATAGCGCTAAGGCAAAAGCACGTAGGCAGAGAAACGCGGCTGAGCGCGCAAAGGTGAGCGATTGCCTGTGGTCGGCGACGTTCTGCAAGGTCTTTGTCCCGGTCGATTATTGCACGATAAAACAGGCTTACCTCGAAGGATTCGTTGCGCGTCTGGGCTTGCGCGCTGCCTCGAACCACACACAACTCGCCCTGGAAATAGAGCGTGCACGTTCCGTGGGCGACTTGAGTCGTTCGTGCTGGAGGCGCTCGGTTTGTTGCCAGATTGTTAATGCCTGGTAGCTACCGAGCAGACGGTTGGTTTCGCCAGCCGCACAAAGTCGTCATAGTTCATGCGGATCGCGTCTCTGTGCGTGCCGGCGTTGAAGATAATTTCCTTATCAGCGGCGAGGGATTCGTCCACGTAGACGGAAAGCCCGTAAAGCTCGCCCAGTGGTGGCATGGCTCCCAGTTCACAATCCGGGAAGAGACTGCAGAATTCGTCTTCGGTTGCCAGGCGCGCCGGACGTCCGAGCACGTGCGCCAATTTTTCAGGCTTCACCTGATACGACGCTGGGAGTACAACCAGGTAATAGTCTCTTCCCGCCTGCACCACGACGGTTTTGGCGACTTCGCGGCCGGAAACATGTATCACGGCTGCCACGCCCTGTGCGGTGTAGCTAGAAGGATGATTGAGGAGCGAGTAGGGAATTTTGTTTGCTTCCAGATGATTCTTGATGCGAGTTGACATCGGCATTGCAAGTCTCCCTTCCATAGGCGATTTCACCAAAGCCAAAAGCCTTACTGGCACGCGTGGGCAACGACACAGAATCAGAATTTTGGAAACAGCGGAGCTTGGAACTCAGACTTCGCCGCGATTTCGAGTGGGCCTTCGATACCGGACTACTTAAACGAGGAGAGCAAATGATAAGACGCGGCAAAATCATTGGCCGCCTCCGCTCCGTAAAACAGTTGACGTTTCGCCACCCCATGCAACTGATCTAAGCAGAACGTACGCTCGCGAAATGCGTTTCGCAAGCTGGAAGTTCAACTAGCAAGAGTGGCCAGTGGAAGCGGCAATTAGCGCACGAACGGATAGATTTCGTCGACGATCCAATAATTTGCCAGAACAATGGCGAGCACGGTGCCCAACACCCACAAACCCCACCGGCCGCGTCTCCAGGTGCCGCCGAAGGAGGAGCACTGCAGCGGAACGTCCACCAGGTAGGCGGCGCAGTAGCAGACATTCGCGATTAGCCCCAATACGACAAGCAGCAGAAGCGCTTGTAGCGTAAGCATGGGGCGGAAATGAGGCCAAGTGGCCACCAGCCAGACCAGGACGACGGCGGCGAGGACCGAATTGTAAATAAGACGGCGCGGCTCCCAAAAGCGCATCGCATCGGAGAGGAGCCCACGGGATGGTTTAACTGGCGATTGGGTAGGATTGCTGGATTGGCTTGCAGGTGACGCGTCCATCGTAAGGCACTCCTCCGGGTTGCAGCAGGTGACAGAGATAGGATAGCGCCGCGCTCCTCATTGTCAAGTACTTTATGAAGAAAAGTAGATTGCCGGTTTGCGTTGGACTGGCTGTGATTGCCATTTATCGTGCTGGCGAATTGGTTTACAGCCGGACTATGCCGCAGCTCGGACAAGAGTATGACGCGGAGAGAGCCAGCAGTTGTGTTCCGCAGAAAGGGCACACCGTGTCGGTCGCTGGTGGAACGTTCTTCAACTGCGCTTTATGCGATGCGTCTTTCGGCGAGCGCAGGAGGTGCACCAGCGTGAAGACCGCTCCCAAGGGCGCGAGAATCCGGAAAATCCAACTGAGTTGAACGGCGTCAGGTTCAATGGGAACGAGCCAGAAAATAACGCCGAGAAAAAGAAGAATGAACAATCCAAGCCACTTAAACGAGCGCCTGGTACCTGGCTGAATCTCCGGTTGTTTGCCACAACCCGTGCAGATCCATTTTTTCTGGAAACCGAGCGGTATGAGGGGAATCCAGAAAATGTGGATGGCGTCAAACGAACGAATCTGTACGGAACGGCGGGGTCGCTTGCAGGAGAGACAATAGTCGTCGCGAAACGCAATGCGCTTTTGATGGAAATGATATATGCCGTGGATAACGAACATACGATTGGCGCCATTCTATCGATTCGGAATTGAATTGCCAGCGATTTGTTCGTTTTTGTGAATTGCATGATGTTCGCGCGCGAACAATCTAGAGATCGGTCGCTACAAAAGAAGAGCGCTGGCCTGAGAGCCAGCGCTGCGAGTGGAAAGGACTATGCCTTAGATTTTAGCGAGAATAGTTTTTCAGATATTCCGGTAAAGGTGGATCGTTCTTACGCAGCGCATCGGGCTCCGGAGTCTTTACTACGGTTTGTAGCGGCACGACACCGGCCCAAACAGGCAGCGCGTAGTCCGGTTCATCGTCAACAGGCCCACCGGTACGGATTTTTGCGGACACTTCATCCAGCGCGATCGAGAGCACTGTCGTGCCCTTCAGTTCCTGTTCCGTGGGCTGGCGCACGTCGTCCCAGCGACCCTTCATCACTTGTTCCGTGAAGATGCGGAGGGCTTCTCTTTTTTCGGCGGGATCTTCCACTAACTTTGCAGTGCCAAGAACCACAACAGAGCGATAGTTGACGGAGTGATGAAACGCAGAGCGCGCCAGAACTAATCCATCGAGATGCGTCACCGTCACACACATCGGAATGCCCTCACTCAAAGTGCGGAGCATGCGGCTGGCTGCTGATCCGTGAATATACAAAATGTCGGCGGCGCGCCCGTAATTTGTGGGGATCACATACGGCTGTCCCTCCACATTGAAGCCCACGTGGCAGACAATACCGGAATCGAGAATCTTGTAGACCGTGTCACGGTCGTAATTCCCGCGCTTAGGAAGTCGCTTTACCTGGGTGCGTTCGGTTGGGGCGAATTGGCTCATCCAAGCATTTTAATGATTCGCGGGCGAAGCGCTACTGCCAAGTTGGCCGGGTGAAGCAGGAGCTGCCTGTCCGCGTGTTTGGCCGGAGAGCCAGGGAAGCAGGCCGGGTTCGGCGAATACTCGGTTGCAAATCTCATGGTCGGCCTTGTGGAATTCGGTGTAGCGCAGATTTGCGTGCAGTTTTTTCAGTTGAGTCATCATCTGGCGGACCAGGTCCACGGGAACAGTCTGATCGGCATCACCCTGGAATACCCATACTGGAATGCGCGTGATGACCGCCGGGTTAGTGAAATTATCGTAAGCGGATATGACCATCGCCGCGGCCCACTTTTCTGGATACTTCTGCAGCAGCGACCAAACGCCCAGGCCGCCCATGGACTGCCCGACGATGTAGACGCGATCAAGATTGATCGAAAACTCCTTTTCGAGGGAGTCGAGCGCGTCGATCGTTAGAAGCAGAGCTTTGCCGGGCTCATTCAGTTCAGGATCGGCCCAATTGTCGTCAATGGGGCACTGCGGCGCGAACACAAACGCGGGGAATTTCTGCTGATTTTCTTCACTGGTCCAGAAGTGCGAACCCTGCTCGTTGCTCTTGGTGATCTGGTGCACATTGTCAGAGCCACGGCCCTCGCCGCCGTGGAGCCACAGCACCAGAGGATATTTTCGTTCCTTGGAATAGGTGACCGGGACGAACAACCGGTATTGCAGGCGTTCGCCCTTTTTGCTGACGTACACATTTTTGCGGAACTCGATGTCATCCTTGCTGAGTTCAGCCGCAGAAGTTAAGGATCCCGGCAGCAAGGAGAGCATCAGCAAGACGCAGACGCCCCGCAACAGTTTTGGAAAATTCATAGGACTCCTTCGGCGCAGTGCTTACCGGTACTCAGGGTTTTGCCGCAGGAGGCTGAGTCGCGCCACGGACCACGCGGAAGCCAATATACTCTGCCGCCGGTGTGCAGCTAGAGCGCGCATCGGCGGGGCAATCCGCGCTGCCCCCTCCCGCTTTGCCTTTTCCATCGGCGGTAAGCACCCACTCCGCGGCATTTCCGCCCAAGTCGAAGAGAGGCGAGTCGTTGTCTCCACCGCGTCCCGCAAAACTGCCCGCCTGTTTCAATAACGGTGCGGGGCCCGGCAATTCCTTCAGTTTCTCGCGCAAGCGAATCGTATCGTCCGGATTCGGAGAATAGCCGGCCCAGTAGTCCAACGTGTTTTCGCCGTCTCTGTTTGCGAAGTAGGCGGTCATCTCCGTTTCATTCGGCAGGCGCCATTGTTGTCCGGTCAGCTTGGAGAGCCAATCGGCGTAAGCCTTAGCCTGATCCATGGTGATTCCATTGGCTGGATAGTTTTCCGTCTCCGGTTCAACTTTGTAGTTTTTATCGAATGCCGAAAATTGTGCGCGGGTGACTTCAAATCGCCCTATTTCCAGATTTCCGCGCGTCACGACTTCGGGAATCAATACCGATTTGCCTTTTCCCGCGAAAGAAGTGCCGTACAATCCGGCGCTACGCGAAACAGATTTGGACTTTAAGGCAGCATCCAGCGGCGATCCGGATTTTAAGGCTTCGTTTGCGGCGAGCGTGGTCTTGAAGAAATATTTATCGAGCCAGGCGATCTCTTCGTCGACCTTGCGCAGTTGGTGCGTCAGCTTGCGCGGACCGTGCGGCTCGCCCGGGAAAATAACAAACTTGACCGGCACCTTGCCAAAGTATTGCAGCGCGCGGAAATACGACCAGCTCTGTGCCGGCGGCACGTTGACGTCGGCCGTGCCGTGGAAAATCAGCACGGGCGCCTGGATCTTGTCCATCTTGAAGAAAGGAGATTTGCGGATGTAGAGCTGCGGATCTTCAAACGGTGATTTGCCGAAATAATAGGAATCGAAGGAATCACCGAAATCCACGTTGCCCCAGTCGCTGATCCATTCAATGTCGCCCGCGCCGACGCTGGCCGCTTTGTAGCGCGCTGGATAATTGACGAGCAGGCTGGTGGAAAGAATCGAGCCGTTGGACCAGCCGAGCGTCGCCACTCTGTCGGGATCGACAAGGCCTTTGGAGATCAGGTAGTCGACGCCCATGTTGATGTCGGGCGTTTCCAGGTCGTAATACTTGCCGCAGCAGATGGACTCGACCCATTTCAAACCGTAATCGTTGCTGCCGTGATAATTCGGCCGCAACACAAACGCGCCGCGCTGCGTCAGCAACGGAATCGGGTACGCCCAGGAACTGTTCCAATAATCCTTGTCGGAACCGGTCGGCCCTCCGTGAATTGCGGTGATCACCGGATATTTTTTGCCGGCCTCATAATTCGTTGGATAGTAGAGAATGCCCTCGACTTCTTCGTCGTTCGAGCCCTTCCAGCGAATCACTTCCGTCTTCGCAAATTCGCGATTCTTCACCAGATTGTCGTTCAACCTGGTGAGTTGCCGCGCGCCGCTGAGCTTGTTGCCGCTAAGCTGCGCGCTGTAGAGTTGCGGCATCTTGCTGGCAGTCGAGTACGAGTACGCGATGATATTGCCGTCTTCATTGGCTACAAATGCCTGCATATTTCTGGCGTGTTCACCTTCGAGCGCGGCGTGTTTCCAGGTCCAGCCATTGCCGGAATGGTCCACGGTGTAGCGTGCCATTTCAAAATGAGCGCCCGCGGCGAGTCCGACGATGAAACCATCGCGCGTGGCCGCGAGGTCTGAGCCGATACCATTTTCCCAGTCGAGCGGAATCTGGCCGCTTGTTCCGGTTGCGATGTCGTAGTAATAGAGCAGAGTGATCGAAGCGGTGAGGAACTTCGGGTCGTTGGAAAAGGGTGCTGCGGCATAGATTCCGGAACTGTCGGGAGCCCATTCGAGCCCATACGGTCGAATGCGGCCTTCGGTGAAAATCTGCTTTTCGGTTCCGTCTGCAAGATTGTGCAGCAGAGTGATCGGCGGCACTTTCTGATCAAACGTGTAGTGCAGGCTTTTCGCGTGAATGGCGACCGCGTACTTTCCGTCGCGAGATACGGCCCAATTGCGAATCCAGTCGGTGTTATTGGTCAAGCGCGTGATTTTCTTGTCCTTCACATCTATTTTGAACAGGCGCACCGGCGGCTCGTGTTCCGAATCATCAACGACAACCGAATCATCTTTCTTTTTCTTTTCGGCTTGTTCATAGGCGCTGGGATCTTCCTGCGCGCTGAATACCAAGGTGTCTTTATCCAGCCAGGCGACCTGATGAGGGGCGCGAACGAGTTCGGTCAGCGGATAAGCCTCGCCGCCATGCGGGTTGATCAGCCAGATCTGTTCTTTCGCGGTGTCGGGTTTGGCTTGCGGGCGCGGTTTCGAGCTGATGAATGCGATCCACTCGCTGTCTGGCGACCAGGCGAGCCCTGAATTATTGTCCGTGCCGCGCGTGAGCTGAATTTCTCGATCCTCGGTGAGGCTGGAAAGAAAGAGATTCGAGACGCGGCCATCTTTTTCCTTGTCAGCTTCGGACTTGGTCCAGGCCAGCCACTTTCCATCCGGCGAAATGCGGAACTGCGGCACGTTCTCCGTGTTGATAATGTCCTCGGACTTCCACGGTTCTTTCTTCACGGGAACTTTGGCATCCTCCGCCGCGAAAATGGCGGGAAGGAAAGCTGCGCAGGCTATCAGTGCCGTACACACAGAGAATTTGATGGAACGCATGAACCTCACCTTATGCAAGAAATACTGGCCTGTGCCAGTTCCCCCCGTCAGGACGCCGCAAAAGGATAGTGCAATTGACGCGGAATGGGAATGGTGTAGGCTGAAGAGCCGCCCATAGAGCGGAAAGGAAGCCATGCCAGCAGCCAAGCCAATCTTCACGAAAGAGACATTCGATTTTTTCCGCGACTTGGGAAAACACAACAAGAAAGAGTGGATGGATGCCAATCGCGAACGCTATCGGGAAGCCATCGTGCAGCCATTCCGGAGGATGCTGGAAGAGGTGGCCCCCGCCGTTCTGGATCTGGACGACAGGTTCGACGTGAGCGGAAGGACCGGCGCAAATTTTTCGCGAATTAACCGTGACATCCGCTTCGCGAAAGACAAAACCATCTACAAGACGCAGATGTATATGAAGTTTTCCGTGCCAGCGCCGGAAAAACGCGAAACAGGGCAGCTTTACCTGGGACTGTCGACCGGAGACGGTTACGGCAGGATTCCGGATTTACTCAGGTGCGAAGCGCAAGGAATCCACGCTGGCACTGATTGCGGAACCTCGCGTGGAGGCAAATCCGAAATGGGTGGCCCAGCAGAAGAAGCGGCTGGGGAAAAAGTACGACAGCTACTGGTATTCCACGATAAAGGGCGAATGGACCAAACACGAAGGCTGGCCCACGGAGACGGAAAATTGGAAAAAGCTGCAGGCCTGGATCGTGCGAAAGAAATTGAAACCGTCAGCCGTGACTAAGGCGGAATTCCCCCGCGAACTGAGTCAAGGTGTTCCGCGAAGTCTATCCACTACTGAAGTTCACCAGCGTGCCGGAGTAACAAACCCTAAAGCTCTTGATTCTCAACACACTTTGCACACACAAATTGACGCTTGCTGCGGAGTCGCATAGGATTTCGGGACGCACGTGGAATCAATTCCGGGGGATTGGTTGACATGATGAGACTACGCATCCATTTGTTGTTCGCGGCAATGATTGCGGTTTGTGGCACGAGCAGCGCCTACGGCCAGAAGCCGAAGACGCCGGCGGAAAAGCCTGCCGAAAAGCCGGACGACAAATCCACTGAGAAACCTGCTGACAAGGCAGCGGACAAAACCGGGGACAAGGCGGGCGATAAAGCCAAGGATGATAAGAAGGTCCCGGAAGAAAAGGTCGTACAAACAAAGCACACGGTAAAGATTGGCGGGCAGGAGATCAAGTACACCGCAACGGCCGGAACGATTCTGCTGAAACTGGAAGATGGCACGCCGAAGGCCAGCGTGTTCTATGTCGCGTATACCAAGGATGACGTCAGCGATCTGACCAAGCGCCCGGTGACGTTTACGTTTAACGGGGGACCTGGCGCGGCCTCGATCTGGTTGCATCTTGGAGCGTTTGGGCCGCGGCGCGTACAGATGGGAGACGCAGGTGCTCTGACGGGCCCGCCCTACAAATTGGTAGACAACGAATATTCGCTGTTGGACGTGACCGACCTGGTGTTCATCGATCCCGTTTCCACGGGTTACAGCCGTGCGGTTCCCGGTGAAGCGCCCAAGCAGTTTCATGGTGTGGAAGAAGACATTCAATCGGTGGGCGATTTCATTCGTCTGTATGCGACGCGAAACAAGCGTTGGACTTCGCCGAAATTTCTAGCCGGCGAGAGTTATGGCACGACGCGCGCGGCGGGCTTGTCTGGCTATCTGCAGGGCCGCTATGGCATGTATCTCAACGGCATCGCGCTGATTTCGACGATCCTGAATTTTCAGACAGCGGAATTCGATCGCGGCAACGACCTGCCTTATATCTTGTATCTGCCGACGTACACGGCCATCGCCTGGTATCACAAAAAACTTCCAGCAGACCTCCAGGGGGACCTGCAAAAGGCGGTGGAGGAATCTCGCAAATTCGCGGCGGGCGAGTATGCCGACGCATTGATGGCGGGCGATAATCTTTCGCCTGCACGCAGCGCGGAGATCGCACAGAAATTGGCGCGGCTTACCGGCTTGCCTGCGGACTACATTCAGCAAGCCAATCTGCGCATCGAGATCATGCGCTTCGACAAGGAATTGTTGCGCAGCGAGCGGCGAACCGTCGGTCGCCTGGATGGAAGGTTCAAGGGGATCGATGAAGATGCCGCGGGCTCAGAGCCCAGCTACGACCCAAGCCTTGCGGCGATCGTCGGCCCATACACCGCCACGCTGAACGATTACGTACGTGGCGAGCTGAAATTCGAAAGCGATCTGCCGTACGAATTCCTTACGGGACGCGTGCGACCGTGGAATTATTCGCCATACGAAAACCGTTATTTGAACGTCGCTGAGACATTGCGCGGCGCAATGACGCAAAATCCGTTTCTGCACGTCTACGTCGCTAAAGGTTATTACGACCTGGCTACGCCGTTTTTCGCCGCAGAGTACACCATGGATCACTTGGGGCTGGACCCGTCGCTGCGCGGGCACTTGACAGGCGGCTACTTTGAGGCCGGCCACATGATGTATGTGCACCAGCCATCGCTGGTGAAGTTGAAGCAGGAGTTGAAGGAATTTCTGGCTTCGAGCGTCGCTCAATGAAGTCATTGGTTAAAACGTTGGTGTGGATTGCCGTTGGGTTGCTTGGGGCGGGCGCGCTGGCGTCCATCGCGTTTCATCGCGGCGAGCCCATCAACGCCACGTGGTTCGTGGTGGCTTCCGTCTGTTGCTACGCCGTAGCCTACCGATTCTACTCGGCGTTTATCTCGGCGAAAGTCCTGGCGCTCGACAACACGCGTGCCACACCCGCAGAACGCCACGATGACGGGCGCGATTTTGTCCCGACCAATAAATGGGTTTTGTTTGGCCACCACTTCGCCGCGATCGCCGGGCCGGGTCCACTCATTGGCCCAACGCTGGCGGCGCAATTTGGCTATCTGCCGGGAACGCTGTGGCTGATTGCCGGTGCGGCGCTCGGTGGTTGCGTGCAGGATTTCGTGATCTTGTTCTGCTCGATCCGGCGCGACGGTAAAACGCTAGGGCAGATGGTCCGCGAGGAGGTCAGCGCGCGCGGAGGATTGATCGCTCAGCTTGCGGTGCTGGCCATCATGGTGATTCTGCTGGCTTCCGTAGCGCTGATTGTTGTGAACGCGCTGAAGTCTTCTCCTTGGGCCACGTTTACGCTGGCAATGACCGTACCAATCGCCATGCTTCTTGGTGTGTACCTGCGCTATTTTCGTCCTGGGCGGGTGCTGGAAGCTTCGGTGATCGGCGTCGCGCTGATTGTGTTCGTGGTGATCGCGGGTCAGTGGGTCGCCGATTCACCAGCGTGGGCCAAAGTGTTTACGCTGAGCGGTGTCGCACTGGCCTTGTCGATTATTGTTTACGGATTTGCCGCGTCGGCCTTACCGGTCTGGCTGCTGTTGGCGCCCAGGGATTATTTGAGCGCGTTCATTAAAGCGGGCGCGGTCTTTTCACTCGCCGCGGGAATCCTTCTGGTACGGCCGCAGGTGCTGATGCCACCGCTGACGCGATTTGTCGATGGATCGGGTCCAGTCTTTGCCGGCAAAGTGTTTCCGTTTTGCTTCATCACCATCGCGTGCGGCGCCGTCAGCGGATTCCATTCGCTGATTGCCAGCGGAACTACGCCCAAAATGATTCAACGCGAATTTCACGCGCGCTTTATCGGCTATGGCGCGATGTTGCTGGAATCGTTTGTCGGCGTGATGGCCATGGTCGCGGCTTGCGCGATGCCTCCGGGCGTCTATTTCGCGATCAACAGTCCCGCTGCAATTGTAGGCACTGCTCCGGAAGCCGCGGCCCAAACGATCACCAGTTGGGGATATCCCGTAACAGCCCAGCACATGGCGGAACTGGCACATGCTGTCGGCGAGCAAACACTGTTCAATCGAGCCGGTGGCGCGCCATCCTTGGCCGTAGGCATGGCACAGATTTTCTCCAACACCATAGGTGGAGAGCGTTTACTGAGCATCTGGTATCACTTCGCCATCATGTTTGAAGCGCTCTTCATTCTTACTGTGCTCGACGCGGGAACGCGCGTGGGCCGCTTCATGGTGCAGGAGCTTGCTGGACGAGTGTGGAAACCAATCGGCCGGATGAATTGGATGCCAGGAATTCTGCTATCGAGCTCGCTGATTGTCGCTGGGTGGGGATATTTTCTCTATCAGGGCGTTATCGATCCGCTGGGCGGAATCAATTCTTTGTGGCCGCTGTTCGGTATTGCCAACCAGTTGCTGGCGGCGGTGGCCCTGGTGCTGGCCACGACCATCATGATGAAAATGGGCCGGATGAAATGGATTTGGGTGACGCTGCTGCCCATGGCCTGGCTGGTGATTGTGACCATGACCGCCAGCTACCAGAAGATCTTCAGCGCCAACGCACGCGTCGGCTTCCTGGCAAACGCCAGCGCGATGGCCGCGCAGATTGCCGCTGGAAAGGTTCCAGCCGAGAAAATCAAGGATACTCATCGTTTGATCTTCAATCAGCGCTTGGATGCCGCGGTGACGATAGTCCTGGCGTCAATGATTCTTGTGCTCCTGGTCGAGGCGTTGGGCCAGTGGTACGCGATCTTGTCCAAGAAAAAGAAAGCGGTTTTGCAAGAGACGCCCTACGTGGCATCGCAATGGCTCGAGGTGAAATGATGCGAACATTTCTACATCGAATAAACGCCAGGGTGCGCGATCTGTGGGTGGGTTTGCGGCAATGGAGTGGTGACGCGGCTTACGAGCGTTACGTGGAGTGCGCCGTCCGGAATGGTGCGCAGAAGACCCTCTCTGAATCCGAATTTTATGTGGAGCAACTCAACCGGCGATATTCGCGCCCGAACCGTTGTTGCTGAAGCTCTTCTAAATCGCTGGCCGTAGCATTGCCGGAATTACGGCATGGGAGTAGACTCTAATTTCTGGCAAGCTGCGCTCCCACCTCTGCCGACAAGTCTTCACCGCGGATGGAGAGGCGGTCGCGCTTATCCTTGGCGTGGCCGCTCTAATTCGTTCCCACCGTAGTTCACTCCCATTTTCAGATTGCCTGAGCTCAATTGATGGAGCAGGCCAGCCTGTCAGAGAAGTTCGTCGTCGTCCTGTGGCTTCAGCACCGTCACTTTGTGCGAGAGTTTGATGCTGTTTTTGCGCACGCCAGCAAGGATGGCGCTCCGAATCTCGCGAGGCAGAGCCTCCGGCGGAAAGACGCCTTCGAGTTCGTAAGGAAAATTCTTCACGAACTGTGCGGCGACGTGGGCAGTGGCGTAGGCTACGGGAGTTGTGAAGAGTCCCTGGCGGCGAATCTGATAGAGCGTCGGGAAGATGGCGTCGCTGCGGATCAGCAGAATCTGATCTTCTTTCGGAGAGCGTTTCACTCCTTGCACGATCACTGTCGCAGCAAACCGGGCATTCTGCAGGATGCCTCGGCGAATCAGCCTGGCGATGGCGCGCGGCGTCGAAGTTTCTGGAAAGCTGCGCTTCGACATTCCGCGCGAACGCGAAAGTTTTCCTGCCTTGTGCCACCGCCGCAACCGGTCGAATTCATTTCCGCCGATTTTCACGTCCAGATCGCGCATAGGGATGAAGTAGGGAAGCGTGGCGACCTCGTCCTGAGCGGCAAGTACGACGCGGGCGTTGCCGATGGGATCGGGAAACCGAAATTTCTCCAGTTCAGAAAATCGTTTTGCGAACTTGAACTTCCGATTGCGATAGATGCGCGGGTGAGAGACCGCTTCATCGTAGGAAACTTCCGGCGACCATTGCGAAATTGGGTCAGCGCTCTCGCTGCTCTCGTACAGTCGAATCTGTACGGAATGCACTTCGTCGAGCAGTTCTGCCGCGCGCTTTACCAGCAAGTTAGTCAAACCGGGGGCCGCGCCAGTGTTGATGACCGCCACCCGGCTTCTTTTCCACGAACCTTTTCTCATAACGCAGTTGTTCCGACTTAAAGGGCTGCCTGGTAAGGTGCGAGCTGAGATCGAGATAACGAGCACGCAGACGCAGTGCCGCGCGCAATACCCGTTCGTTAAAGACGGAAGCGCTGGCGTTGATGATCAGGTCGCAACCCTTGGCGGCCCGCACAATGCCGCGCAGATTGCGCGCGTTTACGGTGGCAATGGCGATGGTGGATTTCATGCCCAGAAATCGCCGTGCACGGATGGGATTACGATCGCCGCACCACACATCGTGGCCCTGCCGCTCGAGGAGTTGTGCCAGGAGGGAGCCGGTAGCCCCTGCGCCCAATATGAAGATTCGCATGATTTCAGGAAACTTTATCACAGTCATTCGGTCAAATAGGGGGCGCCTCTCGGTGAATTGCCGAATTGCGATACCGGCCCAGCAGGCGTAAACTGGCACAACTAACTCCGATCCTGTCGGCCTACAGGAGAGTCATCCTACGGCCACAGGGCGCGGCGAGCCGGTAAGTGTCGCCAAGGGTTTGGGTGGAAACGCCCCAGCCTCCCGCTTGCGGCAGCGATGCATGGCGAGCTTGGAAAGGAGCCAATTAGTCGATAATCTACGATTATTCGGCTATGGCCCGATTCCATGTGCGAATCGGGTTTTTGCTTTTTTAGGACTGAGCAAAAAAAAGATGAGTCTCTTCGACAAATTCGGGCGGCAGATCGTGGATCTGCGGATCTCCATCACAGACCGCTGCAACTATCGCTGCGTTTACTGCCGCTCGGCAGACCCGGAAAATTACCGCGCTCATGACCAGATCCTGTCCTGGCCGGAATTGGAACGACTCGCGCGCATTTTCGTGGGCCTGGGAATCAGGAAGATTCGCGTGACGGGCGGCGAGCCCTTGGTGCGCGACGGCGTCGAAGACTTTATTTCGCGGTTGCGGGACATGGGGGTGCAGGATTTGTCCATGACCACGAATGGCCACCTGCTCGCCGAACGCTGTGAACGGTTGCTCGCGGCAGGTCTGAAGCGCATTAACGTCAGCCTGGATTCCCTGGACCGCGTTAAGTTCGATCAAATCACCCGCACGAAATCGTATGACAGAGTGATGGAAGGGATCGATGTTGCGCAGAAGACGCGACTGGGCCCCGTGAAGGTGAATGCCGTGCTGGTGCGCGGGTTGAACGACGGGGAAGTTGAAGCCGTTCGCCGAATTTGCCCGAGAACGCGGCGTGATAATGCGTTTCATTGAGTTTATGCCGCTGGATGCGGATCGCCACTGGTCGCGAAACCTGGTTGTGCCGGCGGCGGAGGTGTTCCAGCGAATCAACGCGCGCTGGCCGCTCGAGCAGATTCCCCACGAGCAGAGCGAGACGGCGCGGAAATATCGTTTCGCGGATGGCGCGCCGGGTGAAATCGGCTTGATCGCGCCGGTGACACAGGCATTCTGCGGACATTGTTCACGCATACGTTTGACGGCCGACGGCAAATTGCGCACCTGTCTGTTCAGCAAAGACGATCATGACATGCGCGGGATGCTGCGCGGCAACTCGACGGATGGGGAGATCGTCGACTGGGTGAAATCGATCGTGATGGAAAAGGAAGAAGGGCACCGGATCAACGAGCCGGGTTTCGTGCCGCCTTCGCGAACCATGGTTTTCATCGGGGGATAAGAGCGAAGTGCCGCCCAGCCTTCTGCTGGTAAATCTCACCGAAAAGCGTGAAAATTCATCTAATCAACATCACAAAGATGTAGCCTGTAAGCAGGGAACGAACATGGCAAGCCTTACCCAAATCTCGAAGTCATCGCTGGCTGGAACCGAACAGCCTGCCACGCTTCGTGCGCCCGAAATTGAAAAAGGGGTCGGCTGCGACTTTGACTCGTACCTTCTCGTGCCGGACAACACGCTCGACGAACGCATCGCGGCGGCAAAGGCCAAGTTGGGTAAAGACGTTGTGATTCTGGGTCACCACTACCAGCGTGACGAGGTTGTTAAATTCGCGGATTTCCGCGGCGATTCCTTAAAGCTCTCGCAGCAGGCGGCCGAGGCCAGCGCCAAATACGTCGTATTTTGCGGCGTTCACTTCATGGCCGAAAGCGCGGATATTCTGCGCCGCGATCAACAGATTGTCGTGCTACCGGATTTGAGCGCCGGGTGCTCCATGGCGGATATGGCTGATATTGGCCAGGTGGAAGCTTGTTGGGTCGAATTGGCCAGCGTGCTCGACACCAGCAAAATTATTCCTGTCACCTACATGAATTCCACCGCGGCGATTAAATCGTTCACCGGCGAACATGGTGGTTCGGTCTGCACTAGTTCGAATGCCGCGGCGGTGATGAAGTGGGCATTTGCGCGCGGCGAAAAAGTTCTGTTCTTGCCCGATGAGCATCTGGGACGCAACACCGGATTTCACATGGGCATTCCTGTCAACGAGATGGTGGTTTGGGATCCCTATCAGGAACTCGGTGGAAACACCGTAGAAGCCTTGCGGAGCGCGAAAGTAATTCTGTGGAAGGGCTACTGCTCCGTGCACCAGCGATTTTTGCCAGAGCATGTGGTTCGCGTGCGCAACGGAGCATCCGGGAATTAAAGTGATCGTGCATCCGGAGTGCCGGTTCGAGGTAGCGCAGGCCGCCGATGAAATCGGCTCGACCGAAGGCATCATCCGCGCGGTTGTGGCTTCGCCCCCGGGAACGAAGTGGGCTGTCGGTACGGAGCTACATCTGGTGAATCGCCTTTCAAAAGAATTGAAAGATCACCAGGTGATGTCGCTGGACTCCAGCATGTGCGTGTGCACCACGATGTTCCGAATCACTCCGACGCACCTGCTGTGGGCGCTGGAAAATTTGGCGGCGGGTAACGTGGTGAATCAGATTTCGGTCGACGAGCGTACCCGGCAGTTTGCGAAGATCGCGCTCGAGCGGATGTTGTCTTTGCATTGAGACGATAGCGAATGGCGGTTGAAGGCTGAGTTTGAGTATTTCGGAGAGCGAATGGCCGAGAACGACGACGAACAGGACGAGATACCAGAGCAGCCGCAGCGGTTATTTTCATTGACGGAAGCGGAGCGGACTCGGCGTGAACTGGAGCCGTTCCTGATCGAGGCGATCGGGGCGCGCAAAAAGGCCGCCGAACTCGAACAGGAGCTGCAGGCGGTTGCCACGCGCATCCTGATGATGGGTGGCGTACTGGTGCCTTACGCCAAGCTGGCGCAAAAACGCATGGAGCACCAGAGCCTCAGCGAAGTGATGAAATCGAATCTCGAACGGATTTTGTCGACTGGTTGCGTGATTAAGGATCTGGATGTTGGCTTACTGGATTTTCCTTCGATCATCAACAACGAAGAAGTCTATTTGTGCTGGAAGTTGGGCGAAGACCGCATCCGCTATTATCACCGGCAGGACGAGGGTTATGCGGGCCGGAAACCTCTGGACCCCCGCGATTTAGGACCCGGAGATCAGGTTCAATAAAGGGATTCGCGCTGAAAACTTTTGAAACAAGCTGGACGTAACCGACTGCCGCAGCCCCGCAATTCACCGCCATCCAAACGGAACTGGAGTCGCTTTGAAATGACTGAAAACAAATTGAAGGACTCCGCCAGCCCGTATCTTCGTTCTGCCGCTCATCAGCCCATCGATTGGTATGAGTGGGGTTCCGACGCGTTTGCCCTGGCAAAGAGCAGTGACAAACCCATCCTGCTCGATATCGGCGCGGTGTGGTGCCACTGGTGCCACGTAATCGACCGCGAGAGCTACGAAAATCCCGAAATCGCCAAACTCATCAACGAACATTTTGTGCCGGTAAAAGTGGACCGCGATGAACGGCCCGACGTCGACGCGCGCTATCAAGCCGCGATCAGCGCTATCAGCGGACAGGGCGGATGGCCGCTGACCGGTTTCCTTATGCCCGATGGCAAACCGTTTTATGGCGGCACGTATTATCCGCCGGAAGATCAGATGAATCGGCCAGGCTTTCGCCGCGTTCTGTTGGCTGTTGCCGATGCCTACAAGAACAAGCGTGAGGATTTGACCAAAACCGCCGAAGCGGTGGCGGATGCCGTGGCCAAAGGTGAAGCGTTCAAAGGCGCGCGCGCTGAATTCAACCTCAGTGTCGTCGACGAGCAGATCAGTTCGATCACGCAACTGTTCGATATCAAGAACGGCGGTTTCGGTCGCGCACCGAAATTTCCGCACGCTTCCGCCGTCGACCTTTTGCTGGAACGGTATGGCCAGACCGGCGAGAAGCACCTGTTAGCCATGGCGGAGACGACACTCGAAAAAATGGCCAAAGGCGGCGTGTACGACCAGCTTGCCGGCGGATTTCACCGCTACTCCGTAGACGAACGTTGGCTCGTGCCGCACTTCGAGAAAATGAGTTACGACAATTCGGAACTTCTGAAGAATTATCTGCACGCTTCAACAGTCAGCGCAAAACAGGATGCGGAGGCCTCCTTTGACGATACCGCAAACCGGATTGTCATCTGGGTGAATCAGGTTTTGTCCGATCAGGAACACGGGGGATTTTATGCCAGCCAGGACGCCGACGTTTCGCTAGATGACGATGGTGATTATTTTACGTGGACATTGGAAGAAGTTCGGGCTGTGCTCACTCCGGAAGAATCACGGGTGATTGAGCTGTACTACGACGTCGAAGCGCATGGCGAGATGCACCACAACCCCGCGAAAAACGTACTGTGGATTGCGCGCGGCTTCAAGGAAATTGCTCAGCTGCTGGGAGTAGACCCGGAAGACGTAGTCACGATCAAGTTGAAAGCGGAAGCAAAAATGATGGAGGCACGCCTTCAACGCCAAACTCCTTTTGTCGATAAGACAATGTACGTGGCTTGGAATGCGATGTTTGTTTCCGCCTACTTCGAGGCATCTCGCGGATTGATCATGGAAATGATCCGCAAGGATTGCCGTAATTTTGCGCTTAAGACAATTGATCGCATGCTCCGTGAAGCGTGGAGCGAGGAGCAGGGCTTCGGTCACCGCATCGGTGGGCCAGCCTTGCGCGGTTCGCTCGACGATCAAGTGTTTGGCGTCTTGGCGCTATTGGATGCCTACGAAGCGACGCTTGACGGCAAATATTTCCGAGCCGCGCAGCGCACCATGGATGTTGCCATCGAGAAATATGGCGATGCAGAAGGCGGCGGCTTTTACGACCGTGCTTCGGATGCCCCACCGATGGGCGGATTGGAAGTGCGCCGGAAGCCGTTCCAGGATTCGCCCACGCCGGGAGCAAATTCCGTGGCCATCATGGCGCTTACGCGCATGCACGCTTACACCGACGACCAGAAGTATTACGACTGGGCTAAGAAATCGTTGGAAGCCTTCGCAGGTGTCGCACCCCAGTTCGGCCTGTTCGCGTCGACTTACGGCTTGGCGGCCACATTATTCGCGGAACATCCCACGCAAGTCGTGATCACCGGAGCAGCAGGAGATGACGCGGCACATAAGTTGGAACAGGCGGCACACAGTGTTTTTCGTTTCGGCAAAGCCGTCCTCCGCGTGACGCCCGAGTCTTCACTGGAAAATCTCCCGGCGGCGTTGCGGCTCACCCTGCCGTATCTGCCAAAAGACAAACCCGCCGCTCTGGTCTGTACCGGTGCTGCTTGCCTGCCGCCGGTTGGCGATGCCGACCAATTAGTCGAGCTTCTGCGCAGGGGGATTGCAGGTAAGGCGGCGGGATAGATCGAAGAGTCGCTTGTGGACGTGGAGCCCTCGGTCGGACTATTTGTTGCGACCATTCGACTCCGAGCCGCAGAGTCTGCAGCTCTCCGCTCACGATGAGCGTATTTCGAATTGGTGCGGTGAAGGATTGGGCCAGGCAGTATCTTAATCGGTGGTCCGCATCAGAAGACGGATCCTACAAACACTGCCCCGCAATTGACCTCAATTGCGGGGCAGTCGTGATTCTAGCGGTAGGTCTCACTTAGACCTTACGACCCAATACTCAGAACTGTTTACTTCTTCGGCCGTGATTCCGGGGGAACCAGTCCGTTCAAGCGATAATAAACGACGATTTGCCCGTAGTGCTCGTTCCCGTGGGCGATCAAGTCGTAGCCTAGCGCATCGATGCGCATCAACTGTCCGCCAGCGTCAACGGTCTTGGCCATGCCCGCGTCGCCCTGTGCCTTGATCACGTCGGCTCCATCGGCGAAGCACTTCTTCACGAAGGCAACCACCTGAGCTCGCGTCTTCAGTTCCGCCATGTCGGGATCATCCTTCGGCATCGGCTTTCCGGCCACTGGGTTAATGAAGAAATAGTTGCTCTGCGACGCGTGTGCCAGTTGGCCTAGCCAGGAACGCATCTCCGGTTTTGGTTTGTAGTCGTACTTGTCCTCTGGCATATCTTCCGCAATGGCGGTTAAGCGCCGCCCCAAATCGTTCCATTCCTCCAGAAGTGCTGCGGAAGCTCCCAAGGCTGGTTTGGGTGCTTTCTTCGCATCCTGGGCTCGAACCGGCAAGACAGCAAAACAGGCAGCCAGTAATACTGCTGCGACAACCGTCGATCGTTTCATCGTTTCTCTCCTTAAATTTGTGGTGCGAGACGAAATGGCCATCCTATGAGGTCTATACGCAATTCCGCGCCGAAAAGTCTCCCTAAACCGGACGACCCAAGTTGCGGGGTCGAGGAAAGGCACATCATACGACAAAAAGCTCAGGCTGGGCGAAGCCGAGTTTGTGAAGGGCCGTTTACTGCTTGAAAGCAATAGGGTTGCGCGTGCCGCGATTGCCCTCTAAGCGTGCTATCCTTTAAAGATACGGCTGAGGGGGCCGAGTCATTGAATTGGACCTGGCTTTTGCTGCGCATCGCCATTCTCCTGAGCATCATAACGGTTCTGTTCCTCTCCCAACGATTCTGGTATCGCGGGCTGTGGAGAGTCACGTCGAACTGGGGCCGCGTCTGGCTACGGGTCGGCGTACGCATGATGTATCTGGCAGCTTGGGTCGTCATTCTCATCTCCCTTGCCGATGCCCTCCGGCAGGACCACGGTCGTATTTTGCCCAGCCACTCGCCGGTCGCCTCTATTACCGGACTGTGGTTTGCCAGCGCGCTCGCCGGTTATCTTGCCGTTAAAGCCGTGCATGGAATTGAGTGGCTCTGGCACCGTTTCCGCAAGCCAGCCGAGCACAGTTCTCACCAAACGCTCGCCCGCACCGCGAACGTCCAGGATTTTGTGCCCGATCCTTCCCGACGCACTTTCTTCCGGACCGCCAGCGTGGTTGCCGGCGCTGCTCCGTTCCTTGGCGTAATGTATGGCTACGCTGCCGAGCGCCTTCGTTACGAAGTTCGCCGCGTGGAAATCCCCATCACCAATCTGCCGTCGCAACTCGATGGCATGCAGATCGTGCAGATCAGCGACATTCATTTGAGCGGCTACATGACGCGGGAATCCGTGCGCCGCGCCGTGGACATGGCCAACGATCTTGGCGCCGATCTTGCCGTGGTTACGGGCGACCTGATTACCGGCATTCACGATCCCATTGCCGATTGCGTCGACGAAGTCCGCCATCTGTACGCACCGCTGGGTGTCTACGGCTGCAATGGCAATCACGAAATCTACGCCCGCGCCGAAGATATTGCTGAACGCCTCTATCAACAGGCGGGGATGAAAATGCTGCGGCGAGAGAATGCCGTCATCAACTACAAGGGCGGCCAGTTGAACTTGATCGGTGTGGACTATCAGCGCGAACGAACGCCGAGTGGCCGCAAGCAGCAAATGCTCTCGAATCTGGAGCCGCTGGTGCGGCGCGACATCCCCAACATTTTGTTGTCGCACAATCCCAATACGTTTAATCGCGCCGCGGAATTGGGCGTGGAACTGACGCTCTCCGGTCACACCCATGGCGGGCAGGTAAAGGTGGAAATCCTGGATGTCAGCCTGAGCCCGGCGCGTTTCATCACCGATTACATTGCCGGCCTGTATCATCGCCCGTCGCTGATGCCTGATGTGCCAAAGCGCATGGGCGAAACGATCAAGCTTATGCCCAACGCGCCGAATGGGTTGTCGGCGCTGTATGTGAACCGCGGCCTGGGCACGGTCGGCGCTCCCGTGCGCCTCGGCGTGCCGCCTGAAATCACCCACATCATCCTCCGCAGCGTGTAATCGCGTCAGCGTTCTCTTTGTGTAGATGCTGGGCTTTAGCCCAGCCATCCAGTAGCGGCCACCTTTCTGTTGGCCATGCTTTTTCCGTGTGCGAACCTAAGCAACTGCAGAGATGGCCGCCAGCGCGACCGCATAATTTGTGCGGCCAGTTCCGCAGCGAACGTCTTGAATGTTAATATTCGGAACAAACTTCCATGAACATCAGAGAAACCAATTACTGGCTGGAGACGGTTGCATCGCCAGCAAAAGCCTCCACCAATCCGCTTCCCGAAAGCGCGGAAGTTGCCGTAATCGGCGCGGGTTTCTGTGGACTCTCTGCGGCTCGCACCTTGGCCAAACGTGGCGTGCGTACCGTGGTCCTGGAAGCAGAGACGATTGGTTGGGGTGCGAGTTCTCGCAACGGTGGCATGGTGCTCACCGGGCTGAAACTCCCAGTGCCCACGTTGATCAGGCGTTATGGGCGCGACGCGGTGCACCGTATGTACGCTGCCTCGCTCGAATCGATTGATTTGGTCGAGCAGATCGTAAAGGAAGAGGAAATCGAGTGCAGTTTTGCGCGTTGTGGTCACCTGGAAGTGGCCTGCAAAAAAGCGCATTTCGATGCGTATGCGGCTGCTGCTGCAGAAATCAAGCGAGAGTTTAATCACGAGCTGCGCATCGTCTCGAAAAGCGATTTGCGCTCGGAGATCGGTTCGGACATCTACCACGGGGGAATGGTTGACGAAGCCAGCATTAGCGTGAATCCCGCGCAATATGTAGGCGGCCTGGCGTTGGCCGCGCAACGCGCGGGTGCTTGTCTTTACGACCATGCCCGCGTCACGAGCATAATACGCTCCAGCTCCGCCGGGAGAGGTCAGAGCTTTCTGCTGGAAACCACACGGGGCAAACTCTCCGCTAAAGAAGTGATTCTAGCTACCGGTGCCTACACCACAAACGCCACGCCCGCTCTTCAGAAGAAACTGATTCCCATCGGTTCCTATATCATCGCTACGGAAATACTCTCCGCGGAATTGGCGCGCGAACTCAGCCCGCGCAACCGCATGATTTACGACTCCAAGCATTTTCTCTACTACTATCGACTGACGCCAGACAATCGCATGCTCTTCGGTGGCCGCGCTGCCTTTTTCCCGGAATCGGAAAGTACCGTGCGCGAGAGCGCAGAACTTCTCAGGCGAGGGATGGTGGAAGTCTATCCGCAACTGGCCACGGCCAAGGTTGAGTTTGTCTGGGGCGGTACGCTCGATTTTGCGTTTGATGTCATGCCGCATTCGGGAAAAATCGACGACATGTATTTCGCCATGGGCTTTGCCGGGCACGGCGTGGCCGCGGCCACATGGATGGGCGCGAAACTTGCCGGCGTTATCTGTGGCGACGCCGACGACAATCCATTTTCAAAGATTCCGTTTCCCGGCGCGCCGATTGGATTGCGCAGCGGAAACACATGGGCGCTTCCGTTGGCTGGCGCGTATTACAAAGTATTGGACTGGCTTACCTGATTCACGTTCCGAGAACAGCTTTAATTTGGGGGAATACGAAGTACGCGGCCACGCCAAAGAAAACCGGCAGCGGTCCCCACTTCAACGCAAACGGATCACTGCATACCAGCGCCAGAATGCCCATCAAAATCGGTGCAATTACGACGTAAGCTAGCCCTGCTCGGCCACCCGGAATGCGGAACGGCCGCTTCATCTCTGGAAATTTTTGCCGCAGACGCCAGGCCGAGAGCACCGTTAGCACCGTGACCAGCGTGCGCAGCCACACATACACCGTCAGTAGTTGCGCCAATGTATGAAACGCTAACAGCGCATAAATTGCCGACGAAATCAGAATGGCAATCCACGGCGTGCCGAACTTCGGATGTTTCGCGGCAAAAACTGGCGGCAGATATCCGTCTTCAGCCATCGAGGATGGCATTCGCGTGCTCGTCAGCACCGTGGCGTTCAGCAGCGAAACGTTTCCCAGCATTGCTGCAATGGTCAAAAGAAAGCCGAGCCAGCTTCCGCCAATTAATTTGGCCGCCGTGGACAAATACGCGGTGTTCCATTCGTGCCAATTGCCAAGCGCCGCCAGCGAAAAAAACGCGGGAAAGAAATAGACCGCCATCGAAAGTGGAACGACGATCGCTAGCGCCAGCGGATAACTTCGTTGCGGATTTTCAATCTCCTCCGCAACGCTTGAACACTGCTCATACCCCGAATACAGCCATAGTCCCAACGCCAGGCCCACCCCAAACACCTGGAACGGTGGTACATGCGGCGGTGTAATCGGATGGAACGGATTGTGATGCCACTGCGTGGCGGCAATCACGCAAAGCAGTAGCACTGGAATCAACACAGAAAATTCCAAGATTGTAGAAACGACTCCCACCATCTGAATCCCGCGAATGTTGATGTAAGCTAGGAGCGCGATCAGAGCGACCGAAACCATATAGTGCTTCCACCCAACCAGTGACGGAAAGTAGATCGCCAGATAATCGCTGAACAGCACGGCGTAGCTTCCACCAAGCAGCCACGAAGCGCTCCAATTCCACCACCCAGCCAGAAAGCCCCAGAAATTTCCATAGCCCGCGCGCACCCAGCGATAGAAACCACCTTCCACGGGAATTGCCGTCGTCAATTCCGCGGCAACAAGCGAAACGGGGATGCACCAGAAAAATGGAATGACCAGCAGGTAGATGAGGGTCAGCCCCGGGCCGCTGGTCGTCACCATCTCTTCCATGCCAAACGGTCCGCCCGTCGTGTAGGCAAACATCACGAACACGAAGTAGAGAAGGCCGGCTTTTTTGACCTCGGCGGCTTTTTGACTCACTGTGCTCTCCGAACGGTTTTGTCGGAATCTGATGGAGCGGATACTATCCTAATTCGCAATGGATTGCTGGACTTGCACGCGGAATTGGGCGACACTCGGGCGCTGCGAAAAAGTTCGACAACTATGATTTATATTGTGATGGGAGTGACCGGGTCTGGGAAAACGACGGTCGCCGAATTGCTGGCGGCGAAGCTGGGCTGGGTCTTTCTAGAGGCGGACCAGTTTCACTCTCCCGCGAATAAAGCGAAGATGCATCAGGGAATTCCACTTACCGACGCGGACCGATTGCCGTGGCTCGCCGCGATTCATGCAGAATTACAAAGGAAAGACACCGCGGGCGAAAACGCAGTGCTGGCGTGCTCTTCGCTGAAAGACGAGTACCGCCAGTTTCTTTCCCAGGACTTAAAGGCACAATTCATCTATCTGAAAGGTACCTTCGAGCTGATCCGCAAGCGACTGCAAAAGCGCCAGGGCCATTTTGCCGGAGAGTCCATTCTGGCCGACCAGTTTGCCGTGCTGCAGGAACCACTGGATGCGCTAGTTGTCGATGTGCGAGAAACGCCCGAAGAGATTGTTGCCACCATCCTGAATAAAGTCGGCGAAGGTCCGGCCAACGCCCAATTGATGAAGGCGCTGCTCACCAAAATTCGCTGGAAGCTTTTGCCGTTTCTCTTTCTCTTGTATGTCGTCGCCTATCTGGATCGTATCAACGTGGGATTCGCCAAGTTGCAGATGATTGATCAGTTGAATTTCAGCGATGAGGTGTACGGCTTGGGAGCCGGCATTTTCTTTCTTGGCTATTTCTTCTTTCAAGTGCCTAGCAATCTGGTTTTGCGGCGCCTTGGCGCCCGGAGGTGGATCTCCACGCTGATGGTGATCTGGGGAATCGTTTCCTCGGCAATGTTATTTATCGATTCACCCAGAACTTTCTACACGCTGCGGTTCTTGTTGGGTGTGGCGGAGGCTGGTTTCTTTCCTGGCGTGGTTTTCTATCTCCGAAGCTGGTTTCCTTCCTATGCTCGCGCGGGCGTGATTGCGCTTTTTCTCACCGCCGGACCAATCTCCGGTCTGATCGGTGGGCCCATTTCCGGCGCTCTGCTGGACTGGAATCATCGTGGCGGCCTGGCCGGGTGGCAGTGGATGTTCCTGATGGAGGGGGTGCCCGCAATTCTGCTCGGCGCTGCGGCCTACATATATTTAAGTGACAGCCCCAAAACCGCCCGCTGGCTGTCGGTCGAAGAAAAGGACCGTTTACTGCATGAACTCCTTTCCGAAGAGCGCTCCGTAAAAGTTCCCGTGGCAAGCACCAGCAACGCCTGGCTCTTCAATCCCAATTTGTGGGGTTTCGCGCTCGTTTTTTTTGGACTAAACACCTGCACCTACAGCGTCAGCCTGTGGCTGCCGAGCGCGCTTAAATCTGTCAGTGGTTTTTCCAACATTGTGCTGGGATTCTTGTCTGCTATCCCCTATTTGGTCGCTACGGTTCTCATGGTTCTTATCGGAGAACATTCCGATCGCACACTCGAACGCCGCTGGCACATCGCCCTATCCGCATTCGTGGGCTCCCTGGCGCTGCTCACAGCAGGATATTCCACGGGCGCGATTGTCAGCATCATCGCGTTCGCGCTGGCTCTTTCGGCTTCTTCCTCCATGGCGGGCCCGCTGTGGGCCATGGCTTCCACAACAATGGCCGCGGCCACCGCCGCGCCGGCGATCGCGCTGATCAACGCCATAGGCAATCTGGGCGGCGGATTTGGCCCCTACTGGATTGGTTTCTTAAAGAACGCAACGGGAAGTTTTCGCGCTGGCCTTGTCAGCGTGGCTATCCTGTTGTTCCTTGCGGGGCTAACTGTTCTGCGCTTGAACCGCCCGAAGATCAAGAGTGACTGACACCGTTTTGTTCGCGGAGGCGTTGCTCGGTCTGCCAATTCGTTTCTTGCGGAACTTCGCTATTCAGGAAATAATCCTCGTCTGACAATTTTGAAGGGAGTCCACTTTGAAAAATTCTTACCGCACTCTTTTGCTAGCTGGGTCACTGTGCGTCACAATTTCTTTGGCACCTATTAAATCTCACGTTATTGCGGACGAGGCGACTCTCTACGGCTACTCTGCGGAATCTTCGCGTGCTGAACGTCAGTGGGAAGAAAAGCTGCGCGCTATTCCGAGCCCAGACAATTTGCGATCCTATATGCAGCGGCTCTCCGCGAAACCCCATAACGTCGGCTCTCCCTATGATAAGGAAAACGCCGAATGGATTGCCGCGAAGTTCAGGGAATTTGGACTCGACACGCACATCGAAACGTTTAGCGTTCTATTTCCGACGCCCAAGGCGCGCCTGGTAGAGCTGATCGATGGCGGCCCACATTTTATCGCCAAACTCCAGGAACCTGTTGTTTCCGAAGATCCCACATCGAACCAGACCGCGGACCAGCTACCCACCTACAACGCCTATTCCATTGACGGCGACGTCACAGCACCGTTGGTCTATGTGAACTATGGATTGCCCGAAGATTACGAGGTGCTCGATCGCCGCGGCATCTCCGTGAAGGGCGCCATCATCATTGCGCGCTATGGCCACTCCTGGCGCGGAATCAAGCCGCAGGTTGGTGCCGAGCACGGTGCCATCGGTTGCATTATTTACTCTGATCCCCGCGACGACGGGTATGCCGGCGGCGAGGTTTTTCCCAAAGGCCCGTATCGCCCGCAAGAAGGCGTGCAGCGGGGAAGTGTGCAGGATAGCTCCGTGTATATGGGCGATCCACTGACTCCGGGCATCGGCGCGACTGCCGACGCCAAACGTGTGCCCATCAGAGATGCACAGACACTCACGAAGATTCCCGTGCTGCCTGTCTCTTACGCCGACGCTCAACCGTTGCTCGCCGCCATCACCGGACCAAACGCGCCGCGCAATTGGCAAGGGGGCTTGCCGATTACTTACCGACTGGGACCAGGCGCAGCGAAAGTTCACCTGAAGGTTTTTTCCAACTGGGAAATGAAACCGCTGTACGACGTGATCGGCAAAATTCCAGGCTCTACCAATCCTGATGAATGGGTCATCCGTGGAAATCACCATGATGCGTGGGTGAATGGAGCCGAGGATCCCATCTCTGGCATGATCGCCGTCCTGGAAGAGGCACGCGCTTTGGGCGAGTTGCTAAAACAGGGTTGGAAGCCGAAGCGCACCATTATCTACTGCGCGTGGGATGGAGAAGAACCCGGCCTGCTGGGTTCCACGGAGTGGGTCGAAACGCACGTCGATGAATTGCGCAAGCACGCCGTGGTGTATATCAATTCCGACAGCAACGCGCGAGGTTACTTTGAGCTGGAAGGCTCGCACAGTCTGGAACATTTCATCAACGATGTTGCCCGCGACGTCCAAGACCCTGAAACGAAGCTTTCCATCTGGAAGCGCGAACAACTGAAAGAAATCTCTGATGCCAAAACGCCCGATGCCCTCAGCGAAGCGCGCAATCGCCACGATTTGCGCCTGGATATGCTGGGTGGCGGGTCCGACCATGCGCCGTTCATTAATTTTGCCGGCGTCGCTTCTCTCGGTATCGGCTTTGGCGGCGAGGATGGCGGTGGGATCTATCATTCTATCTACGATGATTTTTACTGGTACACGCATTTCAGCGATACCAATTTCGTTTACGGGCGTGCTTTGGCGCAAGCGGGTGGGACCGCGATCATGCGCATGGCTGATGCGGACCTGCTCCCGTTGCAGTTCACGGACTTTGCCGATGACGTCAAGATGTACGTCACCGAGGTGAAGAAATTCTCGGTGGATCAGCGCGAGGAGATTCGCCGTAAGAATCAGGAAATTACCGAGGGCATTTACGAGGCGACTTCTGATCCGAAGCTCAACTGGGTAACACCGCCGAAAGAAGAGATGCCGCCATACATCAATTTCGCTCCGCTCGACAACGCGGTGGAGTCGCTGCAGCGCAGCGCCGCCGAATACCAGAAGGTCCTGGAGCGTGTCAGCGCCAACGGAGGAGCGGCACTGGCATCAAGTTCTCTGCAGGGAGTGAACGCACTGCTGATGCAGAGCGAGCACAAACTCACCACGCCCGAGGGCCTGCCGGGCCGCTTCTGGTACAAGCACGAGCTTTATGCGCCCGGCGTATACACCGGCTACGCTGCGAAGGCGATTCCGGCGGTGCGCGAGGGTCTCGAACAGAAAAAGTGGAAACAGGCGGAAGAAGCGGCCGCGCGTGTCGCTAAGGTGTTGGAGAACGAAGCGCAATTGATCTCCGACGCTGCCGCAAAGTTATCTGCCATTCACTAGGTAATTTTCTATCTCTAATTTGACTGCGGCGTTCGACCTGTGGCGCCGCCGGGGAGCGTCGCTATCCCTTCCTACAACCTCGCCATCGTTGGTTTTGGCAATGTAGGCCGCGCCTTATTGCGCCTGCTCATTTCCAGAGAAACGGAGCTTCGCCGCAAATATGATGTGCGTTGGCGACTCACGGGAGTGGCCTCGCGGCGCATCGGCTGGATTGCAGATCCCGATGGCCTCAATCCGATTACCGTTCTCAGCGGGCATTTCCCGCACTCGGTTCAATCGGCGCGAAATGTTCGCGAATGGTTGGAGCGCGCTAAAGCCGACGTGCTGTTTGAGGCGAGTTCGCTCAACGTCCAGACCGGGCAACCAGCCATCGACCATATTGTCGCCGCGTTGGAGTCTGGGGCGCACGCTATCTCCGCCAACAAAGGACCCCTTGTGTTTGCCTATCGCGAACTGGTCGCACTCGCCAAAGAGAAGGGCCGCCGTTTTCTTTTTGAATCCACGGTCATGGATGGCGTGCCGATCTTCTCCTTGTTTCCGCTCGGTCTGCCACTTACGGAGCTGCGTGGATTTTCCGGCGTGCTGAATTCCACCACCAATGTCGTCCTGACTGAAGTGGAAAAAGGACGCTCCTTCGACGAAGCCATAAAACGCGCGCAATCCATCGGCATCGCGGAAACCGATCCGTCGCAGGATCTCGACGGCTGGGATTCCGCCATAAAGGTCGCCGCGCTTGCCACTGTTCTGATGGGAGTGCCCACGCGCATCGATCAAGTGCGGTGCAGCGGCATTCGTGAACTCAGCGAGGAAAAAATCCGTTCCGTGCGCGCGGCGGGTATGCGTTACAAATTGGTTTGCCGTGCGGAACGCCGTGGCGACGGTGTCGATTGCCGCGTAGGCCCGGAACTATTGCTCCTGTCGGACCCAATGGCGGGGCTGGAAGGTACCAGCTCCGCGATTCGTTTCGATCTGGATGTTTTCGGATTATCTATGGTGGAGCACAATCCCGGTGTGGATGCCACCGGATACGGCATGCTTGCTGACTTCCTCCGCGCCGTTCAGGACTGAACAGCGCTCAACGAACTTATCCCGCACGCGTGCCATTCGGCACAGGTCTCTCTGGCATCGCCAAAGCGGGCTTTACGCCATCTGCGTAGCCCAGATCAAACAGCATTCCCTGCGAAATCTCTCCCGCCATCGTTCGCGGCTCCAGATTCAACACAAACAGCGCTTGTTTGCCCTGGATCTCTTGCGGATTTTCACGCTCCTTGCGAATGCCGGCAAGTATCGTCCGCATGTGATCGCCAAAATTTACCGTCAATTTCATCAGCTTCTCAGAACGCGGAACCTCTTCCACCCGCTCGATGGTGCCCACGCGGATGTCGAGCGCTTCAAGCGCGGTAATCGGTACTATCGGCTTTACCGGTGCTGGGGTAATTTCGCTCATCGCTCACCTCCGATAGTGCAAAACGTATTCGGGCGTTGGAATGGAGACATCGCAGCGGCTATCCCGAATCGCTTCATCTGCTACTGTACGCAGCGGAATAACTCCCGCCCAAACCGGCAGCTCATAGTCCGGCGCATCGTCTTCCACGTCGCCCACGCGCACTTTCGCGGAAACTTCCGTCAAGGGCAATTTAAGGATGCTCGTCGCTTTTAACTCCTTTTCGTTTGGCTGTCGCGCATCGCTCCACCGGCCCGGTATCAGTTTCTCCGTGAACGCACGAAGCGCTCCCAGCTTTTCTACCGGCTCGTCGATCAACACCGCCTTCCCCAGCGCCACTACCGAGCGGTAATTCATCGAGTGATTGAACACCGAACGCGCCAGAACCAGTCCATCCGACAAGGTCACCGTGATGCAGACGGGCAGTCCGCTGCTTAGCCCCCGCAACGTCCGGCTGGCCGCCGATCCGTGAAAATAGATCGCATCGCCCACGCGGGCAAACATCGTAGGAATTACAAATGGCTGTCCATCCACCGCAAAGCCGATGTGGCAAGAGATCGCTTCATCGAGGATCTTGTAAATAGCATCGCGGTCGTAAACGGCTCGGACTGCTTCGCGTACTACCTTCGTGCGCTCCGTCACGGGAAATGTTTCTGACAAGGGATACCTCGGTAGTGAATCACAGCGATGATTTAATAGCCGTCGCCGTTCCGGCATGAGTGGGTAGCAATTACTCAACCGATGGTAGCACGCGATTGATTGGATTCCGGTCGGCCTGTGATTGAACGAGACTCACCTGTTCGGCAAGGTATTTGGTGCGTTCACTCTGCCGCTCCTCTATGAGAAACTAGCTTCCAGAGATAAAGAACGTCTTTCGGCTGCTACGGAGTTATTTTGTCCACTTACGACTCGTTTGATATCGCCTGGGTACGCTCGCAGTTTCCTTCTTTGCAGACGC
>CAWAKR010000005.1:0-159353 GCA_963782755.1 Candidatus Acidiferrales bacterium
CGATGACGGCATCGCCGATCCTTATCGAGCGAAATATTCCAGGATTGCTCAAAGGATGGATCAAGTTCCACCGCTCTCTGGTCGATCAGAAAAAGGGACAACTCAAAGGGAGAGATTAACTACTCGGAGAGAATTTCTCTGGTGGCGCATTCGGATTTGGATTAGTTAGAATGCGAATCGAAATAGGGCTAACCCACCGCGATCGTTAACCGCCAAATCAAATTCTCGGAAGAGGTTTTATGACAAGGAAAGCAAGCAATCTGAAACCACGGCGTGAATTTCTCAGGCTGGCCGCGTTTACCGGTGCGGCAGCGCTCACGGGAAAGGGAGTGGCAGCCGCAGGCGAACAAAATGCCGGTCCACAAGCAGCGGACAGTCATGAGGGGGATGACAAGATGGAGTTCCTTCGTGTCAGCGGCCGTCACATAGTCAATGCGAAAGGGAAACAGGTTCGCCTGAGGGGAACCTGTCCGGGCGGCTGGATGAACATGGAGGATTTCATTAATGGGCACCCAGGCGCGGAGCATACTCTCCGAGCGCAGATGGCGGAGGTGCTTGGTCCGGCCAGAGCACAGTTCTTCTTCGAGCGCATGCTGGACTACTTTTTCAATGAAGACGATGTGATCTTTCTCAGGAAGGCCGGCGCCAGCGTCGTCAGGATACCTCTTAATTATCGACACTTCGAGGACGATGCCGCTCCTTTCAAATACATAGAGGCGGGTTTTGCCCGTCTCGATAAAGTGTTAAGCCACTGCGAAAGACATGGTCTTTACGTCATTCTGGACCTTCATTCGGCGCAGGGGTGGCAGAATGTCCACTGGCATTCTGACAACGCATCGCGCATCAGCCTTTTCTGGGAGGTTGCGTTCTATCAGGATCGCTTCGTTGCCCTTTGGCAGGAGTTTGCGCGGCGCTACAAGAACAGGGCTGTGATCGCCGGCTACGATGTGCTGAACGAGCCTTGTGCGAACAACGCCCTAGGCGACTATCCATGGAACGTGGGTTCCAATTACAAGCCCAATTTTGACCGCATGAATGCCGTCTACCGGCGCCTGGTTACAGAGATTCGCAAGATCGATTCCAGACACATTATCTTCCTTGAAGGTGATGACTACGCAAAGGACTTCTCGGGGCTAGAGAAACCCTTCGACGATAACCTCGCCTACAGTTCACATAACTACACTGTGCCTGGGTTTGGACCTGGCCAATACCCTGGCACCATCCATCCGCGATCGGCGGCAGCGGGCAGTGCTCAGGACTGGGATCTGGCAAAACAGGAGCGCAACTTCCTCGATGCCGAGGGAACGAAGTTCACCCAGCAGCATAACGTTCCGTTGTGGGTTGGCGAGTTTGGGTCTGTCTTTAACGGGCCTGCCAATGAGAGTGGTGACCGGCTTCGCGCGTTAGATGATCAGATTGGCATCTTTGAAAGTCACGAGACGCACTGGACGACGTGGAATTACAAAGATGTTGGCGTGATGGGTATGCTGACACTCGACCCTGCATCTCCGTACATGGAGCGCATCAGCGACCTTCTTCGGAAGAAGGTTGCTCTTGGCACCGACGATTGGATGAAGTGGCTACCACCAACGCCGGTAAAGGACGCAACGGCTCAGCTTGCTGACCAGATCCGTCAAGTGGTTGGTGATCCGCAGTTGGATGCGCGACTCAATGTACGGTGCATGAGTCAGACCCTGTTGTGCTTCTACACGGGAACCCTGATGCAGCCGCTCTACGCCAGCCTCTTCAAAGGCCTGTCCGAGAATGAGCTGGATCACATCCTATCTTCCTTTTCGGCAAAGCGGTGTGTGCCAAACCAAGGTCTGGTGGACGTCCTCAGTAAATACATGGCCACGCCAGCTCAGGTGCCGAGTACTGGCGGTTGATTCCCAGCCGCCGCAATGCCGAGATCACGATATCCAATCGTGAGTCGCTTAACTTTGCTGTTGAATAATCGGACGAAGAGAATCGCCCCTTTCCGACTGTAACTTCTATTTCACGCCGCCCATGAGATCAACACCAGACTCTCTTGATCATCGACAACAGTCATGACCTCGGGATGGAGCATGGGATGGATCAAAACTTCCACCGCTCTGTCTTGACCAAGCGATAGCGGCTTTCAGTCACAAATCAAACTCTGAGCACATGAGAGAATGCGCGGTTGAATTGGCGGATTGCTGCGAAGCGTTAACCGTGGCGAGTTTGATGGCGATATAAAAGGCGAGTACTGCTCTACTTGGTTTCTGAAGACCGTTGTTTTCAGATCTTTTTCGCATTTTGGATCTAGCACAAGTGCAGCACAGATGTTTCCGAACATGCCTTTGTTAGCCCGAATTAGGGCTGCTCATCCGACTTAAGTTATTGAATCCAAACAACAGGACCTGGTCCGGTCAAAATTTCTAAGCCGCCGCCTCTATCGGCCCATCTCCACACGCATGCGCGGCGGCCAGGCTCCCGCTTCTTATCTGGCGCTCCACGTCGCATGAAATCTTCTGCTACACTGAACTTCTGCTGAGTGAATATGACCTCTTTCCACTAAAACTAGAGGTGAAGTTATGAATCATCGTCGTAATTTGCTTATGCTCGGAGCGGGTGCGCTTGCGTGCCTCGCAGTCGTACTGAGTTTTCTCGGCCGACCTGACCGTCAAGGCTGACGCCTCGTGGGGATTTTCCCTCACCAACCTCGATAAATCCTGCAAGCCCTGCGACGACTTCTACCAATTCGCGATGGGTGGCTGGATGAAGAACAATCCCATCCCCGCGGAATATCCCAGCTGGGGCACATTCACCGAACTGCGCGACCACAATCTGACCGCGATGCGCACCATACTGGAAGCGGCCGCCAGTTCCAAGGCCGCCGCCGGGATCAAACGAAAGAAAGATTGGCGATTTCTACGCCAGTTGCATGGACACCTCGGCTGTCGACGCGGAGGGATTGAAACCACTCGCAGGCGAACTCGCGGCGATCGACGCGATCAAGGATCGCAAGGATCTCGACACAGAAATCGCCCGCATGCACCGCCAGAATATCGGTGCAATCTTTGAAATTGGCTCGCAGCCCGATTTCAAGGACAGCACTCACAACCTCGCCGAGATCGATCAGGGCGGCCTCGGCATGCCCGACCGCGATTACTACACCCGCGATGACGATCGCTCCAAGAAATTGCGCGCCGACTATGTGCAGCACGTTGCCAAAGTGTTCGAACTCGCCGGCGACGCTCCCGAGAAGGCCGCTGCCGAAGCCAAAACGGTGATGGACATCGAAACTGCTCTTGCCAAGGCTTCCCGTACCAACGTCGAACTCCGTGATCCCGAAAAGAATTACAATAAAATGACCCTCGCGGAACTGAAGACGCTCACGCCCGATTGGTCCTGGGAAACCTACTTCAAAGCTGTCGGAACACCGGCGCTGACCACAGCCAACATTGGCCAGCCCGATTTCTTCAAGGAAATGAACCACGAGCTGACCGCGACTTCTATCGCCGACTGGAAGGTCTACATGAAGTGGCATCTGTTGCATGCCTATGCGCAGACCCTCTCCGACAATTTCGTTCAAGAAAATTTCAACTTCTATGGCAAGACGCTTTCCGGCACCAAGGAAATTCAGCCCCGCTGGAAGCGTTGCGTGCAGTCCACCAACGCCAACCTGGGCGAAGCGCTCGGCGAAGTCTATGTCGAAAAGTATTTTCCACCGGCCGCAAAAGCGCGCGCCAAAGAGATGGTCAATAATCTGGTTGCCGCGCTGCGATCCGACATTCCCACGCTTTCCTGGATGGGCCCGGAAACCAAGAAGCAAGCCATCGCGAAGATGGAGGCTTTCACTGTAAAAATCGGCTATCCCGACAAGTGGCGCGATTACTCCAAGCTTGCCGTCGATCGCACCTCGTACAATCTCAACGTGCAACGCGGCCGCGCTTTTGAAGAGGCTCGCCAGCTCGCGAAGATCGGCAAACCGGTAGACCGCATGGAATGGGGCATGACGCCGCCAACGGTCAACGCCTATTACAATCCCACGTTCAACGAAATTGTTTTCCCCGCGGGAATTCTTCAGCCGCCATTTTACGACCCGAAGGCCGACGATGCCGTGAACTATGGCGGCATGGGCGCTGTGATTGGCCACGAAATCAGCCACGGCTTTGACGATCAAGGCTCGCGCTTCGACGGCCAGGGCAATCTTCGCGACTGGTGGACCACCGATGATCGCAAGAGTTTCGACGAGCACGCCGGCTGCGTCGTGAAGCAATTCGACGGCTACGAAGTTGAACCGGGCCTGCACCAGAACGGCAAACTCGTGCTCGGCGAAAGTATCGGCGATCTGGGCGGCCTTGCCATCGCTTATGCTGCCTACGAAAAATCCATTGAAGGCCATCGTCCCGCAGATATCGACGGCTTCACGCCGGAGCAGCGCTTCTTTCTCGGCTGGGCTCAGGTTTGGGGCACGAATATGCGTCCCGAATTCGCGCGCCTCCAGACCAACACCAATCCGCATCCGCTGCCGCAATTCCGCGCCAACGGCCCCATCTCCAACATGGAAGTGTTTGCCAAAGCCTTTGGCTGCAAGAAGGGCGACGCCATGGTGCGCGAACAAACCTGCAAAATCTGGTAGTCGCGCGCAAGCGGTGACGGCAGTTCGCAGGGGGCCCGGCACTGCTGGGCCCTATGTCCATGCGATTGAAAAATCGTTGCTCTTCTTTCTGAGAGAATTAATCCACCCGCCGTATACTTTCCGGATGAAACAACTCATGAGTTTCACTCCATCTCGATTTCTTGCCGCGTTTCTCGTCATTGCCATGTGCTGTCTTCCCTCTTCGGCCCGGACAATATGGAAATATCAACGCCTGGGCAAGTCTGTGGACAGCACCGTAACCCCGAAAGGCGGTTTCGCGTTGATGGGCGGCGGTTCGAAACTCGACGAGGCTTTCAAATATCTGTGCGAGCGCGCCAATGGCGGTGATTTTCTGGTTTTGAGCGCCAACGACAAAGACGAGTGGTTGAAAAAGGAGAATGCGGAGATCAATGCGATCTGCCCGCTCAATTCCGCGGCCACCCTATCCTTCTCCAGTCGCGAGGACTCCGACGATCCCAAAGTCGTAGAAATCATCGCGCACGCCGAGAGTATTTTTATTGCCGGCGGCGACCAGTCTGACTACGTGCGCTACTGGCAAGACACCCCGGTGCAGGCTGCCATCAATCGTCACATTGCCGCGGGCAAACCCATTGGCGGCTCCAGCGCCGGTCTTGCAATCCTCGGCGAGTATTCGTTCTCTTCCATGATCGACACGATTCATTCACCGGAAGCTTTGGCCGATCCCTACGGCAATAAAGTCACGTTGACGCGCGAATTCCTCGAGATACCCTTGCTTGCCAACACCATCACAGACACTCATTTTGTGAAACGCAACCGCCTGGGGCGTTCGCTGGTCTTCATGGCGCGTATTTTGCAGGACGGTTGGGCGAAGCAAGTGCGCGCGATTGCCGTCGAAGAGAATGCGGCGGTCCTCGTCGAACTAGATGGCACCGCAACGGTGGTCGGCCACGGCCCCGTGTACTTCATGGAAGCCAGCAAGACTCCGCAAGTCTGCGCCCACAAACAGCCACTGACCTTTGAAGGGATTTCCGTTCAGCGCATCGCGCCGAACCAGACATTTCAGATCAAGAATTGGAGAGGCTCGGGCGACGCCTACACCTTGTCAGTTACCAAGGGAGTGATTAGTTCTACCAACGGCGCGCACAACCCTTATTAAGGTTTGACTGAAACTTTATCGCCGCAGGTACGCGTCCGTCTTGTTCAGCCAGTCTTCTCTCGGCGGCGTGAATACATCCAGGTCTAGCGTATCCTCCAGCGCCCACGCCTCGTGCGGCATGTTCGAAGGGATACAGAGCACCTCGCCCGCCTTCACGACGATCTCTTTCCCATCAATCTCAAATTTCAGCGCGCCTTCCAGGATGTAGGTCACCTGCTCGTTGTGGTGCTGGTGCTTCGGCACGTGCCCGCCCTTCTGGATGAACACTCGCGCCAGCATCAATTTGTCTCCGGTGATCATTTCCCGGTCGATTTTGTCATTCAGTTTCTCGCGCTCGACCTTGTTCCACGCGGTGTATTTCAATTCCGGCTTTTCACTCATGGTTTTCTGTCTCCGTAAACTTTCGCGGCGTTGTCGTGCAAGTAGCCACGCGCCAGTTCCAGCGCTTTTGACTCGCTGATCGCGCCCTCTTCGACCAGTTCGGCCAGCGCGCCGGCCAGCGCAGTTCGCGTCGTGCGCGCGGCGAGCCAGAAACTCTCCTCCGCACCCAGCGCATCGTTGAACGGAAATGAGTCGGAAGCGTACATCATTTTTTCCGGATAGATCGTCAGCAATTGTTTCAGCACTTCCTTGAATTGCGACGGGTACAGCATCTCCGACTGGAACGAGGTGTCGAGGTACACATTCTTCACCGCCGTCAGCAGCGCCGCTTCGCGCTCATACGGCCAGCCGCCGTGCACCAGCACAAATGTCACATTCTTGTACCGCGCGTCGCGCACAACATTTTCCAGGTTCAACACGTTGCCGTTCCGCAGGCTGAAGTAATCGCCAATCCCCACGCAGGTGTGAAAATGCATCGGCAGATGCAGCTTTCCCGCCTGGTCCACCATTACGCGAAACACGTAATCCTGGAACAGCCGATACTCGTCCGCCGTCGGCACGCCGCCGGTGCGATATTTGTTATAGACCTCTTCCGCCTTTTCCTTCGGCGGATCGCGGAAGTACAAGGTGCGGAAATACGCGGCCTCAAACTTGATGGCCACTCCGCCGTGTTTCTGGTTATCCGCCATGGTCCGGCGCACAAAATCCTCGTAGCCGACGAGATCCGCGGGTAATCCTTCGACGCCCTCCTGCTTCTTCCAACGTGAAAGCATTTTTTCCTGCAGCGGTACGTACACACCCATGTCCGGCGTGCTGCCGGTCTGATCCTTGTTATCAAAGGGGAAGAAAAACGCATCGCCGAAGAATACCCAGTGGAAACGCTTGGGATCCAGATACGGCGCCATCATGGCGCGGTTCGCCAGGCAGATATCCACATTCAATTTGTCGAGAATGCTGTCGAAATACGCGGGATCGCCCTTCTGCTCGGCTGCTTTCTTTTTTTCCGCAAGCCATTTGGCGTGTTCCGGCTTGAAATCGTCATAGGGATAACCGAACAGCGCTTTCGCCCCAGCCACAAATTCGGGATTGTCTTCATTCAAGCGCAGTGTCGGACTCTCCCCCGGCGGCGACGCCATTGCATCCACGTCACTGTCGTCCGCAAATCCCGGATGCGCGTGATTGTCGTACATCGGTATCGCATCGATCTTCTTCAGCAGACGCTCGTACGTTTTCTTCACGTCGCCGGCCGGATAGGGCGTCGCTTGTCCCAACGCGATCCCTCCACAAACGGCAATCAACAGCAGACAAATTCCCGCGCGCAACAAATATTTCATAGCTTTGCGTTCTCCACCGATCTGATTATTGCCGAACAACATCCCTAAAAGAAGATATGGATACCGTTCTCAGCGCGCAGCCGCCAACCGCCAGTTCTTCGCAATTCTCTGAATGCGTTCCAGAGCCTCTTCCAACAAGTGCGGCGCGCTAACCAGCGAAAACCGCACGAAGTCTTTTCCTTCCGCACCGAACGCTGCCCCGGCAATCCCCGCAACTCCCGCTTCTTCCAGCAACTCCTTCTGGACCTGTTCGGCCGAGCGGCCGGTTTCTTCAATGTTCACCCACGCATAAAACGCCCCATCGGGTGACTGGCAGCGAAATCCTGGAATCTTGTTCAACTTGGCCACAAACAGGTCGCGCCGCTTCCGGTATTCCTCCACCATGGCGGGCACCGCACTGGTGATATCCTCCAGCGCTTCGATGGCCGCCACTTGCGTGAATTCGGCGGTACACGTGAACGTGTTCAACACCAGCATGTCCAGCGCATCAATAATGTGCTTCTGTGCCACGGCATATCCCAGGCGCCATCCGGTCATCGCAAATGTTTTCGAGAAACCATCGATGATCACCGTGCGCTCCGCCATGCCCGGCAACGCCCAGATCGATTTGTATTCCCCGCTGAACAAGATACGCGCGTAGATTTCGTCCGCAATGACCCAAAGGTCATGCTTCCGCGCCAACTCTGCAATCTGGTTCAGCGCTGTATCGTTGAAGACTGTTCCCGTGGGATTGTTTGGTGAATTGAAAATCAGCACCCGCGTCTTTGGCGTGATTTTCGAGGCAATCTCCGCCACATCAGGCTGAAATTTGTTCTTTTCGCGAAGCGCATACGGCACGGCCGTTGCACCCAACCCGCGCGTAAACGACGGGTAAATCGGAAAACTCGGGTCAGGATACAGCACTTCGTCGCCCGGTTCGATCAGCGCCATCATGGTCAGCGCCAACGCCATCTTGCATCCCGGCGCCACCAGCACCTGCTCTGGCCTGACATCAATCCGGCGTGTGCGCTTCAAATACGTCGCGATACCTTCGCGCAAGGGAGGTATCCCGCGCGTCGAAACATACCTGTCGCGCCCGTTTGCCACCGCCGCGCGCACCGCATCCACCACCGGCGCCGCTGGATGAAAATCCGGCTCGCCCAGTTCCAGATGAATGATCGAGCGGCCTTCTTTCTCGAGCTCTTTCGCTCGAGTGAATACGGCCAGTGCACCCTCACCAGTCAGTTGTGAAACGCGCGTTGCGATCTTTGCCATGGTCGGAAAATGATACCACTACTCTTTGCAGCCTTCCTTTGGTGCAAAAAACAAAGGCGCCCCAATTTGGTCGGGACGCCTTTGTGCTGGTTATTGTTCCAGGTCTCCTTAGAAGGAATACCGCAAAGAGAACTGGATCAACCGCGGCACACCTTTCGTGCTAGTTATGACGCCGAAGTTACCGGGGCTCTCCACGTCCGTGGCCACCGGGTTGGCAAAATTTACGTGATTCCACATGTTGAAGAAGTCCGCCGTAAACCGCAACGCCTGCCGCTCGGTTAGCTTAAATTGCTTGATCAAGGAGAAATCCCAGTTCTGCTGGGAAGGTCCGCGATAGATGTTCCGTCCCAGGTTGCCGAATCCCGTCACGCAGTAATTTGAATCCACGGCGCACTGCTCTGGATACAATTGCGCTGCGGGTGCGAAGTTATTGATGTTTACATAACCGTTGAGGCGGTTGTGCACTCCTCCGCTGGTATAACCACCGGATATTTTGGCTCCCTCGGCAAGGCTGGCGCCCAGCAAGGGCGTGCTGCCTGCACCAAGGAAAGCTGTCGCTGCGCCCGAGTCAAATATCGAGAACGGCGTTCCGGATTGGAAGATGGTCACACCGCTGACTCCCCAGCCATCCAGAACCACGCGCTTCAAGCCCGTTGTCGAATGGAAGAACGGAAGATCGTACACATAGCTGATGACAAAGCGCTGCGGACGATCAAAGTCGGATAGTCCACGAGACGCATTGATATTGCTCTGGTCGTTGTACGCTGAGTTGAACGCCGTGTTCCCCGTGGACGTCGCGTCCGTAGATTTTGAGTACGTGTAGGCTGCTTGCACGTAGCCGTCTTTCCAACGCCGTGAAATCGTTGCCTGCAGCGAGTTGTAGTGCGAATAGGCGTCGTTCGCGAACAACTGATACCCGGCGTATCCGTTCAACCCCGGTGTCGGCGTGCGCGCCACAGCATTCGCAAACGTGTTTGCTGTGATTGGGTAGCTGTTTCCATTCACGTCCGTCACGGTTACCGGATTCGTGGGGGACGCATTCAACGACTGGATGGCATCGCGCGTTTCGCGCAGACGTACGGCGTGTGTACCCACGTAGCCAACTTCGAGCACCCACAGTTTTCCGAGATCACGCTGCACTGTCAGGTTCCACTGTTGCGTGCTCGGCACCTTGAAATTCCGCGGCACTTCCAGCGCGAAATCTCCCACCGACGGAATGCCGTTGCAACCCGCCTGATTCGCGTATACGGGATTTAAGTTCGGATTGTTGGTCGGGTTTCCGCCGCCGTCCACAAATCCCTGCAGTACCGATAAGCACGGCAGATAGGCGGAGCTCAGCACTCCTGCAGCCGGCAACGCGTTCGGATTCGTTCCGAGTCCGGTTCCTGGATCGCAATACGGACTATAAGGTGCCGGATTGCTGGCCGCGCACGGTGCAAAGAAATTCGTCAACCCGCCCGGCGCGCTGCCCGCAAATACGATCGGCAGAAAAGGCGTCTGGAAGCTCAACTGATCTACCGCTCCTACATCTTCGCGCACATAGTAAATTCCGTAGCCCGCGCGAATCGTAGTGTTGTGCTTGCCGAACAGGTCATAGGCCAGACCAATGCGTGGTCCAAGCCCCGTTGCGTAATTATTGTGGAAAGTGGTCGCGCTGGCATTGCCGGTCAGGCCGGGAACGCCCAAGCTGTTCACGCAACCGGGGTATACGAACGGATTCTGTCCACTCACGGTCAATTCCGAATCTACGTTTCCGATATGGCAAGCGCCGTCATTCCACGCGCCCAGAATCTCCGTGCGCAGGCCCAGGTTCACTGTCAGGTTTTTCGTCGCCTTCCAGTCATCCTGCAGGAAGACCGCGAAGTCATTCTGTTTGTAGTTGTGGTTATAAACACCACCTCCGCCGAAGCTGAACTGCGATGCGCCGACCAGGAAGTTCTGCCAGTCTGTGCTGGCAAAATCACTGCCCAAGGGTCCGTTGCTAGCCGTGTTTGCAAAAAATATCTGGCCATTGAAGGTCTGTGGGAAAGATTTGTTCAAATTCACAAATGTCATCTCTCCGCCAAAACGGAATACATGCTTCCCGTGTACCCACGAAACCGTGTCCAGGAAGTTGTAGTTGTTCTGGATTTGATGTTGGTCTGCCTGCGGAGTTGGCCCGATCTGGAAGCCCGAACTCGCGAACGTAAACTTATAAATGCTGTCCGTAATGTTGCTCATCGGCCGGTTGATACCCAACTCGTCTGCCGTGATCGGCGCAGTGTTAATCGCGGCGTTATTGATGTGCACTAGGCCGAATCGCAATTCGTTCACGATGGATGGCGAGAAGAGGTGCGTTTCGCTCAAACCCAAAAACCGGTCTCTCACCGGCAGCGTGTAGGGGAAGTTCAAGTCCGAAGCAGCAATGCTGCCACCCAATGACGCCTGCAATCCCCCCGCACCGAAGGGCTCAAACGCTTCGGAGTTGGAGTAGAAAAATCTGGCGGAAACTTTGTCACTGCCGCCGTGGAATTCCTTGTCCCAGTTGGTTGTGAACTGGTCATCGGTAAATTTCCCTGGCCGGCTGTAGGAGAAAATGCCAGAGCCACTGCCATTATCCGTGACACTTGGAATCAGGTATCCGTTCGACTGTCCACCAAACTGATTGCTCTTGAAATTCAATAGCGCAACGGCCACTGGATCCAGGGTCACACCTTCTGGCAAACCATCGGGAAAGAATGTGTTGGTCAATGATCCGACGGAACGATCCAGCGGAATCGCCGGGATCACCGTGCTGATAAATGTCCCGGGAGACAATCCGCTGCGTTGCCTCGTCCCCTGGTAATTCACGAAGAAGAATCCCAATTTTTCCGTTCCCATCGGTCCGCCCAGACTACCGCCAAAAATATTCTGCTTCAATACTGGACGGTTCGAGCCTTGCGCGTTCAGGAAATAGTCGTTTGCGTTTAGCACGTCGTTGCGGAAAAATTCGTAAGCGTCTCCATGAAATTGCCGCGTGCCTGTCTTTAAGATAGCGTTGATGTTCCCTCCGCCGTTTCTCCCTTGAGTCGCGTCATACAGTGAGGTCTGCACTTTAAATTCCTGGATGACGTCCGCGTTCGGCAGCGGACGTATTCGTCATCTCCGCCACGTTGTAGTCCGTCGCGCTGATACCTTCGATCAAATAGTTGTTATTGTCTTCGCGCTGGCCGTTCACGAATGATGCTGCATGTCGCCGCGGCCCAATTGTGTGGAGTTATTCAGTTCGCTCTGCGCGCCGGCGGACAGATGTCAATAATTGTTGGTAAGTTTTGCGTCGCCAGCGGCAGAGTTCGCGCACCGTGTTTTCATTGATGGACTGTCCCGTCGTGGCATTGGTCGTTTCCACCGTCGCCAATTGGGCTGATATCTCGACCTTCTCGGTCACCGTGCCGGGCTTCAGCGTGATCGTTACGCGCGAAGTTTCCGTAACGCGCACTTCAATTCCCGAAGCCTTTGCCTCAGAGAACCCGGACTTGTTGATCACCGCGTAGTAGGTTCCCGGCGGCAACAGTGTGATAACGAACGTGCCGTCAGGCCCGCTGTTCAATCGCCGCACTAAAACATCCGTGGCAGAATTGACCACCTGAACGTCCGCTTCTGCAACGGGTGCCCCGCTTCCGTCTTCGACCGTGCCGCTAATTGCGCCCGTGGCACCGCCCTGGCCGAATGCTGCTTCCGGTCGTACGGCCACTCCAACCACAAGTAGAATGAATAAGATACGAATGAATCCGCGCATAATCTCCCCCTAAATCCAAGTTTGTTGAAAATTTCCCCAATCACCAGTCTTCAGGTTCCCGAACCTGGCTTGGAGGTATGTTTCTCAGCCGCGCACCGCACCTGGCGCGCACGCTTGCCTAGTTTATCCTTGAAAACCTACCTATTAAGCCCCCTAGTGTCAAGAACTTAGCCATCAATAATTCCTATCTGCTGTATCGAACCCGCTTATCGCGACTCGCCTAACTCCTCTTGCCCTTCTTTCCACGTACGATAGGTAACGAAACTGCAAACCCCTCTCCTCCAAGGCACCTTACTATTTTCTCTGACGCGCAACCCCGCGAAGTGCGATATCGTCTAATCTGCAGCAGGCTGTACCGTTCGAGGTGGTTCCATGAAACGCAATTTCCTGTTCTTCTCGCTGATTCTTCTCCTGGTGTGCACGGCCCTGCCTTCCGCCAGTTTCGCGGATTCCAGCCATGCCCGCATCGTTCGCTTGAGCTATCTCCAGGGCGATGTTCGTTTCGCTCGTGAGTTTCACGAAGACTCCATCACCGACCCCAAAGCGGTTTGGGAAGTTGCTCAATTGAATCTGCCCATCCGCGAAGGAAACGCCATCTCCACGGGTAATGGCCGCGTTGAAATAGAGTTTGAGAATGGCGCGATGGCGTTTCTCAACGCAAATACTGTCATCGAGTTCTTTGATCTCTCACTGCGCGATGGTTCGCGCATTACGCGTCTGGTTCTCCGCCAGGGATCTGCCTCTTTTTACGAGCACTCCGTGAATGGCGATTATTTCAGTGTTACCGGCGGCGATTTTTCTGTGGAGGTCACCGAGCGCGCCACGTTCCACCTGGAAAATTTCGATGATGGCAGCACCGTCACGCGTGCAAAACGGCCACGTGAACGTTCTTCAGAACGATAAATCGACTCCACTTGAGAAGGGCCAATCCCTGGCCGTGAAGGCGCAAGACCCGACAAATCAGGTGATCGGCAAAGCCACTCCCAATGATGATTTCGATCGCTGGGTTTCGGGACGCATCCAAAGCGAACAGGTGGCCACCAATCAACTGCAGCCGACGGCAAATTACGGCAACTACGTTTCCGGCTATTCCGATCTGTTTGCCTACGGCTCCTGGCTTTCCTTCAATGGTATGAATTGCTGGCGCCCCTTCGGCGTTGGCCTGGGGTGGTCTCCTTTCGATCCCGGATTCGGCAATTGGTATATGGACGCCAGCATCGGTTGGAGCTTCATTGGTTCCTCACCCTGGGGCTGGCTGCCTTATCACTACGGTGGTTGGTATTTCTCTCCGATGTACGGTTGGGTCTGGAATCCCGGCGGTCTACTCTATGGAAGACCGTTGCCCTATCGCCCAGTGACCGCCGTTTTCGTCCATTCTGGAAATACGCTTGGCGTGGTGCCCATGCATCCTTTGGATAAATCTGGCAAAGCCCCACTCAATCTGGCGCAGGGCGTTTATCCCGTGCAGGCTGGGACGATTGGGAGGCCGGTTGCCGTCACGGCAGGTGAAAAATGGGATACGCTCAAGAACACACGTGGCATCAATCTTGTCGGACCTACAACCGTGGCGACGACGCCACTCCGCGTGAATCGCACCATCACCTCAGCGAATCTGCCCGCTCGTGAAACTACGTTCGGTCGTGGCTCTTCCATTGTTTACGATGCGAATGAGCATCGCTTTGTCAATTCCTCGCAAGCGCGAGTGGCCGCAACCCCGGGTTCTGCGGCGACCAACGATCTCCGTATCGCTGGCAAAGATGCTCCGAGCTTGCCGGCGACCCGAACAAACGTCGCTACAGTCGGTGGCACTCCCGGCGTGCATCCTTCTGGCGTACCTTCTGCGCCACGCTCTGCTTCTCTCCCGCCGCGTCCTACCGCGGCTCCTGCTCCTCCGCACACCAGCGGTGGTGGCGGTTACGGCGGATCGCGTTATGGCAGCAGCGGTGGTGGTGGCACCAGTGCTTCCGTCGGATCGTCGCACCCCTCTAGCAGCTCGTCGTCGGTTGGAGGTTCATCGCATCCGTCGGGCAGTGGCGGCGGTGGTCGGCCGCACTAGCAACCATTGTTCCAGAATTGAAAATGGCCCGGTGAGTCTCCCCGGGCCGTTTTCGTTTACTCGGCATTCCTGAACGTTTTTTTGATGACACAGCCATTCCTGGCTGTCCTCTTTAGCTTCCGTGCTTCGCCACTCCTCCTTGGAACTCGAAGGTGCCCCATCCTTAGCGCCTTTTGCAGAGGGTGGGCTCCAACGTTGTTTCGTCACCAACCTGCTTCTCTCAATTTCTACCGAAAAATCATCCCTGCATACCCAACCACGGCATCATGATCTCCAGAAATTTCCCCGGAGGTCGCGTACTTTACCAACTCTCCGCTCTTTACGCCCATTTTCCGAAGCGCACTCAACAAGGCTACCGCTGGTCCCAGCCCGCACATGGAAATCCGTTCGCGCCGGCAAAGCTCGTACAGCCCTCTCGCGTCCATCCGCACCAGGCACTCAATCGCACGTTGATCTTTTCGCCGCGTGATTCCTTCCTCTTCGTAGTGGTTCATGTCCGAAGACGTCACGATCAAAACATCTTCCTCGCTCCCCGCAATCACTTCCGCTACGCTTTCTCCAACCTTTACCAACTCTTCGAATGTCGTTCCCCCAATCGCAATGGGAACGAAAGCGAACTCCTTCTGCAACTCCTGCAGAAAAGGAATCTCCACTTCCAGAGAATGTTCCCGCCGGTGCGCCACTTCGTCTTCCTGCAACGCGGGGCAAGCCGCGCGCAACCGCAGCGCCAGCGCTCGATCGATCGCCACATCCCCGAGCGGAGTGCGCCATGCCCCGTGAGAATTGATCGCCAGATCTTCTCCGTAGGGTTGGTGCCGCACTCCGAGGACAATAATTTTCTTGGGGATCTCAATCCGCGCGAAAACCGCCGCCGCGACGTGCCCCGAATAGATGTACCCCGCATGCGGCACCAGGCACGCGCGCACCCACAGTTTTTCCGGTTCGCCATTCTCTTTGAAAAATCGGTGGATCAATGAGGAAAGTTCGCGAGGATTTGCCGGATAAAATTGCCCTGCGACAGCGGGAAGGCGAATCATGGCCGCCTCTGCTTGGCTTTAGAGGGCCTTGGAAGGTTTACCTTTGAACTTTACGGCTTGCAGCGATGTCGGATCGTAGAAAATCGTAATTTTGTCGCCGTACTGGAATCCACCTTTTTCAACTACTTGCTGCATTTTGGTTGCGGCTTCGCCAGTCAAAGGAAAGCTACGAATCGACATGTCGTTATCTTTTGCGCGCACGGTCACCTGCACCGAACTCGCGTGCATCACCGTGCCTTGAAACTTTGCCAACCCCGTGGGCTTCGGCTTGACGGCGTTCACTATAATCGCTGTTGCTGTATCCACAAGAATCGGTGTCAGAATCGGATCCTGGGCCGCGGCTTTCGGCGCGCTGATCGTTCCCAGTGCCAGCAGCACTGCGGCCACCAGCCCCGCGAGTTGGTATCTCATTTTCATTCCAGATCGTCCGTTGCAATCCTCAATGATTTCAGAAACCGTACATCCTGCGGCGTCATGGTCAATCGCGGCAGCGCTTTCTTCTCGGAATCCTGCTCCATCGATTCCTGATCCACCTGAATGCGCAGCGATTCCAGAAAGCGGCGATCCTGCGTACTCATCCGCGGTTCATCCTCACCCGATCCATCGCGTTTCGCCAGACCGATCGTCGCATCCAGCTTCAGCACAATGTCGTATCCATGGGCCCGCACTCCCGCAATCGCTCCCGTTATCCGGTCCGACTCGGAAACCGTGTCGTTGATCGCGTGCCCAAGTTCACGCAGAAGGTTTTTGAGGTGATCATCAAGTTGCAAGGAAAGCTCCCCAGTACTTCTAGGCCGATTGTAGGGCCACACTAAATTGGATACAAGATGGTGTTTTCCCGTTGTCCTCAATCCATTCATAGTCCTGATACCTGTACGACCGGACGGGTACCCTCGCTCCACACCTCAACGCATTCTGCGTTAAACTGCTCTCATGTCAACAGTTGTGACCCGTGGCGGCGGCGCTCAGCCCGTCGGAACCTCGTGGCTTCCGCCGTCTCTGGCGCGTTCTCAAACAGCTCTTTCACGAAGTGATTGGCGCCGCATTTGCCGTACTCGCCCTCGGCTGGTTTAACTCCGCCCTGCGTGCCTGGACGCGCGACGCCGCCCACTGGCTCATCGCCCTGCCCGTCGTCGTCGGCTTCATCTTCATCGCCTTCTCGCTGACATCCTTCCGCCGCGCCCGCCAGTTGTAATCGAGGTACTATCTTTTTCTGGTTGAAGAATTCCACGTGTAGCGGCGAAATCCTGGCTGCTCTTTCTTTTGTTCAGCACAGTGGCTGACCTTACGCACAGCTGTTTCGAAATTCCGTCTGTAGTATTCTGCCATTGAGCAAATTACCGTGAAATTGATTCTTGCCTCTGCATCGCCACGCCGCGCGGAAATCCTGCGCGATGCTGGAATCTCGTTCTCCGTTCTTTCTTCCGCCGTCGACGAGACTCCCTATCCCAATGAAGCTCCCACGGATATGGTGCAGCGCCTGGCCAACGCCAAAGCCGATCTGGTTGCCGCTCGCGCTGTCGGTCCGGCGATCGTCATAGCCGCCGACACGGTCGTCGTACTCGAGGGGCACGTTCTCGGTAAGCCGCGCTCCAATGACGATGCCCACCAGATGTTGCAACAGCTTTCCGGCCGCACACACTCTGTCGTCACGGGAGTCGCTATGGTCCGTTTACCTGACGCCGAGCGCCGTCAATTTGTAGAAACCACTCTTGTGCACTTTGCGCAACTTTCGCCTGACGAGATTTCCCGCTATCTCGCTACCGAAGAGCCTCATGACAAAGCCGGCGCCTACGGTATCCAAGGCCGCGCGGGCCGCTACATTCCCCGCATCGAAGGCTGCTACTTCAATGTCGTCGGCCTCCCGCTCTCCCGCCTCCTGACCTCGTTGCAGGAATTGGGCTGGTCCGACGAACAACTCTCCTAGCACTCCGATGGGTTTGCGATTCGGGTGCCGCACCCTTCGCAGTTAAGAGTGAGGATTTTTATTTCCCTTCGCAAACTGAATACTAATCCCATGTGTGTCGGTATTTTGCCCAGGTAAACAAAAAAAGCGCCCCGATTTCTCGAGGCGCCCGCTTTGTCTTATTTAGTATTTAAAACTAAATGCTTACTACTTCTTCGTCCCCGGCTGTGTCTTTGCATTGTGCTTCTTGTTGTAGATGTTCTTTGAAGCGCCGTTTTGTTCGTGATTGATCTGCTTCTTTTCGCCGCTGGTCAGTTTCCCGCCGTTTGCCGCGCGGTCCGCCGCAACCTGCTGGTTGATCCCTTTTTGCTGATTTTCCAGCTTTGCGGTTTCACCTGCGGACAATTGTCCGCTCTTGATTCCCTGCGCAATACGATCCTGCTGATTCTCGCGGCGCTGACCTACTTCATTGTTTCCATAGTGCGCCGTGTTCGCATTGTGCTTGTCTTTATAGATCTGATTTGACACCTGATTCTGCTGCTTGTTGATTTGTTGTTTTTCCGCTGCCGTCAACTTGCCACCATTCGCTGCGCGATCTGCACGTGTTTCGCCGTTGATGGCCGCTTCCTTTGATTCCAGCTTGGAAGTTTCTCCGGCCGTCAACTGCCCGCTTTGCACTCCATTCGCAATGCGGTCCTGCTGATTCTCCTTCCGCTGGCCGATTTCCGTCTTGGGCTGCGGATCGGGGGTCGTTGTCGCGGGTGTCTGCGCCAACGCTACCGTGCCAAACAATAAAACCGTTGCGGGTACCACGTTCCACTTTGAGAACTTAATGGTCATTTCCTTCTCCTTGGCTTTTCTCGACGTTTCCTTCCCGGGTACGGAGTTATACCCAAGCCTGCCGAAATAGTTGCGGACTATCTACTGGCCGTAAGTCCTGTTTTTTCTTCAGGCGCGCTGGCCCCGTAAGCTTTTAGACACAATATCGCCCTGCATGACTGCTCTCGGAATTGACCGTTATGGCGGGAACTCTCACCAAGTATTGCAAGCAGGTCTTTGGTCTCTGCGGTTCATGGGTCGGACGGCCATGTCCGACAAGGTAGCCGCTGAGGATTGGCTGCGGTTTTTCCGAACGCCTGCTAGCGAGCACTGAATAATTCAAATTCGTCACTCACGCCAAACAAAAAGAGGGTGGCTGTGTGCCACCCTCTTTTGACCCTCTGATTTCCAGGAACGAACTTATTTCTTCTCTTTGGACGCCTGCACAGTGCCACTCCCGGTGACTCTCGCAAATTAGGCTGTTGTTGCGCTTACTTCCACGGAGTTCTCGCTCTCACCGGAGGAGTTGGCTGAGGAGACTACATAATAGAATGTTGTTTCGCTAGCCAGACCATTATCGGTGTGTGTCGTCGCGGAGGTCGATGCAATCCGCGCATAAGGGCCGCCGCTGGTGCCCGAACGCTTAACGTTATAGGTGGTGGCTCCCGCGCTGGCGCTCCAATTCAGCACAACTTGACCGCTACTCGACTTCGCTGTCAGTCCGCTCGGAGAAGTAATCGCAGCCGAAGAGGTCTGTGTCTGAGAACCGGACATGCCGTCTTTAAAACTACGAATGCCTTCGCCAAATCCCTTCATCACTTCCGGGATTCGCTTCCCACCGAAGAAAATCAGGATTACGGCCAGTACCACCAGCCAATGAAAAATACTAAATTCACCCATGAACTGCCTCCACGCAAATTATGCGGATATGCTTCCCTTGACCGTAGCGCAGAGGGGCATTGCCTCGCAAGTGCGCACGTCATTCCTCAAAGGATAACACGCTCGTCGCCGGCTCGCCGGGTCACTCGTTGCCGGTCTAGAAACTCCAGCAGCGGAATTGCATACTTTCTAGTTATCCCTGTTAAGTCCTTAAACGCCGGTACCCCGATCTGTTCCCCCTTTGTTTTCTTATAGTTCTGAAGGAGTGCTCGCAACCGCTCCAGCGCCTCTGCGTGGAAAATCAGTTCCGGCGAAACCCGCACCAGTACCTTTTCGCGCAGCAGGATTTGTAGAATCTTCTCTGCATTCCGACTGTCAATCGAAAGTTGCGAAAGTATCTCTTTCGCTGATGGCACGGTCAATCCGGCTTTCCGGAACGCCTGCGTAATCTGCTCTTTCGCTTTGGCCTCTTGGGCCGTCAGTGTCACTTCGGTGCCCGGCTTTTTGATCAATTCGCCCTGCGCAACAATTTTTCCTTGTCGCACCAGTTCCTCGATCGCCACCTGAAATGTTTCCGAGCCTGATCCGCTTTCCCAGAATGCTTCGTAACTCTTCGCGCGCAATCCCCGGCATCAGCGGGTTTTCTTTGTGGAACCGTTCGACTCGTGTCCGCAGCTTTTCGCAAATCTCCACAAATCGTTTTTCCGAAAACAGCACCAGCGGGTCCCGAGACACAATTCGCGCCTGCTTGGCCTTTGCGAGATTTTCGGCTGCCGCTCTGACTTCGCTTTCGAGCCAACCCGTTCGCGCCACCACGTCGCTCATTCCGACACCCAGTACATTTCGTTCCGTGAGCGCGCCGATTATTTCTTCCGTCGCCCCTTGTTCCATGGTCTGCAAAAATGCCACGCGCCCTGTATCTTTCTTCGCTGGCCTCCGCGCCTGTGGATCCAGCACCACCCCACCGCCAATCGTAATCATTGGCGAAAACTGTCGCACGATGAACCGGTCTCCCCGCACCAGCACTACCTCGTCCTGCACACGGATTTGCGCAAGTCCGCTTTGCCCCGGTGCGAGCTCACTCCCTTCGTACCACAAAACTTCCCCCACGGTTTCCGAAGTCCCCGCATGGAAATGAACCTTTGCCCGGTGCTTCAATCCTCGCGCAGAGGGCAGCAACTCCAGCCGCACATCGACCCTTCGCGACGCGCGAAATCTGCCCGGCGCTGCCAGCATCATTCCCCGCCGAATCTCGGAGTGCTCCACACCTGCCAGATTCACCGCCGTCCGTTGCCCGGCCTCTGCTCGCTCGACAGATTTTCCGCCGGTCTGCAGTCCGCGCACGCGCAGCCTTTTCGCCGCCGGCAACAGTTCCGCTTCCTGTCCGCTCGAAATTTGTCCCGCAACCAGCGTTCCCGTAATTACGGTCCCGAATCCCTTCACGGAAAATGAGCGGTCGATCGGCAGGCGAAAATAGTGTTGTGGATCCTTTGCTTCGACTTCTTGCGCCGCCTGCAGCAGCGCTTCCTTCAATTTTCCCAGTCCCTCGCCGGTCTTTGCGCTCACCGGCACAATTTGCGATTTGCCCAGGAACGAACCCTGAACGAAATCCTCGATTTCCAGTCGTTCCAGCGCTTGCGTTTCCGCGTCTACTCGATCGATCTTGGTCAGCGCGATCACGCCGCGCTTCACTCCCAATAAGCGGCAAATATCAAAGTGCTCTCGCGTCTGCGGTTTGATGGCTTCATCCGCGGCAATCACCAGCAGCAAAACATCCACGCCCCACGCGCCTGCCAGCATATTCTTTACGAATCGCTCGTGCCCTGGCACATCCACGAACCCAAAGCGAACTCCGCCTTCTTCCAGAAATGCGAAGCCCAGATCAATCGTGATTCCTCGGCGTTTCTCTTCTTCCAGGCGGTCCGGGTGGGTCCCCGTCAGCGCCTCTACCAGCGTGGATTTGCCGTGGTCGATGTGTCCCGCCGTGCCAACAATCACGCTTCGCATGGAGTTCACTCTTATTGAATTTCCTTCGGTTTGTCGCTTCTATTCTTTCGGATATCCAGCGGCGAGTTTTACCTGTTGCGCCTGCCACAAATGACGGCGATCGTGCGCATTGGCAATCAGCAGCCCTGTGCCGACGGTGAATCGCACTAACGGAAGAAACGGGTTCGGATACCGGACACGATTTAGGTCCACGCTATCCCACAACGTTACGATTCCGCGTAACGCTTCATGTGATTCCGCAAATCGGGCAAGTGCTTGCCCCAGATCGCCCTTCTCCCCGGGCGTTGCTGTGGGTTTCGTCTTCACGCCGATTCCAACAGGCGGCTCGACCTTCGATATAAAGAAACGTCCGAACCAACCCGGCGTTATTTCTCCAGCCGTTGCAATTTTCTGACTGCTGTCGGCATTCGCCAGTCCTTCCTTCAGCGCTGCGGCATACACTTGGTTCGTAAGACTCAGATGCTCCACGCATTGCCAGATGCTCCAGCCGCGGCCACTGTGCGGCTGCCAATTTCCTTGTATTTCGGAAACTCCCTCGAACAACCGGGATGCGGCTTCTTCCGAATCTCGCATTTGCTTCAAAATCGTTTCGCGGGTCGCCAGATTGCTTTGCATGATTGGTCTGAGTTGTTCTTGAACTATTCCATCGCGCTATTTTGCGCTGGCAATCTCTTCCACAATTTCCTCAGCCGCCGCGCGCGGATCTGCCGCCGCAAGTATCGGCCTGCCCACCACAAGAAAATCCGCGCCGGCCTTGATCGCTTCCCGCGGAGTTGCCGTTCGCGCTTGATCATCTTTCTTGCTCGGCCCGCCCTTTTCTTTCGGCCGGACTCCCGGAGTCACGATCAGAAATTCGCGGCCGCACGCTTTGCGGATCGCTTTCGCTTCCTGGACAGAGGCCACCACACCGTCCGCTCCCGCTTTTTTCGCCAGCTTTGCCAGTTGCAGGACGCGCGACTGTGGCGGGCCCGCGATTCCCACTTCCTTCATCGATTTCTTATCCATGCTGGTCAAAATTGTGACCGCCAGCAATCGTGGCCGGTCCGCGCCCATCGGCACGCCTGCGCTGATCGCCTGCACCGCCGCCTGCAGCATCGCTGAACCGCCCAGTGCATGCACGTTCACAAGCTGCACTCCGGGCAGCGAAGCTGCCGCGAGGACCGCTCCTGCCACTGTGTTCGGAATGTCGTGATATTTCAGGTCGAGGAAAATCCCGGTGCCGAGCTGGGCCACCTGCCGCACCGCTTCCGGTCCGGCGCTGGTAAACAGCTGCATGCCGATCTTGAACATGCCGACAAGGTCGGCAACTTGCTTTGCAAATTTTAAGGCGCTGGGAAGGGAATCGAAATCCAGAGCCACAATCAGGCTGCTGCGTGGATGAGCGTCAAAGGTCACGGTTCAGGGCATGCCCTGAAGGTTTAGTTCTGGCTTTCGTCGATCTGGCTTCGCTTGGGCGGCAGTAGCATCAGTTCCAGCCGCACCTGGCTCACACCAGAGTGGATCAGGCCAATCTTCCGGGCTACGCGATAGGATACATCAATTTCGCGTCCTTCTTGATACGGACCGCGGTCATTAATTCGTACAAACTCAAATTTACCGTTTCGCGTGTTTACGACCTTCACCCAGGAGCCAAACGGCAGATACGGGTGCGCGGCGGTCAGGCTCTCGGCATCGAACCGTTCGCCGTTCGCGGTCTTCTTCCCGTCAAACTCCGGTCCGTACCAGCTGGCGTTGCCAACCCATGTCTTGATCGGCTTCACCGGCTCGCTCAGATGCGCTACTAGCGGCGCTTCCATTACCGGAGCAATGAGGAACATCAGCATCCCCCATCGAATTGCGGCCCAAGCTAGAAAGAGTGGTCGTCTCATAGTGTGTTCTTTTAGCTACAAGAACTTAAAAAGTGTAGCTTATTTACCGCATTATGTCAACCAATTTTTACTTCTATTTTGTCCCGTAACTCACTGATAGTTAATACGTTAGCCTCTACAAGTGCCCTCTCGAAACCAATCGATAGTTCCTCACTGATCCCTGGGTCAGTAAAGCTGGCCGTCCCGACCTGTACTGCCGACGCTCCCACGGCCAGATATTCCAAAATGTCCGCCACTTTTTCGATTCCCCCAAGCCCAATAATTGGGATTTTGACCGCTTTCTTTGCTTCCCAGACCAGTCGGATCGTAATGGGGCGGATGGCGGGCCCCGACAACCCACCGGTTAGATTCCCTAATCTGGACTTTCCGGTTCGCCCATCGACCGACATGGCGGGGTAGGTATTGGCTACAGTCAGGGCATCTGCCCCGGCAGCTTCCGCTGATTTGGCTATAAGTCCAATGTCTGTAACAAGTGGCATCAACTTCACCCACAAGGGCCGTTTCTTGGCCACCGCTCTTGCCGCTCCAACCACTTCCTCTACAAGAGCAGGGTTGCTGCCGAACTGCATCCCGCCCTTTTTCACGTTGGGGCAAGAGATGTTCAGCTCGTAAGCGGCAATTCCATCCGCATCTTCCAGCCTCTGGATTACGCTGACGTATTCCTCCAGGCAATACCCAAAAACATTGACGATGACAGTGGTGTTGTATTTACGCAACAGTGGCAGCTTGCCGGTGACGAATGCTTCGACCCCTACGTTCTGCAGGCCGACCGCGTTGAGCATCCCCGACGGGTGTCTCGCACAACCGCGGCGCAGGTGCTCCCTCGATCGGCTCCATCGAAATCCCTTTGGTGACGAAACCCGCCGATGCGCGAGAAATCGACCAGATGGGCAAACTCCAACCCATAACCAAAGGTTCCACTGGCAGCAAGGATAGGATTAGGAAGACGCAGGGCGCCGATTTGAACGGCTAAGTCAACGCGGCTGGAAGAACTCACGTTCCCGAGAGAATAGCACGAACGGACTGATCAGCAATCTGGTTCCTTCCTCTTTCCCTGTTGAAAACCCCGCTCCAACTTAATCGAATCTGGTTGTCATCCTGAGCCCGCTTCTTGTGCGGGCGAGGGATCTGCTTTCCGTCTTTCGTTAAATACTTCCCGTTACTTCGCTTCCCTCTTCTTCAACGCCTCCGCCAGCACCCGTCCATCTCTCGTGGCCAGCGTCACTCCGGTAAGCGCTCCGAACGTCGGCGCGATATCCGCCGGCGTCGCCGACTGAAAATATTCCCCCGGCTGAATCCCAAACCCCATCAACAAGATCGGCACACGTTGATCGTAATAATAAGGAGTGCCGTGATTCGTGCCGGTAGGACTCTTTGCATCTGCTGCCGAGCTCTCCAGCAGCCAGTACGGCTTCTGAACCACAAACAAGTCTCCACTTCGACCCGCGAAATAACTCAGCGTCAATGCGCGTCGCATATCAGACAAGGTGGCATTTGCCGGACTCACATCTTCCGTGCGAAACACGGCCGCCACCCCTGGCATCGTCGTCACCGCATCCAGGACTGCATGCATCGCGGCAGGATCCTGTTTCAATTGCCCATAAATCCCTGGAGCAAAATAGATATCGTTACCCGCCATCCGCGCAATCGCGGGCTTCGCATAGTTAAATGGTTCCAGCGCCTTCTCGATCCGCGCTTTCAAGTCCGGCAAGCTTAATACTCCGGCATCTACTCCAAGCGCCTGCGTCTGCAGGGGAATCGGTGCAACGCCGTGATCCGCGCTCAGCGCCACCACATAATTTCCGCGTCCCACCTTCTGATCGAGATGTGCGAATAATTCGCCCAGGTCTTTGTCCAGTCGCACCAGCACATCCTGAATCTCGCGGCTTCGTGGACCAAACGTATGCCCCACATAATCCACTGACGAATAGCTCACTCCCAGATAATCCGTGGCTCCGCTCTTTCCCAGTCCCAGCGAATCCACGGCCGCTTCCGCCATTTTCGTTAGAAATGTATCGGCAAACGGACTGGTCGCCCACTGCTCATAAAATGCGCCGTCTGGTGCATTACCGTCCGCCTGTCCTTTCAACGTGTACGGTAAGCTCGTCGGCCACCCTTCCACTTGCGACGCGCCCAGCGCCTTCTCGTCGTACAGATAAGACGCCGCCGGTAAAGTTAACGCCCACGTTTTCCCGAGGTCCTCGGCGACTGGATGTTTCTTCGCAAACTCCTCTACGAAAGGCATCGTGCCGTACGGCGAAGACGTCACCCACGCCCCGGTCCCGGTGTCGAACCACGTTGCTGCATCTCCTTTGTGTCCCGCCATCGTGATCGCTGCCCGCGCCTTCAACGAAAACGTCACCACGCGCGTCGCACCGCCGGTCTGGAATTTCAATTCCTCGGCATACGCAGGCATCTGCATCCGCCAGGCGGAATCTCCACCCTTCGTTGTGCCTCCCGCATAAGCCACATTCTTTACGCTGGGGTCGCTCGTGCAGGTCACCATCTTCTGCGCTTCGCGGTCCCACCATGCGTTCGCTATCATTCCGTGCTCCGCAGGAAATGCGCCCGTCGAAATCGTCGAGTGCCCCACGCACGTCTCTGTGGCCGCATAGGGATACGCCGCCGAGCGGAACCAGGCCCCTTCGTCCACCAATCGCTTCAGCCCGCGCGCTCCACTCCCCGCGAAATTTATCCACGTAATCCGCGCGCATCTGGTCGACCACAATCATCACCACCAGCTTCGGACGCCCCGCGCTCACGGTCATCTTGGTTGCAGTTTTCGGCGCCGTCTGTGCGCCCACAAAACCCGCCAACAACGCAATCGTCATCAACGCCAGAAAGATTCGCTTCGGAATTTTCATTTCGATTTCCTTCACCATAAATTTCTCAATCCTTCGCAGCGAAAGTCTAGCACGCTCTTTTCCTGGCGCGCTCCGCTTCTCCGCGTTATCAATCGTTTCGACTTGTGCTAGCATTACGCGCATGCACATCGTCGAAAAATCGCAGCTCATGTCCGCTGCGGAAATTGACCGCACTCTTCAGCGCTTGGCCCACCAGATTGTCGAATCCAGTGGCGGCACGCGCGATCTCGCGCTCATTGGCATTCGCCGCCGTGGCGTTCCCCTGGCCGAACGCATCGCTCACGCCATGCGCGGCATCGACGGCGTCGAAATTCCTGTCGGCACGCTGGACATCACCCTCTATCGCGACGATCTATCTAAAGTTGCGCCCCAGGCCGTCTTGCAATCTTCCCAGATTTCATTCTCCGTCGATCGCATGGACCTCGTCCTCGTCGACGACGTGCTCTACACCGGCCGCACCATTCGCGCCGCCATGAATGGCCTCTTCGATCTCGGCCGGCCGAAGCGTGTCTCTCTCTGCGTTCTCATCGATCGCGGACATCGCGAAATGCCCATCGAAGCCCAATTCGTGGGCCGCAACGTCCAAACCAGCGACACCGAAATCGTCGAAGTACGCCTCAAAGAAATCGACAACGAAGAACGCGTAGTCCTCGTCGATCGCGTCGAATCCTGACCCGCTTGCCGACAAGCTTTGCCTCTCACCCCTATCTCCGCGTAGAATATCCTTCAACAGAGCGGACACGATTCTTGCTTCTTCCGCTCCCAGTCACTCGAGTGCCAATGTGACCTACCGTTTTCGCGATCTGCTAGCGCTGGAACCGCTCTCCGCGGACGAACTCACCTTTTTTCTCGATCAGGCCAAGCCATTCCAGGAAATTCAGAAGAATCCTCTCAAGAAGCTAGCCACGCTCCGCGGCAAAACCGTGGTCCTCGCCTTTTTCGAAAATTCCACCCGCACCCGATTCAGCTTTGGCACTGCCGCCTCCCGCCTGGGTGCCGACACCATGAATCTCCAGGCCGAAGCCTCTAGCCTGAAAAAGGGCGAAACCCTTCTCGACACCGCCAACAATCTGAACGCCATGAAGCCGGATTGTTTCGTCATGCGCCACTCCTCCTCTGGCGCTGCGGATTTCGTTGCCCGTCACCTGAAGATCCCGGTGGTCAACGCCGGCGATGGCACGCACGAGCATCCCTCACAGGGGCTGCTTGACGCCCTCACCATCCGCGATCGCAAAGGCTCCCTCAACAATCTGAATGTCACCATCCTCGGCGACATTGCCCACTCACGTGTGGCCCGCTCCAACATTCACCTCCTCGGAAAGTTCGGCTGCAAGTTCACCCTTTGCGGACCCGCCATGTGGGTTCCCCGCGAACTCGAAAAAGTCGGCCCTCCGGGCACTCCCATTCGCTGCGTTTATCGCGTCGAAGAAGCTCTGGAAGACGCCGACGTCATCATCGTCCTGCGTGTGCAAACCGAACGCCTTCACGAACCTTCACTCTCACAAAGCGATTACATCCTGCTTTATCAACTGAACGCCGAGCGCATGCGCCTCGCCAAGAAGGATGCGCTTATCCTTCACCCCGGCCCCATCAATCGCGGCACCGAAATTACTCCTGAAGTTGCCGACGGACCACAGTCCGCCGTTCTCGAACAGGTCACCAACGGCGTTTCCGTCCGCATGGCTATCCTCTATCTCCTGATGGTGGGAGCATCGGAAGGCACGCACCCTGCTCTCGAAGGCAAGCCTCAGTCCACTTCCAAGGAACCCGCTAATGCTTCTGATTAAGAACGGCCGCGTCCTCGATCCCGCATCCAAGACCGACGCTGCCCTCGACATTCTTCTGGACGGCGACCACGTTGCCGAGCTTGCTCCAACTGGAAAGATCTCGCGCCTAGGAAGCGATGCTGAAGTTTTCGACGCCTCCGGCCTGATCGTTGCTCCCGGCTTTATCGACATGCATGTCCACCTGCGCGAGCCCGGCCAGGAAAATTCCGAGACCATCGAAACTGGCACCCTTTCTGCTGCGCGTGGTGGCTTCACTGCGGTCTGTTGTATGCCCAACACGAAACCGGTCAACGATAACGCCGCGATCACCCGCTTCATCGTTGATCGCGCCAAAGCCCACGGCCATGTCCGCGTCTGGCCCATCGGCGCCGCCAGCGTTGGCAGCAAAGGCGAAGCTATTTCAGAAATCGCCGCCATGCGTGACGCCGGCATCGTCGCCATCTCTGACGATGGCAAGCCCATAGCCACTGCAAAACTCGCGCGCCAGATCATGGACTATTGCCGTTCGCTCGATCTTCCGGTGATTGAACACGCCGAGGACATTTCGCTAGCCGCCGGCGCCTGCATGCGCGAAGGTATTGCCTCGACGCGCCTGGGACTTGCCGGCATGCCTGCCGCCGCAGAATCCGTTTGTGTGGCGCGCGATGTTCAGATCGCCGAACTCACCGGCGGACGCCTGCACATCGCTCATCTTTCCGCCAAGGCCTCGCTCGATCAGGTTCGTTACGCCAAACAAAAGGGCCTTCACGTCACCTGTGAAGTCACGCCGCATCACTTCACATTAATTGACGAAGATGTCACCTACGATTCGCGCTTCAAAATGAATCCGCCGCTTTCCGCGCGCGAAGATCGCGAAGAACTGTGGCGCGGCCTCGCCGACGGCACCGTCGACGCCATCGCTACCGATCATGCCCCCCACGAACCCGCTATCAAAGATGTCGAGTTCGATAAAGCGCCGTTCGGTATCCTCGGTTTCGATACCGCACTCGGCCTCACACTCGAACAACTCGTTCACACCGGGAAGATTTCCCTGATGCGAATGGTAGAACTCTTCACCACCGGTCCAGCGCGCGTCCTTGGCAAACAGCGCAAGCTCGCCGTCGGAGAGCCGGGTGACATCACCATTTTTTCGACCGATCGCCCCTGGATTTACAAAGTAGCGGACACGGCCAGCAAGTCCCGCAACTCACCCTTCGACGGTCGCACCTTCAAGGGCGGCCCGGTAGCCACCATAGTCGCCGGCAAATTCGCCCACAAACCTTAATTTGTTTTAGGAATTCCTTACGAGAAAGCATGTCTCACTGAATTCTTGACAGCGTTTGCCGCTTTGCGCCGACCCTAAGCACAGAATCTCTATCATTCACTCTACCGGGCTGCAATCCGCTGCATTCGGAACTTATCTCCACGCGGCCACGTCACTGTGTTCTTCGACCCGCAATAGGGGCATGGGACTTTTCGTTCCACTTCCTTGCCCAACCCTGTCGAACCTACCGCGCGCATGCCGCGCTGACACTGCGTACACCGAAATATCTTTTGCATGTGTCCTCCTTGCCTGACCAATTGACCCGGAGGTATTCGGAGCCCTGTTCTTCGAGCAGTTTTCCCTTAGTGCGCCGGCTCTGCCGCCGGATGTACCCCGTGATTTGGAAGCTCGTGCGTTCCGCGGGCCAGTGGCTCGATCTTCATCCTGTAAAAATGATCAAGCGGCACTCGCCCCTTACCCACAGGGTACGCCTTTTCCATAGCCTTCACCACATACGCCTTCGCCAGTGTCAGCGCCTCGTAGAGTGGGCGTCCCGCCGCCAGTTGCGCCGTCAGGGCCGAGGCAAATGTGCACCCCGTACCATGGGTGTTTTCCGTTCTCACTCTGTCGCCACCAAGTTGGTGAATTTCATTGCCATCAAACAGCACGTCCACGGCGCGTTCCATGTGTCCGCCTTTTACGATCGCGGCCCGCGCGCCCATCTCCACGATCTTGCGCGCCGCTGCTTCCATGTCGGGTATATCTTTGATCGTCATTCCCGCCAGGATTTCCGCTTCCGGCACATTCGGCGTAATCACGCTCGACCGCTTCAGCAACTCCGCCACAATATAGTTCACTCCACCCGCGTCGAGCAGTTCTGTTCCCGTCGAAGACTTCATCACCGGGTCGTGTACCACATACGGAAACTTGTGTGCGTCGAGAAACTCCGCCACAACCACCGCGTTCCCGCGGTTCCCCAGCATGCCTACTTTCACCGCGGCGATTTCGCAATCCGCTACCAGCACTTCCAGTTGTTCTCGCAATTCCGCGCTCGGGGTGTTGTGGACCGCTTCGACTTTTACCGTGTTTTGCACCGTCAGCGACGTGATCGCTGCGATTCCATAGCATCCGTGTGCCGCAAAGGTCTTCAAATCCGCCGCCACACCCGCGCCGCAACTTGGATCAAAGCCGGCGATCGTCAGCAGGATGGGCGGTGCAGTAGGTTGATTGCTCATTGTTGATTCTTGCCTCGATCCATCCTTGACGAAAATAGCCGGGTCGCTCTCTTGGCGTGATTCATCTCTTCCTCACGCCAGAAACTCCCGGCATCTGCGAATGTACGCGCACTCCTTCGGTCTTCGCAATAGGAATTTATGCTTTCGTTTGATCATTGCCTGAACGGAAGCGCAGTGCGCATCTTAGGCAGAAGTAGATACACGATATTCGCGATACAGAACAGACAGATGCTCGTGCTGACTAATCGTTCGACGGAAAAAAACCTGCTTCCCGAACCATAGACTGCAATTGTTGTTGACGGCAGAACAAATAAGAAACATGCTGATAACGGCGAGGTGGGCGCCTCTTCGCCGCATGCGCCAGAGATCCAGCCCTGCGGCGAGTGAGATTCCGACAAGAATCCCTCCGCAAATTATCGCAAGCGGGATGATTACGAACGCGAGTGGGGACACCGCGGATTCATCCAGGGGTTCGCCGCGCCACACGTATAGGGAGATCTGTAGGATAATTCGGCCAAGAACAAACGCGATTGTGGCGGCGGAGATAAACGCGATAGCGACCAAGATGGTGACGCCGACTGGTCTGCGGTCAGAGCCTGGCTCCGGAGATCGAATCGGGGCCATCATACCGTCAGCATGTTTTACGGGAACAAGCCGCGCACCAGCGTCGCTTCCGCAACGCGTCCCACCGCCAGCGCCATCGCCGCCGCCCGGGGCGGTACGTGGTGCTTCCGCATCATTTCCAGCATTTCCTGGAACGCGCGCTGCATGATCTTCTGCAGCCTGACGTTCACTTCGTCCGAATCCCACAGCAAGCCTTCCTGGTTCTGCACCCATTCGAAGTAGCTCACCGTTACGCCGCCCGCGTTCGCCAGAATGTCCGGCAACACGGTAATTCCGCGCCGCGCCAGAATTTCGTCCGCATGCGGAGTCGTCGGCCCGTTCGCCGCTTCTGCCACAATCCGCGCCTTCACCGACTCCGCGTTCTGCAACGTAATTACGTTTTCCAACGCCGCCGGCACCAGGATGTCGCACTTCATCGTCAGCAGATCATCGTTCGAAAGACGCGAAGCGCCGGGCATGCCCACCACGGTGCCCGCGCGTTCCTTGTAACGAATCGCCTTGATCGGATCGATCCCGCGCGAATTCGTCACGCCGCCGCGTGTGTCGCTCAACGCAATAATCTTCGCCTTCTTTTCCGCCAGCAACTTGGCCGCAACTGCTCCGGCATTCCCAAATCCCTGAATCGCCACGGTTGCCCCGCGCAGCGAAATCTTCTTCACCTTGCAGGCTTCTTCGATGACGTACACCAAGCCCTGCGCCGTCGCTTCGCCGCGTCCCAGCGATCCGCCAATCGACAGTGGCTTGCCGGTTACCACTCCCGGTATCGTGTGCCCCTTCATCATCGAATACGTATCCATGATCCACGCCATGGTCTGCGCATCCGTATACACGTCCGGCGCCGGTATATCCTGATCCGGTCCGATCAACGGCAGAATCTCGCTGGCAAATCGCCTTGTCATCCGCTCCAGTTCACTCTTCGACATCCGCTTCGGGTCGCAGATGACGCCGCCCTTCGCGCCGCCAAACGGCACATTCACGACTGCCGTCTTCCACGTCATCCAGGCCGCCAGCGCTTTCACCTCGTCAAGCGTCACGTTGGGGTGGTAGCGGATTCCTCCCTTGCCCGGGCCGCGTGCGATGTTGTGCTGCACGCGATATCCTGTCAGCACCTTTACCTGGCCGTTATCCATCTTGGTCGGCAGAGATACTTCCAGGATTCGTTTCGGCGTCCGCAGCACTTGCCGCAGTCCCTGATCCAGCTTCAAAACTTCCGCCGCCATATCAAATTGAATTTGTGCGATTCGAAAGGGATTCAATTCTTCACGGGGTGCCACTCGCGGCACCATCGGGGGAGCTCCCGTGGGGCGATTCAATACTGGGGGTTTTGCGACCGTGGCCATCTGGTTCGGTCCTTTCCGTTGCGCTAAGAATCTCGAGTTACGTGTTGCTGGTTACCCTGTGGCGTCGCTAGCAAACTATTGGTACTACGCGTTCGCCGCCAACTTCTGGGTTCCCTTTACATACCTGTCGCGGCACTCTGGTGAGCAGAAGTGCAGCAATTCGTTACCGTTTCGCATTGGAATCGCAATCGTCTCTGCCAGGTGCATCCCGCAGACCGGATCGCGTACCAACTTCCTTGCAATCGAATCCTTCGGTACAAATACGTCCCGTTCCGCGTTCGTCCCCGCCGCACCCATCTTGCCTACAAGCCGACGCAGCAGCGACACGCTCCAGGAAACAATCACCATCCAGAACAGAAACTTAAGAATCCGAGCAATAAATGTCATTGATTTTGGCCCAAAACACAGGCGAAGCGAACTTCTTACCTGTCATGCGGTACTGAGGGGAGTGTATGCAGGGAACCAAGGGGCGTCAAACGAAAATGTGTGAATTCAACAGTTTGCGAGTCGAAAGGTTCAAGGCAAAAGCCTTTCAAACTGCCCTTAAACTGAGCGCAATAGCCTTACAAATCAATCACTTAACTGAGTTTTGCGGCCAGCTGAGCCAAATCGTCCCTAAACCGCCGGAATTCGATCAATCCCCATGTAAGGTCGCAATACTTCCGGGATTAGAATCGACCCATCGGCTTGCTGGTAATTCTCCACCACCGCAATCCAGGTGCGTCCAACGGCCAGTCCCGAGCCGTTCAGTGTGTGTACAAACTCGCTCTTTCCTCCCGCCTTGGGCTTGAATCGTATCCCCGCGCGACGCGCCTGGAACGCTTCGCAGTTCGAGCACGACGAAATCTCGCGAAACTCATTGCTCGACGGCAACCACACTTCGAGGTCGTATGTCTTTGCCGAAGCAAATCCCATATCACCGGTGCACAGCAGCATCGTGCGGTAATGCAATCCCAACTTCTGCAGGATCGTCTCCGCGTTGCGCACCAGCGACTCGTGCTCCTCGTAACTTTTATCCGGATGCGTGAACTTGAACAGTTCCACCTTTTGAAACTGGTGCTGGCGCAGAATTCCGCGGGTATCTTTTCCCGCCGCTCCCGCTTCCGATCGGAAACACGCTGTCCACGCCGTCACCGGAATCGGCAACTGATCTTCCGCCAGCGTCGCGTCGCGGTAGAGATTGTGCAGTTCTACCTCGGACGTCGGCGTCAGCCAGAAATCCGTTCCTTCCAGCTTGAACAGGTCTGCCGCAAATTTCGGTAATTGACCCGCCCCCATCAACGAAGCGGTATTCACCAGAAATGGCGGAAGAATTTCGGTATATCCATGTTCGCGCGTGTGGACATCGAGGAAGAAGTTTGCCAGCGCCCGCTCCAACCGTGCTCCCCAGCTCTTGTACACCGCAAACCGTGCGCCCGTAATCCGCGTTGCCGCTTCCAGATCGAGAATCCCTGCGCGTTCGCCGACTTCCCAATGCGGTTTCGGCTGAAAATCAAACTTCGGCGGAACGCCCCAGCGGCGCACTTCCTGATTGCCTTCCGCCCCCGTTCCGTAAGGAACGCTGGAATGCGGAATATTGGGTATGGTCAACAGCATTTCGCGCTGGGTGGCATCGAGTCCTGTAATTCGTTCATCCGTTTTCTTGATTGTCTCGGAAACTGTCTTCATCTCCGCAATGATCGCATCCGCGCTTTGCTTCTCTTTCTTCAGCCGCGCGATCTCATCGTTCGTCTTGTTCCGCTGTGCCTTGCGCTGTTCGTTCGCCGTAATGAGCTCGCGGCGTTCCTTGTCCAGCACGCGAAACGCGTCCAGATCGAGAGTCGTATTTCGTTTTCTCGCCATCTCGGCGAATTCATCCAGATGATCGCGAAAATAATTCAAGTCATGCATAGTCTTAAAAGCATATCGCATCGCCCCGATATCGTGTAGGTGCCGGGCTTCAGCCAGGCCCAAAAGATTGTTGTAGCGCTGGGTTTTATGTCGCGACTTTGAGCAAGTCGTGACCGACATTACGTTCGGTAGCTTTCCTTTTTCCTGTATCAGCCAACTTCTGAGGCGGGCGCTATTGTTCCGCACCGCTCCCGATCTCTCCCTCTGGTACCAACAGCAAGTACCGCAGTGCTACCAGCGAGTACCACTCCAAATGAATCCCTCGGCCCATTCCGGCAAAATCACTCCTCCGGCACAATCGCTTTGTTATCGGGAGAACGGTTTGGCTCTCGAGGCGGGTGAAATGATCGTATCGATCTTGCTCCTGTGTGTCTTTCTGCTGCTTGCGAGCGCAGTGGAAGGGCCAGCGCCTCGGAATGACGGTGAACCGAACTGATCTTCAGATATCTATCCTCCATCCCCCACGCCGAGCGGCCGGTGCCCCCACCGGCCGCTCACTTTTTTGGGGCACACCAAGGCTCTCTGAAAATCTCTATTTATCGATTGGAAGGGAACTGAACTGACTTGCGGTGGGAATGAACGTCTGAGGGTCAGAAAAATAAAAAGGGGGCTGGTGCAAGCCCCCTTTATTCGAATCGGCGCCCCAATAACTGGTAACTCAGTCGAGGTTGAGTTCCAGCCACCCCGGGAAGCCAATATCATTAGTTATTTCGATAGGTTGCACGCGCTTTGCCAACACCTAGTGCAAATTCACTATTCCGCTAGATATTGATAAGAAAAGCTTTAGCCATGTACAGAGACCCCACCCTCGCCGCTGTGCTTCCAAGAATCTACAATTTTCCACAGTATTGCCCTTCGATTCCTACAGTCTTTAGAAGGTGATTGATTTTTCATCACGGTTTCGTGTTGCGTTCGCAGAATTCGCAAAAACGTTATTGCTTTTTCAACCATCCCCGTAAGCGTTCACGACATTTTCGCTTTCCTACGTCGCTTCTTTCATCGAGTACGCCCTCAGTCGCCGCCAGATAAACCGCCCGGGAAAGAAAAGGATCGCCAGCCACAGCAGCAAAGACGGCCCGTAATCCAGGCAGAATAGCAGCATCCCCACAACGGTGTCGGCCGCGCTCTGAAATCCATTCACCACCGCATTTCGGAATCGATTCGAGAGGGAAGGCGCTCCCAGTTGCGCGTGGAATTCCTCGCTCAGCCGCAGATCAATGGTGGCGAAATCCACCCGATGCTCCAGTGCCTCTCTGTTCCGCTTCCATTCCCTCGATCTCTCCCCGTACGCGAGCGATCTCCTGCTCCACTTCCAACACATCCGACATCTTGCCAGTTCGCTGCTGGAGGATGGCCTGCAGCCGCTGCTCTGTTTCGCGCGAATTCTTCAACCGCGCCACCAGGTCGCTATGTTGCTGCGTAACCTCTTCGCCTTTCTGCAATTCATTCTCCACTGTTCCGAGCGAGCGCAACTCCGCCACTGCTGCGGCCAACTCTCTCGCAGGAATGCGCAACGTTGCCTGCAACGTGCGGGCATTATTCTGTTCTGCGCTCACAGCCAAATTCGACGCATATCCGTGATGCCTCTCCAGCAGCGCCTCCAGCGAGCTTCGCGCCGCCACGCAGTCCTTCACCGCAATCGACAACTCCACGCTCCGCGCAATCATCGGCGCGGATTCCCTTACCACTTCGCTCTTCGCCGAATTCAGGTCCGCACGGGCTTTGCTTAGCCGCTCGACATGCGTTGTTGCGTCAGTCGGAGTTGGCGCTCGGTTCACTTTGGGGGAACCATCGCCCTCGTCCGCATTTTGAAATCTTCTTGCTCCGAATGTAGAGGAAACATCCGCGAGCGGCGATTCATGCGTGGCGGTGCCAAGGCGTGGGATTGCACGCTGCCTGGCGGCGGTCGCATGTATCACCACTCTCCTGCTGAAAGAAAAAGAACAAGGCCACCGCCGCCAGGCTGCCAAGGCCTAGATCGGCCATTTGCCATCTCCGAAGCAGTGAAGAAAGTTGTTCGTGCCGAGCATCTTGCCTTCTTGGATTTCCTCCAGCATCGCGTTCGCCTTACCGGCCGACAATTCAGGCACGCCCCACTTGTGCAACGTTCCCGAAACTTCCTCGACGGCCATTACCTTTGTTCGGCATTCCCCGCACTCCTCAAGATGCCTCTTGAGATACTCCGTGCGCTCCGCCGGAATTTCGCCATCCACCAGCGCCATCAACTCTTCCCATTCGGCAGTCTCTTTGTCGTTACTCATACGCTCTCTCCTTTCTCTGCGAGCATGGTTACACCGGTTTCCGCTCTCGCAGCATTCCTCTCCGGCTCCAGCAGATCCCGCAGCGCCATTCGCGAGCGGAATAATCTCGATCGCACCGTGTTCAGCGGCAACTTCAGCAATTCCGTGATCTCCGCGTAGCTCAGCTGCTCAAATTCGCGCAGCATCAGCATTTCTCGATCAACTGCTCCCAGCTTTCCAATCGCTTCTCTCACCCACAAATTCGATTCCGTCGCATCTCGCGCACTCGTGCCGTCCGCCTTTTCACTCTTTCCCCAAAACGCCGACCGAAACGATGCCTTCCGCCGCTGCGCCTGCAGAATCTTCATCGCCACCGCGTACAAGTACGTTCTAAACAACGCTTTCACCTCATATCGCCCCCCAGCCCGATACAAGGCAAGAAAAGTCTCCTGCGTCAATTCCTCAGCCAACGCACGCTCCGGCACGCGTCGACAGAAATACCCGAAGATTGGTTGTTTGTATCGCTTGAAAAGTTCGCCAAACGCTTCGCGCGAGCCTTTGCAAAACTCCAGCATCAGGCTCTCGTCCGACGGTTGCTTCCGTATTCAAATGGGCGTTCATGGCTGGGCTACATCATCCTCCACGTTTAGAACGCCTGCGCCAGCGTTTCTTGCATCCATCCCGCAGCATTCTTCAATGAAGGTAATGTCCCGACCAGCCAGAAAGTTCCCTGTGGCCTCAAACCAAATGCTCGGTCAGGAAAGTTCTTGGGTAATTGTTGGATTTGACTGGCACAGTCACTCTTGACTGTGCTCTTGGGCTCTCATTCTTACGCTACCAAATACGTGGACTTGCGGGTGTCCTACCTGTGCGGTAAACGGACGGGTTCCGACGATTTAATCTTACAAATGTTGTTCCCTTGCCTGGACCTACCCCAGATTGGCAAAACTGGTCTGTTGCGCGAAACTCGCTACGCCCCGATCGAGTTCTTCAACGCCGTCGCAATCGATTGCGAAAATCGCTTCACATCCGCATCATGCTCCGCTTCCACCATCACCCGCGCCAGCGGCTCCGTCCCCGAATACCGCAGCACCACGCGCCCGTTGTCGCCGAGCGTCGACTGCGCTTCCGCCAGCGCTATCGTCACTTCCGGCAGAGTCTCCAGTGGCGGCTTTGTTTTCACCTTCACGTTCACAATCACCTGCGGATAATCTTTCAATCCCTCTATCAGCGATTCCAGAGAACCGTGCGACGACACCAGCGAAGCTACTTTCACCGCGGTCAACAGCCCATCTCCTGCCGGGCTATCATCCAGAAAAATAATGTGTCCCGATTGTTCTCCGCCCAAATTGTTCCCCGATTTCAGCATCTCTTCCAGCACGTAGCGATCGCCAACCGCCGCGCGCGCCAGCGTCATCCCGTCGCGTACCAGCACCCGTTCCAATCCCAGGTTCGACATCGAGGTCGCCACCACGCGATCGTTCTTGAGCGCCTGGTGCGATCTCAAATAGCGCGCCACCGCCAACAGCACCCCATCACCGTTTACGATTCTTCCACTGCCGCACACGAACAGCGCGCGGTCGGCGTCGCCATCAAACGCCACCCCCAGCGCCGCCTTCTCTGCCAACACCCGCTTCTGCAATTCTTCCAGGTGCAGCGAACCGCAATTCGCGTTGATGTTCCGCCCGTCGGGAGTCTCGCCCATGACAACCACGTCCGCACCTAGCGCGCGGAACAATTCCGGTCCCAACTGGTACGCGGCCCCGTTCGCACAATCCAGCACCACGCGAAATCCACTCAATTTCGCTTCAGGTAGCACGCGGCTGCGCAGGAAATCCAAATACTCCACATGCAGTGCATGGCTAGCTGTCAGTGCCGGCAATGTTGCGGGAAGCGGTTCATTCCGCAAGCGCAGAATATCCACTTCCAGCTTTTCTTCTTCCGCATCCGGAAATTTCATCCCCGCGTGCGAGAATAATTTCACGCCATTGTCGTGATACGGATTGTGCGAGGCGGAGATGACTACGCCCGCCTGAAAATCGTTCTGCCGCACCAGGCACGCGACACCCGGAGTCGTCAGAACTCCGGCAAAGGCCACCGTGGCACCCTCTTTGTAGAGGCCCGCCGCCAGCAATCCCGCAATGTGCGGACCAGACTCCCGCGTATCCATGCCGATCAACACGTGCGCGGAGCCATGCTCGCGCAGCAGGTAACTTCCCACCGAGCGGCCCACCGCAAACAGTGTCTTGTCGTCGAGCGGGGGTGTTCCCGGTACTCCGCGTATGCCGTCCGTACCAAAAAACTCTTTCGCCATGATCCTCAGCTTCTTTCCGCACTTCTATTTCCAACGAGGCAGTCTAGCACGCCCACCCGCGCCCTTTATGGACTCCCTTCACCGCTCCGTCCTTGTCTAAACTAACAGCAAACGCCGTGTTAATGAGCTGTGATAGTTCCGCCTCATCCTTCCTCCGCATTCCCTCTGTCTGTGTTACCTTGTCTTGTCTAGAGGTGGTTCGTGTCCACGACTGAAAGCCCACTGATCCTGCGCCCTGCTGCTACCAACTTCAGCCAGCGCATCATCGCCGCCGCCATTATTCTTCTGTTCTTCTATTACGCCGCGGGCGTGGTTATCACGCTCTTGTTGTCCATGCTCCTCGCCTATTTCCTCGATCCCGCTGTCGAATTTCTGGAGCGCTTCCGCATTCCCCGCGCCGTGGGCTCCCTCATCATGGTTCTCATCCTGATCTCCACCGTCGCAGCAGGCGGTTACATTCTCTATGATCGCGTCGACGAATTTGCCGCCGAATGGCCCAAATACAAGGGCACGCTCCGCGATGCAACCGGCGCCATTCAGGGCAAAATCAGTGGCATTGAAGGCAGCGTTTCCGAACTCACCACCTCCGCCAGCGCGGCTAAAACTCCCGCGCCGGCCGCCGCCGATGGCAGTCTCGTTCACAATTTTCTTGTTCGGGGGATCGGTTCTCTCTACGCCCTGGTTCTGGAAGGCACGTTCGTTCCATTCCTCGTCTTCTTCATGCTCGCGCAGAAACGAGAGGTCTGGCACGCCACGCTACAACTGTTTCCCGTCAGTCGACGCACCCAGGTCAAGGAAACTCTCGACGATCTTCGCGATGTCCTTCGCGACTATCTCATCGGCATGAGTGTAGTCACACTCGTCGTCATCGCTCTGAGTAGCATGTTTTTCCTCGCTCTTGGCCTCGATTATCCGGTTCTCGCCGGCATCGCTTCCGGCCTCTTCAACATGGTGCCCTATATCGGTGCAGTCCTCGCCTGGCTTCCCGGCTTCATGCTGGCCATCATCAAGTACCATGCTGTCAAAAATTTCGCGCTGATTGCCTTTGTCCTCACCGGCATCCACGTTGTCGCGCAAAACTTAATCGCTCCCCAACTCGTGGGCCGTCAGGTCCGCCTTAACGCCGTTGCCATTACCATCGCCCTGCTCTTCTGGGGCTGGGTCTGGGGTGGCATGGGCCTCATTCTCGGCATCCCCATCACCGCAGCACTGCGCGTTATCTGTGACCACACCGAATCGGGCAAGCCTATCGCTCGCTGGCTCGGCGCGTAACCCGTTACGTTCGACATCCTTCAGCTCCCGGGGTGTTTGCCATGCGTTGGTCTCATTCCATTCTCGCTTCTCTCGTTATTTCTCTTGTCCTCTTTATTGCTTCCGCCCCGCTGCTCGCCTGGGGATGTAAGGGCCATCAGACTGTCGCCCTGATCGCCGAGAAACACCTGACTCCTGAGGCCAAAGAGTTCGTCGAAAAACTGCTGCGTGAAAACCCTGCCGAACCTCAGTCTGGCCGTTACTGTGGAGGTCCGGATTTCGGCCTTCTTGCTGCTGCTTCCAACTGGCCCGACGATATTCGCCGCCAGCGTCCAGAAACTGCGCCCTGGCATTACATCAACATTCCGCGCGGCGCTGCTCAGCTTCCGCTCTCAGAATTTTGTGGGGATCGCGGTTGCGTCACCAGCGCCATCGCCGAACAGCTCGTCATTCTCAAGGATCCGAACTCGGCGCCGGCTACGCGCGCCGACGCTATTCGTTTCATCGTTCATTTTGTCGGCGACCTTCACATGCCTCTGCACGCCTCAGACAACAACGATCTCGGCGGCAACTGCGTCCCGGTCAAATATCTTCGCCGACCACCCGCTCAACACAACAATTCTTATTCCCCAAATCTCCACGCGATTTGGGACGTTGCCATTCTTGAACGCGATATGGAAGGCGCCGAATCGCCCGAATATGCCAACTATCTCGAGCAACGATTCAGCGCCAAACTAGAGATCTGGGGGAAGGCTGGAATTCACATCGACGATTGGACTTGGGAAAGTCATGATGCCGCCGAATCCCTTGCCTATGCTGAGTTGGTTCCTAAGATACCCATCGAATCTCCCGTCCCCACGCACAAGTGCACCGATGCCAATCACATCGGCGATCGCATGCTGGCCCTCCACGTCTCCGCCGAAGAGGCCTATCAATCGAAAGCTGCTCCACTGGTCGAAGAGCGCCTTGTCCAGGCCGGCATCCGCCTAGCTCTGATCCTGAACGAAACCGCCTCCCGCTCTGCTTCTGCGATTCCTGCATCTCCACACAACTGATCGTCAAAGGATCGAGACCGTGCATCTTGAGCGGAAGTCGGCAGTTTCTGCAGACCGCAGCATGATTTTTGCATCCCGCGGTTCTCGGGTGTCGAACGATCTCAACTCTAGATCCAACAACACGATGGCTCCGGCTTTACGGCTTCCCCTCCGCCCTTTTTTCTCCCTCGGCCGCACCCAGGGACTTGATGTAACTCACCAATTGCCATCGTTGTGGTTCCGGCAATTTCGACCACCCCGGCATGCGTTTCCGTACGATCCCATTACTCAAGATCCAGAACAGCGTTCCATCGCTGGCCTCCTGCACTGCCGTCGCCCGCAGACTTGGGGCTTTCTTCCCACCTACGCCGCCCGCACCGTGGCACTCTTGGCAATGCTCTTCAAACAGAATTCCTCCCGCCGTTTTTGCTTCCTCGTCTTTGCTCAATGGATTCTGCTTGCCCTTCATCTTTTCCGGTGCCTTCCGAAGTTCTGCGTACACCGCATCGTTCTGCCCGTTTTTTGTTCTTTCCTGGGCGACTCCCTGAACCACCCCTGTTCCGGATGCTGCGGCTAGCAAAATCAGATAAATGGATTTTCCCATCAGTATTTTCCCGTAAACAGATTGCTGACCATCTGTCCGAATCCTGAAATTTCGTACGAAACGCCAAACCGCATCAGCAACTGATGGCTCTCGTTGTTCAATCCAAATGCCGGTTCCACGCGGAAAGTCCATCCCGATGGAAGGTTCCACGCCAGTGCAGGCGCCAGATAGTGAGAAGTATGATTCAACCCAAAGCTGTATCGGTCTCCAAGACCTCCGTACAATTCGACCCCCACGATAAAATGTTGTGCACAGAAATTGCATCGATGCGACGCGCCCTTCAACGACAGCGGCCTCGCCGCCGCGATTGCATAGCCGAATTCCCACGGTTCGTTTGAGAGGTTCTTCACGGCGAGCGTATTTTGCGTAAAATTCCATCCCCTATAATTGCTTGAGAGTATCAGCTTCAGTTCTATTTCCTGGTTGTGTCCCTGGGTCAATTCAGAATTCGGTGGAGCATTATCCGCTTCCACATCATGACCTTCAATCTCCTTAAAGGTTTTGTCCGCGTCATTAATGTGTTCATACTCCACATACAGTACTGGGTTGATCCAGTGCTCGTTCTTCAGCGGCCGAAACCGGTTTTCCCACTTGAAACCGGTAAACACGGTGCTGTCGTGAAAGGTGCTCTGGGCGTCCAGGTAGAACTCCGTTGTCCACCACGCGGTTGCTCCATATTCGAATTCCGTCCAATACGAAAAGAACTGGTTCCCCTGCCGTTGAGTGCCAAAATTGGAAAACGTCTCGATTTCCAAACTTCCGGGCTCCTCCAGATTGTGGTCATAGGCGACAAAATAGGGGTTCTCCTGAGCCTGGGAGCGCTGTAGAGGCATCAGGGAGAAGAAGAGGGTTAATAGGGCGAAGTAACGCACTGTGGAGAAACGAAATGCTTTAGTCGAGGGCATCATGTATATCAGACTAACTTAGTCGTATATTTAATGCAAATTATTTGCAACTGGACCTCGTCCCCTCCCCTGATTCCTCCGTCGCTTTCTGCCCTCCTCCCCTTTGGCTCTAGGCTTGTTCTCCGTTTCTTCGGACTTCTCTAGGAACTTGCCTGACGGCCCCACCCTCTTGCCCTCAGGTTGCGTTTCTCTGCGCCAGTTTGCCTCCCTAGACTGTGCCGCGTGCCCACGGTAGGGAATGCTTTTCATCCGGGAAACTGTGAATCCCCAACTGTCGCCAGAGTGCCTATTGCGATCGCTTGTCGCCGACGCCGAACAGGCCATCGTCTGCTCCCAACTGGGCGGCTCGGTCGTGGTCTGGAACGCCGCTGCAGAAAAGCTGTATGGCTATTCAGCCAGAGAAGCTCTTGGTAAGCGTGCCTCGCGAATACCAGTTGTGAGAAACTCGCGTTACGGGAGATCTCATGCGCCACAACGACTGGATTCTTGCTCTTTTCGAGGAAGGCTACGAACGCAAAACCTGGCACGGACCCAATCTCCGGCAATCTCTGAAAGGTGTATCCGCCAGGCAAGCTGCTTGGCGACCCGCCCCGGGCCGTCACAACATTTGGGAATTCACGCTCCATGCCGCCTACTGGAAATATGCGGTGCGCCGGCAACTCGAAGGTGGCAAGCGCGGCTCATTTGTATTGAAAGGGAGCAATTTCTTCGGGCGACCAGCAAAAGGAAAACTCACTGAAGCCGCCTGGAGGGCGGACTTGGCGATCCTCAAGAATGAACATCGCGCTCTGGAAAAATCCATTCGCCAGGCTCTGCGGAAGCCGCTCTCTCCCAAAACGCTTCGCATGCTTTACGGTGTCGCGTTCCACGACGTGTACCACGCTGGCCAGATCCGCCTCCTGCGCCGCCTCGCCGAACGATAACCCCGCTCCTGGGGCACTTCACGAATAAACTTGAGGGTGTCCCACCCTTGGTGTCAAAAGATGGGCTCCGACGATCCAGCATCACCGAATTTCTTCTCTTAAGTTTCTACTTTGCGCTTGGTTCTGGTTCTGCAGCGGTCGCGTGTTCAGTCGGGCGCTGTTGTTCACGCGATGGTCTACTTGCCCAATTCAACCGCGTAACTGGCGCACAATCGCGCTCATATCCCGCGCTTCCTGAAATATGCGAATCCCTGCCACGCCCGCCGCCCCATTCGCATAGCACTCTTTCGCGGTCTCTACCGTAATTCCGCCAATCGCCAGCACGGGAATCGTGAGTGCACTGCAGACTTTTTGCAATCGCGAAAGTCCCTGAGGCTCGCCGAACACCGCCTTGGATGGCGTCGCGAAAACCGGCCCAAAAATTACGTAATCTGCGCCATCTTTCTGCGCCGCAAGTCCGGCCTCCAGCGAATGCACGGAGGCCCCGATCAGAAATCCTTTCGCGATCTCCCGCTCCCGCGCGAACCGGCACGCATCTTCTACGGAAATACTCTTCTCTCCCAGATGCACACCCCCAGCGCCCGTCGCAAACGCCAGGTCGAGCCGGTCATTGACCAAAATCCTGCAAGCAGCCGGCACGCAACGAAGCACTTCGCACACCAACTCGCTGAATGCATCCGCCGCCAGATCTTTTTCGCGGATTTGGATCCAATCTACTCCCGCCTCTGCGGCTAAAGTCATTTTTTCCGATAGCGTTTTAATTTGAAGGGTATCCGCCGCGGGGCCAAGCTGCCCGCGATCCGTCACATAACAAATCAGCCGCGAGGAATTACGAATTGGATGGGGGAGTGGCACGGGCAGGTGCGGTTCGTGAATTGAAAAACCCAAACGCCAGCAAAATATCCAGCACGCCGATTCCGCTGACCATGCCGCGAACCGAGGGATGCAGCAGAAATGGCATCAATCCGGGAATTTGCCGGAAGAAATAATTCTGTTCCCAGAAGGAAGACCACGGAAGATAGAGCAGTAGCGCACCCATCTCAAACAACAATACAACCGCTAATGCACGCAATAGTCGATTCATTCGAAGTGGGGCGACCCTTGTTCCGGAGTGGACAGGTGGTTAGACTGCCGGCTTCTGGTGCGCGGCGATTCGATCTGCCACGTCCCGGTAATCAATATTCACGGCATAGACCTGAGAGAAACTCTTTACTGCCGCTTCCAGATCGCCGGCCGACTCCTGGGCCACACCCAAATCATACCGCAATGCGAGTTTACTTTCCGAATCGATGCCGGGAGTCTGCAAAGCGCGCTCGTACCAGATGGCCGCAATCGCCGGCTGGCCTTTTTCCATGAACGCCAATCCCAGCAGCGTGCAGCACTGCATTGCGTAGCGGAACGCCTTGCCGCGATCGTTGGCCTTGGCCACTTTCTGGAATTCGCCGATGGCTTCTTCCAGCAATCCCATTTCGCGGAAAGCGATGCCCAGGTTGTAGTGCGTCTCCAGATCTTCGTCGTCGGAACCCATCTCGCCAAGTTCCGTGCGGAATTCTTCAAACACTTCCTTCAACGGGCCGGAATCCAGATCGCCGTTTGATGACGCTGGCGTCTTGGCCATTTCCTTGTGAACTTCTGCCGGCTGCGCGGAGGAAGTCTTGCTTTCCTCAAACTCACCCAGCCCCAGATGATCGATCTCGCTCGCCAGATCCGCCAGGAACTGCTCGGAGGTGAAATCTCGTCCGTTTACGCGCGCAGCGCCCTGTTCCTGCTGGCGTCTCCTTCGCATGCAGCTCCACCGTTTCTTCCTTCGCGGGCGTCGGTGGGAGGCACGGGAATCTGCGAAAGCATTTCGTGCGCGGGCACGACCGGCTCTGGTTCAAGGACCAGCTCAAAATCCTGATCCAGTTCGAATTCGGGTTCCGGTGCAACCGGCTCTCGCAAAGCCGCATGCGGAACTTCCAATTGCGGCTCCGGACCTTCGGCCGCAACTTCGCTGTGTTCCGGCACTGGCAGCGCCGTCAACTCTTCATCCGGCAAAAGTGTTTCGGCGGCGTGAATTTCCGGCACTTCGTGCAACGCCTGCGGAGTACTGGCTTCAGACGCTGGCGCGGCAGCCTCCGACAATCGGCTCCGTCGGAATCTCGGCGGAAATTTCCGCGAACAGCGAGCTATCGTCATCCAGCTTTACCGGTTCGACGGGTACATCAAATTCGTGAGCGTCCGCCGCATGGGCCGCAGGAGCATGAACGGCTGGAGGCGCGGAAGGAATCTCTGCGGCAAGCTCAGTCTCTTCGACAACCGGTTCGACGGGCGCCGTAGGAGTCTCGCCCTTGACGGTCGGGGGAGCGGATGCAACAGGTTCCGGCTTTGCAATCGCCGCCGGCTCTTGTGTCTCTTCCAACACCGAAGCCCACTCCGAGGAAAGATCCACTTCTTCGGTGGTCTCTTCCGCAGCGGCAGCAACCGGCGCAGTCGAAGCTTCTTCAATAATTTCGATTTCCGGCAGATCTTCCACAAATTCCGGTGCAGGAGTTGCATCGGCCGCGACCGGAACTGGTGACGGTTCGGCAGGAACCCGAGCAGGCTCCTCGGCCGCGACGGGAGCAACCTCGACCGCCTCGACCGGCACTTCCAACATCTCTGGTTCGGTAGCCTGTGCCAAGAATTCTTGCGCCGCCGCTTCCGCGCTTTCCGTGGCCGCGACTTCTTCCACCGGCACCGCTTCCACCGGTTGTGGCATCGCTGCCGCCACGGCCGCGGCAATCTCGTCGTCGGTAAGGCCCGCTGCGCGTTGGAACCGCCGACGCAACTCGCCAAACCGTTCGCTGCTGCGGGTGTCTCCGCGCTCGGCGTGAATGTGTTCCAGATGCGCCGCGAGCTCCGCGGTTCGTCGATCGTCACCCGCACCCAGCACAAAATCCAGCAATTTTTCCAGCGTCGGCGTATGCATCGGCGCCCGCCGCAAGATTGCTTCCAGCAATCCAATCGCTTTCTGTGTCAATCCATAGCTGGCAAACAGATCGACGTCGGTCAACGACTGCGCGATAAACTTCTGCGTTTCCTCGTCGAGTTCTGGCTCGGAAGAAGCCGCAGCAGCATTTTGCGCGGCAACTTCCGGTGCCGGCTCTTCGAATCCAGGCCGCAATTTCGGAGGTTCTGGCTTCGCAATCTCAGCCTGCAGAGTTTCCGGAATCCCCAATTGGTCGGGCACGGCCATCGGCGCAACTTCCGGTGCCAGCAGCCCCAGTTTGCGAAGCACGTCATTCAATTTACGCTTGGCCGATTCGCTTTCCGGTTCCTTCTCCAGCAACTGCTCAAAGGTTTCCTTGGCTCGGTCCAGCTTGCCGGCCGTCACCAGTCCGTCGCCCAAATTTGCCAGCGCATCCGGCAATCGGAACGAATCGCTTGTCCGTCCAAACGTATCGACCAGCCACTCGAGCGGTTCCAGCCGGCCAGGCAGCCGCGCCGCCAATTCCGTCAACAGGTGCGCCACGCCTTCGTGCTCGCCCGCATCGATCATGGGAATGCGTATGCGCGAAAGCAGCGACATGGCACGTTCGCCCTGCCCCTCTTCCAGCAGTGACTGGGTCACTTTTTGCGTGGCCCCAAAATTCTTTTCGTCGCTGGAGAAGATCTTCAATGCCAGCGCCGTGGCCTCATCCCACTTGGCATTCTTCAAATACAAATCCAGGAGCAACTCGGCAGGCTCGCCGCCCTTTTCGAGGTCGGGCACCTGCTCCAGAATCTTCGCCGCCTGGGTAACATTGCCCACCGAAGAGAACGACCGCGCCTTGACGATCAGTGCGTCGAGCTGTTTCGGATTAATGTGCAGGGCTTTGTCGGCCAGTTTCTCGCATTCCGCCTGATCACCACGAGCCAGCGCCCGCTGCGAAGCAGCGACGTATACATCCACCGCTTCACCGGCCTGCCCCATGGCCGCGTACAAATCCGCCAGGCGCACCTGTATGCGCAAATTATCCGGCTCGGCCAGCAAGAGCTTTTTCAGCAGTGCAATGGCTTCCGGCTGCTTGTTATTTTTCAGGTGGAGTTCCGCCAGCTGCAGAAACAGCGGCCGCGCCTCGCTCATCACGCCCTGTTGCACGTAGAGGTCGGCCAACTTTTCCAGCGGACGAATTTCTTCCGGCGCCAGTTTTGCGATGCGCTTGTAAACGGCAATCGCCTTGGTCAGGAATCCGTCACTGACAAACAATTGCGCCAAGCGCTCAAAATAATCGATGGCCTGAAAAGTTTCGCCCTGTCGAATGTAAAGTTCCCCGATGGTCATCAGGGTGACTTGGTCTCTCGGCTCGTACTTCAAGATCTGTTGATACTCGGCGATGGCTTGCGCCACCTTTCCCTGGTTCAACAGTTTCTGTGCCGCTTCGACATATTTGCTCTTGTTATAGGCCATGCGCAAACTGGGACGGCTTTCCCGCGAAAGCCACCCGCGACTTTCTCCTGGCGTGTTGCAGGCGTTGAGACATCCGCAACCGTACAACTCACGCTACGCTGGCGAATGGGGGGCGTCAACGAAACCGGGGCGCGTTGTGAACAGGCAGTTATCCCCGTGACAGATACGATACTTGGGGGGCGAAGAAGGGGCGAACGAGTACTAGGACCGGGCAGGCCAGATTTCCAGCGGGAAGGTCTTCCTGAACCGCGCCAGCCGCCCAGCAGCGTGACTCCCGAACCGGAGCGAACGACTGTCGGTGGAGCGGTGTGGGTCCGCATTTCTGCAAAGCCGCCAGATGTTCCGCCGTTGCATAGCCTTTGTGCTGGGCCAGCCCATATTCTGGGTAAACTGCGTCCCATTCCATCATGCGCGCGTCGCGATGCGTCTTTGCCAGGATGGATGCGGCCGCGATGGACACGCTGCGGGCGTCGCCCTTGACGAGCGACTTCTGCTCGATCAATACGTCCAGGACCATGGCATCGATCAGCAGGTAATCCGGCACCACGATGAGTTGCTGCAAGGCAGCGGTCATCGCTTGCCGGCTGGCTTGATAGATATTCCACGCATCGATCCGTTGCGCATCGACTTCCGCCACGGCCCAGGCAATGGCATGTTCGTGGATTCGCTCGGCCAATTCGGCCCGTCGCTCGGGAGCAAGTTTCTTCGAGTCATCTAGTCCAACAATGCGGCGTTTGGGATTGAGAATCACGGCAGCAGCGACGACGGGTCCAAACAGCGCGCCCCGCCCGGCTTCATCGATACCCGCAATGCGGGTCCAGCCAAGCTTGCGCGCCGCCAGCTCAAAACGGGATGAGCACAGTCGCGTCATAAATTCAGGATTTACGCGAGCAGTTTACCACGCGAGACCGCGGATGTTCCTAATTTGGAATGCGCGAATTTGATCGGCGTGGCTCAGCTAGACGCCCGAGAACGCATCACAAAGCAATGTGACCCTAACCGCATCTGCTGCTGCGCTTCCAGAGTATGGTTAGCGGGCCATGACTAACGCAGCTCGATTCCTTGTTGGGAGCATTGCGTACTTCCTCTTTATCATCGTTCCCCAATTGTTCTACCTGAAAAGGCGCGCGCAGACTGAAACGCGACTGGTGCTGTCAATCTTTGCGCTTTGGGCTTTATGGTATCTTCCGTACGCGCCGATCCATGAAGGCTCTCATTATCTCGGCGGCATGCTCACAGGCATGCATCTGAAATCCTATCAATTCATTCCGCCTTTTTGGAGAGGCGACTTCGTCCATGGCTATCTTTCCTGGGAAGATGCCAGGCCATGGCAGGTGCTACTAAGCTCTCAGGCTCCCTACTCGATCGACGGTTTAATCATCCTGTTGGGCTTCCTCTTGTTTCGCTGGCGGGCGACGTTCACACCCTTTGTGGGAGCGCTCATTCTGACGGAAACCTTTCTCCGTTCCTGGTACGACGTCGCCGTCAATTATTTCGCCGACGCGAATCTCGGAGGCCTAGGTGATTTTCATTTTCTGTTGAGTGCTTATCCATCTTGGGCCGTCCATGCTGCTGCGTGGGTGCTGATGCTATTAGCCACATATGGTGCGGCCCGTGAAATCGTAAAAGCGCGGCCACAAATAATAAAGGGACAGATGCAAGCACCTGTCCCTCGGACTAGAAATTGATAAAGTGAATTACGCCTTGGCGGCGACGGGTGCGGCTTCTTCGCGGGCGGCGCGCTTGATGCGGGCAGCCTTGCCACGGAGGTTGCGGAGGTAATACAGGCGCGAACGGCGCACACTGCCCTTGCCGACCACATCGATGGAAGCGATCGAGGGCGAGTGCAACGGGAAAATGCGCTCCACGCCGGTGCCGAAACTTACGCGGCGTACGGTAAAGGTGGCGCTGCTGGCACGACCCTTCTTGGAAATCACCACGCCTTCAAATGTCTGAATGCGTTCCTTGACCTTCTCGCCTTCGCCTTCGAGCAGGCGAACGTTCACACGCACGGTGTCACCGGCGCGAAACTCGGGGAGATCCTTGCGCAATTGCGCTTCATGCAACTTACGAATGACCGGATTCATTTCTGTATTCCCTGCAGACCCACTCAGGCGGGGCATGCACATCTAAGGCAAACTGCAATTATAGCGGGAATGTGGCCAAACGCATAGCCGTTTTCTTCTGGGTTTATCGTAAGAGGTCCGGGCGGTTTCGCTGCGTCTTCTCTAAAGCTTGCTGGCGCCGCCACTTAGCGACCTCGGCGTGATTGCCACCCATCAAGACGTCGGGCACTTTCCAGCCGCGAAACTCGGCCGGGCGTGTGTAGTGCGGATAGTCCAAAAGAGAGTGGCGAGAAGCGAGTGACCAGTGGCGAGAACCAATCGGATCGGTGGATCGAGCGACTGAATCCAGTTCCGTCGATAAGCTGAACGATTCGTTCTGCGTGGAGGCTTCGTTGCCCAGCGCCCCTGGCAGCAGGCGCGTCACGGCGTCAATAATCATGGCGGCTGGCATTTCCCCGCCGCTCAAAACATACTCGCCGACGGAGACTTCCTCAGTAGCCAGATGTTCTGCCACGCGTTCGTCCACACCCTCATACCGCCCGCAAATCAGAATCACCCGTTTCAATTGCGCGTACCGCCTGGCCGTTTCCTGCGTGAACAAGCGTCCCGCGGCGGACATCAAGACGACTGCGGTCTTAGCATCGCGCGCGACAGGTTTTGCAGCAGTGCCAACTCCGTGACCTAGCAATTTTTCTGCCGCTTCAAACAGCGGTTCCGGCTTCAACACCATGCCTTCACCGCCACCAAACGGGCGGTCATCCACGGTGCGGTGCTTATCCTTTGTGAATTCGCGCAAATCCTGAATGTTGATTTGCGCAATCCCCGCTTCGCGCGCGCGGCGCACGATACCATGGTCCAAGGGACCCACAAAAAATTCCGGGAAAATCGTGATCAGGTCGAATTGCATTGCTATGCAGTTTAGCAGGCTCTGGAACGGCTGTAATTCGTTCCCGATAGGACGGGATTGATGGTCATCGCGAGCAAAGCCGGAGATCTGCTTTCTACGGATGACAAAGCGGTGGGCGGCATAAAGCCACCCATATGAGGAAAAACCGAGCTTTACTCGCGAAGGCCCTCCGGCAAAGTGACATCGATACGCCTTGCGACAGTATCGATCCGCGTGCAAATATCTTCCGCCAGCGGAATCAACAGTTCACCCTGAGCCGAATCCACCTGTAACAACGGCGTGCCCGGGACACCTTCGCCCGGGAAGAATACATCGCGAACGGTTCCGAGCACGCAGGGCACAACGTCTGCAGAACACGCCGCGGAAGCAAGCTTGGATAGTTGGGGAGGATTCTCGAACACCGTGCAACCAATTAAATCCGTTACGAAATACTGTCCGGCAGGCAATTGCACGCGCTGTTCGAATGGTAGAAACACGTCTAGACCGCGAAATTTTTCGGCGTCGGAAATAGTCGTGGAGCCGGCAAAGTGAAATACGCCCTGGCCGGGATGGCTCTGATTAATCCAGAAACGCTGCAGGGCAACAGGTTGAGGATCCTGCCGCTCTTTGGCGAGATATACCTGCGCAAGGGTGGCCAACCGGGCGGGGAAATCGGTCATCAACTCCGCTGCGACTTCGCCTTTATTTCCGCGCGCGCGCAGGATACGGGCTACTTGCACCCAGTGTTGTTTCGTATCGGGGGAATCGCTCAATCTTCTAGTATCTCTAGCGTGAACCGTTTGTGGATCTTCATTCCTGCCGCGCCCAGCAGGGTGCGAATGGCTTTTGCGGTTCGTCCCTGGCGTCCGATCACTTTACCCAAGTCTTCGGGATGCACGCGTAACTCAAGAACGGTAACCTGTGACCCTTCGACGGCCTTAACCTGCACGCCTTCCGGATGATCAACCAGCGCCTTCGCTATTTCCTCAACTAGTTCTTTCATAGGGTCCTCCGCGCGAACGTTCACCTGAACGAGCAACTGCCAGCGACCCCTCCCTCACCCGCCAGAGGACGCGCGAATCAACTGACCACCGTGACCCGAGCTAGAAGAACGTGAGCTTGAGCGGAGCTATCGAGCTATGCGATTTTTTGAAGCTTGATAAAGCTACGAACGGTATCGCTTGGCTGAGCCCCTTCGCTTAGCCAATACTTGATGCGTTCTGCATCCAACTTCACTTCCGCCGGCTTCTTTAATGGATCATAGGTGCCAACGGCTTCGCGGACCCGACCATCGCGAGCACGCGTGCGTTCAATCACGACAACCCGGTAAAACGGTTTCTTCTTCTTGCCAATTCTGGCCAAACGAATAGTTAACACTAAACACTTCCTCCTAGAGCCATCCATTCTAGCGTGAGTTCGAGCTCCCCGGCAATGTCTCCCTGCCTTGAGGCAAGGATATTTCGCGCGTACTGAGACAAATTCCAGGGTTGACTGCGGGGAAAATCCGTTGAATTTCGACTACCGGATTGACCCTATCCCAGGCGGTTTAACCCATTGAAGGCGGCGGCTTTGTAGCATTCGGCAAGGGTCGGATAGTTGAAGACCGTCTGAATGAAATAAGTCATTTTGCCTTTGAGTAACAGCACTGCTTGACCGATATGCAGGAGTTCCGCGGCGTCCTCGCCGTAAATGTGGACGCCCAGAAGTTCCAAGCTCTGCCGGTGAAACAGCAGTTTTAGGCGCCCTTCCGTATGGCCCGTAATCTGACCCCGTGCAATTTCTCGATAGTACGCAACGCCCACTTCGTAGGGCACGTCTTCTTCCGTCAGTTGCTCTTCGGTCTTGCCAATGAACGAGATCTGCGGAATGGTGTAAATGCCATAGGGATAACCGGCGGGATCGGATTCGGCATGGAGGCCAAACGCTTTTGCGGCGGCGATGCGCCCCTGCTCCATGGAAACGGATGCAAGGCTGGGGAAACCGATAACATCGCCGACAGCAAAAATGTGCGGTTGTGACGTTCGGTAGTCCTGATCCACCTTGATGCGTCCACGATCGTCCGATTCGATCCCCGCGGCAACAAGATTTAAGCGGTCGATATTTCCCTTGCGGCCGACGGCGTAGAGCAGCGCATCGCCAATAATACGTTTCTTGCTGACGAGATTCGCGGCTACTTTTCCGTCCGGCAACTCTTCGACGCTTTCCACTTCTTCATTCAGTCGCATGGTGGCGCGGCGATCGCGCATGTTGTAGCTGAGCGCTTCCACCATTTCCGCGTCGGCAAATTCCAACAGGCGCGGACGTTTTTCCACCACGATGACGCGCACACCCAGCGTGACGAACATGCACGCATATTCCACGCCAATCACCCCGCCGCCAACGACGATCAGCGTCTTCGGCACCGTGGGCATGGTCAGAATCTGGTCGCTGTTGATGATGGTGCGGCCGTTAATCGGCACACTCGGACTCGAGGCAGGCTTTGTGCCCGTGGCAATGACTACAAATTCACCTTCGAGTTCGTTGTAGCCGGTGGTGTTTTCAACACGAATGTGGTGTGGATCGATAAACGAACCAACACCGTGGTAAAGATCGATTCCGTTGCGGCGAAGCTGGTCCTGCAGGACGGCGGCCTCGTTTTCAATGACGCGATTCACCCGGAAGCTGAGATCGCTCATGGTGATGCTTTCCTTGGCATGATAGCTCGCGCCATAGAAAACCTGGTCGTAAAAGCCGGAAAGGTGCAGTACCGCTTCTCGCATGGTCTTGCTGGGAATAGTGCCGGAGTTGATGCATACGCCGCCGACCATGGTTTGCCGCTCCACCACCGCGGCGCGTTTTCCTGCTTTTGCTGCTTGGATAGCGGCTCGTTGTCCGCCCGGCCCGGAGCCGATGACAATCAGATCATACGGTTGCATTTAAGGAGTCCTGTATTTCTTCGAGTTCAGGGGCTTCCGCGGTTTCCGAGGGGGCGGTTACTTCCTGGTCTTTAGTATAGGCCACGGCGATTGACTGGTCGTGGGAGGTTCCCGAACCGTTAACGGCAGGGTGCGCAAAATACATCAGGTGCTCCTGCACGGCAAAGCCTTTCCCTTTCGCACCGCGCGGTGCACGAGTATACAACCCAGCCGGCCCCAGGATACGAGCCTTGCGATTGTCGGCCAGATAGGCAGGCAGTATCTCTTTGCAGATGCGTTCTTTCAGCCTGGGGTCTTTCAGGGGAAAGAGTATCTCCACGCGTTCATACAGATTGCGCGGCATCCAGTCTGCGCTGCCGAGATACACTTCCGGATCACCATTATTCTCGAAATAAAAAATGCGGCTGTGTTCCAGGAAGCGTCCGACGATGCTGCGCACGTGAATGTGGCTGCTGATGCCGCGCAGTCCCGGCACCAGCGTGCACTGACCGCGCACGATCAGGTCAATGTGCACACCCGCATGAGAGGCCCGGTAAAGCGCGCGAATAATGGGTGGATCAACAATCGCGTTGCACTTGGCAATAATCCGAGCGGGGCGGCCGCGGCGCGCGTTGCGTGTTTCCCGCTCAATCAGGGCGAGGCAGGTTTTCGCAAGATCTCTCGGAGCCACCAACAACGGCAGGTAATTGGATTTTTCTGCGTGCGCCGTCAGGAAATTGAAGAGGTCGCTTACGGCGGAGGTGATTGCTTCATCACTGGTGAACAGGCTGAGGTCGGTGTAAAAGCGCGCGGTCGAAGGATTGTAATTACCCGTACCCAGATGCGCGTAGCGGCGAATTTTCCCGTCGGGATCGTTGCGCACGATGAGCGCGAGTTTGGCGTGCGTTTTCAAGCCAACGAGTCCGTGGAAAACTTGCACGCCGGCGTCTTCAAAACTGCGCGCCCAGCGAATGTTGGAAGCCTCGTCAAAACTGGCCTTCAATTCCACCACGACGGTAACTTCTTTTTTCCCGGCGGCTTCCAGCAACGCCTTGGCGATGGGCGAATCGGAATTGGTGCGGTATAGCGTCTGCTTCATGGACAGAACACGCGGATCGTGCGCAGCGGTCTTAAGAAAGTTAACAACGGGATCGTAAGAATCGTAAGGGTGATGCAGAAGCACATCCTGGCGATGCAATGTTTCAAACAGCGAATCCGTATCGTGGCCAATCTGTACTTGCCGCGGAACGTACTTGGGAAATTTCAGGTCAGGGCGGGGCGTTTCTTCGTACAACTGAAACAACCGCTGTAAATTGACGACCCCGGGCACGCGGAAAACCAGCGATTCATCCAGATCGAATGTGGAAATCAGGCGATTGATAATGTCTGGATGCGCGCCGGCTTCGATTTCCAGCCGTACAGCGTCACCCTTACGGCGCTGCGCCACTTGCGAGTCGACGGCCTCTAACAACGTGCGCGCTTCTTCCTCTTCCAGATACAAATTACTGTTACGGGTGATGCGGAAGGGCGCGGACGCCAGAATTTCGTAGCCGCGATACAGTTTTTCCGCGTACTCGGAAATAATGTCCTGTAGAAATACATAGTGAATGCTGTCGTCGCCGTTCGGCACGCGCAGCAAGCGCGGGAGAGCGCGGGGCACGGTGAGCACGCCGAAAAACGGCTTCTCACTTTTGTGGCGACGGCGGCGAAGCAGAAACGCAATGCACAGTGCCTTGTTCAAAACGTGCGGAAAGGGATGCGCGGGGTCGACGGTCACCGGCGTGAGCATGGGATATACGCGGCGTTCGTAAAAGCCCTTGGCGATCTGAGCCGCTTTTGTGTGCAACTGGTCGAGCGAAAGGACGCGAATGCCATGCCGCGCCAGCAGCGGCACCAGCTCATCGTTCCAACATTTGTGTTGATCGCGCACAAACACGTGCATCGCGGCGGAGAGTTGTGCCAACTCTTCGGCCGGCGTGTGGCCATCCGGGCTGATGCTCTGCGAACCATGCTCAATTTTCTGCAGGAAGCTGGCGACCCGGACCTCCACAAATTCATCCAGGTTATTCGCGGTGATGGCCAGAAATTTCACCCGTTCCAGCAGCGGATTGCTGGAATCTCGAGCTTCTTCGAGGACGCGCTGATTGAACGCCATCCATTGGAGATGGCGGTTGAGATAGAGCCGCGGGTCTTTGAGTGCGGTGCGAGACATGGCGTCCTTGGGCGATGGGAGAGAATGCCTTTTACTATGTTACGGCCAGATAAACAAGCGGGAGCGGTGGTATCCTGCCATTCTACCTGAGGTGGACTACCATGCGTGTTCTGCCACTTCCGATCCTGGCTCTGGCCCTCCTATTCCTGGCGCCCCGGCCGGCGGTACGGGCGGCAGACGATGAGGCACTACTCCGCCAGCAGATCGATGCGATCGTTTCGGAGGGGACGCATGGGACGGACCCAGGCTTGGCAATTCTAGTCAAAAGGGGTGGAAACCTATATTTTGAAAAGGGTTACGGGGTGCGGGAGTTTGGCAAAGCCGCCAAGCTCGATTCCGTCACGAACTTTAGACTGGCGAGCGACACAAAGCAGTTCACCGCCATGGGGATCATGCTTCTGGTACACGACGGCAAGCTGGGCTATGAGGATCGGCTGACGGATGTCTGGCCGGATTTTCCGGACTACGGGAAGGCGATCACCGTGCGGCACCTGCTGACGCACACTTCTGGCTTGCCGGATTACGAAGACTTGATGGAAGCGGTTGAGAAGCAGTCTGGGCCACGCTGGTCGGCCGATCATCAAATCCAGGACGACGAGGTCCTGGCGCTGCTGAAGCAGCAGACGGCCGGAAAATTTGCACCGGGTACCAGTTGGGCGTACAGCAATTCGGGCTACGTCGTCCTGGGAATGATCATCGCCAAGAAATCGGGAACTTCATATGCCGAGTTTATGGAACGGCGCATTTTTACGCCGGTTGGTATGAAACACTCCGTGGTCTATTTGAAGGGTAAGAACAAAATTTCCAATCGCGCGTTTGGGCACTCGCCTCTACAGCAGGCACCCGGTGCGCGTGCGCAGCTATTCGCGGTGGACGACCAGAGTTCGACCTCAGCAACTTTGGGGGATGGTGGAATCTACTCGAATCTTGAGGACCTCTCGAAGTGGGACGATGCCTTGCAGAATCACACCTTGCTAAGTGCGGCAGAAATGGTCCCCGCCCTAACGCCAGTGCGACTAGTAGATGGTTCTGAACCGCGCTGGCCGAAGGAAGAAAATGAGGACAATCTCGCACCTGGCCAACCAGTGTCGTACGGCTACGGCTGGTTCCTGAACCCCTATCAGAATCATGCTCGCATGTGGCACACGGGGAGCACGGAAGGATTCCGCAACGTGATCCAACGATTTACGGCAGATGGCGTGACGATTATGATTTTGTGCAATCGCAGCGATCTGAATCCGAACGCACTTTCGGAGAAAATTACCGATTTAATTCTTGCGGAAACTAAAAAGTAAATTTATTGGGAATGCGGGAGCCTTGCTCCCGCTTTTTGTAATTTGCGAAGGACCAGCTCCGAAAAGCGGCAGTTGGACTGCCGCACTCCAAAGCTCTAGCCGAGGCCGGCGAGTTTGCCGAGACCCTTCATTTTGGCGCGGGCCGCCATAGCACCGTACTGCTTCATCATCGTGCGCATCTGCAGATACTGTTTCACCACCTGGTTCACGTCCTGCACGGTGGTGCCGCTGCCCTTGGCGATGCGTTTCCGCCGCTTACCATCGATGACGTTGTGATCGCGACGCTCTTCGTTGGTCATGGAATTGATGATGGCTTCGACCTGCTTCAGCTTCTTCTCGTCAACCTGCGCGTCTTTCGGCATATTTTGCAGCGGGCCGATCTTTGGCAGCATGTCCACAAGCTGCTCCAGCGGACCCATCTTGCGGATCTGCTTCAACTGATCGCGAAAATCTTCCAGCGTAAACTCTTCCTTGCGCAGCTTGCGTTCGAGCTCGAGCGCCGCCTTCTTGTCGAAGGCGCCTTCCGCGCGTTCGATAAGCGACATAATGTCGCCCATGCCGAGTACGCGGGAAACGATACGCTCGGGGTAAAAACCTTCGAGGGCATCATATTTTTCGCCGAGTCCAACGAACTTTACCGGCGCGCCGGTGACTTTGCCGATGGAAAGCGCTGCGCCGCCGCGAGCGTCGCCGTCCAGCTTTGTGAGAACGACTCCAGTGAGGCCGAGCCGCTTATGAAATTCGCCCGCGCTGCGCACCGCGTCTTGCCCCACCATGGCGTCGGCGATGAACAGCATTTCGCTGGGCTGCAGTTCTTTTTTCAGCGTGGAAAGCTCGTTCATCAACTCGTCGTCAATGTGCAAGCGGCCGGCGGTGTCGACCAGAACCACGTCGCTGGCGGAAAGTTTTGCTTCCTTGATGGCGCCGCGAACGATTTCCAGCGGCTTATCGGTACCGGTGGCCGGCCACACTGAAATGCCGATGGCCTTGGCGACCTGCGAAAGCTGTTCGCGTGCCGCGGGACGGTACACGTCGGTGGAAACCACGATCGGACGATGACCGTGCTGCGTGAGCCACTTCGCCAGTTTGCCGGTGGTGGTGGTCTTACCGGAACCCTGCAGGCCGACGATCATCCACACCGAAGGAGGCCGTGAGGCGAAGAGCGGCTTGGCATGCTTGCCCAAAAGCGCGAGCAATTCGTCGCGAACAATCTTGATGACTTGCTGGTCGGGCGAAAGCTGCAGCATGACTTCCGTGCCGAGTCCCTTGGCGCGGATGTTGGCCAAGAGTTCGTCCGCGACGCCAACGTTCACATCGCCTTCGAGCAACGCATCGCGGATTTCCGACAGCGCTGCGTCCAGGTGCTCGTCGGTAAGCTTGCCCTGTCCGCGTAAATTCTTGAAAGTTCGTTGCAGCCGATCTGTCAGGTTCTCAAACATGGGTTCTCATACCTATGGGTAATCTAAATATTGTAGCGCGTAGCGAGCGGATATGTCGCGGCATGTGAAAGATGAGTGATTGAGAAGGGTCTAGTATGTTGAATGGTAGAAAATTCAGATCGAAAGGACCTGCAACGATTCTATAGCATTTCTAATTTAAGTACATACATATCCGGATGAGGCAAAATAGTTCGCACACTCGCTCGATGTGATGGTGTTGAGGAGTTCGCCGATTTCCTTCCATAGCTCTTCGGTGGATCGTTTGGCGGCTTTGCGGAGCAGTGTCTTGAGTTTTGAGAAGAGCTTTTCGATGGGATTCAGATCGGGTGAATAGGGCGGCAAATAGAGCGCCCTGGCGCCGACTGCGGTAATGGCTTGTCGGACCCCGTGCACTTTGTGGCTGCTGAGGTTATCGAGGATGACGATGTCTCCAGTTTGGAGGGTGGGGCACAGGAACTGTTCCACCCAGGCCAGGAACAGCTCACCGTCCATTGGTCCGTCGACGAGCAGAGGAGCGGTCAATCGATGGTGGCGCAGGCCGGCAACAAAGGTCGTCGTTTGCCAATCGCCAAAGGGCGCCGAACCCACGCATCGACAGCCTTTGCGGGCACGGCCATAGCTCCGTGTCATGTTGGTCGCGGCCCACGTTTCATCTATAAATACCAGCTTTTCGACGTCCATCGCCGGCTGCGCTTCACTCCATGCGCGCCGCGCTGCCTGCACGTCCTCGCGCTCTTGCTCGCTGGCGTGCAGCGTTCTTTGAAAGTCAGTTTCCACTTGTTCAACTGATGCCAAAGGGCGCCGATTTTGATCACTACACCCTGCGACGCCAACCGCTCTTGCAACTCGGCAAGAGTCAGTCCCGGCTCGGCTGCGATCCAGCCGCGCAAAGCTGACTCCGCTTGCTCCAACCGGGACCGGCGATGGCCGCCGATCTGAAAACTGTTGCGTATCCCGGTTTCTTGCTCGCGGTCTCGCACTTGGTAGACATAGAAACGGCTTACCTCAAAGCGGCGCGCGATCACCGAAGGGCCATCTCCCCGGGACAAAGCTCGAAGCACACGATCTCGCAAATCCTGCGAATACGATTGCATCCAGACCTCCCTCTAGCCACGGGAGGATTATCGCACGAAATGTATATACTTAAATTAGAAATGCTCTAATTATCACTCGCGGAGGGCAGTCCTGTCAGGACCCAGGGAATTCGAGCAAGAAACTCTACCGCGCAGACTCTTAATCCAACAGGTAGAGTGCCGCCAGGAAATGATGATGTGAACCAGGAAGCGAAGGGCTCCCTGCGTTGCTCAGGCACTTTTTCAAATCTCGGCGGTAGACTTCCAACAAACAAGAACCAACCGCCGTAGAGATGACCACTCGAGTTAGCGTCAAAATCATAGTCAAACGCTTCCCACTCCTTAAGTGGATCGATCCCGAGTAGCTCTAGAAATTGGACAAACACTTGCGGAAATATCTTGTGGCGCTGCGCTGCGAAGTTCTTACAAGAAACGCAGGTACACCTGTCAGCGCCCGGTTTCGTGATCGTCTGAAGATATAATTTGGCGGTGGAATCTCAGTCATACAGGGCTTTTTGCTCACCAATACTAACTTCTTTCTCCATATCGCCAATTCTATATCTGATTTGGATTTGTACTGAAGAGCGTTCGAATACTCTGTTACCCGAGGCTGTACTTCCCTGAATAGAATCCCGGAGCAGAACGGCGAATCAGAGATGCTGTAAGTGGGTGTCCTTGAAGTGTGTGGGGTATTTCAGGCCATAACCCAGCATGCGGTCGAAGCCGATGTGCGAGAGCCAGATCAGGGCATAGGGAAGAACCTGCGGTGCGGAAAAAAACAAACCGAGGATAAGTAACATGACCGGACCTGCAAGCGTGTGCGCAACATTGTAAATCGCTGCACCAACTCGGGCGTTTGCCAAATATCCCAGCATGAATAAATCGGGCGTCAGGAACAGCGCGGCATAGAGCCACCAGCGATAGTGGCCCTGGGAATAAAGCACAACCGTCAGTACAAGAGTCGACGTGCCTTCGAGATGCAGTAACCAGCGTGGTTTAGTAAGCATGATCGTTTGCTCAGCGAAATCGCGTTTGCGTGGTGGTCAGAATGACAATTTGATGCCGACCTGCGCGGCAAAGGGTATGCCCACCGTGGTGCCGGGGCCGAAAAAATCGCCGAGCGCGCCGGCAGGAGCGCGCAACTGATTCAGGCTAGTGATGGGAACAGCACAGGCGGGAGTCGGGCACAACGCGGTCGCATTCGACAGATCATTGACCGGAGTGGGTAACGCGGAAATATCGGCGATGTAGTTGTTGCCCGGATTGTTGCGATTGAACAGGTTGAAGAATTCGACGAATGGCGTGACCGCGTAGCGATCGTGAATCGTGAACGGCCGGCTGACACGCAGATCCACTTGTATATAAGGAGCCCCGCGAAATTCGTCGAGCGCGGTTTTCACACCGTTCACGACAGCGCGATCGCCGACGGGCGTGGTCAGCGTAAAAGGCCGGGCGCTTTCGACTTGCGCCAGCGTGGCTAGCTGAAATCCGCCGGGAATCAGGAAGGTTCCCGCGAGCACGAACCGATGGCGCACGTCTTCGCCGGAAGGGCCGTAATCGCCCGGAGCAAACGGATTCTGCGGATCGCAAACGCCATTGACGTAGTCGAACAGTTCGCCAACATCGCAGCCCCACGTCTTGGCAGTTGAAAGAGTATAGTGCGCAACGAAATGCGCGCGCCGCGATACATTTCCTTGCAGGCGCAGGGCGAGACTGTCGTAGCTGGAGCGATTGTCGGAGCGGAAAACATTTGCCTCTTCGTAGCCGTAATTGCGATAGCCGTGCATGCCGGTCTCGTGCGTCCAATCGGCGCTGACCAGCCAGTTGGAAGAAAGTTCGTGCTGAACACCGGCGGTAGCGTGCAGGGCATACGGCGTGTGGTAATTCGGGTCGATCAACGCTGGCGCAAGCGGGCCATTCTGCAAGCTGCCGGCATTTACGGATTGAAACGCATTCACCCAGCCGTTTTGCGCAAGATCATCGAAATAGATCCCCACGCCGGCGCGCAAAACTGTTTTGCGGGAAGAGCCGAGCATTTGCGCGATACCGAGCCGAGGAGCAATCTGTTTGCGGTAATCATGGGGAATACCGTTGACGAGCCCGGTCTCGAGCGCGGGATTGAAACTCTGATCGCGGCCGGAGGCGATGAACAAGCCGAACGTAGTGTCGTAGCGCAATCCGTAATTTACGGTAAGCCCCGAGTTGATGCGCCAGGAATCCTCGACGTAGAGACCAAGCCGCTGAACGTTTTGCGAGAAACTGCCGTCACCCGCGGGTGTAAACACGCTTCCCTCCGCATAGTCAGTTGAGAATTGTGCCAGGTTTTCTGAATTCAGCGTGTAGTAGGCCGGATTTTGGGGAAAGGTGACCAGGGTTTCTGCTGTAGCAGTGAGTGCTCCGCTCAAAACAGGCTCATGAATAAAATTCACGCCAAAACGTGTGGCGTGACGGCCTGCAACATGGCTGACATCGTAGCGAAGCTGGTATTTCTGTTGATTCCGCAACACTGGAAACGCGGTGATCGCGGTGACGTATTGGTTGTCGCCATAGGTCTCAAATCCAGTGATGGTGCTGGCCGTGGTAGTGAACGGAAATGCCAGCGCAAATCCCAGATTTGAATTTCGAGACTGCGTGAGATGCAGCAGGCTGGCGTTCAGCACCAGCGAACTGGACCACGACGGCGAGTAGGTGAATTGCTGGCCAACCACAAAGCTGAAGTAATTGTTGTGTGCCGCGGATCCCGTGGAAGGCAGCGCGCCCTGCTGCACCAGGGAATTGCCCATGGTGTACGTGTCGGTCGCGGCGCGAAGAAACCAGCGCGAGCGGTCGGATTGCGCCCAGTCCAGGCGAAGGGTGGCGAGATAATCGCGAAACGGAATCGGCACGCTGCTGGGCACGTCGATCGAGGTGACACCCGGAATCAGTCCCAGCGTGGCCAATTGCGATAGCGCGTCAAATTGTTCCACGCTGGCGGGACTGTACGCGATGCTGGAATTTTCGTGCACATATTCGAGCGACGTAAAAAACCATAGCCGGTCTTTGACGATCGGTCCGCCCAGTGTGCCGACGTAATTCTGGCGAGAGAACGGTTGCTTGGGATCAGGGGCGGGGTTGTCGATCGGAAAGCGCGAGTTTAGCCCGGCGGCTCGTTCGTAGAACGCCAGATCGCCGTGCCAGTCGTTGGTGCCGCTACGCGTGGTGATGACCACGGAGCCCGCGGTGGTGCGTCCCGTGTCTGCATCGGTTTGCGCGGTGCGAAATGCGAATTCCTGAATGGCATCGGGCGAAAAATTCTGCAGGAAGCCACCGATGTAGTCGTCGGAATTGTCGCCGCCATCGACGGACACTTCATTGTTGAGGCCGGAACTGCCGCCCGTAGCCACTGCGGTGATGCGCGCCTTGGTGGGATCGGACGGCTCGACGGGTTCGGTGCCGGGCGCAAGATAGGAAATGTTGGCGAAGCTGCGCGCGGCAAGCGGGATGTCTGTCAAGTCCTGGCGGTAAATGACCGCGCCATGAACGGCGCTGGCGGTATCGAGTTGCTCAGAAGTGATGGATTGTGGCGAAGAGACCGTGATTTTTTCGGAGATGGTGTTGGGCCGCAAGGTGACGTTAATTTCTCGCACGGAGCTGACCGCGATAGCGACCTGCGCGTGGGCCATGGCGAAGCCATTCGCTTGCGCGGTCACGACGTAGGAGCCCGCGGGGATATCTTCCATACGGAATTCGCCACGAGCATCGGTGTGCGCTTCCCGGTCGAAAGACGATTCTCCGCTGTGCACGCCGATGGTTACCGATGGCACGCGCGCGTCGCTGGTGTCCTGAACCGTGCCGCGCAAAGTGCCGTTTGGATTTTGTGCAAACACTGCAATGCAGAGCGCAAAACTGCAAAACAAAAGGAGCAAAAAACGAAACTCTAGGCGAATGGTCATTGGGCGAGATCTTTCCATCGGCTCTTCCCCCGGTCGGGGAGAAGCAAGTATAGCGCGAGGCATGTAGCGAAAGAACCCGCGTGGACGGCAAGTCAGGATAGAATCCCCGGTGGCTCTTGAGGAGGCGAAATGATCAACCGGCGCGGATTTCTTTCTTCGTTTGCGGGAGTGGCGGCCCTGGGAGGCGCGGACTTTCCCTCCGTATGCAAGGAGTTGCTGGGCAAAACACCGGAGAAACTTCCCGAGCCCGGTCTGTATGAGAGCAATGAAGAGGCCTACTGGACGGAGATTCGCAAACAGTTTTTGATTCCGGAAGACGAAGTGTACATGAACAACGGCACGGTGGGCTCTTCCCCAGTGCCGGTGTTGAACGCGGTGTTTGAAGGGTATCGCGACTCCGAACGCCTGGCGCAGGCGGATCCCGAGGACTATCCCATCTGGGGCTACGCGTCGTGGAACCAATTCCGCGATCCGGTGGCGAAGTTTGTTGGCTGCACGCGCGACGAACTGGCGCTGGTGCGCAACGCGACGGAAGCGAACAGCTACATCGCGAATGGAATTGATCTCAAAGCTGGCGATGAAGTGCTGATGACCGATCAGGAGCATCCCGGCGGTGAACAGCCCTGGAATTTGCGCGCAAAACGTTACGGAATCGTGGTGAAGAAAGTGACGCTGCCGAAGCCAGTGCCGGATGCGGCGACGGTGCTGAATCTTTTCAGCGATGCGATCACTCCGAAAACGCGCGTGCTGTTCTTCAGCCACATCAGCACAGTGACGGGCGTGGTGCTGCCTGCGAAAGAATTGGCGGCGCTGGCGCGCTCGAAAGGCATTTTGTGCGCCGTGGACGGAGCGCACGTGCCAGGAATGATGCGACTGAATATTTCAGAGATTGGCTGTGACTTCTATTCGTCGAGCCCGCACAAATGGCTGCAAGCGCCCAAGGGCACGGGATTCCTGTATGTGCGCGATGAGCAGATCGACCGCCTGTGGAACACCATCGCCACCGAGGGTTGGGAAGACAAGAAAATTCGCGCGGAACGATTTCAGCGCATCGGCAGTTCCAACGTGCCGGCCTTGTGCGGATTGCGCGCGGCAACCGAACTGGCCAATCAGATCGGCATGGAACGCATCGAGAAGCGTCACCGGCAGATGGCTGACTATATCTTGAAAGAGATGTTGTCACGCGGCGCGGTCAGTTGGACCTCGCCCGATGCGGCGCTGCGCTGCGGAATCGCCACGGTGACAGTGGCACCGTCCAAGATGCCAGATATGGAATTGTGGCTGTGGAAGGAAAAGAAAATCAGGATCCGCGGCGGGTTACCGTCGAAAGTCCGTATGTCCACGCCATATTATTTACTCCGCAAGGATGTGGATCGCTTTCTGGCGGCTTATGATGAATATCGCAAGAAGGCTTAGGCAAGTCCCCAAGAGGATGAAGATCATGAATCGGTCGATCGCTGCGCTATTGCTGGTGTCTTGTTTTGCCACCTGTCTAGCGGCAGAACCTGGGGTCGCTCTCTCTATTCAAGTCAGAGATGAATCCGGTGGTGTGATCCCAGACGCAAGAATTTTTGTTGTTTGGGACCCCGTGGCACCTGGCGCGCAAAAGAACGCGCAAGAGCCGGCAGAGATTTACCTAAAAACGGACGGTCAGGGATGGTCCAAGACTGAAGTTAAACCAGGTTTTTACGATGTGTTCGTGACTTCCTCTTATTTCACACCTGCTTGTCGAAAAATGCGCTTAAAGGCCGGAGAGGCTGCAAAATTGGAAATTCGGTTGAAACTCGACTCTGTAGTAGTCAACGAATTCGGTGATCGAGTGGAACCGAGTCCCAATTGAAGTGCACCCCATGACTCACTCCCGAGTAAGAACTGCTTTCGCATGGATACTTTTTGTTGCGTCGATGATTCTTCTAGGATTCTCGCCAGAATGCTCACCACAGGAAAATTACACGCGGGTGGAAGTTGGCGGGGAATTTGGGACCATTCGGCAGACTCCTGTTGGCGGTGGCGGGAAGAACTTTCCGGGATTTGGCGGGCGGTTCGACTGGAATTTCAACCGGCGGCTGGCGCTAGAAGCGGAAATGGATTTCTTCCCGGAACATTCGGCTTCGTTGTTGTTGAATCAGGGTGGCTCAACATTTCAAGCCGTGTTCGGGCTACGCGCGAAGGTCGTTCAGACCCAGCGTATTTCGGTGTTCGGCCTGATTCGGCCGGGATTGCTGCACTTCAGCGATGTGCTGAGCAACAACATGAACCCGGATGGCAGCAACCGCACCTTCTCGCCGACCTATTTTGAGTTAAACCTGGGCGGCGGAATTGAATATTACCTTTCGCCGCGCTGGGTGCTGCGCGCGGACATCAGCGGCAATCCGTATCGCGTGGCCAACGAACATTACTCCACATCGAACGGCCCGGGGTTCGCGATCGGCAAGATCGAAGACACGACCCGGCTGAATTTCGGCGTGGCATACCGGCCGGGGACGTTGCGCGACAACGAAGCGGAGCGGCCCGTTTCCGGCAACTGGGAATTCGGACCGCTGTTCAGCACCTTGGTGAGCGTGCGCGAGGGTTCAGCGAATGGCGTGCGCACGGACCTCGGGCTTGGCGGATATTTTTCGCGGCGGCTGTATGGCGTGTTTTATTTTGATAGCGATGTACTGTATTTTCCGGCGAACCGCGCCACGGCTGGGCCACACGATGGCGGCGAACTCTTTCAGGGACTGTTCGGCGTGAAGGGCGGCATTCGGCGCAACCATGTGGGATTTTTCGGCAAGGTGCGCCCGGGGTTCAACAGTTACTCACAGGCAGTGACCAGCGTGACGGGACCCAGCGATGGCATCCAAACATTAACCTACGCCCGCTCGACGAATATTGTGCTCGACCTGGGTGGAATCGTGGAAATTTATCCCGCGGAGCACGGCACCTTGCGCCTGGAGGCCGGCGACACGCACACGTTTTATAGCACACGAACGGTCGACGTGAACGGAACGAATACTGTGTACCAGGGCGGCGGGTTGAAACACAGCATTCAGTTTACTGTGGGGTATGGCTGGCGGTTTTAAAGTTTTTGGAGTGCGGGAGCCCCGCTACCGCTTTTTAGATTGTCGATGTGCTGACACCGCAAAAGCGGCAGTCCGACTGCCGCACTCCAAATGGTGTGGAGGCAAAGGGCAATGACACAAGAGTTGTGGACCGCGGTCGATACCTACATCAAAGAGAAAATGATTCCCGCGGATGCGGTGCTGTCGGCGGCGCAGCAGAATGGACTCGATGCCGGGCTGCCCCCGATTGCGGTTTCGCCCGCGCAGGGAAAGCTTCTCTACCTGCTGGCGCGGATGTGCGGCGCAAGAACTGTGTTGGAGATCGGCACGCTGGCTGGGTACAGCACGATCTGGATGGCGCGCGCGCTGCCTGCCGGGGGACGGGTGATCACCCTGGAGTTGGACGCGAAGCACGCGGAAGTTTCGCGCAAGAATTTTGCGATGGCGGGGCTGGCGGGGGCGATTGAGGTGCGCCTCGGCAGCGCGCTTGATTCGCTGCCGAAACTGGTGGAAGAGCGGCGCGGCCCGTTTGACCTGATCTTCATCGACGCGGATAAGGCCAACATTCCTGCTTACTTTGATTGGTGTCTGAGGCTGTCCCGCCCGGGCACGGTCATCGTGATCGATAATATTATTCGCGATGGCAAAGTGATTGACGCCAACAGCAAGGACCCGGACGTTCAGGGCGTGCGCCGGTTCAATCAATTGCTGGCGACCGATAAGCGCGTCAGCGCTACGGAAATCCAGACGGTTGGCGAAAAGGGCTACGATGGGTTCGCGCTTCTGCTGGTGAATAGCTAGAGGAACCAAATGGCATTTATCTCCGTCACCCGGCTGCGGGTTCGCTCCTTTTTCTACTTGCCGCAATTCATGTGGGGAGCGATCCGCTCCGCAAACCAGGCGGAGCGCAGCGCCGGATTTCTTGGCGGCAAGATTGTGCGTATGCCGCGAAACGTGTTCTGGACCGTCACCGCATGGGACACCGAAGCCGCGATGAATGCCTATCGCATCGCGGGAGCTCATCTGCGCACCATGCCCAAACTGCTGAACTGGTGCGACGAAGCCGCCGTAGCGCATTGGAGCCAGAACTCCGCGGAAATTCCGTCGTGGCAGGAAGCGCATCGCCGCATGACTACGGAAGGCAGATTGTCGAAGGTCAATCATCCCTCGGCCGCGCAATTGGTAAAACAAATTCCCGCGCCGGAATCGAGCCGCGCAAAAAGAACATTGAAACCCAGTGTGACACATTGAATTTGGCGCCACCGAGCTCGATTGTAGGGAGCGAATCCACTTACGCACTATTTATCATTGCTATCTCCGCGCCGCCACCGAGGCAGAGAATTGCCTAAACGCGGAAACGAGTTGGACACCGACTGGACACCGGCTGGACACCAAAATAGCCGTAACCGTTGTATGTGTATGTTTTTAAGCAGTATAATTATTCCCAGGTGGGATATCTGTGAGCATCATAGTCCAATACGAACTGCCTTCCAAATGGATATTGTATAACCCTAATTCGGTCGGAGCCCAGCTCGTTGAGGCAAAAACCGCAGTACTTTCATTAACTCGGACGCCCTACCAAAGAAACTGGGTAGAGTTGCTTCAACAAATACAGCTTAAGCGAGAAGTCGCTGGGACATCTCGCATTGAAGGCGCGGACTTCACTGAACCGGAGCTTGATACTGCGCTAAAGGCCGGAGTCACCCCCGAGGAGCTCATCACTCGATCGCAAAGGCAAGCCCACTCCGCAGTTCAAACTTATCGCTGGATATCTGAGTTACCTCGAGATAGGCGGATCGACGGAATCCTCGTCCGTGAGATACATAGAAGACTGGTCACCGGCTGCGATGATGATCATTGCAAGCCTGGAGCTTTACGAGCAAGCGAAGACAACGTCACATTTGGAATTCCTCGCCATCGCGGTTGTTCTGGGGGCGAGCCCTGCGAAGAAGCATTTGATAAATTGATGGACTCAGTGGCGCATGAGTATCGGGCTCACGACCCACTTATTCAGGCCCTGGCTATCCATTACCACATTGCTGCAATGCATCCTTTCACGGACGGAAATGGTCGCACTGCACGGGCTTTGGAAGCGTTAATGCTGCAAAGAGCTGGTTTGACAGATCGAGCGTTTATCGCGATGTCTAATTATTACTACGATGAAAAACCGCGCTACCTTTCCTCGCTGGCCGCTGTTCGTGCAGCCAACCATGATCTTACGGAATTTCTTCTTTTTGCTCTTCGCGGGATAGCGTTGCAGTGCGATCGACTCTACGAAGAGATAAAGAGGCAAACAGAGCGTGCACTATTCAGAAACATGATGTACGACCTGTTTAACAGACTCCAATCAACAAGAAAACGGGTGATCAAGGATAGACAAATTGAAATACTGAAAATGCTATTGGAAGTCGACAAAATCGATTGGCAACAGTTCGCCGTGAGAATGACGGTTCACTACAGGAACATGAAAAGTCCGGGAAAAACCTTCTTGAGAGACATCGCTAGCCTTGACAAGCTTGGGGCAATCCGCATCACGAAAGTGGCGGAGAAGAAGTGGGATATAGCTATCAACTCCAAGTGGCCACAGGAAATAACAGAGTCGGATTTTTTTGAGACCCTCAAGAACATGCCAAAGGGAAAAACGTACAAGTTTCTTCCATAGCCTAGGTACCTGCGCCTGGTGCGTTCATTGATTTGGTCTCAGGTTCGCATTCTTGACCGTCTGCGCGGGCGGACAGTACACTTGTAGATTCGGAAAGCTGCTGGATAACGGGCAACCGGCTTGACGAAGACGAACCCACGGCCATCGTAGCGAGGGTAGTGATCGTGCGGCGGATAGCTGCGCGAGATTCTTGCTACAAACGATTCAATGTCGGGGTGGCCGGTCTAAAGACCAGCCACTACATTTGCCGTAACTGGAACTAAGGAGAATTGTTTTGCCAAAGCGTACATTTCAACCGCGGAAGCGCCGCCGCGCCAAGACACACGGATTCCGTTCGCGCATGAAGACCAAAGGTGGCCGCAAGGTATTGGCGGCACGCCGCAAGAAGGGCCGTCATAAGCTCACGCCCTAATCCGGGCGAAGGTCAGCAGGCATCGGCATTGCCGGCGAACGATGGGCTGAGGTTTCCGCGCGAGGCGCGGCTGGTGCGGCGCAGCGAGTATGACGCGGTGTACCGCGGCGGGAAACGCCGGTCGAGTTCCCACTTCACCCTCTTCGTACGTCCCAATGACTTGCCGTTGAGCCGCTTCGGATTCAGCATCAAGAAAGCACTGGGCGGCGCCGTGGTGCGCAATCGCATCCGCCGCCGATTGCGTGAAATGGTCCGTTGTCACCGGCAGGAGATACCCGCAGGATGGGATTTCGTGATGCATCCAAAGAGCTCGGTGGCGAACGCGCCGTTGCCGTTGCTGACGGCCGAATTGCTGCGGCTGGTGAAAAATCTGTGAGTGAATCCCTGAATACCAATCCCCAAGAAAAACAGAGTGCCGGGGTGCGTGCGGCGTTGTTTGCGCTGAGTGTCTACAAGTCTTACCTGTCTGTACTGTTTGCGGGTAGCTGCCGCTTTGAGCCGACTTGCTCTCGCTATGCCTACGAGGCGATTGAACGATTTGGTGTGTCGCGGGGAATGTGGCTGGGCGCGAAACGTTTGCTGTGCTGCCATCCACTGTCACGAAAATTTGGATTTGATCCGGTACCGGAGAAATGGGAAGAGATGCCTACGACTGCCGCTAGCTGTGCCGAAACACATGAGGTGCGCCCGTGAGCACGCCTCCTATGAACGTATTGCCGCCGGGTGGACCGGGCAAAGACAAGCTGTCGCCAGACGTTCGGTTCCTGCTGGCTTCGCTGCTATGCGTAGTGGTGTTTTTGGGGTACATGCGATTTTTCGGGCCAAAGCCCACCGTAAACCAACCGCAAGCGAACAAAGCGTCGCAAACGGCGCCGGCAACACCGGGAACGACAGCGCCGAATGCGACGGCTACAACTTCGTCTGTGCCATCCGCACCCGCAGCGATGAGCTCCACGCCGGTTTCAGCGGTGCCAGCGACTGCGGATTCGCAGGAGCGAAACGTGGTGGTGGAAAACGCGCTGTATCGCGTGGAGTTCTCGAATCGCGGCGCCGTGGTGAAGAGTTGGCAACTGAAAAAGTATAAGGACGATTTCAAGGACGAGAAAGGTAAGTCGCAGCAACGTACTTTAGATTTGGTAAATCCGGAACTTTATCATGAGGCCGGCGGCTGGCCGTTTTCGCTGGTGTTCGACGATCCGGCATTGGAAAAGACGGCAAATGGGGCGCTGTACAAGATTTCTGGCGATAGTAGTTCACTGACGGCTCCCGCCGACCTGAAATTTACGTGGAGCGACGGCCACCTGGAAATTACCAAGACGTTTCACTTCGACCATTCGTATGTGGTGAATGTGGAAACGACCACGACCTATAACGGCACGCACGTGGGCGCAGGCCTGGCGTGGCGCGGTTGGTTTGGCGATTGGACGGTGACCGATCCGGCGCCAGCGACAACAATCAACACGTTCTACAGCGAAAACGGAAAGCTGCAAACTTTCCTGGCGAAGAAACTGGATGGCCCGGAGAAGTGGGGAAACATCTGGCAGGGAGGAAAAACATTCGTAGGAATTGAGGACCGTTATTTTACGGCGACGTTCCTGGCGCCAACGGACGCGATGTCCACGCCACTGCAGACGCGTTACTGGAAAGTCTGGTCCACCAGAAAGGTAAAGGATAAGGAACAGTCCGAACCGATTCCGGAAGTCGCCACAACTACGTCGGCGCAGCCGATGAATTTGCGCGTGTTTGTGGGACCAAAGGATTACGACGATTTGAAGGCCATGCGGCCGCCGCTGAATTCGCTGGTGCAGTTTGGCTGGATGGAGTTCATCGCCGACCCGTTGTTCCACGCCTTGAAGTGGATGCACACATACATCCCGAACTGGGGATGGGCGATTGTGGTGCTGACGCTGATCATCAACATGCTGCTGTTTCCGCTGCGCATTTCCAGCTACAAAACCACGATGAAAATGCAGCGTGTGGGGCCGGAGATCAAGCAGATCCAGGAAAAGTATAAGAAGTACAAAATGAACGATCCGCGCAAGGCGGAAATGAATAAGGAAGTGATGGCGGTTTACTCGCGCGAGGGAATCAATCCCGTGGGCGGCTGCTTCCAGATGTTTCTGCAGATGCCGATCTGGTTTGGATTGAACTCGGCGCTGCGCGGCACGATTGAATTGCGGCACGCTAGCTGGCTATGGATCCACGATCTGGCTTCGGCGGATCCTTATTATGTTTTGCCGATTGTGGTGGGCGTGACCATGTACCTGGTGTCGAAGATGACGCCGATGACCACTACCGACCCGCAACAGGCGCAAATGATGAAAATCATGCCGATCAGCTTTGCGGTGATGTTTGTAGTTTTTCCGTTTTCGAGCGGCCTGGCGTTGTATATTCTCACCAGCAGTTTGGTGGGAATCCTCCAGCAGTGGTATCTCAACAGGACCCATCCGCTCCCTGCCACAGCCAAGGTTGTCCGCGCCAAGAAGTAGTTACACAGGACTCAACAATGAATCCGGAGTGGTGTTTTCTTTTTGCACCTACAGGCCGACGATGACAAAAGTACTGATACACGATGGGAAGCTCGACCGGGTCGCGGCAGCCGAAGAGCTGCGGGCATTCCTGGAACGGATAGTGCGCGCGGGTGGATTTGAACTGCGCGTGAATGTGCGCGTGGTCGAGGGTGCGGGCAGCGGCGAACAAGGTGAAGCCGAAGTGCTGGCGGACCTGGATGGCAAGGATAAAGAGTTGCTGCTGACGCGCAACGGCGAGCTGCTGAAGGCGCTGGAACATCTGGCGTTTCGCGCACTGGGGCTGGAGCCGGCGTTCCACGACAAAATCCATCTGGATAGTGGCGGATACCGGGCAATGCGATTTGAAGAGTTGAAGATGACGGCGCGGGTGGCGGCAGAACGGGTGCAGGCGTCCCAACAATCGTTCCAGTTGAATCCGATGTCGTCGCGCGAGCGGCGAATTGTGCATCTGGCATTGAAAGATATGCCGGGTGTGCGGACGGAAAGTACTGGAATGGGCGAAGAACGGCAAGTGGTGATCCACGCGGTGAAGAGCGAGCCGCCGGGGCAAAAGAAGTAAATTTCTTTCCTAACAACAAGATAGATTCCGTATAGCGACCGGTAACGCGGAACAGTGCTGGCACAAAAACCGGTGCTACAGCGACCATGTAATGAGCGAGACGCATCTGGTTCATTACATGGTCGGAGTTCAGCGCTTGACCCAACCTTGTGATAGCAGTTCCCCTCCGGATGAAAAACGTACTCGGTACGTGAAGGAAGCGGGGCGATCTTTGCGGCTTTGCGCGAAGCGCAGGTCGGAGAACTCGACGATAGCGTCGGAGGCTTCCTGGTGGAAACGCGTAACGGGAAAACGCGAAAACCACAGAACCTTTTGTACTTCCGGGAGTGCGCGTGCCTGATCGATAAAGGCGTTTGGAAACGCGTCGGGATAATACTTGTGCTGAATGACATCAGGGTCGGAATGGCTTGGGTTGTAGAGACCCTTGTCGAAGAAGCCATCGCTGAGATCCATATTCAATTCATAGACGCCGCGGGGGCCGCGGATCAGTCCATCCCAATGCCAGATGGAGGGCGGGTATGGAAGCGCGCCGATGCTTTCAACCTGAATATTTTCGCGATTGGCAAATTCTACGATGCGCTGGAGAGCGACGTGATGGGCGAAGGTAGCGGCGACCAGATAAGAGCAAGCAAGGGCAAACCCGGCGCGATTCCAGGTGACGTAAGGGACATGCTGGCCCCAACCACCGAAAGCGGGCAAGAGAAAAAGTGCGGCAAAGAGTAGCGTAGCAACAATGACGGCGGCGTCAGATATCGGTGCGCCGACAATTTGCGCGATTTTGGAGATGAGGAAGGGCACCGGGGTGAAGATCAACCACATCGTCAGGGCGCGCCGGCGAATATGTTCTGGATCTTCAAAGGCCCAGGCGAGCAATTGTGGGATGAGCAGGATGGCGGTAAATGTGAAATCGACGATGAAGAGAATGTCCCACGCGGGGCGCGACCACTGCAGCGGCGACCAAATCATGGTGCCAAACGTGGTGATGAGGTCGAGAAAAATATGGCTGAGCAGGCCGACGGCCCAGATGCCGCACAGTGCTGGATAAGAAGGAGCATTCCATTTTCGCCAGCGGGCAAGTTTAAAAGTGAGTGCGGCGAGAATGACGGCCCAGATTGGCAGACAGAGCAACGAGTGGGTGATGCTGCGATGCCAGGTGAGCATGAGTAGCGGATCGCTCGAGAAGAAATCGCGGAAGACATCGGAATCAGGAAAGATGGCGCCCAACATGAGCGACCAGGAGATGAGGCGGCGTTTGGTGACGGGGAGTGGCGGGAAAAGATCGTCGCCGCCGAAAACAGCTTTAGCAAGGAGAGCGCCTGCAATGCCGTGCGTGATGGTGTCCATAGTGGCTGGTGTGAGTTGCTCAGATCACGGAAATAAGTGGTGATGATTTGGGAAGGACGCGGCCAATGCGCGCGGCGGTGACACCCTCTCGCTGCAAAAGTTCGAGGGCTTTCTCCACGAAGTTAGGCGCGATGGCAACGAGAAGGCCGCCGGCGGTCTGCGGATCAAAGAAGAGGGCGCGATTTTCCTGTGGGACAGACTCGGCAAAAGCCACGCAATCGCCAATGAAATCGCGGTTATTGTTGAGGCCGCCAGGAATCATGCCGGCACGAACGGCGTCGAGCGCACCGGGAAGTAGCGGAACGGACTGGTAGTTGATTTCGAGCGAGACGGGTTGCAGTCCGGCAGCGGGATCGCCCAGGGCCAATTCCCTGGCGTGTCCGAGAAGACCAAAACCGGTGACATCGGTTACGGCGTGAATACATTGCGTGTTGGTTTCGGCTTCGAGGGCGCGCAAGGCTTGGGCGGCAGCACGGTTGAGGCGAGTCATCGAAGCGATGGCGGCATCCAGAGCGACTTTTTCGATGCGATCATTTTTCGTGGCGGTAGAGAGAACGCCGGTACCGATGGATTTTGTGAACAGCAGAACGTCATTTGTATGCGCGCCGACATTTCGCCAAATGTGCCGGGGGTTGATCGTTCCGGTGACGGCATAGCCAAAAATAATGTCGTCGTTGCGGATGGAATGCCCGCCGATGACACTGCACTGGGCTTCCTTCATCTTGTCCAGGCCGCCACGAATAATTTGTTCGAGAATTTTGATGTCGCCCTTGGCGGGAAAACCTACCAGGGAAAGCGCAGAGATGGGCTGGCCTCCCATGGCGTAAATATCGCTGAGGGCATTGGTGGCGGCGATTTGGCCGAAGGTGAAGGGATCGTCGGCAATCGGCGTGAAGAAATCCACCGTCTGCACGATGGCGAGATTTTCGTCGAGTTTGTAGATGCCCGCGTCGTCGTTGGTGTTAAAACCAACGAGAACATTTGGATCGGTGGTTGGGGGCAGGCCCCGCAGAACGGAGTCCAGGATTCCGGGACTCAATTTGGCCGCGCAGCCGGCGGCTTTCACCATGGTTGTGAGTCGAACGGAATCTGACACGCCACACCTCCCTATCGTTCGGTTTGATTATAGCGATGCCACGGAAGTTGTGCTTGCGGCGATGGAACACATGGCCATTCGGACATCTTGCGGCGGCGGCGTGATAATGTTCTTATCGCAAATGCCTTGGGACTTCTGGTTAATCTTCGCATTCCTGGGAGTGGTGATTCCCTGGCGGGGCCGCGCGCGGTTGCGGACCCTGCTGGCCCTGCCGAGTGTGGGCACCAAGGAAAAAATCACTCTGTATGCGACGACGATTGTGTTTCAGTGGGTGGTAGCGATGATCGTCGCGTGGCGCGCGGTGGCACGCGGTTTCACGGCGACAGATCTAGGGCTCTCGCAGACAAATACTTTGGCGGTTCTCGCTAGCTCGGTGTTAGGAGCGGCGATTCTTGGTGGACTGCACTGGCTGAATCTGAGAAGAATCGGGAAGCTGGAAGGTCCAGCGCCGGAGTTGATGCGGAATATTGCGAACCGGGTATTGCCGAAAAATCTTGAAGAGTTTCTGCCCTATGTTGCACTGGCAGTGACCGCGGGGGTTTGTGAAGAGTTTCTGTATCGAGGATTCGCGCTGGCGGCGTTGTCAAAAGTCGGCCTGCCGACATGGTTCGTGGTGCTGCTCACATCATTGCTCTTTGGTTTGGCACATACTTACCAAGGGAGGAGCGGAATAGCTGGAACATCTTTAATGGGATTGGTGTTTGGGACATTTCGAGTACTGACCGAGAGCCTGGTTCCGGTAGCGGCGTGGCACGCGGCGGTGGACATTGTGGCGGGAATTGCCGGGAAACGATATCTGCTGCAAGGCCCTAGGGATGGGCAAGTGTTGCAAAATCAAGGGATTATGGAATAATTACCAACATGACAACAAAAATCGATAAAACGCTTTCGGAAGCGACAATCAGGCAATCCCTGGCGGGATTTGGTGTAACCGTAGATAACGATCAAGTCATTTGTATTCAACAATTTATAAGGATTTTACTGCAATGGAATGAGAAGCTGAATTTGACGGCAATTCGCGATCCGCTGGAGATACTAGTTCGTCACTTCTGTGAGTCGATGTATGGCGCGGTTGCTGTACCGATCGAGCATGGTCGGCTCGCCGACATTGGGTCAGGCCCGGGCTTTCCGGGGATCCCGCTGAAGATTTTGAGGCCGGAATTGGAACTATTCCTAGTCGAATCAAACATAAAAAAGGGCACGTTTCTAGCGGAAGTGGTTCGTGAGCTGGGACTTAAGAACGCCAGAGTGCTCATCAGCAGGTATGAAGAGTTGGGAGAGGAATTGGCGCCCCTCGACTATGTGTGCTCGCGGGCCGTGGGAGAATTTGGCACGTTCCTGGATTGGGCGGGATCGGATAGAGTCTCGGCGGGAGCTGTGGTTTTGTGGATTGGCGGCCGCGACTTAGAAGAGGTGAAGAAGACAAATCAATGGGAATGGCAGGAACCAATCGCCGTCCCACAGTCGTTGCGGAGATATTTGTTGGTGGGCAAGAAAAAGATGGTAGAAGTCGGCGCAACGACAACAAAATAAAAGACTTTTCTAAAATCGTTCGAGATTCCCCGCTTGCCTCCGTCAAACTGCATCAAACTCAATATTCCTCTGAATTCAGTTCTCAAGTTGCACTGTTCCACGTGGAACATAGGTTATTTAATTCCTTGTTATCTGTCAGTTAGAGAGCAGTTACTGTTCCACGTGGAACAGATTGCATTCTAAAATGGCATGTGAAAGGAGCGGAGATTGTTCCACGTGAAACGATCTGCGTGGCATGCACTTCGGACTATTCCTCGAGGAAGTCGCCGCAGCACATTTGGTTCGGAGTTGATGGTTGTTCCACGTGAAACAGCAAATGTTCGAATGTCAAACGGAAATTAAATCCTGCGCTTCAGCGCTTTCGAAAATGAGTTTTCCTCGTTTCCAACAACAAATCCACTAATTAGAGTGGCGTTTCACGTGAAACAACTTGCTTCGAGTAATCGGCTCTGTTACTTTCCGTGGGTTGGGGGAACGTCTTGGCCCGGGTCATTGCAATTGCGAATCAAAAAGGTGGGGTAGGTAAGACCACAACGGCAGTGAACCTTGCAGCCTGTCTGGCTGCGGCAGAACAGTCCACACTCCTGGTGGATTGCGATTCCCAAGCGAATGCGACAGCAGCAATTGGATTTGCGAAGGATCCATCGCGCAGAACCGTCTATCATGCGTTGATTCTAAATGAACCTTTTGATCGAATCGTGCAAAAATCACAAGTAGAAGGCTTAGATGTCGTGCCCGCCGACAAAAACCTCGCGGGTGCGGCCGTTGAGCTGGTTTTGGCGGAAAATCGCGAATATAAACTGCAAGCTTTTCTCAAGCCACTGCGAGAGAAGTACAAATTCATCATTCTAGATTGCCCGCCGGCTTTGGACCTCCTGACGTTGAACGCGCTGGTGGCGGCGGATGCGGTGATCGTGCCGATCCAATGCGAATATCTGGCGCTGGAAGGCGTGTCGGAATTGCTGGATACGCTGATGCGGATACGGCGAACGCTAAACCCAAGCCTGGAAATTGAAGGAATTGTGCTGACGATGTACGATGAACGGCTGACATTGTCGCGCCAGGTTGCAACTGATTTACGCAGTTTCTTTGGGGCACAGGTATTTGAAAGCCTGATTCCGCGCAATGTAAGGCTGGCAGAAGCGCCAAGTTTTGGTAAACCTATTATTTTCTATGATATACATAGTAAGGGCGCTGAGGGATACACGCAGCTGGCCCAGGAGGTAATTGATCATGCCGAGAAACGCCTTGGGACGGGGGCTCGGAGCGCTCATACGGGAACCTGAAGCCCCAGTTTCGCCGACAAATGCACCACGCGTTCCGACATCTGGTGGAGCTGCAGCTGCCGTTGCACCGGCGCAGATTCAGGTGCCATCAACACCCCCAGTGCATCCCGGGCCGCAAGAAGTCGATATCGATCTGATTGAGCCCAGCCCCTATCAGCCACGCACGCGTTTCCGGGAAGAGGCGCTCGATGAGTTGGCCCGTTCAATCCAGGCGAGCGGGATTATCCAGCCACTGGTATTGCGACCGCTTGGCAACCGATTTCAGTTGATTGCCGGTGAGCGGCGGTGGCGTGCAGCGCAACGTGCGGGACTGACGAAAGTCTCGTCAATCGTAAAGATCGTGCCGGATGAGCTGGCGTTGGAAATGACGCTGGTGGAAAACATCCAGCGCGAAGATCTGAATGCCATGGAACAGGCGCGCGCGTTTGAACGATTGATGGAAGAGTTTCAGTTAACGCAAGAGTCTGTGGCGGAGCGAACGGGAAAAGATCGTGCGACGGTGGCGAATGCCATTCGCTTGTTGAAACTAGAAACAACAATTCAGGAATGGATTGAAGAAGGAAAGTTGACTGCGGGACATGGGCGAGCGCTGCTGGCGGTACCGGAATCGCAGCTACGGATGCGCTACGCGCAACGAGCGGCACGCGGAGGGCTGACGGTGCGGCAGATTGAGCGACTGGCCTCGCGGCGGTCTAGAAACGCAAAGGTGGCGGCTGAGGCACCGCACATGGACCCGAATGTTCGAGAGGCGATTGAAGAATTGCAGAGACACCTGGGGACGAAGGTGCTGCTGCGCGAGAAGACCAAAATGCGGCCAGGGCAGTTGGTGCTGGAGTTTTACGACCAGGGGCAGTTGATGGGGATTTACGATCGATTGATGAAGTAAGATTTTTGGGCGCAACTGGACGTTCGTTCAGGGCTTTCATTCGACAACACCCGCAGCATCGTGCGTTGACATCCGCGGACACACAGCTAGAGTGGAACTGTATTCACTGGGGGAATTTTCATGGCGTGGAATTGGCCGGGCACATCGAAGAACGGCAGCACCGAAGAATGGACAGGCTTCATCGACCAGGGTGTGTCTGTCGAAGGAACGCTGACGGTAACGGGAACATTTCGCATTGACGGGCACATGAAAGGCAACATCATCTCCGAACAGACGGTGATTCTCGGAGAGAACGCAAAGGTCGAAGGCCAGATTGAAGGAAACCGCGTGGTGATCGCGGGACGGTTTGATGGCGTGATTTTTGCAAAGGGACGCGTGGAGATTCAGCCGAGAGGCGTTGTGACCGGTGAGGTGCATGCGCCGTGCATGGTGGTGGATCCAGGCGGAATTTTTGATGGCCGGTGCCACATGCTGGCTTCGTCGGACGCGTCGGCGGGAGTGACAATTCCCATACGCGCGGTGGGGAATGGGTAGAGTGGAACGGCGCGTCTCGCGTCGATAGCGGGAAATCTCCAAGACAAAAAAACAGAGCCGTGTAGGTCAGGCCCATGAACTCGCCTAGCGCAGGGGTGACTTCGTTGGAACCGCAACGCTCACTCGATGGAACAGGCGATCTCGCGTCGGTCCTCGAATTCCAGACAGATCGGTCCCTAGACAGAGGAAGAGAGTGAAGTACCAAAAACAAATACAACATAACCTATGTATAGTGATAAATAGGTTAGTTAAACTTCAAGTGGAAGTCTCTACTCCCAAAAGATTTCAACAGGGGCAAGGGGAGAGCTTGGGCGTGTCGTTGACACCCTGACGGGCTGCGGACTATTGTGCGTAGGGAGTTTGGAAGAGGCCGCAAAAAATGAAGATTCTTGTGATTGGTGGAGGGGGGCGCGAGCACGCCCTGGTGTGGAAGCTGGGACAGAGCGCGAAGGTGGAGAAAATCTGGTGCGCGCCAGGGAATGGCGGGATCGCGGCTGAGGCGGACTGCGTTGCAGCGGATGCTGGAGATGTGGCGGCGCTGGTGAATCTGGCTGGAAAACTAGGGCCGGATTTAACAGTGGTGGGGCCGGAGCTGCCACTGGTGAATGGGCTGGTGGATGCCTTCGAAGAGCGAAAGTGGCCGGTGGTGGGGCCGACGAAGCAGGCGGCGCAGCTGGAAGGGAGCAAGGTCTTTACGAAAGAATTTCTCAAACGGCACGGGATTCCTACGGCGGCGATGTATGGAGCTTACGACTCACCGGGCGATGCGTATGGAGCGCTTTGCGCAGTGGATTGGCCGGTGGTAATGAAGGCGGACGGATTGTGCGCAGGCAAAGGAGTGTTTCTGGCGGGAACTCCGGATGAAGCGACCGACTTCATCGAACGCGTGCTCGAGAGGCATGAGTTGGGAGAAGGCGGCAAACGCGTAGTGCTTGAAGAGACGCTCGTTGGCGACGAACTGTCTTTCATCCTGCTGACGGACGGAAAACAGTACGCGACGCTGGTGCCGACGCGGGACCACAAGCGCGTGTTCGATAAGAATGAAGGGCCGAACACGGGCGGGATGGGCGCGTATTCCTCGGATGAGTTGCTGCCCGAGAGTTTACGGCAGTCGATCACGACGAAAATTGTGAAACCGACGCTGAAGGGATTGGCGGCAGACGGCATTCGATACCAAGGGTTTTTGTATGTGGGACTGATGCTGACAAAGGACGGGCCTAAGGTACTGGAGTTTAATTGTCGGCTGGGGGATCCGGAAACACAGGCGATTGTGGCACGAATGGATTTTGATCTGGCGGAAGTGCTGGCGGAGGTGGCGGACGGAAACTTGCAGCCGGAAAAGCTGAATTGGAAACCGGGGGCAAGCGCGTGCGTGGTGCTGGCGTCGGGCGGATATCCAGGGAAATTTGAGAGTGGGAAACTGATTCATGGCTTACCGGAAGCGGCGCGGGTGCCAGATGTGAAGGTGCTGCATGCGGGGACAAAGCGAAAGGGCGAGGAAATTGTTACCGTGGGTGGACGCGTGCTGGGAGTTACGGCCAGTGGCATTTCGCTCGAGGCAGCGTTGGGGAAAGCGTACGAGGCAGTGGGAAAAATTCAGTTTGAGGGGATGCATTACCGGCAAGACATTGGAAAGCATTACGAGCAAGGAAAGGCAGCGGGAGACTAGCCTTGGCGAAGGTTTTGCATCTGTTTCGGGCGCCGAGGAAGCGCGCGGAGATGGAAGAGCTTGCGTCGATGAGGGTGCTCGAGAACGCGGGATTCGAGGGATGCGCGCACGCACGACCAAACGGAAATCGGCAAGTGCTGCTAATGGATGTGGAGACGCTGCGGAAGTTTGCGCTCGTGCCGGGGATAGTGCGCGAGAACATTACGACGGTAGGATTGGACGTGAATGGATTGGCGATTGGCCAGAAATTGCGGGTGGGTGAGGTGGAGCTGGTAGTTAGTTTGGTGTGCGAGCCGTGCGAGCAGATTGAGGCGTTGCGGGCGGGGTTGCAGGAGGCGATGGTGGGTCAGCGAGGGATGCTGTGCCGGGTGGTGATTGGCGGGAAGGTGAAGGTGGGGGATGAGATTGAGGTGGTGTGAAATCCGGTCGTGACGTGCCACCCGGAATTGCCAATTCGCTCCTTTTTAAAAAACAGAGGTACCGCAGAGTGTTGCTTGGTCACATCCAGTTATTTGAGACAAAGTGCTTGCCACGATCCCTGCGCTACCGCCAAAAGAAAATCGTTTGGCCTTCGGTCGGGATAACGGCCCGCGAAATATCCTACCAGGGCGAGTGCGCCGATCTGAAGATCGGCCACTACCAAGCGCAAAAGCGCTGACACAAAATCCAGAAGTACACAGGCAAACCCAAAAGGTATTAAGGGTTGGGCTTGCGGCGGAGAGTGGGGGCGTCGGGCGGACGCTTTTTGTCGTCGGCCTTAATTTCTTTTTCGGCGGGCTCGTCTGGGGGCACGACCCAACGAAAGCCGGAGTCTTCGCCCAGAGTGGCCTCGATGAAGCGCGCGTCGCCGGCAAGTACCGGAAGCACAGCGCGAAGGAAATCGGAAGCGTCCTGGGTGACGGCTTTGTTGGCTTGACCGCGTTCAATGAGCTCGGTGAGTTTGTTGAAGCGCGGTTCCGACGCGCGGATTTTAGCGATGCGCGGATCGTTTTGCTGGAGGAGGCCGAGCAACGGGACGCCGGGAAGATTGTCGGGGAAGCGAAGTTCCAGCAAGGTGCGGGCTTCGTGCTTCTCGGGTGGATAGAGCTGGGTGAAGCGCGGACGGAGCACGTGGGTTTGCAAGTACTCCTCTGAGGCGCTGGGCTGGCTTTGCTCGACGCGATATTCAAGGAGCCAGACTTCCGGGCCGTAGTCTTTCGGAGCGTACCCAATCAGAACAATTTCCAGAAGCGGCTCGTCGGGTTTCAGATCGATTTTGTGATGAAGCTGGGAGACAAGAGGACGGAGCTTTTCGAGGAAGCCGACACCAATTTGCTCCAGATCGGTTTCAGGTGCGCCAGGAACCTGGTAGTGAGGATCAGCAGCGTAGACGCGATCGGTGTCGTGGTCAAGGCGAATGGGCTTGGGAGCGGCGGGAAGTTGCCACTCGGAAGCCCCAAAGAAGACAGCGATGTGGCCGCGGTCAATCTGGGCAACGCGGGGCGGGACAGAGGTAGCTTCGAGGGGATGATCGACGGCGCCGAAAACGATGGAGTCGCGGGTGACTTGGATAATGATGCGCCCACCAGCAAGGTTGGCGACAATTTCGTCTTCCTGTGCGGGCGCAGCGGCGGCGAAAGTCAGGGAAGCCGCGAGAAAAGCGAGCGGGAAGCGCATGGAAGTGCGATCCTTAAACCGGCGAAAGGTGCCGGAAACTGCAGACTAACATAGTTGGGAGGAGGGTTGAGGCATCGAAGAAAGAGGACGCGAAGATTCGAGCGGAAAGGCCAGAAAGATGAGAGTGGTTCTGTTTGGCGCAACGGGAATGGTGGGACAAGGGGTGCTGCGCGAGTGCTTGCTGGATAGTGATGTCGAGAGCGTGCTAGCGATTGGACGAAGCACGACAGGAAAGCAGGAAGCCAAGCTGCGGGAGATCGTGCACAAAGACTTCTCCGACTTTTCGGCGATTACCGGTGAATTGTCGGGATACGACGCGTGCTTTTTCTGTCTGGGCGTGTCGGCGGTGGGAATGACGGAAGCGGAGTACGAGCGCGTTACCTATGGTTACGTGGTGACCACGGCGGAAGCGCTGGTGAAGTTGAATCCGGGAATGACGTTCGAATACGTTTCGGGAGCAGGGACGGATAGCACGGAACAGGGTCGAGTGATGTGGGCGCGTGTGAAGGGGAAGACAGAGAACGCGCTGTTGCGGATGCCGTTCAAATCGTCCTACATGCTGCGGCCGGGATACATCCAGCCAATGCACGGGATACGGTCGAAGACGGGATGGTATCAGGCGATGTATACAGTGTTGTCGCCTTTGTATCCGGCGATGAAGGCAATGTTTCCGAAGTATGTGACGACGACGGAGCAGTTGGGGCGAACGATGATTGCGGTGGCAAAAAAAGGAGCAAAGAAGCGAGTGTTGGAGGTACGGGATATTAATGAGATTGGGTGAGGAATTGTGCGAATTGGCAACGAGTGGAGCAAACAAATGAAGAGGGGTCATGGAGGAAAACGGTGGCTCCTGTCGCACCTCGAGCGCTTGATTCTGTCGTAGCCTTAGCCCGGCGCTGGTTCTGTGGAGTCAGCAGGCGAAAACTGCCCAAGAAGGTTGGGCCCGGTTCAAACACAAACTATAAGCAGGTAATACGCCGGGAACAGTTTCGGGAGGTGGGGAGTTCCGGTAAACTAGAGGATTAGGGAGTGTGAGATAGAAGGAACTATGGGACTGAGAAAACTGAAAAGCATCAAGCACGACGGCAAGAGCGTGGAGTCTATTCTGGAGGCGCATTTGGCGTTTTTCGCGGGAAAAGATGGCGGGACGCGAGCGAATCTGGAAGGCGCGAACCTGTCGAAGGCGGATTTGTCGAAAGCGAATCTGGCCGGAGCGATCCTGCGGAACGCCAATCTGGAAGAGAGCGATCTGCGTGGGGCGCGACTACCAGGGGCGGACTTGACTGGAGCGAACCTGCGTAAGGCGGATTTGCGGAACACGGATATGACCGAAGCGGCGCTGCCGGGAGCCGACCTGAGCGAGGCTCAGGCCAGTGGCGTGGAGTTTTTCCGGTGTGATCTGTCTCATGCAAATTTTCAGAAGGCTATGTTGCGCAATGCGAATTTCCGGAATGCGGTGGTGGATGGAGCGAAGTTCACCGGAGCCGATATGGGAATAGCCATCCTGCGAGAGACGGATCTGAGCAAAGCCGATCTGTCCGGGGTGGATCTTTCGACTACATTGATGCCAAAGGGTTTCGCGGCGAAATAATTGGTAAGACGTCGGGCCCGAAGGAGAGTTCCTTCGACTGCGCAGCATGACAGTTTATGAAGTTGGGATAGAGTTGAGGCGATTGGCCGGGCGTGATAGCCTCACGAAAAGTCAGGAATAATAAGGCTCCGTGGCAACAACCCTCAGACAACTCGACCAACCGGGAGTGCGCGAGCGCGTGTTGAACGTTGTGCGTGGGCTGTTGGAGGAATTGGGCAGCCATGGCGCGGTGGCGGAACTGAGGGTTACGTCAAACCTGGATCGGGATCTGGGGCTGGGTAGCCTGGAGCGCGTGGAACTGCTGACGCGGCTGGAGCACGAATTTGACCTGCGATTGCCGGACACGCTGACGGCAGAAGCAAGTACGCCAGAAGAGCTAATCCAAGCAATATTGGTGGCACCCGGGACTGCGGCAAACAGCGATGAAGGATTGACTGCGCTACGCGACACGCTTGCGGCACAGGCAAAACCGGGCGAAGGCGCGGAGTCGATCATCGAAAAAGCGGATACGCTGGTGGAAGCGATACGCCACCGCGGGATCCACGATGCGGCTCGGGCGCATCTGCTGATCACCGAGGATGACGAACACGGTGAGCATCACTACACACTGACCTTTGGAGATTTGTATACCGCGGGACAAAAGTGCGCGGAAGAATTGGCGCGGCGGGGCGTACCGGCAGGCGGACGCGTTTCGTTGATGCTGCCGACTTCGCGGCAGTTTTTCATCTGCTACGCCGGGATATTGTTAGCCGGCGCGGTGCCGGTACCGATTTACCCGCCATTTCGAGCAGACCGAATCGAGGAGTATGCCGAGCGGCAATCGGCAATTCTGAACAATGCCGGTGTGTGCCTGTTGGTGACTTTCCGTCGCGCGGAAGCAGTGGCGAACTTGTTGAAGACAAGAGTGAAATCGCTGCTGGGCGTAGTGGAAGCAAGTAGATTGCTGGAAGCTGCGGAGAAAGCGCCGCCCCCGGCACCAGGCGCGTTGCCGACGTTTCTGAGTGGAAGCCGCGTGCGCAAGGGCAGCGACATTGCGCTGCTGCAGTACACGTCAGGTTCAACGGGCGATCCGAAGGGCGTGACGCTGACGAATTCGAATCTGCTGGCGACGATGCGGACGATCGGCAAGGCCACGGAGTTGAGTCCGAGCGACGTGGGTATCAGCTGGCTTCCGCTGTATCACGACATGGGATTGATTGGTGCGTGGCTGACGCTGCTGTTGCACGGCACGCCGCTGGTGGTGATGTCGCCGCTGGCGTTTCTGACGCGACCGGAACGGTGGCTGCAGGCAATTTCCAAACACAAGGGAACGATAACGGCGGCACCGAATTTTGCGTACGAACTGTGCGTGCGCAAAGTTTCTGACAAAGCGATGGAAGGCGTCGACCTGAGTTCGATGAAGGCATCGCTGAACGGAGCGGAGCCGGTGAATCCGGAAACGCTGGAGCGGTTTTACCAGCGATTTGGGAAACACGGATTCCGGCGCGAGGCGATGATGCCGGTTTACGGTTTGGCAGAAGCTTCGCTGGCAGCGACGATGACGCCGGTGCAGCGGGGCCCGGTCGTGGATCGCGTGGATCGGGAAACGTTTGCGACGCAGGGCAAGGCGGTGCCGACGGAATCGAGCGGGGATGAAACGATTTCATTCGTGTCATCGGGATTCCCTGTGGATCAGCACGAAGCGATGATTGTGGATGAGGAAGGGAAAGAAACTCCTGATCGCACGGAAGGATTTTTGTGGTTTAGAGGGCCGTCGGTCGCGACCGGATATTACAAGAACGAAGAAGCGACGGCGAAGTTGTTTCCCGCGGGACCGAGGCAAGGCGCCGGGCAGTACGCATGGATGAATACGGGAGATCGCGCATACCGGGTGGATGGAGAGTTTTACGTTACCGGACGTGTGAAGGACATCATCATTAAGGGCGGAAGGAATTTGTATCCGCATGAGGTGGAAGAACTGGCGGCACGGGCGGAAGGAACAAGGAAGGGCTGCGTCGTCGCGTTTGGTCTGAAGGACGAAGCCAACGGAACGGAAAAACTGGTGATCGTGGCGGAATCCCGAGCTAGCGATGCGGCCAGCCGGGCAACGATTACCGCGGCGATCAATGAGCAAGTGACCCAGGGACTGGGATGGCCCCCCGATCGCGTGGAATTGATTCCGCCGGGAAGCATTCCGAAAACGTCGAGCGGAAAATTGCGGCGCGATGAAACAAAACAACTCTATGTAGCGGGGACGCTAACCGCGCCAAAGCCGCCGGCGTGGCTGCAGATTGCGCGGCTAGGATTTGGCACCTATGTGAAAGAAGCGGTGCGCACAATTTTCGGAGGAATCGGCAAAGCACTCGAGAAGGTGTACGGCGTCTACTTCATCATCGTATTTTTCCTGTGGATCGTGCCGTCGTGGATGATTGTGCGGTTGTTTAAGGATCCGAAGGCGGCGGGGCGATTTACATCGAGGGCACTGCACGTACTGTTTGCCTTGGCCGGGATACGGGTGAAGGTTGTGGGCAAGGAGTACATGAAGACGCCAGGCGCGAAGGTGTATGCGTCTAACCACGCGAGTTATTTCGATGTACTGCCTTTGATGATGGGGTTGGGCGTGCCGTACCGGTTTGTGGCGAAGGGCGAAGTGAACCAGATGCCTTTTATCGGAACTTTTCTGAATCAAATGGGGCATCTGTCGTTTGACCGGCACAGTCCGAGCGCACGGTTGAAGCAGGTAGACGAGATTGAAGAGACGCTGCGTCAGGGCGATTCTGTATTTGTTTTTCCGGAAGGTACGTTCGTGGCCGTGGAGGGTGTGCGACCGTTTCAACTGGGGGCGTACCGCGGGGCGGTGACTACGGGAACGCCGGTGATTCCGGTGTCGTTGAATGGAACGCGGAGATTCTTGAGGGATGGAACGTATTTGCCGAGGCCGACAATGGTGACGATTACGCTCTCGGCACCGATTTATCCTGTGGGAGCGATTGCAGCGGGAGATCCGAGGCATTTGCCGGAGATGGTGCGGTTGCGCGATGAGTCGCGGGAGATTATTGCGGAGCATTCGGGAGAGCCACTGGTTTGAAGAAAGAAGTCATAAGTAATGAGTTTTAGTTTTTAGTAAAGAAAGAAAAAAGCAAGTTCCGGCAGTCAGTTCATCCCCGAAAGTCCAGTCAGACCCGTCCACAAAAAATATTATTCGTGTGATTTTCAGAACGAAGTCAAGATTGACGGCCTGAAGACCGGTTCGTGCAAAAGTTAACGAAGTCAAAGGCGGATCGATTTTGCGGACAAGGGGCACAGTAGTGCTGTGCCCCTACCGTGGGCCGGAGTCGGTCAGCGATTCAGGGAATAAATTACGGTGATGTGGGTGTCGACCTCGACGGGTTGATCGTTGAGGAATGTCGGGGTGTAGTGCCATTGGCTGACAGCGTCGATGGCAGATTGGTAGAAGAGCGGATCGCCAGAAACGACTTGAAGGGATTGGATCGAGCCGTCGGTGGAGATGATGGCACGGAGTTCAACGCGAGTCTCACGGCGAAGCTGAATGCCTAAGGTCGGATAGATGGGTTCGACACGACGGGTGATGCGAGCTGGATCGATGTGGGTGAGTATGAGGCGGTGATGCTGCTCGACAACCGGATGATCATTTGTCGGACGAGCAGGAATGTGAGTCGTGGGATCGAGGCCGTTGAGGATTCCATCGCGGACACCGATTGGCTGGTTGCCAATACCCGGGATCTCATCAATTGTTGGGCCTGTCGAGTTTCCGTCACGTGGTGATGGTTTGCTAAAAGTGATGGGCAGATTGGAATAGAAAAAGGGATTTGCAGGGTGCGGATTGTGCGGACGCGCAATATTGTCTCCGACCGGTTTCGGCCCGCCGAGACGGTACGGAGGAAGAGGAACCCAAATTTTTGTGGAGAGGCGTTCGCCTTTGCCAAGCAGCGGAAAAATCAAGAGCGCTGCGACGGTGAGGGTTTGAAAAACGATGGAGAATACAATAGCGCGGCGGCGGACATTTCGAGCGCGGCGTTGCTGCAACGGATCGCCTTCGATAAGGCAGCCGTTGAGAGAGCCGATCGAGTTTTCAGGCACACGAGTGGTATCGAGATTCATCACACACCTCTTCAGTTGACGGTCGAAGCAAGCTTTTCTACGGCATCAACCTCCTGTGGTTGCTACAGGAGGCCGATGCCGCTCTCGCAGGGATGAGAGGTGCGCGCGTCCTCTGCAGTGTTTGACACCGGAAGGGGAGACAAGTTCCCGGGCCTTGATTGCAGGAATGAAGGAACCCATTCCGCGCAGCTGGGCCGGCCAGTAGTAAGCAATGGCGTTGGCATGAAAGTAAGCGCTACAGCAGCGGTGTAAATCCGGACCTACACCGGTAAATAAGGAGACCAGGTCTGCGGCAAGTGATTCAGGGAGTTCGAAAATTTCGAAAGTTACGAAGGGGTAAGGGTTTAGCGAGTATGCATCTGTAAGCGCGAAGGAAGCATCGAAGATGTTGGACGTGGATCCGAGGAGGAGAAATCCCATGGACAGGCAAGTACCCGAGGTTCTGGGTATACGCCGCACGGGCTGGGCTGCTCTGGACCGCGATCCGCAAGAAGACTTGATCGAGTATCACTGTCCTCATTGCGGGGCGGAAGGCCAGAAGAAAGCACGGCGTGAGCGGACGGAATACCATTTTACCGATGGATTTATGCAGGACATGCAAGGCGAAGGATTGCAGTGCCACAAGTGCAAGCAGTCATTGCGGGTGGCGCCGGTAGTGCTGTTGCACGATCAGGAAGAGACGCGGCGTTTTGCGGCGATGGTTAAGGAAGAAAGAGACGCGGTAGTGATCGGGTAATCATAAAATTATTCGAAAAAAGGAGAACGGGGCACTCCAGTGAGCGCCCCGTTTTTTATTGTTAAGAGAGATTTCTCCACCGCGAGCCAGCTAGCTTCGCCGGCTCTCCGTTCGAACTGAAGGAGGTGCGAGTTAGCGATGGTCCCAATCGCCGCGGTAACGATCGTCGCGGTCGCGATGGTGTTCTCGATATTCATGACGCAGATGTTCAGCGCGTTGGTAGGCTTCCTGGCGCTCGTGATACCAATGCTGCGCATCACGGCTGTACGGGCCGAAGTGCTCAACGGCTTCGTGGTAGCGCGATTCGGTGTATGCAATGCGGCGGTTGCAGTCATCCCAGTCATTGGCTTTGGCACTGGGCGCACCGGCGAAAAGCAGGAAACCGCCGAGAGCGGCCGTAGCAAGTGCAGCCTTGCCGAAAACAGATAGAAACATGGTGCGCGTTTTCATAAATGCCTCCAGGGCATTGCCCGGACTGGAACGGGGTGCCGTCCTGAACTGTTAAACACGGGAGGGTATGGAAGGTTGCGGGCGTTTAGAAGGTGCAGAAGAAGAGGGCTTAACAGAGGGCTGAAACTCGAAGAGTCATAATTAAGTAGCCGAACTAGAGAGGGCCGGATTGAAGCCCGGCAGCGACGAGGGTAGCAACCCGCGGTGAGCGGCTAGTAGGCCTGAAGGAAAGGGGTCGACTTGCATGTGATATTTTTCCAGGCCGGCACGGATTTTGTCGAAGGCTTCGTCAACAGTATCCGCGTACTGAAGTTGGTCGAAATCGGTCTGGCTGATGGTGCCCCAACGCACCATGCTTTTGAGATTCATAACTTCATTCCAATATTTGCGGCCGTAAATCAGGATGAGGGTGTTTTTCGGCATTTTGCCGGTTTGCGAGAGAGTCATCATTTCCCAGAGTTCGTCCATGGTACCGAAGCCACCGGGAAAAACAATGAGGGCCTTGGCAATCTGAGCGAACCACAATTTGCGCATAAAGAAATAATGGAAGTTGAAGCTGAGTTCGGGGCTGATGTAGGGATTTGAAAATTGCTCGTGCGGCAATTCGATGGAGAGACCAATGGATTTTCCGCCGGCTTCGTACGCACCGCGATTCGCAGCATCCATGATGCCCGGGCCACCTCCGGAACAGACGACAAAGCGGCGAGGCTTGGGACCGAGAGAAAGCGCCCAGGTGGTGAGGCGATGGGAAAGTTCGCGAGCTTCTTCGTAGTAGTTGGACATCTCGAGCGCGCTCTTGGCCTCACGAACGGCGAGGCGATGGAGCTTTAATTTGGGAGCGCTGAATTTGCCGGTCTTCATTTTTTTTAAGTGCGCGCAGTGGGCGGCGGCTTGTTCGCGGGACGGAATACGCGCGGAGCCGAACATGACAATGGTGTCGCCAATGCCCTCTTTCTTGAGTTGATTGAGGGGGTAGAGATATTCGGCAAGAATGCGAATGGGACGCGCGGGAGTACTGGTCATGAAGGTGCGGTCTTCATGGGGGGCTTTGGGAGCGTGTTGAGGTTTGAGGCGTTTGCCGTTGGACATGGGACTTTCTCCAAATAAGAGCGAGATTCGATTGTAGGCAGCGCTCGGGGTTACGGCAACGTCTTTGGGCTTGGGTGCGTCGAATCAAGTACAGTGGAAAAGCAGTGTGGAAGTCCGGGCACCACCTTTGCCGATGAATAATCATCTTGCAGCAACCATATTCGTGAGCGCTGGCCTGTTGCTAGCGGTGAGGATGGCGTGCGGGCAGGCGCCGGAAGGACCGATCGAGCCGCAGCCGGGTGTCGAAGTGCAGAAGTCGCCTCCAGGGGCAACGATCAAATTGCAGAGCGTGCTGGTGAATACCCCAGTGACGGTGCGCGATGCCAGGGGCGCGATGGTACACAACCTCGAAGTAAAGGATTTCCGTGTTACCGACAATGGCGTGGAACAGAAGATCATCCACTTCGATTTGGGGAGCGAGCCGCTGTCGATTGTGATCGTGGTGGAAACGAGTTCGCGCGTGACGGCGATTCTGCCGGAAATCCGGCGAACGGGAACACTGATGACACAGACGGTGATGGGACCGAGCGGGGAAGCGGCGATCGTAGGATTCAACGATTCGGTGGACACGCTGCAGGAGTTCACTGCGGATGCGGATGACATTGAGACAAAGATCACGAGATTGAAAGAAGGAACAGACGGGGCAAGATTGTACGACGCGATGGCCAAAGGAGTGGAAATGTTGAGCGGACGACCAGGCCCGACGGCCACGAGACCGGGACGGCGGCGCGTGATGCTGGTGATTTCCGAGGCGAGCGATCAGGGCAGCGAAGCGAAGCTGGGAGAAGTGCTACGGCGCGCGCAACTGGAAAACGTGACGATTTACAGCGTGGGAATTTCTTCGACACGGGCGGCGCTGCAGAAAAAACCGGATTACAAGCGGCCGGTGCAGCCGACACCGGAGGGAACGTTTGGTTCGCCACCAGCACCGGGAACGGTGCAAACGCCGACGACGGAAGACAATAAGTATGGCGGCGCGGCCGGCGGTGATTTACTGGCGCTGGCGATTTGGGCGGTGATGCACGCGAAGGATCAGATTACGCAAAATGGACTGCAGATAGCAACGACCGCGACGGGCGGAGCGCATCTGGCGACCTGGAAAAATCAGTCGATCGAGAAAGCGATTGACGAGGTCGGGGGCGAGCTCCATTCGCAGTACATGCTGACGTACACGCCGACAGCAACGGATGCGAGCGGGTACCACGAGATCAAGGTGGATGTGGACCGGAAGGAATTAAAGGTGCGGGCGAGGCCGGGATATTATTTGGGGACTCCGGCGAGTTAGAGACGTTTCGCGTGCGCAAGGATTCAGTTTTGTCGATACGCTGAGGTCTTGCCCCGATTTCTCCACTCCGAGTCAGCAAAGTGCTCTGACTTTTCAGTCGAAATGGCACCCGCTGTGCGCGCTTCCTTATTCTAGGCAACGGAGGAACTGCCACCGGATTCCTCAGGAGCTACAGCCTAGGTTTGCTGGTTGTTTTTTGTCGGAGCCTGCCGCAGGCTGGCTGAAGTTCCCCCTTCCTAAAAACTTCCTGGCGATTCAGACTCGCTTGAACTTCTGGCGATGACCGACTGCATATTATTGCGAAACAGAATCTTCTGTCGTTTAAACTGCAAAGGCTGTCGGACGGGTGAGCGGAGAAACTGGCATGGAGAGAACAGAGAGACGCTACGAATTGCGCCCGGCGACGGAGGCGGATATTCCGGAGCTGCGGAAGTTGATTGAGTTGTCGGTGCGGGTGTTGCAGCGCGGAGATTATTCCGGGGAACAGATTGATGCGGCGCTCGGAACGGCGTTGGGCGTGGATACGCAATTGGTAGCAGATCGAACGTATTACGTAGCGGAGGGTTATCTGGCTTCTCGCGAAAAAATGATTGTGGCGTGCGGCGGCTGGAGCCGGCGTAAAACGCTTTATGGCAGCGATCATGGGCCGTATCGGGAGAGTGCGCTGCTGGATCCCAAAGTGGATGCGGCAAAGATACGGGCATTTTTCGTGCACCCGCGGTGGACGCGGATGGGGATCGCTACGAAGATTTTGGAGACGTGCGAGGAAGTGGCGATGGCCGAAGGATTCCGGCGATTTGAAATGGGGGCTACGTTGACGGGCGTGCCGATGTACCTGGCGCGGGGGTATGCAGAGATCGAGCGGATCGAGGTGCCGCTGGCGGGTGGATTAACGCTGCCAGTGGTGAGGATGGGGAAGACCGTGGAGTGAAATGAGACCAGCGCGCCGGCATCGAAAGGCGGCCGGCACGCAAGGTGGCAGTCCTTGAAATTTGCGACGGATTGGAATCTAAACCCGCACCCGCGACCGAAAATTCAGAGGCAATGTGGCCGGTGTAACGACCGGCCACTACATAAAGACCAGAGGCGTGCGCTCAGGCTACTTGTTGCCAGAAAGAGACGTCGCGGTGGGTCAGTAGCGAGTCCTTGCGGGCGTCCCAGCGGAGGAAGTGAGGCGTCTTGGTGTGCGCGGTGTGGTGTGCGCGGGTGGCCCAGACTTCGTGGAGAAGGAAGAACGTGGGTTGCTCGAGGGAGTGGTGAAGATCGTATTGGAGACAGCCGTCTTCTTTGCGGGTGGGCGCGATGAGTGCGCGAATTTCGGCTTCTAGCAGAAGATGCTGGCCCTCTTTGGCGCGGAGCATAACGACAAGAGTGACCGCGTCCTTGGGAAGTTTGGTGGCTTTGAGTTTGAAGGAAGATTTTTTCTTGGATTTGCGGGGTGCAGATTTTTTCGCTTTTCGTTTGGTCATATCGGCGGGGATTGTATCGCAATTTTGGCAAGACGCAACGGATTATTCGCGGGTGGGAGAGTGTGACCGCCGGAAGGCGGCGGCTACAGAAGCAGGGGGTCGGGAGAAATAGCGATATTGATCAAGTTGACGGACCGCCTCAGAAGGCGGTCCCTACAAAGGCTAAGCCCGGCAGAATCCTCGACGCGGAGTCGGCGTGCGGGGCATCCTCGGGATCAATGGGGCGGCGGTGAAATCAGGGGACCGGCAGGAAAGCTATGCAGATGGGAGAAGGAGTGTGGGTGACCTCGGCGGTGGGAGTCAGTTTGCCGGTTGTGGGGTCGATTTGGAATGCGGTAATGGTGTCTGAGTTCTGGTTTTCGGCGAGTAGGTAGTGACCGGTGGGATCGATAGCAAAGTGGCGCGGCTCTTTGCCGCCGGTGGGGACGTCAGCGATCTTGGTGAGGGTTCCTTTCGCGGGATCGATCGCGAAGACGGCGATGGAGTCGTGGCCGCGGTTGGAAGTGTAGAGGTATTTTCCTCCGGGAAGAATAGTGATTTCCGCAGCGTCATTGCGTCCGGCGAAATCCTTCGGGAGAGCAGAGGTTTCCTGAAGGTTGTGATAGGTTTCCTGGCCATCGTTGGAAAAGACGGTGACGGTGGAAGTGAGTTCAGAGAGGACGTACATGAATTTGCCGTCGGTAGCGAAGGCGACGTGGCGGGGACCGTCACCGGGAGCAAGCGTGGCGGAAGAATGGTCAGCGGGCTGGCCGGGGGTGAGCGCGCCGTTGGATGCATCGAATTTGTAAATCAGAACGCGATCGAGACCTAGATCTGAAACGTAAACGTAGTGATTGTGGGCGGAAGGCTCGATCCAGTGGGCGTGCGGGGCCTCCTGGCGCTCTTTGTTAGGGCCGAGGGTGCCCTGGTCGGTTTGCAGGGCGGTGTGTTCTCCGAGTTTGCCATCGGCAAGAATGGGAAAGGCGGCGACGTTGCCGGAAGTGTAGTTCGCTACAAAGAGATATTTTCCAGTTTTATCGAAGGACAGGTAGCAGGGATCTTCGCCTAACGCGGGAAGCTGATTGAGCTGTTTGAGTTTTCCAGATTTTGCGTCGATGGAGAAAGCGGTTACGGTGCTGGCTTTGCCGGACTCGTTTACGGCGTAGAGAAATTTTCCGTTGGGATGAATGACGACCCAGGAAGGATCGGGGGTTGCAGCGGCGAGGCCCTTAGAGGTGAGTTTGCCGGTGTCAGGGAAGAATTCGAAGAGATAGATGCCTTTGCTTTGCGTTTTCGCGGTGTAGGTGCCGACGTAGACGAAGTATTTTTTGTGGCGGGCGGGGTTTTCGGCGGCGGGGGTGGAGATTGCAAAGAGGAGAACTGCAATTAGCGCGAACGATTGGAAGAGGTGGCGTGTGATTTTCATGAAGTTAGTGTAACGCAGGAGGCGTGGAAACTTTTTGGTTTTACGTTTCTGGTGATGAAGGAAGCGTGTGGCGTTTGGTTAGTTGGAGTGACTCATCGGGAGTTGAGATATTCAAGAGTGAGGAGTAACCAAGAGCACTGCCAGGAATGGCGGTGCAAGCAAAAGAAGATGCACACACGAAGGGGTCAGGTGGGTCAGCCGAAGAAGAGAAGAAGGCAAAACCCGCACCCTTATGACCTACGAGGGGGGCGTAGAGCCTCAGGGCTGTCCAAATTAGGATGGCGGCGGTGTTAGGAACCTTGAAAAGATTGAGACTTTGAGCGCAGAGAGCATTAATTTGTGTTCAGGTTGGGTGCCTGCTGTCCTAAAGAGCCAGTTTAAATTCCAGAATCAACTGGCCGTCATGCAGGCCGTCCAAGGCCGGAGGGGCTTGGAACGGTTCATCCAGCCAGGTGTGCAAATCGCGGTAAACAAAGAGTTGTTGGCGCAGCAGCGCGACTAGCTTGGATAGTGACCAGCCGTAGCGAGCCCGCAGTTGCAAGTATTTCAGCAGCAGTATGGCGATCAGTGCTGTCCAAATTTGGATGTGCAGTGCGTTGGCGCTGGTGCCCACGAAGGTTTTGATGCGTAGGTTCTGCTTCAAATAGCGGAAGAAGACTTCGATCCGCCAGCGTTCTCGATAGATTTGCGCGATGGTGCTGGAGCCAAAGCTCAAGTGGTTGCTCAGCAGTACCAGGACTTCCTGACGTTCCTCAATCCAAACTTCGCCACGACGGAATCGCGCCGCTTGCCGGTAGTGGTGGCTGCCCAGCGATATGATTTCATCTTTGAGGATGTGGCGATTTCTCGGAATAGGGCATTGTTCAAGAACACGGTAGTGCGCGTCGTGGCGCAGGCGAGTCACGAAGAACACACCGCTATCGGTTAGCCGTTGATACCACTGGTAGTCCACATAGCCGCGGTCAAAGACCAAGATCGTGCCTGGAGCAAACTGAAATTCACGCGCTACTTTCACCTCCGAGGCTTTTCCTTCGGTGCTGACCGCATAGCACGGCAGATGTCCATCGTGGTCCAAAACCAAGTGCAGCTTCGCCGCGCCTTTGGTTTGCTGGTATTTTGCCCAATCAAACATGGTGGCGCAGAGTTTCGATGATGGTGCCGTCGATGCTCAGCAGTGGATTGCGAAAACGGAAACCGTGTCGCGTGCCCGCCGCCTGCTGGCAACGAGCAAACAAAATACCGAAGACCTTCTGATACAACTGCCAGGGTCGGTGCTCATTGGCATAGGCGAGCGTGGACTTGTTGGGCGCCTGAGGAACGCCGAGATGCTTCAGCTTGCCTTCACAACCCGCGAGGCCGCCGCAAATCTCACGCAACGAACGGGCTTGCCCCAACTGGCAAAACAGCATCGCAACGAATTGGCCCCAGCAGGTAAATCCGCGAGCATGACGCTCGGCGCGGGTCTCTCGAACCGCCTGTTCAAATTCCAGACGGGGAAAGAACTGTAATAACTGAGAAAATATGCTGCATACTCGGTTCAAGGCGGAATCGCCTGTCCTTACCGTTGGTTCTTGTCACGGAACCCAACCTAAAGTTACAGGTCTTTCCGCCCTTCCTTGAAAACCTAATTTGGACAAGCCTGCGTAGAGCCTCTCCCCTACAAATGGAAAACAGCGTTACCGGGAATGCTGCGCGATTCAGAAGAGACTGGCTACTTCTTCTCTTCGTCTTCGGCTTCGTGAATGATCGCGGCGGCGGCAACCGAATCGTCCTCGTCGAGACGCAGCAGGCGAACACCCTGCGTCGAGCGGCCCGCTTCACGGATTTCGTTGGCGTGGACACGGATGACTTTGCCCTGCTCGGTGATGATCATGACGTCGGACTCTTCGGTGACCTGCAGAGTGGCGATAACGGAACCGTTGCGGTCAGTGGTCTTCATGTTGACGACACCCTTGCCGCCGCGGGAAGTGATGCGGTACTCAGCGAGAGGAGTGCGTTTGCCATAACCTTTTTCGGCGACGGTAAGCATCAACGTGGTGAGCGAGTCCTTGATTTGTTCGTTCTCGAGCTCCTCGAGGTTCGTCGTGGTGGTCTTATGTTCCTTGGCGATAATTTCGAAGTCGGGCTGGACAGCATCCATGCTGACGACGTGATCTTCCTTGTCGAGATCCATACCGTTTACGCCACCGGCATTGCGACCCATGGGTCGCACTTCGGTTTCGCGGAAGAGAATGGCCTGACCTTCGTGGCTGGCGAGGAAAATCATCTGCTTGCCATCGGTAAGTTTTGCGCCGATGAGTTCATCTTTGTCATCGAGGTTGATGGCGATAATACCGTTAGAACGGGGGTTGGAAAATTCGGTCAGAGCGGATTTTTTCACGGTGCCGCTCTTGGTGGCCATGAAAACGAAACGACCTTCTTCTTCAAGATTGGTGGCGGCAACGACGGTGGTGAGCTTCTCGTCTTCCTGGAACTTGACGAGGCTGGAGATCGCTTTGCCACGCGTGGCGGCGGCGGCTTCGGGAAGTTCGTAAACTTTCAGCCAGTAGACGCGGCCCTTGGTCGTGAAGAGGAGGATGTAGCTGTGCGCCGAGGCAATGAAGAGATGCTCGACGAAATCTTCTTCTTTGGTCTTGGCGCCGATGCGGCCTTTGCCACCGCGTGACTGGTGGCGATAAGTTTCGGCGGCGGTGCGCTTGATGTAGCCAGCGTGGCTGATGGTGATGAGCATCTCCGTATCAGCGATGAGATCTTCGAGTTTGATTTCGTCGACCTTATCGACGATTTGGGTGCGGCGATCATCGCCATAGGCTTTGTGGACTTCCTTCAGCTCCGCGGTGATAACCGATTTCAACTTTCTGTCACTGTTGAGGATTTCGCGAAGTTCGCCGATGAGTTCGCGGATGGACTTCAATTCCTTGAGAATTTCGTCGATGGAAAGTTGGGTAAGGCGGTGGAGCTGCAGTTCGAGGATGGCATCGATCTGGGCGTAACTGAGACCGAAGGCGTTACCACGGCCCGCGGCTTCGATTTCAGGAGCGCCTGCAGAGCGATACTTCCGGCCATCGAGTTTGACGCCTTCAATTTTGCGCGACTTGCCGTTTTCCGAGATGGTGACATCCTGTTCGCTGAAATACTTGAACAGGTTTTCTTTGGCGTCGGCACGGCTGGAAGAACCACGGATGATGCGAATGACGTTGTCGAGATGATCGAGAGCGATCTGATAGCCAAGCAAAAGGTGTTCGCGCTGCTCGGCTTTCTTAAGCTCGAAGATAGTGCGGCGACGAACGACGTCGATACGATGCTCGATGAAGAGCTTGATCATCGGGATGAGGCCGAGCTCCCGAGGCTGGCCGGCCACGATGGAGAGCAGAATCATGCCGAAGGATTCCTGCATCTGGGTGTGCTTGAAAAGATTGTTGAGGATGAGCTGGGATTCTTCGCCGCGCTTCAGCTCGATGACGATGCGCATGCCTTCGCGAGAAGATTCGTCGCGAACGTCGGATATCCCTTCGATTTTTTTGTTCTGAACGAGTTCGGCAATGCGCTCGATAAGCCGCGCTTTGTTGACCTGGTAAGGAATTTCGGTGATGACGATGCTTTCGCGATCTTTGCTGACTTCTTCGATAGCGGCTTTGGCGCGCATGACGAAACTGCCGCGACCAGTGCGATAGGCAGCTTCGATACCTTCGCGGCCGGCAATGTATGCGCCAGTGGGGAAATCGGGGCCGGGGACGAGCTTCATCACTTCTTTCAGAGTGGCATCGGGCTTTTCGATGAGAAGGATGGCAGCGTCAACAATTTCGCGCAGGTTGTGCGGCGGGATGTTGGTGGCCATGCCGACGGCGATCCCGCTGGCGCCATTGACGAGGAGATTGGGGATGCGCGATGGGAGAACGACAGGCTCTTCGCGGGTTTGATCAAAATTGGGGATGAAGTCGACGGTTTCTTTTTCGAGGTCGGCGAGAATGTCTTCGGAAATTTTCGCGAGGCGGGCCTCGGTGTACCGCATGGCCGCCGGAGGATCCCCGTCGACGGAGCCAAAGTTACCCTGGCCATCGACAAGCATGTAGCGCAAGTTGAAGTCTTGCGCGAGACGGACCATAGCGGGGTAAATGACGGCTTCACCGTGCGGGTGATAGTTACCAGAGGTGTCGCCGCAGATTTTTGCGCATTTGCGGTAGCCGCGATTGGAGGCCAGGCCAAGATCATTCATGGCGACGAGAATGCGGCGCTGCACGGGCTTGAGACCGTCGCGTACGTCAGGCAGGGCGCGGGCGATGATGACGCTCATTGCGTAGTCAAGGTACGACTTGCGCATTTCTGCTTCGATATCAATGGGAAGCAGGATGGATGTGTTTTGCTCGTCCGCCATGTGACCTCGCTGTGTTGTCGGGGGCCGCGGTGTATTGCGGCCGGAAAATTGCTTCTGCTGCTACTTTGCTGCGACCTCGGTAAAGCTGAGGTTGAGATCTTTCGCCCGCAAGTTGCGCGGACTCAGGATGACAATCCACGCTTGTTCGCCAACTCCACCGCGTAGGCTTTCACGGAGTCGAAGGCGTCGGCGGCATTGGTGAAACGGCGAGGAGAAAAGTATTCCTCGAGTTGCCGCAGAAAATCGTTGCGCTGGGCGTCGGTCGAAAATTCTGTGGCGACGCCTTTTTCGTTGTCGGGAGTAGTGGTTGGCGTTGCGCGAAATTCGCCAACGCTCAGGCCACGGAGTCCCGGTAAAGTTGTCCAGCCCAACTGGTACAGCATCGTTTGTGTTGCCATCCCAAAACCGAGCCCAAAAGAACCGACCTGAAGGACGCGGCTATAGCTCAGGGCCGGGCAAAAGCCCGGCCCCTACATTCAATACTCACTGCTAAATATCCAGGTTGACCACTTCCAGGGCGTTTTCTTCGATGAATTTGCGACGCGCTTCCACGTTTTCGCCCATCAGTGTGGTGAAAATGTCCTCGGCAGCGACGGCATCCTCGAGTTTCACCTGCAGCAGCGTGCGCGTGTCGGCGTTCATGGTGGTTTCCCACAACTGTTCCGCATTCATTTCGCCCAGCCCCTTGAATCGGGTGATGGTGAAATCTTTTTTGGCGTCTTCGACGATGTAGTTGAGGACGTCGGTAACTTTTTCCTTGGAAACTTTGTCGCCGTTGCGAGCGACAACAAACGGCGGATGATTGAATTCCTCAATCTGCTTGGCGAGGCCGCGGAGACGCTTGTAATCGGCGGTGGAAATGACGGCCCAGTTGATCTTCTGGTTGTGAGGAGGACCAAACTGGATTTCGTAGAGGCTGTGCTCTTCGTCGAATATAACTTTGCCTTCGAGTTTGAGTTTGGCCTTGTCGATTTCTTTCAACAGCTTCTCGACGGTCTTTTTATCTTCGAAGTCGGTTTTCTTTTCGATGCCGCTATCGAGCAGCAATTCGACCAGAGCGATTTCGCGGAGCCGGCGGCCGAGTTTCGCCGCAGCGGCTTCGTATTCCTGGACGTTGAGGAGGAACGAGGTGAGTTTGGCGCCTTCCAGGGAGACGCCTTCCTTGGCCTTCACGACGTGATCTTCCGTGGCGCGCTTCATCAACTCGCGCGCAAAATCACGTTCGTCGCGAATGTATTTTTCGGTTTTGCCGCGTTTCACGCGATAGAGCGGCGGCTGGGCGATGTAGACGTGGCCGCGTTCGATCAATTCCTTCATGTGACGGAAGAAGAAGGTGAGCAGCAGGGTGCGGATGTGGCTGCCGTCAACGTCCGCGTCGGTCATCAGAATAATTTTGTGATAGCGAAGTTTGCCGGCGTCGAAATCGTCTTTGCCAATGCCGGTGCCAAGCGCGGTGATGATGGCGCGAATTTCTTCGTGGCCCAACATTTTGTCGTAGCGGGCCTTTTCCACGTTGAGGATTTTACCTTTGAGGGGCAGGATGGCCTGAAACTTGCGATCGCGGCCCATTTTTGCGGAGCCGCCTGCGGATTCTCCCTCGACGACAAACAGTTCGCAGCGCGACGGGTCGCGTTCCTGACAATCGGCAAGCTTGCCGGGAAGACCACTGGAATCCATAGCGGACTTGCGGCGCGTAAGTTCGCGGGCTTTGCGGGCGGCTTCACGCGCGCGCGCGGCGTCAATGCACTTGCCAATGATGCGGCGGGCGACGGTGGAGTGCTTGTCGAACCATTCACCGAGCTTTTCGTTCACGAGTTGCTCGACATCGCCCTTGATGTCGCTGTTGAGTTTGCCCTTGGTCTGGCCTTCAAACTGGGGCTGGGGCAGGCGGACGCTGACAACGGCGACCAGGCCTTCGCGAACGTCGTCACCAGAGATGCTGACTTCGTCTTTCTGCTCCTTGAGCATGCCCTGGCTCGAGGCGAAATTGTTGATGGTGCGCGTGAGGGCGGAACGAAAACCGGAGAGATGCGTGCCGCCATCGACGGTGTTGATGGTGTTGGCAAAGGCAAAAACGTTTTCGCCGTAAGAGTCGTTGTATTGCAGGGCAATTTCGATTTCAACGTTGCCGCGCTTCCCTTCCATGTAGATCGGCGAATCGTGGAGAGTGGCTTTGCCGCGATTGAGATGCTTGACGAATTCGGCGATGCCACCGGTGAAGCGAAACTCGGCAGTTTTTTCGGTGCGCTCGTCGGAAAGCGTTACTTTCAGGCCTTTGTTGAGGAAGGCGTATTCGCGGAGGCGGGTAGCCAGGATGTCGTAGCTGAAAACGGTTTTGTCGAAGATGCTGGGATCGGGATGGAATTTTACGGTGGTGCCGGTCTTGCGCGTTTTACCGGTCTGTTTGAGTTTGGTGGTGGGCTTGCCCTTTTCGTAGGACTGTTCCCACACAGCGCCATCGCGCTGAATTTCCAGTTCGAGAAAATCGGAGAGAGCGTTAACGACGGAGACGCCGACGCCGTGGAGCCCACCCGAAACTTTGTAGGTATCGCTGTCGAATTTACCGCCGGCGTGAAGAACAGTGAGAACAACTTCGGCGGCGGGACGCTTTTCCGTGGCGTGCATGTCGACCGGAATGCCGCGGCCGTTGTCGACGACGGTGACGGAGTTATCGGCGTGAACGGTGACGTTCACTTCATCGGCGTAACCGGCCATTGCTTCGTCAACGGAATTGTCGACAACCTCCCAGACGAGATGATGAAGCCCCGTTTCGCTGGTGGAGCCGATGTACATCGCAGGGCGCAATCGGACGGCTTCGAGTCCACCGAGAACTTTGATGGATTTCGCGTCGTACTGATGACCGGCCGGAATCTTTGCGTTTTCTTTATCGCCCATGTGTTCTCCTGACGTACAAGCCTGCGGCAATCGAGCCCGCGCGAAGCACGCGGCCGCAAGCCGAGGCTTCGGGTAACGATGGAACAACGAAAAAATTTGAAGCGAGGAAAGGCGTGAAGTGAGAATCCCTCATGCGTCGCCTGACCCTTTGACCCCGATGATGCGAGGGGCTCGTAGGGTTCCTGCTTCATCCCGTCTCGCGCTACGAGACGTGGCGAAGACTTAAGTTCTCCAAGTTGCTGACCGCCCTCTGGCGCGAGGGATTTGATCGGCGGAACCTGGCGGACGTGTCGAGGTGGAGGATAAAACCACGACTCGACAACGGTTAAATTCTACTGGAAAAGGGAGGATTTCTCAAGTTTGTGGAAAGGGGTTGTGGATATTTAAGTTATTTATTTACATATAGATAGAAAGGCTGAGGGCGAGGGATTTGGATACTGAATTGTTATTCCATTCTGGAATAAGTGCAGCCTGCATTTCTATTGGTTGATGAATGAAAAAACCTCAGATGCGCATGGGCATGATGACGTAGCGATAGCGATAGCTGTCATCGGCGAGGGGACGCATCTGACCGGCGGATTGTTCGTCTTTCAGTTCAATGCTGATGGGTCCATCGGCGGCGGCGGCGAGAAAATCCAAAACATAAGTGGAATTGAAACCGATGGAGATGGGATCGCCTTTGTATTCCTTGTCGATATTTTCTTTGGCTTCACCGTATTCCGGGCTGGAGGCAGAAATTTCCACGCCTTCCGTCGAGACGGCAAGTTTCACGGCGTGGGAGCGCTGATCGGCCAATTGCGAAACGCGGCGGACAGCGTCGCTGAGCTCCGCGCGTTCGAGGACAACGGTCTTGTTGTTTTCGCGCGGCAGTACAGCTTCGTAATTTGGAAATTGACCGGTGAGGATGCGGGAAATCAGCAAGCGATGGCCAACCTGGAAGAACAGGTGACTTTCATCTTTGGCGAATTCCAGTTGCGCATCAGAGCCCGCAGCGGCGGAGAGTTTTTCGACTTCGTCCATGGCTTTCTTGGGGATCAGAACGCGAACTTCACCGTTGAGGCCAGCGAGCTTCTGGTCGGTCTCGGCAAGGGCGAGACGGTGACCGTCCGTAGCGACCATAGCGAGTGTGTCTGGCTTGATGATGAGCAGGCCACCGTTGAGGGTATAGCGTGACTCTTCCATGGAGATGGCGAACTTGGTCTTGGCGATAAGGCTTTCCAGGACAGTGGCGGGGATATTGACGAGTGTGTGTGGCATGGCCGGCAGAGCGGGGAAATTTTCCTTGGCCATACCGACGAGCTTGTATTTCTTTTTGTCGCTGACAATCTCGACCCAATGATTATCGAGCAGTTTGAACTTGATTTCACCTTCAGGGAGAAGGCGGACGAGCTCCAGAAGTTTCTTGGCGGGGATAGTTCCGGCGCCTTCCTTTTTGACTTTGGCTTCGCAAGAGGTGCGAACGCTCAACTCAAGATCCGTGGCGGTGATGGTAAGGCGGCTGCCTTTTGCTTCGACGAGCAGGTTGGAGAGAATGGGGATGGTGGTTTTGCGTTCCACAACTCCCTGCGTGGTAGTGAGCTCATTGAGCAGGGCTGACTTCGATACGCTGAATTCCATCGATTGACTTTCCTCGCGTGCGGTTCCTGGTGTGGCGGCCATGGGGTCTCCGGTCAAATCTTTACCGCTAGCGTACTGTACTCGTTTTTTTGAAAAGTATAAAGACTAGAGAGTGGTATAAGGCTGTGGAAATAAGGGTACTAGAGGTTTGGGGAAAGAGGGGGAGTTTTCCAAATCGGGACGATTTCCTCCGAGAAGCAATCATCAAAGCAAGAAATACCTCTAAAAAAATAATAGAAACCCTTGTTGTGATGATGACGGTTGTGGATTCGTGGAAAAGTGTCTGGAATGAAAGCGGGACTGGGAATTTAGTGAGAGGTGGTCAGTGAATTTTCTAGCAGCGCGGAGGAAAAGCGGCCAAAAAAGAAATGGTCTGCCTTTGAGGGAAAACCATGAACAATATCTCCGCACGATTCACACCGCTTGTACACAAGTTCCCCACAGATCTTCCGCGTGACAAACGAAAAGCAAAGGCATCCAATACGAAACGTGGAGCAATGTGTTTCCACAGAATGTCCACAGAGTTCGTGAGCAACTTTTCATTTTGTAATTCTCAGAGCGCTCAGAGGGAAAAGGTATGGCGAGAGTTTTGGTGACGGGAGCAAATCGGGGACTGGGGCTGGAATTTGCGCGGCAGTACGCCGCAGATGGATGGGAAGTAATTGCGACAGCGCGGCAACCGGAAAAAGGCGAAGAGCTGAAGAAACTGTCCAAGACGCAAAAGAAACTGCGTATACAGGCATTGGATATCGCGAACGACAGATCTGTAGAGGACCTGGTAGACGCGGTGGATGGCAAGCCGCTAGACGTACTGATCTTGAATTCTGGGGTTTACCCTCGAGAAGGCCAGAACATCGGCCAGATCGACTATGAAGGCTGGCGAGAGGCATTTGAGACGAATGTCCTGGGGACCATGAAGGTCATTGAGGCGTTGCTGGGAAACGTGGCAGCGAGCGAGCGCAAACAGATTGCGGCGATCAGCACGAGCATGGCGTCGTTGCGGGCGGTGCAGGGCGGATCGGTGGCGCAGGCGGGAACGTCGTATCAGTATCGGACGACCAAGACGGCCTTGAACATGGCGATGTCGATCCTGGCGAAGGAATTGGCGCCGCGAGGGATTAGTGTAGTGATGTTTGATCCGGGTTGGGTCAAAACGGATATGGGCGGGCCGCACGCGCAACTGACTGCGGAAGAAAGTATTGGGGGTATGCGGAAGGTGTTGGCCGGCGACGCGATGGGGATTTCGGGGAAATTTTTAGGACACGACGGAACCGTGAGACCTTGGTGAAGCGGCGATAATTTCAGCAAAGGATTTTTCAAGTAATGATTCCAACACAAGCCCTGTTTGAAGCTCACTTGACGGTTGTAAAGCTGGAGCGCGCCATGCATTTTTATGGCGAAGTGCTCGGTCTGGAGTGCGCGGCGAAATTTGAAGCGCCAAAAGTAGCGTTCTACTGGGTCGGCGGAAGAGGCCACTCGATGCTGGGAGTATGGGAAGTGGGCGGGGGACCGCAACGCATGAGTTTGCATGTGGCGTTCAAGGTGGCGCTGGAAGACGTGCTGAAGGCACCTGAGCGATTGCGTGTGGCGAATATCCAGCCACTGGACATCATGCGGAACCCGACAGAAGAAGTCGTGGTAATCGGGTGGATGCCGGCGGCGGTGGTTTATTTTTGCGACCCAGACGGAAATCTGCTCGAGTATCTGGCGATATTGCCCGAAGAGCCGCGGGCGGATGTGGGAGTCGTGAAGTGGAGTGAGTGGAAGGCGATTCAGAAACAGTAATTTCGTAAGAGAAATCTGGGCGTAAAGAAAGTAAATGGCCGATCTTTAGATCGGCCAGTGCATAAAGGCAAACTCCAGAGGGGCGCGGATTACCGAGCCCTTGCGAAATTTACTGCAAGGCGTCCATCAAGCGGGTGATGGTGCGGTTTAGTTCCTTGTCGGAGCGACGGAGTTCTTCAATTTTGTTGATGGAGTGAAGAACAGTGGTGTGATGCTTGCCGCCGAATTGCCGGCCAATTTCAGGAAGCGAAGCGGTAGTGAGCTGCTTCACGATGTACATGGCCACCTGGCGCGGGAAAGCGATGGCGCGGGTATTGCTGCGGATCTTGAGATCCTGCTCACGAAGATTGAAGTGCTCGCTGACACGCTTCTGGATAAGGTCGATGGTGACGCGCTTTTCCTGGGAAGCGATGATGTTGCGCAAAACCTGCTGAGCGGTGGCCAGCGAAATGGAAGTGCCGGTGAGGGAGGCATAGGCCATGAGGCGAGTGAGAGCGCCCTCGAGCTCGCGAACATTGGATTTGATGGCGCGCGCGATATACTCAGCGACTTCATCGGGGAGATTGAAACGTTCGTTCTCCGCTTTCTTCTGCAGGATGGCGATTTTGGTTTCGAGATCGGGCGGCTGAATGTCCGCGATCAGGCCCCATTCGAAACGGGAGCGCAGGCGTTCTTCGATGGAGTTGATATCTTTGGGCAGGCAATCGGAAGAGATGACGATCTGTTTTTGCAGTTCGTAAAGAGCGTTGAAGGTGTGAAAGAACTCTTCCTGGGTGCGTTCCTTGCCGGCGATGAACTGGATGTCGTCGACCAGAAGAACATCGACGGTATGGAAACGGTCACGGAAGCTGATCATGCGATCGAAGCGCAGCGAGTTGATGACTTCGATGGTGAATTTCTCGGCGCTGACGTAGCTGAGGCGCATGGCCGGGTTGCGCTTCTTGATGGTGTGCCCGATGGCGTGCATCAAGTGGGTCTTGCCCATACCCACACCGCCGTAAAGGAAGAGCGGGTTGTAGGATTTGGACGGCTGTTCGGCGACCGCACGAGAAGCCGCGTGGGCGAACTCGTTGGATTTGCCAACTACGAATGAATCGAACGTGTAGCGATTGTTGAGCTGGTGATCGCTGCTTTCAAAATCGAGCTTGGACTGCTTGGCGGCCGAAATAGCGGGAGATGCCTGAACGGGCTCTTCCTCGGTGCAGACATACTGCACTTTCGTGTTGGGAGTGCCCATCTGATGGAAGACAGCCTTAACGATCTCGCCGTAAGTGCGGGTCAAAACCTGGCGGAAAACGGCACTGGGAATCTGGACGAACAGAGTGTCGCCTTCTGCGCGGCTGAGGCGAGTGGGCTGAAACCAAGTATTAAAAGTGTTAATGCTAACGCGGGACTTGATGAGGTCTAGAAATTTGTCCCAAGTGTTAAGCACGTCTTGCTCTTTGCCAAGTTGAGTAGCGGTCGTCATCGTGTTGGAAAAAACCAAATCCCGGACTATTTCCACAGATGTGGATATGCTGTGGAAAGCCGTTTGCCCTAAAGCTTCTCGCTTTGGAGTTCGTGTACGCGCCGGGAACGTCTGCTCTTTGCCCCGTGGATTCCCGTGCGGCCCCTACAGAGTTGCTGGACTAAAAGTCGCACCTACAAACTGGGAGGATTCTCGCGCACTGTTCGGATGGGAGCAAGCGAAAAGTGAGAGAAGGCATGAGCGAACGTTCACACTGCATTAACAACTTTTCCACAAGCACAAGAAATGTGCAAGTGGGAGCAAAAACGAGACCAATTGCCAATGATTTTGACAATCTCGTGTTTTGAAAAGAATCGAAATGCCCTGCGGTGGTGCAAAACGCCCTGAGGAAATCCAAGTTTGTTTGTCACCGTTTTCTGTCGGGACGATGGAATTCAAAGACGCCGAGAGGATCCGCACCGATGAGGAGGCGATCTTCCTCGACGAGAATGACAGTGCCTTCGAGGCGGGTGCCGTCGGGCGTGTAGATTTGATACTCGGAGCGACGGATTCCTTCCTTGTCAAAATGGAGGAGGGTGTTGTGGAGACACATCCAAACATCGCCGTTGACGGGGTCGACGCCGAACGCGGTGAGGATGGGGATGAGTGAGGGTGGCTCGGTGCGCTTCTCCTGACGATCGATCTCTTTGCGAGCGGCTCGACCTTCAGACCATGCCCCGAGGCCGGTAAATTCAAAATCGATGCCAGCGTAGCCGAATCGATCGTATTGGCGGACGCGAGGTTCCGGGAGATAGGTGTATCCGTAGTAGACGTGACCTGTGGAATCGGTGGCCAGCCGCCCCAGGCCTAGATAGCGATTGAGGTCCGGGCGCGCGGACATATCATCCGGCTCACCGAAGTCCCGAACCAGGCGGCCGTTCGAGCCATAGACTGTGATCAGGCGGCTGCTGCGGAAGGTGGAGACGGCAAACTCACCATCGGGTAGGGCGACGACCGAAAGTGGCGCGGTAACGGGGACGGAACGGAGTAAGTTGCCGTCCGGCGAAAAAACGTTGACGAGATTGAAGCCGCGATCCGCGACGTAGATGTTTCCCTTAGCGTCGACATCACAATCTTCACCAAAAGCGATGGCGGAACGTCCCGCCTTGGTGGCGACCGGTGCAGCTGGCGGGGCGCCGATGACACTGAGTTGCTGGCCCTTGGCATCGAAAACAACCAAACCAACACTGGGCGAGGCCAGGAGATAGTACTTTCCATCAACTCCACGACGGAGGGCGCGCAGGCCCGGTCCAATGGGCTTAAAAACGCGGCGGCTGGCGGAGAGTTGCTCGTCGACTTCCTGGTCTTGCGCGGAAGCAGTGTGGAGGCAAGCGAGCAGACAGAGCACGAGCACCAGGCGGCAAAAATTGACCAAAGCTGTTTGCATGGAGGTTGAGATTAGAGGACTTCCTTTCCGGTTGCCCGGACTAGTGAGACGCAGAACTATTGTAGCGAGTTGCGTGGGGTTCATAGGAGGGGACCTGGAAGGCGTTGCGATTTCGTCACGGTGAGGAAACTCAGGGCGGAATCGGGTCGGGCGCTTCACGACTTCCCTCGATCCCCCAGTCCAGACCGCAGAAAGCGAGGCTCTCCGGCCGGGATGCCGACATAAGGAGGCGGAAGGAACGTGGCCAGCTGAAGGTGGCCGCTACAGAAGTCTGAGGACGAGTGTTAGTCGATGTGGAGGCGGACGCGGTCGATGGATTTTGCACGAAGGCGGCCGGCTTCGTTGAGAGCGGACTCGTCGCCGGTCTCGATGAGGACGGCGTTGAGTTGGACGTTGCCGGAAGCGACTTCAAAGCGAGAGGGCATGGCGTCGATAAATTTCTTGAGGACTCCCGCGCGGTCCATGCCGATAACACCGTCGTGCGGGCCGGTCATGCCGACATCGGTGATATAAGCCGTGCCATTGGGGAGAACACGCTCGTCGGCGGTGGTGACGTGAGTGTGGGTGCCGACGACGGCCGTGACCCGGCCATCGAGGTACCAGCCGAGGGCCATCTTTTCGCTGGTTGTTTCCGCGTGCATGTCGACCAGAACGAACGAAACATCCACAGGAAGTGTTTCGAGCAGAGCGTCCGCTTTTTTGAAGGGATCGTCAATCGGCGGGAGAAAGACGCGACCCTGCAGATTGAGAACTGCAAACTTCACGCCATTTTTCGCAGTTCCGACAAACAGTCCGATGCCGGGATTTTTCTCCGGATAATTTGCCGGGCGAAGAAGCCGGGGCTCATGGGGCATGAACTCCATGATTTCCTTGCGATCCCAACTGTGGTTGCCGCCCGTGATGACGGCAATGTCTTGTTGGAGCAGTTCCTCGGCGATGCGGGGAGTAATGCCGAAACCGGAAGCGGAATTTTCGCCGTTGGCGATGACCAGGTCGATGCCGCGCTGCTGAACCAGATCGGCAAGTCGTTCACGGACGATGTGACGGCCGGGTGAGCCGACGATGTCTCCAATAAATAAAACCTTCATCGAGGAATACAGGACCTTTCGAAAACTCGAGGAAAAAGCAGATCCCTCGCTTAGCTCGGGATGACAGAAACCTATCGCAGAAAAAGGGAGCGGACTGCTCGGCCGTGAGATGCTAGGCCGTGAACCTCTGAAATAGGTGGGCACCACGAGCCAACCATTAGGCTTTCCTGCCCCGGTGGCGGGTCGATGCTAGAAGGACCAGCCAACGGGACAGGCCGTGCACACAAGCTGGCTATGCGCAGCACCCCAGAGATTCATTACGGTTCAAACGGCGTTCGCTTCTACACCTGCTTCGAAGTACCGCTCCAGGGATATTATCCTACCTACGGGAGTTGGCGTCCAATGGGGGTGTTAGCGAGAGGCTGTGCGGCGCTGAAGGCTTTCCTAACGAAGGGGCGCGCCGCTACAATGACGGGGCAGGACCAGGAGATGGGCGATGAATTATCGGCGATTTGGGCGTACAGGATGGAACGTCAGCGAAATTGGATATGGAATGTGGGGGCTGGCGGGATGGAGCGGATCGGACGACAAGGAAACGCTGGCGTCGCTGCATCGGGCAATCGAACTGGGCTGCAACTTTTTTGATACCGCGTGGGCTTATGGAGATGGAAGAAGCGAGCAGATCCTGGCCAGGGTGCTGCGCGAAAAGAAAAACAGCACGGGCTGCGGCGGCCCGGATAAGCATCTGTATGTAGCGACGAAGATTCCACCCAAGAACAGAAAGTGGCCGAGCCGGCGGGAATTCACGCTGGATGATTGTTTCCCTCCCGAATATGTCGAAGAGTACATCGAAAAAAGCCTGAAGAACCTGGGCGTGGATACGATTGACCTGATGCAATTCCATACGTGGGAAGACCGCTGGCTGAACGATGAGCGGTTGCCGCGCTGCATTGAGAAAATGAAGAAGAGCGGAAAAGTGCGTGCGGTGGGGCCAAGCGTGAACCGATGGGAGCCGGCGAACGGATTGCGTGCGGTGCTGGAAGGCTATGCAGATGCGGTGCAGGCGATCTACAACATATTCGATCAGAACCCGGAAGATGCGCTGCTGCCGATCTGCAAGATGAAGGATGTTGGATTTATTGCGCGCGTGCCGTTTGATGAAGGCACGCTGACAGGTACGGTGACGTTGGATTCCAAGTGGCCCGCAAACGATTGGCGTAGCACGTATTTTGTGGAGGAGAATTTGAAGAGCAGCGTGGCGCATGCAGACGCGCTGCGTCCGCTGATTCCGACCGGAATGACGATGGCGGAGCTGGCGATGCGGTTTATCCTGACGAACAAGGAAGTCAGCACAATTATTCCGGGGATGCGGAAGATCAAGAATGTGGAAGCGAACATAGCGACTAGCTCGGCCGGGCCTCTTACTGCAGATTTGCATAAGAAATTGCGCGGGCATCGTTGGGACCGCAACCCGACGACGTGGTCGCAGTGACCGAGGCGCCGATGAGCACAGCAACCAAAGTACAAATATTCGGGCAGAGCTACACGATCGCGGGAGATCTTGAAGAAGGATACGTGCGCGAACTGGCGTCTTACGTGGACGAAAAGATGCAGGCGATCGCCAGCAATACTTCGACAATCGACACCCAGAAGGCCGCGGTGCTGGCGGCGCTGGCGATTGCGGATGAATTGTATAGCGCGAGGAGAGAGCGCAACGGGCGGGAAGAATTATTGAAAGAGCAGGCGGAGCGGTGTTTGACGCTGGTGGAACGGGCGATACAGAAGACAGAGTAAGCCAACCCGGAGAGTTACCAAAACATGGAGCAGAGGAAACGAACTGCCGTCGTTACGGGAGCAGCGCAGGGGATTGGACGCAAGACGGCGGAGAAATTTGCGGAGAATGATTGGAGGCTCGCGCTGATTGATCTGCGCGAGCCCGAGCAGACGCTTGCTGCGGTGCAGGCGCTCGGAGCGGAAGCGTTTGGGTTTTCGGGAGACATAACCGACGAAGCCGTCGTGGAAGCGTTTGCGCGCGAGGTGCACGAGCGTTGGGGCGCGGTGGACGCGCTGGTGAATAACGCGGGGATCAGTTTTATTGCTCCCGCGGAGAGTGTTTCGGCCGCCGATTATCGACGAGTGCTGGACGTGAACCTGGTTGCGCCGTTTCTGCTGGCAAAGTCGTTCGGGGAGAAGATGTTGGCCGCAAAGCGCGGCTGCATCGTTAACGTCGCATCGGTGGCCGGATTGGTGGGGATCGCGGATCGCGTTGCCTACAACGCTTCAAAACACGGGTTGGTGGGGCTTACGCGAACACTCGCGGCCGAGTGGGGCGGACGAGGCGTGCGAGTGAATGCAGTTTGCCCGGGCTGGGTGAAGACGGAAATGGATTCCGCAGACCAGGCCGGCGGGAGTTATACCGACAGCGACATCACGGGACGCGTACCGATGGGCCGGTTCGCGACACCGGACGATATCGCCAATGCGATTGTCTTTCTTGCGGACGATAAACAGAGCAGCTTCATCAACGGACATGCGTTAGTTGTGGACGGCGGATGGACGGCTGACGGGAGTTGGGAGACGCTGAGGCTGCGGCACCGCTGAGTTTGAGGACAGAAACGGCAAAGGAAAAAGGGCGGCGTAAAGCCGCCCCTACGCGAACAAGAACGAGACTTGTACGCTAGCTGGCGCGGAGAGAGGCGCTGAGATCTTTCTCCAGAGTTGCGACGATGCGGGTGGAGAAATCATTGAGTTGCGCTTCGGTGAAGGTGGATTCGCGCGACTGAAACGTGATGCGCACGAGCAGCGAGTATTTGCCGGCGGGAACATTCTTGCCGCGGAACAGGTCCGCCGCTTCAATGGAAGCGATCTCGCCAATTTTCAAAGCGTTGATCGATTTGGTGACATCGGCGAATGTGACGCCATCTGCGAGGAACAAAGAGAAGTCGCGCTCGACAGAGGGAAAGCGCGGCAGCGGATCGTAGCGGCGACTATTTTTGACGCCGTAGAACATGCAGTAGACCGGGCCAAGATCGATTTCGGCAAGATAGACATCCTGGCGAAATTTAAGTGTGTCGGCGACGCGCTTCGAGAGCTGGCCGGCAACGCCTAGAGGCTGAGTCCCCTCTTTACCCAGAGACAACACGCCGCGTTTTGCGGGGTGAAGCCATTCTGCCCCGCCCTGCTGCCATTCAAAACCGCCACAAAGTGTGCCGACGGAATCCAGATCGCCCTTCAGATCTGCGAAATTATATTCGCGCACGGGATCGTGAAGGCCTTGCGTCCGGGCGAGGCCGGTGGCACCGAGAGCGAGGACGCGGGATTCGACGGATTTGCCATTGAGCAGTCGGTAGTGATGTCCGATCTCAAAGAGGCGCACATTGCGCTGGCCGTGATTCAGATTCCACTCGATGGCAGCGGCCATGGTGACGGCAGCGGTGGATTTGAGCACGCCAGCCTCTTCCGAAAGAGGATTGGCGAGTCTTGCGGGAGTTGCGTCGGGGGGACGGAATAGATCGTTACGCGCTTCGGCGACGTGGGGAATGGTGACAATTTCGTGATAGCCCAGGCCGATCAAGCGTTCGCGCAGACGCGTTTCCGCTTCGAAATGTGGAAGGCGGGCGGCGCCAATGCGCGCTGCGGGCAAACGGGGAGGAAATTTATCGAGGCCGTAGACGCGCGCCACTTCTTCAATGAGATCGATTTCGCGCTCGACGTCGGCGCGCCAGGAAGGTTGCGTGCATTCCCAAGCGGCCAGTAAAGAATTTTCGGCGCCACGGCCGCCATCGGTGCGTTTCGGTGCGAAACCGAGTGCGGTCAGAATTGCTTCGACTTCCCTGTCTGGGACGTCGGAGCCCATAACGCGCAGAATCTCCGCGCGGGTGAGGACGATCCTCTTCGGGGCGCGTTTGCCGGGATAGACATCGACGACACCGGAGAGAAGTTCACCCCCGGCAAGCTGCAAAATCAGTTGGGCAACACGGCGAGAGGCGAACTCCGCCATTTCGGGGTCGGCACCGCGGCCAAATCGCGTGCTGGCTTCGGTATGGAGCTTCAGAGAACGAGCGGAGCGGCGAATGGCAATAGGATCGAACCACGCGCATTCGATCAATACATTTTTTGTCGAAAAAGAGATTTCGGTTTCGGCTCCGCCCATGATGCCGCCGATGCCAACCGGACGCGAGCCATCTCCATCCGAGACCATGCAGATGGAGGGGTCGAGAGTGCGTTCGATGCCGTCGAGCGTCCTCATCTTTTCGCTGGGCTTGGCGCGACGAATCACGATGCTGTGATTTTTCACCAGGTCGTAGTCGAAGGCGTGGAGCGGATGGCCGAGTTCGAGCATGACATAGTTGGTAATGTCGACGACGTTGCTGATGCTGGCGACGCCCGCGGCTTCGAGACGATCGCGGAGCCAGGAAGGCGAAGGCTGAACCTTAACCCCGCGAATGACACGAGCGGTGAAACGGCCACAAAGTTCCGGGGCTTCAATTTTCACGCTTACGGCATCGGTAGCCTTTGCAGCAGTGCTTTCCGTGACCTTGGGCGAAATATTTTTCAGTGGAAGGCGATAGATGGCAGCCACTTCGCGGGCGATGCCCAGCATGCCGAGGCAATCGGGGCGATTGGAAGTGACCTCCGCGTCGATTACGGAACCATGAGGGCCGGTTTCGACGGAAGCGATGTTGGTGCCGGAAAGAGCGATGCGTGAGGCGAGCTCCTCCGGCGATACGGTGAGGTCGACAAAGTCTTTCAGCCAGTTGTAAACGACTTTCATGCGCTAGTTCCCGTCGAGAGCCAAGTTGCCAGCATAAATCCTGGTGCGATAGTCGAAACGCACGTTACCGTCTTGCTGGTAGGCGGTGAAGATGTGCTTCAGCTCATTCATCATCTGCGAAAAATTTGGATGATCGGGTGCGGGCGCATAGGAACTGCTGCGCAAGCGGCCGCTGAGACCGACGAAATCAAATTCCTGAAAATTGGGAAGTTCATGCGAAAGAAAAGAGTCGGAGCGGAAGAAAGCCAGCATCTCTTCCCGGCGCGGGTAGCTGTCGCTGACGCGTGCGTAATCGGTGCCGAATCTGTGAAGTAGAGCTTCGTAGTCGCGAAGGAACGGCGTGGTGTCAGTCATGCGCTCGTTCCAGATGACGACGACCCAGCCGCCGGGTTTCAGGATGCGTGAGAATTCAGTGCGGGCAGCGTCGGGCTCGAACCAGTGGAAGGCCTGGCCTGTGGTAACAAAATCTACGCTGTGTTCGGCAAGGGTGGTGTCTTCGGCCGAACCAATGACGCCGGCGAAATTGGGATAGCCGTGAAGAAATTCTTCTCCGGCAGCGTACATTTCGGCGTTGGGTTCGACACCGTAGACGTGATTGCCGTTGTCCAGAAAGAGCTTGCTGAGCAGGCCGGTGCCAGAGCCGATGTCGGCGATGACGTGTTTGGTGTGCAAGCCACACTGCTCTGTCAGGAAGCCAAGGACGCCAGTGGGATAGCCGGGACGGTAGCGGACATAGTCTTCCACGCGATTGGAGAAGCGCTGCTTGGCGTTGGCGAAAGTCATAAGCAAAAAGTTCTAAGTTTCAATTAAACTGTCTGAAATACGTAGAAACGACGCCTGACTTCAAACTTTACGGAAATTGTTTTAGGAAGCGCACGTCATTCTGAAAAAAGACCTGAATATCGTCGATGCCGTATTTCAGCATGGCGAGGCGATCGATGCCGATGCCAAAAGCGAAACCGCTGACCTTTTTCGGATCGTAATTCACGAAACCGTAGACGGCGGGGTCGACCATACCAGCGCCAAAGAGTTCGATCCAGCCGGAACCTTTGCATTTGCCGCAGGTGCCACCGCTTTTTGCGGAGCCGGTACCGCCGCAGAAAACGCAGGAGGCGTCGAACTCCACGGAAGGTTCCGTGAATGGAAAGTAGCTGGGACGAAAGCGTGTTTTCACGTGTTCGCCGAAAAATTGTTTTACGAAGTAGTCGATGGTGCCGGTGAAATCGCAAAAAGTGATGTCGGTGTCGACGGCGAGTCCTTCGATTTGATGAAACATGAAGGAGTGGGTGGCGTCGGGATTGTCGCGACGATAGACCTTGCCTGGAGCGATGACGCGCACGGGAGGCTGGCGCTTTTCCATGGTGCGGATCTGGACGGGCGAGGTATGGGTGCGAAGAAGCAGTTGGCTGGGAGCGCCTTTTGGCAACTCCAGATAAAAGGTATCCATGTCGTCGCGGACAGGATGGTGTTCAGGAATATTGAGTGCTTCAAAATTGTAATAAGGCGTTTCGATTTCGGGGCCTTCCGCTACGGAAAAGCCGATGGAGAAGAAGATGTCTTCGATTTCCTGAAAAACCTGGCGGATGAGATGACGCGAACCTACGGGACGAATCACGCCGGGAAGGGAAAGGTCGACGCGATCCTTGGTGCTGGCAGTGGCGGCCGAACCAGCTTCAACGGCCGATTGGAGAGACGCTATCTGCGCGTCAACATGGCTTTTCAAAGCGTTGAGCGCGGCGCCCACGGCGCGCTTTAATTCAGGTGAGGCAGACTTCAGCCAATTGTCGGTGACCAGCGTGAGGACGCCGGATTTGCGCGCCAGCCAGGCATCACGGAATGATTTGAATGAGGCTTCGTCAACGGCGCGGGAGGCCTGTTCATCGAATTGTGCGCGGAGTTCGGCGAAGAGAGATTGCACCTGATCGGCGGAAGAGATTTGGAGTGCCGCCAGCGGTTGAGCGAGTTTTGATTCTAGAGTCGACATGATCAGAGCATTGGAACAAAATATCCTGCCATAAGAGGGGCACAGCAGTGCTGCGCCCCTACGGCAGAGAATCTCTCGTCCGTAATGGACGAGCAGACAATTAGGTCTTGCGGGCCTTAGTGCTGGTCTTGACCTGTGGTGGAGCTGCAGCCCTGGCCTTTTCGGCGATTTGCGCGAAGCCTGCGGGATCCTTAACGGCGATGTCGGCAAGCACCTTACGGTCAATGGTGATGCCGGCGACTTTCATGCCGTTAATGAGCTGACCGTAGGTGAGGCCTGCGAGGCGAGCGGCAGCGCCGACACGCTGAATCCACAAGCGGCGGTACTGGCGCTTCTTGACGCGGCGATCGCGTTTGGCATAACGATCCGCGCGATTGGCAGCTTCCTGAGCAGACTGGTAGAGCTTGCTCTTTGTGAGGAAAAAGCCTTTAGTCCTCTTAAGATACTTCTTACGCCGAGCTCGGCGTTTAGTGCCGCGTTTTACGCGTGGCATGGGTTTTCTCCTTCAAGTTTTCGGGAAACAAAACGGGTTGCGGCAAAACGCAAAGATGCAGAAAAGCGTTGTGCGCAACGGGTTTGTTTCCGGTGAGATAGTTGCAGCGCGCCTTCCGGCGCTCGCGGCGTGAGCCACGTTTGCAACTGTAGTTTGCAGGCTGACCGGGCTAAAGCCCGGTACCTACATGCCCCAGACAACGGAGCGTAACGGCCGGCAGGCACCCGTGAAGCGCTGCCTGGCACGTTTTGCGGATTTAAAGCCGCAACTTCATTGTGAAAGCGCGGTGAATTGCGCCAACACGAAGAACAAAAGCTAGAAGCTGTAGGGCATCATCTGCCGGACGGCGTTGACATCCGTCTTGTCTACTTTGGTGAGCTTCTTGAGCTTGCGCATGCGCTTGGCGGCCTTGGTACCGAGCAGGTGGCGCTTTCCAGAGTGCATACGAACGATCTTTCCATTGGCGGTGATCTTGAAACGCTTGCGCGCGCCGCGATGGGTCTTCAACTTCAGCTTGGGTTTCTGCCTATTGCGTGGCATTGCTTTGAATCCTCTCCGTACGGGCCGAATGAACCCGGCCACTTCTGAAATTTATTCAGGAAAGACAGACCCGGATTGAATCCGGCGAATTCCCTAAAACAACTACGCGTTCTGTTGCGATTGCGCGGCCGGTTTTGCAACCGGTGTGCCGCCCTTTTTGGGGGCGAGCAGTGCAACTAAAACGTTACCTTCCATGCGCGGCATCGTTTCGATCTGGCCTTGTTCGCCAATTTCCGCGAGCAGGCGGGTCATCTTCGCGCGGCCAACTTCCTGATGGGCCATTTCGCGGCCGCGATGAAAAATCATGGCGCGAACTTTGTGGCCTTCGCCAAGGAAGCGGAGAATCTGGCTCTTGCGAACCTGAAAATCGTGCTCCGCGGTAGCGGGACGAAACTTCACTTCTTTGAGTTGCGAACCCCGGCTGCTCTTGCGCTGCTCGTGAGCCTTCTTGCTCTGCTGGTAGAGAAACTTACCGTAATCCGTGATCTTGCAAACGGGCGGATCGGCGGTAGGAGAAATTTCCACCAGATCGAGGCCTCTTTCGCGCGCCACACGCAACGCCTCGAAGGGTTGCATTACACCAAGCTGGCCACCTTCATCATCAATCACCCGGATTTCCCGAGCGCGGATTCGTTCGTTAATACGAATACGGTCGGCTTGCCGGAAATTCCGCTCAGCGATAAATCCCCCTAGACATAAGAAAGGCACCCGTGAATCGGGACGCACTCCGTTTTGAACAACCGAGCCTCAGCCGCGTAAGCAGAGGAGGCAGGCTATAAAGTATAGCATGGCAAAGGGATGGGACAAGAAGAGCAAATCTAAGAAACTGGCAAGGCTCGAGAGTCAGGAGGCCCAGGTTTCGGAAGGAATGGACTGGGAGACCAGATCGAATTCGCCGTGGAGCCCCATGAGACGTGCGCGGAGCTGGACGGGATGTTCTGGAAGAAGAATCTTGTGCATGCCTAGGGGAGGGATGGGCTCTTCCAGAAGATGGCCGATGCGATGGAATGATAAAAGTTCGAGGGCGCCAGGCGCGTCGGAGGATGGGTGCGGAGAATTTGCGTCCCACTCGATGAAGAAAGGTAGGAGGCCGCCACGGTCGTCCTGATAGGCGAGAGTCTTCCAGCGCAGGAGTTGACCATCGGGGCGAGTACGCGAACCAGCGAAAGGGCCATTGCTGGCGATTCCCTTTTCGTGAAGCGACTTTGCGAATTCATCTAGGTTCTTATGCTGAACCGCGTAGCCGATGAGGAGAGGCTCAGTGAGCAATGCTAGCTGGGGGAACCAGGTTAGTTCGTTTTGTCGCGGATCAGGCGCGATGATTTCCAGGTAGGAGTGCGGACCGAGCTTCAGAAGTGCGTTGTGCGTGCCGCGACCGGGATGAGCGCCGCCGAACGCGGCGCGGTAGCCGGAGAGTTTTTCGAGATATGCGATTCCTTCGTCGAGGTTGCGGCAGCCAAGAAGGATGTGATCGAGATTTTCGAACATATTGAACCGCCGCTAATGCCGGTATAGCTTCGGGACGATAAGACTGGCAAGAGCAGCTGAAAACCTAGAGTACGAAATAAAATCCCCACCCGCAAACTGCGAAGAAGGGCTTAGAAAATGGGATGAAGAAGTTTCGTTTTCGCCACCGGATGATTGTGAAGTAGAAGCAGGGGCTGAAGTGACCAAGTGAGATTTCTTTTCGTTCGATTCCTTCACGGCCTGATAAACCCCGATGGGGACGGCTGACATGGAGACCGCAAAGTAGGTAAACGCGATTGCCGCAATCTGATAACGGCGGCCCCCAATTCCACCGGAACCTGTGCGAATAGCTTTACCTACAAGATAGCCGACACCGAGTGAGAGATAGCCAATGACGATGCCGGTGATGATGCCGAATGCGGAATAGAGAATCATGCCCAATATCGCAGCGCCGAACCCGAAGAGCATGGCGTGCACGAAAGCAGAATGGGTGTCAACAGGAAGCTGGCTCTTCAATTGAGAGACGCAGTTGGTACAGGCCAGCGCGCCATTGATGCGGAAGTAGCTGCCGGAAATTGGTTGATTACAGGACTTGCAATTTTCCGAGCCGGGAGATGTATATTCAGCGGTCGCAAATTGTGGAATGGAACCTGTCGCGGGCGTCGATGGGTCGCTCATGCCGCGCACGTTATCACAAGTGGATGGGTACTAAAACTCAAATTATGAGGAGATGCTAAAGCGAACTTACCTATCGCCGAAACGCAGGTTGCGTACAGCCAGGCGGGTATCGCAGAACTACTTCGCGAAAATTGCAGCACATGAATTATTGAATGGTGCGCGACGCAATTTCGTTTTGCAAGTCGGCGACCAGGTCGGCGATAGGACGCGGGCCTAGATCACCCTTGGTGCGGTGGCGGACGCTGACGGTGCCGGCCTCGGCCTCTTTCGGGCCGAGTACAAGCATGTAGGGAATTTTCTGAAGTTGCGCGTCACGGATCTTCGCCGGAAGTTTTTCGTTGCGCTCGTCGAGATGCACGCGGATGCCGTGATTCTTTAGCGTTTCGAATATGTGGCGCGCGTAATCCTGAACTTTTTCGCTGACCGGGCAAATCTCCACTTGCACAGGAGCGAGCCAGAGCGGGAATGCGCCGGCATAGTGTTCGATGAGAATGCCGAAGAAGCGTTCGACCGAGCCGAGAAGGGCGCGATGAACCATCAAAGGTTGATGACGGGCGCCGTCTTCGCCGACGAATTCCAGAGCAAAGCGCGCGGGTAAATTGAAATCAAACTGGACCGTGGTGAGTTGCCAGGAGCGGCCGATGGCGTCGATGAGTTTGACGTCGATTTTCGGGCCGTAGAAGGCGGCTTCCCCTTCGATGCGCTTGTAGGGGATGTTCATGCGGCTCATGGTGTTGGCAAGGGCGTTGGCCGCGCGTGCCCAATCTTCGGGCTTGCCGGCGTAGTTTTCAGGATGCTTGGCGTCCCAGTCAGAGAGTTCGACCTCAAATTTGTCAAACCCAAAATTTTTCATGACGGCGAAAGCGAAGTCGACGCAAGCTTCGACTTCGGATTCGATCTGCTCTGGGAGGCAGAAGATGTGTGCGTCGTCCTGGGTGAAGCCGCGGACGCGAAGCAGGCCGTGAAGCACGCCGCTGCGCTCATAGCGGTATACGGTGCCAAGCTCCGCGAGTCGAACGGGAAGATCGCGATAGCTGCGGAGTTTGGATTTGTAGATCAAAATGTGGCCCGGGCAATTCATGGGCTTGAGCTGATACTCAGCCTTTTCAACTTCGAGCGGACCGAACATGTTGTCTTTGTAAAAGCCAGCGTGGCCGGAAGTCTTCCAGAGGTCGAGACGCATGATGTGCGGCGTAAAGACCATGTCGTAGCCGCGCTTCTGAAGTTCTTCACGAAGCCAGTTTTCGACCAAAGTGCGAATGAGGCCACCCTTGGGGTGCCAGAAAATCAGGCCGGGGCCGGCTTCTTCCTGAACGCTGAAGAGATCGAGTTCAGCGCCGAGTTTGCGATGATCGCGGCGCTTGGCTTCTTCCAGGCGGTGGAGATATTCGTCGAGCTGTTTCTGGTTGTAAAAAGCGGCGGCGTAGATGCGCTGGAGCTGCGGATTCCCTTCCTGGCCCTTCCAGTAGGCGCCGGCAACGCTCATCAATTTGAACGCCTGGATGCGCTTGGTGGAGGGGATGTGAGGGCCGCGACAGAAATCGATAAATTTGCCGGTGGTGTAGAAGGAAACCATCGGCTCATCGGCTTTTTCCTGGATCAGCTCACATTTGAAGAGCTGCTTGGAATCCTGGTAGAGCTTCAGTGCTTCGTCTTTGGGAAGCAGCTTCCGCTCGTTGGGAAGATCTTTGGCCGCGAGTTCGTGCATCTTCTTTTCGATCTTCTCGAGGTCGTCGGGAACGAAGGGCTGATCGCGCAGAAATTCGTAGAAGAAACCGTTTTCGACGGGTGGGCCGATGCCGAGCTTCACTTCGGGGTAGAGTTCCATAACCGCGGCGGCGAGCAAATGCGCGGCGGAATGGCGAAAGACGTAGAGCGCGTCGGGATCCTTTTCGGTGAGGATCTGAAGCTTAACGTCCTGCTCGATGGGACGGCGAAGGTCGAAGAGTAAACTGCCGTCTTCGGCGGGGTCGACGGAATTCGAGAAAATTCCAGACTTTTCCCTAGCGCCGTTTTCACCGGTGGCGAATACCTTTGCAACAAGCGCGGCGTCGGCCAGGCGCGGCGAAATCGATTTGGCAATATCGAGGGGCGTGGTGCCCTTCGGCACCTCTTTTACGCTCCCATCGGGGAGAGTTACGTGAATCTGATCCATGCGGTAGTGTCCTAACAGGCTGAGAGTCGGCCGAGTATTTAACTAGCTAGAGTATCGGCGGGTGAAATGCTGGTCAAGCGGTTCGGCACTTACCTCAGAGCATTGTTACGAGGGTCAAGATTGGCGAAGTGTGAATCGGGTGTAGTCAGCTGTGCCTTGCAGTGGACGTGCGGTGGCGTAGATTGTCGCGTCGGCCATCCGCAGAGCAGCCTGGATACTCATACGTGAGGCCAGAATGGAGAGATCCAAACTCGGCGGTATCAACCGATCGCCAAATCCGAAAGCTTCGGATTGAAACATCTCCGCCATGTGTTTGCCCGGTTCACAAACGAGCTTTTTGTGAACGTCATGGACAACGATGGAAGGCAGAAATAAGATATCGGAGTTCGATTCCAAACAAGGGGCATGCGAGCTCGCCTTCGGACCGGCACCCATGTATTCGATCCAGCCAGACGAATCGACGATGAAATTAGAGACGTTCGGAGTGATCACGGTCTTCATCCTTCCACACCAAACCTGGAACGATGCCGCGTAGCTCTTTGATGGGGCAGGTTCGATGGACGACGAATCGGCTTTTCAATGATGTAGATTTGTAGATCTTCACCAGGTTTCAAGTGATAGCGATTGACGAATTTCATTGGGGATCACGACCTGGAACTTAGGAGATACTTTCCTGGTAACCATGAGCACTCTCCTACAACGAATGTATCGATCCAAATAAATATCGACCAAGAAGCGTACGACTTCAGGAGTCAAGTTCGAACTGCTGGGGATATAAATGAAAATGATCGGAAAGATAAGCAGCCTACTGATTGTTGGTCTCTGTCTCATGACCAGTGCATGGGGCCAGAGTGCGCAAGTCATCAAGAGCCCTGAGGAACGATTTAAAGGCTGATATTTTGGTTGTCGTGGCTCATCCGGATGATGAAGGTGGTGTGACGCCGTATCTGGCACGTGCAATTTACGACGAGCACAAGCGGGTGGCAGTGGTATATGGAACACGCGGGGGGAGCGGCGGAAACGACTATGCACGCGAGCACGGGTCGGCGCTGGCGAATGTGCGGGAGATGGAAGCGCGAGCGGCTTGCGCGAAGCTAGGGATCACCAACGTGTGGTTCCTAGATGGCAAGGACACGGCTTCGCAGAACGTGTTGAATTCGCTGGCGAACTGGGGGCATGGAGCGAATCTCGAGAAGCTGGTGGGGATTTATCGGCTAACGCGACCGGAGATAGTGATCACCTGGCTGCCGAGTGTATTTATCGGGGAAAATCACGGAGATCACCAAGCGGCGGGAGTACTGGCGACGGAAGCGTTCGACCTGTCGAATAATCCAACGGCATTTCCCTCGCAGATAGCAGGCGCCACGAAGCGGTTCGAGATTTATCTGGAGAATTTGACGACGTGGCAAGCGAAGAAGATCTACTACTTCAGCGATGCAAAAGACGACAAGCAGTTTGCAGGAAAAGGCCCCAGGTATTCGATAAAGGAGATTTCGCCATCGCAGAAGAAACCCTACTGGCGGCTGGCGCTGGACGCAGCTACGCCGCACTTGACACAGTTTCCGAAGGAGATCGAGCAGATCAGCAAACTGGATGACGAGCGGATTGAAAAGATGATGAGCGATCCCAACACAGGTTGGTGGACCGATCCCGAGACATTGATTTTCGGCAAATCGATGGAAGGGGGAAAGCCCACGGATGATGTATTCGCAGGAATTCGGCCCGGGCCGTTTTTTCCTGAAAAACAGGCGTTGACGCAAAGTGACTATTTTCTGCTGCGCGGCACGTACCTTATGTTGGATGGTCCGTGGGGATACTACGAGGTATTCCGAGCTGAGCATCAACTGGCAGGGCTTCCAACCGCGCAGGTTGCGGAAATTGCTGTGAAGGCCGGTACGACTGTCGGAGTGCCCGTCGTGATTCAGCACGGCGATCCTCTTGCACCGCTCAAGGTAATTCTAAAAGTCGACGCTCCGGCTGGATGGAAAGTCACGTCGGGACAAGGCGAACTGGAATTGCCTGCGGAGAGGCGTACGGCTGTGCGGGTTGAAGTTGACACGCCAACACTCACGACGGAAGAGCTGAAGAAAGCAGTCACTCAGGAAATCGTGGTGCACGCGGAAGCCGATGGGAAATCGATTGGAGACGTGAAACTGCGCGTAGCACTGCAGGGCAGCGCTTTACCACAGTAGAGCGTTGGCGCTTACTTTTTGGGGGCGGGCGGCTTCGAGTTGCTCCCACATCGGGTCGGTAAGTAAGGCAAGGTCGTTGAATTCGCCAGCGCCGCGGAGCCATTGACCGCCATCGATGACGACACACTCGCCGTTGATGTATTCCGCCATATCGCTGATGAGAAATGCAGCAAGATTGGCGAGTTCCTCGTGCTTGCCAAAACGCTTCATGGGGACTTTGTTGATCGCGTGCTCTTCAAACTGCTTGTTGGGAATGAGGCGAGACCACGCACCTTCGGTGGGGAAGGGGCCGGGGGCAATGGCGTTCAGGCGGATGTGGTATTTCGCCCACTCGACGGCTAAAGAGGTGGTCATGGCCAGGACTCCGGCCTTGGCGCACGCGGAAGGAACGACGAAACCGGAACCGCAATTAGCGGAGGCGTAGGTAGTGGTGATGTTGAGAATATTTCCGCCTAATTTTTTGGCGATGCGGCGATTTGCAAATGCCTGGGTACAGTGAAACGTGCCGTTGAGAACGATGCCGACGACAGCATTGAATGCATTGGGCGATAGTTTTTCGGTGCGTGCCATGAAGTTTCCGGCGGCGTTGTTTACCAGGGTATCGACCTCACCGTACTGAAGTTCAGCAGCGGAAAAGGCCGCTTCCACAGCCGAAAAGTCGCGAACATCGCACAGTGCATAGGCGGATGCGCCACCGGTGCGATGAATCTCATCACAGGTCTCTTTTAGCGGCATTTCCCGGCGGCCTACCAAAAACATGCGCGCACCAAGTCCAGCGAAATGAACAGCCATCGACCGGCCGAGACCAGTTCCGCCGCCGGTAAGGAAAATCGCACGGCCCTTCAGGAGATCCGGCTGAAACATGGGGCACCGCCTTTCGGGAAATCAGGAGCATTGTAACAGTCGACTCCAATGATGGGGAACGCGGAAGAAGGATGCTTGCGAGGGAGGCGCATACCTTTGCGAACAAAAAGGCGGAACGGGGACCTGGCCCCGTTCCGCCTTCACCCGCTGTTGCAATTTACAGCAACAGCGCAACCGCTGTGGATGAGCACTAGACTGTGCTGCGCCTGGCACACACGACCGGTTCAGGGAAGTGCCGCAAGAAGCGTATCCACAGCGTGAACTAGATCTCTCCAGGCAACTTCGACAGCCTCCTGGAATTTTTCGAGCTCGCGATCATCGGCAAATTCAAGGTCCTGAATGCGCCGCTTGAACTCCGTAAAACCCGTGCGGACGTACTCAAGCTCCCAATAATGTTCAAGCTTTACGCTGACGCGCTGCCGGGCGAAGCGGCCTTTCAATTCAGCCACGCGAGTGGCCAGATCTTCGACTTCCCCAACAACGCGCTCTAAACAGACTTCCTTGGCTTGCATAAGTCCCCGCAATTAAACCGGGTCGGGTGGCGAAGCCGCCCTCGGTCGATGATGGAGAAGAAAGCAGCTGCGCAACCAAAGTGGCCTGCCTGTAATTTACTGAAAACAGATAAGTTGCAGAAACTCTCAAAGTCAGCCCACAAGGGAAATGGGTGGGAAAGCGCAGTTTGGCAGAGTAGTGACAGAGAAAACACCCAGAAGGAGTGTGTCGATAGAGAAGCAGGGTAGAAAAAGGGACTAGTTTGCAGGACCGATGGTGGCGGGGACGGGGCGGCCTAGGGACTTAGCGTACTCCGCGTCGTAGACCGCGTTGCCGGGGAATTCTTCGGTCAGTTCCTTCAGATTCTTGCGGGCGAGTTCGTCTTTCTTTTCGCGGCGAGCGGAAAGAGCCAATAAGGATTTTTGCGAACGGCATCAAGTAGTGGCCGTGATCAGCGGTCTTCTGCACCTGGGTCATGCCCAGGGCGCGATCGCCGTGAATGCCGCCAAACCAGAGCATGAAGCGCGCAGAAGAAGAGAGGGAGCCAATAACATAATTTGCAATGCCGGGAGCGACGTAGGCGTCATAGGCGTCGGGATGACCGGCGAGAAGCATCTCCGCGTTGGCATTGGCTTCTTTCAGGTGCTTTAGGGCATCGAGATGTTTCTTGAGCAACATGCTGTCGGCGTCAGACTGCATGCCGGCGCAAAGTGTGAGAGCGAAGAGGCTCTCGGGGTCGCGAGGCTGCTTCTTCAAGCGCTTGGTGGCCAGTTCACGGGCACGCACGACGGAATCGTCAAAGTTCTTGATGCGGCCTTGATCGGGAGTGCCTTCAATACCGCCGAGGAAGCGCTTGTCGTTCAGGAAATAGTCACTGGTCAGTACGCGCTGCAGGTAGAACTCTTCAAAGAGGTAGCTAGCGGCAAGGGAAACCTGGCCAAACGGTTCGTCAGGATTGGCGGCGGCCCATTTTTCGAAAACGGTGCGGGCGTCGCTAAACTGCTGTTCATAGAGAAGTTTGTATCCTTGTTCAAGCTCAGGAACGGAGGAGAGACCTGGCGAAGCGGATGGTGAAGCTTGTGCACGGGAGTTTGGGCAAACCAGTAATGCCGTAAGCACAGCGAGCAGTAGCGGGAGCGATCGCATAGTCTGTAGCCCTCAAAAAAGTCCCGGCAAGAAGCGCGGCTTGCCAGCCATGGCGGCACGATACTGAGCATCGGAGAAGAGTACACGTTCCTCCGTTTTCAGACGTTGAGAAAGTACCACGATATGGGCGAGAGAGCCTGCGATTGCGGTGATCCAGGCGGTGTGAATCAAAGGCAGCACCAGCATTTCGACAAAGACAGCCGCGTAATTGGGATGACGAACGTAACGGAACGGTCCGGTGGTGACGACGCCTAGAGAAGTGGAATTCATGACCTGAACGTTCCAGTGCTCTCCCATGGTGCGAATAACCCACCAGCGAACGGCGTTGGCAGCGAGAAAAATAATGAAACAGGCTGTCCCTAAGATCGGAATAAAGGGGCGGTGGAGAAAAACGACTTCGAGAGCGGCGCCAATCAACACGGCGGTATGCAGAAAAACCATCCAGAAGAAACGAGGTTCATTTATTTTGGAGGCACCGTCCGCAACCATCTGCTTCTGGTGACGGCGGGAAATGCGAAGCTCGAAGATGCGCAGAAGCGCAACGATTACGAGCAACAGGAGATATAGGATTACGCTTAGTTCCATTGCAGCAGTAAAAACTCGGCGCTGAAACCGGGGCCGAAAGCCGCTGCCATGGCGTGTTCGCCGGTCTTCAGAGGACGCTTTTCCAGCCACTCCTGAAGAATGAACAGGATGGTGGCACTGGAAAGATTGCCGACAGTTCCCAGGATGTCCCAGGACGGCTGAGTGTCGCACTTGCAGATACCGAGTTCCTGTTCGACGTTGCCGAGCAAGCGTGCGCCGCCGGGATGAAGGATCCAGCCCTTGATGTCCTCTTGCTTCATACCATTGCGCGTCAGGAAATCCGTGACCAGGCCTTTGATTTTTCCGCCGATCATTTCAGGAACATCTTTGGCGAGCAGGATGTGAAAACCAGAGTCGCGCAGGTCAAAACCCATGGCGCCGAGGGAATCCGGGAAGGTGTAGGTTTCGGTGACGAGGATTTGCGGACCGGGACGCTTTTTGCCCGTGACGATGACGGCGGCAGCACCATCTCCGAAGAGAATCGAGGAGATGAGATTCGCCTGAGTGACATCTTTGCGCTGAAACGTAAGTGACGGAAGTTCCACGGAAATGATGAGCACGTTGGCGCCGGGATGAGCTTTCAGATAATCTGCAGCGCGCGAGAGAGACATTGCTCCCGCGGCGCAGCCCAATTCGGTGAACGGCATACGATGAATGTTGGAACGGAACCCCATCAACTGGATGAGGTGCGCATCGAGAGAAGGAATCATGAATCCGGTGCAGGAAACGGTGATAATCAGATCGATTTCATCGGCACGAAGATTTGCTTTTTGCAGGCACTTTTCGGCAGCTTCGCGGCCCAATTTGACGGCGTGCTCAATGTAGTCATTATTTGTCTGGGAAAGAGGCCGAGGCTCGATGGTGTATTCGATGGGGAAAATGGCATGGCGCTGATGAACCTGCGCGTTGTCAACAATAGCCATCATGGCTTCAAGACGGCGTTCGGGAATGTCAAAAACCCGGCCCATGTAATACTTCACGTTATCGCGCGTGATGAGGTGAGGAGGCAGCGCGGTGGCGGTAGCGGCAATGATGGCATGGGGTGCATTGCCGTTCGCGGAATTTGAGGCCAAATTGTTCACAAACACCGTCCTAACTACGTGGCAGTCAACGTCTACAATTCATGGGCGAGTAACAAGGCTATGAGCAACTTTATGGAATAGCTATGTGACGAATACTTTACAACAAGAACGGCTGGAGAGGAAATGCAGGAGGGAGTATGAAAAGGGCGCGTGTGGCGATTTCGATACTGATGATGAGCTGGATTCTGCTATGGGTGCCAAGAACGTGGGCACAAGGTCCGACACCGCCACTGTTGGTGGTGATCTCTATCGACGGATTGCGACCGGATTACATAACAGCAGCGGACGTGCATGGGTCGAAAGTACCCAACTTACGCGGGTTGATGAAGGATGGCGCGTTTGCAGAAGGAGTTACGGGAGTGATTCCGACCGTTACTTATCCAAGCCACACCACGTTGATGACGGGAGTCTGGCCAGCGAAGCACGGAATCCTGGGAAATGCGACGTTTGATCCGCTGCAGAAGAATTATCAGGGATGGTATTGGTACGCCGAGGATATTCGTGTGCCGACTCTCTGGGATGCTGCAGCAGCGGCGGGCAGAACAACGGCGAGCATTCAGTGGCCGGCGACCGTGGGAGCGAAGATAACGTGGGATATCCCAGAGGTTTGGCGAGCTGGGACGCCCGAGGATTTGAAATTGCTGCACGCAGTATCAACCCCAGGGCTGATGAACGAGGCGGCAGCGGAAATCGGTGAGTATCGCGGCGGGATTGATACGACAAGTGAAGGCGATGAAGTGCGGGGGAAATACGCAGAGTGGATCTTGGAGAAGAAGAGGCCGGGGTTTTTGATTTTGCATTTGACGGCGCTGGATCACACGGAACACGAGACCGGAGTGTTCAGCACGGAATCCCTGGCGATTCTCGAACGGATTGATGCGGTGATTGGAAAAGTAAGGGAGGCTGCGGAAAGAATCGCACCGAATCACACCTTTTTCGCCGTGGTGTCTGATCATGGATTTGCGAATTGCGACCAGCAATTGAATTTGTTCCCGGCGTTCCGCGAAGCGGGTTTGTTTACTGCAGACGACAAAGGAACCATCACGGCGTGGAGGGCCATGCCTTGGGTGACCGGTGGATCCGCGGCGATCGTACTGAAGGATCCTGGCGATGCGGCGACGCTCGAAACAGCGCGGGCACTTCTGGTGAAGCTGCAAGCGAACCCGGAAAACGGAATCGATCGTGTGCTGGATGCGGAAGAGTTGCACGGGCGTGGTGGCTATCCGACGGCATCGTTCTTTGTCAGTTTGAAACCGGGCTGGCGAACAGGGTCGACTCTGAGCGGATCGGTGCTCTCGAAGGTGAAGCCAGGCGGCACTCACGGTGAATTGCCGGACGTGCCTGAATTGAGATCTGCGTTTTTTATTGTCGGGCCGGGCATTCCGGCGGGAAAGAATCTGGGCTTGATCGACATGCGAGATATCGCGCCGACACTGGCGAGGGAAGCGGGGCTGTCGTTGCCGAGCGCTGATGGGAAGGCGTTGTTGCCGTAAGAGGCGCTATTTGGCGGATTCCAGATCTTCGGCCATTTCAAGTAACTTCTGGACAGTATTCCAATTTCTGACGGTGCAGGGCGTCTTCAGGATCCGCTCAACCGTGGACATGGACAGCTTGGGGCGAGCCATGCCATTGGGGAAATAGACGAAGAGTTCGCGTTCCTGCACGCGCAATTCTTCCGGTTCACACTTAATGGCGAGCAATTTTTCGCGAATCTCGCCGGTGGTGCCAACCTCAAGAAACGAAACTGCCAGCCTGCTGGGGTCAATCCCTTCTCGGGAGGCAAAGGGGTTACTGGCGATCACTTCACGCAGTTCGGAAGCGGTGCGAAGAATGACTGCCGGCCGAAATCCAAACTTGCGCTCGATGGCATCGCTTATGCGCTTGGCGATCGCTGCGCAATTCCGTTCCTTCGTGCGGAAGAGAACGTTGCCACTCTGGATGAAGGACCGAGGATTCTGGAAACCGAGGGACTCGTAGAGAGCCCTGAGCTCTTCCATTTTTATTTTGTTGTGGCCGCCAACATTTACGCCACGAAGCATGGAAATGAATACGGGCATAGGAATGCCTGCCGTAACGAAAAACTACAACTGCTATGAGTTTACTTCGCAGCTTCCTGACTGGCACGAATTTCTTGCCAGCGGCGAGGGCGCTTGTTGTACTGCAGGACTTTTTTGCGCAGGCGGATAGATTTGGGCGTGATTTCCACACATTCGTCATCAGCGATGAATTCGATGGCCTGTTCCAGGCTAAGGACGCGATGAGGGACGAGGCGAATGGCTTCGTCGGCCGAGGAAGAGCGCATGTTAGTAAGCTTCTTTTCCTTGGTGACGTTTACTTCCATGTCCTGTTCACGGGAATTTTCGCCGATGACCATGCCTTCGTAGACTTCGACGGTCGGGCCGATGAAAAGTTCACCGCGTTCCTGGGTACCCCAGAGTGCATAGGCGGTCGAGACGCCGGCGCGATCAGCGACGAGGGCTCCCGTTGGACGGAGCGCCATGTCGCCGCCGTATTCCATCCAGCCTTCGAAAATGGAATGGATCAGAGCGGTGCCACGGGTGTCGGTCAGCAACTGGCTGCGCAGGCCGATCAAGCCGCGCGAAGGAATTTTGAAATCGAGGCGAACGCGGCCAGAGCCGTGGTTGCTCATCTTAATCATTTCCCCGCGGCGGCTGCCGAGGGTTTCCATGATGATGCCGATGAAATTGTCAGGGATATCGACGACCAAGCGTTCGAGCGGCTCCATCTTTTTACCGTTTTCGGTGCGCACGACGATTTCCGGCTTGCCAACCATCAGTTCGAAACCTTCACGACGCATGGTTTCGATAAGAATAGCCAACTGAAGTTCGCCGCGACCGAGGACGCGGAAAGATTCGGGAGTGTCGGTGTCTTCGACGCGGATGGAAACGTTGGTGAGAAGTTCGCGAGCGAGGCGGTCACGGAGATCGCGCGAGGTAAGGTAGGTGCCTTCGCGGCCGGAGAGCGGGCTGGAATTAACGCTGAAAATCATGGCAAGTGTAGGCTCGTCGATGGTCAGCGGCTCCAGAGGAGAAGGATTTTCCAGGCTGGTGATGCTTTCACCGATCTGAATCCCTTCGACACCGGCAATGGCCACGATGTCGCCCGCTACGACGGTTTCGGCTTCGTCACGTTCGAGGCCGCGGAAGGTGTAGAGCTTGGTAATTTTTGTGGAAATGAGCTTGCCGTCAAGCTTGCTGATGCCAACTTCTTCGCCACGGTGCAGAGTGCCGTTGAAGACGCGCGCGATGGCGATACGTCCAAGGAACTCGCTGTAATCCAGGTTGGTAACCTGCAATTGAAGAACGCCGTTGGGATCGCCCGTGGGGCGGGGGATCTTGTTCACGATGGCTTCGAAGAGTGGAAGCAGGTCCTTAGATTCATCGCCCACTTTGCGGTGAGCAACACCGGCGCGGGCGTTGGTGTAGACGACGGGGAAATCGAGTTGATCTTCCGTAGCGTCGAGATCGATGAAGAGATCGTAAATTTCATTGAGAACTTCTTCGCAACGTGCGTCGGGACGGTCGATCTTGTTGAGCACGACAACCGGAGGAAGTTTGGAGGCGAGCGCCTTCTGCAAGACGTAGCGAGTCTGGGGAAGTGGGCCTTCGCTAGCGTCAACGAGGAGAACGACGCCGTCGACCATGCGCAGGGCGCGCTCGACTTCGCCGCCGAAATCGCTATGGCCCGGGGTGTCGACGATGTTGATCTTGGTATCGTGAAAAAAGAGAGCGGTGTTTTTGGCCAGGATGGTGATGCCGCGCTCGCGTTCAAGGTCGTTGGAGTCCATCACGCGCTCAATGAGCTCTTGATTGGCGCGGAAAATACCGCTCTGGCGGAGCATGGTGTCCACTAGAGTGGTCTTGCCATGGTCGACGTGAGCGATAATGGCGATATTGCGAATATCGGTGGTCATGGTAGTAAATGCGTCTTCAGACAAAAATGGCTGCTGATACAACCAGCAGCCCGGAAGAACCCCTTCTTCAGTGAATTCAGGTGCGGTCAAACGAACCTCTAGTTTAGCAGAGGCGGGCGGTGAGCACCACAGAAACCGTAAAAAACCCTGTAAATAGGGGGTAAGGAAGAAGGTGTGATATTCTCACGGAACTTTGCGGAGTGCCGGTGTAAAAGGGGGAATAGTGAACCGTCAGGGCCGATATTTCAGAATAATTACCGTGATCGTGCTGGGCTTGTGTGCTGGATCGCGCATCACGAACGCGCAGGAAGCGAAGCAGGCGCCTCCCGACCTGACGAAATTGTTTGTCAAGCAGGAAGCAATGATCCCGATGCGCGACGGGATACGGCTGCACACGGAAATTTACACGCCAAAAGATGTGAAAGCAGCGCTGCCGATCTTTATTGAGCGCTCGCCCTATGGCATTTCTTCGCCTGAAAAAGGGCACAGCGGCATCTTGTATCGCTACTCGGACATGTGGGCGGATGGCTACGTTTTCGTATTGCAGGATATTCGCGGGCGATACGGGTCGGAAGGAAAATTTGAAATGAACCGGCCGGTACATGACGCAAGCGATGCGAAGGGTGTTGATGAGAGCACGGACACGTATGACACCATTGAATGGCTGATCAAGAATGTGCCGAACAACAATGGCCGCGCCGGGGTCGCAGGCATTTCCTACGGAGGTTTTCTGGCCGCGATGGCGATGGTGAATCCACATCCGGCGCTTAAGGCAGTTTCGGAACAAGCGTGCATGGGCGATGCGTGGCTGGGTGACGATTTTTTTCACAACGGCGCTTTCCGGCTGAGTTATGGATTCGAGTATTCGGCGCTGATGGAAACGTCAAATGAAAATTACAGTTTTGCTTTTGATCGCTTCGACTTGTTCGATTGGTATCTGCAGTTGGGGCCGCTATCGAACGTTAACGCGAAGTATTTCCACGGGAAGATACCGACCTGGAACAATTTCGTCACGCATCCGACGTATGACGATTTCTGGAGAAAACATGCGATTGCGTCGGCTCTGAAACAGACGACAGTTCCCAATTTGAATGTGGCGGGATGGTGGGACCAGGAAGATTTTTTTGGACCGATGGCGACTTACGCAAATTTGGAGAAGGGCGACGCGAAACATTTGAATTACCTGGTGGTGGGGCCGTGGAATCACGGCGGGTGGGCGCACGGGCCTGGAAATTCATTAGGGCAGATTCCGTTCGACACGGATACGGGAACGTATTACCGGCAAAGAGTGGAAGCGGCGTGGTTTGCGTACTGGCTGCATGACAAAGGTGCGTTGCCATTGAAGGAAGCGCTGACCTTTCAGACGGGAAGCAATACGTGGACGAGCTTCGATGCGTGGCCTCCGCGGGAAGCGCAAAAGAAGAATTTGTACTTTGGAGAAAAGGGGAAGCTCGGATGGGAAGAACCAAAGGTTACGAACGACGAGGCGTTTGATGCCTATGTGAGCGACCCGGCGCATCCGGTGCCTTACCGACATAAACCCGTGGACATGACGTATCCGCCAGATCATCCAGGGAGTTGGTACACGTGGCTGGTGCAGGACCAGCGATTTGTGGATGGACGAGCCGATGTGTTGACTTGGGAGACGGAAGAATTGCAGGACGACGTGACCGTGGCCGGGCAGGTAACGGCGAAATTGTATGCCTCGACAACGGGGACGGATAGCGACTGGGTGGTGAAGTTGATCGATGTGTACCCACAGAAAGAAGAGAAGGACTGGAAACTGTCGGGTTACGAATTAATGGTCGCGGACGAAATTTTCCGCGGTCGTTATCGGAATTCGTACGAAAAGCCGGAGCCGATTGTGGCGGGAGCCGTGACGCCATACACGATTGATCTGCATACGACGAATCATGTGTTCAAGAAGGGACACCGGATCATGGTACAGGTGCAGAGCACGTGGTTCCCGTTGTACGACCGGAACCCGCAGAAGTTTGTGCCAAACATATTTGACGCGAAGGAATCGGATTATCAGAAAGCCACGGATAAGGTGTACCGAACGAAAGAACATCCTTCAAGCGTAGAAATTTCCGTGGTGCCGAACGGCAGCGGAGTCATGAACTAGAAGTTAAATTGCCGCGAATTGTGCGCCACAGCGCTTCGGACGACTGCATTCGGTATTACCATGGCAGGTGTACGAAAAAGGTGGGCCATGAGCCGGGAACCGCGCGTCGCTCTCTTTTGCGAGACGTTTCACGAAATTAATGGGGTAGCCTTGACGGTCCGACAATTGGTTGCGTTTGCCGGACGTAAGAATCGGCCGTTGCTGGCGATTCATGGTGGGAAGAATCCCGGAATAGAAGAACAAGGCAGTGTGCGGCGCATGGAATTGCAGCGCGCGCACTTCAGCATCGCCATCGATAGCGACCTCGAATACGACCTGTTTTTCTGGCGATATCTGTCGCAAATCCGAAAAGAAGTCATCGCCTTCCAGCCCGACGTGATTCACATCACGAGCCCCGGGGAGTTTGGACAGATTGGGGCGTATTTGGCCGCCGCATTGAAGATTCCGCTGGCCGCTTCTTGGCACACAAATTTTCACCAATTTGCTGCACGGCGAATGCAGAAGTGGATGGAGTTTTTGCCAAAGAAAGTGTCGGACCCAACGGTGGCCTGGTCTGAAGATCGCGCCTTGCGATTGCTTTTGTGGTTTTACGGGCGAGCAAATGTAGCGCTTGCGCCGACCGTTACCCAAGTCAAGTGGCTGGAGGAGAAGCTTCACCGTCCTACGTTTCTGATGTCGCGCGGGGTAGATTGCGATCTGTTCAATCCCGAGAAACGGACGGAGCGGGACGGGGTGCTGCGGCTTGGGTTTGTAGGCCGAATCACTCCGGAAAAGGGAGTACGGCTATTTCAAGAAATTGAGCGTGCGATGGAAACGGCAGGCCAGCATGATTTCAGAATCTTATTCGTGGGCGATGGAAGCGAAGTAGCCTGGCTAAAGCAGAATCTGAGGCATGGAGAATTTCTGGGCGTACTTCGCGGAGAAGATCTGGCGCGGGCTTACGCGAACATGGACCTGTTTGTGTTTCCTTCCAAAACGGACACGTTTGGAAATGTGATTCAGGAATCTGCAGCTTCACAAGTGGCCTCAGTGGTGACCAACGAAGGAGGGCCACAATATCTGGTAGCGCCGGGAACAACCGGGTTGATTGCGGAATCGGACGAGGAGTTTGTGAGGCAGGTCGTGCAGTTGTGCGTTGATCGCGAGAGATTGCAGAAGATGGGCGTGGCCGCATGCGAAAAAGTGTATGGGACATCATGGGATGCAGCCTTTGAAATGACGTATGTGGCGTACCGACATTGTTTGCCGGAGAACCGTAAAGAGCAGACTGGCGAAGAGGTACCGGCGCTGAAAGTTTAGATGATCGCGTTCCGGCATGAAATAACGCGCCACCTCAGAGCGCGGCCACTACAAAGTCTACAGCCGAACTAAGGAAGTACTGCGGCAAGGGTGCAGCAATGCTGCACCTCTTCAGATTTCCGCTGGCAAGAAAGGCAGTGGAGTTTACTTGCGGTCGGAATGGATTTCGTTGGAGGTGAAGCTGGTCCAGGGACCGGCCTTCATGTCGCGGAGGTAGGGTTCCTGATAGGCGAACTCCGGATGCGCGGCGAGAAACGGCTTCGCCATGAAATCCTGCCCGCAGGGATGACCCATGCGCGCGGTGAGGCGCATATCTTTGGCCATCGTGGCGTCGGTGGCTTTACCCTGGACGGCGCCACCAGGATACGAAGCATTCCAGGACCAAATGGCTACACCACGGGGCGAAGCGTCCACGTGGCCGCAGAGAGTTCGCTCGTTGGCTTCCTCTTTTTTCTGAAAGCTATCCATGTGGTCGCCGAGCATCTGCTGCGCCAGGGCAACATCGATCTTTCCCTTATTTTCATTCAGCAATTGTTCCCAACGGGCGCGACGCGCATTCGGCGATGTTTCCATATTGTTAGGATCAAATTCCGGGGTGTCTAGCTTGATGACCTTGGGATCGCGCGCCCAGTTGGAGCCGGAGAAAACACCGTCCTTGGAACGCCACAATTTGTAAGCCTTCAGGCCCAGTTCGAGTTGGGCGATCTCGCCCGTTTTGCGATCACCCAGCAACCAGTCGTTGGCGTAGCCGCCATTGTTCCCATCGAGCATGAGTTTGGTGTACTCGTCGATGGAGCCGGCATATTGCAGGGCTTTTCTGGCGCGCATGAATTCCGGCTTGCCATTGGAATTCCAGCCTTCGAATTGGGTGATAGTAGTTTCCGTGACCATTAGGCCATCGCTGTTCATGCCAAAATCATCGTCGCTGGCGATGACGCCGGGAAAACCGTCCATGATGATGCGATAGCCGTTCGTGGGATGGATGTCGAAGATTATGCGCCAGCGCTCGCCATTTACGTAATTGGTCCAATTGTTGTGAGCGATGACGATTTGCCCGTCTTTGGTCCAACTGCCAGTCGCAACAAAGGCGCTGCAATTGCCGGGGCTCTTGAGTTTAGGAGCGTTGGCCACTTTTTCCTGTTTGTTAAGCCAGGGGACGTAATAGTCCGGAACTTCTTCAAAGGAATTGAGCGCCACGATGTCGTAGACATCCAAGGCAGAGCCGGTGCGCGCGTTGAGGCCCTCGGCGATGCCCTGCAACTCCTGCTGATATTCGGTGTCGATCTTGGGCCAGAGAATTTCGCGGGCAACCTGACGGAAGAACGCCCAGTCGCGATTCGTGGAATGCATCATGTTGGCGCTGACGGCGGGGAATGCATCTTCAATTTCGGGTGCCAGCATGTAGCCGTGCTGAAAGCCGATTGTGGCGGGATCGCCTTCGAGATGGACATAGACCCAGCCGCCACGTTCGAAGCTATAGGTGGCCTTCAGCCGAGGATCGCTTGCGGCAACACGTTCACGCGCATAGGCAACGGTGGATTCCATCTCTGATTTTGCGGCTTCCGCGTCGTTGGTGGAATGACCGGCGAGCCAGAGAAGTGCTGCACCGACGAGCAGGATAGCGACTGCAATAATTCTGCGAATTCCGTTCGACATGAAAAAACTCCTCAATGAATCAATGGCCGGAGAGCGAATTAGCGAGCCGCGGCCGAAATCTCTACTAGAGCGTACCTGAGGACCGTTTGAAGATCATACCTTTAGAGCGGCCAACATCGAGACTGAATGAAGCGGGAAACCCGGCCGCGTCTCTCTGGAAATGGAATGTGGCACCGGCGACGCGAGTGTCGAACTCATCCTTGGCGACGGGAATCAGAACGGTTCCTTGCAGATCGGAAGAGCGTGGCATGCCTCCGGCGCTCGAGCAACTGGACGAGCGTCAATTTGCCATTGGTTATCGCAAATTTATAAGTGACCGCGAGTTCGTCGCTCCAATAAAGGCCTGCAAGCGGTTTCAGGTCTTCGAGAGGGACAGTAATTTCTGGCTTTTTTTTCTGCTCTTCGCGGTCTTCTTTTTTCGGATCTTTCGGCTTCAGCAGGGAAGCCAGATAGATGTCGGCAACACGGTCCGCGCGACTTTCTGGGTTGGAGTCGGCGCGATTGCAGAGACACACGACGGAGAAGTGTTGCTCAGGAAAGCGCAGCAACTCCGCGCGGTATCCGCCCCAGGAACCACCGTGGCGGACGGTCGGCAATCCTCGATACGGCTGAATGAAGAGACCCTTTGCATAGTCGAGGGGCTTACCGCCCGTGAGTGTACCCGGCGTTTGCAGTTCAACGAGAAATGGTTTGCCACCAACCTGTGCCGTATAGAAATTTTCATCCCATTTGAGGAGGTCGCTCACTGTGGTGTGGACGGCGCCGTCGCCAGTTTGTTCAAAGTAAGAGACATCCAGAGTGAATTCGGCACTTTTTTCAACGGGATCGTAGGCCAACGCGCGATTGGGAATGAGCAAGGTGTGGGAATCGCGATAGACGGTGTGAGTCATGGCCAGTGGCTGGAAAATGTTCGCTGCGGCAAATTCGCGGAGGGACTGGCCGCTGACGCGCTTGACTATGGTGGAAAGCAGGAAGAAACCGGAGTTGCTGTAAAGCCACTCGGACCCGGGATCGAAGTCGAGTGCCTTCTGACGGACGATAAGGGCGAGCGCTTCGTCGTCGGTAGTGACACTGTCGATGTTCACGCCCGATAGTTCGAAAAGGGCCAAATAATCGCGAAGACCGCTGGTGTGGTTGAGTAGATTGAGGATTGTGATCGGCTTGCCGTAAGTCGGGAGCTCTGGAATGTATTTACGGACATCATCGTTGACGGAAAGTTTTCCCTGTTTTTCGAGGAGCAGAATGCTGGCCGCGGAAAACTGTTTGGAAGTCGAGCCGATATCAAAAACAGAATCGACGGTGATGGGAACATTCTGTTCAATGTTGGCGAGGCCATAGCCCTTTGCGTAGAGCAATTTGCCGTCGCGGGCCACAGCCAGAGCGCATCCCGGCGAACCCGACTTGGCGACATCGGCGAAGACTTGATCCACCGCCGCCGCAGGGGGTTCTTGTAATTGCTGCGCGGGGGCCGCAAACGAAACAAGCAGCAACACCAACAATGCGAAAATATTGCGAAGGAAATTGTCCGCTCGATGCATGAGGCTCCTCAAAATGAATTCCGAGTCTACTTAGAAACGTTCAGGCTCACAAGATGTGTGATGAAGTGCCAGGCATGAAATGGGCGGGCGTTCTTTGGTAGAGTCAAGGCATGCTCACAGCAATCACACGCGCCGTAAGTTCCGCACTGGTCAACTGCGAATTGAGTTTTATTGAACGTAAACCGATCGATCTGGCCAAAGCCAGGACCGAGCATCATGCCTACGAATCGCTGTTGGAAAAACTGGGCGCCAAGGTGATTTCGCTCCCGGAAGAACCGGAGTTGCCGGACTCGATGTTTGTGGAGGATCCAGCGATCGTGCTGGACGAGATTGCGATCATTTGCCCGCTGGGCACCGAAACGCGAAGGAAAGAGGCGCCGACGATTGCGGCGGCGTTGGAGAAATTCCGCAAGGTGGCGTACGTAAAGCTGCCCGGGACGCTGGAAGGGGGCGACGTTCTGCGGGTAGGGAAGAAGATTTATGTTGGCGTTACGCGTCGCTCGAATCCCGAAGGAATACGGCAATTGGCGGTGATTGTCAGCGCGCATGGATACGACTTGACGGCGGTACCGGTGACTGGATGCCTGCACCTGAAATCGGCCGTGACGTTTCTGGGGAAGAATACGTTATTGGGAAATCGAGCGTGGTTTGACTGGAACAGAATGGAAGGCTTTGAATGGGTGGATGTGCATCCCGCCGAGCCACATGCTGGAAACGCGCTGCAGATTGGCGACAGTGTTGTGTTTCCGGCTTCCTTCCCTCGTACAGCAGGTTTGATCAAGGAAAAAGGATTCAACCTGCAGCAAATAGATATTTCGGAATTGCAGAAAGCGGAATCCGGGCTGACCTGCTCGAGCTTGTTATTTGAAGCTTAGAAATGACGTGTGGGAAGGCTTTCCGTCATTGGAGAGTTCAGGAAAAAGAAACAGAACGGAAAAGGTAAGAACTACACCAAGGGCGAGCACGGCTAAAGCTAGAACCAACGTAATGAAAGAAAGGCCGCCTCGAGATAAGAAGCGGCCCTTCTTGGTTATGGTTGGCGCATAGTTCAGTTCATAGAGCTGACGCCCGTGTAATAGATCAGAACGTAGCCTTTGATCGAGCCGTCGGCCTGAGGCACACCGAAGACTTTCACAGGTGTGTTGGCGATGAGGTTGTTCTGAATTGTGGTTTGCCCGGCAGGCGTAGTGATGTCGACCGGGCTTACGGTGACTATGCCGCCGGTTCGATCGACCTGATAGACGAGGGTGGCCGAGCCGGAAGTAGTGCTGAGGTCGATGGTGACTGCGTTCGTGCCGCCCCCAACCATCATCGTGAAATTGTTATTCGTGGATGAGTATCCTGCCGCAACGGTGCCACGAGGAAGTGGAGTTGGCACAAGAACGGTCCAGTTGGCGGCCCAATCGTTCGGACTGGCGGGGTCGTTCCACCGCGTGTAGGACTCGCCCCACGCCGAAACCGCGCCGACAGAACCACCGAAGTTTGCAGTGCCGTTGGTGGCGTTGATGAAATCCGGCACGGCGTTTGGTGCCCGAGTCGGCGAGCGTCGGAAGTGTGAAGTTCCACCACTTGAAGCCCGTAATGGGATTGCCATTGGAGTCTTTTCCGTTTGGAGTGCTGCTGGAAATGTAGTTCAGCGTGTTGACGTAGTCGTCTGTCACTGTGTGGAAGTCATGCGTGTACGTAAAACCGGTGCTTGTGGGATTGGAGATAATGCCGCTGAAGCGGGCGATTTCGATGTCAATCGTCTGTGCGACAAGTGGCACGGCAAGTGGATCAACTACGCTGGCATGCACTTTGAATCCGCGGACGAAATCCTTGGAGTTCAGCAAGCCCGTGCCGGTAGCGATCGGGGTGGAGTCCGCGAGAGCGTCCCAGGGCGTGCGGAAGAAGAATTGCGTCTGATCATTGACAAGCATTTTGACGCCGGAACCCAGTTCGTTGGCAACGGTGATGATGTCCGTGCCCGAGTTGACGTGGAGTACGTGACCTTCAGGGCTGATCCAAACGCTATTGAAGGAAGTGCTGCTCCAGACGCGGACGGCGACGAGAGTTCCGTTCTGCTGGTAACGCGCGGCGATGCGCACAAATTTGCCCGTAAGCGAGCTTGCGACGGAAGAAAAATCCTTGATAGTCGTGCGAGTCTTTGCGTCGACATCATAGAAAAGAGTTCCGTTGGTGGCGTCGGCCAGGATCGAAAGAGACTGGGAAGAGGTGACGGCAGTCTCAGGATTGGTAGGCGGCTCAACAGGGAAATCCCGTGTGATGGTGATGGTCGAATTGTCGGAAGATACGGCGGTGACGGTGCCGTACATGTGACGAAGGATCAGACGGGTGATGTCGCGGAGATTACGGCGGCGAACCGGTCCATTAAAATTGACAGCCCAGAGAGTGGCGCCTCCGCCGGATGGCGGCACGTGGCCCACGATGAAAGCGGGATGAGCAAGATCGAATTCAAGATCGAGCGCATCATTTTGACTGGCGGTGACGACCAGAGGTGAATCAAACTTCACGTTGACGGGAACGGTCAGATTGCCAGTGCCACCGGTCGTGCCCTGAATCTGAATTTGATTAGAAGGAATGGTCGCGCCAGGAGTCCCGGCAAAACCTGCTTCCGGGTCGGCAGAGACGACTAAAGAAACGTCACCGGGGTTGCCACCGATGGCAACTTGTGCGCCGGTATACGTGCCTGCAGGCACTGTCACGTTTCCGAGAATTTCGCCGAGTTGATCGAGTTGTACAAGATTGAGCGAAGGTGCAGGATTTGGCGCGGTGTAAACCGTAACGTTCGAGCCGCCGCCCTGCGGAACCAACGCGATGCTCAAAACTTTCACGTTAATACCAGCCCAGTCTTCCGAAGAGGCATCACTGATGACCATGCTGATCGTGGCATTCTGTGCTTGAGGCGGAGGCGTGACGGTGTTGGAACTCGACCCTGAACCGCAACCGCCAAGCGCCGCAGCCAATGCGAGCGCAAAAAAAGCGTTAGACCACTTCTTGAATTGCATAAAAGAATGTTCCTTTCGAATTGAAATTCGTTTCGGACATCCCCGGGAAGCCGGTGTGGCTTCCCCATCCCTTGCGGTACTGAACCCGTGAGACGGAAGGAAGTTGCGTGGAATAAGTGGCTTGTTTTTAGAGCTTTCCCGTTTTGGTACTAGTTCGTGGACTGAATTTTGTGGGTGACGAGTACCGAACAGAGATCTGCAAAAGAAGTGATTTTGTCCTGGGGCATGCCGCGTCGTGTGCTATGCTTTTTGACATGTTGTCAGCCGTCACCAAGCGCGCCGTTGCTGCCACCGTGTCGATTATTACGACCACGGCTACGCGGACTACTACGCGCACTTCAAGCGCTTCGGGCGACGGGAGAAACGGCTAGCAGGCAACAAAAAGTTTCCAACCCACCGCCAGAAGCGAATCTGGCGGTGGGTTTTTTAGTTTCAGCCCCTTCCAGAAAAGTTTCGACGGAATCTAAAGGAGTGAGAGAAATGGTTCAGGAAGAGAAAAGTACAGCGCCGGTGATGACACGGAGCAGCGGATGGAAGGTATTGGCGGGGAACGCAGGAGACTGCGGAGGTGCAGCATGAGCGGTATGGAAAATCCAAAACAAAAATGGCGTGCAGGCGTGCTGGGCGCAACCGGCATGGTGGGTCAGCGCATTGTGAAGATGTTGGCCGGGCACCCGTGGTTTGAGCTGACGGAAGTGGTGGCGTCGGAGCGGTCATCTGGAAAGCGCTATGCGGAGGCAATGCGCTGGCATCTGGAAGGTCCGGTACCAGAAGGCGCTCGATCCTTAGTGGTTAAGGATTTGGAAGCGGCATTGGATTGTGATTTTCTGTTTTCGGCGCTGGATTCTTCGGTTGCCGGCACTGCGGAAGAGGCCTACGCGCGAGCAGGTTATCCGGTAGTCAGCAACTCAAAAAACCATCGCATGGATGCAGATGTGCCGCTCCTGATTCCGGAAGTGAATGCATCGCATCTGAATTCGATTCCGGTCCAGCAGAAAAATCGTGGTTACGATGGCGGTTTTATCGTGACGAATCCGAACTGTTCAACAGCTGGGCTGGTTGTGGTGCTGAAGCCTCTTGCCGATGCGTTTGGCATTGAGAAGCTCTTTGTGGTGACGCTGCAGGCGATTTCGGGGGCAGGTTATCCAGGCGTGCCCGCGATGGATATTCTCGGCAACGTGATTCCCTTTATCAGCGGGGAAGAAGAAAAGATGGAAGAAGAGCCGCAGAAATTGCTGGGCAAGTGGGATGGGTCGCGATTTATCGGCGCGGGACTCGGGATCAGCGCACACTGCAATCGCGTACCGGTGACCGACGGACATCTGGAATGCGTTTCTGTTCGTTTGAAGAAGACCGCAACGCTGGATGAAGTTCGCGAAGCTCTGCGGAATTTCCAGGTCTCGGACGAACTTGCGTCTTTGCCAACGGCCGTAAAGAATCCGGTTGTGCTGCTGAACGAGCCAGACAGGCCGCAACCGCGCAAGGATTCCAACACCGGGAATGGCATGGCGGCGGTGGTTGGACGCGTGCGCGAGTGTCCTTTGCTGGACGTGAAGTTGACACTGCTCTCGCACAATCTGGTGCGCGGGGCGGCGGGTGCGGCACTGCTTAATGCGGAGTTGCTGGCGTCACAGGGATTTTTGAAGACGCGAACCGCTCCCAGCAAGCCTGTGGGGGAAGCGGTCACGCGTTAGGCTGCTGTTCGTAGTAGCAATTCTCAAAATACTTCTCATCTACGAGTAGCGCCCTCCTTGGAAGGCGTCCACTACACACAAAAAGTCCAAGCGTGCGGAGTAGGGGCGCAGCTATGATGCGGCCCTACTCGCTGTGGATGAATCGCAGCTTTACCGGGCGAAATAGAAGCGCACCAGATGAAAGAAAATGGGTGCGGCGAAACAGAGAGAGTCGATGCGATCGAGGACGCCGCCGTGGCCTTCGATGACGACACCGAAGTCCTTGATGCCGATGTCGCGCTTGATTGCGCTCATCACCAGGCCTCCGGCAAAACCCAAAACGCAAATCACAAAAGACATCCCCGCGGACTGCAGCGGCGTGAATGGAGTGGCCCACCATAGCGCAGTGCCGAGGGCGGTCGCGCTTGCTACCCCGCCGATAAAGCCTTCCCATGTTTTATTGGGGCTGACGCGCCAGGCGATTTTGTGTTTGCCGATGAGTTTGCCCCAGACGTATTGCAGTACGTCGCTCATCTGATCGACGATCACCAAGTACAGCAATAGACGCGCATCGTGTCCCAGGAATCCGGGAATCTGCAAAATAAGCAGAGCCGGAGCATGACTCGGGCAGTAGACGGAAACCATGATGCCAAATTGAATTTTGGCTCCGCGTTCTAAAAAGTTGGAGGTATCGCCGGCAAGGGCGATGCTGGTGGGAATGAAGATGAAGGCAAAAACCGGAATCATGATAGCGAAGAAGCCATACCATTGAATGCCTATCAGGTAGTACTGCAGCGGCATGATGACGAAAAAGCTCCAGAACAGGGTGCGGTGATCGCCGCGATGCGTGGGGACCAGAGTCATGTATTCGCGCATAGCCAGGAATGAGATCAGTCCAAACAAGACCAGGGAGCCGGTGCGGCCAATCATCAAACTGAGGGCGAAAATCGCGCACATTTTCCACCAGGCACGAATTCGAGAGTTTAGGTTGTCGATGGTGGTTCGGCCGGATTCGGTGTCTCGCCTGGATTTCAGAATATTGCCAACCACGCTGGAAAGAATCAGCAGGCAGAGAACGCCACCAAACAAAAGCATCAGCTTTTGATCATGAGCGGCTGCAAACATCAGACAGATCCAATCCGGCGCAAGGAGCTGACAGCTTCGCGCGCGCGTTCGAGAAACACATCTTTCGGTTCATCGGGTTCGACCTGAATTGGCTTGCCGAAGGTAAGCAGACTCAGCATCGGCACGAGGAAAATTTCCCCTTTAGGCAAAATCCGATTCAGATTTTCAAGGTAGGCGGGCACAAGTTCGACGTCGGGCCGCCGTTGGGCCAAGTGATAAAGGCCAGAGCGAAATGTGCCAACTTTTTCACCGGTGCCACGTGTGCCTTCGGGGAAAAGAATCAACGAACTTTTGTCTCCCAGGGCCGCAGCCAGATCTTCGATCAACGAGCGGCCTGCTAAATGATGTTCTTCGTGATTTTTGGTCTTGGCCGTTGCTCCCCGGTCCACCAGAACGGCCTTGAATACATTTTCTGTCAGGTAGCGGCGCAGAGGAGTCTCTTCCCAATAGTCCTTTGCCGCGATGGGCCGCGTTCTGGCGCGAATTTCTGAAGGAAGAGCAGACCAGAGGACGACGAAATCGAGATGACTGCTGTGATTTGCAAAATAGATTCGTTGCTTTTCATTTGGCTGACAGCCGGCCCACTGAACTTGAATGCCGGTAATGCCGCGAGCAACAGCCGCAAGCAAATTGGCAATTGGATGAATGCCTTCTCTCATGAAGGAATGCGACCTCTGATTTCTTTCAACGCGCTGCGAGAGCGATTCACAATGGTAACCACTAGCAATAACAGGACAATCCAGAGAACCGGCACCACTATCTTGAATATCGGCAACTGCAGCCCTAGAAGCAGACCGAGGGTGCCGAACACAAAGGCGCGATCACTTTTACCCATAGGGCCATCGTAACGGCGGGAAGCGCCAATTTGAATGCCAAGTACACCTGTCATTTCACTGATAACGGCGAGAAGAACAATTAAGACGGTCAATACGGGATCGAAGGGCAAGATTGTGGCAAGTGGGAGATAAAGTGCTGCGTCAGAAAGCACATCGCCCAATTCGTTGAGTATAGCCCCCCGCGGCGTTTTCTGATTGTGTTCGCGGGCCAACATGCCGTCGATGGCGTTCAGAGCCATGCGTACGAAAAGAACCAACGGCAGGAGGAGCAGTATCCGGAAGCTGCGGGAGTAGAGGAGTGCGCCGCCAGTAAGAAACGAGATCGCCAAAGCAAAAAGTGTGACGTCGTTTGCGGAAACGCCGACGCGCGCCAGGAAATTGGCGAATGGCCGGAGCAGGCTCTGAAATTTTGGTTTTAGGCTGTAGATGCTGGCCATGAGCCGGTTGCCTCATCGTAACGCGCGTCGAAGCTTACAAGCTAGGTCACCACTGAAATTTCGAATGCGTTTCCACTGGAATAGCGCTGCAGAAGTTCAGCCATGCGCCGGCAGGAAGTTTCCAGGCCGTCGCTGCCGCCAAAGGAAACGAAAATGCCTGCAATGCGTTGAGTGGCTGGGGTCACCATGGTGCGTTCGGAATCACTGGTGGGGCTGCCGTGAGGCCCGATTTCATCGCAGAAAACGGGAAGGCCTTCGAGATTCAGATCGTATTTGCCGATACCTTTATAGGATTCACCGGCGCGGCCCACACGGAACACTACGTCACCCTTGATTTGATCACGATCGTAAAGTCCCACGGGCAGGCGACTTTCGACGGACATGAGATTGATAATGTCGACGACGGCGTTGATTTGCGGGAAAGATTTTCCGCTGATGATCCGGCGAAGCAAGGCTTCGGCAGAACCTCGGTAACGTGCCGGGTCTTTACCCAGTGCCTTGTAGCCGGAGCGTGTGGCAAGAATCTTTGAGGATTCCAGCACGGTGCGTGGCTCGGGAAGTTTCAAAATTTCCGTTTCGCGCGACTTCATTTCGTCGATAAGCCCCGCCGGTGTTTCTCCTGTGAGGACATTGGCGGTGAGAACACCTAGAGCGGTGCGTGGCGCTTTTTTCTTGAGTTCAAGATCGATTGTAATTTGCATAAGAGTTGTGTGTCATGCGGGAATTGGTTTCAGACGAGCGCTGAAATGGCGCAAGAACGGCGCCTGCTGCGTAATTTCATAGCCGCGGATCTTCTCGCGATTGCGCCAGACCTCCAGAATCACTTCCACGACGTATTCAATGTGGCTTTGCGTATAGACGCGCCGAGGAATGGCCAGGCGGACGAGATCCATCGTGGCGTGCTCACCAAACATCAGCGAGCCAATCTCCACGGAGCGAATGCCGCCCTCGAGGTAGAGTTCGACGGCCAAGGCAACACCGGGGAATTGCGAGGTGGGAATGTGCGGCAAAAAGGCTCGGGCATCGATATAAATGGCGTGTCCGCCAGGCGGTTGAACGATTGGCACGCCTTCCTTGGCGATACGATTCCCTAGAAACGCGGTAGAAGCAATGCGATATCGGAGATAGTCCTCGTCGAGCGCTTCATTCAGACCAACCGCAATCGCTTCGAGATCACGGCCCGCGAGGCCGCCATACGTTGGGAAGCCCTCGGTGAGAATCAGCAGATCTTTTTCCTGCTGCGCCAGAAGGTCATCATTGGTACAGAGAAAACCGCCAATGTTGGCCAATCCGTCTTTTTTTGCGGACATGGTGCAGCCATCCGCGTGTGAGAAAATCTCCTGGGCGATGGCGCGGGGTGATTTTTCGGCGTAGCCCGGTTCGCGCAGCTTAATGAAGTAGGAGTTTTCCGCAAAACGGCAGGCATCAATGTAAAGAGGAATGCCATGTTTCTTGCAGACCTGCTTAACTCCGCGAATGTTGGCGAGCGAAACGGGCTGACCCCCACCGGAATTATTCGTAATCGTCAACATCACGAGCGGAATCTTTTTCGAGCCTTCGCGCTGAATGACCTGCTCAAGACGCGCGACGTCCATATTGCCCTTGAATGGATGGATGTGTGCGGGTTCCCTGGCCTCGGGGATGGGCAGGTCCAGAGCGGTGGCGCCAACAAACTCGCAATTGGCCCGGGTGGTATCAAAGTGCGCGTTATTGGGAACAACGTCGCCCTTTTTGCACATCACATTGAACAGGATGCGTTCCGCGGCACGGCCCTGGTGCGTTGGAATGACGTGGCGAAATCCGAAGATGGCCTGGATGGAATCACGAAAGCGGGTAAAGCTGGGTGACCCGGCGTAGGACTCATCGCCACGCATCATCGCGGCCCACTGTTCCGTGGACATAGCGGAAGTGCCGGAGTCGGTGAGCAGGTCGATCAGGATAGCTTCCGATGCGATGAGAAATAGGTTGTAGCCGGCGGCTTCGAGTAATTTCTGCCGCTCTTCACGCGTGGTGGTGCGAATCGGCTCAACGCTCTTGATGCGAAATGGTTCGATGATGGTACGGATCGGCATGTTTGCTACGGACTCTCCCTGCAGACACTACCACAAAACTACAAGACGTTTGCTGGACGAACAAGTTCATGAATTGCAGGGACACGGGGTGGAGCATGCAGCGCCCTTACAGATTGTCAGCAGCAAGGAAATCTTGAAAGAGAAGCAGCTTAGTCGTCGCCACTGGCGGGCTCAGGGCTTGGTTCCGCGGCGTTGGTCTCCTCCGGATTTTCCACCAAGCCCGCGCGCTCCAGTTGCTGGTAATAGGCAGGCCTTGCGTGACGATAATGGTCGGCTGAAATCTTTCCGTCGAGCCACGCCGTGTCCATTGGATAGACCATGGGATCGAAGATAACCAGGTAGAAATGCCAGATGAGAATGGAGAAGGTGGCGAGCAGCGCTTCGTACCAATGCACGGCGGTTGCTGCATCGCTAATCCACTTGGGGAAGTGGCGCAAGCTGAAATTGTTGAACCACAACAGGAAGCCGGACAGAGCCATGACCACGGTTCCCCACATGAAAGCCCAATATTCCATTTTTTCGGCGTAATTGAATTTCGCAAACTTCGGCTCCTCTTTTGAAAGGCCGAGGTTGAAGCGAAAGACGTGGAGCATGTCGGTTGCGTCTTTGATGGTGGGAATCATGGCCCACACGAAAGAGCGATCTTTCTTCTTCATGTAAAGATGAACAAAGTGAAATAGCGTCGCGGCGATCATGACAATGGCTGCCGTGCGGTGCAAGCCACCGCGCACGCCCGTGCCAGATTCCCAAAGTAACAACGGCTTGGCCCACCAACTGTCTGGGTATTTCAAGGCGAAGCCAGTCACGACGAGAGTGGGGAAGCTCGCCATGATGCCCCAATGGGCGATGCGGAACCACAGGTTCATGCGCAGCACGACTTGCCCGGTTTCATGACGCGGTCGGCGACGGATGAGTTTGCTGAGAAGGTCCAGCAGGTTGTGGAGCAACATGAATCCCAACGTAGCGGGGATCAGGACCCAATATGTCCAGCGAATCCATTTCACCACGGCATGATTGGGGCCAGCGTTTGTCTGTACGTGGATAGGGCCGATAACGTAGCGTGCTTCGGAAGCGCCCTGATGGCACTGGCCGCAGGTTTTGCCCAGATTTGCCGCGTTCACTGTGGAACGCAGGTCGGAAGAGCGATAGATGTTGTGAATTCCGTGGCAGGAATCGCAATTCGCCGCGGTGAGCTTTCCCCCCTTCATGGCCAAGCCGTGATAACTTTCGGCGTAAGAGGGCACGCGATCCGCGGGCAGATCGTAGAGCTTTGCCATGCGCGCGCTGCTATGGCAGCGTCCGCAAGTTTCCGCGGATACGTTGGCAACATTGACAGGCGAGTCCGGGTTTTTCGGCGCCAGGATGAGGTGCTCTCCATGGCAATCTACGCAGACGGGAGCGTCTTTGACGCCCGCTTTTACGGCGTCACCATGGACACTCTCGTTGTAGACCTTGGCAATTTCCTTGTGACACTCTCCACAAGTGTCGGACACCTTCCAGTGGTTGACGCGTGAACGGGCGTCGCGCGCCGGGAGGATGTCGTGATTGCCGTGACAATTGTTACAGTTTGCCGCTTTATCGCTGCCGGCAGCGATGGCGCGGCCATGCACGCTCTGCTTGTAAGAGTCGACGGGATGGGCAACTGGAATCTTGTGGCGAGATAGAAATCCTGTATCGCTATGGCACTTCGCGCAAGTATCCGCGAGCTTCTTACTGGTGACCTGTGAATCTGGCTCGGTGGCAGCTTTAATGTCGTGGATGGAGCCGTGGCAAGAGGAGCATTTGGGCGCGTCAGGGTCACCACTCTTTGCAGCCGCTCCGTGAATGCTGGAATCGAACTCCGTGATTTCCTGCGCGTGACACTCCGCGCATTTCTTCGGCATCAGACTCGTTGGACTGCTCAGGTCGTGAGCGCTGCCGTGACAGTTCGAACAAGCGCTGTCTCCCAGAAGCGAGTGCACGCTGGCGTTGAAAGATTTCACGACATCTTCGTGGCAGGTTTTGCATTGAACTTTGGCGATATGCGCAGGGTGCGGGAAGTCCTTGATGTCGGTGTGGCAGTCTGTGCAGCCAAGAATTCCGTGCGAACTGGCAGCATGCTTTGCGGGATCAACGGCAATATTCTTGCCCTTATCCGATTTCATGCCAGCGGTGCCGTGGCAGGCGAGACAAGCTTCATCCTGCTTCGGCGGTTCGGCTTTTTTCGGTTGTGCGGCAGCGCGAGTGGGAGCGAGCACCCACGCCAGCGCGATCAGCAACCCGCATAGAATGCGGGTTTGCCTTTGCGCTCGTTTGGAGCTCATGAGGCGCTACCTCCGGGCCGATGAAGGCCCACCAATTTTTGAAAGACTACTTCAACCCAAGATCCGTAAGTACCTTGGGGTTTTCCTCTTGTACCGCAAGCAAGTTATGACAAGCGGAGCAATCATTGGAAATTGTCTGGCCGTCCGCGCTGGTATGTGAACCATCATGGCAGCGGAAGCAGCCGGGGAAATCGTTATGACCGATGTTGTTGGGATGTACGCCCCAAACCACCTTCATGTCGGGGAAAACGTTGCGCATGTAAATGGCGGACACGCCATCGGCGGATTGTTCGACGAGCGCGCGTTTGGTGTTGTAAATGTCGGGATAACTGGTGCGATAGAAACTCGTGATGCCTTCCTCAATTCGCGCTTTCGCAGTGTCGCGATCGGGATAATCGGCTTTCAGTAACTCCACAGCCTTCTTGCGGATAAAGGGTAGCTCGGGACTGATCACGCCGCGTGACATGCGCAAGTCGACCGCATTTTCCGGCAATTCGAAGGCATGCGTTGGCCGGTTGTGGCAGTCGATGCAATCCATCGAACGCGTTTCGGCTTTTGCCAACTGTTCCTTGGTGGTCTTGATATCCGTGGAAACGTACTCCACGGTTTTGCCGGTATCATCGGTGTAGTACACCACCGGTATGACCTGACGCCGATCGTCCGTGGAAATGTAACGGATGCGGGAGCCGTCATCGAGATGGCGCCCGTGAATGCCGACGGAGCCCTGGCGAGTGTGGCCGCCGACCTTCACGATGAGGGCCGTAGTCAGCGGAGTATTCTTTTCATCTTCCTTGTAATTGGTTTTCAAGATGAACTTGTCGCCCGAGAAGCGTTGCGGCCAGTGGCACTGTTCGCAAGTATCGCGCGCGGGACGCAGGTATTTCACCGGAGAAGGTATGGGATGTGAATAGGTCTTGAACGCGACGGCGTAGACCTGCCGCAAGCCTGACAACTTGGATTTTACGAACCAACCGGCGCCAGGGCCGATGTGGCACTGGACACACTCCACGCGCGAATGTGGCGAATTCTGATACGCAGAGAATTCCGGTTGCATGACGGTGTGACAGGTTTGACCGCAGAACGTCGTGGAGTCCATGTAGGAAACGCCACGATAGGAGGCGAAGCCAAAAATCAGAATGTTCAGGAACGACGCCAGGGCGACGAACAGAAAACTGCTGCGAACGGCGGGAAGTTTCAAATCAATTTCGGGATATTCGGTGGGAATCTCACCGGCGGCCAGCAACTTCTTGCGGCGCAGCCAGATTCCGACGGGGATCAACAGTAAGCCAAGAACAAAAACCCCCGGTAAAAGAAGGAATAGCAATATGCCCACGTAAGGGTGTGGGGGCCCGGGCAGCATGAAATCATAGATCCAGAACGCAATCAACGTGATGGCGCTACTGGTGGTGAGAACAACTCCGGCCAAACTAATTAGATTCTGGCTGAAGAAGTAGATCAGGCGCGCCCAATTGCGCAATGTGCTTCTATCACTCATAGACCAATGACCACTCTTCCGGGAATAAATTTAAAATCGTCTTACACCACAAGCCCCAGCGGAGGACCGCCGGGGCCTGTGAACATGCTCAGATTTCGTGAGCCTGGGAAAAAACAGGCGCACCGGCGAAATTACTTACAAAGACTCCGCATGTAGGCGATTACGTCTTTCACCTCGGCGTCGGAAATCTTCTTGTCGTAGGAAGGCATCTTGTTCTTGCCCTTCGTTATGATTTCAGTCCACGCGGCGTCTGTTTCCGCTTTTACTTCGGCAGAGCAAAGATCCCGTGCCTTGGTGGCTTTGCCGGCAGCCGATTCGCCCTTACCATCCGGGCCGTGGCAGCTGGCGCACTTTGCCTTGTAGACTTTTTCACCGCTGGCGACATCCTGTGCACGCGTGCCGGCAGCCGTAAGACAAAGCACTGCGAGCACTGCGATACCTGATAGCAACTTCTTCATCACGATCCTCCTGTTTTGGTTCTAAATTGCACGGAGCGCGAAGGAGCGCACGCGCTCCGTGGCAGAAATTGTTTCCAGCTTCAGATGCGGTTACTTCTTCAGCGAACGAATGAACCCAACCATGTCCTTAACCTGGTCCGGCGTCATCGTCTTATAGGGAGGCATCTTGCCTTTGCCGTTGCTGATGATTCCAGACAGATCCGCGTCGCTCTGCTTTTGGACGTCTGCAGAAGAGAGGTCGCGGGTCTTCATCGCTTCCTTGCCCTTCCCATCGGCGCCATGACAGCCCGCGCACTTGGTCTTGAAGGTGGCCTCAGCGGCAGCCACATCGGCCTTCGCGGGGGAGCTGAGCAGGCAAGTGCCCGCCAGCATCGCGGTGGCCAAGGTCGCCATACCGAGGTTCTTGATTGTCATCTTCATGTTGTTACTCTCCCTGACTAAATTTCGGTTCGAAGATTTGAGTTTTCTCCGCCCCGCCCAGCTGAAAAGCGTATCGTATCGGAAGCGTGAACAAATTACCCCGATTATTTCGTGGTGCCCGTTAGATCCAGCACCACCATACCAGCGCATTCGTGAATACCGTGATAGTCCGGCAAGACCCTGCCTGTCCAGTTTCTTTGCAAGGATGCCGGTAGTTGACGGAACAATGGACTGAAAAGAAATGAACCAGCGGTTGGAGTGGTTACGCTGAACCAAAGCCAATCCCTCGGCATTACCGAACAAGCGTTTTCCAAAAACGTGCGTCTTTGAATTCACGCCATACTCCCAGAATTCGAGACACGAAGAGGAGCCAGAGAGAGGAAACAGTCACCCGACTCTGAAGTGTCAGAGTGAGGCCCGAAAGGATAGCTTAAAATTACAACATTGCGGGCTCCCGTTAAACAAAAATCAGCTAAACCCGTTGAGAAATTCCGCGACGGAAACAGGACTGAATAGGTCCGCAATCCGCCACTGTAGAGATAGTCATCGATTCGCATACATTCGGCACGATACACGGTCGCGGCCTGGCTGACTGTGCCAGCCGACACACTGTTTCGGAGTACGGGTGGCGCGAGGATAGCGACTCTGACTTATGGGTGCTTTACATAATGAAGCGGTTGGATGAATTCAGCGATCCTGGAACTGGGAAACTGAGTTATGTTCGGTAAACTACTTGCCTCCCCTTGACTCAAAAGTCATGAATCAGCGTTATTTGGAAGAAGACCAGCAGTCTCTGGAGCTGGATTCGATCGAGACGCCACGAGACGACAGTTCCGCCAAAAGTTCGAGAACGCCAAGGGAAGCTTGACGATCACCAGGAACAATGAAGGCCCACTGCAGATTCTCGCGAAATTCCTTATCGCCAATCTGCCACTGCTGATAGACGAGTGATATGGGGTTTCCAATTTCGATTAGAGAAAAGTGACGAGCAAGAGCCAGCGCGCTTTCCTCATCCGGGCGAGGCCCGCGCAGAATGAAATGATTGTTTCCATGGACCAGGATACCGACCATTTCGATTTAGTTCATCTCTGTAGGGACGGCAATCGACCGGGCGCCGTTCTTTCCCACAGAACGTACAGCGAAGAAGTGGTTGTCGGTGGACACTCCTTTTAGTGAGACCTCGCCAGTTGCAGCTGCAAAATCATAAACTTGCCAGCGAGATTCCGTTGTCTCACGCCATAGAATCTCAAACCCTGCACGTTCGAGATCTTCATTCGCAGACCAGGAAACTTTTGCGTCAGGTGTGACGGCGCCCTTCAGTTTCGCTTTACCAGGCGGGGCCGGAGCCATTGCCAATTGCCTCAAGGCTTCGGCATTGTCCTTGGCAACATTTCCCATGAAGGTGAAGTCCAGATGCTTTTCCAGATCGCCGTAGGCAATGCCGTCTTCCGTGCGTAACGTCTGGTGCTGGTGCGTATAATCCTCAAGAGGTTCCGTGAAACGCACGGCGGGCAATCCTGCTTTGTAAAACGGATAATGATCGCCGCCGCGGCCGTAGCGGTCCACCCGGAAGATCAAGCGAATGTCTTCGCGGCCATCGATTTCTTCGATGGTGCGCGCAAGCTCTCGTGAGGGAGAATCGCAATCCTCAATTTCACCGTTGCCGGAAAAGAGCCGCACGCGATGCGGTCCACCGGGAGCGGTGTCTGCGCCAACGATATCATCGTCCAACATTCCACCAACCGTGTAGCCTTGCTGCTTGGTCCATTCCAGAAGATGCTCGCTGCCGAGGAGCCCCTGCTCTTCTCCTGAAACGGCGGCAAAAAGAAGCGTTGCGCGGAAAGCTGAATGACCGTTCGCAGTCAATTTACTTAGCACGCGAGCGCACTCCAAGCTCACCGCAACACCGGAAGCGTCATCATCCGCGCCCGGGGCCTCGAGAGTCGCATCCATCATGTCTGTGGGGCGGGAATCCATATGTCCTGAGACGATGAAAATGGTTTTAGCCAACAGGGGATCGGAACCGGGGAGGATGGCGTAAACATTTTCCATCGGCACAGGTTTTCCGCCCGTGCGCTGAGACGTGGCTTCGAATTTGTCGACGACGACCTGCAGCTTTCCGCCGGTTTCTTTCGTAATTTGATTGAATCTGGCCGCGACATGATCGCGTGCGCAGCCAATTCCTCGATTTGGATCCGTCCATGAGGAGATTGATAGCCGAGTCCCACAGGCGACAAGTTCGTGAATCAGCGCACGCATAGACTTCTCATCGACAGTCTGCCTGGCGATGGCAGCGGCAGGGTGGGGCAAAAGCTTCGGGTGCGGCTTACCTTGAAGAGGTTCTACGGGATCGCGCGGAACCGCACGCTGCGCGACGGCCGGTGCCGCAATCAACACGACTGTCACAATTGCCAAAGAAAAGAAACCTGGAATGGAACGCCGAATGACAGTTTGACAGACACTCATTGGTTTTCCTTTCGACAAGCATGCTCTCAAACGGGAACGTCAGAATGACGCAACAATTAACCAAATGAAGCTGTATTTTTAACTCCAGAAAATAAACCACCCAATGAAGGTAACTGAACTACGAGCGTTTCGCCCGATAGGTTTCCAGACATTTTTTTGCCGTCTCCAGTTCCGAGTAGCGGCTTCCCTCCTGCTCGATTAAGTAATATTCCACCCCGCCGACGCTTTCTGCTGCTGCAAAGATGGCCTTCCAGTCGGCAACTCCCTCGCCAAGCAAGACGGAATAGCCTTTGCCCGCTTCGGGTGACCACTCTTTACAGTGCAGTGACCGAATCCTGCCGGGATTTGTGCGAATCCACATTACTGGATCTGAGCCGGCCTCAATGCAGGTGCCCACATCAAGTTGCAGCATGATCGAAGGCTTGGTGTTTTTCGCGAGCACTTCGATGGGTCGCACGCCGTTGACCGGCGTGAACTCGAGTTGGTGATTGTGATAGCCGGCATTTAGTCCAGAGCTTTCCAGTTCATTCGCAGCAGTATTCAACTCTTCCGCAACTGCTTTCCAACCATCAAGGCCTGGTTTTGGCTCCGAACTTGCCATCACAACGTATTTGCTGCCCAAGATCAGATTGAGTTCCGCCGCCCTGTGAATGTTTTCCTTATTCAGATAGGACTCGTCGTTGTGAGTAGAGAAGCAGCGTATTCCCAGGTCGTCCAGCAATTTTTTCATTTCTTTTGCTTGTGCAGGGGTCCATTCGAAATAAGGAGCGTAGAACTCCAGTCCCTGGTAACCCATACCGGCAATCGCGCGCACTGTGCCTTGAGGATCTTTCTTCAACGCGTCGCGCACGGAGTACATTTCAATGCCGACGGGAATGGTTGTCGCCCCGAGGGAACGCCAGGCCCAAGACAGCGTCGCAGTGAGTGCCACAAAACTTCTTCGCGAGAAGGTTGTCTTGTTCATGGCCGCATCCTAACCGATATCGCCGACAAATTCATCGAATCTTGTCGTGGCGAAAATCAAGTGAGAAGCGGTTCGAGATATTACCTGCGATGGAATGTGAGTGGACGCAGCAACCTTCCACCTGATATTTCCTTGCCCTGACTTGCACCGCCCTTGACGATCTTAAGAACGCGCTGCTCTGGCCGGATCGAGCCGAACAAGCGTCGATGGGCCTTCTCATTATTCTTCTCTGCTTCGAACCATCCAGCGCGTACACTGACCTGAAAAGCGTTTGGGACTGCCTTCGTGTGCCACTGGGCGCTCAAGCACGTCCATTTGACACTCCGCGCGCCCCTTGATTAACATGCGCACCCTGGGACGTTGCCCGCGCACTCGAACGGCCGCCTCCTCACATCCTACCTATGAGCGACCTCGCACCAGACATCACTCCCGTACCGCTCTTATCCGAACCTCACGAAAGATATTTTCGCCTCCGCATCCGCCTCATCTGCGCCCTCACTGGCGCCTGGGGCGTCGCCACTGGCTACGCCCTCTTCATCCTCATATCCCAACGCGCCGAACAAACCCGTGTCACCACCGCCCTCCTGCATTTTTCTGTCGTACTCCTTGTCGCCGTTCTTGTCGTCTCTCTCACGGAATGGTTTCGCGACACGATTCATGGCGAAGCGTCCCACTCCGCGTCTCGTCGCTCCCTGAGTGCTATCCTTTCCTCCGTCCTTCTCCTTGCCGTTTTCGAAGTCTGCGTTCTCGCCTATGAAGAGGTTTCCCAAGCCACCTTCGAAAGCCCGTATGCCGTAAAGGAACTGACCTCCAGTGTCTCTGGGACGGAGAATTCTTACGCCTTCTTTCGTCCTGCGGACATCCTCCAGCCTTTCGAGTTCGTCCAAAAGCTTAAGGGCGGCTACACTGCCCCTACCAGCTTCACTCCCGACGCATGGATCGCGAGATCTCTCTCTCCCGAAATCCAATGGACTCTGTTTCCTGACATCGCCGCGCGTCCACCCTGGCATGAGGAGTACACTAACCGCATCTACAAGTACGATCCGATTCTTGCCAATCGCAGAGCAATCCCATTACCCGCGGTCGGTCAGGCCACTCTTTCCCTTACGCAGCCCGACGACCTCGCTGCCCTCCGTCGTAAGCTTTACATTTTTTCCGGCCACGATGCCATTCGCCTCCAGCCCGATTCCTCTTTTGCCGATGTAGCTCCCGATCCCAACGCAGATTTCTACTACGAATTCGATCCAAACTATCGCCCCTGCGCTCCTTCCGATCTGGCCTGTGAACCGCCTGAATCTGCCAACTTCCCGGCGCTCTCTAACATCACCGCGCGCAATATCTCCGAGGTTCATCTCCGGAATCTCCTGACCGTAGAACTCAACAACCTCATCCGTTCTCCCGACTTCTACCAGGACGATGTCTTCCGTAAGACCGAAGTTCCCGATGGCATCAAGCAGCTCCTCAATCGCCACCGCATTGACTCTCTGGAATATAAGGAAGTACTTAAGCATCTCGAGAGCACATCTGCTCTGCCCGCCTCCGAGCACCGCGAAGACACCCGCGCCGAGCTTTTTGCCCAACGCGACCTTCTTGCTTCTCGTCTCTTGCCCCTTCCCCGTGTTGTTCAATTGAATCGCGAACTTCTAGTCGCTGCCTTCCCCAAATTTCTCGCTGCCGCCCCTGATCGTTTCGATGAACGCACTGCCAATCTCGCTATCCTTGGACTTCTCTGGATGTGTGCGGGTGCTGTCCTTGGCTGGATTCTCGCTGGTGCCGTTTTTGATACTTCCGGTCCGGGAGAACGTCCTTTTCGTCGAGGAGTTCTTCGCGGACTCGGCGCCGCCCTCATTGCCGCCCCTGCTCTCGTCGTTTTGTACGTCGTCCTCGTTCGACTTTTCACGCTTCTCCGGCATACCTACCTGTTCCGCCGTGAGCTCCATTATCTCTGGGAGCCTGATACCTTTCCCCCGGACGATCTCTTCAACAGCTCGCTCATTCCGCTACTTCTCCGGCTTGACTCCTACTGGCATCACAAGTGGTGGACCCTCTCCATCTCTGTTGCCCTCGTCCTCGTTCTCGCGGTCTTTTGGTTTTATTTCGGACGTCGTCGCGCGATCACTTTCCCTCGCCGCGCTTTCTACTTTGTCGCCTCTCTCTTCTCCCTGCTCCTCGTTGCTCTGGTCTTCGACGCCAATCTCCCGTTCGTCTACCTTCTCGTCGCTCTCGTCTGGTTTACTCCTGCAATTTTTCTCGGCATCTGCGCACCGAAGCTCCGCACCGGTTCTCCCATGCCGCAAGTCTGGGGCATCATCGCCGTTGTTGCGGGCCTCGCCCTCGTTCTCCTCACCATACTTCGACTGAAGTGGGACACGATCTCCCCCTGGCTCCTTATTCCCGGCTTCGTCCTCATTGCTACCGGTCTTGTGATCCGCGCCGGTCTTCGACTTGAAGAATATTGGCCTCTCGGCGCGCTCGCTCTGGGCCTTGCCGTCTGCGGGATGTCCGCACTCGTCCAAGAGGCAACCTTCATCGGTGTTCTCTCCGATGTCCACGAACTCAACGCCTACAGCGGTTACGGCATCAAGTTGGCCGCCCCTCTCGGTCATGGGCCCAACCCTCCCATTCGCCCCGAAGACGATCCCGCCAACGATGCTTACATTCCCGCTGCGCCCCACGGTGGCAATTCCACCTCTCTTGTTTCCCCCGGCCCGCCCGCGGATCCTGGCCTCGATCTCGGTCAGTCCTCCTATGACGATGGACCTCCCGTCGCCAAGTCAACTTCTCCCGCCACGCCCGACCTCCCCACTCCGGCCAACGCTCACAAGCCAAGTTCTTATGGTGAGGAGGCAACTGGAACTTCTTCGCATGGAAAAAAATCGGTGCCAAGATCGCAAACGCCTGCCTACACGCCATATCACCGCGATGCCTACGACGATTACTTCGCCGATCTCAATCCTCGACCCACTCGTGAACAGATGCTCCATCAGGGCTTGAAAGATCGCATCGATTATTTGCGCCGCATTGCCCGGGGCCGAATCTCCACCGGCGATTTGTCTCTCGACGAGACCGTCCACAATCTCGAAAAAGAAGACGACCAACGCCTCCGCGAAAACCGTTCCGAAGTCGCCCGTCGCCTGGAGCTCTCCATCGTGGGCTCTTTGGGCTTTTGGCTAACAGTTGGCCTGCTGGCCGCGTGGGCTCTCCGCCGCAATCTGGGGAGCGGTCATTAGACGGCCAGACCCGATCTGTTTTTCGCCTGTGGCTTGGCTGGTTTCGCTCGATGGCTGTCAGGATTCCCAGCCCAACATTGTGGAGGACTTCGAGGCAGCGCTAGACATGCCCTCGTTCAAGCGACTTCCCGAATTCTACGCTAGCGGTCGCCAAGAAATCTGGGCGGAAGCCTCGCCCTTCCCGCCCCCGGCGATCTTCTGGCCGACCTAGGAATGACACACGGTTTGCCCGATCTGAAATGAGGATTCCAACCCGTAGCGCTCTTCTTGGATTCGGCCAGAAAGCAAAGCTACGAGGAGGGTCTTCCCCCAGACACTTTGGTGAAGAAATACAGCTGAAGTTCTTGTGGAATTCCGAAGGAAACGCTTTAAGGCATGGAAAACGATGGTAGGCCCGTGGGGACTCGAACCCCAGACCTCTACCGT